>CBDBCL010000033.1:0-163694 GCA_965202755.1 Rhodospirillales bacterium | reverse complement strand
GTCCAGATAGAGATAGGGCCGTCCAGATAGAGATAGGGGTGTTCGCCCTCGATCGACCGGTTCCGCCAGGTCTCGATCTGGGAGTAGAGCTTCTTGTTGAGATTGGAGACCGTGCTGGGGCTCACCCGCGTGCCCCACAGGGCCTCGGTGATGTCCTCCACCCGGCGTAGCGACACACCAGCCAGATACATCTCCATCAAAGCCTCTTCGACCGAGCGCGCGCGCCGGCGATAGCGCTCGATGATTGCCGTCGTCGATGCGTCTGCCTGCGAAGCTTTGGCACCTTGCACCTGCACCTCTCCGGCGCGCGTGTGCAGCTTGCGCTCGGAGCTGCCAGCTCGTGTGTCGCGGCGCGCCTCACTGCGCTCATGGCGCCCTGCATGCAAAGCCGATCCGCCTCTGCCTCCAGCAGGCTGTTCAGTGTCTCCTCGACGCTGCCTCGCACGATCTGCCTCAGATGATCTTCTATCCGACCGGCGTCGATACGGACCACGTTCGACAGGCCCTTCGTGTTATCCTCCTCCACGGTGGCTCTGGCCTCCTCTATTGGCTTCTCCGTCTGGCGACTGAAAACCTGAGGGATGCGGGGCCACCAACCCCACACAAATGTGCGAAACCTTCTCTACGTCATCTCTTCCAAAACCTGCCGGACGTCGTCGTTTCCTTTGATGTCTCGGTTTTATCGGCTGCTGCGCCTTCATCGGGCTGCATGACCCAGGCTTTTGCCAGATCGTAGCCGAAGGCGAGGATGACCGGGCCGATGAAGAGGCCGATTAGGCCGTGCACCAAGGTGCCGCCGCTGACTCCCAGGAAGATTACCACCATCGGCACTGGCAGGCCGTGCGACATTACGATCGGACGCAGCACGTTATCGATCAGGGTGGCCGGAATCATATAGACCGTGAAGAAAATGGCAGTCAGCGTGCTTCATCTCTGACCAGACATAGACCAGTGACGCAATCACGATGATCCCAGGGCCGATCTGGATGATAGCCAGGACCAGACAAAGCAGGGTCAAGAGCCCGGCGAGCGGAACGCTGGCGACGATGAAGCCGATCCCCAGCAACAAGGTCTGTAGGGCCGAGATACCAATCACGCCGCGCGCCACGTTGCGCACCGTGGCGCGTGCCAGCTCGACGAAGGAGGCACCGCGCTTCGGCGTTAGGTGGTCGGCGAAGCGCGTCAGGCCGACGCCCGAGGACTCTGCGTTGGGCATGAGGACGGCGGCGATGATGAATTGCAACGCAGTCAAGCCGGCATCGGCGGCAAAGGAGAGGAAGACGCTGGCGACCGCCGTCACTTGCGAGGAGTACTTGGTGAGCGCACCCTCCAGATTGCTCGACGCCATCGCCCATATGCCACTGACCGTGTCGCCGATTACCGGCCAATCCGCGACACCCGGCGGCGGTGGCGGCACCTTGACGGTCCCGGCCGAGAGGTTGGAGACGAAGCCGGTCGCCATGACACTGACTGGCCCCAGGATCACCACGATGCCGATCAGGGTGATCTAAGGTTGCCGCCAGTTTGCCTCGGCCGCCAAACCAGCCTCGCAGCTTGAGGAAGACAGGATAGAGTGCGATCGCCAGGATGATGCCCCACAAGATGACGGCCACGAAGGGCCGCACCAGGATAAAGCACTAGGCAACCATGAGGCCGATGACGATCAGGCGTGTCGTCAAATCGACGGCCGTGACCGTCAGGCGATCCTCTGAGACTTGATCCAGTTTCATCCCATTCCCCCCTGATTGCGTATCTTGTCCGTGCCGGCCGAGTCTGACACTGCTACGTTAAACTAGTATCCTGGCGTCGTGCAACCGCCGCTGCTTGCTGCGGCCCAGTAGGGTGACAGGTGTCGAACAAATCATTTCTACCCCCGGTCGCAACGAGGCAAGACGAGCCCGGTCGATTGTGCCTTCAATCATTGTAGCAAAGCGGGAGGACAAGCCAATGACAGTTTTCACGATTGAACTGCTGGTCGGCGCCTTAGGCACGTGCATCGAAGGATTGGATCTGAAGCGGGACTTGGACGCTTCGACCGTGAAGGCGGTCTGGGCGGCTTGGTTGGAATATATGGTTCTGATCTTTCCCAAGCAGGACCTGGCGCCGAAGGAGCAGACCGAAGTCGCCGCTAAAATCGGGCGCCCTTGCGAGAATCCCTTCGTCATTCCGGTGGTGAAGGAACCCGAGGATCGTTTGAGCTTCGGTAATGGTTGGCACAGCGATCAGACCCTCCAGGCGGTGCCGCCGATGGGATCCTTGCTCTTTATGAAGGAGATACCGAAGAAGAAGAGTGGCGATACCATCTGGTCGAACATGTATGCGGCCTTCGAGGCCCTGTCGCCAGCCATGCAGTCGCTGGTGGACGATCTGGTCGCAGAGCACGAGATGCAAGGGACTCCTACGGACCGAGGTCGAAGTACGCCAAGATGGAGCAGAAGCTGCAGTCAATGGAAATCAAGATCTCCAAAGAGGCGGAAACGACAGCGCGTCATCCCGTGGTTTGCCGCCATCCGGAAACCGGCTGCTGTTCGTGAAACGCGCCTTCACGCGACGTCTGGAAGGCTTCTCCGATTCGGAGAGTGACGCCCTACTGGAGTTCCTGTTCGGGC
The DNA here is from genome assembly GCA_965202755.1 of Rhodospirillales bacterium. GTDB lineage: Bacteria > Pseudomonadota > Alphaproteobacteria > Kiloniellales > JACOMY01 > JACOMY01. Next base: position 161,085 of record CBDBCL010000033.1, on the reverse strand, counting down.
ATCTGGAAGCCACGGAATTCACTCTGCACTACCGCTGGTCGGTCGGTGATGCCGTGCTTTGGAACAATCGCTGTACGCAGCATTCGGCGATGAATGATTACCACGGCTATCGGCGGGTCGCGCATCGTGCCACCATCGCCAACGAAGCCGCCGATTGGGCGAAGGTTTGGGGCGATAAGGAGGCCGCAGCCTAGCCCAAGAGGGCATGCAATAGGGGCTAGAGGACGGCAATTTCACGCCGCCGTGTGTGCAAGCGAGCTAAATTGCCTCGATTTGGAGAGTTTCTTCTCTTTGCCAGGTCCCCTCCTGCGCTTTATATTCGCCGCAGAACCAAGGCACCTTTGTGGCAACCCCGGATCTCCTGGGCGGCGCCTAATAGGGCGCGATGCGAGAGCGAGGTCTGGTTTATGCACGATGGAATTTTGGGCGAATACTTCCCGATCCTACTGTTCTTGGGCATAGCCGGCGCACTTGCCCTGTTCATGGTAATCACCGCTTATGTCGTTGGTGAACAGAGACCCGATTCGGAGAAGGTTTCGGCCTATGAATGCGGGTTCGAGGCTTTTGACGATGCACGCGGACGCTTCGACGTTCGCTTCTATCTTGTGGCAATTCTCTTCATTATCTTCGATTTGGAAGTGGCGTTTCTATTCCCTTGGGCGGTTGGCTTGGCGGATATTGGAACCTTCGGCTTCTGGTCGATGATCGTGTTTCTGGTGCTCCTGACCGTTGGCTTCGCCTACGAGTGGCGCAAGGGTGCGCTCGAATGGGAATAGGCATGGCAGATCGCAGAGACGCCCTCAGGCAAGGACAAGGTTTTGGCCGATGACTGACAACTCCCTCGCCTTGGCTCCGGGACCGGAGCAGCAGAAGGCTCTTGGCCGTGTGGCCGAAGAAATCCAGGATCGCGGCTTCGTCATCGGGCAGCTGGACAAGCTGGCCGCCTGGGCACGCACCGGCTCGCTCTGGCCGATGAGCTTCGGCTTGGCCTGTTGCGCGGTCGAGATGATGCACACCGCCTGCAGCCGTTACGACCTGGATCGTTTCGGCATCGTGTTCCGGCCAAGCCCGCGCCAGTCCGACGTGATGATCGTGGCCGGTACCTTGACCAACAAGATGGCGCCGGCCCTGCGCAAGGTCTACGACCAGATGCCAGAGCCGCGCTGGGTGATTTCCATGGGCTCTTGCGCCAATGGCGGGGGCTACTACCACTACAGCTACTCCGTGGTGCGGGGCTGCGATCGGGTGGTGCCGGTCGATGTCTATGTGCCGGGCTGCCCGCCGACGGCTGAGGCGCTGCTCTATGGAATCCTGCAGCTCAAGAAGAAGGTTCGCCGCCAGGCGAACCTCAGCCGATAATCCGGGGAGTGGCAAGGTGGCATTGGATGACGCACTCCGTCAGGTTGGCGAGCGGCTGCTGGAAACGTTGCCGCAAGCCGTCACCGCGACCGACGAGGATCGCAGCGAACTGATCGTCCGTACCGATGCGAACAAGGTGCTGCGGCTCTTGACCTATCTGCGCGACGATCAGTCCTGCCAGTTCACCTGCCTAGTCGACATCACTGCAGTCGACTGGCCGGAGGAGGAAAAGCGCTTCGAAATCGTCTATAACTTGCTGTCGGTCAAGCATAATCAACGCGTCCGCGTCAGTCTGCAGACGGATGAAGAGACGCCGGTGCCTTCGGCGGTTTCGGTCTTCAATTCGGCCAACTGGCTGGAGCGTGAGGTCTGGGATCTCTACGGCGTCTTCTTCGACAAGCATCCCGATCTGCGGCGCATCCTGACCGACTACGGCTTCGAGGGGCATCCGCTGCGCAAGGACTTTCCGATGAGCGGCTATGTCGAGGTGCGCTATGACGAGGAGCAGAAGCGCGTCGTCTATGAGCCGGTCTCGATGGTCCAGGAGTTCCGCAGCTTCGACTTTCAATCGCCCTGGGAGGGCATGTTGAACACTAAGGACAATGCCCTGCCGCCCGGCGACGATGAAACGGCTTGAGGAGAGGCAAAATGCCTGAAGCGAAAATCAAGCCGCTGACCCTGAATTTCGGGCCGCAGCATCCAGCCGCCCACGGCGTCTTGCGCCTGGTCTTGGAAATGGACGGTGAGGTCATCGAGCGGGCCGATCCGCACGTCGGCCTGCTGCATCGCGGCACCGAGAAGCTGATCGAATATAAGACCTATCTGCAGGCGGTGCCCTACTTCGACCGGCTGGACTACGTCTCGCCGATGAACCAGGAGCATGCCTATGCGCTCGGCGTCGAGAAGCTGCTGGGGATCGAGGTGCCGCTGCGCGCGCAGTACATCCGCGTGCTCTTTTCCGAGCTGACCCGCATCGCCAACCACCTCTTGAACATCACCACTTTCGCGCTCGACGTCGGTGCCATGACGCCGATCCTCTGGGGCTTTGAAGAGCGCGAGAAGATCATGGAGTTCTACGAGCGGGTTTGCGGTGCGCGTCTGCATGCGGCCTATTTCCGGCCTGGTGGCGTGCACCAGGATATGCCGGCGGGCCTCACCCACGACATTCACGCCTTCACCGAGACCTTCCCCAAGGTCATCGACGATATGGAAGGCCTTTTGACCGAGAACCGCATCTTCCGGCAGCGCACCGTCGATATCGGCGTCGTCAGCGCCGAAGACGCGCTCGATTGGGGATTTACCGGGCCGATGATCCGCGGCTCCGGGCTCGCCTGGGATCTGCGCCGCGCACAGCCCTACGACTGCTATGCCGATCTCAGCTTCGGCATTCCGGTCGGCAAGAACGGCGACTGTTTCGACCGCTATCTGGTGCGTATCGAGGAGATGCGGCAATCCTTGGCGATCATCGCCCAGTGTCTGGATCGCATGCCGGACGGGCCGGTGCATACCCCCAATTTCAAGGTATCACCGCCCAGCCGGGCGCAGATGAAGCAGTCGATGGAAGCGCTGATCCATCACTTCAAGCTCTACACCGAGGGTTACCACGTGCCGGCGGGGGCGACCTACACGGCCGTTGAGGCGCCTAAGGGCGAGTTTGCCGTCTATCTGGTCTCCGACGGCTCCAACAAGCCCTACAAGTGCCACATCCGGGCGCCGGGCTTTGCCCATATGGCGGCGATGGACTTCCTCTGCAAAGGGCACATGCTGGCCGACAGCGTGGCCATTCTCGGCTCCCTGGATATCGTTTTCGGCGAGGTTGACCGATGAGTCAGACCAGTTTCCGCAGTGCAGCCAGCGGCGATTTCGTGTTCGATGCCGACAACGAGGCCTTGGCGCAGCGCATCATCGCCCGCTATCCGGACGAAAGGCAGCGCAGTGCGGTCATTCCTCTGCTTGATATCGCGCAGCGCCAGAACGGAGGTTGGCTGTCCAAGGAGGCGATCGAGTTCGTCGCTCTACGCCTGGGCATGGCGCCGATCCGGGTGCACGAGGTCGCCAGCTTCTACACCATGTTCAACAAGAAGCCGGTCGGGAAGTACCTGCTGCAGGTCTGCCGAACGACGCCCTGCTGGCTGCGCGGTTCCGACAGGCTGATCGACACGATCAAGAAGGCCTGCGACATCGAGATCGGCGGCACCTCGGCCGACGGCCTTTTCACCCTGATCGAGGTCGAGTGCCTGGGCGCCTGTTGCAACGCGCCGATGCTGCAGATCAACGACGACTACTATGAAGACCTCGATGCAGGATCGCTGGCCAAGCTGTTGGATGATTTGAAGAACGATCGGCCTGTCAGCAAAGGATCTCAGACCGGGCGCCTGGCTTCTGCCCGCAGCGACGGCCCGCACACCTTGATCGATCTGGAGAGCGCTCCGGTTCCGACGGGCATCCTGCGTGGCGACGTCGAGGAGGAAGAGGAACCGGCCGTCGAAGCGGCAGCGGCGCCTGCGTCTGCGCCGGAACCGACAGCTGAGGAGAAGGCCGATGGCGTCGGAACGCGGCCGGCCGGTCTGGAAGGACCGCGCGGGGGCAAGGCCGACGACCTGAAGCTGATCAAGGGCATCGGCCCGGTCGGGGAGGATGCCTTACACGCCATCGGGATCTATCACTTCGATCAGATCGCCGCCTGGAATGAGGCCGAAGCGGCTTGGGTCGGGAGCTTTCTCTCCTTCCCGGGTCGGATCGAACGCGATGACTGGATCGCTCAGGCGAAAGCCTTGGCAGAGGGGGAGGGTGCCTAGGCATGCTGCAGGATAAAGACCGCATCTTCACGAACCTCTATGGTCAGGACGACTGGGGCCTCGAGGAGGCTCGGCGCCGCGGCGTCTGGAGCGAAATCCCGACCATGATCGACCTTGGGCACGAGAAGATCATTGACTTGCTTAAGCAATCGGACCTGCGCGGTCGCGGTGGCGCCGGCTTCCCGACCGGGATGAAGTGGAGCTTCATGTGGCCGAAGCGGGACGATCGTCCGCGCTATCTGGTCGTCAATGCCGATGAGTCAGAGCCCGGATCTTGTAAAGATCGCGAGATCGTGCGTAATGATCCTCACAGGTTGCTCGAGGGAATCGTCATCGCCTGCTTCTGCATGGGCGCCAATGCCAGCTACATCTATGTGCGCGGCGAGTATTACAACGAGGCCTCTAACATTCAGAAGGCCATCGATCAGGCCTACGAGGCCGGGCTGCTCGGCAAAAAGGCTGGCGGCACTGATTGGCCCTGTGACATCTATCTGCATCGCGGCGCTGGCGCCTACATCTGTGGCGAGGAGACGGCGCTGCTCGAGAGCCTGGAGGGCAAGAAGGGGCAACCGCGCCTCAAGCCGCCCTTTCCGGCCGCCTCCGGCCTCTATGGCTGCCCGACCACGATCAACAATGCCGAGACCATCGCCGTCGTGCCGGAAATTCTGCGCCGCGGGGTCAACTGGTGGAAACAGTTCGGGCGGCCGCGCAACCACGGCACCAAGATCTTCTCGATCTCCGGCCATGTGGAGAAACCCTGTAACGTCGAAGAGGCGATGAGCATCCCCTTACGGGAGCTGATCGATAAGCATGCCGGCGGTGTGCGCGGCGGCTGGGACAATCTGCTGGCGATCATCCCGGGCGGTTCCTCGGTGCCCTGCCTGCCGCAAGATGTCTGCACCGAGATGCTGATGGATTTCGATGCGCTGCGCGAGGCCAGGTCCGGCTTGGGCACGGCTGCGGTCATCGTCATGGACAAGTCGACCGACATCGTCGAGGCGATCGCGCGCCTCTCGCACTTCTACATGCACGAGAGTTGTGGGCAGTGCACGCCCTGCCGGGAGGGCACCGGCTGGATGTACCGGATCATAAACCGCATGGTGCGCGGCGAGGCCGAGAAGCGCGAGATTGACCTGCTGCTGGATGTGACGCATCAAGTCGAAGGCCATACCATCTGCGCGCTGGGCGACGCGGCGGCTTGGCCGATTCAGGGGCTCATTCGCCATTTCCGTCCGGAACTGGAACGTCGAATCGAAGCCTATCGTGCACGGGCTGCGGCCTGAGCGGCGCGATAGAAGCAAGAAGAAAAGGATCGAACGCGGCTATGCCGAAACTGAAGATCGACGGACGCGAAATCGAAGTTCCGAACGGCATTACGGTGCTGCAGGCCTGCGAGCTGGCCGGCGTCGAGATCCCGCGCTTTTGCTATCACGAGCGCCTCTCCGTGGCCGGCAATTGCCGCATGTGCCTAGTCGAGATGGAACGCGCGCCCAAGCTGATCGCGTCCTGCGCCATGCCGGTGGGCGAGGGGATGGTGATTAAGACGGACACGCCCTTGGTGCAGAAGGCGCGCCAGGGCACCATGGAGTTCTTGCTGATTAACCACCCGCTGGATTGCCCGATCTGCGATCAGGGCGGTGAGTGCGATTTGCAGGATCAGGCAATGGTCTATGGCTACGACCGCAGCCGCTACAGCGATAACAAGCGCGCCGTGGCCGAGAAGGAGATGGGTCCCATCGTCAAGACGGTGATGACCCGCTGCATCCAATGCACCCGCTGCGTTCGCTTCGCTACCGAGATTGCCGGCGTCGAAGAGGTCGGCCTAGTGAATCGCGGCGAGCATGCCGAGATCACCACGCTCGAGAACGCCGTCAACAGCGAGCTCTCCGGCAATCTGATCGATGTCTGCCCGGTCGGCGCGCTCACCGCCCGGCCTTACGCCTTTCACGCGCGCCCTTGGGAGCTGCGCAAGACCAACACCATCGACGTGATGGATGCGGTCGGCAGCAACATTCGGGTCGATGCGCGCGGTCGCGATATTCTGCGCGTGCTGCCGCGCCTGCACGAGGAGGTGAACGAAGAGTGGCTGGCCAACAAGTCGCGCTATGCCATCGACGGGCTGAAGAAGGCACGTCTAGACCGTCCCTATCTGCGCAACGCCGAGGGCAAGCTGAAACCCTGTTCTTGGGACGAGGCCTTTGACATCATCGCCCACAAGATGACGGCCACCTCCGGCGAGCGGATGGCGGCCTTGGCAGGCGATCTTTGCGATGCCGAGGCGATGATGGCCTTGAAGCTGCTGATGCAGAGCCTGGGCTCGCCTCATCTCGACTGTCGCCAGGACGGTGCCAAGATTGCCTGTGAGCCGGCCGGTGGACCGGAGGCTGGCTTCCTGTTCAACACCGGCATTGCGGCAGTCGAAGAGGGCGATGCAGTGCTCTTGATCGGCAGCAATCCGCGCTGGGAGGCGCCGTTGATCAATGCCCGCCTGCGCAAGCGTAGTCTGCGCGGCGGCCTGGCGGTCGGCGTGATCGGGCCACAACCCGATCTGACCTATAGCTATGAGCATCTGGGCGCAAGGCCCGAGGCCCTGGCTGCGCTCGCGCGCGGCGAGGGCGCTTTCGCCGAGACTCTGGCCAAGGCGGAATGTCCGCTCTTGATCCTAGGCCAGGGCGCATTGGCGCGCAGCGATGGTGCTGCCATTTTGGCTCTGGCCCGCCAGGTGGCGGAGCGCAGCGGCATGGCCGGCGAAGCGGCTCCCGAGGGCTGGAACGGTTTTAATGTGCTGCATACGGCGGCCGGACGCGTGGCCGGGCTGCTGATGGGGTTCCTGCCGCAGGCCGACGGCAAGGACCTGGAGGGCATCCTGACCGGCTGCGAGGCCGGTGAGATCGAACTGGTCTATCTGCTAGGCGCCGACGAGATTGACACCAGCCGACTGGGCAAGGCCTTCGTGGTCTATCAAGGACACAGCGGCGATGCCGGAGCCAGACGCGCGGACGTGATCCTGCCGGGTGCCGCCTATACCGAGAAGAACGCGACCTACGTGAACACCGAAGGCCGGGTGCAACTGGCACGCATGGCCGTCTTCCCGCCGGGCGATGCCCGCGAGGACTGGACCATCCTGCGCGCGCTCTCGGCGCGACTGAAGCAGCGGCTGCCCTTCGACCACATCGGTGCCTTGCGCAAGCTGCTGATCGACGGCAATCCCCGCTTTGGACAGGTGGATCGCCAAGTGGCCGGAGCCTGGGGTGCCTTCGGGAAGGAGGGCGCGCTGAACGATGCGGCGCTGACCTCCAACATGCCCAACTATTATCGAAGCGATCCGATCAGTCGCGCCTCGGCGGTAATGGCAGACTGCAGCGCGACCTTCGTGACGGGCGTTGCAGTGGGGGAGGCCGACGGAGACCCATGGCTGAACTCGGTTTCTGGTCCGGCTACGCTTGGCCCACAATCCTCATCATTCTTTCCATCCTAGCATTGGTGGTGCCCTTGCTGGTGGCGGTCGCCTATCTGACCTTGGCAGAGCGCCGCGTGATTGCGGCCATGCAGTTGCGCAAGGGCCCGAACGTGGTCGGCCCCTTCGGCATGCTGCAGCCCTTCGCCGACGGCCTGAAGCTGCTGTTCAAGGAGACCATTCTGCCGGCTGGCGCCAATCGGATCGTCTTCCTTCTGGCGCCGATGCTGACCTTCAGCCTGGCGCTGATCGCCTGGGCGGTGATCCCCGTGGCCGAGGGTTGGGTCATCGCCGACATCAATGTCGGCGTGCTCTATCTCTTCGCCATCTCCTCGCTGGGCGTCTACGGCGTGATCATGGCGGGTTGGGCATCCAACTCGAAGTATCCCTTCCTGGGTGCGCTACGCTCTGCCGCACAGATGGTCTCCTACGAAGTCTCGATGGGCTTCGTGATCGTGACTGTCATCCTCTGCGCCGGCTCGCTGAATATCACCACGATCGTGAACTCGCAGCATGACATCTGGTACTGCATCCCCTTGCTGCCGATGTTCGTGGTCTTCTTCATCTCGACCTTGGCCGAAACCAATCGCTCACCCTTCGACCTTCCGGAAGGCGAGTCGGAGCTGGTGGCGGGCTACTTCGTCGAATACTCCTCCATGTCCTTCGCCCTCTTCTTTCTGGGCGAATACGCGAACATGATCCTGATGAGTGCGATGACGACGATTCTCTTCCTGGGCGGCTGGCTGGCGCCCTTCGGGATCGCGCCTTTCACCTGGATCCCAGGAGTATTCTGGTTCGTCGCCAAGGTCTGCGTGGTGCTGTTCTGCTTCCTGTGGGTTCGGGCCACCTTCCCGCGTTATCGCTACGATCAGCTGATGCGTTTGGGTTGGAAGGTCTTCCTGCCTCTGTCGCTGGCCTGGTTGGTGCTGACGGCGGCCACTCTGGTTGCCTTCGATTGGCTGCCGGCAAGTGGAACTTAGGTGTTTGGTTACGGCCTTCCGGGCCGTCTGTTGAGAAAGGTTTGAGGCAATGTCGGCAATGGCTCGCGGCTTTCGCAGCCTCCTTCTGGGGGAACTGCTGTCCGGTATGAGCTTGACCTTGCGCTATTTCTTCAAGCCCAAGGTCACGCTGAACTATCCCCATGAGAAGGGGCCGCTGTCGCCGCGATTCCGCGGCGAGCATGCGCTGCGCCGCTATCCCAACGGCGAAGAGCGCTGCATCGCCTGCAAGCTCTGCGAGGCGATCTGCCCGGCCCAGGCGATCACCATCGAGTCCGAGCCGCGCGCGGACGGCAGCCGCCGAACCACGCGCTACGACATCGACATGACGAAGTGCATCTACTGCGGCTTCTGCCAAGAGGCCTGCCCGGTCGATGCCATCGTCGAGGGTCCGAACTTCGAGTTCTCCGCGGAAACCCGCGAGGAGCTCTTCTACAACAAGGAACGTCTCCTGGATAACGGCGATCGCTGGGAATACGAGATCGCGCTGAACCTGGAGAAGGATGCGCCTTACCGCTAGGTCCGCAGGCAAGAGCAAGAAGAAGGGGACGCGGCTGTGCGCAGATTGGTGACTTTGGCGGGACGGGTCGAATGGATCGACCGGAAACGCGAGGGGGTTCGATGATCGTCGAGACTATAGCCTTTTATCTCTTTTCGGCCATCACCATCGCCGCTGCGGTCATGGTGATCTCGGCCCGAAACCCCGTGCACTCCGTGCTGTTCCTGATTCTGGCCTTCTTCAACTCGGCGGCGCTTTTTGTGCTGATGGGGGCGGAATTCCTGGCGATGATCCTGGTCGTCGTCTATGTCGGCGCAGTCGCTGTCCTGTTCCTCTTCGTGGTCATGATGCTGGACATAAACTTCGTCGATCTGAGGCAGGGCTTCCTGCAGTATCTGCCGGTCGGCGGCTTGATCGGCCTGATCCTTTTCGTCGAGCTGGCTGCCGTGATGGGCGCCTGGGTGGTGACCCCCGATGCGGCACAGCTGGCCCGAACGACCGACGCCGGCGGTCTCGGAGGCCAGCAACACGCTGGCATTGGGGCGGATCCTCTATACCGACTATGCCTACCTCTTCCAAGTGGCTGGTCTGATCCTGCTGGTCGCCATGATCGGCGCCATCGTGCTGACCTTGAGACAGCGCGAGGGCGTGCGCAAACAGTCGATCGCGACCCAGATCTCGCGAACCCGGGAAGAGTCGATCGAAATCAAAGACGTACCGACAGGAAGTGGGGTCTAACGCCATGACCGAAGCCGTCGGCCTGACGCACTTTCTGGTGGTTGCCGCCATCCTCTTCACCCTAGGGATCTTCGGCATCTTCCTGAACCGCAAGAACGTCATCATCATCCTGATGTCGATCGAGCTGATGCTCTTGGCGGTGAACATCAACCTCGTGGCCTTTTCGACCCATCTGGGCGATCTGGTCGGCCAGGTGTTTGCCATGTTCATCCTGACCGTGGCCGCGGCGGAGGCCGCTATCGGGCTCGCCATCCTCGTGGTCTACTACCGAAACCGCGGCTCCATCGCGGTGGAAGACATCAACATGATGAAGGGCTAGCCGAGATGGATGCTGCCGTCGTCTTTCTGCCGCTGATCGGGGCGATCATCGCCGGGTTCTTCCGCCACTCGCTGGGCGATCGCGGGGCGCAGCTGGTGACCTGCACCCTGATGGTGCTTTCCTGTCTCTTTGCGCTGATCCTCTTTGCCCGGGTGCCACTGGGCGGCGAAGAGGCCTGGGTCACGCCGCTCTTCAGCTGGTTCGAGAGCGGCTCCTTCAAGCTCTCTTGGGCGATCAAGGTCGACAGCCTCTCGGTGGTTATGATGATGGTGGTGACCGTGGTCTCCACCGTGGTGCACTTCTACTCGGGCGGCTACATGTCGGAAGACAAGTCAATCCCGCGCTTCATGGCCTATCTGTCGTTTTTCACCTTCTTCATGTTGATGCTGGTGACCTCCGACAACCTGGTGCAGATGTTCTTCGGCTGGGAGGGCGTGGGCCTCTGCTCCTACCTCTTAATCGGCTTCTGGTACGAGAAGCCCTCGGCCAACGACGCGGCGATGAAGGCCTTCCTGGTGAATCGGGTCGGCGATGTCGGCTTCGCGCTGGGCATTGCCGGTGTCTTCTTCCTTTTCGGCGCGGTCGACTTCATCAACATCTTCCCGCACGCCGCGGCCGAGGTCGAGCGCTCCATCACCGTCTTCGGGATCTCCGCTCCGGCCCTGGAGATCCTCTGCATCCTGCTGTTCATCGGCGCTATGGGTAAGTCGGCGCAGCTGGGCCTACACACTTGGCTGCCGGACGCCATGGAAGGTCCGACCCCGGTCTCCGCATTGATCCATGCCGCGACCATGGTGACGGCCGGCGTCTTCATGGTCTGCCGCCTCTCGCCGCTGTTCGAAGAGGCCTACGTCGCCCGCGAGGTGGTTACCTATGTCGGCGCGATCACCTGTTTCTTCGCTGCCACGATCGGCATCGCGCAGAACGACATCAAACGCGTCATCGCCTATTCGACCTGCTCGCAGCTGGGCTACATGTTCTTCGCTGCCGGGGTTTCAGCCTATTCGGCGGCGATGTTCCACCTCACCACCCATGCCTTCTTCAAGGCGCTGCTGTTCCTGGGTGCCGGTTGCGTCATCCATTCCATGCACCACGATCAAGACATGCGGCGCATGGGCGGGCTCTGGAAGAAGATCCCGATCACCTATGCCTACATGTGGATCGGCTCTCTGGCCCTCGCCGGCATCGGTCTGCCGTTCGGCATGATCGGGCTTTGGGACATCGGCTTTGCCGGTTTCTATTCCAAGGACATGGTGATCGAGGCGGCCTACGCGGCCCACACCGGCCAGGGTCTCTTCGCCTATTGGATGGGCGTGGCCGCAGCGGTGCTGACCGGCCTCTACTCCGGCCGCCTGCTGTTCATGACTTTCCACGGCAAACCGGCCATCCCGGAGGCCTATGCCCAGGCCCATGAATCGCCACGATCCATGATTCTGCCGCTGGTGGTGTTGGCCTTCGGCGCGGTCTTCGCCGGTATGATCGGCTACTACTTCTTCGTCGGAGGCGGGCGTGCGGGTTTCTGGGGTGACTCAATCGTTAGCAAGCACGACACCATCGAGGCCGCGCACCACGTCGGCGTCTGGGTCAAGTTGATGCCCTTCTTCGCCGGACCGCTGGGCTTTGCAATCGCCTATGTCTGCTACATGAGTCGGCCGGGATTGGCCGGGACCATCGCCAGGCGTTACCGTGGCGCCTACCTCTTCCTCTTGAACAAGTGGTACTTCGACGAGCTCTTCGACCGGATCTTCGTGCGCCCGGCGGTGGTGCTGGGTCGCGGCCTCTGGATCAACGGGGATCAGAAGACCATCGACGGATTCGGCCCGGACGGAATTGCCTCCATGACCCTAAGGGTCGTACGGCGTGCAGTGCTGCTTCAGAGCGGCTATGTCTACCACTATGCCTTTGCCATGCTGATCGGCGTCGTGGTCTTCATCACCTGGTATGTGGCCACATAGCGCGGCCGAGACGAGCGCAAGGGGAAAGAAGAAATTGCCATGAGCTGGCCTCTGCTATCGATCGTGACCTTCCTGCCGTTGGTGGGCGCGCTGTTCATTCTGCTGATCCGCGGCGACGAGGAGACTGTGGCGCGCAATGCTCGCTACATGGCGCTCTGGACCTCGATCATCACCTTCCTGCTGTCACTCTTCATCTGGTTCAATTTCGAGCGCGGCACCGCCGACTTCCAGTTCGTCGACGAGACTGTCTGGCTGCCGGACCTGGGCCTGGTATACAAGGTCGGCGTCGACGGCATCTCCATGCCGCTGGTGCTGCTCTCGACCCTGCTGACGCCGCTCTGCGTGCTGGCCAGTTGGGACTCGATCAAGGTCAGGGTGAAGGAATACATGATCGCCTTCCTGGTGCTGGAGACCTTGATGGTCGGCACCTTCTCGGCGCTCGACATCATCCTCTTCTACATCTTCTTCGAAGGCGTGCTGATCCCGATGTTCCTGATCATCGGGGTCTGGGGCGGGCCGCGACGGGTCTATTCCGCCTTCAAGTTTTTCCTCTACACACTGGCCGGCTCGCTCCTCATGCTGGTCGCGGTCTTGACCATCTTCTTCTACATGGGAACCAGCGACATTCCGGCCTTGATGGAAAAGGCGAACATGCCGGCATCCATGCAGGTCTGGTTATGGCTTGCCTTCTTCGCCTCCTTCGCGGTGAAGATGCCGATGTGGCCGGTGCACACTTGGCTGCCGGACGCCCACGTGGAGGCACCGACGGCGGGCTCCGTTATCCTGGCCGGCGTGCTCTTGAAGATGGGAGGCTACGGCTTCCTGCGCTTTTCCGTGCCGATCATGCCGCAGGGCACCGACTTCTTCATTCCCCTGGTCTTCTTCCTCTCGATCGTGGCGGTGATCTACACCTCGCTGGTGGCCTTGGCGCAGCGCGATATGAAGAAGCTGATCGCGTATTCCTCGGTGGCCCATATGGGATTCGTCACCATCGGTATCTTCACTCTCAAGCAGCAGGGTATCGAAGGCGCCATGTTCCAGATGCTGTCGCACGGCGTGGTCTCGGCGGCCTTGTTCCTCTGCGTCGGCGTGGTCTACGACCGTCTGCACACGCGCGAGATCGAGCGCTACGAGGGTCTGGCCAACAACATGCCGGCCTATGCCCTGGTGTTCATGGTCTTCATGCTGGCCTCGGTCGGTTTGCCCGGTACCAGCGGCTTCGTCGGCGAGTTCCTGGTCATCGTCGGTGCCTTCCAGGCAAACAGCTGGGTCGCCCTGCTCGCGGCCACCGGCATGGTTCTGGGTGCGGCCTACATGCTCTACCTCTATCGTCGCGTGATCTTCGGGGTCCTGACCAAACCGGATGTGAAGAAGCTCTTGGACATGAACTGGCGCGAGCGCGCGATCTTCGCGCCCTTGATCGTCCTGGTGCTCTGGATGGGGATCTATCCAGCGAACTTCCTGGAGGTCATCGGCCCCTCGGTCGAACTCCTGATCGATCGCTATCGGACGGCAATGCTGGACGTGGAGGCGCCCTCGCTGCTGGCGCTGCTTGGGCGCTAGGAGGCAGGCATGACGACCGATATCGGCAACGATCTTCTCCTTGCCCTGCCTGAAATCTTCCTGGCTCTCGGTGGGCTCGGGATCTTGATGGTGGGGGCCTTCTTCGGCCATGCCAAGGCGGGCAACCTGCTGTGGTTCTGCGTGGTCGCCATCATCACCGCGGCCCTGGATATCCTTTTCTCTTTCAGCACTCGCGAAGTCGCCTTCAATGGGCTCTTCATCGTCGAGTCCTTCGGCAACTTCATGAAACTGCTGGTCTTGCTGGGTGCCGGCGTGACCCTGGTGCTCAGCCACCACTTCATCAAGCGAGAGCGCATGGCGCTCTTCGAGTTCCCGGTGCTGCTGCTCTTCGCCACCCTGGGCATGATGTTGATGATCTCGGCTAACGACTTGATCAGCCTTTACATGGGCCTGGAGCTGCAGAGCCTCTCGCTCTACGTGGTAGCCGCGCTGAAGCGTGATTCGCTGAAATCCTCCGAGGCCGGGCTGAAGTACTTCGTTCTCGGCGCGCTCTCCTCGGGCATGCTGTTGTACGGTGCCTCGATGATCTACGGCTTCGCCGGCACGACCTCTTTCGAGGTCCTGGGGAAGGTCTTCACCGACATGTCGGCAGCCGGCGAGGTACCCTCGCTGGGCCTGATCGTCGGGCTGGTCTTCCTGTTGGCCGGGCTCTGCTTCAAGATTTCGGCGGTGCCCTTCCACATGTGGACACCGGATGTCTACGAAGGCGCACCGACGGCCGTCACCGCCTTCTTTGCCGCCGCGCCCAAGGTTGCCGCCTTCGGCCTCTTGATGCGAGTCTTGCTGGATCCTTTCCTGGGTCTCGTCGATCAGTGGGAGCAGATCATCGTGGTGGTCTCGGTCGCTTCCATGGTGCTGGGTGCCTTCGCCGCGATCGGGCAGAGAAACATCAAGCGCCTGATGGCCTACAGCTCGATCGGCCATGTCGGCTATGCCTTGGTCGGCTTGGCCGCCGGCACCGAGGAAGCCGCGGTCAGCGTGATAATCTACATGGCGATCTACCTGGTCATGACCTTGGGGACCTTTGCCTGCATCATGACCATGCGGCGCGACGGGCGCCTGGTCGAGAACATCGACGATCTCAGTGGCCTCTTCTCTACCCAGCCTTTGCTTGCTGTGGCGCTCTCGGTGCTGATGTTCTCCATGGCCGGTATCCCGCCGATGGCCGGCTTCATCGGCAAGCTCTACGTCTTCGAGGCAGCCGTGCAGGCCGGTCTCTACACTCTGGCCGTGATCGGCGTGCTGAGTTCGGCCGTGGCCGCCTTCTATTACCTGCGCATCGTCAAGCTGATGTGGTTCGATGAGGCCGGGGCGCCCTTCGACAAGCAGATCCCGCGCGAAGTCGGCTTGGTCATCACCCTTGCCAGCCTGGCGATGATCGTGCTGGTGGTGATTCCCGACCCGCTGACCTCCGGTGCGGCCTCGGCCGCCGCCTCGCTCTTCGTCAAATGAGCGGGGCTGGGGGGCTTCCATCAGGCTATAGGCTGATCCGCTTCGAGACCATCGACAGCACCATGCGCGAGGCGGAGCGCCAAGCCGTAGCCGGCGCTCCCGACGGGACTTTGATCCTGGCAATGGAGCAGACGGCGGGTCGCGGGCGGCGCGGGCGCGCTTGGGCGACACCGCCGGGCAATCTGGCGTTCTCGGCTTTGCTCCGACCCAGACAAGGCCTGCAGGAAGCGGCCTTGCTCGGCTTCGTTGCCGGGCTGGCGATGCACGATTGCTTGAGTGCCTATCCCGAGCTTGCCGGCCGCCTCAACCTCAAATGGCCCAATGATCTTCTACTCGACGGTGCCAAGCTGTCGGGCCTGCTGCTGGAGAGCCGTAGTGCTACCGACGGACGGCCAGAGTGGCTGATCATGGGCATCGGTGTCAACCTCGCCTGGGCGCCCAGCGACACCCCCTATCCGGCGATCTCCCTGAATCGGGTGATGGACGTCCCGCTCGATGCCGAAACTGTCGTTCTCGGCTGGGCTGAGGCTTTCGCACGCCGCCACCTGGTCTTCGCGGGGGCCGGATTCACAGCGCTGCGCCCGGCTTGGAAGGCAGTCGCCGCCGGCCTGGGAGGGCCGCTCGCAGCTCGCCTCGCCGACGGCAGCGTGCTGGAAGGGCACTTCCAGGACTTGGCCGAAGACGGCAGTCTGCTGCTCCGGCTGCCCGGCGAAAGCCGTCCGCGTGCCATTTCGGCCGGCGAAGTTTTCTTTCCTCAAGGAGCGAACCATGCTTCTGGCCATTGATTCCGGTAACACCAATGTCGTTTTCGCATTGCTCAAGGGTGGCGAACTGGTCGGCCGTTGGCGGGCTGCCAGCGATCCGCGCCGCACCGCCGACGAGTATGCCGTTTGGTTGACGCAGCTCATGGCTCTGGACGGCTTTTCCGATGCGGACGTCGAAGGTGTGATGCTGAGCAACGTGGTTCCGGCTGCCGACTACAACCTGCAGAGCCTCTGCCAGCGCTACTTCGGCGGGCTGCCGGTCACGGTCAAGGGAGCGGCGGCCGACTATCCCATCAAGATTCGCTTGGATCGGCCGGATCGGATTGGTGACGACCGTATTGCCAATGCCATCGGTGCTCATGAGCGCTATCCTGGTCCTCTCATCATCGTCGACTTCGGCACGGCGACGACCTTCGATGTGGTGGCCGCCGACGGTGGTTACGATGGCGGTTCCATTGCGCCCGGCATCAATCTCTCGCTGGATGCGCTCTATCATGGTGCAGCGCACCTGCCGCGCATTCTGATCGAGAAGCCGCAGCAGGTGATCGGCCAAGATACCGTACCGGCCATGCAGTCCGGGGTCTTTTGGGGCTACATCGGCCTCATCGAAGGCTTGGCAAAACGTATTGCCCAGGAGTTCGGAGAGCAAATGACGGTCGTGGCGACGGGTGGTTTGGCGCCGCTCTTCTTCGGCAGCACCGAAGCGATCCATCATGTCGACCACGAGCTGACCCTGCGCGGCATGCGTTTGCTCTACGATCATGCGAAAGCACAATGAACGCGGCCTTCGATCCGGCGCCCGACGCCCAGTCGCTCTACTTCCTGCCGCTCGGCGGCACCGGCGAGATCGGCATGAACCTCAATCTCTACGGTCACGACGGTCAGTGGCTGATGGTGGATCTGGGGATTACCTTCCCGGAGAACGGCAGCCTGCCCGGGGTCGAGGTCCTGATGCCCGATCCGACTTTCATCGAGGAGCGCAGCGATCATCTGGCCGGTCTGGTCGTAACCCACGGCCATGAGGACCATATCGGCGCCATCCCCTATCTCTGGCCCGGGCTGCGCTGCCCGATCTATGCCACCCCCTTCACCGCGGAACTGCTGCGCCGCAAGCTGGCCGAGGCGGGACTGCTCGGCGAGGTCGATCTGCATGAAATTCCGCTGTCCGGCCATGTCACCCTGGGCTCCTTCGACATCGAGCTGATCTCGCTCACCCATTCGATCCCCGAGCCCAATGCCTTGGTCATCCGCACGGCCTTGGGGACGGTGCTCCACACCGGCGATTGGAAGATCGACCCCGATCCCCTGGTCGGCGACGACTTCGACGAAGAGGCACTCAAGGCTCTGGCGGAGGAGGGGGTCTTGGCCCTGGTCGGCGATTCCACCAATGCCATGGTCGAGGGCAGCTCCGGCTCGGAGGCCGAGGTGCGGGAAAACCTGACGCAGCTGGTGAAGGAGGCTGATGGCCGTGTGCTGGTTGCCTGCTTCGCCACCAACGTCGCCAGGTTGGAAAGCGCCATGGTCGCGGCCAAGCGGACCGGCCGCCGGGTTTGCCTAGTCGGACGCTCGATGCAGAGGATCTACGAGGCTGCGACCTTGACCGGCTATCTCGACAACCCGGCGCCGCTGATCAGCGAGGACGAGGTCGGCTATTTGCCGCGCGAGGAAGTGCTGATCTTGGCCACCGGCAGCCAGGGCGAGCCGCGTGCTGCCCTGCCGCGCATGTCCAGGGGCGAACATCGTCACATCGTCCTGGAGCCGGAGGACACGGTCATCTTTTCTTCCCGGGTGATTCCCGGCAACGAGCGCCCGATCCAACGCCTGCAGGAGCGCTTGCGGTCGTTGGGTACGACAGTTCTGACCGACGACGAGGTCTTCGTGCATGTCTCCGGGCATCCGGCGCGCGAAGAGCTCTCGCAGATGTATCGCTGGGTGCGCCCGAGGATCGCCGTCCCGGTGCACGGCGAGCCGCAGCATCTGCGCGCGCATGCAGACCTGGCCAAGGCCTGTCAGGTGCCGCAAGCCCTGGTCGGCGGCAACGGGAAAGTGATCAAGCTGGCGCCCGGCGCCGAAGCTCGGATCGTCGACAGTGTCGAGAGTGGTCGCCTGGCCTTGGACGGGACGCGGCTTCTAGCGATCGACGATCCGGCCTTGAAGGAGCGCAATCGGCTCTCCCGCAATGGCGTGGTGATGGCGACCCTGGTGACCGACCGGCGCGGTGAGCTTGTCGCTCTACCTAAGGTGACAGAGCGTGGTATCGGCGCCGGAGGTCGCGATTCCAACTGGCTGGTTCGGGCGGCGGAGGAGTCCTGCTATCAGGCCAATGCCGCGGTGCGCCGCGACGAGGAGCGCCTGCGCGAGTATGTGCGAATAGCGCTGCGGCGCCACGTGCAGGCAGCGATCGGCAAGAAGGTGCAGGTCGAGGTGCATCTGGTGCAAATCTAGCCTGGCTGCAGCGCAGCAATTGGGTGCCGTCGGGATGCGATGCCTTGCCAGTTGGCCAGCCTGCGCCACATCCTAAGCCAACCCATTAGACGAAAGGAACGAGGCGAGATGATCGGACGTTTGAACCATGTTGCCATCGCCGTGCCGGACTTGGAAAAGGCCGCGGCAATGTATCGGGGAACCTTGGGAGCCAAAGTCTCCGATCCGATTGCGGAACCCGATCATGGCGTCAGCGTCGTCTTCGTCGCGCTGCCGAATACCAAGATCGAGCTGCTGCACCCGCTTGGAGAGAGCTCTCCCATTCAGGCCTTCCTCGACAAGAATCCCTCGGGCGGCATGCATCATGTCTGCTACGAGGTGGAGGATATCCTGGCCGCGCGAGACCGTCTGAAGGGTGAGGGCGCGCGGGTGTTGGGCGATGGAGAGCCCAAAATCGGTGCCCATGGAAAGCTGGTTTTATTCCTTCATCCCAAGGATTTCTGCGGCACTCTTGTCGAACTAGAACAAGCATAGAGATCGCGATCATGCCCTGGCCGACGATGATTCTGGTCTATGCCATCATCTGGTGGGTGGTGCTCTTTGCCGTGCTTCCCTTCGGCGCCAAACCGCCGGAGGAGTCCGAGGTCGGTCATGTGGCTTCGGCACCCGAACGGCCGATGATGTGGCGCAAGGCCCTGATCACCACCTTGATCTCCGGGATCATCTTCGCCGGCGTCTACGCTCTGATCGTCAGCGACTTGATCTCGCTCCGCCCCGAGGTTTCTTAGGCTCGAGATTTCTTAGCTCGCATTTCCCATATCGACCGCAGTTCCGCGACATGCTGAGGCGTGATAATGTAATCAGCACACTAGAGCACATTCATTTTATGAAGTGTCATGGCCTGCTGGTGCGAAATCGTTTGCGCACTCGTGCGGCTCGACCAGACTGATGATGTTGCCCACGGTATTCCAGAGGGTGCTGACGGCTCTTTCGGCCTTTGCGCGGATCAGTGATTTGAGCTTGGAGAATGCCATCTCGATTGGGTCGAAGTCGGGGCTGTAGGGCGGCAGATATGTGAGGGTGGCGCCTGTGGCCTCGATGGCCTGTCGGACGCCGGCGGCCTTGTGCGCCGGCAAGTCATCCATGATCACGACATCTCCGGGATTAAGGGTCGGCGCCAGTGCCTGCTCGCTATAGGCAAGAAAAGCGACGCCATTCATGGCGCCGTCGAGCACCATCGGCGCGGTCATTCCGGTCAGCCGAAGCGCGCCGGTCAAGGTGGTTGTCTTCCAATGCCCGTGGGGGGTGCCCCGCGGCAACGCTCGCCCCGCCTGGAACGCCCACGCAGCCGCGCCATCTTCGTCGACAGGCCCGTCTCGTCGATGCAGACCCGCCTGGCCGGATCGAAGTCGAATTGGCTGTCAAACCAAGCCTGGCGCTTTCTCAAGACCTCCGGCCGCTCCTGCTCCAATGCGTGCGCGGTCTTTGTTTGTACGTGAAGCCGCACCCGCGCAGCCAGTTGTTCAGCGCGCGCCGGCCAATCTGGACGTCGCGCTCGTCCGCGAGGCGCGCCACCATCTCATCGAGCGTGATGTCCTTGTCAGTCTCAATCAGGGTCAGTCTCAATCAGGGTCAGTCTCAATCAGGGTCAGTCTCAATCAGGGTCAGTCTCAATCAGGGTCAGTCTCAATCAGGGTCAGTCTCAATCAGGGTCAGTCTCAATCAGGGTCAGTCTCAATCAGGGTCAGTCTCGATCAGGCCCACGATGAAGCCTTCATGCCCATCAAGGCTCGACCCGCGTCGACGACCGGTCGGTCGCGGCTCCACCTCATCGGCTTTGGCCCGCTTTTATCCAGCGGATCGCGGCGATGGCGCCACACCGAACCGTGCCGCCGCACCACGCGCCGACAGGCCCGCCTGCGATGCCTTCAAAACACGAACCCGCAGATCGCCACTCAATGCTCGTCCCATCCAGGACCTCCTTGTCTGGAGACCTTCAATCAGACTTGCATCATCCCGTCACATCACAATCGATTCAGTGATCGGTGCATCTGCTCTAGGTTAGCCATGACGGAGCAAGGCAGTGGCGGCGAACGCGACGGGAGACGCGCAAACGGGCCATCTTCGGCTGCAATTCGACCGGTCGGTCAAGCGCGCATTCCAGGGCGCCTCGATCGGCTCCGACGGCGGCCTGCTGTTTCACCGCACGCTCGACGACGCCTTGGGTCTGACTGAATTGGCTGCAAACCTCATCGCCGATCCACGCACCGGGAACAAGGGTCGTCACCGTCTCGCTGCACTGCTGCGCCAATCGATCTTCTCTCGCCTTGCTGGATACGAGCTTAGGAAAGTGAGCAAGAGCTCATGAGCGACTACTGCGACGCGGCCCCCGGCCACCCCTGGCATGGACCCTATCACGACCAAGAGTACGGCTTTCCTATCGACAGCGAGGCCTTGCTCTTCGAGCGCTTGATCCTGGAGATCAACCAGGCTGGCTTGTCTTGGTTGACGATCCTTAAGAAACGCGAGGCCTTCAAGGCGGCCTATGCCGGTTTCGAGGTGGACGCGGTTGCCGCCTTCGACGAGGCCGAGCGTGCCCGCTTGCTCAGTGATGCCGGCATCATCCGCAATCGGCTCAAGGTCAACGCCGCCATCGAGAACGCCAAGCGCATTCAGGCCCTGCGCGAGAGCCACGGCGGGTTTCAGGCCTGGCTGGAAGCGCACCATCCGCTGGAGAAGGCCGCGTGGGTTAAGCTCTTCAAGAAGCAGTTCCTCTTCACCGGAGGTGAGATCGTCGGCGAGTTTCTCATGTCCAGCGGCTATCTGGCGGGTGCGCATCGCGAGGACTGTCCCGTCTATGGCAAGATCGCGACCTTGGACCCGGCCTGGATGCGAAGCGCGACGTGATGTGGCGCCTTGCTCTTCTGCTGGCCCTGACAGCCCTTTCGGGACGGGCGGTCGCAGAGCAGGATCGGGCGAGCGACTTCGACTTCTACGTCCTGGCGCTTTCCTGGTCGCCCAGCTACTGCGCCTCCGTCGAGCCCGGGCGGAGCCCGCTGCAGTGCGATTCGGGCCAGAGCTTCGCCTTCGTGTTGCACGGCCTCTGGCCACAGTACGAAAGCGGCTATCCCGCCGACTGCTCGAGCGAGGAAAGATGTCCCTCGGCGGCTCTGGTCGCCTCCCTGCTCGACATTATGCCCTCGGAGGGCTTGGTGCACCATCAATGGCGCAAGCATGGCAGCTGTTCGGGTCTATCAGCTGAAGACTATTTCGCGCTGGCGCGTGCTGCCTTCGACTCTCTCTCCATCCCCGAGGCCTACAGCGCACCGAGCAATCCGCTGATCCTGTCGAGTTGGTCCTTGGAAGCAGAGTTCCTGGCAGACAATCCTGCACTGGCAGACGATGCGTTCTCCCTCGTCTGTCGGGGCTCGGTGCTGCGCGAAATTCGCGTTTGCTTGGACCAGGACCTGCAGCCTCGTGCCTGTGCCGAGTTGGAGGAACGAGATTGTCGCCGTCGTTCCCTGACCCTACCGCCGGTGCAAAATTGGCTAGGTGCCGAGAACATTCGCCGCCCATAAGGTGCAGGCAAAATCCATTTTTCTGTAAGAGGACGGGTAAAGGCAAAGTGAGCCGGACCCGAGTCCGGCTCACTTGTTTGGCCTTGTTCGGCCTTTTCCTCCCGGAACTCGGATGTAATCGTGTTCCACACGCGCATTTCGATCACGCGACATTGTCAATACACCAGCGAAGCGTCAATACACCAGCGAAGCCGCGCCGTCATCAAAAAGCGATCCGGTTCATTTTCCACTCTGTGATCTGGTGGTAAGAATTACACGGATGGATGGGAAACATGCGTGTTTCTTACCACTAGCGAATCAGTTGCTCCAACTCGGATGCTGCGCCGCACAGGCGCAGCAGGTGTCCGACCGCCTTGTCCAAGGTCATACGCTGCACCGGGGCATGGAAGGAGAGGGTGGCCAGCAGGCGCTTGTGTATATCCAGAACCGGGACGGCTAGGGCGATCATGCCCACCATGAACTCCTCTGCATCGCGGGAGCAGCCCTGGCGACGGGTCCGCCCCAGCTCCGCCATCAAATACTCCTTGTCGCTCAGGGTGGCCGTGGTGTGCGGTGTCGGGTCGATGGAACCCAGGATGCGGTCGAGGTGCGACTTGCGCAGACTGCTGAGACAAAGCTTCCCGCTGGCGGTGCAGTAGAAGGGCACCTGGGTGCCGATCGGGAGCTGGATGCGCAAGGGCCATTTGGTTTCGACACGGTCGAGGTGGGTCATCCCTTCGCGGTCCGGAACCACTAGGTTGCAGGTTTCGCCGACCTCCTCAGCCAGAGCATTCATGACTGCGAGGCGGGCGGTGCGGACTCTGGCGAGGAGAGGACGCCGGTGGAAAGCTGGCGCAGGCGGCGGGCGGGAGTATAGGAGCGCCCGTCGATCTCGCGCTGTAGTAAGCCCTCGGCCTCAAGGGTCGCGAACAGGCGGTGAATGGTCGGCTTGGATAGGCCGATCTTCTGATTGAGATCGGTCGGCGTGATCGGTTGCCCCTAGGCTGCAATCTCCTCCAAGACCAGGAGAAGGCGCAGGTTGGTTGGAATTGTCTCGCTGCGTTCTTCGACGATTGCTTCACTTACACCGCTGTCTCCGCTTCCTTGGATCGGTGCGAGCGCGGCGATCCATCTGCTGCACGTCGGGGAGCGATTGTGACGACACAGCGTCCCACTGTGCCGTCATGCGCTCTCTAGCCTCTGTCGGGCAAGAGCATGCTCGACAGGTCCGGCACAGGGCCACCACGATCCAGACCGTGATGAGTGCCACCAGATAAGACACTGCATATCGCAGAAGGCGGAAGTAGGGAACACCCGTGACGCCGCTGGCGACGTAGAGGTTGAGGCCGTAGGGCGGGGTGATGAAGCCGATCGAGGCACCGACCAGGAAGATGACGGAGAAGTGGATCGGATCGACGCCGACCGATTGAGCGACAGGTGCCAGGATCGGCGCCAGGATGATGGCCACCGGCAAGCTCTCCAGGATCATGCCGAAGATGAAGACGATGGCCAGGAAGACGGACACGCTTAACATGAAGAGCGCGGCGACGCCCAGCGAGATGATGGTGATCCAAGTCGCATCGCTCGTGACGTCGATCCTCAGTCTGCACCGATGACGGCTTGTTTGATCAGGGGCTCGCCGGAGCGGTAGTTGCGCAGGTCCTCGAGGAAATTCTCCAGAACGCGCTCCACCATCGGCGTGGAGGCGATCGGAACGGTGACGAGGAACCACCACTGCAAGGTGTCGTCGGTGCCGAGGAGGATTTGTAAGTTGGATGCAGAGTTTGCCGTCACCTTCGCCGAGGTGACGATGACGATCCAGCAGAGGACAAGCCAGAGCACTGCGTTCAGGGTGAGACAGATGAGCTGACCGAAGCGCGGCAGGTTGGTGCGAAACTCCGAGAAGGAGAGATGCGTGCGCAGCCGGACGTTGTAGGCACAGCCGAACCAAGTCATGATCAGGAAGAGAAAGGGGGGCAGGGTCGTCGACCAGGGCGCCTGCTGGCTTAGAACGAAGCGCCGGAAGACTTCGACGAGGATGATGCCGGCGATGATCAGGTAGGTCCAGACCATGACCGTGCACTCCAGGTGCCGGTCGATGAGGGGCACGAAGCGATAGAGGATCAGGACCAGGACCCCGCCACCAAGTGTTACGATCAGCCCGAGAGCCAAGGCGCCGATGCCGCCCATGGCTTCGCTGATCTCCCAGGCATCGTTGCTTGCAAAAGCAGAGAGCAGCGCGCCCAAATCGGCAAAAAGGTCCATCACATCCTCCGGGATTTCGCGGGCGACGTTGAAGAGGTCGGTGTAAGTGTCGATGCCACCGGCCCACTTGTCGAGGCGCTTGCGCCAGCCTTCCCAGGGATCGGGCAGGTACTGCGGCGAACACATCTCTTTGGCCATCTTGATCTGGTCCTCGGCCAGGAAGGCCGGGCACACGTTGTGCTCGACGAAGATGGTGCCGGGGAGCTGCGCTCGGAGAAGCCGACGGTGTTCACCAGAACGGCCTCGTTTGCCGACTGGAAATGCACCTGCGCCAGATAGGAGGACTCCATCACCGCGTCCTGCAGATGAGCGTCCAGGTTATCGAAGACCTTGGCGCTCATTGAGGTGTGCTCGGTGCCGCAGAAGAACTTGAGGTTCACCGACTGGGAGACCACCGGGGACATGTTGGCGTAGGCCACGGCCGATGCCCAGGTCTCGGCGCCGTCGATCAGGCCCTGCTTCAGGCCGTCCAAGGTCTCCTACCAAGCGATCGGAACCGGGTTCAGGTTCAAGATCTGTACGGCGGCGATACGGCCAAGCTGCGTCCCGGTCACGCGGTTCTTGGTGCCGAACAGTTCCTCCAGCTTGGTAACGGTCGGCTTCTTCTCCCAGCTGAGGCCCATTTGCAGGCCACGCAGCTCGCAGTGGCTGAAGAGGAACTTCAGGCCGTGCCGCTTCTCCAAGGGCTCACGTAGGATCTTCATGCTGGCGGGGCTGTAGAGAAAGTAGTACTGCGAGGTCCGGCTCGGAAAGACTTAGGCGTAGTCCAACACGTTTAGATAGGGCGCGCCGCCGGCCGAATTCTGGGTCGAGGCGGCACAGATGTCGACAATGCCCAGCTGGGTTTTCTCGACGCAAGACAGCTGACCGCAGATCTGGTTGTCGCCGATGAACTCGACACGGATCTCGCCATCGGTTCGCTCTGCGAGGTCGCGTGCGAACTCCAGCGCGCCGGCCTGCTCGATCAGCAGGTTGCGAGCATTGAAGCCAGAAGCACCGAACTTCAGGGTAAACTTGGCTTCCTTCTTGAAGCGCTTATCGTAGGTGCTCTCGGCCGCTCTTGCCAGCTCCGGCAAAGCCATGATGCCGTCGAAGCTGCTGGCCGCCAAAAGAGTCGATGTCAGTCCGAATTGCCCGCCGAGGCGAAAGATCTCTGCGAGATATTCCTCGCAACTTTTCCGAGGTACGCGTGCTGTTTTCCCAGTGATTAGTTCCTAAAAGATACTCATAGTCTCATTAATACATAGTATGCATGAACCATGCAACGATAAAAAGGATAAAAGGCGCGCGCTGCACAGCCCGGAAAGGAATTAGAGGATGGAAAGCCTGGAGGCCGATTACGTGGTCGTTAGAGCAGGGTCGGCCGGCTGTGTGCTTGCCAATCGCCTGAGCGCCGATCTGGCCAATCGCTTGGTTCTCGAGGCTGGTGGCAAGGATTGGAATCCTTGGATCCATATCCCGGTAGGCTACTTCAATACGATGCACAATCCCTCGGTCGATTGGTGCTATCGATCCCAACCCGATTCCGGCCTGAAGGCCGTCGGCTTGAATGGCCGCGTGGCAAGGTGCTCGGCGGTTCCAGTTCCTTGAACGGTCTGCTCTATGTCTGCGGTCAGGCTGCGGACTATGATCGCTGGCGGCAAATGGGCAACAGCAGCTGGGGTTGGGACGAGATCCTATCGCTTTTCAAGGCCGCCGAGGACCCAAGAGCGGGGCGAGGACGACTATCATGGGGTAGGAGGGCCGCTCTCGGTTTCGAATATGCGCCTGCGCCCCCGATCTGCGATACTTGGCTGGCGGCGGCTCAGAACGCAGGCTATCCCTTTAACACCGACTACAATGGGCCGAGCAAGAGGGGGTCGGCTATTTTCAGCTGACTTCGCGCAAGGGATGGCGTTGCTCGGCCGCTGTCACCTATCTCAATCCGGTCAAGCAGCGCTCCAATCTTCAAATCGTCACGCGCGCACACACGACGGGGATCGTCTTAGAGAGTAAGCGTGCCGTGGCGGTTGCCTATCGCGACAAGAGCGGGCGCGAAGCCCAGGTCAGGGCCAAGCGCGAGATCGTGCTGTCTGCCGGTGCCATTGGGTCGCCGCAGATCCTGATGCTGTCCGGGATCGGCGAAGCCGAGCAGTTGAAGCAGCATGGGATCGCCGTTCTGCGTGATGCCCCGGCGGTCGGCCAGGGTCTGCAGGACCATCTGCAGGCGTGCCTGGTATTCAAGTGCAACGAGCCGACCTTGAAGGACGAGGTCAGAAGTCTGGCCACAGCTTTTCTGAAAGCTCGTCCCGAAGTCGAAACCCCGGACATCCAGTTTCACATTCAACCCTGGTCCGCCGACAGCCCGGGCGAGGGGGTGCATCCCTTTTCCGCCTTCAGCGCGCCGGTCTGCCAACTGCGCCCGGAGAGCCGCGGCGAAATCCGCTTGTTCAGCCTCAAGCCGGAGGACTATCCGACGATCCATCCCAACTACTTGGCGACCGAGACCGACTGCGAGACCCTGCTGGCCGGCATCAAGATCGCCCGCAACATAACGTCTCTACCGCCTCTGGTGGGCAAGATCTCGGAAGAACATCAGCCGGGGCCGGGCGTCGAGAGCGACGAAGAGCTCCTTGAGTGGGCCCGCAACACCTCGACCACGATCTACCATCCGACCGGAACCTGCCGCATGGGGCCCGACCCCGCTGCGGTGGTCGATCCCAGGCTGCGGGTGCAGAGGGTCGAGGTGCTCAGGATCGCCGATTGCTCGATCATGCCGGAGATCGTGTCGGGCAATACGAACGCGCCGGCCATCATGATCGGCGGGAAGGCCGCGCGCATGATTTTGGAGGATACGACGGCGAAAGCGGCATAGGAGGCCTGTCCTTCGCCATCAATGGACAAGTAGGCGCCGGTTACCTATTCTCCTGCCTTCTTGAGGGCCGGAGGGCCCCTCACTCGTTCACATCAGCCGAGGTAACCCATGCGCCGTTCCCGCTACTTTCTGCCGACAATGAAGGAGACGCCGGCAGAAGCGGAGATTGTCTCGCACCGCTACATGCTGCGCGCCGGCATGGTCCGTCAGGCCTCCGCCGGGATCTACTCCTGGCTGCCGCTGGGCTTTCGCGTGCTCAAGAAGATCGAGCAGGTCGTGCGCGAGGAGCAGGACCGGAGCGGCGCGCAAGAGGTGCTGATGCCGACGATCCAGTCGGCCGATCTCTGGCGCAAGTCGGGTCGCTATGACGACTACGGCAAGGAGATGCTGCGCATCCAGGACCGCCACGAGCGCGACATGCTGTTTGGCCCAACCAACGAAGAGTTGATCACAGACATCTTCGCCAGCGGCGTCAAGAGCTACCGAGACCTACCGAAAAACCTCTATCATATCCAGTGGAAGTTCCGCGACGAGGTCCGGCCGCGCTTCGGAGTCATGCGTGGGCGCGAGTTCCTGATGAAGGATGCCTATTCCTTCGATCTGGATTACGCCAGCGCTCGGCTGGCTTATGACAAAATGTTCATTGCTTACCTCAGGACCTATGCGCGCATGGGTCTGAAGGCGATCCCGATGGAAGCCGACACCGGTCCGATCGGCGGCAATCTCTCGCACGAGTTCATCATCCTGGCCGATACCGGCGAGAGCGTGGTCTTCTGCGATCGGGAGTTGCTGGCCTACGACGTGCTGGGCGAGGTCATCGACTACGAAGATGCGGTTGCGGTGCGTTCGGTGGTCGAACGGCACACCAGCCGCTACGCCCGTACCGACGAGAAGCATGAGCCCTCGGCCTTCGAGAGCGAAGTCCCGGCGGAGCGACGCTATCAAGGGCGCGGTATCGAGGTTGGGCATATCTTCTACTTCGGCATCAAATACTCCGAGCCTTTGGGTGCGCAGGTGGCGACGCCGGGTGGGGAGAACGTCTCGATGCACATGGGCTCCTACGGCATCGGTGTGTCCCGCCTGGTCGGCGGGATCATCGAAGCCAGTCACGATGCACAGGGAATCATTTGGCCGGATTCGGTGGCGCCCTTCGCCGTCGGCTTGGTCAACATCCGGACCAGCGATGCTGCCTGCACGGTGCTCTGCGAGGAGCTCTATGCCAAGCTGGAGGCGGCCGGGGTCGAGGTGCTCTACGACGATCGCGACGAGAGCCCGGGGGCCAAGTTCGCCGACATGGACCTGATCGGGCTGCCTTGGCAACTGGTGGTCGGTCCGCGCGGCGTAAAGGCCGGAACGGTCGAGATGAAGCGCCGTGCCGAGGGAACCCGGGACGAGCTCTCGCCGGAGGCGGCCCTGGCCCGCCTCACAGCCTAAGGGACGGTCAATCTCGTGATGTTCGGGTCCTTCGAGCGGCTTCTGGCGCTGCGCTACCTGCGGGCGCGGCGACGCGAAGGCTTCGTCTCGGTGGTGGCGATCTTCTCGCTGGTCGGAATCTTTCTTGGGGTTGGCACTCTGATCGTCGTCATGTCGGTGATGAGCGGCTTTCGCCAAGAGCTGCTGGGCCAGATCCTGGGGGTCAATGGGCACCTCTCGGTCTCGGGTATCTCCGAGCCGATCCGAGACTACGCGGGCCTGGCAAAGCGCATCGACGGCGTGCCCGGCGTGCTTTCCGCCAATCCGATCATCGAGGGTCAGGTGATGGCGACCGATCAGGGGCGTGCCACCGGCGCCCTGGTCCGCGGCATGCGTCCGGAAGACTTGAAAGCGCGAGAACTGGTTGCCAACAGCATCGTCGCCGGCAATCTCGACGAGTTTGCCGGCGAGGACGTGGTCGCGATCGGTGCCCGCTTGGCGCAGCGCTTTGCCGTCTCGGTCGGCGATCCCATCACCTTGATCGCGCCGCAGTTCACGGTGACCACCATCGGCTCGGTGCCGCGGATCAAGACCTATCGGATCGTCGCGCTCTTCAACGTCGGCATGTACGAGTACGATTCCAGCTACATCTATATGCCACTCGAGGCCGCGCAGCTTTTCTTCCGCCTGAAGGATCAGGCCAACGCCGTCGAGGTCTTCGTCGAGAAGCCCACCGAGGTGCGACGCCTCAGGGTACCGATCAGGCGGGCTGCTGGCATCGACTATCGCACCTTGGATTGGCAGGACGCGAACTCCAGCTTTTTCAATGCCCTGAAGACCGAGAAGACGGTGATGTTCTTGATCCTCTCGCTGATCATCATCGTGGCGGCCTTCAACATCACCTCCGGCCAGTACATGCTGGTGAAAGGGAAGGGGCGCGACATCGCGATCCTGCGCACCATGGGGGCGACCAGCGGCATGGTCTTGCGGATTTTCTTCCTGTCGGGGGCGATGATCGGGATTCTTGGGACTGTGCTGGGCGTCGCCGGCGGTGTCGCCTTCACCTTGAACATCCAGCTCATCCAGGGCTGGGTCGAGCAATTGGCCGGCACCAAGGTCTTCGATCCAACCGTCTACTTCCTGACCAAACTGCCGGCGCGATTGAACTGGGAGGAGGTCGGCCAGGTGGTGGCTATGGCCTTGAGCATCTCCTTCCTGGCGCCCTTGCTGCCGGCTTGGCTGGCGGCGCGTCTGGATCCGGTCGTGGCACTGCGTAATGAGTAGCGTTGCGCCCGGCCTGCGGCTGACGGAGATTTCCAAGTCCTTTCGCCAGGGGACGAGCAAGCTCACGATCCTGAGCTCCGCCGAGTTGGAGGTGAAGGCGGGCGAGATGGTCGCCTTGGTCGGTCCTTCCGGTGCCGGTAAGTCTACTCTGCTGCAGATCGCCGGCCTGTTGGAGAAGCCGGACAGCGGCGAGGTCGTGATCGGCGGCATGGCGACCGCCAAGCTGCGCGACGGCAAGCGCACGGCGCTGCGGCGCTCGATGATCGGTTTCGTCTATCAATACCATCATCTCCTGCCCGAGTTCTCGGCCCTGGAGAATGTGGTCATCCCGCAGATGATTACCGCCCGCCCGCGACGCGAGGCGCGCGAGAGAGCCAAGGATCTGCTGGTCAAGGTGCGCCTGGCTGAGCGTTTGGATCACCGCCCGGCGAAACTCTCCGGCGGCGAGCAGCAACGTGTCGCCATTGCCAGGGCGCTGGCCAACCGCCCGCGTCTGCTCTTGGCAGACGAGCCGACGGGCAACCTCGATCCCAACACCGCCGACGGGGTCTTCGACCTGCTCCGAAGTCTGGTCGAGCAGGAGGGAGTTGCGGCGCTGATCGCGACGCACAACTACGACCTGGCCGAGCGCATGGATCGCTCGCTCAGACTTGAGGAAGGCAAGGTGGTGGCGGTCAAGACCGGCCCCATCGACATTGTCGAGGCGCTCGGTAAGATCCACGAGGAGCCTGCCGCCGAGAGCGACAGCAAGAAGATTCTCGAAAGTGTGGTGAGCGGCAAGCTCGACAAAGGCTCGGCGGGCGCACCCGTGGCCAAAGACGCGGAATTGGGGCATAGCCAGACGCCGGACTTCAAGGGTGATAAAGTCCCCAAGCTCGAGGACGAGAAGCAAGACAAATCACCAGACAAGACCGGGGCGGAGGCGACAGCGAAAAAGGATGCAAAATCCTAGATCTACAGGGATCTCGCTCTTTGCAGCGCGACCCGGCCCATGGCACGCAAGCACTGCAACCTGCCGCCGCTGGCCGCTCTGGCCACCTTCGAGGCGGCAGCCCGGCACGCTAGCTTCAAGCGCGCCGCGGCGGAATTGAATGTGACGCAGGGTGCCGCCAGACATCAGATCAAGGCCTTGGAACAGGATCTCGGCCGGGCGCTCTTCAAGAGGACGGCGAGCGGTACTCTCCTCACGACCGAGGGCCGCGATCTCCAGCAGGTCTTGGCCCGCAGTTTCCGCCAGACGGCCGCGATGTTGGAGCGCTTGCGACAAAGCGGAGTCCCCAGCAGCGTGACGATCGTTGCGACCACGGCAGAGGCCGCGCTGTGGCACATGCCGCGAATTTCCCGCTTCTGGCGCAGTTTTCACAGTTTACGGGTCAATCAGCACGCCTCGGATCTGGAAAGCGGCGTCAACCAATCGCACATCGACCTGCGCATGCGCTACGGCAAGGGCCGCTGGCCGGACCATGAGGCGGCGCTGCTGTTCCACGATGAGATCATGCCGCTCTGCAGCGCCAGCTTCGCCAAGCAGCACCTGGACCCTTCGCTGCCCGATCTGTCCAAATTGCCGCTCATCCACCTGGAGGCCGAAGATACCGGTTGGACCACCTGGCAAGAGTGGTTCGGTGCGCTCGGTCACGAAGGGGCGATCGATCGCAGGCTTGTCGTCAACAACCATATGATTGCCCTGCAGGCGGCACAGGACGGCAATGGTATCTGCCTTGGCTGGGCTCACCCAGCCGCTCATTCAGCAAGGCCTACTCCAACCCCTCTGTCCGCTCACGCTGAGAGCGCCGGGCAGCTTCTATCTCGGTTGGTCGAGGGATGTCACGCTCAGCGACGAGGCGAAGACATTGCGCAATTGGCTGATCGCCGAAGCGCACCGGAACGAGGGATGGAGGGGAGTAAACCCCACTTGAATTTTTCCCCTCTTGCCCGGACCCACGCGACCTGATCAGCTAGTCCTGCGACGGTTGCGATGAGGAGGGATCATGTCCGTCATCGAAAGGCAGGCTCTGGAGAGCGTCAAAACAGCGATCGAAGAGGCAAAGGGGCTTCCCAATGCCCATTACGTCGATCCCGGCGTCTTCGCCATCGAGCAGCGGAAGCTCTTTTTCGGCACCTGGGCCGCCATCGGCTTCGGCAAGGACTTGCCGAAGGCCGGTGATGCCGTGCCGCTCACTTTTCTCGACGTGCCGCTCTTGGCTGTCCGTGACCGCGATGGCAGTCTGCGGGTGTTCCAGAACACCTGCCGCCATCGCGGCATGATCCTGATCGAGGCGCCGACCAGGATCCGCGGCGCCATCCGCTGTCCCTACCATTCCTGGGCCTACGCACTGGACGGGTCCCTGCGCCGAACCCCGCATGTCGGCGGCTCCGGCGAGAACAAGCATCCTGCGATCAAGCGCGAAGAGTTGGGCCTCTTCGAGGTGCGTTCAAAAGTTTGGAAGGACATCATCTTCGTTAACGTTGATGGCCAAGCCCCCAGCTTCGAAGAGCACGCAGCCGGCCTGATCCAGCGCTGGGCCGAATTCGACAAGCCGATTTTCCACAGCGGCCCGGACAGCTCCTTCACCCTGGAGGTCGACTGCAACTGGAAGCTGGCGGTCGAGAACTACTGCGAAAGCTATCATCTGCCTTGGATACATCCCGGCCTCAACAGCTATTCCAGGTTGGAAGACCACTATCACATCGAGGAGCCTGGCTTTTTTTCCGGGCAGGGTACCTCCGTCTACCGGCCAATGATCGATGAGAGCGGCAACCGCTTCGCGAACTTTGAGGGCCTGTCGGAGAAGTGGGACGCCGCGGGCGAGTATATTGCGCTCTATCCCAATGTGCTGATTGGCGTGCATCGCGACCACATCTTCTCGATCCTGTTGGAGCCGATCGGCGAGAACAAGACGATCGAGCATGTCGAGATCTACTACGCCAGCGATGCCATGAGTAACAGCGATTGGGCTGGTATGCGGGCGGCCAACACGCGGCTCTGGCGCGGCGTCTTCGAAGAGGACCTCTTCGTCGTCGAGGGCATGCAGCGCGGCCGCCACGGCGTGATGTTCG
Organism: Rhodospirillales bacterium; assembly: GCA_965202755.1. Lineage (GTDB taxonomy): Bacteria > Pseudomonadota > Alphaproteobacteria > Kiloniellales > JACOMY01 > JACOMY01. The sequence continues at coordinate 128,308 of CBDBCL010000033.1, read as the reverse complement.
ACGGCGGCAAGTTCTCTCCGGTCATGGACGGCCCGACGCACTGCTTCCATCGCTGGGTGGCCGATCGGGTGTCCGCGTAGCGACCAATCCGCGGCGTTGCGGCGGGATGACTTGAGCCACGTTCCGGCCTCTAATGCGCCGCATGAGCTACGACGACGGTAAGGAGATCGAGCGGCGCCGCGCCCTGGCCTTGCAGCAGGGCGGTGCCGCCGCAATCGAACGCCAGCACAGCAAAGGGCGCCTCAGCATCCGCGAGCGGGTTGCGGCCCTGATCGATCCCGGTTCCCTGGAGGAGATCGGTCCGATCGCCGGTTCCCTCGAGGACGATGGCAGTCTGACGCCAGCGAACTACGTGCTGGGCTTTGCGCGGATCGAGGGCCGCCCCTGCGTCGTCGGCGGCGAGGACTTTACCATGAAAGGGGGATCGCCTTCGCCGGCGGGTTTGCGCAAGAGCATCTATGCCGAGCAGATGGCGCTCGACTACCGGGTTCCCTTGGTTCGCTTGCACGAGGGGGCAGGGGGCAGTGTCGGCGGGCCCGGCAAACGCAGCCTCAGCACCCCGGTCTTCGATCCGCCGCGCTTTCGCTCGGTGGCCGAGACCTTGGCCAGCGTTCCCGTCGCGGCTGCGGCTCTGGGACCGATCGCCGGGATGCCGGCGTCGCGCCTGGTGGCCTCTCACTTCTCGGTCATGGCAAGGGATACGGCGCAGATCCTGGTCGCCGGTCCGGCGGTGGTTCAGCGGGCCTTGGGCGAGAAGAGAAGTAAGGAGGACTTGGGCGGCGCAGCCATCCATGCGCGCAACGGAACGATCGACAATGCGGCCGAGAGCGAGCGGGAGGCTCTGGCGCAAATCCGCAGATTCCTCGGCTATCTGCCGTCCAATGTGTGGGAGTTGTCGCCCTGGGTTGCTTCGGACGACCCGGTCGAACGCTGCGAGGCGGCGTTGAGCGAGATCGTGCCCCGCGATCGTCGCAAGATCTTCGACATGCGCGCCGCGCTCGCCATGATCCTGGATCGTGAGAGCTTTTTCGAGATTGGAGTGGGATACGGCCGCGGACAGATCGCCGGCCTTGGGCGCCTCAACGGACATGCAGTGGGGGTCTGGGCCAATGACGGGCGCTTCCTTGCCGGTGCGATGACGGCTGACGGTGCCCAGAAGGTTCGTCGCTTCGTTGAACTCTGCGACTGCTTTCACCTGCCGATCGTCAGTTTCGTCGATGAACCGGGTTTCATGATCGGTCAGAAGGCGGAACGGGAGGCAACCATCCGCCACGGCACCAACGCCGTTCTGAGCGCAGTGATGAGCCGCGTTCCCTGGGCCACGATCATGGTGCGTCGTTCCTTTGGCGTGGCGCAGGCGGCGCACTATGGGCCCGGCGGCTATCGTCTGGCCTGGCCCACGGCAGAGACCGGCGCACTGCCGGTCGAGGGCGGGGTCGCGGTCGCCTATCACCGAGAAATTGCAGCTGCCGAGGACCCCGATGCCAAGCGTCGCGAATTGGAAGCCGAGCTTGCCGCCAAGCAGTCGCCTTTCCCGCGCGCAGAGGATTTCGCCGTCCACGACCTGATCGATCCCAAAGAGACGCGGCCCTTGCTCTGCCGCTGGGTCGAGCGCGTCCAGCGCCTGCTGCCGCCGCTGCTGGGACAAAACGGCTTCAGCTATCGTCCATAGCTGGAGGTTCCGGTCAAAGGGTGTGATCGGAAATGTGGGTTCGCATCTCCAAATCACAGGGATGAAGGTTGTATTCCAGGGACTCTGGGACATGAAACAATGGACGGATGCTGCAGACCCTTTTCCTCTCGGTGTCATCCCCGGCCTTACGCCGAGGATCCACACCCTTCCGCATCGAGCATCTGGCAGGGGATCACAGGGCGAACCGCTACATTCGTCTCCTGCCGACCTGGAGCCGGTAACCCTTGAAGCCTTCGCCCTTAGCCGACGAAGGCCTTTTCGATGACGTATTCGGCCGGCTTGGCGTTGGAGCCCTCGGTCAAACCGGCCTTCTCGGCCAGTGCCCTGGTGTCCTGCAACATCGCCATGGAGCCGCAGATCATGATGCGATCCTTGATCGGGTCGAAAGCCGGCAGGCCAAGCTCCTCGAACATCTGACCGCTCTCGATCAGATCGGTGATTCGACCCTTCCGGTGATAGGGCTCCTGGGTCACGCTCGGATAGTGGATCAGCTTCTGGCTGGCTTCCTCGCCGACCAGCGGATCCTCCTCGGCATTGGCCACCAGGTCCAGTCCGTAGGCCAGCTCAGCCGCTTGGCGGCAGGTGTGGGTCAGGATCGCCCGGTCGAATTTCTCGTAGGTCTCGGGATCGCGAACCAGGCTGGCAAAGGGCGCAATGCCAGTGCCGGTCGAGAACATGTAGAGGCGCGAGCCCGGCACCAGGGCGTCCAGGACCAGGGTTCCGGTGGGCTTGCGCCCCAGCACCACCTCGTCGCCCGGCTGGATCGACTGCAGCTTCGAGGTCAGCGGTCCGTCGGGCACCTTGATCGAGAAGAACTCCAGTTCCTCGTCCCAGGTCGGATTGGCGATCGAATAGGCGCGCAGCAGCGGCTTGCCGGGTTTCAGCTCCAGCCCGATCATCACGAACTCGCCGGAGCGGAAGCGGAAGTCGGCCGGGCGCGTGATGCGAAAGTGGAACAGACGGTCGGTCCAATGACGAACGGAAACCACGGTCTGCCGCGTCAGGGATGCGGGCAGAGGGGGTCGCGTCTCTTCGACCGGCAGGCTCTCTTGCTGCATGGACCTCTCCAGACTGCTCAAAAGTCAGGGCATGAGCGGTGAGCTTATAGAGGAGTCTCGCGCGCCTGTCTTTGCAAAGCGCGTAACGCCACCCCGATGCCGGTGCAAGGCTTCTGACTGGCCCTTGCCGTCGCACCTGCGCAGACGTTGCGCCTGCGCCCTTCATCGCACCCCAGGGATACACTGTGGCCAACGGGCGGCGGAGTTTCGGCTGGCAGGAGCCACCGGCGCCGCGCGCCCTGGAAATCTCGTCCAGGCTCTTGAGACCTCGATCGGCTATTGCCGCAGTGCTGCCGTTCACGCCGACGCCGACGCCGTAGCAGACGATCGCACCGGGCGGCCGACGCGCGAAGCGTCAAGCCGTCCGCAAGACAGGGTCCAAAGGCAAGGCCCACCCCTCTTTACTTTTTCCTCCCTTTTCAGCCTGTCGCTCCTCCAGACGTTCAGGAAACATTCGGCAAAAGCGGAGGGTTGCCAAACATTCCCGACCTACCCCCACACGACACTATGGCGGGGCGCGGATGCGGTGTGCTGCGATGAAAGAGGCTCTTCCCGCAAGACAGGGACCTGCCGATGCAGCCGACCGTCATCCGCACAGCCACACTATCGTCGGACCTGGCGTCGTGCAAGAGCCGGATCGAAAAATCCCGGCCTTCTTGCCGATCGGCATCGGCTTTCCGTTCGGCCTGGCCCAGAACGCCCGGTCAAGGAAAAAGCGGCAGCGAAAAACATGTGCGTCCCTACGGTGAGAAGTTCGGGCTCTCGACCGGGCGCTCACGCAAGAGGCCAGGCGCTTCGATTTGCCGTCGTTTTCCACAGGTCGGTGACTAGCCCGAGGGCGAGTCACCGTGAGAGGTTTCAATCATGTCTCATGCCGATTTCGTGCACCTGCGTGTACATTCCGCCTATTCGCTGCTGGAAGGCGCGATCAAGCCGAAGGATCTGGTGGCGCGCTGCGCTGCCATGGGGATGCCAGCCGTCGGCGTCTGCGATAGCGCCAACCTCTTCGGGGCGCTCGAATTCGCCAATGCGGCCAAGGCCGCCGGGGTGCAGCCCATCATCGGTTGCCAATTGCCGATCACCCGCGAGGACGGCCAGGACCAGCGTTCCGTTACGCCGCCGGACCCGGATTCCCTGGTCCTTCTGGTGCAGTCCGAAGCGGGCTACCTCAATCTCATGGCGCTGATCAGCGAGGCCTATCTGGAGACCGAGCCGCCGCTCCGTCCGCAGATCGCCTTGTCACGTTTGCAGGGTCGCAGTGCCGGCCTGATCTGCCTCACGGCCGGCCCTTCGGGTGCCGTCAACCGGCTTCTCTGCCACGGTCAGGACGATGCGGCAGAGGCCCTCGTCGATCGGCTTGCCGGCCTCTTTCCCGGGCGTCTTTATCTCGAGCTGCAGCGCCATGACCGCGAAGAAGAGAGGCAAGCCGAGGCTGGACTGCTCGAGCTGGCCTACGCCCGGGATCTGCCGCTGGTCGCCACCAACGAGGCCTTCTTCACCGAGGCCGAAGTCTACCGTGCGCATGATGCTCTGCTGTGCGTCGCCGGCAGCACCTATGTAGGGGAGAGCGAGCGGCGGCAGCTGACGCCGGAGCATCGGCTGAAGAGCGCGGAGGAGATGCGCAGGCTCTTTTCCGACCTGCCCGAGGCCTGTGACAACAGCCTGACCATCGCCCGGCGCTGCCATTTCTTCCCCGGCAAGATCGCGCCCATTCTGCCGGCCTTTCCGACCGAGGGAGGGCGCGGCGAGGCGGCCGAGCTACGCGCCCAGGCCGCAGCTGGCCTGGAGCGGCGGATTGAACGGCACGTCTACGGCAAGGAGGGCGATGCTGCGACGCGCGAGGCCATGGCCAAGCCCTATCGCGACCGGCTGGAGCTCGAGCTGAGCGTCATCGAGACGATGGGCTTTCCCGGCTACTTCCTGATCGTGGCCGATTTTATCACCTGGGCGAAGGAGCAGGGGATACCGGTCGGCCCGGGTCGCGGATCGGGTGCCGGTTCGGTGGTCGCCTGGGCCTTGACCATCACCGATCTCGACCCCCTGCGCTGGGGGCTTCTCTTCGAGCGCTTCCTCAATCCCGAGCGCGTTTCCATGCCGGACTTCGACGTGGACTTCTGCCAGGACCGCCGAGACGAGGTGATCCGCTATGTGCAGGAGAAGTACGGTCAGGACCGTGTCGCCCAGATCATCACCTTCGGAAAGCTGCAGGCCCGAGCGGTCCTGCGCGACGTCGGGCGGGTTCTGCAGATGCCCTATGACCAGGTCGATCGTCTCTGCAAGTTGGTGCCGAACAATCCGGCCAATCCCGTCACCCTGCAGCAGGCGATCGACGGCGAACCGCAACTGCAGGCGCAAATCGAGAGCGACGAGAGCGTCGCCGATCTGATCGGGATCGCCCTGCAACTCGAAGGCCTCTATCGCCATGCCTCGACCCATGCCGCCGGCGTGGTCATCGGTGACCGCCCCCTGCAGGAACTGATCCCGCTCTATCGCGATCCGCGCTCCGACATGCGGGTGACGCAGTTCAACATGAAGTACGTCGAGGAGGCCGGACTGGTGAAGTACGACTTCCTCGGTCTCAAGACCCTGACGGTCTTGGCGGAGGCGGAGATCTTCATTCGCCGCCGAGATCCGGATTTCGACGTCAACACCATCCCGCTGGACGATCCGGCCACCTTCCAGATGTTGACCAGGGCCGACACGGTGGGGGTGTTCCAGCTGGAATCCTCGGGCATGCGCGATGTGCTGAAGCGACTGAAGCCCGACCGCTTCGAAGACATTATCGCCGTGGTCGCCCTCTATCGGCCGGGCCCGATGGACAACATCCCGAGCTACATCCGTCGCAAGCACGGGCAGGAGGAGCCCGACTACCTGCATCCCTTGTTGGAGGAGATCCTGAAGGAAACCTTCGGCATCATGATCTATCAGGAACAGGTGATGCAGATTGCGCAGGTGCTCTCGGGCTACAGCCTGGGCGGCGCCGATCTGCTGCGTCGCGCCATGGGCAAGAAGATCCAGGCCGAGATGGATGCACAGAAAAAGACCTTCATCGATGGCGCCGTGGCGCAAGAGGTCAAGGCCGCAAAAGCCGAGCAGATCTTCGATCAGGTGGCGAAGTTCGCCGGCTATGGCTTCAACAAGAGCCATGCCGCAGCCTATGCGCTGGTGGCCTATCAAACCGCCTACCTGAAGGCGACCTATCCGGTCGAGTTCATGGCTGCCTCCATGACTCTGGATCTGGGCAACACCGATAAGCTCAATATTTTCCGGGAAGAGTTGCAGAGGCTTGAGATCGACCTCCTGCCTCCGGACATCAATCAGTCCGATAGCGTTTTTTCGGTCGAGACGGACGCAAATGGCAAGCAAGCCATCCGCTATGCGCTGGGGGCTGTGAAGAACGTCGGCGCGGCGGCCATGCGGGGCCTGGCGGCCGAACGCAAGCAAGAGGGACCCTTCGCCGACCTGGGTGGCCTGGTCGAGCGTCTGGATCCCAAGCAGGTGAACAAACGCAGCCTGGAATCCCTGGCCGCTGCGGGTGCGTTCGACCGGCTCTCGGACAATCGCCGGCAGCTGTTCGAAGGAGCCGATGTCTTCGTGAAGCATGCCAGTGCCGCGGCCGAGGCGCGGTCTTCGGCCCAGGTCTCTCTCTTCGGCAGCGAGGCGATGGCCGCCCCCAGTCTGAAGTTGCCGGAGGTCGCGGATTGGGCGCCTCTGGAGCGCCTCCAGCATGAGTTCACGGCCATCGGCTTTTATCTGTCCGCGCATCCGCTCGACAGCTTCCAGACATCTTTGAAGCGTTTGGGCGTGGTGCTGCAGTCGGACCTGGCGAGTGCGGCGCGTCTCTCGCCGGGACACCGCAAGGTCGCAGGTATCGTCGTCGGCAAGCAGGAGCGGCGGGCCAAGAGCGGCAATCGCTTCGCTTTCCTGCAGATCTCCGATCCCTCGGGCGTGTTCGAGGTGGTGCTGTTCGCCGAGGTGCTGGCACGGTCGCGCGAATTGCTGGACTCCGGCGAGCCTTTGCTCTTCTCGGTCGATCTACGCAGCGAAGGCGATGGCCTGCGCCTGACGGTGCAGGAGGTCGAGCTGTTGGAGAGGGCGGCCGCCAATGCAGCACAGGGGATCAAGGTCTTCGTCAACGACACCGAGCCTTTGGATGCGCTGAAGGCCTTGCTGGAGCGGCAGGGTAGAGGCAGGGGACGCATTGTCGTGGTGCTCGATCTCGCACCCGGCGAGGAGCTGGAGTTCGAGTTGGGCGGCGGCTTCAACCTCACGCCCGACAGCCGGCGCGCGATGAAGAACCTGCCGGGGCTGGTGGTGGAAGATATCTAGGGAGCGCTCTTGCAGAGGCGTCGACTGCGTTGCCAACGATGTGTGTCAGATACTCTTTCCGCGCGTCACCGTACCCTGCTGAATCCGACTGCTGGTCCAAGAGTCGCCTCACTCGGCGATGTAGCCGCCATCGACCACCAACTCTGAGCCGATCATGTAGGAGGCATCGTCGCTGGCGAGAAACAGGACCGGCCACAGCAATCTCCACCGGGTTGGCAAGCCGCCCCAGGGGGGATCGCTGACACCAGAGCCGCGCCGATGGATTCGGTCCGATCGCCAATTGATTGCAGGAGCTTCGCCACCAGCCTAGTTTCGGTGTAACCCGGATGGATCGAGTTGATCCTGATCGGATAGCCTTTGCGGGCGCAGTCGGCCGCCACTGCCTTGGTCATCGCGCGGACCCCGCCCTCGGTCGCACTGTAGGCGGCGCGGCGCAGCTCGCCGACCATGGCGGCAATCGAGGAGTTGTTGACGATGGCACCGCCGGACTGCTTCATCACCTCGATTGCTGCCTGCATCCCAAAGAAGACGCTGTCGAGATTGACCGAGACGACATAGTGCAATTGCTCCGGCGCCGTCTCCTCGATCGAGAGGAAATGGCCACCACCGGCGTTGTTGAAAAGTACATCCACTCGCCGCGCCGGTTACCAGAACGACCTTGTCATCGAATCGTTGCATTCTGCGATCCCCATCCCCTTGTTTGTGCCGAGCATAGCGCAGAGCGCAAACATCCGCTAGGGAAGGTGGTCCGAGGCTGCCGCTTCGATCCCTATCCTGTCCTTACTTTCGGCTTGGCATCAAAACGGCTGTATAATGATTGCATCGAAAGGCAGGACGATGCGGGGTCTGGGCTGGATGATGCGCGGCCTGAGTTCGACAATGCGTGGCCTGGGCTCATAGATGTAGTACCTGGGCCATTTGATCCTAATTTCCGGAGTATAGCTATAGCGGTAGTGTTTATGTTTCTTCCCACGCTTCGATTTTTTATATCCGTGACAATTATCCTTATCATGTTTCTTAGATTTAATCAGAACGAACGGCGTGTCTGACAGAGAAGGAGATGCCATGTTTAGTGACAAGCTGACATCGTACCCCGCTGCCGCGTGTCCGCGGCCGGGCAATGAAATCGCAATCGGGAAACAAGCAACCGCGAGGGAGAGAATGCTGAACTTCATTGACGCCTCCCCGGGACATCCCCTTTCCGCTGCCACCATGAAGCGTATCGCCGGCGCTCAGCCCGTAGAGTACATCGGCGCCGGATAGACCAAGCAGTGCATCGTCTGCGCTGGTGCCAAAAAGTGTTTCCGAACTCGCTGGATCCGAAGAGAATGACGCTGGCCATGAACTCTGTTCTCCTGCTCTCTACGATCGGTCACGAGGTACAATCGCAAGGGCCGGACGGTTCCTTCCTGTGTCTCCGCACGCTCCCCGATACTTTGGCTTCATGCGGCTTTGGGAGGAGGGCCGGCGCTGCCGAAGCAAGTCCAGTCATCGCCTTGCTCGTTGCTCGAAGGTAACCTACTACAATCCTGAGACCGAAACCATTGTGGTGCCGGCTGTCTCATGTCCAAACTGCAGAACGCCCGGCAGAGTACCATCAGGGCTTGCCTTACCAGCCCGTCTCGCCTATGTCCCCTTCGCTAACTCGCACGCGGGAACAGCGTTGCTTGGGGCAAATTCCCCAGAACCGACGCTCCGGTGGTTGGCCAGGTGGCCTGCCAATCCCCGCGGAGGCATGAACCGGAGAAAGAGACAATGGCACTTCCTGACGTTTCCATGCGTCAGCTCTTGGAAGCTGGCGTGCATTTCGGACACACCACACGGCGCTGGAACCCGCGCATGGCCCCCTTCATTTTCGGCCGGCGCAACGGCGTCCACATCATCGATCTTCAGCAGACCGTTCCGCTGTTCCATCAGGCACTTTTGGCTGTGCGAGACGTGGTCGCCGGCGGCGGCCGTGTGCTCTTCGTCGGCACCAAGCGCCAGGCAGCCGAGAAGGTTGCCGAGGCGGCCGGTAACTGCGGCCAATACTACGTCAATCACCGCTGGCTCGGCGGCATGCTGACCAACTGGAAGACCATCAGCCAGTCGATCCGCCGCCTGAAGGAACTGGAAGCCAAGCTCGACGGCGAGGTCGACGGCCTGACCAAGCGCGAGCTTTTGACCCTGACCCGCCAGCGTGAGAAGCTGGATCGGGCGCTCGGTGGCATCAAAGAGATGGGCGGCCTCCCCGATCTGCTCTTTATCATCGACACCAACAAAGAGCATCTGGCCGTGGGCGAGGCCAATCGACTGGGCATCCCGGTCGTCGCCGTTCTCGATTCGAACAGCAATCCCGAGGGCGTGAGCTTCCCGGTTCCGGGGAACGACGACGCCATCCGCGCGATCTCGCTCTACTGCGACAGCGTTTCCGAGGCCGTGTTGGACGGCATTCAACAGGAGATGATCCGCTCCGGCATCGATCTCGGGGCGGCTTCCGAGCCGCTGGCCGAAGAAGTGCCTGAGGCTGCTGCAGAATTGGAAGCCGCGGCCGCGGAATCACCTGCCGCTGAAGAGGCGCCGGCTGCCGAGGAGACTGCTGTGGAGCCGGAAAGCAAGCCGGCCGAGGGTGCAGAAGAGACCCGCGCCGCCGGCTAATCCGGCCATCCGGCCTCGGATTGGGGCCGAACAGGACAGCCGAAGCGGCGCCCGTCATGGCGTGACACTGCCATCACCGGTCGTCCTTCGGCCGCCGCCTTCGATCGAGGCATCGGACATCTCGAAGCCTTGGGGCAGCCTGTCGATTGATCGTAACGCTTCTGCTGTGGAAAGCCCTAGCGGAAGAGAGCCAAAGGAAGAGAAAAATGGCACAAATTACCGCTGCGCTGGTCAAGGATCTGCGCGAGAAGACCGGCGCTGGCATGATGGATTGCAAGAAGGCGCTGACTGAGAACGACGGCGATGTCGAAACCGCACTTGACTGGCTGCGCAAGAAGGGCCTGGCAGCCGCTGCCAAGAAGTCGGGGCGCGTCGCCGCCGAAGGCCTGGTCGCGGTGGCAATCGACGGCACCGGTGGTGCCGTCGCCGAGCTCAACTCCGAGACCGACTTCGTCGCCCGCAACGAGACCTTTCAGGCCTTTGCCCGCAAGGCCGCCGAGATCGCGCTCGAGGGCGCCGATTCAGCCGAGAGCCTCCTGGCAGCCGAGTTTCCCGGAGCCGGCCACGCCGTTTCCGAGGAGCTGACCAAGCTGATCGCCACCATCGGCGAGAACATGGTGCTGCGCCGGGCCGGCCGCCTCAGCGTCTCCGAAGGTGTGGTGGCAAGCTACGTGCACAATCAGACCGCACCCGGCCTCGGTAAGATCGGTGTTCTGGTGGCTTTGAAGTCGTCCGGCGATGGCGAGCGTCTGGCCGCCTTCGGCCGACAGCTTGCCATGCATGTCGCAGCCGCATCGCCGCAGGCGCTGTCGCCCGCCGACGTCGACCAGGAGGCCTTGGGCCGCGAGCGTAAAGTGCTGAGCGAGCAGGCGCTGGCCAGCAGCAAACCGCCGGAGATCGTCGAGAAGATGGTCGAGGGGCGCCTTCGCAAGTATTACGAGGAGGTCTGCTTGCTGGAGCAGGTCTTCGTGATCGACGGCGAGAACAAGGTCAAGAAGGCGGTCGAGAGCTTGGCCAAGGATCTGGGTACCCCGGTCGAAGTCGAGGCCTTCCTGCGTCTGCAACTAGGTGAAGGCATAGAGAAGAAAGAGGGCGATTTCGCCGCCGAGGTCGTAGCCACTGCCGGCCGCGGTTAGCGGAGACGCACAAATTGCTCCGGTGGGACCGCTATAGGGTCTCGCCAGAGCGCCTTCTGCCTGTCATAACCTCTCCCGCTCCTCAAATCTCTCGGCCTGGCTGCGGCGTGTCCTGCGGCCTGGGCAAGAGGATCTCGCGCCGGGAAGGGTCTGGCTGTTCATGACGCTGCCGCAACACTATCAGCGTGTTATGCTGAAGATATCGGGCGAGGCCTTGATGGGCAGCGAAGGCTACGGCATCGACAGTAAGATTCTTCTTAGGATCGCCACGGATGTGCGTGAAGTGCACGCCACCGGCAAGCAGATTGCCCTGGTGGTCGGTGGCGGCAACATCTTTCGCGGTGTCGGCGGTACCGCACAGGGGCTGGACCGCGCGACCGGCGATTACATGGGTATGCTGGCCACGGTGATGAATGCCCTGGCTCTGCAGAATGCCTTGGAGCGGCTCTCGGTTCCCACCCGTGTCCAGTCGGCACTGCCGATTACTTCGGTGGCCGAGCCCTACATTCGTCGGCGCGCTCAGCGTCATATGGAGCGCGGCCGGGTGGTGATCTTCGCCGCCGGCACCGGTAGTCCCTTCTTTACGACCGACACCGCAGCCGCTTTGCGTGCCTCGGAAATGGGCTGCGAGCTGCTGCTGAAGGGAACCAAGGTCGGTGGAGTTTACGATTCCGACCCGGCGACCAATCCCGACGCCAAGCGCTATGATGAATTGACCTTTACCGAGGCCTTGACGAAACAGCTGGCGTTCATGGATGCAACCGCCTTGGCTTTGGCCCGAGAGAACCAAATTCCGATCATGGTTTTCTCGATTTTAGAAGCGGGCGGTTTCCAACGCGTGTTGAGTGGAAACCAAAAGGGTACTTTGGTGCATGATTGAGGGAGGCGAGTTGTGGCTGATCCAGATCTAGACGACCTAGAGCGACGCATGGAGAGTGCGCTTGAGGTCTTGAAGAGGGAGTTGGCGGTTTTGCGGACGGGTCGCGCCTCGACCCAGCTTCTGGAGACCGTCAATGTCAACGCCTATGGTGCGACAATGCCGCTCAATCAGGTCGGAACGATCTCAGTGCTGGAGGCCCGCACCTTGGGCGTCCAGGTCTGGGACAAGTCTCTGGTCTCCGCCGTCGACAAGGCTATCCGCGATGCCGGCTTGGGTCTGAACCCGGCCACCAGTGGCCAGTTGATCCGTATTGCCATTCCCTCGCTCAGCACCGAGCGCCGCCAGGAGTTGTCGAAGGTTGCCGGGCGCTATGCCGAACAGGCGCGCGTCGCCATTCGCAACGTACGGCGCGAAGGCATGGACCTTCTCAAGAAGATGGAGAAGAAGGGGGGCTTGTCGGAAGACGAGCATCGCCTCTGGGCCGACGAGGTGCAGGACTTGACCGACAAGCATGTGAAGATCGCCGACGAGACCGTCGCGCAGAAGGAAGCCGAGATCATGCAGGTCTAGTGGCCCGATGGCAGGGCGACAGTTCCACGTCTTGCGTCAATCGGCCCACTCTTTCAATGCTTTGGTGGTCCGTAACTTTCACTTCGGCCTGCCCTTTGATGAGAGGATAGGAGAGCCAGCATCGTGAGCGCCCTCAAAGTCGCCCCGCAAGATGCGCAGACCGGCCTGCACGTCGCCATCATCATGGATGGAAACGGGCGCTGGGCGAAGCGTCGAGGTCTTCCCAGGACCGCCGGCCACCGCAAAGGGGCCGAGGCCGTACGGCGGGCAGTCGAGGCTGCGGTGTCGCTGCGGATCTCAAGCCTGACTCTGTTCGGCTTTTCGTCCGAGAATTGGAAACGGCCGGTCGGCGAGGTCTCCGACCTCATGGCCTTGCTGCGTTTCTATCTGGAAAGCGAGATCGCGGAGCTGGATCGGCAGCAGGTGCGTCTCTCGGTGATCGGTGAACGCCAGCGCCTACCGGGCGATGTCATCGATTTGATCTCTCGGGCCGAGCAGAAGACCAAGAACAATGAGCGCCTGCTGCTGCAGGTCGCAATCAGCTACGGCGGGCGGCAAGAGATCCTGGAGGCGACACGGACCCTGGCTCGCGAAGTTGCGGCCGGCCGGATGACTGCCGAGGAGATCGACGAGGAGGCCTTCGTGCGTCACCTCTTTACCGCTTCGGTGCGCGATCCGGACATCGTGCTGCGGACCTCCGGCGAACAGCGCCTGTCGAACTTCCTGCTCTGGCAGTCGGCCTACAGCGAGTTCATTTTCATCGACAAACTCTGGCCGGACTTCACCTACGACGATCTGGCAGCCGCAGTGGCGGAGCTGCAGGTTCGAGAGCGACGCTTCGGTGCACTCGCGACTGCTTGAGGGCATGAGCGAGGCGCTGCGCTGGCGCCTGCTCTCGTCTCTCGTGCTGGCGCCGCCGGTCTTGGCGGCCGTGGTCCTCGGCATGCCCTGGTCGGGTCTCCTGCTGCTCGCCATCATTGTTCTCTTGGGTTGGGAATGGACCAATCTCACCTTGGGGCGTTTTGCGCTGCCGGGAGGCCACATCCTGATCGGAGGCGTCATCCTCGCCGTGATTCTGGCGAGCCAGGCCCTCTGGGTTCTGGCGATCTTGGCCTTGGGGCTCGGCGGCTGCCTGGCCGCCTTCCAAGCACCTAAGGCGACAGACGCACGGCATAGGGGTCGTTGGCTTCTCGTTGGTTCTCTCTACATTGGATCGGCTTGCCTGGCGCTCTACTATCTGCGTGAGGATCGGCCGAATGGTTTGGCTTGGACGCTCTGGCTCATCGCCATCGTCTGGGCGGTGGACGTCTTCGCCTATCTCGTGGGGCGTAACATCGGCGGTTGGAAGCTCTGGTCCTCGGTTTCGCCGCGCAAGACCTGGTCTGGTTTTGCCGGAGGCAGCCTGGCCGGAACGCTCGTCGGCCTATGCGGCGGCTTCTGGCTGGACGTTCCCTCGTTGTGGGCGCTGGCGCTCGGAGCGGCTGCCTTGAGCCTCGTGGCGCAAGGCGGAGATTTGGCGGAATCGGCGATAAAGAGGCATTTCGGTGTCAAGGACGCCAGCACCCTGATACCCGGTCACGGTGGCTTGTTGGATCGGGTCGATGGATTGCTGCCGGCTTCCATGGCGCTGGCGGTCGCGCTATGGCTAGGCGCTTAGGAGGGCGAAGCTGTTGATCTGGCAGGCCGATTGCGCAGATAGGCTCCAAACTTGAGGAGAGCAGGGGCATGAAGCAGGCAGAGGGAAGCAGCGATGTGCAGTTCGCGCCTAGTGGGGCAGCGCAGAGACGCATGACCATACTGGGCTCCACCGGTTCGGTTGGCCAAAGCACTCTGGACTTGGTCCAACGGAATCGAGATCGCTATCGCCTCGTTGCGCTGACTGCCGGCACGCGGGTGAAGGCCTTGGCCGAGCAGGCCCGTCTCCTGCGTCCGGAACTTGCGGTGATCGCCGACCCTCGACTCTATGACGACCTGAAAGAGGCTCTGGCTGGAACCGGCGTCGCGGCGGCAGCCGGTCAAGATGCCGTGGCGGAAGCGGCCCAGCGGCCGAGCGACTGGTGCATGTCGGCGATCGTCGGCGCCGCCGGCCTACAGCCGACGCTGGCAGCTATCGAACAAGGACAGGTGGTCGCCTTCGCCAACAAGGAGACCTTGGTTTGCGCAGGCGGTCTGGTGATGCGTCGTGTGGCCGAAAAAGGGGCGACCTTGCTGCCGGTTGACTCCGAGCACAACGCCATCTTCCAAGTCTTTGATTTCGAACGAAAGGACGGCATCGAGAAGATCCTCTTGACCGCATCCGGCGGCCCTTTTCGGACCCTCTCGCTGGCGGAAATGGCCGGGAAGACACCGGAGCAAGCCGTGGCGCATCCCAATTGGGATATGGGCGCAAAGATCTCGGTCGATTCTGCAACAATGATGAACAAAGGTTTGGAACTCATTGAAGCAGGACACCTTTTTCAACTCTCGCCTTCACGAATAGAGGTCATCGTGCACCCACAGTCGGTGATCCATTCGATGGCCGTCTATCTGGATGGCTCTGTGCTGGCCCAATTGGGATCACCGGATATGCGCACGCCGATCGCCCACACTCTGGCTTGGCCGGCACGGATGGAAACGCCGGTCGAGCGGCTCGATTTGGTGAAGATTGCCCGCTTGACCTTCGAGGAACCCGATCCTCAGCGCTTTCCGGCCTTGCGACTGGCACGCGCGGCGATGGAACAGGGCGGCGGCGCCCCCTTGGTGCTCAATGCCGCCAACGAAATTGCCGTCGCCGCTTTCCTGAAGCGCGAGATGGGCTTTCTCGACATTGCCGCCGTGGTCGAGGAGACCCTGGAGCAGCTGGGCGAGGCTGCGGCGGATAGCCTGGACACGATTCTTTCAGCAGACAGCGAGGCGCGCCGCGTGGCAGAAGCTGCCTGCAAGATGCGCTCCGCAGCTGCCCAATAGCGCAAGGAGCCCCTTTGGACGCAGGCAAGAGAGGCTTGGTAATGGTTCTGTGGAACGGGGAAGGCTGAGGTGGATTGGTTGCTCGCGATCCTGGAGGTCCTGCTTCCCTTCCTGGTGGTCCTCACGCTTTTGGTCTTCGTGCACGAACTGGGTCACTACTGGGTGGCGCGGCGAAACGGCGTGAAGGTCGAGGTCTTTTCGGTCGGCTTCGGGCCGGAACTCTTTGGCCGCACCGATCGCTCCGGCACTCGTTGGCGGGTGTCGGCACTGCCGCTGGGCGGCTATGTGAAGATGCTGGGCGACATGGATGCCACCAGTCGTCCGGATGACGAATCGCTCCGCGATCTGGGCGAAGAGGAACGTCAACAAGCCTTCCCTGCCAAATCCCTGGGCGCTCGCGCTGCCATCGTCGCGGCGGGCCCGATCGCCAATTTTCTCTTTGCCTGGGTGCTCTTGGCTCTGCTTTTCGTCGTGGTCGGACGACCGGTCACTCCGGCCATCATCACCGACGTCCTGCCTGGCTCGGCTGCTGCCGAAGCCGGATTGGAAGTCGGTGACCGGATCGCGGAGGTCAATGGCACGGCCATCGGCCGTTTCGAAGATGTCCAGCGCGCGGTCCAGCTTAATCTCGACCAGCCCCTGCGTATCACGGTGGAGCGCGACGGTGCTTTGGTACCGCTCAACGCGCAACCGATCATGATCGAGGAAACCGATGCCAATGGTTGTGAGGTTAGAATTGCGCGCTTGGGGATTCGCGCGACCGGCACCGGGGTCGAACACCTGGGGCCGGTCGAAGGAATTTGGGTTGCTGCGAGCGAAACCTGGTCGATCGCCCGCGATACCTTGGCTGGAGTCTGGCAGATTATCGTCGGGACGCGGACGACCGACGAGTTGGGCGGCCCGATTCGCATCGCCGAAATCTCCGGACAGGTGGCTCAGATCGGATTGGTTTCTCTCATTTTTTTCATGGCCTTGTTGTCTGTCAACCTGGGACTCATTAATCTCTTCCCGATCCCGATGTTGGATGGAGGGCATCTTCTGTTCTATGTCTATGAGGCACTTCGCGGCCGCCCTCTGGGTCCGCGCGCTCAGGATGTGGGCTTCAAGATCGGTTTGAGTTTGGTGTTATCGCTCATGGTGTTCGCAACAGTGAACGACATCGTTCGGATCGACGCATGCATCAGCTAGCAATGAGGCCTCTGCAATGCACGGACTAGTCGATTGGATCGGCTGGTATCTGCCGAGGAGTATACGCCGGGCCCTGCTGGGGCTCTTGCTCCTTGCGGTCGCCGTACCGGCCACCGAGTTTTCCCCTTCGAGCGCCCAATCGCTCCTGTCAGGCGGTACGATCGATGAGATCGTGATCGAGGGCGGTCAGCGCATCGATCCGGCGACGGTCCTGAACTATTTGGGCTTGCAGCCCGGTGACTCCTTCGATGCGCGCGATCTCGACGCGGCCTTGTCGAGCCTCTTCGCCACCGGTCTTTTTGCCAATGCCGTCTTCGAGCGTGACGGCAACAAGCTGATCGTCAGGGTAGTGGAGAATCCCTTGATCAACATCGTCGCCTTCGAAGGCAACGATCGCTTGGACAATGACACTCTGCAGTCGGAGATGCAGTCGCGGCCGCGCACCGTCTTCACCCGCAGCCGGGTGCAGAGCGATACCCAGCGCTTGCTGGATGTCTATCGTCGGACCGGCCGCTTTGCGGCGGCGGTGGACCCGAAGATCATCCGTTTGGATCAGAACCGGGTGAATCTGGTGTTCGAGATCGACGAGGGCAGCGCCTCCGAAGTCGATTCGATCAACTTCATCGGTAACAAGGAGTTTTCGGACGGCCGCTTGCGCGAGGTGATCACCACCAGCGAGACTGACTTTCTGGGTCTTCTGGCCAGCAACGATTCCTACGATCCCGAACGTCTGAACTTCGACAAGGAACTGCTGCGGCGCTTCTACCTCTCGGAAGGCTACGCCGATTTCAAAGTGTTATCGGTGGTTGCGGAACTTGCCCGCAACAACAGCGATTTCATCATCACCTTCACTCTGGTGGAAGGGGAGCCCTATACCCTCGGCGCGATCGATGTGGCATCGTCGATCAAGAACCTCGAGCTTGAGGAGATCCTAGTTCAGATCACCACCATCGAGGGCGACACCTACGATGCCACCGAGGTCGAGGAGAGTATCGAGGCGATCACCGATTCGGTCGGCAATCTGGGCTTTGCCTTCGTCGAGGTGATTCCGCGCGTGGACAAGAACGACGAAGAACGCACAATCGGACTGACCTATGAGATCCAGGAAGGTCCCAAGGTCTACGTCGAGCGTATCGAGGTGAACGGCAACGTCCGCACGGTCGACGACGTCATCCGCCGCCAGTTCACCTTGGCGGAGGGCGATGCCTTCAACACGACCAAGCTGGCACGCTCGCGACGCCGGATTCAGA
The DNA here is from genome assembly GCA_965202755.1 of Rhodospirillales bacterium. GTDB lineage: Bacteria > Pseudomonadota > Alphaproteobacteria > Kiloniellales > JACOMY01 > JACOMY01. The sequence continues at coordinate 110,621 of CBDBCL010000033.1, read as the reverse complement.
ATCTGGGCTTTTTTCGCTCCGTGGACGTCACCATGGCACAAGGCTCTTCGCCTGATCACACGGTGATCAAGGTGGCGGTGGAAGAACAGTCGACCGGCGATCTTTCCTTCGGTGCGGGCTTCTCGACCGACTCAGGTCCGCTTGGCAACATCACGGCCACCGAGCGCAACCTCCTGGGACTGGCGCAGGATGTGCGTCTTAACCTGGTGCTCTCCGGCCAAAGTTCGCAAATCGATCTCAGCTACACCGATCCCTATTTCCTGGATAAGGACCTCTCTGCCGGCGTCGATATCTTCCGGACCACGAACGAGCAGTCCTCTTCCGATTTCGACCAGAAGAGCCTGGGCTTCGGCCTGCGTGGGGGCTGGGATTACGAGGAGGATCTGCGTCATGTCGTGCGCTATCTCTTCGAGCGTCAGGACATCACCAACGTGGGTAACAACGCTGCCCAGAATATCATGGACGACGAGGGTGTGCGCTACATCTCGACCATCGGCTCGACGCTCACCTGGGACAAGCGCAACATCCGCTTCGATCCGACCAATGGCTATGTTCTGGTGGTGGATAACTCCTACACCGGTGTGGGCGGCAACTCCTACTTCTTCGAAAACACGATCGGCGGCGCCTATTATACCCCGGTGTTAGACATCGATAACCTGACCTTGCGGCTGTCGGCCCAGGCTGGCCACATCGCCTCCCTCGAACCGACCCGTGTCAGCGACCGCTTCTTCGTCGGTGGTGCCGATTTGCGCGGCTTCGTGTCCGGCGGTGTGGGGCCGCGCGACGGGGCCAGCGATGACGCTCTGGGTGCCAAGAACTTCTACACCGGCTCAGTCGAGCTGATTTTTCCGCTGGGCTTGCCGCAGGAACTAGCGGTGCGCGGCCGGGTGTTCAATGATGTCGGTGCCGCCTGGGGCATCGACGGTTCTACTGAAGGCGTCCAGGACAGCTCCAAACCACGCGCCTCGGCCGGCGCCGGCATTTCCTGGGATTCGCCCTTCGGACCGTTGGTCGTGGATCTTGCCTATGCCTATGTCCGGCAGGATTTCGACCAGGTCGAGGCATTCCGGTTCAGCTTCGGAACCCGGTTCTGATGTCAAAAGCAGCGCGGCAGCCAGGCTTGGCCTTGCTGCTCGCCTTGCTTTGTTTGCTTGCTCCGGCACAGGCTCAAGAACAGGGCGAGGCCTCCGAACCCGAGATGGAGAGCAGCCGTAGCGGCGTGATCATCAACCTGCCGCCCGATCCGACCGTTCCGACGCAGTCGGGAATCGTGGTGGTCGACGTTCAGCGCATTCTCGCGCAGTCGCTCGCCGTCAGAAGCGTTCAGGACGCACTTACCATGGCGCGACAGGAGTTTCAGGGGGAGATGCGCGAGCGGGAAGCGGATCTACAGGAACGAGATCGCGTGCTGGCGGCCCAGCGTGCCATGTTGAACGAGGAGGTATTCCAAGAGCAGCGCGATCTCCTCGCTCGTGACCTCGCGACCCTACAAGAGGACATTCGCGTTTGGTTTCGCGCGCATGATCAGGCGCAAAATAAGGCACTGCGTCAGGCGCAACAGGTGCTCTTGCGTATCGTCGGCGATCTGGCGCGCCAACGCGGTGCTGCTGTCGTGATTCCGAAATCTTCGATCGTTCTGGTGCAACCCGATCTTGATTTGACGGAGGCGGCCTTGCGCCGTCTCGATCTAGAATTGCCGGAGCTGCCGCCACCCATCCTACCCAGCCAATCGGAAGAATAGGACCCGCAGAAGGGCCGAGGTTCGCTGCTGCCTGCGGCATTCAGTGCGATGTCGACAAAGCCGCTTCGCTTCGCCATAAAGGACCTCGCGCGTTGGGCGCAGTAGCAAGGGATTCTTATGGTCTGAGACGTTTACGCACGCTTAAACCCGCTTCGGCGATTCGGAAGCGAAAGGCTGAAACTCCACGTACCATGAAGAGCCTGCAGACTGTCCGACAGGCAAGAGACAAGTGCCAAGCTTAGAGAAGAAAGTCTTCGGGAACCATGAGTGACGTAAGTGCCCAAGCAGAACAAGCACAGGCCTACAGCCTGGAGATTCAAGAAGTCATGAAGCGGATTCCGCACCGCTATCCGTTTTTGATGATCGAAGCGGTTGGCGAGATTGTCCTTGGAGAGAGTGCGGTCGGGATCAAAAACGTCAGCGTGAACGAACCGCACTTTCAGGGCCATTTTCCCGATAAGCCGGTTATGCCCGGGGTGTTGATCGTCGAGGCCATGGCGCAGACGGCAGCTGTCCTAGTGATGGAAACCCTCGGCTACGACGCGCACGGCAAGATCGTCTACTTCATGACGATCGAGAATGCGCGCTTCCGCCGTCCCGTTCAGCCTGGCGACCGTCTGGAGATACATGTGAAGAAGCAACATCACCGCGGTCAGGTCTGGAAGTTCAACGGCACGGCCAAAGTCGGCGGCAAGGTAGCGGCACAGGCATCCTATTCGGCCATGATCGTCGACCAGACATGAGCGAGATCCATTCAACGGCGGTCGTCGATCCGGCAGCGCAAATCGGACCGGACTGCAAGATCGGCGCCTTTTGCGTCGTTGGCCCCAAGGTCATGCTAGGCGCTGGCACAGTCCTACATAGCCATGTCGTGATCGAGGGGCGAACCAAGATCGGCGAGGCGACGCAGGTCTTTCCCTTTTGCAGCCTCGGCCATCGCCCGCAGGACCTGAAGTATGCCGGCGAGGACTCCAGCCTGGAGATCGGGCGACGCTGCATGATCCGCGAGCATGTCACGATCAATCCCGGCACCGAGGGTGGAGGCATGCTGACAAAGCTAGGTGACGGTTGCCTGCTGATGGTCGGTGCACATGTTGCCCATGATTGCTTGATTGGGAGCGGTGTCATCCTGGCGAACAACGCCACTTTGGCCGGACACGTGACCATCGGCGATGGTGCCATTCTCGGCGGTCTTTGCGCGGTCCAGCAGTTCGTGCGGATCGGACGCAACGCCATGATCGGTGGTATGGCCGGCATACGCCAGGATGTCGTACCTTTCGGTCTGGTCGCGGGGCGCCCCGGTATCCTGAACGGTCTGAACATGGTGGGCCTCAGGCGTGCCTCTACCGATCGTGAAGAGATCGAGACCTTACGAAAGCTCTATGAGCGAGTCTTCGATCGCTCGAGTGGAACCCTTGCCGAACGCCTGAAGTCCCTGAATGAGGAGCCGAAGGGCAGCGGCTTGGCCGAGGCCTTCCTGGCCTTCCTGCAAGCCGAGTCGGCGCACGGCTTCATGCAGCCGACGGAGCGCAATGGTCATTAAGCTCGGCGTCATCGCTGGTTCGGGCGCGCTGCCTCGAGAGATCATTGCAGCCGCCAAGCACAAGGGCTGGGGCTGCTTCGTCGTCGGGTTCGTCGAGCAGACCGATCGGGAGACACTCGACGCCGCTCCCTCGATGTTGACGCACCTCGGTGCCGCCGGGAAGATCATCGAGCGTTTGCGTGCGGAGGGGGTCTCCGATCTGGTCATGGCCGGCGGCATTCGTCGACCCTCTTTTCTGCAGCTCAAACCCGACTGGGTGGTGGCAAAGTTTATCGCTCAGGTGGGATTGCGTGCGCTGGGTGACGACGGGCTGCTCCGTGCCATCATCCGTGCCATCGAGGATCGCGGGTTCCATATGCTCTCGGTGCCGCAGATCCTGGGCGAGTTGGTCTTCGACGAGGGACTCTTGAGTAAGGTCGCGCCCGATGTTTCGGCGGCGGAGGACATTCGGCGCGGACTTGAGGTGGCACGTGCGTTGGGTGCAGCCGATGTGGGCCAGGCCGTCGTCGTGCAGCAGGGCCTGGTGCTGGGCGTCGAGGCGATCGAGGGCACGGACGCGCTGCTCGCGCGCTGCAAGGATTTGGCGCGGCCGGTCGAGGGCGGGGTCCTGGTGAAGACCAAGAAACCCAATCAGGAGGAGCGCGCCGATCTGCCGGCGATCGGCCCCAGAACGGTGGAGAATGCTGCAGCAGCCGGTCTGCGCGGTATCGCCGTACAGGCCGGTTCGGCGCTTCTCATCGAACGTGGCAAGACCGTCGCGCTGGCCGACAAGCACAAGCTTTTTCTGATTGGCCTGGCTGCTCCTGCCGATGACGCAGCAAGCCCCGGCTAGGCCCATGTCTGCAGGTGGTCCTTTCATCTACATCGTCGCAGGCGAGCCGTCGGGTGACCTCCTGGGTGCGCGCCTCATGGCGGCCTTGAAAGCCGAAACCGGCGGTGCGATTCGCTTCCAAGGCCTGGGCGGACCCTTGATGGAGACTGAGGGCCTCAAGAGCCTTTTCGACATTCGCGAAATTGCGGTCATGGGTTTCTTCGAAGTGGTTCAGCACATCCCGACCGTCATTCACCGGATTCGCGAGTGTCGTGAGGCCGCTCTCGCGGCCAAGCCGGACCTCTTCCTATCCATTGACTCGCCCTCGTTCTCGCTGGAGGTCAGCAAAGCCCTGAAGGGACAGGGCTATCCTCTGGTGCACTACGTTGCACCCTCGGTCTGGGCTTGGAAGAAAGGGCGCGCCAAGCGCATCGCCCAGTTCCTGGACCATCTGCTCTGCCTCTTGCCCTTCGAACCGCCCTATTTCGAGGAGCACGGACTCAAGACCAGCTTCATCGGCCACCCGGCGGTCGAGGCGGCTGTACGACCCAGCGACCCGGCGGGATTGCGCGAGCGCTTGGGTTTGGCACCGGATCGACTGCTCCTCTCCGTCCTGCCGGGCAGTAGGCGTGGCGAGGTCGATCGCCACGCCGCCATTTTCGGCAAGGCTTTGGGTCTTCTGGCAGAGCAACGGCCGGGTTTGGTTGCGCTCGTTCCGACCGTCCCCAATGTTGCCGAACAGGTCGAACGCGCGGCCTCGAGCTGGCCGGTACCGGCGAAGGTCCTGGTCGAGCAGGAGGACAAGTACGCTGCCTTCGCCGCCTCCAGGGCCGCCATGGCGGTCTCGGGAACGGTGGGCATCGAACTGGCGGTCGCCGGCCTTCCGGCGGTCATGGCCTATCGCCTGAGTTCCTTGAGCGCCGTCATGGTCCCCTTGCTGGTCAATTTCCGCTACGCCTCGATCGCCAGTCTGGTTTTGGACCGCTTGGTTCAACCGGAGTGTCTGCAGTTCAAATGTACGCCCCAACGCATCGCCGATACTTTGAATCCTCTGATCGAGGACACGCAGGAGCGCGCGCGTGTCATCCGTGATGGCTTTGAGGCCGCGCGCCTGCTAGGGCAGGGAGACGCAGCGCCCAGCAAACGAGCCGCCAAGGTCGTCCTGGAGTTGATAGACTAGAGAGCAAATCCCGAGCAGCTGGACTTGTCTGCGAAGACGATTTGCTTTTCAAACAATAAGAAAGAGCGGGCTCACGCGTTCGCCGCGCGCAGAAAACGAAACCCGCCGGCGGGTTTCTATCTCAGCGCTCACAGCGTGACTCTCATCCGAGCTTGGCGGCGAGATTCCAGCGGCACGTAAGAGCGTTGGCCTTCGCCGATGTAGACCTGCCGTGGGCGGCTGATTCGCTGCTCGGGATCCTCGATCATCTCGCGCCACTGCGCCACCCAGCCGACCGTCCTGGCGACTGCGAAGAGCACCGTGAACATGGAGGTCGGGAAGCCCATCGCCTTCAGGATGATGCCGGAATAGAAGTCGACGTTGGGGAAGAGCTTGTGACTGACGAAGTAGTCGTCCTCCAGGGCGATCCGCTCTAGCTCCATCGCCAGCTCCAGCAAGGGGTCCTCGATGCCGAGTTCTCCCAGCACTTCGTGGCAGGACTTCTGCATCACCGTGGCGCGCGGATCGTAGTTCTTGTAGACGCGATGTCCGAAGCCCATCAGGCGGAAGGGATCGTCCTTGTCTTTGGCCCGCTTGATGAACTCGGGGATGCGATCCTTATGGCCGATCTCATCGAGCATCTGCAGCACCGCCTCGTTGGCACCGCCATGCGCCGGCCCCCAGAGCGAGGCGATACCGGCGGCAATGCAGGCGAAGGGATTAGCGCCCGAGGAGCCGGCGATTCGCACCGTCGAGGTCGAGGCATTCTGCTCGTGATCGGCGTGCAGGATAAAAATGCGATCCATGGCCCGGGCCAGGATCGGGTTGATCTTGTAGTCCTCGCAGGGGACCGAAAAGGTCATCTGCAGGAAGTTCTCGGCGTAGGTCAGATTGTTGCGCGGATAGGCGAAGGGCTGGCCGTTGGAGTACTTGTAGGCCCAAGCGGCAATCGTCGGCATTTTCGCGATCAGGCGGTGCGAAGCGATGGTGCGCTGGCGCGGATCGCGGATGTCGGTCGAGTCGTGATAGAAGGCCGAGAGGGCACCGACCACGCCGACCATGATCGCCATGGGATGCGCGTCACGACGGAAACCGCGATAGAAGTTGGCGATCTGCTCGTGCAGCATCGTGTGATAGGTGATGGCGCGCTCGAACTCCGCCTTCTCCTTGGGGTCCGGCAAATCGCCCTCCAGGAGCAGGTAGCAGACCTCCATGAAGTCGCTCTTCTCGGCGAGCTCGCCGATCGGATAGCCGCGGTGCAGCAGCAAGCCTTCGTCGCCGTCGATGTAGGTGATTCTCGATCTGCAGGATCCGGTAGAGCCAAAACCGGGGTCGTAGGTCAGAAGGTGCCCGTGATTATAGAGCTTGCGGACATCGAATCCGGGGGCACCCAGTTTGCTCTTGACCTTGGGCAGATCCCATCGCCGACCGTCCGCATTGTCGATGATAGAAACCGTATCCTTGTTGGGTACCGTGTCGTTCATAGGCTTCCTCCCTCAACGCGTTGCGGCGGCCGACCGCCGTGATTTGCTATTTTCGCAGCGCAGCATAATAGGAGAAACCGCATAGTGCAATCGCTCTCAACAACGCAGGATAAGGATTTGATTGTGTGTCATAAACCCTCGCCCGCAAGGCAAAGATCAAGGCGTTTCAGACAAAGCTCGCGGCCGAGAATCTCCATCACCTCGAAGATCGGCGGCGAGACCTTGCTGCCAGTGACGGCGGCGCGAAGAGGCTGGGCGACCTTGCCCAGCTTCAAGGGAGGATCGGCGATTTCCTCGGCGTAGCGACGCACCGTGGCTTCCAACTCCTCCCGTTCCCAACCGCTCGCATCCAAGAGAACGTGCAAACCCGCCAGATGTGCCAAGGCCTCCGGCGACAAGAGCTTCAGGGCCGCCTCGCTGTAGGTGAGGGGCGGTTCGGCAAGATAGACATCGGCCGCGCTCTCCAGATCGTTCAGGCGCTTGGCGCGCACCTTCAGGCTGGCCATGCCGGCCAGCAGGCGCTCGGACTGAATTGAGGTCAGGGCCGCAGCACCTCTGGCGAGGCGCCGCTCCTCCAGCAAGGCGACCAGGCTTTCATCGTCTCGAAGGCGCAGGTAGTGCGCATTGAGATTGTCCAGCTTGGCGAAATCGAAGCGGGCCGGATTCTTGCCGACGTCGGCGATGTCGAACCAGGCTGCCGCTTGATCATCGGAGATGATCTCTTCATCGCCATGCCCCCAGCCCAAGCGCAGCAGATAGTTGCGCAGCGATTCCGGCAGATAACCCTCGTTGCGATAGGCACCGATTGCAAGCGCGCCGTGGCGTTTCGACAGCTTGGCGCCGTCGGCGCCATGGATGAGGGGAATGTGGGCGAAGCTCGGCACCGACCAGCCCATTGCCTCATAGAACTGACGTTGCCGGAAGGCATTGGTCAGGTGGTCGTCGCCGCGGATCACATGGGTGATGCCCATGTCGTGATCGTCGACCACCACGGAGTGCATGTAGGTGGGGCTGCCGTCGCTGCGGAGGATGATCATGTCGTCTAGCTGACGATTGGCGACGGTGACCGAGCCTTGTACAAGGTCGTCGATAGTCTGTTCGCCCTCGCGCGGCGCCTTGAAGCGGACGACCGGCTCGGCGCCGTCCGGCGCCTCGCTCGGGTCGCGATCGCGCCAACGGCCGTCATAGCCGGGCGGCCGCCCCCCGGCGCGGGCGCGCTCGCGCATCTCGGTCAATTCCTGCGGCGTCGCATAGCAGCGATAGGCCTTGCCGGCTTCGAGCAGTTCCAGCGCGACCGAGCAGTGGCGCTCTGCGCGCGCGGACTGAAAGACCACCTCCTCGTCCCAGTCCAGCCCAAGCCAGCGCATGCCGTCCAGGATCGCCTCGATGGCCTCCGGCGTCGAGCGGGCCTTGTCGGTGTCTTCGATGCGTAGGCGAAAGACGCCGCCGTGATGGCGGGCGAAGAGGCGATTGAAGAGTGCGGTGCGGGCGCCGCCGATGTGCAGGAAGCCGGTCGGCGCGGGCGCGAAGCGGGTGACGGGGGCCATGACTCTCGTGTCTATCTTGGGGAGAACTTGCCGGCTTGATCTAGCACGGTCGCATCGCCTTTGCCACGCTGCTGGACAGCCTAACGAGAGGGCGCGCGCCCGGCGCTATCCTTTGGCTGGGCTTGAGCTAGACTACAGTCCATGGTGGTCGCGGCGATGCAGAGGACGGTCAGGGCAGGGTTCGCGCGCGCAATGCGGCGCTGGGCGTCCAACTTCGTCGAGGCAGAGCGAGAGCGCTGGATGCTGTGGCTGCCGGTTGCCTTCGGCTTGGGTATCGCCGTCTACTTCCTGCTGGACAGCGAACCGGCCTGGTGGAGCGGTCTGGGGCCACTGCTTGGCTTAACCATTGCCCTTCTGGTGTTTCGTGCAAGGCTCGTCCCCGCTTACCTCTTGGCACTTACCCTGGCTGCGAGCGCGGGTTTTTGTGCGGCACAGCTACGAACGGCCTCGGTTGCGGCACCACTCTTGACCGAGCGGATCGGGCCGCGCGACGTCACCGGTACGGTGCTGGGGCTCGAGCGCCGGCTGGGCGACACGCGCCTCCTCATAGGACCCAGCGCGATCGGCTCCCTAGCGCAAGATCAGCTCCCCAAGAGCGTTCGGCTGCGGCTTGCCGGCAAGCAGAGCCTGGCCGTCAGCCCCGGCGACAAAGTACGCCTGCGCGCAGTCCTGCTGCCACCGCCGCCGCCGGTGGTCCCGGGCGGTTATGACTTCGGTCGCCTGGCCTTCTATCGCCAGATCGGTGCGTCGGGCTTCATTCTGGGTCCGGTCACGGTCGAGCCCGGCGGCAAGGTGAGCAGTTGGCGCCTTTTCTGGTCGCAGCTGCGTGATTCGCTCGGTCAGACAATCAGGGCCAGCCTGCCGCCCAGCCAAGCCGGTGTTGCCGAAGCCCTGTTGACCGGGCAACGCGCCGGCATCGATCCGGCGGTCCAGGAGGACTACCGGCGGTCCGGCCTGGCCCATCTTCTGGCCATTTCCGGACTGCATGTCGGCTTGATCGCTGGCATCCTGTTCTTCTCCTTGCGGGCCCTCTTGGCGCTGTCGCCGCGCTTGGCCCTGCATTGGCCAGTGAAGAAGATTGCGGCGCTCACGACCGCACTCGTCTTGCCCTTCTACCTGCCGATGGCCGGTGCCTCGGTGCCGACGCAGCGGGCCTGTTTCATGGCGCTGGTGGTGCTGGCTGCGGTCCTCTTGGAGCGGCGGGCAATCTCCTTGCGCTTGGTTGCCTTCGCGGCCTTTCTGGTCTTGGCCTGGACGCCGGAGACCTTGCTGTCCGCCCCCTTCCAACTCTCCTTCGCTGCAGTGACAGCTCTGGTTGCCGCCTACGAGGCCTGGCGAAGCCGCCGCCCTGATTGGGAACGCCAAACGGCTTGGGACCGGCGCCTGGCAATCTATCTGCTTGGAGTCTTGTTGAGTTCGCTGATCGCCACCTTGGCGACCGCGCCCTTTGCCGCCTATCACTTTCAGCGCCTCGCCCTCTATGGCCTGGCAGCCAATCTGGCGGCCGTCCCCTTAACGGCCTTCTGGATCATGCCTTGGTGTCTGGTGAGCTATCTCCTCCTGCCGCTGGGGCTCGAAACCCTTGCCTTCGTGCCCCTGGGTTGGGGTCTCTCGGCGCTCAATTGGATAGCGGCGGAAGTCGCCGCACTGCCGGGCGCCACCTGGAGGCTACCCGCCATGCCGCTTTGGGGTTTGATCGCACTGGCTGTCGGCGGGCTTTGGCTCTGCCTGTGGCGAACGCCTTGGCGCTACGCCGGCGTTCTGCTGTTGCTGCTCGGCGCCGGCAGTCCGGCTTTTCATTGCCCACCCGATATCTTGGTGACCGGAGACATGCGGCTCTTCGGCCTGGCCGCACCGAACGGCGAGCTGTGGCTTTCCAGCAAACGCGTCGGCCGCTTTCCGGCAGATGTCTGGTTGCGGCGTCGGGCGCAGGGCGAAGCGCACTATTGGACGCCCGAGCAGGGTCTGGAGGGGGGCTGGCTCGCTTGCGATAGTCTCGGTTGCCGCTATCGCCATGCGGGGGTAGTTGCGGCCCTGGCCCTTGCACCCGAGGCCTTGGCCGAAGATTGCAGAGGCGTCGAGCTTCTGATCTCCGTCGCACCGCTGCCGAGGCATTGCCTGCCCGAGGGCCGGAGTCTCGATCGTTTCGACTTCTGGCGTGAGGGCACGCATGCCATCTGGTTGTCGCGAGACGCACTCGAGGTCTCCTCCGTCGGAGGTGAGCGCGGGCGGCGGCCTTGGAACCCGCCGCGTCAGTCGGGGCGGGCGATCTATGTGCCTTAGGGTCCGGCTTCGAAGAGTTTCAAAGTTTGCTCCAGTCCCTGGCGCATATGATCCGTCAGGTGGTCGAGCATGGCGTCCAGATCGTCGCCGCAGGCGAACCTCAGGTAAGGAACCTCAGGTAAGGATCGTGCGCTTGGCGCAGCGGGCCGGGTCGGTCATGGGCGTGCTGATGAAGCGAAAAGTAGAGGTGCAGGTTGGGCTTCAGGCGTTCCCAGGACTGCAAGAGCAGCGCATGGCCGCTCAACTCGAAACACCAGCTGTGCAGATAGAGTTCCTGTTCGATCGCCAGGTTTGCGTCGGTCCTTTGGGTTATGGTCTGGGTCAGAAGGGCGTTTCGTTCGCGAAGATCCTGCAGTGCCGCCTCGCTGCGCTTGGTCCAACACTCCCGAAAGGCCAGCTGCTCCAAGGCAACGCGCAATGAATGGATCTCCTCGAGGTCCTTAGGAGTGATCGAACGCACATGGACGCCCCTGTAGGGAACACTGAATAGGAGGCCGACGTTGACAAGGTCGCGAAGGGCCTCTCTCAGTGGTGCGCGGCTCACACCCACGTGGCTTGCCAACTCCTGTTCTCTCAGTCGCTGGCCAGGCTCCAGCCTTCCGCTGACGATCAGCGGTATGAGTCGTGCCAATATTTGCTTCCGGATGGTTTGGTCGGTTATCGGACTGAGTTCGAGGTTTGTCAAAGCTTCCTATCCATGTTCACCACCGCCTCCGGTCGATGCAATTGACCCATCGACAAGTTGGCGGCAGCGCCGTTGCGGGACAAGCACTTCTTGGTGTGCACAAGCTTTGCCGATCTGAGGAGGGCACGACTGCAGAGATCTGGAACGCTTCTCCGGCAACGGGCAGAGCCAGTCTGAACTTTCTGAAGTTGTTTGTCGACAATCCTATAATCTTATGGTCGCGTCGTTCTTAAGCCTCGACACTAGCAGGGTGGGGCGTAACGAAACTGCATTTCGGGAGGACAATCATGGCCCGCCACGTCACTTTCGGTGCGCTCTGCGGCCTTGCCCTGATCGGGCTGGCTGCAGCTGCACCCGCCGTCGCCCAAGACACCAAGTTCGTCACCATCGGAACAGCCGGACAGACCGGCATCTGCTACGTCGTCGGCCAATCGGTTTGTAAGTTCTTCAATCGGCACTCATCCGAACATGGATACCGCTATACCGCTCCGGCCACCGGCGGCCCGATCGCAAATCTGAACGGCATTGTCGCAGGTGACCTCGACCTCGCCACAGTGCAGTCGGACTGGCAGTACCACGTGATGAACGGAGCCAGTACCTTCAGCAATTCCGGCCCCAACGAGAAGCTGCGCTCGGTCTTCTCCGCCCATCCGGACGTGGTGACCGTGGTCGCCCGGGCCGATCTTAAGGGCAAGAAAGTCAATATCAGCAACCCCGGATTGGGGTCGCGCGCCACAGCAGAGGTCTTGCTCGACACCATCGGCATCAAGGTCGAAGACCTGGCGCTGACCTCCGCACTGAAGTCCGCCGAACAGTCGCAGGCGCTTTGCGACAACAAGATCGACGCCTCGGTCGAGAAGACACCCCATTACGCAAAGGCGACCATTCCCGCCGGCATGTATCAGGGGCAGTCGAGACCATTCAGTCCTACGGTCCTCTGGCCAATCTGGTGACCTTCCAGCGACACCGATGAGGAAGCCGTCTACCAGATCGTCAAGGCGGTCTTCGACGACTTCGGGCGCTTGAAGGACTTGCATTCGGCCTTCAAGCATCTGAACGAAACCGACATGATCGCCAACGGCAATATCGCACCGCTGCACCCGGGTGCGCTTCGCTACTACAGGGAGCGTGGTTGGAAATAGTCGCTTGGCCCTTCCAGGCAGACAGTCACAACAAGCAACAGCAGAACCGGCAGATCTCCGAGACAAGGTGGTCTGCCGGATCGATCGCAGGGGTGAGGCGAGAATGGGCAACGACAGTCACAGCACGCACGACGCCGAAGAGGATCCGCGCAATCGCGACCGCATGATCTACTTGGACGGCAAGATCGTGTCCCGTGAAGAAGCCAAGGTCTCAGTCTACGATTCCGGCTTCATGTTGGGAGACGGCATGTGGGAGGGCATGCGGCTCTATAACGGCAAGTGGGCCTTCTTCGACGAGCACATGGATCGCCTCTTCAACAGCTGCAAGACGGTATCCATCGTCATCGGCTTGGACGAGGCCGGCATACTGGAGGCTCTGAACAGAGCCGCCGCTGCCAACGGAACGACCGCGGATGCGCATTGCCGGCTGATGGTGACTCGCGGCCGTAAGACGAAGCCCTTCCAACACCCGGGCCTTGCGCGCTTCGGCGCGACCGTCGTCATGATCATGGAGCACTCCAAAGCGAAATCCAGCCTCCAGTCCGAGGGGATCAGCCTGGCAATGGTCCCCAAGTCCGCGGGCTTCCCCTGTCTCAGGACCCCAAGCTCAACTGCATCATCGCCTGCCTACAGACCGAACAGGCCGGAGCCCAGGAAGCGCTGATGCTGGATCCCCATGGTGGTTTCGTAAACACGACCAACGCCTGCAACTTCTTCATCCTTCGCCGGGGTGAGGTTTGGACCTCTAGCGGTGACTACTGCATGAACGGGGTGACGCGACAGAAGATCATCGACCTCTGTCGCGAGAACGCCATCCCCGTTTTCGAGAAGAACTTCAGCCTCTATGAGACCTATAGTGCCGACGAGGCCTTCCTAACCGGAACCTTTCGGTGCCCAGATACCCGTGGCCGAGATCGATGGCAAGGTCATCGGCGCACATAAGGGCGCTGGGCCGATGACGGGGCGACTACAGGCCCTCTACAAGGAACTGGTGACAAAAGTCACAGCGGGCTAGAGGTCGCAATCGCCGCCCCGTCGACAGCTTTACGAGAACTACCGGCTGCAGTGCTCTTGTGTTGCACCTAATACTGCCGCAGCAGCCCGATCAGCCGGCCTTGGATCTTCACCCGTTCGGGTGGAAATATGCGGGTCTCGTAGCTTTTGTTGGCGGGCTCCAGGGCGATGGCGCGACCTTTGCGGCGGAGCCGCTTTAAGGTGGCCTCGCTGTCGTCGATTAGGGCGATGACGATGGCCCCGTTGTCGGCCGTCTCGTCGCGATTGATGATTACGGTATCGCCGTCGAGAATGCCGGCCTCGATCATGGAGTCGCCCTCGACCTCGAGCGCATAGTGCTCGCCACGGCCCAGCATGCTCGGCGGCACTTCGATCATGGTGCTGTGATCGCGGAGCGCTTCGATCGGAGTACCCGCAGCGATCCGGCCGTAAAGCGGTAAGAGCGTCGCTTCAGCGACTGGCGCTTCCTCCTCCTCCTCGCGGGGCGGCGGGGCGGTCTCGCCGAAGTCTCCCTGGATCACCTTCGGCGAGAAGCCACGCGGCTTGGCCTCTTGGCTGAGATCCTCGGGCAATCTCAGCACCTCTATGGCGCGCGCCCGGTTCGGCAGGCGGCGAATGAAGCGCCGCTCTTCGAGAGCCAGGATCAAACGATGGATTCCCGACTTGGACTTCAATCCGAGTGCCTCCTTCATCTCATCGAAGGAGGGGGAGACCCCACGCTTCTCGAGATAGCCATGAAGGTAGTGAAGCAGTTCATACTGTTTTCGCGTCAGCATTGTGCTCGACCCTTTTCCTTTGGACTTCTCATTCCCTGCGCGTCCGCCGCGGCATCCAGACAGGGGACAAGAACAAAATGTGAATACGCGAATCGTTCTACTTTGGTTCTGGTCGCCTGTCAAGACAGCTTGCAGAATATGAATCAATCAATCTGAGAGTCGTGCCGGTCTAAATCCCGCGGTCGAGCGGGAGAATTGTGATGGCCTCGCCGGCTTTGGCCGGTGGCGCGTGCGGGGCGCGGACCGCCAAGGCATCCGCCTGCGACAGGATCGCCAGCATGGAGCTGTCTTGGCGCTTGAAGGGAAAGACGGTAGCAGTTCCCTCCTCGGACCATTCGACCCGGCTGCGCAGATAGTCTTCGCGAATGTCATTGGCCGGTAGGTTGATGCCGAGACGGCCCTGCAGGGTCTTGGGTTCGCTGGGCAAGCCTTGCAGGTGCTGCAGGATCGGCCGCAGGAAGATCAAGCCGCAGACCAGAGTCGAGACCGGGTTGCCGGGCAGTCCCAAGAGCGGGATGGCCCCCAGACGCCCGAACAGCAGCGGCTTGCCGGGCCGCATGGCGATCCGCCAGAAGTCTAGGTCGAATCCGGTTTCGGCCAAAGCGCTTCGCACCAGGTCGTGCTTGCCGACCGAGGCACCGCCGGTGGTCACCAGCAGATCGCAACCGGCCGCGCCGCTCGCCAGCTCCTGGAGAGCATCGCCACGGTCGGGTGCGATGCCCAGATTGACCGGAAGGCCGCCTTCGGCCTCGACCAGGCCGGAGAGCGAGAAGGCATTGGAGCTGACGATCTGGCTGGGTCCGCGCGGCTCGCCCGGCAGCACCACCTCGTCACCGGTTGCCAAGATGGCGACACGGGGCCGACGGTGCAGCGGCAGCCAGGCGTGGTCCATGGCGGCAGCCAGGCCCAGATCGCGGGCGGTCAGGCGCCGACCGCAGGGCAGGGCGGTCTCTCCAGCACGAAAGTCCAGGCCTTGCGGCCGCACGTAGCGACCGGCTTCGCTTGCCTCTGTGAGTGCGATGCGATCGCCCTCGCGGGTGACGTTCTCTTGGATGACGATGGTGTCGCTGCCGGGCGGAAGCGGCGCGCCGGTGAATATCCGCGCCGCCTCTCCCGGTCCGATCCTACGCTCCAGGGCGGTTCCGGCGGCAACCTCACCGACGACGGTCAGGCTGCAGGGGAGGGTGGCGACATCGGCACTGCGTACGGCATAGCCGTCCATCGCCGAGACCGCTGCCGGCGGCTGCGTGGTGCGCGCCATCAGGGGTTCGGCCAGAATCCGGTCCAGGCCTTGATTGACCGGCAGGGTCTCCGCCGACAGCGGAGCGAAGGCCTCTAGGATACGGGCGCGGGCGTTGAGGACGGAGAGCATCAGGCTTGCTTGAAATGGCCAGACTTGCCGCCACTCTTCTCGACCAGGCGAATGGCGCCGATGGTCATGCCACGGTCGACCGCCTTGCACATGTCATAGACCGCCAGAGCTGCGACCGAGGCGGCGGTCAGCGCCTCCATCTCCACACCGGTGCGCCCTTTCAGCTTGCAGGTCGCCTCGATGGTCACCGCCGAACGTGCCTCTTCCAAAGCAAGATTGACCTTGACCGAGGTCAAAGCCAGGGGATGGCAGAGCGGGATCAGTTCCGGCGTACGCTTGGCCGCCATGATCCCGGCCAAGCGGGCGACTCCCAGAACATCGCCCTTTCCCATGCGCCCAGCTGCGACCAGTGCAAAGGTCTCCGGTGCCATGATCACCTCGCCGCGTGCCGTTGCCAAGCGCTCGGTCGTCTCCTTGTCGCTGACATCGACCATGGCGGCGCGCCCTTCGGCGTCGAAATGGGTGAGGCCGCTCATGCCGCTGCGCCCCGGGCGCCGGCTGGCAGGAGTGCACGCGCAGCTGCCGACACATCGCTCTGCCGCATCAGCGATTCACCGATCAGGAAGGCTCTGGCACCTAGACCTTGGAGTTCAGCCAAATCCTCGCGGGTCTTCAGACCGCTTTCGGCCACCAGGAAACGGTCGCCGGGAATCTCCTTCGCAAGTCGGCGGGTCGTCCCAAGTGTTACCTCTAAAGTATTGAGGTTACGATTGTTTATTCCCAACAAAGCCGCATCCAGCCGGAGTGCCCGCTCAAGCTCTGCGTCGTCGTGAACCTCGGCCAGGACGTCCATGCCCAGTATCTTCGCCAACTCGGCCAACTCACGCGCCTTGGCATTCTCGAGTGCCGCCAGAATCAGGAGCACACAGTCGGCACCGAGTGCTCGGCTTTCCAGGATCTGATAGGGCTCCAGCATGAAGTCCTTGCGCAACACCGGCAGCGAACAGGCGGCGCGGGCCTGGTGCAGGTAGTCGTCCTTGCCTTGAAAGTAGGGTTCGTCGGTCAGGACCGAGAGACAGCTGGCGCCGCCCTCGGCATAGGCGCTGGCCAGGCTGGGCGGATCGAAGTCGGCGCGGATGAGCCCCTTCGACGGCGAGGCCTTCTTGATCTCGCAAATGAGGCCATAGCCCCGGCGCTCGGCCGCATCCGCGAGGGCCCTGGCAAAGCCACGCGGCGCATCGGCCGCAGCAGCGGCTGCTTCGACTTCAGCCATGGGGGTTGCGGTTTGGCGCCGCGCCAACTCCCGTCGGGTGTCGGCACAGATCTTGGCCAGTACGTAGCTCATCGTTCTTCCTCAGCCTTCACTGTTGGTGAGCGCGATCAAGCGCGCCAAGACATCCTTTGCGGCACCGCTGTCCAAGGCCTCTGCGGCCAAGCCGGCACCCTCCTGAAGGCTTTTCGCTCGCGATGCCACGACCAAGGCGGCTGCCGCATTCATCAGTACGATGTCGCGAAAAGCGCCTTTCGCCCCGGCCAGCAGTGCATGGATCGCGCCGGCGTTTTCTTCCGCCTTGCCGCCAAGGATGTCTTCCATCTGTGCCGTTGGTAAGCCCAGGTCCGAGGGATGCAGGCTGAAGCGTTTCACGGCGCCGTCTTCCAGGGCCGCGACCTCGGTGCTGCCCAAGGTCGAAATCTCGTCCAAACCACCGGCCCCATGCACCACCCAGGCCTTCTCGTGATCCAGGGCGCGCAGCACCTCGGCAAGCGGCTCGATCCAATCCGCCGAAAAGACGCCCAGGACCTGGCGGCGCACCCGTGCCGGATTGCACAGCGGCCCCAGCAGGTTGAAGAGGGTGCGGGTGCCGAGCTCGAACCGGGTCGGGCCGACATGGCGCATGGCCGCGTGATGGCGCGGCGCCATCAGGAAGCAGGTGCCGACCTCCTTCAGCGCACGCGCAATCAGGCTCATATCGGCGTCGACGTTGACGCCCAGCGCCTGCAGCACATCCGCGGCACCCGATTTCGAGGAGAGCGCCCGATTGCCATGCTTTGCCACGGTCACACCGCAGGCGGTCACGACGAAGGTGCTGGCCGTGGAGACGTTCAAGGTGCCCTTGGCGTCGCCCCCGGTGCCGCAGGTGTCGATCGCGCCCGCCGGCGCATCCACCGGGAGCATACGGGCGCGCATCGCCCGGGCCGCGCCGGTGATCTCCTCGATGCTCTCGCCGCGCACCCGCAGCGCCATCAGGAAGCCACCCATCTGCGAGGGGGTGGCATCACCCGACATGATGATCGAGAAGGCCTGCTCGGCCTCGGCTGCGTTCAGAGCCTGCGCCGCGGCGACCTTGCCGAGGAGCGACTTGATGTCGGCCATGTCGCCCTGCTTGGCTGCGCTCATGCCGCCACGGTCCGCGGCACATTCGCCAGATTAAGAAAGTTTTCCAGCAGCTTGTGGCCATGTTCCGAGGCGATGGATTCGGGATGGAACTGGACGCCGTAGAGCGGCAGCTCGCGATGGCTGAGGCCCATGACGATGTCAGCATTGCTCTTGGCCGTCACCTGCAAGCAGTCCGGCACGCTCGCCGGCTGGACCACCAGCGAGTGGTAGCGGGTGGCCTTGAAGGGCGAGGGCAGGCCGACGAAGAGGTCGTCTCCCTGGTGGTGAACTTCGGAGAGCTTGCCGTGCATCGGTGCTGGAGCGCGTCCGACCTGTCCGCCAAAGGCCTGTCCGATCGTTTGATGTCCCAGGCAAACCCCCAGCAGCGGGAGCTTTCGCTCGGCAGCGGCGGTCACCAGGTCGAGGCAGATCCCGGCCCGGTCGGGATCGCAGGGACCCGGCGAGAGCACGATGGCGGTCGGCTTCAGCGCCAGGGCGTCGTCGACCGAAATCTGGTCATTCCGCCGAACCACGGCCTCTGCCCCAAGTTCGCCAAGGAAGTGAAAGAGGTTGTAGGAAAAGCTGTCGTAGTTATCGATGAGGAGCAGCATGGCTGGGCGCGACCGTCTCTTGTGTTCAGGGTGCAGGTGTTCTGGTGAACCTGGGTTCCGTGTGGCGCCTTAATAGCAGCCGCTGCGTGGTCCGCAAAGGTGATGGAAGCCCTGTTGCCGACGCGGGCCAGCCTGCTATCGTTGCCTTTGGTGCAGCCTAGAGCAGGATGACGTCAAATGGAAACGATTTGTTGTCTGAATCCTACTCTACAACTTTGAAAATAGAGCGGATTCACGCGAGCAGGTGATTGCACCTGAACGCGACCCGCTCGAGATACCTGGACGAGGAAAGAGATGGCCCGTTCGCCCAAAACCACGCGCAGCAAGAAGGTTCCAGCCAAGCGCAAGGCTGCTTCGCGCAAGACCGCCGGGCCGCGAAAACCGGCTGCCAAGGCGTCGGGCCGCCGGCCCTCCAGCAAGCGGGCGCCGGCCAAGAAGAAGACTGCGCGGCGCCGGAGTAAGGTGCAGGGTCGAGGCTTCTTGGCGCGGGTCGGGGCGGGCCTCGCAGGATTTGCACTTTTGGTGCTGGCCGCTCTGACCCTCTCCTGGCCCGGCGATGAGGAGTCGCAGAAGCTTGCGGCGGCAGATAGCCCGGCAAAGGACGAGAGTAAGGAGGCACCCGTACCACCAGCCTCGAAACCCCTCGAAGTGCAGACCACTAAAGTCAAGAAGGCGGTGTCGCCCAAGACCAAGCCCGAGACAGTCGCGGCCCCTGCAGAGAAGAAGGCACCGCCTAAGGAGGTGGCCGTGGTGCCGCCGAAAGCCTCGGCCTCGCCAGCCTGGAAACGCTACGCGGCCGCACACAGTGCCAAAGCGGGACAGCCCATGATCGCCATCGTGCTGGACGATCTGGGACCCAGCAAGCAGCGCTCAGGCAATGCCATCGAGCTACCTGGGCCCTTGACCTTGGCCTTCCTGCCCTATGCCGACGACCTGCCGGCGATGACGGCGCGCGCACGCAAACGCGGACACGAGTTACTGATCCACATGCCGATGGAGCCGAAGGACCTGGCTGGCAACAACCCTGGAAAGAATGCGCTCCTGACGTCGCTTTCCGACGCGGAGATCGGCCAGCGACTGGACTGGGCGATGCAGCGTTTCCCGGCCTTCGTCGGCATCAACAACCACATGGGCAGTGCCTTCACCGCCGATCGACGCAAGATGGATCTGGTCATGCAGCGTTTGGCCCGTTCCGGTGCTCTGTTCCTCGATTCCGTCACCAGCGGTGCCAGTCAAGGCGAGAGCGCCGCCAAGGCGGCCGGAATTCCGACGATCGCGCGGGATATCTTCCTGGATCACGGCGGCGACGATCCGGGGATGGTGCTGCAGCAGCTCGCCAAAGCGGAGGCCTTGGCCAAGCGCCAGGGCTACGCCATCGCCATCGGACATCCGCATGACGGTACAGTGACGGCTTTGGAGATCTGGATACCTGACGCCATCGCCCGTGGCTTCGTTTTGGTACCGATTTCAGCCCTGGTGAGTGCGCCGGAGGGATCGGGTCTGCGGGGCTGACCCACGCCGGCTGTGGCTTGTCAGCCTGCGGCAGGCGGGCTATGTCGCCGAGCATGATCATCGACAGCGACAAGATTGTGGCTCTGCTCCGGCAGGTGGCAGCAGAGGAGGTGATGCCTCGCTGGCAGAACCTGGAGCAAGGCGACATCAGCTTCAAGGCCGGACAGGAACCGTTGACGGTGGCCGACACGGCCTCGGAGGCCGCGCTCTCGGCCGGCTTGACCGCCCTGTTGCCAGGTTCCCGGGTCGTCGGTGAGGAGGGTGTGTCCGAAGATCCTGCACGCTTGGATTGGTTGAATGGTGGAGACTGGGTCTGGGTCGTCGATCCCATCGACGGCACCGAAAATTTTTCGCGCGGTCGGCCCCATTTCGCGCTGATGATCGCGCTGGTCCGCAAAGGCAAGACGGAGGCCGCTTGGATCTATGCACCGGCCTTGGACCGACTGGCCATCGCCATGAGAGGCGAGGGAGCGCAGGTCGATGGCCAAACGACAAGAGTTCCGGATAATCCCAATCTGGCAGCCGATTTGCGCGGCACGATCCATGCCGGCCACTTCGCGCCGCGCGCTATGGCGCAGAAGATGTCGCGAAGGCGCGAGCGCGTCGACGCCCTGCGGAGCTTGAACTCCGCCGGGATCGAGTATCTCCGCCTCTTGGCCTGCGAATCGGATTTCGCCTTCTTCACAAAGCTCAAGCCCTGGGATCACGCGCCGGGCTGTCTGCTGTTGCGGGAAGCTGGCGCCGTCGCGCGCTTTACCGACAGCAAAGCGGCATACAACCCGCTACGCCACGAAGGTGAAGGCCTGCTGCTGGCGTCCGACGAAGGCGCTTGGGAGCGGCTGCATGAAACACTGTTGGGTGAGAACTGAGACGGAACAACCGTCACAACGGCTCTCTGGGAGAAAGGCCACGTGGTCGCCGAGATCCTGACCATCATCGCGCCGGTCTTCCTGATCGCTGCGCTCGGCTATGTCTGGGCCCGTCTGGATAAGCCCTTCGATTCGGCAATGGTGGCACAGCTCACCGTCCTGATCGCCACACCCGCCTTGGTAATCGACACCTTCCTGCGCGCCGAGATCTCGCTCGACGCCTTCAGCGACATGGTGCTGGCAACCCTGGTCCTCTATGGGCTGGTCGGGGTCGCCGGCGCGCTCCTGTTGTTTCTGCTCCGCTGGTGCCAAAGCCATTATCTGCCAGCGCTGATCTTCGGAAACACCGGGAACATGGGCCTGCCGTTCTGCCTCTTCGCCTATGGCGAGGCGGGCCTGGCTCTGGGCATCACCCTCTTTGCCATCTCCGCGATTTTGAACTTTACCGTGGGTGTATCCATCGCCGCCGGCAGCGTCTCGCTCAAGCAGATGGTGCGCATGCCGATCCTCTATGCCGTCGCCGTGGCTGTGTTGATTCTAACGACGGGCCTCAAGCTGCCGCATTGGCTGGCGGAAACGCTGCACCTCTTGGCCGGCATTGCCATTCCCTTGCTGGTCATGGCGCTGGGCGTCTCGCTCGCTCGCCTGAAAATCGCCAATCTGGGCCAAGCCTTGGTGCTGTCGTTCGGGCGCATCGGGATCGGCATGGTCTTGGGCTTTGCCGTCACTTGGCTTCTGGGTCTCGAGGGAACGGCGCGGGGCGTGTTGATCGTCCAGGCGTCGATGCCGGCAGCGGTCTTCAACTTCCTCTTTGCCGAGCGATACAGCAACGCCGGACCGCAGGTCGCCGGCGTCGTCTTGGTCTCCTCATTGATCTCCGTCGCCACGACGCCGCTGCTTTTGTGGTTCCTGCTGCCCGGGTAGATCCACAAGCCGGAGCGCCGCCTGTTGTCATTCGAGCCCAGCGCGCTGCGATCTGCACTTACTGCTGCCCACCCTCAGCAGGATCCAGGCTGCAAGGTATTGCGAGGCGAGGCAGCCGCCGACCGTTGCGATCTGCCACTCGGCATAGAAGTCTTGGTCCAGGAACCGAACTCCAGCCTCGATGACCCAAGGCTTTGTCGTGAGATCGGTGCTGGCCGGGCGATCGCCGAGCAGTCCGAGCTTGGCAAGCAGGAACGTGCCTGAGCATTGAGCGCCGATCATCTGGCGGGACGGAACTATCCTCCACCTGCTCGCAGTCGAGCTGCAGTTCCAGCGCTAGGGCCCGTGCGATGCGGGCGAAGGGCGACCCGGGAAGATAATAGAGTTCCATGAATCCTGATTCCTTAGGCTGGGCGGGAATCGAGCATAGCCAAGAAAGACTCTGAGCCCCAGAACGCTCACGCTTCCAAGCCGGAACCGCAAGATCCCTGCCATTTTCGGCTTGACCGAACGCCTCGGGTGGCCTAATCAACGCGCATCTCGGTGCGCCGTAACAAGCGGCCTGCCCGAGCCCTAGGCAAGGGGGTGTAGCTCAGTTGGTTAGAGCGCTGGCCTGTCACGCCAGAGGCCGCGGGTTCAAGTCCCGTCACTCCCGCCATTCTCCTAGTTTTTTGGCAGAGTCCTTCCCGTTTTCGTGCAGACCCTACCTACAGCGAACGATGGACACACCCGAAGCTATGGTTTGTCGCGATCGTCGGAGTGCCTGCTCAACATACGGATCACGCTTGGAAAATAGTCGTCGCCGGCCAGGATGGCTTCTGCGGGGCTGGAGTGACACTGTGAGCGATAGAGCTGGTTCATACGGCCATACGATGCTAGGAAGTAACGCATGACGCTCTGATCGGAGAGTGCGGCGGTTGCCGCGTCCAAGCGTGCGAAACCGCTTCGCAAGCTTTCCAGATCGGGTTTTGGCGATTGCTCGATCTGGTCGGCGATCAAGCCTGCCAAGGTTTCATAGGGATCCCGGTCCGGCGCGCCCGTGTGGTGATCCAAGAAGGCATCAATGCGGGCCACAGCCTCTGCGTTCGGCCGAGATAGGCCTGACAGCGCCTGCACAAGGCCGTTCTCCGACCTAGCGATGGGATAGCAGCCCAAAGGCTCCAGATACTTGTCCACCTCCTCGCCATGCGGGTTGTAGTAGACCAGATGCTTTTTCATCGCCAAGGCCTCTAGCGGGCCGCTTCCGAAACGGCTGATCAGGCCATCGCACCGCTCCAGGGCTTCGTAGAAAGAGGCTTCGCTTTGCAGGTCCTCGTGCACCTTGCCGCTGTCCGCGGGATGGCGCGAGATCACCGGCTGCAATCCGGCCGCGTAAACAGAGCGAACGGCGGATCGCAGCCAGTCATCGCGCGTATGCGTCTAGACGCCATAGGAGAGGTTGCTGTTGATCAGGATGCTGCTCGGCCGTTTGGGAAAGGCGTTTCCGGCTCAGACCTTGCGCATCCCCACCACCCGGGGAACGCAGCCGACCAGAATAGCTTGGATCTGAATCGGCAAAGTATTTCTCGTCATGCGCGCCGGGCAGCACCACCGTGTCACAGTGCCTGTAGGCTTCGCGGATTCGTCCGGTGTCTGCATCGCGATGGTCCCGGACGTCTTCAACGATGGCCAGCGTCTGGACGCCGGTCTTGTGGAACACCGAAAATAGGCTGCGGATGACAGGGTCCCAGTCGTTGAAGCAGACGGCGATGTTCGGACGGCAGCAACCCAGCAGAAAGTTGGAGAGTCCGAGGATCTCGGACCCCAGTTCGGCTGCGGTCGAGCGAACCCCCTCGTCCCGATATGCCGATGAGATATCGACCACCACGGCCTTCAATCCGAGCCTAGCAAGTGCGCCGACCAGACCAGCCGATACCCGCATGTGATAGTCTTTATTCAGAAAGATAGCGGCAGCGACAGCGGCCTGCTCCCTCGGGTCGACGTCAATTCCATATCGGCCCTCGTCGCTGGCGTTGTGCTCAACAGCCACCTCCTGTTCGTCGGTGGCTCCACCTCGATAGGGAGCACCAGCGGCGGGCACGGCTGCGAAAACATACCCCTGCCGGCGAATCCGCTTCCATAGATCGTCCTTCTCGCCCCCTTTCAGCGACTCATCGAAGCCACCGAACGCACGCAAGACCGCGGTCTTCAGCACAGGCTGGCGAGGGCCGAAAGGTCGTCCGCTTTCAACCGAATCGAAGTCGGTTGTCTCGAGGTTCTGAATGGCCGATGTGCTAGACGGCGTTTGATTCGGCTCAGAGAGTCCTTCGCTGTCGCAGTAAACGCCGGCCAGTAAGGGAATCGTCTCCAGCTTGGCACCCTCTAGACAGATTTCAATCGACTGGTTCGCCAAGGTGGCGCCGGAGTCGAGCAAGCAGATATAATCCGCGCGCTGCCCGGATGCCGGTGTTGTGTGGCTCGCTGAAGCAGAGGCTTGCCCGATGCGAGATGATTCGGAATCGGCGATCTCTTTCGCAAAGGGTTTTGGCAAACGCCAGCGAAGCCTCGTCCGAGGTTTGAATCACAATGATACATTCGCAATTGCCTTGAGTTAGGGAATGTCCCGTTTGATGTTGAACCTTTGAATTAGTGTGGCGTTGCTTCCGCCGAGCCTTGGGCTCGGTGTGCTTGAACCGAAGAAGGAAGCAACACCATGAAGACGACGACCACATCCCCCCTTGCCCTGGCCACAGCGCCGACTGCGCCTTCGCTTGTCGATGAAGCGTTTGAAGCTGTGAGGGAGAGCTTCGAGCAATGCTGTCCGATGGCAGGCATGGAAAGCCTGACCCGACTGCTGAACGAGGACGTGACATGGCTTGCCGGTGAGCGCTACGAGCATTCACCTGAGAAGCCCGACTAGCGTTGGGGCCATTCGGAAGCGCAGGTTGGCATTCACGGCGGCAAGATCGCCGTGGATCGCCCTCGGGTGCGTAGCCAGGACACGGGCAAGGAAATGCCCTTGCCGAGTTGGGAAGAGATTTCGGCCACAGGGTTTCTCGACCGGTGGGCCATGAACCCGATGGCGATGAATGTGGCCCCGCGCAAGTTTTGCCGCGCCGTTCGGCTGCCCGAGGCCGGCGTTCCGGCGGACGCGGGCAGCGGCCTGTCCAACTCTGCGGTCTCGCGACGGTTCAAAGCGCTGACGCAGGCCACATTCGCAGAGTGGATGGGGTCCGATCCATCGGAACTGGACCTCGTTGCGATCCAGATCGACGGGCTACATCTGGACGACCGCCTGTTGACGATCGGGGCTGTCGGCGTTGAGGTTTCCGGGCAAAAACACCCCTTGGGCGTCATTGACGGGGCCACGGAGAACGCTGCAACCCTACAGGCCTTGCTCGACGATCCGATCGAGCGCGGGCTCGACCCCGCAGGCTGCTACCTCTTCATCGTGGATGGTGCCAAGGCTCTCGGTAAAGCTCTGCGGCGGACCTTCGGCGCGGATATCCCCATCCAGGGCTGCCAAATCCACAAGGCACGCAACATCACCGACCGGCTTGTGCCCAGGCACCATGCCTCCGTGCGACGCGCCTTGAAGCAGGCCTGGGAGCTGGACGATGCCGACAAGGCCGAACGCCCGATGCGTAATCTGGCGCGGCGCTTCGCGCAGGAAGCGCCGGATGTGTCCCGATCGCTCCTCGAAGGTCTCGACGAAATCCTGACAGTGGTCAGGCGCGGCTTACCGCTTGCATTGCGCCGGTCGCTCGCCAGCACCAATATCATCGAGTCCATGAACAGCGTCATCCGGCAGGTCTGCCGAAACGTGAAGCCCTGGCGAGATGCCAAGATGGCCCTACGCTGGACCGCGGCGGGCATGTTAGAAGCCAAGAAGGGCTTCCGGCGCATTGAGGCCTACAAGCAACTGCCCATTCTCAAGCAGGCTCTCATCGGGCAACACCAAAAGCACCTGCCTGACCGGATCGAGGACGCCGCATAACCTCACATCAAGCAGCGTCACTCAGACGAGTTTCAACATCAAACGGAACATTCCCTTGGGTGAGTTCTGGGTGATCTGGTTGGGGTGTACGTCAAACTGCCGGGCTCACTCGGCCAGCGTCCTCTCGCCTTGGATGGCTGCCAAGGTCACTTTCACCTTGAATGCTGGACTGTGGCTCCGGTGCGGGCGTCTTGCCATGATCTCTCCTCGCTCTCGGCTATCAGGCCGATCTCAAGCGAAAACGCCACTTAACTCACCTGTCCAGCTTTCCCGAGCCACCTCTGTGCCATCCGGCCCGATCCATAAGGACGCCAGCGTGAGCGCCCTTGGTGAGGTTGCGACCGATCTCGTCGAGGTGCATCTGCATGGCCTCGGTGTTGGCCTTCGGCAGTATGAGAGCGGCAGCGGTGCCGCGGCGCGGGCAGATGGCCACAAAAGAGACAGACATTCTCGTAGCGCCAGTCGGCCGGCAGGCGTGGGCGGGTGCCGGTCCTGGCCCAGATGTGCGTGCGGCCGTTTTTCTGTCCCAGCCTGGCTTTATCTTGGAAGCAGATCTCGATCGGCATCGTCTTGGGCAGATGGCCTCTGTGCGCTACGAGCGTGCGCGAGAAGTTTTTTCGAATGCCTCCAGGACAGGTCGATCCTGGGCCGGATGCTGCGGGCGTCCGCCGATAAAGGAAAAAGAGAGAACCCGGAGCAGCGCGGAGACGCTACGCTCACTATAGATGACCTTGAAACGCTCTTCGATGACCCGCTTCAAGTCGACCCGTCGCCAGCGTACAACGCCGTCGACTGCCGGATCGGGGCCGGCCTCGACGATCGCCGCCAGCGCGCTCATCTGCTCCGCCGACAAACGACGCGGACGCCCGGCGCCTGGGCGGTTCGTCAGGCCATCCGGCCCTTCGGCATTGAAGCGGTGCGCCCAATCCCGCAGCGTCTGGCGATCCATTCCGCCGATCTTTGCCGCTTCAGCCCGGCTCATCGCGTCGTAGACGGCCGCCAGGGCCAGAAGACGGCGGGTCTGCCTCGGATCCGCACAGCGCTTGGCCAGTCCCCGAAGGCTGGCTGCATCGTAATCGTCGCCAAGCTCAACACTCGATGGCATGACGATCCTCCTTCGCATGCCTTCAATCACATCTCTACCCGCGTCGGGAATCACCCAAGTCAACCTTTCTTGCCGCTGGTATTAGGCAGAGGCGTTTTCAAAGGAGGCGGGCATGACCGACATTCTCGACGACATCTTCCGCATGATCGAGCTCAGTGCCTGCGTCTACTTCCAGGAGGATTTCTCGCCGCCCTGGGCGATGGAGGTCGACGTGCCGAAGGTCTCTCGGTTTCACTACTTGATATCGGGCGCGGTGTTGTTGGATCGGGGTGAGGAGGTGGTGACGCTGGAGGCTGGCGATCTCCTCCACTTTCCGGGCGGCGCGCGCCACATCGTCGCCGATAGAGCCGGGCGCCAGTCGGTGCCGGGCCGCCGCGTGGTCGAGGCGATTACGGCGTGACGACCGCTGTTTCGGGGCTAGGAGGCATTGGTACGCCTGATTTGCGGCCACAACGACTATCGGCGCTCTCGCGCATACCTGCTGATGGAGTGGCTGCCGCCCTACATCCTCGTGCGGCAGGCCGGCGACAAGGGCGTCGACCCGATCACTCTCTCTGCTGGTCGCCGAATCGGCCAAACAGGAACCGAGGTCTGACGTGGTGGTGGAGCGCCTGGTCCAGGTGATCTTGGTCTAGATGCTGCGCGCCTTCGCTCTGGAGCAGCCCGCTCGTGTGGCCTCCCTGGCCGCGGTCGTCGATCGCCATCTGTCACGCACCATTCAAAAGATCCACAGCGAGATCGATCGACCGCTGGACTTGAACGGCTTGGCCCATGCAGCCGGCATGTCGCGTTCTTCCTTTGCCGAACACTTTCGCACGACCACCGGCATCGCGCCGATCTCCTATGTCACCCGCTGGCGCATGCTGACGGCCGAACGCTATCTGGAAGACCCGGCGCTTTCGATCCCGGAGATTGTTGAGCGTATCGGTTATGAGTCCGATGTTGCCTTCGTCCGCGCCTTCAAGTGCGAGCAAGGCCAAAGCCCGGCACGGTTCCGCTGCGAAGCCGGTGCCGAGCGCTAGAGCACATCCATTTTATGAAGTGTCATAGCCTGCTGGTGCGAAATCGTTTGCGCACTCGTGCGGCTCGAACAGACCGATGATGTCGCCCACGGTATTCCAGAGGGTGCTGACGGTTCTTTCGGCCTTTGCGCGGATCGGTGATTTGAGCTCGGCGAATGACATCGCGATTGGGTTGAAGTCGGGACTGTAGGGCGGCAGATATGTGAGGGTGGCGCCTGTGGCCTCGATGGCATGGCGGACGCCAGCGGCCTTGTGCGCCGGCAAGTCATCCATGATCACGACATCTCCGGGATTGAGGGTCGGCGCCAGCGCTTGCTCGATATAGGCAAGAAAAGCGACGCCATTCATGGCGCCGTCGAGCACCATCGGCGCGGTCATTCCGGTCAGCCGAAGCGCGCCGGTAAAGGTGGTTGTCTTCCAATGCCCGTGGGGGATGCCCGCGCGACAACGCTCGCTCCGCCTGGAACGCCCACGCAGCCGCGCCATCTTCGTCGACAGGTCCGTCTCGTCGATGAAGACCCGCCTGGCCGGATCGAAGTCGAGTTGGCTGTCAAACCAAGCCTGGCGCTTTCTCAAGACCTCCGACCGCTCCTGCTCCAATGCGTGCGCGGTTTTTTTGTACGTGAAGCCACACCTGCGCAGCCAGTCGTTCAGCGCGCGCCGGCCAATCCGGACGTCGCGCTCGTCCGCGAGGCGCGCCACCATCTCATTGAGCGTGATGTCCTTGTCAGTCTCAATCAGGGTCAGTCTCAATCAGGCCCACGATGAAGCCTTCATGCCCATCAAGGCTCGACCCGCGTCGACGACCGGTCGGTCGCGGCTCCACCTCACCGGCTTTCGCCCGCTTTTATCCAGCAGATCGCGGGCGATGGCGCCACACCGAACCGCGCCGCCGCACCACGCGCCGACAGGCCCGCCTGCGATGCCTTCGAAAC
Source organism: Rhodospirillales bacterium (assembly GCA_965202755.1). Lineage (GTDB taxonomy): Bacteria > Pseudomonadota > Alphaproteobacteria > Kiloniellales > JACOMY01 > JACOMY01. The sequence goes on along the minus strand of CBDBCL010000033.1, from coordinate 81,793 downwards.
ACGAACCCGCAGATCGCCACTCAATGCTCGTCCCATCCAAGACCTTCATGTCTGGAGACCTTCAATCAGACTTGCATCATCCCGCCACATCACAATCGATTCAGTGATTGGCGCATCTGCTCTAGATCGCGATCTGCTCTATGGTAGTCCCGGAATATTGGGCGCCGGGCTGCCTCCGCTGGCGGCGGCATCGGGGGTCTCGAAGCGACCGATGTTGCGGAGCAGCTGCTCCAAGAGGCCGAACTCCCGGCCCTCGGTTGGCGTCTTGCGACTCACCAGCTCGACATACTCGCTGTCTTCTAATGTATAGAGCTTGGTGTCCTCGACGGTGCCAAGGTCGTCGAACTGAACGACGAGAACCGAGCGCTCGAGAATATCGGGGTCGAGGAAGGCGAACTTGGTCTGCTTCTGGCCGATATAGTACCAGGTACGATCACGGAAGCTGGAGACGGTCGAGGGCGATCCCAAGAGGCGCGCCACTTCCGATCGAGTGGTGATCCCGGGCTCTATCGTGGCCACGTCGTCGCTATCGGGCATGTTGCCGCGCACCACAATTTCCTGGCTGCAGGCGGCCACAAGAAAAGCGACAAGAATGGCGGCGATGGCTTTGTTTGCCGCAGTAGGCACAGTCATTGCTGGCCCTTTCTCCTCTTTCGATAGGCAGGGCTTGCATATCCCCAAAAGCCGCGTCACTTCAAGCGATCTTGGATCGGCTGGCGAAGCGGGACGGGCGTCTCCATCCCTCGGACAATAGTGGGCGGACCTGCAATGTTGAAGCGCTTCCTGGGCAAACCAGGTTTCTCGAAAGCGGGGCTCGAGCTCTATCGGGCCATCGTGGCGCAAGGCCGCTTGCCGAACTTTTACGCCGATCTTGCGGTGCCGGACAGTGTCGACGGCCGATTCGATCTGATCACCTTGCACATGTTCCTGACGCTGCGTCGCCTGAAGCGCGAGGGGGAGGCGGCAGAGGCACTGGGACAGGATCTGACGGAAATTTTCTTCACAGACATGGATCTTAATTTGCGCGAGTTGGGCGCCTCCGACATCGGAGTTGGGTGCCGGGTGAAACGGATGATTGAGGGTTACTACGGCCGGGCTATGGCCTATGAAGCGGCCGTGGAGGGTCGCGGAGAGAGTCTGAACGCGGTGTTGGATCGCAATCTCTACGGCACCACCGAGGTCGACGATGCGATTCTTGAGGCCTTGACCGACTATGTGTACGAGGCCGATACCCAACTCGCGGCCCAGAGTTGGCAAGCCCTGTCGAAAGGCCGGATCGCTTTTCCCATCCCGCGCACAGAGGTCGGCGATGTCTGAAGAGTTCGAATTCTCCAGGCCCTTTGCTCTCGAGAAACTGGGGGCCGGACGCGAAGATCTCTCGATCGCGGCGACTCCGTCGGAATGCACGGCTCTGGCTGAACGTTTGGGATTGCGTGCCGTGGGGGCCTTGTCGGCCGATCTTCGGGTGGAGGGCAGACCCAGTTTGGGCTTGGTCGTCGTCAAGGGCCACTTGACGGCCGAGGTCACGCAATCCTGCGTGGTCACTTTGCAGCCCTTTGACCAAAAGGTCGTGGAAAGCTTCGAACAGATCTACAGCCTGGCCGAGAACAAGGTGGACGAGGAGGAGGCGCTCAGTCCGGATTCGCCGGAGCCGCTGCCGGAGAGTGGCCTGGACCTCGGCGAGGAAGTTGCGCAGCAGCTGTCTCTGGCACTCGACCCTTATCCTCGCGCACCGGATGCAGAACTGTCGGATGATGCTCAGGACGGGCGTGCCAATTCTTTTGCCGCTCTTGCCAAGCTACAGCGCGGCAGCCTATCGGAAAGCGACCCGGAGGGGTGAGGGCTGGCGCCGAGGTGATAAAGCCATGCCGGACCGGCGGGCGAATCGAGCGCCGATCATGGCTCGCAGTCTTGATTGTGGCCAGCCAATCCATAGGTGCATAGCGACACGGCTTGCCCAAGCCGAGAGATTCCGCTATTGAAGCGCGCCCTGTTGACGGCTGCGCCCCAACGGCGCGCGCACCTGCTAGCAAGAAAGACAGTCCCATGGCGGTACCGAAGAGAAAAATCAGCAAGTCGCGTCGCAACATGCGTCGTGCGCACGATTCCCTGACCAATGCCTCCTATGCCGAGTGCGCCAACTGTGGCGAGCTGAAGCGCCCGCATCACGTCTGCGACGCCTGCGGCTTCTACGATGGACGCGAGGTGGTCGAGGCGGCGTAGCGGACCTTTGGTTTGCATGGACAATGCCAAGCCTGCGCGTCGGGTTTGGCGCAGAAATAGCGAGATTGAGACGGTTCGCTGGAGTGCGAGCCGGCTTAGGCTTTGGGCTGCGCGACGTCTTTTGATGGACTTGGGCACGCTAAAAGGGTGATCCCAGCGCTTCGGCAGTCTAGACTGCGTGGATAGCCCAACCCCGGAACGGCAAGAACGAGGACGAAGCACCGCGGTGAGCGCCGATCTGACCATAGCCTTGGACGCAATGGGAGGCGATAAGGCTCCGGCTATAGTCGTGCGTGGGGCGAACATCGCCCGGCAGCGCCATCCGGAGGTCCGTTTCCTTCTGTTCGGTCGCGAGGCGAAGATTTCGCCGCACCTGGAACGCCTGAAGAAGCTCGCTGAAGTCGCTGAAATTGTTCATACTGACGACGCCGTAGACAGTGACACCAAGCCCTCGGTCGCCTTACGCAGCGGGCGTAAGTCTTCCATGCGCCTCTCGGTCGATTCGGTGCGTGACAAGCGCGCAGATGCGGCGGTCTCGGCCGGTAACACCGGCGCTTTGATGGCCATGTCGAAGCTCTCGTTGCGTACCATGCCGGGGATCGACAGGCCGGCGATCGCGTCTTTCTTCCCGACCCACCGCGGCGAAAGCGTGATGCTAGACCTGGGTGCCAACGTCAGCTGCGATTCCCGGAACCTCGTCGATTTCGCGATCATGGGTCGTGCCTTCGCGCGCGCCATTCTGGGTCTTCCCGACCCGACCCATGCGCTTTTGAACGTTGGTGCTGAAGACATCAAAGGCCATGGTTCCCTGCAGGAGGCGCGCGCGATCCTGGCCAGGCTCGACCCTGAGGGTTTCAAGGGCTTCGTGGAGGGCGACGATCTCTCCAAAGGGACTGTCGACGTGGTGGTAACCGACGGTTTTACCGGCAATGTTGCGCTAAAGACGGCGGAGGGCACGGCGAAGCTGATCAGTGAGTACCTCAATCACACCTTTCGCTCCTCGGTCTTTGCCAGCCTTGGCTATCTTCTGGCGCGTCAAGCGATGCAGAAACTACGCAAAAGACTCGATCCGCGCCGCTATAATGGGGCGGTGTTCCTAGGCCTCAATGGAATTGTCGTTAAAAGTCATGGTGGCACCGATGCCCTTGGCTTCGCTCATGCCGTGTCGGTTGCGGTCGATATGGTGAAATACGGCGTGAACGACACAATTGCAAAAGACTGTGAAACTGCAACTGAGTCGGCCATGGCCGCTCGGGCGGTGGCCAGCTGATGGCTTATGCTGCCAAAGTTCTCTCCTGTGGGGCCTATCTGCCACAACGCATCGTCACCAATGACGAGATGTCCAGCATGGTCGACACCGACGATAGCTGGATCAAGAAGCGGACCGGTATTCGTCAGCGCCACATAGCGGCAGAGGGTGAGTACACCTCGGACCTAGGGGTGGCGGCGGCTCGCGATGCCTTGCAGGCTGCCTCCCTGACGGCACAGGACATCGACCTGATCGTGTGCGCGACCGCGACACCCGACGAGACCTTTCCGGCGACGGCAACCCGCATCCAGGCGCAGCTTGGTGCCAAGGCGGCGGCGGCGTTCGATGTTCAGGCCGTGTGCAGCGGTTTCATCTATTCCCTTTCGGTGGCGAACAACTTCATCCGCTGTGGGCAGGCCAAGCGAGTCTTGGTGGTGGCAGCCGAGACCTTCAGCCGAATCCTGGATTGGAGCGACCGCTCGACCTGCGTGTTGTTCGGGGACGGAGCCGGGGCGATGGTCCTGGAATCCGTCGCCCTGAACGGCGCCGGGGCGCAGAGGGGTGTGCTTTCTACCCATATCTATTCCGATGGCGATCACCACGATGCGCTCTACGTAGACGGCGGCCCCGGCTCGACCAAGACCACCGGCTTTCTGCGTATGGAGGGCCGCGAGGTCTTCAAGCATGCCGTTACCCGCATGGCCGAGGCCGTCGATGCGGCACTGGAGGCCAATGACCTGACGCCGGGTGATATTGATTGGATGGTGCCGCACCAGGCTAACATCCGAATCATAGAAGCCATGGCTAAGCGGCTGAATTTACCTATGGATCAAGTGATTGTCACAGTCAACAAGCATGCCAACACCTCGGCCGCCTCGATTCCCTTGGCGCTGCATTCCGGGGTCAGCGACGGGCGTATCAAGGAAGGCGATGTGCTCTTGCTGGAAGCCATGGGTGGCGGCTTCACCTGGGGCTCGGCGCTATTGCGCTGGTAGCCGAGTGCCCTGTGCGAGTCTGATACGTTCTGCTATTTAGCTCAAGAATTCAATTACTTGGCGATGCAATCGCTTGAAAAGGACGAAAATTCTAGGTTCGATGTTCGCCACTCGGCGATCCAATCTAGTGACAAGATCGGGATTTGGCTGAGAAATTTAAGTCAAGTCTATAAACATCGGATTTGACCAAGTTTTTTGCTCTGCGTTAAGCTTTCGCCATAACAAACAAGATAGCGTGAAGGAGCAGGGCGGATGGAGAATGGCACGGTCACCAGGGCACAGCTAACCGAAGCCGTCTACGAAGAAGTCGGCCTATCCCGAAACGAGTCGGCGGCCCTGGTAGAAGAAGTCTTGGAAGAGATGACCTCGGCCTTGGTGGAGGGCGAGGCCGTCAAGATTTCCTCCTTCGGAACATTTCTCGTACGCGAGAAGGGTGAACGCATCGGCCGAAACCCGAAAACCGGCGAAGATGTGCCGATTCTTCCGCGACGTGTGCTGGTCTTCCGCGCATCGCATGTCCTGAAGGAGCGGATCAACGAAGGGGCCGCACGGCAGGAGGCCTTAGGTGGTGACAACTGAACAAAGCGGGGGGACGAGCGAGACGGGGACAGGACGGACGACGCGCAAGGGGCCATCGGCCTTTCGCACGATCGGTGAGGCATCGGACGAGCTGAACGTGCCGCAGCACGTTCTGCGCTTCTGGGAGACGAAGTTCACTCAGCTGAAGCCGCTGAAGCGAGCGGGGGCGCGCCGCTACTACCGACCCGAAGATATGGAGCTGCTCACCCGAATTCGTGACCTGCTCTACCAGGAGGGCTTCACCATCAAGGGTGCCAAGCGCTCGCTCAGCCAAAAGGGCGGCGCGAAGACGGCAAGCAAGATGGAAGAGCCCGCCGCTGAAGCGAGCGAAGCTACAGAGGCCCCCGATGCGGCTGCGGCGCCGGCGGAGGGAGTAAGTCCGGAAGCGGAGAAGGCTGAGGCCCCCCCGGCCGCAGCGGAAGCAGTGCCGGCACCTCTCTTCGACAGGGCGCCAGCCACCGGAGAAGATACAAAGGAGGCTCAGCGACTTCGAGTTGCTCTGCAAGAGATCCATCGCGACTTGAGCCTGCTCCGCCGACAGATCTCGGAGCGCGCCTCCCCGCCGGTAGCTGAGGGGCGTGCTCGTCAGCCTGGCAGACCGCCTGCAGTAGGCTTGAGATCGATAGACTCGTAGCCGCACATCGCCTCCTTCAAGAGCGTCCAGACTTTGATCGGCTCGAAGGCTTCCATGCATTTGCCCGGTAAGGTCTTGTCGTCGCGCAGCGGACAGATTCGCTTTAGGCAAGGCGCGCAGGACATCTCGCTTTCCAGATGCGCTTGATTAGGGCCCAGGGTCTTTGAGCGGCCGACCGAGTTTGGGCCGTAAAGCGCTACGGTCGGAACGCCGAGTGCGCCAGCCAGATGTCCCAAGCCGGTGTCCGAGGTGACCGCACCGCTGGCGCCGGCAATCAGATCCCAGGCCGCATCCAAGGTCGCTGTATGGCGCGGCTCGGCCGGGCTGTTGCCGGCAATGGCCGCGGCCCGATCGCGATCTTCGCTGGAGTGGCCGGGCAGATAGGCCCGCAGTCCTTCGGCTGCCGCCAGCCGTGCCAGAGCCTGCCAATGCGATACCGGCCAGCGCTTGGAGTACCAGCCGGCCCCATGTAGAAACACCAGATATGGCTCTTCGGCCTGCCGCGCCTTGGGGAACCCGAATTCAGGCGGTCCCTCCGGCTTCCGGTAGCCTAGGGATTCGGCGAAGAGCATGCGAATTCGTTCGACCGCATGGGACTCGATCGGAACGGCATGGCGGTGGTTGTAGGGTAGCGGCGAAAAGCGTTCGCGCTCGTAGCCGTAGTCGTAGCCGTGCAGCGGACCGCGCGCCAGGCACCCCATCACGGCACTCTTCCAGAGGCTTTGCGCATCGATGACCAAATCGTAGGGCTCGGCCCTGATTTCCTTGACGAAGCGTCGAAGCGCACTGCCGAAGAGGCAGGCGAGAGGTCGAGCCCGCCAGTAGCGAAAGCGGACCGTGAGTACCCGTGAAACCTTCGGATGACGCCTGGGCAGCAGAGCAAAATCCTGCTCGATCAGCCAATCGATCTCGAGACCCGGCACCAAGCTTGCAGCATCCCAGACCGCCGGAAAGCTGTCCAGCACGTCGCCGATGGACGAGGTTTTGACGATCAGCATGCGCATAGGGGACAGTCTTGCCTCTCAGGCTTGGAATTCAAGGGCGTCCAGCACCATAGCAGGGGATAGGTCCCAGAGGCACTGCAGATGGCCCAGAGGACAGGTCCGCTGGTGGCAAGGGCGGCAGGGAAGGTCTAGTCCCAAGACCTTGGCCTGGCCGCTGAGCGGCGGAGTCTCCGCAGCGGTGCTTGAGCCATAGAGAGCGACCAAGGGTTTCTCCAGGGCGGCTGCCACATGCATGAGCCCGGAATCGTTGCTGACCACCTTGTCGGCAAGACTGAGGAGGACGACGGCCTCGGCCAGTTTGCTGCGTCCGGTGAAGTCGGTGACAGCCCCGGGTGCTGCTACGGTGATCGTCTCTCCGGCCGGCCGGTCGTCGTCCTGACCCAGCACCCAGACCTGGCCGCCTGTTTTCGCCCAGCGGCCAGCTACGGTGGCGAAGTGCTCGGCCGGCCAGCGTTTGGCCGGGCCATAGGCGGCACCCGGACAGAGCGCCAGGATCGGTGCAGCGCTATGCTTGAGAGAAAAGCGATCTCGGCAGGCCTCCTGCGCATCCTGGGAGACATGAAAACGCAAGCTGGGCAGCTCGGGCAGGGGTGCGCCATTGGGCAGGCCCAGAGCCAGAAAGCGGTCGACGCTGCGCGGCACCGCCTTGCGGTCGAAGCGGTGTTGCTCGCTCAGGAGACCACATCGCAGCTCGCCGGCATAGCCGATCCTCCGCCTGGCACCGGCGAAGAAGGGCACCAGTGCCGACTTCCAGCTGCGTGGCAGCACGATGGCCTGCTGGAAATCTCGCTTCGAGAGCTTTCGGCCCAGGCGCCAGCGCGGGCCGAAACCCGCTCGACCGGATGCGGTCTCCAAACGCTCGTGATGCGCGACGTCCGGCATGAAGCGAAGCAGGGGCGCGGTTGACGGCGGTGCAACGACAGTGAGCTCGGCGTCGGGGTCCTGCAGCTTCAGGAGGCGAAACAGGCTGCCGGCCATGATCATGTCGCCGACCCAGGCCGGTCCGATGATGAGAATGCGCTCACTCATCGACACGCACCCTCTCCCTGCGGAAGCAAGAAGGAACGCAAGACTACCTCTTTCTGCGGTACGTCGATTCGCGCCAGCAGGGGTATCTTCAAGAGATGCCGCTCGGCCTGATCTGCTGGCGGCAAGGTGACGCCGAGACCCTGGAGTTGGGCGTAGAGGCGCTTCAGTTCGCCGGGCCCATCTTCCGCATTCCAAATCACGAGGCAGGAGCCACCTGTCGTGTCAGCCGGGGGATGAACCTCCGGATAGCGCGGCGTCAGGATACGGGCCGCGGGAAAACGAGCGCGGAAATTGCCGGCAAGATGGATATCTCCGGCGACGATCGTGCCTTTGCCGCTGTAGCCCTCGGCCCGCAGCTCTTGCGCCGTCTCGGGATAGGGCGTCTGCATCCGGCACTTGGCACAGAAGGCCGGGCCGGCCTCGATATGCTGAAAGCGTGCCTGGATCACCACCAGGATGAAGACGGCATAGAGGATGAAGAGCCAGCGCAAAGCGGTGCGATGAACTCCGTGCAGCTCCAGGCGTCGAAAGAAGAGCGGTAGCAGCGGCAGGGTGAAGGGATAGAGGCGGAACTGGTGCGCCTTGTGGATGTCGAACAGAGGGGCCGCCAGAGGTGTCAGGAGCAGGATCAGGCCGCCGTAGAGAAGCAAGACGTGTCCGCCGCCACTCAGGCTGCCGCGCGGCAAGGGGCGCAAGCTGGGCAGGAACAGCAAGCCCAGGATGAGCCAGACCGGGAAGCTGCCGACGAAGAGGTTCACGAAGGCGAACCAGGCCTGCAGGTACCAGGGGTTCTGCGTGGCTTCCGGCCGCCAGTCGGCCAGGCTGGCGACGACCTGCTCGGTGAAGCCGGCGCCGGCGTTCAGTGCCCAGATCGCCGTCGGCAACACCAGCAAGGCGGTTAAGAGAAGGCCCAGGAGAAGCTGCCATCGCAGGAGGCTTTGCCGACTGGTCTTGTCCAGAAAGGCAGCGAGCAGGAGGCCGAGTGCGCCAATGCCGAACCAACCGCTGGACAGCAGCCCGAGACCCAAGCAGAGACCGAGCAGTAGAAAGTCGCCAAGACGGCCCTTCTGCAGCAGGCGCAAGAGGCTCCAGGTCGTGGCCAGCAGCAACACCGAAGCCAGGACACCCAAGGTATCGCCCTCGTGCAATCGCCAGCCGATGGGATAGAGCAGCAGCGGGGCGAAACCGCAGGCGACCTGCAGGCGCGTGTCGGCGATCAAGCGTCGCCCGGCGAGATAGGCGAAGAGATGCAGCAGGAAGACCAGCGCGTAGCGGACGATGCCGACGGTCACCACCGAGGGCCCCAGCAACTGGCTGACGCCCCAAACGATCCAGGTGTAGAACGGCAGCTGCTCATAGGCGTAGCCGGCCGCCAGGCTCTGGGCGAAGAAGATCTGGTCGCTGTTGTCGTTGCCGATGGTGCTGGTCAGCAGCGGACGCAGCACTGTATGCAGGATCTGCAGCAGAGCGATGGCAATTATGAAACTGCTCGGGCGAAAGGCCCAGTGACGGCCGATGCTCGTGGAGCCGCTGCTATCGCTGCTATCGCTCAGTGAGATCGTCAAGCTCGGCCTCGGTTCCAGTTAGGTCTCAAAGACCGCGCCAAGCTGAGGTGCGCGTCTCAGGCATAGGGGAGCCGCAGACCGGCGAGCTTGCCAGCGACGGCGTCTAGAGGGCAGAGCTATGCCTCATGACGCAGGCGAAGACCACCACAACCGAGCACGCGGAGCAGCCCGGCAGCCTGTTGCTGTGGAGCCTGCATCTGGGCGCCCTCTTTACCGCCGCGATGGCACTCTGGCGGATTCTCCTCTATGCCACCTCCCTGGCATTGGGTACCCGGCTGCCGGTTGAGGAGGCGTCCTTGACCTTCATGTGGATTCCCGACCTCTTGTTTCTAGTGCTCTTTCTCTGGCTGGCTTGGCGGGCAGCGCGCTTTCGCAGCCGTGCCTATCTGGAGACCGGGATCATCGCCAGCGGCCTACAGATTGCCTTTCTGCTGGCCACTATGATCGTGTTTCGACGTTGGACCGATGCCGCTGCTCTCGGCTTCGATGATCCTCTGACTTGGCTGCATATACTGCTTCCAAGCCTCTGGTGTGCCTGGTTTTTTCTCTATCTTCTCCACGAGCTTTGGCGACAGGGTCGCTATCGCGGCGGTAAATCTTCGACCGACTGAGCCGCCTCGGCTTCGGGCGAGGAAACGGCGTAGTCGGGACTCTCGTCGAGGTAGCTCTGCATATGCACGACGACGGAGCTCGAATCGATCAGGACCACGCCGAACTGCGGTGGTTCCAGGCTGCCCAACACGGCCTCGTCATCGTTGAATTTCAGGGCCATCTGATGGTTCGTCCCGAACAAGGTCGAGAAGGGAATGCCGTTCCAGGAGCCTGAGATCGGCCGATGCACATGCCCGAAGAAGATATGGCGCACCCGCTCGTGGCGGCGCAGGATTCGGGCCAGGCGGTTCGAGCCTTCGTCCAGTCGCAACCGGTCCAAGCCCGTGATTCCGACGCCGAAGGGTGGGTGGTGGAGGAAGATGAAAACGTCGCTGTTGGCGTGATAGGTCAGCATCTCCTTCAGCCACTCCAGCCGGTCTTCGCCGTAGATACCGGCGTGGCTGCCATCCTGGACGCTGTCGAGAAACAGGCAGATTCCGCTTTCCAGGGCGATCTCGTATTGTACATAGCTGGCCTCGTCGCGTGGCAGCTCCGGAAAGACGCTGTGTAGCGGGCCACGCAGATCGTGATTGCCGATGCCCAGATAGTAGGGGACGCTCAGGCGCTCCAATTGCTGGCGCAGGACCCGATAGGCCTCTTCTTCCCCAAAATGGGTTAGGTCGCCGGTGATGAAGACGCCCTTGGCGTCGCCGTGCTGGCGGTTGATCACCTCGATGGCCGGGGCAAGGCGCGCAAGGGGATCGAGCCCGTAGAGTCGGCGGGGCGGCACCGTCAAATGGGTGTCCGTGAGGTGGATCAGCTTTTCCAAAGCGCTCTCCTCTGCGAAGCCGCCACTGTCGGGGTTCAGGCCGCCTTGCCGTAATAGAGCGTCACGCTGTGCTTGGCCTCGGCAAAGAAGAGCCAACGCTCGAGGGCGACGCTGGCGAGCGCGGCGAAGGCCGCCGGTAGGGAGAGGACCAGCTGCCCCCAACCGGCCCCGACAATGCCGGCGATAACCAGAATGACGACGCCGGCCAAGCCCATGGCCTGCGCTAGCAGTCGTAGCTTAGCAGCATGCTTGCGGGCCACACGATAGCCCATCTCGCTCAAGAGATAGTTCTCGCCTGTGTGCGGCGGCTCCAGCAGGCGCACCTTGCCGATACGGCCGAGGCCGGTGGCCGACTCCATGGTGGAGAAGGCGGGCATGCTGTCGATGTCGTGCCAATAGAAGCGCTTCATGACCCAGGCCGCCAGCAGAAGGATTGCGGCGACGAAGCTCGCCGTGCTGCCGTCGGCGGCGAAGGAGAGCAAGACCGCCAGGATAGAGGCGCCGCTGGCCAAGCCCATCAGCAGATAGACCGGCGGTACTTTGGGGTGATGCCACTGTCGGATTGTCTTCAAGCTGGCGTAGATCATGGCGGTGGCGAAGACGGTGGCGACGGCGCCGACGCCGGCAAGCAAGGCGCAGAGCAGCGGGAACCAGCCGCTCGAACCGATCAGCGGCTGCGACAGAAAGAGCAGGCCGGCGGGAAAGAAGGTCGCCACGGCCAGGACGCCCTCGCGAGACAGCCAGGAGGAGCGCCATTGACTGAAGGCGTAGCGCGCCCGTGACGGGCTCTTCAGATGCTGCGTGGAGGCCAAGAGTCCGACTGCGATGAAAGCCAACGCAAGAGCAAGCCCGATGCCCATGACCAGGCGGTCATCAGCCCAGGAAAAGCGCAGGAGATTACCGAGGCAGAGCAGGAACAGCACGCCGTAGCCGGCGCCGCTGAGGCTGGTGAAGGCGATGACGGAGGGGGCTGGATGCATGGCGATCAGTCCGACAGGATGCGGTCAAGCCAGGCCAGAAAACCGCCTTCGGGGTTGGCAGTTTCCAGGACCGGGGCAGGGGCGCTGCCGCAACCTTCGCGACGGGCGCGGGGCGGCAGGTACTTGTTGGTCGGACGATAGCCCATCTCCGGCATGAGGTCCATGCCGCCGCGCTCGGCGACCAGGCCCGAGACATCGCTATCGGGATCGGCCAGATCGCCGAAGTGGCGCGCCTTGGTCGGGCAGGTGCGAACACAGGCCGGGAGCCGCTCTTCCTCGGCGATGGTCTCATTGTAGATCCGATCGACGCAGAGCGTGCATTTCTTCATCACGCCAACGCCGGGATCCATCTCGCGCGCGCCGTAAGGACAGGCCCAAGCACAGAGGCCGCAGCCCATGCAACGATCTTCGTCGACCAAGACGATGCCGTCAGCCTCGCGCTTGTAGGAGGCGCCGGTGGGGCAGACGGTGACGCAGGCCGCATCCTGACAATGCAGGCAGGACTTGGGAAAGTGCACGACCTGCGGGTTGCCGACCTCGGGCTCGACCTCGAAGGCATGCACGCGATTGAGCCAGGCGCCGACCGGATTGGCGCCATAGGGATCCATGTCGCTCAAGGGCGCCGGATAGCCGCCGGTGTTCCACTCCTTGCAGTTCACCACGCAGGCCTGGCAGCCGACGCAGGTGTCGAGGTCGATGACCAGACCGAGGCGCTTTTCCGTGGGGCGTTGGGGCAGCGACGTCATGACTTGGGTGCCCCCGTCTTGCCGCCCCGGTAGAGCAGGCTGTCCGGTGCCTTCTCCAAGCCTGGCGGCGGTTTCATTCTGGCCTCTGAGGCCTTGGCAGCGTCGCGGGCTTGGGCCGGGCTCATCTTCACCACCCGCATGCGCAGGTCGTACCAGGCGGCCTGTCCGGTCACCGGATCGCTGTTGGAATAGCGGTAGCCGCTTTGCTCAGGCAGCAAATCGTCGATCAGGTGGTTCAGCAGGAAGCCCTTGGTCGCTTCCGGTGCCGTGGGGTCCAGGTTCCAGGCGCCGGGCCGCTTGCCGATGGCGTTCCAGGTCCAGACCGTCTTGTCGTTGAGGGCTACCATCACCCGGACCTGTGCCTTGATTCGTCCATGCCGGCTCTCGGCCCAGACCCAGTCGTCGTCGGCAATATCCTGGGACTCAGCCACCGCCTTGGGGATGTAGAGGCGATTGAAGCCGTGGATCTGGCGTAGCCAGGCATTTTGTGAATGCCAAGAGTGGTACATCGCCATCGGCCGCTGGGTGATGCCATGCAGGGGGTAGGCCCGATCGTCGTTGCTCTCGTCCTCGAAGGGCGCATACCAGAGCGGCAGTGGATCGAAGACCTGGGCGACGCGTTCGCGCAGATGCTCCGGCGGTTGTATCTCGCCAAAGCCCTCGGCCGCCAGGTGAAAGCGCTGCAGGACCTCGCTGTAGATCTGCAACAGGATCGGCGCCGGGCTCTCGATGAAGCCCATTTCCAATGCCCAATCGAGGTAGGCTTGATTGGCGAAGCGATGGTGCTGACCGTCTTCTGGAATCTTCACCTGCCAAAAGCAGCCGTTCTCGATGTAGCGCTCCAGCTGCCTGGGGTTGACGGCGCCGCGCCCACGACTCTCGCCGTTCGCACCGCGAAAGCCGGCCAGCGGTCCGATGCCGGGCTTGCGCTCGTGATTGACGATGTAGTCGGCATAGCCACCGGGGTAGCGCGGCCCGCCCTCCTCATTCACCAGTGCCGGCAGGCCCAGGCGCGCGCCCAAATCCAAGAGCACGGTCTGGAAGGGTCGCACGTCGCGGTCGGGGGTCAGGATCGGCTGGCGTATGGCGTCCGCGGCCGTGTGTGCATCGCAGATCGGCCGATCCAACAGGGAGATGCAGTCCCAGCGCTCGAGGTAGGTCGTGTCCGGCAGCACCAGGTCGGCATAGTTCACCGTCTCGGAGGCGAAGGCATCGGCATAGATGATGAAGGGAATCTTGTACTCGCCGGTCGTGGTATCCTTGTCGGTCAGCATCTCCATGACGCCGCTGGTGTTCATGGAGGAATTCCAGGCCATGTTGGCCATGTAGAGGAACAGCGTGTCGATCGGGTAGGGATCGCCCTTCCAGGCATTGGTGATGACCATGTGCATCAGGCCGTGGACGGCAACCGGCGCCTCCCAGGAGTAGGCCTTGTCGATGCGCTGCGGATCGCCTTCGGCGTTCAGCAACAAGTCTTCCGGTCCGGTGACGAATCCGAGCGGCGGCCCCGGTAGCGGCTGTCCCGGGACCACCTGATGCGGCTTGCCGGTCGGTTTCTGGCCCGGCGGGGTCGGGCGCGGAAAGGGCGGTTTGTAGCGCCAGGAGCCCGGCCGGTCGATGGCACCCAAGAGCAACTGCAGAATGTGGATGGCACGGCAGGTGTGGAAGCCGTTGGCGTGAGCCGAAACGCCGCGCATGGCGTGTGCCGCGACCGCGCGCCCCACGACCTTCTTGTGCTGGCGGCCCCAGCCGTCCTCCCAGTCCTCGTCGCGCGTCAAGTCGTTCTCGAACGCGGCCTCGGCCAGTTCGGCAGCCAGGCGCCGGATCGTCTCCGGTGCGACGCCGGTACGCTCGGCTACGGCTTCGGGGGCATAGGCATCCTTGCTGAGGCGCCGTGCCACCAACTCGAAGGCCGGCACCGCCTCGCGACCGTCGGGTAGGGTGAAGCGGCCTTTCATCGCCGGGCTCACGTTCCGGCCGGGGAAGGCGAGGGCGGAATCGCTCTTGCGGTCCCAGATCAGGGCGGCCCCGTTCTCGTCCCGGGCGATCAAGCCATGGTCCGCGGATCCAGGTTTATCGACAACAAGATGCGCGGCGTTGCTGAACTGAGCTAGGAAGTCGATGTCGATCTTGCCGGCGCGGATCAACTCGCGACAGAGCGAGAGGATGAAGAGTCCGTCGCTGCCCGGCGTGATCGAGATCCACTCGTCGGCGATGGCGGAGTAGCCGCCGCGGACCGGGTTGACCGAGACGATCTTGGCGCCGCGCTCCTTCAGTCTGGAGAGGCCGAGCTTGATCGGATTGCTGTCGTGATCCTCGGCCACACCGAAAATCAGGAAGATCTTGGTCTGCTCCCAGTCGGGTTCGCCGAACTCCCAGAAGGCGCCGCCCAAGGTGTATAACCCGGCGGCGGCCATATTGACCGAGCAGAAGCCGCCGTGGGCGGCATGGTTTGGGGTGCCGAATTGGCTCGCCCACCAGCCGGTCAGGCCCTGGCTCTGATCGCGCCCGGTGAAGAAGGCGAGCTTCTTCGGATCGCTGTTGTGGATCTTGGCCAAGCGCTCGGTGGCGATGGCCATGGCCTCGTCCCACTCGATCTCGACGAAATCGCCGGAGCCGCGCTCGCCGACCCGTTTCAGGGGTTTGCGCAGTTTGGCCGGCGAGAGCTGATTCATGATGCCGGCAGAGCCCTTGGCACAGAGCACACCGCGGTTCACCGGATGGTCAGGATTACCCTCGATGTAGCGCAGCTGCCCATTCTTCAGATGCACTCTGATTCCGCAGCGACAGGCGCACATGTAGCAGGTGCTGGTTTTCACTTCGTCCGAAGGTGGCGACGACAAGGCAATAGGGCGATCGTTCGCGGCACCATCGGGCATGGGTGGGGGGCTCCAGGGCAGGGTGGTAAGGGAACTATCGTCTAGCAGCTGAACAGACCGTGTGAAAAGCGTTACAGGGCCTCATGGTTGGTGCGATCTCAAGGAAGGGTTTGATCCCTGCGCTCACAAAAACTTTTACGTCGGATATGAAATCGGCTCTTGCACCGAGGAGGCCATCTGTCTTATGTGCAATGTCGTCGACTGGCGAAAGCTAGGGCGACACTCCCGCAAGGGACGCGGACATTTGATTGGGCAGCTTGCGACCGCGTTACCAATCGCTAAAGCGCCACGGAGTGACCTCCGTGGGCCCTTGTGCTTATGGAGGTCGTTTTGGCTCTGCACCCAGGTGTGCTTTCCGCCCTCACTTCCTCCACTTGGAGGATTGGGCGATGAAATATCTGCCACTCTTCATCGATATTGCCGGGCGGCCCGCTGTGGTCGTTGGTGGCGATGAGACCGCTGCCCGAAAGGTGCGCCTGCTATTGCGCGCCGGTGCGAAGGTCCAAGTCTGTGCTGAAGAGATCACCCAGGAGATAAGCGAGCTCGCCGAAACGGGCGCGCTGTTGCACAGGGAACGCAAACTCCGCGCGAGTGACCTGGAGGGCGCCGCCTTGGCCGTGGTCGCCGATACCGCTCAGGCCGTGGCGTTGAAGCGAATCTGTACGGCCCGGAATATCCCCCTGAACGTCGTCGACCGACCGGATCTCTCCACTGCCGTGATGCCCGGTATCGTCGACCGCGACCCCATCGTCGTCGCCATCGGTAGCGGCGGCGGTGCGCCGGTCCTGGTGCGGCGCCTGCGCGAGCGCATCGAGGCATTGCTTCCCTCCGGACTGGGGCGGCTCGCCAGCTTCGCGGAGCGTTTTCGTTCGGCTGCCGCTGCGACCCGCTCGGCCGGCGCCGAGCGCCGCCGCTTCTGGGAGGAGGTCCTGGACGGCCCCATCGGCGCCAAAGTTTTGGCCGGCCAAGAGGCAGATGCGCAAGAGGCCATGCTGCGCCTGGTCAATCGGACCGAAAGCAAGACCCGCGATGCGCTAGTATCCTTGGTCGGTGTCGGTCCCGGCGATCCCGATCTGCTGACCTTGAAGGCGCTCCGCGTCATGCAGGATGCCGACGTGGTGATCCACGACGCCGTGATCGGCCCCTCGATCCTTGACTACGTGCGCCGCGATGCCGAGCGGATCGACGTCGGCAAGCGCAAGGGCGCGCATTCCAAGACCCAAACCGAGATCCTGGAACTGCTGCGCCAGCATGCCCAGGCGGGCCGGCGGGTGGTGCGCTTGAAAGGCGGAGATCCCTTCCTCTTCGGCCGCGGTGGCGAGGAGTTGGCCTACATTCGCGCGCACGGCATCGCCGTCGAGGTGGTGCCTGGCATCACGGCGGCGCTGGGTGCCGCGGCCACATCCGAGATCCCACTGACCCATCGCGGCTTGGCGCAGTCCTGCACGGTTCTGACCGGACATGGACAGAACGGCGAACCCGATCTCGATCCGGCACTGCTGGCCAGCGAGGGCACGCTCGCGATCTACATGGGTCTCTCGGTCGCCGATCGCTTGGCTCGACGGATCATCGAAGCCGGTCGTTCGGCCTCGACCCCTGTCGCCGTCATCGAGCGCGCGACCTGGGCCGATCAACGCACGCTCTACGCCACCCTGGACGATCTCGGCGGTTTGCTTCGCCGAGAGACGGTCACGGGGCCAACTCTCTTAATCGTCGGCGAGGTTGTTCGTCTGGGGCGCGGCGCGGATGCGCTGGAGCCCAGCTCGAAACAGGCCGCTTGCTACCAGGAGCGATAGGATGAAAGCGCAGGTCATGACTGCCAATCGCCTCGACGACGGGGCTGTGGTCTATCTGGACGGTCGCGGGTGCTGGATCGAAGCCTTTGCCGAAGCCTCGGTCGCCGTGACCGATGAGGCCTGTCAGGCCTTGCAGCTGGCAGCCGAGCGCGCCGTGCAGAACCAACTGGTCGTCGGGCCCTACCTCTTTCCCGTCGTGCTCGAGGCAGGGGGTCCACGCCCGATCGGGCAGCGCGAGATCATCCGGGCGACTGGGCCCAGCGTCGGCACCGACTTTGCCAACGACAACAACGCCAAAGCAGAGATCTGATCGCCATGTACCGCTACGACGAATTCGATGCGGCCTTCGTCCGCCAGCGTGTATCGGAGTTCCGCGAGCAGGTCGCTCGTCGCCTGGCCGGCGAGCTGACCGAGGAGCAGTTCAAGCCGCTGCGCCTGATGAACGGGCTCTACTTGCAACTCCACGCCTATATGCTGCGGATCGCCATCCCCTACGGGACGCTCTCCGCCACGCAGATGCGTCGCCTGGCCGAGATCGCGCGCCGCTACGACCGGGGCTACGGTCACTTCACCACGCGCCAGAACATTCAGTTCAACTGGCCAAAGCTAAGTGACATTCCCGACATCCTCGACTCCTTGGCCGAGGTCGAGATGCACGCCATCCAGACCAGCGGCAACTGCATCCGCAACATGACCGCCGATGCCTACGCCGGCGTCGCCGCCGACGAGATCGCCGATCCGCGCGTCTTCGCAGAGGTCCTGCGGCAGTGGTCGACCTTGCACCCGGAGTTCTCTTTCCTGCCGCGCAAGTTCAAGATCGCCATCACCGGCTCGCCGCACGATCGCGCCGCCATCAAGGTGCACGACATCGGTTTGCGCATGCTCCGCGACGAGAGCGGTGCAGCGGGCTTCGAGGTGGTCGTCGGCGGCGGCCAGGGGCGCACGCCGGTGATCGGCCAGACGGTGCGGGAGTTCCTGCCCAGCGAGCATCTGATCAGCTACATGGAGGCCATCCTTCGGGTCTATAACCTGCTGGGGAGGCGCGACAATCTCTACAAGTCACGCATCAAGATCCTGGTTCAGCAGGTCGGCATCGAGGAGTTCCGCCGCCAAGTGGAGAACGAATGGGCCTCGATCCGCGATGGCTGGGAGCTGGATCTGTCTGCCGGAGAGGTAGAGCGCATTGCCGCCTACTTCGTGCCGCCGAGCTATGAGACTGCGGAGCCGATCGATTTCGGCTTTGCCACCGCCCAGCGCAAGGACGCCGCTTTCGCTCAATGGGTGCGCTGCAACACCTTTGCCCACAAGCAGCCGGGCTATGCGATTGCCGTCATCTCGCTGAAGCCGGAAGGCGGCATTCCGGGCGATGCGACGGCCGAGCAGATGGACAGGGTCGCCGATCTTGCCGAGCGCTACAGCTTCGGTGAGATCCGAGTCGCACACGAGCAGAACCTGATTTTGCCGAACGTGCGCAAGGCCGACCTCTACGAGATCTGGCAAGCCCTGGCCCAGGCCAATCTCGACGTACCGAACCTGGGTTTGATCACCGACATGATCGCCTGCCCAGGCTTGGACTACTGCAATCTGGCAAACGCGCGCGCCATTCCCGTGGCTCAGCGGATCGGCGAGCGCTTCAAAGATCGTGAACTGGTGGAAGAGTTGGGGCCGATAATCCTCAACATCTCCGGCTGCATCAATGCCTGCGGGCATCACCATGTGGCCAACATCGGGCTCCTCGGCGTCGATAAGAAGGGCAAGGAGTTCTACCAGATCACCCTAGGCGGGCGAGCCGACGAACACGCGGCCATTGGCGAGATCGTCGGCCCCGCCTTTTCCTACGACGACGTGGTCGATGCAGTGGAGACCATCGTCACGACTTACCGCGGCAAGCGTCAAAGCGGTGAGGCCTTCCTCGACACCTACCAACGCATCGGTATCCAACCCTTCAAGGAGAAGCTCTATGGCACTCGTTAAGCACGGCACGGTCCATCAGGATTCCTGGGTCCGGATCGAAAATGACAGTCTTCCCCTCGGTCGTCCCCTGCTGCTCACCTGGGCAGAGTGGCAGCGTCTGGTAGGCATCTTGCGGCACTGGGACCAGCCGCTGGGCCTGATCCTCTCCGGCGGCGACTCGCTGGAGGAGGTGCGTCCCTATCTCGATCGCTTCCAGGTGATCGCGCTGGACTTCCCCAAGTTCACCGACGGTCGCGCCTATTCGCAGGCCCGCCTGCTGCGCAAACGCTATGGCTATAGCGGCGAGCTGCGCGCGATCGGCAATGTCCTGCAGGATCAGTTCCTGCAGATGCACCGTTGCGGCTTCGACTCCTGCCAGGTCGCCGACGAGACGGCGGCCGAGGCCTGGGTCAAGGCCACAGCACGCTATCGCGGCTACTACCAGACTGCCCAGCGCGGCGGGCGTCGTGGCCTCGGTGCAGACCTTCCCTTGCCGCTGCCCTTCACCGGCGAGCAGCCGGCGGCGGGCGCCTGGGCCTACTAGCAAGGCCCACAGTCGGAAGGACAGTAGGATGAGCGAGGCACGCAAGGCCTATCGCTTGCTGACGGGAGCCGCCGTCGCCGTCTTTTGCCTGCGTGTGTCGGACGCCTTGAAGGAGGGCTATGTCCTCTGGGGCAGCCCGGCCATCGCGCAGGCTAGGGATGGCGTGGTCGTGGCCCAGGCCCTCGCCCTCCCCGCGCTCCTTCCCTCAAAGCAGGAAGAGCAAGACCAATGACCGACCGTGCACACCCGGCAAATCGCCCGCTCGGACAGGCCACCACCCTGGTGCGCCACGGCCTGAAGCGCAGCGCCTTCTCGGAAACCAGCGAAGCGCTCTATCTGAACTCCGGCTTCGTCTTCGGCTCCGCAGCCGAGGCCGAAGCCGCCTTCAAGGGCGAGAACGACCGTTACATCTACTCCCGCTATGGCAATCCCACGGTCTCCGTTTTCGAGGAGCGCCTGGCGGCCTTGGAGGGAGCGGAAGCCTGTCGGGCGACAGCCACCGGTATGGCTGCCGTCTTTGCCTCTCTGGCCTGCCAGATCAAGGCCGGCGACCGTGTCGTCGCCGCGCGAGAGCTTTTCGGGTCCTGCCTGCACATCATTTCGAAGATCTTGCCGACTTGGGGGATCGAAACGGTCTTGGTGCCGGGTGGCGATCTTTCGGCCTGGGCCGAAGCCTTGTCCCGGCCGACTCAGGCCGTATTCCTGGAATCTCCTTCCAACCCGATGCTGGAAGTGGTCGACATCGGCGCCGTTTCGGCCTTGGCGCACCAGGTCGGTGCGTGCGTGGTGATCGACAATGTCTTCGCCACACCGCTCTATCAAAGCCCCTTGGCTTTGGGTGCCGACGTGGTGGTCTATTCGGCGACCAAACATATCGACGGGCAGGGGCGTTGTCTGGGCGGTGCGGTATTGGGCTCCGAGGCCTTCATGCACGATCACTTTATCCCGTTCTACCGCCACACCGGCCCCTCGATGAGCCCCTTCAATGCTTGGGTCATGGCGAAATCGCTGGAGACCCTGGAGCTCAGGGTCGAGCGGCAGAGCCAGAACACGGCGATCCTCGCCGACTGGCTGGCCGATCAGCCGCAAGTGCGCCAGGTGCGCTATCCCAGGCGTGCCGATCATCCGCAGCACGAACTGGCCAAGCGGCAGATGAAGGGCTTCGGCAGCCTGGTCAGCTTCGAGCTGGCGGGCGGCAAGGAGGCGACTTTCTCGCTTCTCGACAGTTTTGCTCTGATCGATATCTCCAACAATCTGGGCGATGCCAAGTCGCTGGCCTGCCATCCGGCGACGACCACGCACTCCAAGCTGACGCCGGAGGACCGCGCCGCGGTCGGCATCACCGATGGCGTGGTGCGCATCTCCGTCGGTTTGGAGCATGTCAATGAGCTGATCGCCGACATCGATCAGGCGCTCAATCGACGAGAGACCATCATGCCCATCCCGGCCCGGCTGGTGGCTGGCGCCGGAGGCTAGACGCCGATGCCAGCCTCCGACCTGCTGACGCCGGAGGAGCTGGACGCACAATACGGCAACCTGACAAGCCAAGAGCTTGTGGCGGCGCTTTGCCGAGGCGCCTACAGGGGACTTATTGCCTTGCTGACAGCCTTCGGTGCGGATTCCGCGCTTCTCTTGGATCTGGTACCGCGTGCCGATCCGACGATCCCGGTGATCTTCCTGGAGACCGGCAACAGAGGTGGTTCGGTAAAACTGGACAGGTGAGTCAAGTGGGTTTTTCGCGTGAGATCGGCCTGATAGCCGAGAGCGAGGAGAGATCATGGCAAGACGCCCACGCCGGAACCACAGTCCAGCATTCAAGGCGAAAGTGGCCTTGGCAGCCATCCAGGGCAAGGGGACGCTGGCCGAGTGCGCCCGGCAGTTTGACGTACCCCCAACCAGATCACCCAGTGGCGCCGGCAGTTGTTGGATGGCGCTGCCGGTGTGTTCGGCGACACCGCCAAGGCCGAGACGGTGCCGGCGGTGTATGTGAAGACCCTTCATGCGAAGATTGGCGAGCTGACGTTAGAGAAGGATTTTTTGTCCGCAGTGCTCGGCAAGGCCGGTCTGTTGGCGCGCGCAAAGCGATGATCGAGCGCGACGACAGACTGAGCATCAGCCGTCAGGCGCAGCGGCTCGGCCTCAGCCGAGGGAGCGTCTCCTATCTGCTGCGCCCGACCTCGCAGACCGATCTCGCGCTCATGCGCCGGATCGACGCGTTGCATCTGGATGACCCCTTTGCCGGCAGCCGGATGTTGCAAGGCCTGCTGAAGGCAGAAGGCCATGAGGTGGGGCGGCGGCGTGTTTCGACGCTGATGCAAGAAGATGGGGATCGAGGCGCTCTACCGCCGCCCGAAGATCTCGACGCCGGCGCCGGGACACAAGATCCATCCCTCCCTACTGCGCGGCCTCGCGGTCAGGCGCTCTGACCGGGTCTGAGCGATGGACATCGCCTACCTGCCCATGGCACGGGGCTTCGTCCATCTTGCTGCTGTCCCGGACTGGTTCAGCCGCAAGCTTCTGGCTTGGCAGGTGTCGATCACGCTTGAGGCAGAGTTCTGTATCGAGGTCCTGGAGGAAGCGCTGGCACGCCATGGCAGGCCAGAGATCCTCAATGCCGACCAAGGCAGCCAATTCACGTCGCTGGACTGCATTCAGGTCCCAAAGGACGCGGGTCAGCGAGATTGCGGCAGCACTGGGCGTGTCGCGGATGACGGTTTATCGGGCGTTGGAAACAAGCGCCTGAGGTTGCTTGTTGTAACCGCAGATGATCGGTGCGCTACGGTGCTACGCTAGTTATGGAGCGTATTGCACAGGATTGTTTTGACAGTTTCTAGGTCACCGCCCGATCTTTCAAATATTTCCGCTAGATCGGACGCGAATCCAACCCCATCGCTGCGAAACTCGTTTATTGTGAAATAACCGTAGAAGTTGCCATTTCTGTCGACCAGAACGGGCACATCATCAGATGTTGAGAACTCATTCCAAGGACTGGCACTAGCAAACTCGTTCCCAAAAGCACCGAACTCATTGAAAATGCTGTTGCTATTGAAACTGTTGCCTGCTCCGAACTCATTGCAGATGGATTCAGAACTGAACTCGTTGCAGTTGAAGCAACCCAAGAAAACATCATGACCTCTGCCGCCGAAGAGCAGCAAGTCTTGTGCATGGAGCGCACTGGCGGACATAGAAATGCAAAAGAACGTCGCTCTGATTACCATTTGACTCCGCTGTTTATTGTCCAAAACTCTGGATACTCCTAACACGTTCGCCCGTCGGTTTCATCCGCTCGAGATAGAAGCGCTCCAACTGTTCGATGGACGTGACCGCGTTCTCCGCCAACCAGTAGATGTTGATCTTGAACCCACCCTGCAATCCGACCGGGAATGTCCCAGGTGGGAATGTCCCAGGTTCTGTTGAAACTTTGATCGAGCATTCTTCATTTGCGTTGGCTCCCTTAACTGTGCTGTTGGTCACGACGGCGATCAAGCTAAAATTCGCCCCTGCGGCGCTTCTATTGGCCGACATCAAGCCGGCCGAGCGTTCCATTGGCGGTGCGGCGCGGCAGATGAGGCTATTTAGGCGTGCGCCGGTCGCAGCTCTGCCCTCGCCAGCGTTGCTTGCTGCCGATCTGGGCTTGGTTTCGGTCATGCGGACACTGCTGCCGGCGGCCCGCGCAGGGTGTCGATCAGGCCAAGGATGCTCGTGAACATGGCGCGAGGGAGTGCCGCCTCGGCGCACTGGAAAACGGCAGAGCGTGCGTGGCGCCCCAGCCGCGCGCCGGTCTCGATCGGGCGCTATGGACCATAACTCCCTTGCGGCCTGGAGCAGATCGCTATCTGCCGCTTTGCCCAGCACCGGATCAATACGTGCTTGGCAAGTGATGGCCTGAGGGCACGAACGCACGATCGGGTCCGAAGATCACGTCCAGCGACGGTAATCCATCGCAGCCCTAACGCGACGGCGGGCCAGTTGCTCGGCTGCAGCATGGGGCGAAAGGGTTTGGCTTCGGCTTACGTCAAGCACGACCTCAGTGTTTCTGCGGATCTTGTCCTCGATGGTCTCGCAGGCTTGGCCTTGGGTGCCGCCTGCAAACGCCACGGCTGCACAAATGACGCCGCCGGCGTTGGCGATAAAGTCGGGAACAGAGAGAATGTTGCGGGCATGAAGCACCTCTTCCGCCTGGGGTGTGACGGCAATGTTGGCGCCCTGGGCTACGATCGTTCGCTTTCGCGCGAATGCACTGCTGCATGAAACATGCAGCCTCATGATCAAGATCGCGGACCAATTGATTATTCGACAAGCTCTTTTTCGCGTTGACCATGAAACGTGTCTTCATAAACCGTTTTTGAAGGGCCCCCCGGTCTTTTCAAAACCTGTCAAAGGCTTATCCCTTTGGTTCCGGTGAGATCGACATCTTGTATGTGAGTGAGGGGGAAGGCGACGCTTCACCATGCTTTGATCTTCTTGGTGGTTCCATCGAACCGTACAAGGCACTGGCCCTTTTGCAGATTGGTGAGCTTCGCTTCTTTACCGAGCACGCGCGCAGCGGCGCCCGACTTGGCGTTCGTCTTGAAGGCCGCGACCAGCCCCATATGATCCAGGAATTCATCATCCTCGCCGGAGAAGTCATCCGGCGATTGCGAGACCAGCATGATCGCCCCGCCTTTTGAACGGCTCATGCGGATCAACCGAGAAAGCGAGGGCAGTTTGGTGCCAAGGATCTGGTGTGCCTCATCGATCATGCACAGGATGCGAAGCCCCCGCGCACCATCCGGGCTCATCTCGGCATCCACAAGCCCGTTCAAATACTGATCGAGGGCATCGAGCAGGAGGTTGACGACAATCGTCCGGCTATCTTCCGCCACCTTGGGCGGCAGCGCGATGATCCAACTTTTCTGGAAGAACGCCGCGGGAGAGAGCTTGGGCTCGAACAGCGGAAACCGGCACAGCTCTTCCATGCTGGAGACAGCGCCGTCTTCCTTGACCTCATGCTCCTGATAGACATCAAGCAGCCGGTTGCGGATATGGTACAGCTCGCAGGGCTCCTCCGAAGAGAGTGCCCGGCGGGCCGCCTCATGGACGTGTTTGCGCTGGATGCTACCCAGCTTCGAGCCTTTCAGCCGCGAGAACGACTCGCGGAAGCGCAACGCTGCTTCGTCGATACCGACCTGATCTTTCTGGGAGAGCGCAAGCATGTCCAGCGGGATCGGCATGCGCGGCGGCGCGATCACCTGAGCCCCGAAGGCTTCATCGAGCGCGGTTTGTCCCTGCGTGCCGCGAAAGTCTGCCAGATCGCCCTTGAAGTCAAAGGCAAGCAGCGGCACCGATGCCTGCCCGCGGATCGCGCGGAGCATGGCAGCGGCCATGACCGTCTTGCCCGCGCCACTGCCGCCCATGATAGCACTGTGCGGCGCGCCGCCTTTGTCGTTCAGGCTCCAGAAGATCGTTTCCCTGGTGGCGACATCTTCGCTAATCTCACCCAGAGGCACCTTGATTTCGCCGCTGGAGAAGGTGGTATCGGATGCGTCCGCGCCGCCGGGAACCGACAACCGCCCCCCCGCCGTGGGCAGTGCAGCCACCTCCACGAGACGCCGCACGAATTGCGCGACATCGGCTCCCGCCTGTTCCCACTCTTCATCGAGCTTGGCGAGGCCGCGCCGCCAGTGCGCGCCGACCAGAGAGATGAGCCGCTTGATGTCGAGATCCGGCTCACCGGCATGCTCCACAATTAGCGCCAGCCAGACCGAGAGCTCCGTTCCGGTGCCAAAGAGCGTATCGCCCTTGATCGCCTTGCCGGGCTCCGACTGATCCGTCGGAAGGGATAACGGCGCTTTCATGGCTAGAGACCGGGAGATTGCCAGCCTGGCTGGGAGATAGCGCTTGCGCATCCCGAGCCGTCTCATGAAATTCGCATTCAGCGTGTCGCTGTCATAGTCGGTGCGGAAGTTCGCGCCCGCGACTTCGACGAGGGAGATGCTCATGCCCGGCCCTCCATCTCTTCGAAATACCCCTGTCGGACCATGGATCGCCCGATGTTGCCAATCTGCTCGAAATCGACCAGATATTTTTTCTGCACATGCGGGGCAATTTCCCGAAAATACTCCCCCACGACTTCCGTGTTGGTTGAAAGCAGGATCACTTGGTGCTCGCGTTTCACCAGATGATTCAACACGCCCTTGCGGTGCTCGATATCCAAGCGCCCAAGCGGGGTATCGATCACCATGGGAAAGCCGCGCCTAGAGACCGATGAGACGGCAGAGAACAAAGCTTGCGTGAAAATCTGCTTCTCACCGTCCGAGAGATCATAGTCCCGCAAATCCATACCATCGCTATCGAGTAGCTTCACACTGCAGTTCTCATCAATGGCGATGCGCGCCAACGAATCCTTCTTGTGGGCCATGGAGCGATGTGCTTCCGTCATAGCCGTCGCAATGGCGTTGATCTGGCTCGGCACCGCCTTGGCCACAATCTCATCAACCATCTGGGCCACCCTCTGCGCCTGCGTAACGCGGCGGGTGGACGGCGCGGCCTGATCAAGCTGCTCGTAAAGTTTGGTCAGGAACGTATTCTTCTGGGTGATCTGGCTGTCCAGCGAGTCTATCTCGCGCTCCAACGCACCGATCCCCTGATTATGTTTGTCACGTTCGCTATTGATATCGGTCAAACGCTTGCGCTTCGTGTCCAGTTCCGGGGCGCTCGTTTCAGTGCGATGGATTTCCTCTTGCAGGCGTTTCAGCGCGTCTTCATCGGCGGCAATGCTGTCTAGCAGATTAACAATCGCGGGCGCGGCCAACTCATCCAATCCGTCCAACCGGTCGGTCGCCTTCGAGCGATCCGACTCGTTCAGATACGGATGTAGATACTCATCCGCGCAGTTATCCGGGGGCGGATACCAGAGTTTCTCCCAGGCGCTGCGGGTGCTGCTCAGGACCGTCTCGCGCTGACCGTCTGTTAAGGCCGGGTTGGCCTTCTGCATGCCGGTATCGACCGAGGCGAGGAAACGCTCCAGATTGCTGTCACCCTGGTTCTTGCCGTTCTCCCAGCGCTCGCGCTCACCCTCGCTCACGAGCCGTTCCTTGACGCTTTTCCGAAGCGGAAGGCCCGAGAGCGCAAGGGCAAGATCCTTCATCATCACGTCTTCGAGTTTAGCCTTGTTGTATTCAATGGCGCGCTCATAACCCTTGATCTTCTCGAATTGCTCTTGCAACAGAGCTTGAGAGCCTTGGCTACTAACGCTGGAAAGTTCACGGAAGAGGTGGTCACGCTCTTTCGTGAGCTCGGCATGAATGTGCTTAATCTCGGCAAGGCGCTCTACCTTCTCGTCACGCTCGGACTTGAGTTCCGTGTGCTCCGATGCCAGCTTTGCGATGGTATCGCCCGAGACTTTGGGCGACTCCCTAAGCCGTGCTGCCGCGTAGCTGCGCAAATCCTCGGCCAGTCGCTTCAGGATCGGAATGCCGAGCAATCCTTCGATCCCGGCGCGCACCTGCACTGACATCTCCCGTTCGGCGAGCACGCTCATCTGTTCGCCGTCGAACATGAAAAAGTGCGCAAGCGTGAAAGGGAGCAGGTTTTCGGCGATATACTCGCGGCACCAGTCCGCACGTTCAGTAATTTGCCCGGGTCCGGGGCCGACCGGCGTGCGCGTCAAGCCCTCATAGATATTGATTTCCTCGTCTTTCGGGCGATAGTCGCCGGAATCGCTGAAATGCCAGATGCGTTGGATTTCTAACCGCTCCTTGTCATCGTCGATAAATATCAACTTAACAGAACAAGAAGTCCGGCCCTCCGCCGTCGCGCCCCGGTAAATGGCTTTTTCGAGGAATTTACTGTATGAAACCGAAAGTCGATCTTTATCTGTACCCGGAACTGGCGAGCGCGCAATCAATGGAAGGCCGTTCTGCCCGAACATGCCGAGGACAATGGCTTCGAAAAGGCTTGTTTTGCCGTAGCCATTCGGCGCACCGATCAAGACAATATTTCGACCAATCTCTGGTGCCGGAAAATCAAACTTGGCCACTTCATAGGCTTTCCAGTCCCGCAACTTAATCTGTGAAATATGCATGAGATACTATCCGTTCAGTTGAATACGATCCAGGATGTCGTCAAAGTAATCCCAAAGGCCATGACGGCGCTTTTTTCCCGTTTGCTCCACCTCGAACTGTACCATCTCTTCGAATGCTGCATAGATCACATTATTGGCCTCGCATACATCCCTGATTACCTTCCGTCCGTCTGGATTATCGAAAAGTACGACAATATTCCGCGGCATTTACTTCTCCTTTACGACATGACGAACATTCATGTTTCTGGCCTTGCCATGACCGAGGATGTCTTCCGACCAGATCCGGTGGATCAGATCGACTTCTTCGTCCGTGATCAGGCAAAGCCTGGTCTCTTCCTCCAGGTCTCGCAGTCGCTTCAATATCTCTGCACGGGTCTGCAGGGTGAAGGGCCCGGGGATGAACGTCCCGCCATCGGTAATCGTGATACGCCCGTCACGCCGCCGGGCGCAGCGACGCTCCTTGTCATTGCGGATCGAAGCGAGCCAGTCCCGGAAATCCAGAAGCGGCTTGAACTCGGCATGGCCGGACTCCACGAAGCCTTCGAGGCTTCGATCCTTCTCCACGACCGTGCAGGTCCAGCAACCGAAGCGCGATGAAGTCGTGCCACAGGACGGAGCCTCGTCCCTGGAGGTGACCACCGGGCACTCGCCGCCGCCGGCGTTGCGATACAACCCGATCAGCGTGTCGTGGGAGCCGCCCCAGGGCGGTTCGTTCAGGGCCAGAAACTCCCATACATCGTCGGTGCACAACTCGACGATGGGGCGGAAGACCATGCAGCCGACAAGATCATTGTGCCGGTTGAGACGCTCACCGTTATCGAAGCGACCGACCGAGGTCGCGCGCGCGGCACTTTCCGACCGGCGAACGCCAAGGAGCAGA
Source organism: Rhodospirillales bacterium (assembly GCA_965202755.1). Classification (GTDB taxonomy): domain Bacteria; phylum Pseudomonadota; class Alphaproteobacteria; order Kiloniellales; family JACOMY01; genus JACOMY01. The sequence goes on along the minus strand of CBDBCL010000033.1, from coordinate 53,252 downwards.
ATCACCTGTCCGGCGCGATCCACCTGGCTCTCGATGTAGCGGCTCGTGGGCTGGATTTTCATCCTGTCCGTACACCAACGGAAGGAACGGTTGGGCGACGGATAGCCGCGACCGATGAGGTTCACCCAGAAGGACTGGGCAGGATCCGGCCGCGTGACCCTGGCGACGATGGGAAGATTGAGCGCACTTGCCGCGCTTCCGATCTCTTCCATGCTTCGGATCATGTGCCGGACGACCGGCGGACTCTCGACAAGCGTGTCGTTGGCGACGATGTGCACTGGGCGCAGGCGCCGCGAGGGCGCAAGAGACAAGAGCAGCTCGAACACGAGATGCACGACCAGCGTAGAGTCCTTGCCGCCGGAATACCCGACGATCCAGGGCCGCTCGTGGTTCTGGCGATACTCGTCGAGCAGTTCGGCCCGAATGGCCCTGAAAGGCACTGCGCTCTTGTCCTTCAACGACGCCCGGCATTGCCGGAATGTTCCGTTCGGTGTTGAAACTCGTCTGAGTGACGCTGCTCAATGTGAGGTTATGCGGTGTCCTCGATCCGGTCAAGCAGGTGCTTTTGGCGTTGCTCGATGAGCGCCTGCTTGAGAATGGGCTTGTGGGGGGAATTTGCGCGGCTGGTTCGATAAAGGAACCTGTCCGTTGTATTGACCTCCTCATCGAGGCTTGAACAAGGTGGGCCCTCGTTCCATCGAATGCCCAAAGGGGGTCAGTCCTCGCGCGCAGCGATAACGCGCCAGATCTCTTCAGGCGAGATCGGCATGTCGATGTGCTCCATGCCGTAGGGCGAGAGTGCGTTGACCACGGCGGACACGATGGCCGGTGGTGCACAAAGGGCGCCGCTCTCGCCGGCACCCTTCGCTCCAAGGCCATTGGTTTCAGTGGGGTAACTTTCGTCGTGGTGGCAGGTCATGGACGGAACGAAGTCGGCGCGGGGTAGCGCATAGTCCATGAGACTTCCGGTAAGGAGTTGGCCGCTTCGTCTGTCGTAGACCGTCCCTTCCAACAGAGCCTGGCCGATGCCTTGGGCGATCCCGCCGTGCATCTGTCCCTCGACCAGGAGCGGGTTCACGACTCTGCCGACGTCATCCAGTGTGAAGAGGCGATCTACGCGGACCACCCCTGTGTCCGGATCGATCTCCACTTCGGCGATGCAGCAACCATTCGGGAAGCTGTACGGCGCCTCCTGCACTGCTCTGGCCACGATGGCATTCCCTTGGCTGTGCGCTGCGACCTCGGAGAGCGAGACATGGCGGTCTGTTCCGGCCACGCGTACCGAGTTGGCTGCGAAGATCAGGTCGGTGACCTCGGCTTCCAAGATCTGGCTGGCAAGCTCAAGCACCTGGGCGGCGAGCTTCTTGGCAACCGCACGGACGGCACTGCCGCCGAGGTAAAGGGACCGCGACCCGTAAGTACCGCCACCGCGCGCAACGCTGCCGGTGTGTCCCTGTGTGAGGCGCACCCGATCTAGCGCCAGGCCGAGCTCTTCTGCCACGATCTGGGCGTAGGCCGTGAACAGGCCTTGCCCGATTGCCTGGGTGCCGCTTCCGATCGTCACCAAGCCTTCGGCATCGAGCCGAAGCGTGGCCTCTTCCTCCAGGCTTATGCCGCTGGTGGTGTCGATGTGGCAGGCTGAACCGCGCCCTCTGAGCATGCCGCGCGAGCGACTCTGAGCTTGGCGGCCATCAAATCCCGACCAATTCGCCAAGTCCAAGCTCTTCTCCAAGATCGCCGGGAAGTTACCCGAGTCGTAGCTCCACCCGGCCGCGTTCTCGTAGGGCATCTGGTCGGATCGGATCATGTTGCGGCGTCTGATCGTCACCGGATCCATGCCGAGCCTCGCGGCCGCCACATCGATGAGGCGCTCCAGACGGTAAATCGTCTCCGGTCGGCCGGCGCCACGATAGGGGCCCGTGGGGACCGTGTTGGTCAGCACGCAACGCAGGCGCAGATAGACGGTCTCAATGTCGTAGACACCGGTCACGACACGGTGGCCGGTGGTGGAGACGATCGGCAAGCCGAAGGGGGAGGGCGTTGCCCCGAGATTTGCCAAGATGTCCGCGCGGTAGGCCTTGATGCGCCCATCCTGGGTGAGCGCGAGTGTCACCGTGCTGACCTGATCGCGTCCTTGCGTATCGGAAAGGAAGGCTTCGCTCCGTTCGGCCCGCCATCGCACCGTGCGGCCAAGACGGCGTGCCGCCGCCAGCAAGACGAGATCCTCTCCATAGGGAGTAATGCGCGCACCGAACCCGCCGCCCACATCCTGCACCTCTAGCAGCAGCATGTCTTTCGGCACCTTCAGCGCCTCAGCCAAGAGATCACGACTGAGGTGGGCTGCTTGACTACCGCAGCGCAGTTTGAGGCGACCGCTTTCGGGCTCGAAACAGGCGATCGAGCAGCGCGGCTCCATCGGATGCACGACAACTCTGTTGTTCCGCAGGGTGAGGGTGACGACGTGATCGGCTGCCGCGACCGCGGTGTCGCAGCGCTCGCGGTCGCCGATCTCATAAAGCGCTGCGACGTTGCCCGCTGCTTCTGGCCAAAGCTGAACCGCGTCCTCGCCAACAGCGTCGCGGCTGTCGATCAGGTGATCCAGGGGCCGGAAGTCAACGTCAATCAGTTCGACTCCATCTCTTGCGAGATAGGCAGTCGTGGCAATCACACAGGCGATGGCCTCACCGACATGGCGAACCCTGTCCCCGGCCAAACCATGGCACGGCGGAACCGAGACGGCGCCACCCTCCGGTCCGCCGATCGTGCAGAAGTAGGGGATGGGCCCGACGGAGTCCGCGGCCAGGTCGGCCGCCGTCAGAACCGCCAACACGCCGGGCGCCTTTGCGGCACGGCCTGTGTCCAGCCTGGTGATGATCGCATGCGGATGGGGCGACCTTAGGAAGGCCGCGTGCAGTTCCCCCGGCAGATGAAGGTCATCGGTGAAGGAGGCTTCGCCACGAAGAAGTCTTGCATCTTCCAATCGTCGAACCGGCTGGCCGATGCCTTGGCTGCTCGTCTCGCCGGATTTCGTCATCGCAATCCGCTGGTGGCAAGATTCACGTAACGCTTGACCAACAAGCGTTACGTGAATCTTGCCACCAGGCGCCACCGGCGACCCGGTCCTCTAACTGGAAGCCGCAATCTTCAATCCGGGTCTTGCCGCCGGCGTTCCTTGGGAATACTGCCAGCCTCCATGGGCTGCCTTATAGGCCTCCAAGGCAGGCCAGATATGCTCGACGCAGAGGGTGACGAGCCTAGATTGGTCCCCTGCCTTCAAGGCGTCCAGCATCTGCCGGTGTTCTCCGCGCGCACGATCCAAAAGCCGAGGGTCGCCAATGGCATAACACCTGATGCCCAGAGTCTCGGTCCAGACACGCTGGATCAACTGGGTCAGGTAGCGATTGTTACAGGCGCCGAACATGGTGTGATGAAAGAGATTGTTCTGCTCACACACCTGCTTCAGGTTGTGCGATTCGATCGCGGCCTCGTAGGTCACGTGAATCTTCTCGAGTATCTGTATCAGATCCGGGTCGAGCGGCAAGGGAATGCGGCTTGCGGCTTCAGCCTGAAGCAAGGCACGCATTTCATACATCTCGTCGACTTCTTCAGGTGCGAAATCCCGGACGATGACGCCCTTGTTCGGCCGGCGCGTCACCAGACCCATCTGTTGCAGTTCGGCGAAGGCGCTTCTGACCAGGTGCCGCGAAGCATCGAAACGCCGAATGAGGTCGTCCTCGATCAAGCGTTCGCGCGGTCGTAAGCGGCCGAAGATGATCTCTTGCTTTATGCTATCGACAAGTGAGCGAATCTGGCTGGCGCCATCTCGATTTGGCAAGTTCGTCTCCCGTACTTCGTGCAATGCCCGGTTTGCGAGCTTGAACTCGCCGACCTGAGAGCTACGGCTTCACTTTGCCCGAGCCCTATTCCTGCACGACCAATCCCGGGAGAGTAGCGAGTTTGCTGCAGCTGAGCAATTCCCAACAAAATTATTGACAATCGTATCGCCGAGACGTGAGGCTTGGAGGCTAAGGTATCTGACGATGAACAAGACTCTCCTCCTGTAAACCGCAGCCAAGGAGATCATCGCGGGCTGGAAGCGGGAGGCCGGTCGTGGAGTTTGCAGAAGGTGAAGGCGCCCGCATCGCATGCCGTCTGGATGGTGAACCCGGACTGCCGATCGTGGTTTTGAGCAACAGCCTGTCGAGCGACCATCGCATGTGGGATCCGCAACTGCCGATCCTGACGAATTCCTTTCGCGTGCTGCGCTACGATACGCGCGGGCACGGCGCCAGCGAGGCGCCGGAAGGCCCCTATTCGATCGAGGGCTTGGGCCGAGACTGCCTGGCGGTGATGGACTTCTTCGAGGTAGAGAAGGCGCACTTCGTCGGCCTCTCCTTGGGTGGCATGACCGGCCAATGGCTCGGGGCAGAGGCCTCTCGACGCTTTCACTCGCTGACCCTCTGCGACACGGCCAGCGAGATGCCGAGCGCCATCTGGGACGAACGCATCGCAATGGTGTCGGATGAGGGGATCGCCGCGGTCGTCGACTCGACGCTGGAGCGCTGGTTTACCGCGGCCTTTGCCGAGCGGGCGCCGGAGGATCTGGCCAAGGTCAGAGACATGGTGCAGACCACACCGGCCACTGGCTTCATTGGCTGCGCTCGGGCCATCCAGGCGATGGCGCTCAGCCCGCTGCTATCCCGGATCTCGCTGCCGAGCTGCATCATCGTCGGTGAAGCGGACGTGTCGACACCGCCATCCAAGGCGGAAATGCTGCACCAGGCGATCGCCGGATCGGAGCTCCATAGAATTGCCGATGCGGCGCATCTTCCGAACATAGAACAGCCCGAGAGTTTCAACCGTGCGCTGCAGGCCTTTCTGCAACGCCAAATCGCCGCGACCGTCGCCTGAATGACTGTCGCGCACAACGAGCCGAAGGCCTGCAGGCCGGTCTTTGGCCAAAACCGATGCAGAGGGAGAGCCAGCCATGGTAGACGACAAAATGCGTAGGAATCTGCTGGAAGAAGCCAAAGAGTTCGCCAACTTTTCCCGGCGTAATTTCATGGCGGCCGCGGGGGCGGGCGGCGCTACACTGGCGGCAGGCTCGATGCTGAATCCCCTCGACGCCGGCGAGATCCAGTTCGCCCAGGCAGACAAGAAAGTGCGTGTCGGCATTCCGCTGACTTACGGCCCCTTCAACCAGCCTTGGCGGCGTGGCTGCTGGCAACTCGTCAAGACCGTTCTGGACATGGGCGGCGAACCGGTCACGGTGCGCGGCAAGCCCACCAAGGCCAGCGAGCAAGAGGCCGAGCGGACCTTGATGGACCGCGATATCGACGTGCTCTGTATGGGCATCTACTCGCTGGAGTCCGAGACCGCTTACATCGCCGACGAGGCCCGCGAGCGCGGCATTCCGACGGTCGGCTTTGCCGTGCCGGTCAAGGATTCGCCTGCCGTGGTGGAGGACACCTGGGCGACAGCCATGACACTTGGCTACTTCGTGCAGAACGAGTTGCAGCGTCAGGGCATCTTGGTTCAGACCGCCGAGGACAAGGGCTTCTACACACCCTTCGACATGGAGGCCGACATGCTCGACCTCATGACGAAGTATGAGCCCAGGATGAAAATGCTGCCCTTCATGCCAGGCACGGTCTCGACCCAGGACCAGATCTCCAAGGGGCGCGAGAACATGCTTTCGCTGCTGCAGGCCAACCCCGAGCCCGGCTCGGTCTCCGGTCTGGTCTCCTGGTGGTGGCCGCTGACCATCGGCGCCGGCCAGGCGATGCAGCAAATGGGCCGGACGGATCTCGTCCTCTATAACCACTACTTCTCTGACCAACTCTTGCAGGCGATGGCCGGTGAAGCTTACCCCATCGTCTTCTCCACGGACGTGCCCTGGCACACCTTGGGCAAGAAGACGGCCGAACTGGCGATGGCGCTCGGCAGCGGCCAGAAGGTGCCCAATCACGTTTACCGTGTTCCAGTCACCGCGATCGTACAACCCGAAGCGGCAGCAGCGCTCACCGAGGTCCAGGAGATGGACAAGCAGGCGATCGCGCTTCTGAAGGAGTACGGCGGCTAGACCGCTCTAAGAACGCGGGCAGTGTGCCCAGTGGTCAGATCGTAACGCTTGAGTCCCAAGCGTTTCGTGAATCGGCCCACTCGGAGGCACTGCCCGCGTTCCCTCTTGCTGCGGCCAAGACCTTTGTTGTTGAGGAGAACGAGAGCCATGCCGTTTGTCCAGGTGCACATAAAGGCGGGCCGCAGCCTGACCCAGCGGCGCGAACTGGTCCGCCGTATCACCAATGACTTGGTGGAGGTTTGTGGCGCAGCCGAGGACCGAGTCCATGTAATTGTCAACGAGGTCCCGGTGGACCAGTGGGGGCGTGGCGGATCGCTCTTGTCGGATATCGCAGCCGCAGAAGGCAGCGGCAGCGGCTGAGCAAAGAATGCGCAAAGCTGCTGTCGAGAGTATGAGTGGGCGGCAAGGCCTACTGCAAGACATCGCACCGATGTTCGTTTACCTTTGCTCTGAAGAGTCGGCCTGGATGACCGGGCAAGCCGTTGCCATCGACGGTGAGGTTTACAATTAGGCTGCCATCATTGGTGGTCAGGCAGGAGCAGGAGTGATGTCCGCAGCAGAGACAGAGGCCTCTGGCACGCAGGTTGCAACCGGGGCAGATCCAACGGCAACGCAGGATGAAAGCCTGCTGATCAGGCTGCTGCGCCGCTGGGGCACCATCGTGGTGATCGTGTTGGTGGCCATCGGCTTTTCGTTCGCTTCGCCCTGGTTTCTGACCTTCTCCAACTTCAACAACATCCTCTTCTCGATGATCGTGAGTTGCCTCGTCTCCATGGGGCTGACCTATGTGGTCATTGCCGGCAGCTTCGACCTCTCCGTCGGACTCTGCGTCACCACCACCTCAATCGTCTGCGCCTACATGATTCCTTGGGTGGGCCCCTGGGCGGCCATTCTCATAGCGCTCGCCGTTGCCCTGCTGATCGGTTTCGTCAACGGCGTCCTGGTCACCTACGGGCGGCTGTCGGGCATCGTCGTGACCCTGGGCATGATGTTTGTGCTGGGCGGGCTCAACATCTATATGACCGGCGGCTATCAGGTGCCGGTCGACTATCAGGAGAACGCCTTTCGCTTTATCGGCCAAGGCAAGGTACCAATCTTCGATTTCAATCTGGCGGTGCCGGTCGTCATCCTGCTGGTGGTGTTCACCCTCGCCCATGTCCTGGCGACGAAGACCAAGGTCGGTCACTATATCGTGGCCGTCGGCGACAATGCCTGGGCTGCCTTTTACTCCGGCATCAAGGTCTATCGCTGGGTCACCGTGGCCTTCATGCTCTCCGCCCTGATCGCCGGCACCGGCGGCATCATCTTGACCTCGATCTCCTCCTCGGCGCAGCCGGTCGGTGGCGAAGGTTATCTGCTGGAGGCCTTTGCTGCGGTGTTCCTGGGCGCCACGGTCCTGGGTAAGGGCAAGCCGCACATCCTGGGAACCCTTCTGGGAGTCTTCTTCATCTATATGGTGAACTCCGGCATGAACATGGTCGGCTTTCCCTACGCCTTCCGGCAGCTCTTCGCCGGGCTGGTTCTGATCCTCGCCGTCGGCGCGAACGCCATGCTGAACCGCGAAGAAATCCACTTGAAGTTCATCTAGCCGAGCGGGGCGAAAGCGATGCGTGAACAGCCTCTCGTCGAGCTGAAGAACATCGTCAAGACCTTCAGTGGTACCCGCGCGCTTAGCGGAGTCTCGCTCTCATTTCGGCGCGGCGAGGTGCATGGCCTGCTTGGCGGCAACGGCGCCGGCAAGTCGACGCTGATCAAGATTTTGACCGGCGTCTACTCGCTGACCAGCGGTAAAATTCGCCTGGAGGGAAAGCCGGTGAAGATCGGGTCTCCGGAGGATGCACACGCCTTGGGGCTGGGCGCGGTCTATCAAGATGCTGAGATCTGCGGTGGTTTCACTGTCAGCGAGAACGTCGTGCTGGGAAACGAACCCAAGGGGCTGTTTTTGAGCCGGCGGGGGATACACCAGGAGGCACAGTCGATTTTCGATGACATCGGCATCGGCATCGACGTCAGGCGCCCTGCATCCAGTCTCTCGGCCGCGGAGATGCAACTGGTCACTCTCGCGACCCTATTCCATAGACGCTACAAGCTGATCGTGCTCGACGAGCCGACGGCGCGTCTCTCCGCACACGAGGTGGACCTGCTGTTCAAGCTGATCCACCGCTTTAAGGCCGAGGGCATCACCATCGTCTACATCTCGCACCGACTGGGCGAGATCAAGCAGATCTGCGAGCGCATCACCATCCTGAAGGGCGGCCTGGTCGCGGCCACTCTGGGCCGTGAAGCAATCACCGAAGAACGAGTGACGGAGCTCATGGTCGATCGCAGCAAGAAGGACCTAGAGACGGTCAACTTGGGCCATGCCACCGAGCGGCCTGTCCTCGAAGTCAGCGGGCTGGCGGGGCAGAATCTTGCCCCTCTATCCTTTACCGTGCATGCCGGTGAGGTCCTTGGCGTGACCGGTCCCGTCGGCGGCGGCATGGAGCAGATTGAACGATCACTCGGCGGCATCTTCCAGCATGACGGGACCGTTTCAGTCGATGGTAAAAGGGTCAGGATCTCCAGCCCGGCCGACTCTCGGGCGGCAGGGATTGCGCTCATTCCAGAAGATCGACGCAAACAGTCGCTCTTTCCCAACCTGTCGATTGCGACCAATGTCTGCCTCCCGGTTCTGGACTCGCTCTCGCGCCTGGGACTGATTCGAGAGAGCCTGCAGATGGGCTATGCCGACAGCGTCATGTCACGGCTCAAGGTGCATCCCCACCAGCCGGCAAAGCCGGTGAAGCTCTTCTCGGGCGGCAATCAGCAAAAGGCGGTGATCGGCAAGTGGCTGAAGGCGAAGGCCAAGGTCTTTATCTTCGTAGAGCCGACATCCGGCGTCGATGTCGGTGCGGTCAAGGAGATCTACGACATCATCCTGACCGCAGCGAAGGAAGGAGCGGCTGTGATCGTCATCAGTTCCTCGGTTCAGGAAATCCTGTCTCTTTCGGAGCGGGTGCTGGTGATCCACGACGGCATAGCCGTGCACCGTGCGGCGACGAGGGATTGCAGTGAGGATCAACTGATCGCCCTATCGCTCGGCGGCCAACCGCGCGAAGCCGCCGAATAGTTCCGGCCAGTCACTGCCTCACGCGATTTGGTTCCTCACATCGGCCGACTCCCGCCTCGCTGCTCTCCCTCGGCGATCAATTCGATCAGGTCGAGGACAGCGAGGCGCTCCTCGACGCCCAGGGCCTCCACGGCAGCGCTATACATGACCTTGTCCTTCGGACAGGCAACCACGAAGCTGTCGATGTCGCCAAGGTCCAATGCTTCCTTGATGCGGTTCTCGCTCGGTCGCTCGGTCATCGCGCTGTCGTCCATCCAGATGCGGCCGCCGCCGGCACCGCAGCAGAAGGAGTTGGCGCGCGAGCGTTTCATCTCGACCAACTCGTGGCCTAGATGGCGGAGGATCGCCCGCGGTGCTTCGTACTCCCCGTTGTAGCGTCCCAGATAACAGGGGTCGTGGTAGGTCACCCGCCGTTTCGGTACGGAGGAAGGAGTTAGACGACCCTCCTCTAGCAAAGCCAGAAGCAACTGGCTGTGGTGCAGGACGATCCAGTCTGCACCCAGACGGCGGTACTCCTGCTTGAGCGCGTTGAAGCTGTGCGGGTCGGCGGTCATGATGCGTTTGAAGTCGCAGCCGGAAATCTCAGCCATGTTGTGCTCCGCCAGGAGTTCGAAGAGGCCTTCTTCGCCCGCACGTCTTGCGTCGTTGCCGCTGTTGCGCTCGGCGTCGTAGAGCAGCCCGAAATCGACACCGGCCCGCTCGAGCAGCTGCGCGAGGGCGGCGGTGAGCGGCTGCACACGCGGGTCTAAGGAGGCGTAGTCGCCCACGAACCAAAGCAGGTCGACAGGCTCCTTTCGTGCATCTTTGACCTTGATCCCGCTCGCCTTGGTCCAGCGTGCCCGCTGGCGCGGCGACTTGCCGAAGGAGTTGCCCCGTTGCTGAAGATTGGCAAAGGCGTCCTGCAGCAGGGGCTCGACCTTGGTGTCCTCGACCAGATGGCGCCTGAGATCGACGATCTTGGGCACATGCTCGATGTGCAGCGGGCAGACCTCCATGCAGGCTCGGCAGGTGGTGCAAGCCCAGAGCGTCTCTTCGGCGATGGCGCTGCCCAGCAAACCCTCGCTCGGGTCTTGGCGCATGGCGTCACGCAGGTCCATGATCAGCAGTTTGGGGCTCAAGGGCTGGCCGGCGGCATAGGCAGGGCAGGCTGCCTGGCAGCGCCCACATTCGGTGCAAGACAGGAGATCGAGTTGGTGCTTCCAAGAAAAATCGGCGATGCAGTTGAGACCGGGTGGCTGGGCGCGTGGTTCGGGCAGCGTTCCCTTGGGCTCGATGTTGCGAAAGAAGAGGTTCGGGAGGACGGTGAACATGTGCCGGTGTTTGGAGCCTGGGATGTAGACGAGGAAAGCCAGGATGGCGATCAGATGCAGCCAGTAGAAGGCGACCTCGGCGGTACCCGCGGCAGCACCCTGCAAGCCGACCGCAGCCATAACCTCCGCCAGCAGGCTGCTGATCGGACGCCACGAGGCCGGCGTATCGCCGGCAGCGATTCCGGCGGCAAACTCCAGCAGCATGGAGAGCACGATGGCAAGGATCAGCAGATAGATGATCCCTGCATCTTTCTGGTTGGATCCCTCGAAGCGGGCGGGCTTGGTCAGAAAGCGTTGATGGGCCGCGAGCCCGACAGCGGCCAGCATCACCAGTGCGAAGACCTCCTGCAGCAGGGCGATCCAGGTGTCGCCGCCGATAGAGGCCAGGCTAAAGCCGGGCATCATGCCGGCGCCGAAGGCCTGCACGATGGCGGTGAACAACACGAAGAACGAAACGAGGATCATCGCATGCAAGATGCCGGAGGTCCGCCGCTGCAGCAGACGACGGTGCTGGGCGACATCGCGCAGGAGGCCGGTCAGGCGCTCCATGGGCCGGTCCCAGCGCATGTCCGAGGGCGCCTTTGCCAGCGGACGAAAGGTCTGCCAGAAACGCAGACTCGCGATGGCCAGTGCAATGAGGAAAACCAGCCAAAAGAGCAGGTGGTTCATCAGCAGCCTCGCTGCTTAAGTCCCTCCACCAGGCTCGGCAAGAGGTCGAAGAGATCGCAGGTGCTTCCCAGGTCTGCCGTTTCGAAGATTGGTGCAGCCGAGTCCTTGTTGATGGCAACGATGAACTCGGCCTTGCTCATGCCTTCGAGATGCTCCGGCGCGCCGGATACGCCCAGGCAGAAGTAGAGCTTGGGGATAACGCATCTTCCAGATTTGCCGACCTGGCGACTTTTCGGCAGCCAGCCGGCGTCGATAATCGGCCGACTGCCCACGATCTCTGCACCGAGAAGCGCCGCCAGGTCTTCCGCTTCGGCTATGCTGTCCTGGTCTCCGATTCCGCGGCCGACGCAGACCAAGGCCTCGGCCTTGGTGATATCGACATCACCCCCGTCCGGTTCGATGACCTCGAGGAGGCGCATACGCGATTGTGACAGATCGAGCGCAGCGGTCAGATCAACCTTCTCGGGGTTCCCCTCGATCTGGCCAGCTGCTTCCTCGAAGGCGCCGGGAATGACCGACAGCAGTGCCGGCAGCGCCACGCGGCTCTTCGCCAGAAGTCGGCCAGCGTAGAGCTGGCTTGTGATCACGAGATCACTCCCGTCACGTTCGGCAGTTTGACAGTAGGCCACCAAGGAGAGATCGCCAGTCGCTGCCGTTGCGGCGGCGAGATCCAGACCGGTGCTGCTGTAGGCCATCAGTATGATCTCGGGCCGGCTCCGTTCGCGCACTTCGAGCAAGGCCTTCAGGTGCACCTCGGGTAGGTAGTCGGCAGCGCAATCGCCGGAAAGGCAGAACACCCTATCGGCGGCGCCCAGCTGGGGAAGCTGGTCTTGCGGTCTTTCGCCAACCAGCAGCGCGTCGACGGCCCCCGCCTCGCCGGCCAAGCGCCGTGCCGCGCCCAGAAGCTGATAGCTGACCGGGGCGATGACGCCGGCTTCGAGCTCGATATGGACCAACACCTTCGTCATGGCTCTCTTCGCATCACCTCTTGATCAAGCCGCGCTCATCGAGAGCATTCAGGATTTCTAGCGCGGCACTTTCGGGATCCTCGCCCAGCATACGGGCGCCGGCCGAGCGATCCGGGGGCGCAAGGTTCTCTACCTCGGCCTGATTGGCCATCGGCTCGCCACCGACCGACTGACGCGATATCTGACCGCTTTTCATCGCTTCTTTCAGCTTGCTTGCCGACACGTAGCGCGGCGGTCGGCTGGCCGTCTGCAGCCCGACGACGGCCGGCAGATCGACTTCGATGCGCGCCTGTCTGCCGCCACTGTACTCCTGTCGCAGGACACAGCTGCTCTCGCCCAAGGCAACACCGCTGACGGCGCTGACCTGCGGCCAGTCCAGGAGACGGCCGAGATAGGGCGCCAACTGCCCGAAAAGGTCTTCGATCGTCTGCACGCCGGTCACAGCGAGGTCCGGCTGCAGGGTACGGAGGGCTTCGGCGAAGATCGGAGCGGCCGCGCGGGAATCGAGACAGTCCTCCTCGCGTCCTTCAAGAAGGATTGCGGCATCCGCACCTCGTGCAAGCGCCCCCTGCAGCATGCGTTCGACCCCCTCGCCGGCGAGCGCGATCGCTGTGACCCTGGCGCCGCTTGCTTCTTTCAGAAGGATCGCCTCTTCAAGTGCCTGTTCGTCGAACTCGCTGAGAGCTATGCCGACCCACTCTCGATCGATGCTCTTGCCGTCGTCGGCAAGGTCAAGCTCGTCGGAAAGGTCCGGCACCAGGCGCAGAATTACAACGATGTGCATGGCCTTCCTTCACTTGAGATTCCCGGCGTTCGATCGGCTCTTGCTCACAGTCAAGGGCGTGCGTCGGCAAACTGTCAATAATTTTGTCGGTAATCTTGCCGCTGGCTTTCTGGCTATGGCATGCTTCTTTTCGACGAGGTGGACGGCGCCTTGGCACCGAGACACTATTGGGACAGGGAGGAAAGCCTATGGCCAATGTCGCCCAGAGCGGCGAGATCGCAGATGCGCTCATTATCGGGGCTGGAGCATCAGGCTCGATCGCCGCGCGCCACCTGGCCGGCGCCGGGTTCAAGGTCGTCTGCCTGGAGCAAGGAACTTGGGTGGACAACTCGGAGTTCTGGGGTGACAAACCGGAATGGGAGTTGATGGCGCAGAAGCGCTGGCACCCCAATCCCAATGTGCGCGAGCTCGGCGACGACTATCCGATCAACACGGAGGAATCGGACGTCAATCCGCTGATGTATGCGGCCATCGGCGGCAGCACCATCCTCTGGGCGGCACACTGGCAACGCTTCATGCCCTCCGACTTCCGGGTCAAGACACTGGACGGCGTGGCCGATGACTGGCCCTTCACTTACGAGGACTTGGAGCCCTTCTACGAGCAGGCCGAGATCGAGATGGGCGTCTCCGGCCTGGCCGGGGACCCGGCCTTCCCGCCGATGAAGCCACCGCCCTTGCCGCCCTTGCCGATCGGCAAGATCGGGATGAAGGCGGCCGAGGGCATGAACAAGCTGGGCTGGCACTGGTGGCCCGGACCGAACGCGATACCCTCGCGCGCATACGGCGGCCGCAATGCCTGCGTACGCCGCGGCACCTGCCTCACCGGTTGCCCGGAAAAGGCCAAGGCCTCGACGGACCATACGCACTGGCCACAGGCGATTGAGGAGGGTGCCACGGTGATTACCGGTGCCCGTGTGCGCGAGATTACGGTCAATGCAGAGGGGCTGGCCGACGGCGCCATCTACATCGACCGCAGTGAGCAGGAGCATCGCCAGCGTGCTCGGGTGGTCATCGTCTGCTGCAACGGGGTCGGCACGCCGAGGCTGCTGTTCAACTCGAAATCCGACCGCTTTCCCAACGGTCTTGCCAACAGCTCCGGACTGCTGGGTCGCAACCTGATGATGCATCCCTACGCAGCGGTGACCGGGCACTTCGACGAGCCCTTGGAGAGCTGGCTGGGCCCGGCCGGTCAGACGATCCAGTCCATGCAATGGTATGAAACCGACCAGAGCCGCGGCTTCGTGCGCGGTGCGAAATGGAACTGCATGCCCTCAGGTGGCCCCTTGGGTATGCGCGCGGCCTACGGCGGCAAGGCCCTCGACGAGGCTTGGGGGCCTAACCTGCACCGCAACACCCGCAAGGTCTTCGGACGCTCCTTCGAGTGGGGGATCATCGTCGAGGATCTGCCCGATGAGGCCAACCGGGTGGTCCTGGACGGGGAACTGACCGACAGCGACGGCGTGCCGGCACCCAAGCTGATCTACAAGAACTCGGAGAACACCGAAAAGCTGATCGACTTCCATCTTGCCCGCGCCCAGGAAGCGATGGAGGCCTCCGGCGCCGTGGAGACGGCTGAAACCCGGCTGATGCGAGACTGTGGCTGGCACCTGATGGGGACGGCGCGCATGGGCAGGGACCCGGCGCGTTCGGTCATCGACGAGTGGGGGCAGGCCCACGACGTGCCCAATCTCTACGTTTTCGACGGCAGCACTTTCGTCACTTCGTCCGGTTTCAATCCGACCGCCACGATCGTCGCCATCGCGCTCAGGTGTACGCACCACATGATTGAAAATCGCAGAGACCTTGAGGTGGCATCATGAGCCTGGTTAACGACAGTCAACGAACGACCTTTGCTGCTATTGCCGATGTGTTGATCCCGGAAGCCGAGGGCATGCCGTCTGCGAGCCAAGCGGGGGTGCAGGGGGCCACATTGGACCGCGTCGTCGAACTGCGGCCCGATCTCAGAGAGGCCTTCTTCCGCGGCTTGAACAAGGCCTCGGGCCAGGACCCGCAGGGCGCCACTGAAGCGCTCAACAGGGACGATCCGGAAGCCTTGGGAGCAATCGGCCTTCTCGCCTCTGCCGCTTACTATATACAGCCGCAGGTGCGCGCTCTCATCGGCTATCCGGGACAGGAGAATCGCCCCGTCGATGCGGACAGCGAGCCGGAGTACGTTACCAACGGCATGCTCCAAGTCGTGATCGACCGTGGCTCAATCTACCGTCCGACGCCCGAGGACGCGTAACCCAGGGGGCGAGCCAGAACAAGAACGACGCGACGCCAGCGACGACCAGGGAGAAGAGGATGGCAAAACAGGCGACCCCACGACGGGGCGAGGAGGTCGACGTTCTGATCGTCGGTGCCGGACCTTCCGGTGCCGTTGCGGCGAAGGAGCTGAGCGGGGCCGGTCTTTCGGTGGTTTGCCTGGAGCAGGGCTACAACCCCGATCCCAGCGACTTTCCCGGCAAGGATCCGGCCTTCGAGCTCTTGAGCCAGAAGAACTGGCACCCCAATCCCAACGTCCGCGACATGCCGCGTGACTATCCCATCAACACGGAAGAATCGGACATCAATCCACTGATGTTCGCTGCGGTCGGCGGTAGCACGACGCTCTATGCCGGTCACTGGACACCCTTTCTACCGTCCGACTTCCGGGTTCGCAGCATGGACGGCGTGGCTGAGGACTGGCCCTTCACCTATGAAGACCTGCTACCTTGCCTGGAGGAGGTCGAGTATTCGGTGGGTGTGTCCGGCCTGCCGGGAAATCCGGCCTACCCGCCGCAACGTGCTTATCCGACGCCGCCCTTGCCGATTGGAAAGGCGGGGATGAAGGCGGCCGAAGGCATGGACAAGCTGGGCTGGCACTGGTGGCCGGGCACCAACGCCATCCCCTCGCTCGCCTGGAACGGCCTCAATCCCTGCGTGCGGACCGGGACTTGCATGACGGGATGTCCCGAGGGCGCCAAGTCCACTGCCAACATCACCTACTGGCCGCAAGCCATGCGCCAAGGTGCGCGCTTGGTGACCGGTGCCCGGGTTCGAGAGATCGAGGTCGACGACCGCGGGCTGGCGAGCGGTGCCGTCTACATCGACGACCATGGCCGGGAACGACGCCAGAAGGCCAGGGTCGTGATCGTCTGCGCCAATGGGATCGGCACGCCGAGACTGCTCTTGCTGTCGAAGTCGAAGCACTTTCCGGACGGCTTGGCCAATAGCTCGGGGCTGGTCGGCAAGCGCTTGATGATGCACCCCTTCTCGGCGGTCATGGGGGTCTATGAAGATCCTCTCGATTCCTGGATCGGGCCTTTCGGGCAGTTGATCGAATCCTTTGAATTCTACGAGACTGACGAGAAGCGTGGCTTCCTGCGCGGCGCCAAGTGGGGCGCGATGCCCGGCGGCGGTCCTCTGGGCGCCACCAGCTTTGTCGGCAGCCAGATCTTCAAGGGCGACGAGCCAGCCGTCGAGGACCTCTGGTGCGAGAACCTGCATGAGATGGTCGAGCGACGTTTTGGCCACAGTCTGATCTGGGGCATCATCGGTGAGGATCTGCCGGAAGAGGCGAACCGCGTGGAACTGGACCCGGAGGTGACCGATACGGATGGGATCGCGGTGCCCAAACTGATCTACAAGGTCTCGCAGAACTCGCACGACATGCTGCGCTTCCATGTTGCGCGCCTCTTGGAGGCAGTCGAAGCAGCCGGTGCCATCGAGACCAACATCGTGCATCAAGTCCCCGACACCGGTTGGCACCTGATCGGTACCTGCACCATGGGCGACGATCCGAAACGCTCCGTCGTCAATCGTTGGGGACAGGCACATGATGTGCCGAACCTCTATCTGATGGACGCCAGCACCTTCCCCACTTCGGGCGGCGTGAACCCGACGGCGACAATCATGACCGTCGCCTTGCGCCAGGCCCGCCATCTCGTCTCCGAAAGACGTAATCAGGAGGCTGCGTGATGACTGCGACCCTGTCTCAGTCCGAGCGATTGCTATTCAGATCGCTGGCGGATTACCTCATTCCCGCGTCGGGCAAGATGCCCGCGGCCAGTAGCGTGGGTGTGCATGAGGACCTGTTGGATCGCGTGCTCGCGGCCAGGCCCGATCTGGTCGATGGTCTTAAGCGCGGCTTGGTCGCCTGCCAGACGGGAGCGGCGGACGAAGCACTAAACGCGCTGATGAAGGCTGACGAGAGTGCCTTCCAGGCCATCAGCCTTACGGCATCGGGCGGCTACTACATGGCGGCAGAGGTGCGCGAGAATCTGGGTTATCCAGGCCAGGGCGAAGCCCCTTACGACCCACATGAGACACCTGCCTACCTGACCAACGGCATGATCGAACGGGTTGTTCGTCGCGGTAGTATCTATCGACCGACGGTCGAAGATTCAAAAGCCTAGGGTACAAGCTGGAAGATAGATCGTTTTGATCTGATATCACCGTCGGGTGTGCTTGCTGAGAGTGAAGGATCACGATCCGTCGTCAAGACGGCTTCGGCAGCGATGCCGGTAAGTTTTGGCAAAGACGTCTTGCCAAGCTTTGGCCGGCAGCAATAGCGACCGCTCAGCGTTTGGCGATGCGCTCCAGGATCCTGGCGAAGAAGCCGGGTGTCCTTTCGGCGAAGCTGCTTCGGTCCCGATCAAGAGTGATGCGGACCTCGATCGGGTCCTCCAGGATCGACGGGCGTGCCTGATAGGCCAGCCACCAGACGAAGAAGACGCCCAAGAACCAGAAGACGATCTGCCAGATCCACAGCGAGGGCATGGCTAGGGTGAGCGCCCTATCGCTGAAGATGGGCTCGGAGAAGAAACGGTTTCCCAAGATCGCACCAGGGCCAAAGGCGAAAAAGATCCAGATGAGGATCAGTGACCAGCGTGCGGTGCGCAGCGCCGGGCTGCTTGCCGTTCGGCTGTCGTGGCGCGCGAAGATGTCGTGCAGGCGGTCGCGGTTGCTGCGGTCGGGTGCGCGAAGGGTGAAGATCGAGACCAGCAGGCAGGCCCCCAGGTTGAAGGCCAAGCCCCAAGCAGCCGAGTGGATGGTCAAGGGCCAGCGACCCCAGGGCAGCTCGACGAAGAGACCCTCGAAGAGAATGAGACCCAGGGGTTCGGTGAAGAGGACCAGAAGAATACCGAAGATCAGGCCGGCGATGACCGCACCGCGGCTGATCCAGCGGACCCAGCAGAGGCCGAGGATTGCCGGGAAGAACTGCACTGAAAGGCTCAAGGTCATGGCGGCGAAGATCTCGGTCCAAAGCGGGGTAAAGCTGGCAAGGGAGGCAATCAGCAAGAAGACGACGGCCAACGCGATACGCGCGGCAAGCCTGCGGTCGCGCGCCGCAAGCTCCGGCACGACGAAGCGGCCGAATAGCTCGATCACGACGAGATTGGCACCGGCTTGGGCGAAGACGGCCACAGGAATCTGCAAAGCGACGACCAGCATCAGGGTAAAGCCGACCACGTAGAGCCGGTCGATTGTCAGGAACTGCTGGAGCACGCCAGCGTAAGAGACCGCCTCCTCCGCCAAGGCGTCGGGCTGAGCCAAGCCTATTCCGGCACCGATGAGGGGCGTGAGGAGGAGCAGGACGCCGACACCCAGCCCCGAGGTCATCCAGACTTGGCCGAAGGCGAAGCCATTGTCTCGCGCAGTGGTGATGGCAAGGAAAACCAAGGCGGGCGAGAGCAGGATGCCGACCAGCGGCAGCGCCGCGGAAAGGATCGCTGTCGTGGTCCAGATGCCACCGCTGGTCGCCTCTTTTCCGAGCCCGGCCGAGTATTGGATGACGCCCGGAATCTCCTGCGCCAGAACGCCCGGGGCAGCCGGCAGGTCCCCGCCCAGTACGGCCGTCCAATCGAGCGCGAGGGCGCCGACGCCGGCCGTCAGCGAAATCAAGCTCAAGAGCAGCAGAGTCTGTCCGGCGATCACGTAGATGACCGCGCGCCAGCCGCCGATGGCGCCGCCCAGAAACAGGAAGGCGGCCATGACCCAGATCGTACCCGTGCGCGAGAACTGGCCCTGACTTGCGGTCTCGACCAGGAGACCGAGCCGCCCCAGGCTTTGCGCCGCAAAGGGCAGGGTGAAGAGCAGCAGCAGGATCAGAAGCAGAACGCGCAGCGCCGTGGAGCCGTAGTAGGCAGCGACGAGATCGCTCAACGTCTTAAGCCCGGTGATGCGGGCTGCCAGCCACAACCGCTTCTGCACGACGGCGCCGGCCAGCGCCGCTAGGATAAGGCCCAAGGCAACGTGATTGTACTGCAGGCCGAACAGCGCCAACAGCAGGTGATGGTCATAGAGACCGAGCGCGGAGAGCAGGATGCCGCTGCCGGCAAAGACGAAGCACCAGCCCGGCAGGTCGCGTCCGCCGTCGAGGTAATCCTCTGCGCTTCTTGCCTGCCGCGCCGTCAAGGTCGCGACATAGATCGCATAGGCAAGGAAGAAGCCCAGGACCGCGATCAGCAAGGCGGTCAAGGCTTGGGTTCCTCGAGCTTGCGGCGATCGCGGAAGTCTCTGATGGCGTCGAAGGCTTCAAAGGCCGGCCGCACGCCCAGGTGGATCACCAGATAGGCAATCACGGCGATGGCCAGCACCAGGAAGCCCAGACCGATGACGGCGAAGAGCGCTGCGATTTGCTCGGAGCCGAGCAGCAGTGCCAAAAGGAAGCTCAGCAGGGCGAGGAAATAGACCACCAAGCCAAGCGCAAGCTCGCGGCTGGTGAAGAAGGTCCGGTAGACGGCGTTGACGATGACATGGCCGACGAAGCCAACCAGGATCGCAGCGAAAGCACCGGCCGCCAGCCAATCGTTTGCCAGATTCAGGCCATGGATGAAGAGCGCCAGAGCAACGAAGCCAAGCGGTAGCCAGCAAGACAGCACCAGCACATGCCGGTCCAGCCTCCTGACGGCTGCCTCCTGCTCGTCTTTGGTCCGCATCTTGCCCTCTGGCACCGCCGGCGCGCGCAATCGGCCCGTCTCTAGCTGTTCTTATCGCTCTTGCCACCCTCGGCGAAGTTGCGGAAGGACATGCCGCCGGCGTTGCCCAGATGATCCAGCGGCAGGCCCAAATCCTTCATCAGGCCATCGACGAAGGCCACTTGGGTCCGATACTTCATCGCAGAGTTGGCGACCCGGTCGGTCATGTTGCCGCCGCCGCTGCCTCCGCTATCGCCTTCCTGACCGATGGCCTCCGAGGGGCTGTTGATGCCGGGAACACCGTCGACTTGCAGAATCTTGATCGATTCGATGTTCTCCATCGGCCGCACGGTTTCGCGGATGATGTTCGGCAGGTTGCGGACGAGTTCCTCGTAGATGGCAGATCGCCGGCTCTCTTCGCTGCGCAGGTTCTCGGCCTCGTTCAGCCTGCGGGCGCCATCTGCATCCTTCTCATAGCGCACCTCTGCGGCCTTGGCTGCGGCGATCTCCGCCTCCGCATGCTGCTCTGCCGCCTGGCGGTCGGCCTCGGCCTGGCTGACGACACGCATGGCCTCGCGCTCGACTTTGGAGCTGGCCTCCAGCAGTTCGACCCGCTTGGCACGGTCAGCAATCTCCAGCGTACGCGCGCTGTCGATTTCTGCGTTCAGCTTAGCGACCATCTTCTCGACCTTGGCTGCCTCGGCTCTGGCGACCGCTTCCTCGATGGACTTGTTGATGACGGCGATCAGGCGTTCCTTGTCGACGATTTCCACCTCGCGCCGCTGCTCGATCTCGAAGCGTTCGACGAAGTTGTGCGCGGCGATTCGCAGTTCTTCGATGCTGCGGTTGGCCATGATGCTGGCGTCCTCGGTCTCGCGCAGCGCTGCGGTCTGGGCCAGCTTGACCGTTTGCTCGCGATCGATCTCCAGCCGGCGCAGTTCTTCGCTGCGGCGTACGCGCTCCTGATCGACGGAGAAGCGTCGGGTGATGGAGGCCCGCTCCTCTTCCGACGCGGCCATCTCGTTGCTGACGCGCAGGTCCTTGTCCTTTTCAACCGACAGCATGTCGACGGCGTTCGTCATCTCGATGCGCTTGGCTTCCACGTCGCGCATCTTTTCGTGCTTGACGTTGTCGACCTCGGCGGCCGCGCTGGTCTCGAAGATGGCGATGTCCTGGCGAGAGCGGATCTCGCTTTCCTTGACCCGATGCTGATTCTCTATCCGCTCGGATTGGATCTGCTTGTCGGTTTGGATGCGCTCAGCCTCCAGCTCTCGCTCGGTGGTGATGGCCTGCATCTCGTTGTCCTGACGGCGCTGAATTTCGAGGATGCGGATGGCGTTCTCGGAATTGATGCGTTCCTCCTCGACCGCCTTCTCTTTGGCGATGCGGATGCGCTCGGATTCCTGCTCGCTGCGGGTCCTGGCCATCTGGATCGAGATCGCCGCGTCGGCACGATCCTCCTCGATCTCGGACTGCTGCTGGGCCTTGCGCCGCTCCAGATCGCGGGCCTGCTCCAGGCGAGCATACTCAAGATCGCGGTCGATTTCGATGGCGCGTTGCTCGGCCTCGAAATCCCTCTGCTTGATCGCGACCCGTGCCTCGTTTTCGATTCTGTTGCGCAAGGTGCGGCGCACCTCGATCTGCTCGGTCAACTGCGTCAGACCTTCGGCGTCAAAAGCGTTGGCCGGGTTGAAGGCGGAGATATCCGACTGATTGAATGCAGTCAGCGAGGCGTTCTCCAGCTCCAGGCCGTTCTTGTCCAGGGTCTTCTCGACCAGCGCATAGACCTTGCTCATGTAGCTGCGCCGATCGCCGTGGATCTCCTCCATGGTGAGACTGGCTGCGACGGCGGACATGGCGTCGACGAAACGACCTTGTACCACCTCCTTTAGGGCTACCGGCTCGGTGAGCCGCGCGCCAAGGGTGCGGGCTGCAGTCGAGACCCCCTCTGTGGTGGGGATTACACGCACGTCGAACTCGGCCACCACTTCGACCCGCATCTTATTGTTGGTGATCAGCGAGTTCTCGCCCGCACGCTTAATCTCCAGCGGGATGGCGTTCATGCTGACACGGGTCAGGTTGTGAATGATGGGGACGACGAAGGCACCGCCCCCCATCACCACCCGCTCGCCGCCGAAGCCGGTTCGAACGAAGCTCTCGTCCTTCGCCGAGTGCCGGTAGAGCCAGTGGAGAAGGTAGACTCCGATCGCAATGACGATCGTTACCAGGATGAGGACGGCAATGGCATCTGCACCGGTCATGATCTGGTTCTCCTGGTCTTTGCAATGCGCTGTGCTGGGGTCTGTCGGGTCATGGGTCAGTACCTTTCCTTCCCGGCGACGGCGAGAAAGATAAGCGTCACGGTGATGAGATTGACGAGATCGGCAAGCGTGTAGAGCACGATGATGCCGGCCGTATGGCCGGTGCCGATGACGACATCCACGAAGTGCAGGATCGGATAGATCGCCCAACCGATGGTCAGTATAAGCCGGATCCAGAAGTAGCCGAGCCGGATCGGCCGCGAGGCCTCGCGCACGGCCTGGTTCATGTCGCCGAAATAGAGCTCGCCCAGGATGTAGAGCCAGAAGGCGATCGAAAGCAGCGCGCCCAAGGTCGGATCGAAGATCCCGGCGTCGCCGAGGAAACGGCAGAAGACCATCAGGATCGCAGCTGCCAGGGTGCGCCAGAAGACTCCGACGGACACCGGACCGGATAGGCGCGCGTAGAAGAAGGTAGCGGCCACCAGGGCCGGCTGTACGACGTACCAGCCGACATAGCGTGGTGCTGCGCTCAAGGCCTCGTGGGCCTGCCAGATGGTGAGCGATTGGTAGTAGACCAAGGCACTGGCCAGCAAGGCGACCACCGCGAGCGCCACCGTCACCCGCCAGCGGTCGGAAATCCATGACAGGCCGAGCGCCAGAAGGGCTGCCGTTGCCAGGCTCGCCACGGAGGCCGTCGACAGACTGAGAGTGACGAGGTCGCTGGACAGGTAAAGCGTTTGCTGCATGCTTCGTCCCTTTAGACTTGCGCGCGGATGTGCGGTGCGCGACTGTAGAGTGCGACCATCGGCAAGATCAGCAGTCCGAACACGAACTGCTGCCATTCATAAGCGAGGCCTATTCCAATCAGGAAGGTGCTGAGAACCTGCAAGACCAAGACGCCGATCACGGTGAAGCCGTAGCCGCCGTAGCCGCCGGCCAAGGAGGTGCCGCCGATCACCACGGCAGCCAAGGTGGTGAAGAGGTAGGGGTCGCCGACGCCGATGAAGCCGCCGCCCGACCAGCCAAGCAGCAGCGAGCCGGTCGCTGCAGCGAAGAAGCCGCTGATGGTATAGGCGATGGACCAGTACTTGAGCTCCGAGATGCCGATCAGCTTGGCCGACTGGCGGTTGCCGCCCAGCGCGTAGAGAAAGCGCCCGTAGGCGGTGTAGCGCAGCGCAACGATGACGGTGATCGCCAGCGCGATCCAGATGACGATGACCGGCGGCACACCCATACCGAAGGTCTTGCCGTTCATCGCCGCAAGGTTGCTGAGCCAGGCCGGGACCCGGCCCATGACGTTGCCGGCTTGCGCGGAGCCGATGCTGGTCAGGATCTGCACCAGGCCGGCGACGGCAAAGCCCATGCCCAGGGTCACAATCAAAACCTGTCCTTGCAGGCGGTAGGAGAGTAGGCCGTTAAAAAGTCCGATGCCGGCGCCGATACCCAGCACGAAAAGGGTTGCGAGCCAAGGCGGCACGCCGAGCGAGATCAGGAACATGAGGCCGATGTTCGAGGCCCCGATCACGAAGGGGATGGAGAGATCCAGCCCGCCCAAGAGCGCCACCATGGTCTGGCCGATAGATGCGATGCCCAGGAAGGCGGCGAACAATAGGATGGCGCGGATGCTGGGGCCAGTGAGGAAACCCTCGATGGTGAAGGCGCTGATCACGATGAGTGCCCCCAGGATGATCAGTCCGATGAAGGCGCTGCGGCCCTGCGCGAAGAGGCCCGAGACCTTGAAGGCGAACAGCAGGATCAGCTGCAGGACCAGGAAGGCGATCAGATTGGTCAGCGAGCGGAAGGAGGGGACCGTCGCGGTCACGATCAGATAGACCAGCAGCAAGGCGGTCATGGCAAGGATCATGACCCGGTTGTTCTTCCACCAGCCGGGTCGGTGGTCTTCCTCTGCACTACTCTCTGTGGCGCTGCGTCTCAGCTCGGCGCGAGCCTCGAAGGTGACGGCAAGTGCGTTCAGGAGCCAGAGCGAGAGCGCGACCGAGACGATGGTGTAGAGGATCACCAGCTGGGCGGCGATCTCCTGAACGAAGCCCATGCCGAAACCGATGGCGCCCAGGATCAAGGCCAGTCCGATGTTCAACCACATCAGGATCGGCGAGCGCGGCATGGGAAAGAACTGCCGCTGTGTGGCTGCCTCTGACTTGTTCACGCTCTCGTCGCTCATGGTGCAGCTTGCCAGCCGGGGGTGAGGGAAGCGGCCTGACCGTATTGCGCGACCGCAAGGAAGAGCAGGAGGACCAGCACAAAGATCGAAAGGTAGACGAAGCCGCCGAGGCGCAGCGACAACGCCTCGGCGACGGTGACCCGCAAGGTCAGGACCACGACGGTCAGGACAGCGAGTGCGGCAAAGACAAGGGTCTGCAGAGGACTCAGGATAGAGGCGCCTGGCGTCGCGGATTCGAAGGCGCCGGACGCGACCTCGGGGAGCAGGAGGTAGCGGTCGAGCAGCGGGAGATCTGCCTCTTGCTGGCTCTGCTCGACGGCGGCGTGCTGGCTCTGCTCGACGGCGGCGTCGCTTTGCGGAATGTAATGCTCCGAGGTCGAGACCTGCAGCATGATCGCGCCCACCACCATGCTGAGCACGACGAAGGCGGCAAAGGGCGACACGAAAGCGATGTGGCGGGCGATGACCGGCACCAGCAGCGTCAGCAGGAGGGAAAGCACCAAGATCAGCCCATAGAAGAGCTGGGTGACGAAGGACTGGATCGCTCCGAAGTCGAAGGTCGCCAGCACATAGCCGATGAGGAAGAGGTTGACCGCTCCTAAGAGCGCGCCGGTCACCGAACCGCGGCCGCCGGAGAGCGCCACGCCGCCCAAGACCAGGGCGGTGACGGAGGTCAATGTCATCGTGGTGCCCTGGGTGGGATCGCCCGAGGAGATGAGCGCGGTGTAGCAGATCGCGCCCAGGCCGACGAAGATCCCGGAAATCACATGCGCGCCGATCCTAACCAGGTAGATGCGCACACCGCTGGTATAGGCGGCGCGCTCGTCATAGCCCATGCGCCTCAGGTTCGAATAGAAGCTGGTGGTGGTGAAGAGCAGCCAGCCCCCGGTCGCCAGCAGCAAAATCAGCAGCACCGGAGAGAAGAGCGTGTTGCCCAGGCCCCATTCGGCCATCCACTGCGGGGCGACGCCGCCGGGCCTCGGCATGATCACCAGATTGATGCCCGAGAGTGCCAGAAAGCCCGAGAGTGCGACGATGATCGGCTGCACGCGCACGAAGATGATGATGAGAGCAAAGAGCAGCTGGTAGGCGACGCCGATGCCGAGCGCCACCAGGAAGACGGCGATCGGCGAAGTCACGGTGTCGAGACCGTTCAACTGAACGACCGAGACATTGATGAAGGCCAGCAGGGGACCGACGGCGAGATCGGTGGTACCGCGCCCGGCGATCGTGGTCGCCATCAGGGCATAGGTGGCCAGGATCAGCGGCGCTGCGACGATGATGGCAGAGCCGAGACCGGAGAGGGAGACCAAGCTGGGACCGCGAATGACCGCAAGCGCGAGCAGGACTGCCAACAGCAGAATTGGTACTAGCAGATAGTTACTCTCGCTCGCGCTTCGTTCAGACATGGTAGGGCCTCTGCTGGGCCGCCCCTGTCGTTATGCCTAAGCATCCTGACGGGGCGGCCAGCCTCACAGATCGATCACGCGGCGCGCCGGGCTCCGGGACGCCCGGCCGACATCTTGCCGGCTGTCGCGAGCCGAGGTCAGGTTCTTGGACGCACCGCCGCGTCGCGCTGGATCGTTTTGGATGATCTTCTTCAAGATCGGGGCGATCACGCCGCGAAACTTGCCCGGATCCTCCGAGGTCGGGAAGTGGCCACCGGAGAAGATGATGCACTCGCAGTTCTTCACCTTCTCGGCGGTGCGCTCGGTCATTTCCGGGGTGCAAGCAAAGTCGTAATCGCCAGTCAAGAAGTAAATCGGCAGGCGCCCCGATATCTTATGCGCCTTGTCTCTGAAATCACTGTCAACGCTGTAGTAGTAGAGGTCGCCCTTGAAAACGCCCGGGCCGCCCTGTGCGTAGTACCACCAGGTTTCATGGCGGTACTCATCCGGCGATTCGGGCGACATCAGGCCGAAGGTCGAGGTCGCGACCGCCTCGCCGCCATGAATGTGCGGGTGGTGCAGAGGATCGATCCACCAGCCCGGAGAGTGGTCGCAGGCCTCCAGCGCGATCAGCGCCGAGAACTCGTTCTCGAAGCGCAGCGCCAGCTCCAGGCAGATGTTGCCGCCCATCGATTGGCCCATCACCACCGGCTTTTCGATGTCCAAGGCCCGGCAGAAGGCCACGATGAACTCCGAGTAGAAGCGCGCGGTCAGCTTGTACTCCTCCTCCATGAGGTAGTAGTCCGCCGGTGGGATAGACTTGCCATGCCATGGCAGGTCGAAGGCGATCATGCGGAAGTGGTCGGTGAAGGCGGGATCGCACAGCTGGTGGCGATACTGGCGGCCATCGGTACCGGCGGTGTGCAGGCAGATCATCGGAATGCCCTCGCCGGCTTCCTCATAATAGGTCCGGTAAGTCTTACCCTCGCATTGGACATAGAGGTAGCGTCCGACGATCGGATCGTGAGTGTTCATGCGTTCTCTCCTTCTTCAGACGGCTATACGCCACGCATCAGCGCCAGCATGCGGGTCAGCGCCCGTATGTTCTGCCAGAACGGAAGGGTGTTGCCCTCGATGGTCATTTGCTTGTGCAGCGGATGCGCCATCGCCCAGATGTCGTTGAACATCGGCGGCGGAATCTCCTGGCAGAACTTCGACCAGGCACTGGCCGAGGCCTTCAGTCCGAATTCGTAGCCGAAGTTGTCCGGAGTCAGCCCCTCGCAGATTCGCTTGATCTTGCCGTCCAGCATTTCGATCAGGTATTCGCGCTCGTCGATGCCGATCAAAAAGCGGCTGTTGAAGAAGCGCCCGGTCACGGGGAGGATGCGGTCGTCGTTGACGGCCCGTGCCCAGCGTTCGATCCAATCCAGATCGAAGCTCTTGCGGTTGCTATAGGTGGTGCTCACGCCTGTCTCCTGTCTTGCTGCTCATCGGGCTGTCGATCGGTGGTGGGAAGCGGCTGGCTGGCCGGGCCGTAGATCGCGACGAAGGACGTCGAGGAAATGGCCAGCGGCATAACCGCCGCGTAGAACTCTGTCAGGTCGGCATCGGGTTCCAGCACCACCTGCTCGATCTTCAACGCAAAGAGGGTGAAGACGTAGCGGTGGGCGCGATCGGGTGGCCAAGGGCCTGCATAGCCCCGTCCAAAGCCCGGAATGCCGAAGGTCACGAAGTCGGAGTTGAGCTCCCGCGCGCCGGCCGGCAGGGCCGGACTCTGACTGGCGCCTTCCGGCAGGCCGTGCAGGTCCGCCGGCAGGTCATGGAGCAGCCAGTGGGCAAAGGCGCGGGGAAAGTCAAGGGCCTTGGGTAGGTCCGGGTCGGTCACTGCCAGCGCCAAGCTCTTGGTGCCCGCCGGCACGCCCGACCAGGCCAGAGGGGGAGAGCAGGTCCGATCCTCGACAAAGCGATCGGGAATGACTTCGCCGGCTTGGAAGGCGGGGCTCTGCAAGACGAAGTCGCGCTCTGCGACCAGCAACGCGTCCTCCAGTCCCTCGGCCGTTCGTGCCGGGCGCTGATTGACCTTGACCGGACGGGGTCTGGGTCGCCCGTCCTCTCTGTGTGCTCTCTCATGCTGATCGAGGACATCCAGATCCGCCTCGAGTTCCTTCATCTGCGGTCCGCCGACCTTGCGTCCGAAGGTGGCGTTCAAGATGACATTGGCGTCGAAGGGTGGCTCGAACTCGGAGGAGATGACGCCGTTCCGGAAGACTTCCACGCGGGTGCAGAGGTCCAGGAATTCTTCGATTTCGGACGAAAGGAAGATGACCGGGCGGCCGCTGGCGGCGAAGGCCTTGAGGTTCTGGTAGAGGTCCAGTTTGGCCGCGACGTCGATGCCGCGCGCGGGATCGTTCAGCACCAGGACGCGCGGCTTCTCGGCAAAGGCGCGCGCGATCAGAACCTTCTGCTGATTGCCGCCGGAAAGCGAGGTGACGGCATTGTCGCTGTTGCCCATTTTCACCTTGAGCTTGCTGCTTTCCCACTTGAAGATCGGCTCCAGCTTGGAATGGTTGATCAGGTTCAAGATGCCGCCGGAGCGATACTCGCGGTAGACCGGCATCGCCAGATTCTCGAAGATGGAAAGGTTAGGGAAGATCCCCTCTTTCTTGCGATCACCACTGACATAGCTGACATGCTTCGCGCGCGCCGAACGCAGATCGGAAATCTCCTGCTCTACTGCCCCGTCGAAGACTGTGATCCGCCCCGATATCAAGCTGGACACACCGGCGATCGCACGCACGAAATCGGCCTGGCCTTGGCCATCCAGCCCGGTTACCCCGACGATCTCGCCGGGCCGGAGTTTCCAATCGATCGTGCCCGCATCGTGCCAGATGCGTGCCTTCTCGATACGCAGCGTCGGCCGCTCGTCCAGAGCCTGCGGTGCGGGTACCTCCGAGCTCGCGCTCTTGGCCTGCGGCCCGGCGATCAGCTCCAGTATCCTCTGTTCCGAGATTTCATCGCGCGCCAAGCAGCCGACATCGCTGCCGTCGCGCAACACTGTGGCGCGATCGGCGATCCGCACTAGCTCTGCGATCCTGTGGGTGATGATCATGATCGAGGTGCCGCCGGCCTTGAGCGCACGCATCTTGGCGAAGAGACGTTCCGTGGATTCGTAATCCAGTGCAGCGGAACTCTCGTCCAGGATCAGCAGTCTGGGCTCGGCCAGGAGGCCGCGGCCGATGGTGACCCATTGCTTCAGGCTGAGCGGCAGGGCGCCGACCGGGGTCGAAAGATCGAGATCGAAGCCCAATAGCTCGCGCATCAGCTTGCCGGCGCGCGCGAGCTTGTCTTCGCGGTTGGCTGCGGAGGTCAGCAAGCCGTCCGCACCGAGATAGAGGTTGTCCAGAACCGAACAGCCGTCGGCCACCTGCACTTCTTGAAAGACGTTGGCGATGCCCAGCGCGCGCGCCTCGACCGGCGTGGTGGAGACCTTGCCCAAGACGGAGATCTGACCGCTGTCGGGGATCAAGACGCCGGACATGACCTTGGCGAGCGTACTCTTCCCCGATCCATTGCCGCCGATGATGGCGTGCACCTCGCCCTCATAGGCCGTCAGATTGCAGTCGTCCAAGGCGACGGTCGGACCGAAGGTCTTGCGCACTGAAGAGAGTTCGACTGTGACTCTGGCCATGTCCGTTCCGGCGGCGCATCCGCGCGATGCCTCGTCGGATGGCCGGGCCGAACCCGGCCATCCGCGAAATCGCTCACCTGCTCTTACTGGCCGTGCTTGCTGACGTCGTAGGCTTCCGGGTCAGCGGGGCGCAGGAAGAACTGATCCAGGTAGGCTTTGCCGGCCCAATCCTCGATCGGAACATTATACCAGCCGTCCGAGTCCTCGTTGCAGTTCTCGTCCAGAACCTTCGTCAGCTCCTCGAAGGTCATGACATGCGGTCTGGTCAGGATCGACTGCACCTTGGGACCTTGGCCCTGCAGGGTGCGGATCATGATGTTCCAGTTCATCTCGAAGTCGGTACCTGGCGGCCAGGCGTGGATGGCGCCGGAGACGTAGTCGGCGTTCTTGCGCCAGTAGCAGAGCGCACCCAGCTCTCCGCCGACGGTGATCGGTACCATCGGCCGGCCGCTTTGCTTCAGGGCACGCAACGCGCCCAGTTCCGAGGCAGACTGGATGATAATGCCGGCCAGGGGTTGCGGATGGGTCGCCAGCCAGCGTTGGATCTCGGCTTGTGCGACCTGGTCCGTCCACATACCGGCGACCGAACCTGCGACCTCGATGTCCGCATGGCCCTCCAACGCCATCTTGATCCCCAGGTCCTGAGAATCGGAGGCGGAAGCACCCGGGATGCCCTCGACGACCAGCACCTTGCCCTTGCCGTCGATTTCCTGTGCCATCCACTCACCCATCATGTGGCCGCCGACGACGAAGTTGGCCGAGGAGTTCACCGCATAGGGGGAGGTCAGGTAGCCGACGGCCGAGAAGACCGGTACGCCGCGCTCGTGCGCGTATTGGACCGTCGGGTTCAGCGCCGTGGGGTTGGAGCAGCAGACGATGATGGCATCGACGCCGCTATCGACCAGCTGGCGCATCTGCTGGATTTGGGTCGAATCGTTCAGGTTGGACTGGGTGATCACCACCTCGGAGATCATGCCCAGCTCTTGCCACTTGGGAATGATCGACTCCTGCAGGCGTTCCATGACGTTTGCGCGCCAAGTGTTGCCGGCATAAGAGCTGGCATAGCCGATCTTCCAGGGCGGCGGGTTCTTGGCAATCCAGTCGCGGTAGGCACTGGGCCCGATCGGCTGCGCCGGGTCGAGCATATCGGAGTTGTAGAGCTCCTCCTGGATCTCTTTGGGCAGCTCGTCAACACCCTCGGCCAAAGCGCCGGAGCAGAGCGCAGCTGCTGCCAGCATCGCGCCTACCTGAAGACCTAAACTATTGAAAACCATCATCTATTTCTCCCTTGTTTCGCGCTAGGCACTGCTTGTTCAGCGCATCGTTCGAAGGCCTTGCCATCCTCTACCCAAGCGATCCTCGAGGCAGATGGTTCCCTTCCGTTCCAAGTTATCGTGCAGGCCCGGATTTTTGTCCTTTTAACATCTCGCTTACGCAGCGCCGCACGTCCACACGGTCCTTTCGCCGTTGCTCTTGCTCCAGGTCGTGATCCTTCCTCGAAAAGACGGTCACGAGGTCGGCGGTCTGCCTAGATCCTCGATCATCGAAGCTCAAGGGGACGACGCACCGGACCTACCCGATCAGGCAGGTACCGAGGACAGCTTCCTTGGCCAGCTGTCTGAAATATGTGATATCAGTCGGAACCGATAGTCAAGTGAGCCGGGGAGCCAGTGGCGAAATCCAATGACCTCCGCTTCGTGAACAGGTTAAGTCCATCCGATTGCGATCCGCTCTAGAAGTCCTCCGGCTCGAAGGACTGCACACTGGCCGCGCCGTTGCGGGCCCGGCAGGCCTCCGCATTGGCATAGGGCAGCAGGTTCTCTAGATAGAAGCGTGCGGTCTTGATCTTGCGTGCATTGAAGGCCGGATTGCCTGTCCCTTCGGCCAGGCGGCGCACCGCACCGGCGGCCGAGGCGGCCAGGAGGATTCCGCCGACACCATAGCCCAGTTGATTGAGGAAAGGTGTGGCTGCCGCAGCTGCCCGGTCCAGATCGCCACCGGCCGTCTCCAGCAGCCAGGCGCCGCTCTCCTCGATGCCGGCAATGGCACTGTGGAGGGCTGGGCCCATGCCGGCGACATCCGCATCGTCGCTGGCTTCGGCACGTTCGACCTGGCCTCGCAGCCAGCCGGTCACGGCAGAGAGCGCGGCGCCATGATCGCGCAGAATCTTGCGCATGACCAGATCGAGACCCTGGATGCCGTTGGTGCCCTCGTAGATCGGCAGGATGCGAGCATCGCGATAGTGCTGGGCGGCACCGGTCTCCTCGATGAATCCCATACCGCCATGCACCTGAACGCCGAGCGAGGCGACCTCGCAGCCGCGGTCGGTCAGCCAGGATTTCACCACTGGCGTCAGGATCTCCTCCTGTACCTGTGCCAGGGCCTTGTCCTGCGGATCGCAACTGTGTCGGCTGCGGTCGATGGCGGCGGCAACGGCATAGGCGAGCGCCCGACCGGCCTCCGTGAGTGCCCGCATGGTCGCCAGATTGCGGCGGACGTCGGCATGCTCGATGATTGCGACCGGGGTGACCTCGCGGGCGCCTAGTGCGCGGCTCTGCTTGCGCTCCTTGGCATAGGCGACGGCTTGCTGCAGGGCGCGGTCGGCGATCGAGACGCCCTGGAGGCCGACCTCGATCCGGGCGGCATTCATCATGGTGAACATACACTCCATGCCGCGGTTTTCTTCGCCGATCAGATAGCCGATGGCGCCGCCGTCATCGCCATAGGACATGACGCAGGTGGGTGAGGCGTGAATGCCGAGTTTGTGCTCGACCGAGACGCAGCGCAGGTCGTTGCGCGCGCCCAAGCTGCCATCGGCGTTCGGCAGGAACTTGGGCACGATGAAGAGGCTGATGCCCTTGCTGCCGGCGGGTGCGCCGGGGGTTCGTGCCAGCACCATGTGGACGATGTTCTCCGACATGTCCTGCTCGCCGTGGGTGATGAAGATCTTCTGGCCTCGGATCCGGTAGTGACCGTCTTCCGCCACCGCCTTGGTTTTGAGCGCGCCAACGTCGGAACCGGCCTGCGGCTCCGTCAGGTTCATAGTGCCGGACCAGAGGCCCGTCGCCATCTTCGGCAGATAGGTCGCCTTCTGCACCTCGGTCCCATGCGCATGCAGCAGATCGAGCGCGCCGGCGGTCAGAAGCGGGCAGAGCGCAAAGGCCATGTTGGCGGCGTTCCACATCTCGACCGTGGCCGCGCCCACGGCATAGGGTAGGCCCTGACCGCCCCAGGCCTCCGGCAGGGTGAGGCCATTCCAGCCGCCTTCGACGAATTGGCCGTAGGCCTCGACGAAGCCCTTGGGTGTGCGCACCACGCCGTTCTCCAGAGTGATGCCTTCGCGGTCGCCGCTGCGGTTCAAGGGTGCCAGAACTTCAGACGAGAGGCGCCCGGCCTCGCTCAGCACGGCCTCGACCAGATCGCCGCTGGCCTCTTCGAAGCCCGGCAGTTTGGCCAGATCCTCCAACTCGGCGATCTCTTCCAGTACGAAGCGCATGTCCTCGAGCGGTGCCTGATAGCTCATCGATCCACTTCCTTCCCGTCGCGTGCACCCATCGGGTACACGCCGTCGCAACCTTTTTCAAAGCCTGTGCCCAAACTTGCCACAAACGCCCTTGGAATGCAGAAATGACTGGCGAAGAACGCAAGGCACAGGGGAGGTAACGAGACATGGGTAGTCTACCCGCAGGGGCTTTGACCAGAGCCGGCTTGCTCGGCGGGCTCTTGGCCGCGACGGCGAGCGGTGCTTGGGCCAATGGACTGGACGTCAACAACCTCGACGTCTTGTTCGACCGCGCCGTACCCGAGGTCTGCTTCGATTTCAACGACGCGCTGCCGGACGACCCGGAGGCCTACCTGGAAGACTACGTTCGAGTGACGCCCAAGGCCGATACGGCGGTGACCGCGCTCGGCGATCGTCTCTGCGTCTCAGGCTTGGACTTTGGCACAGGTTACGACGTGCGACTGCGCGCCGGCCTGCCGGCCAAGTGGGAGGGCGCCAGCCTGTCGAAGGACCTGACCTACGATGTCTACATGCCGGATCGTCCGGCCTCACTGACTTTCCTGGGCGATCGCGGATACATCCTGGTGGAGGAACTGGCCAAGGGATTGCCGATCCGCACGGTAAACCTGGCAAAGGCCGAGTTGAAGATCGTGCGCGTGAACGACCGCAATCTTGTGCCGCAGCTGGCGAACAACGACCTGACCGGTCAAGGCCAGATCTATCCCGGCAAGGTCGGCCGCTTCTTCAATGACAACGGCGTGACGGTCTGGAGCACGGTCGATCTGCCCAAAAGCGATCCCAACAAGAGCCTGGACAGTCAGATTCCACTTGCCGACCTCGATCTGAACCCCGGGCCGGGCCTCTAATCTGGCCGTCGCCCGTGATCCTGCCGCCGAGGAGTGGGAGCCCTGGGCCAGCCAGTGGTTCATGGTCTCCGATATCGGACTCACTAGCTTCCAGGGCGACAATGCCCTTTGGGTCTTCGCGCGCAGCCTGCTGAATGCCGGGCCGATGGCCAGCATGGAAGTCCGACTGCTGGCCAAGGACAATGCCGTGCTCGGCAGCGCCAAGACCGATGCCGAGGGCAAGGCCAGTTTCGATGCCGCGGTACTGCGCGGACCCGGCGGGAATGCACTGCGGGCGCTGCTGGCCTATGGTACCGAGGGTGACTTCGCGGTGCTGGATCTCTCCGCCCCGATCCTGGATCTGAGCGACTGGCCAACCTCCGGCCGCACGCCGCCGGCCGCCGTCGAGGCCTATCTCTATAGCGAGCGCGGCATCTATCGCCCGGGAGAGCGCGTCTATCTGACCGGCCTGCTGCGCGATCGCCAGCTCAAGGCCGAGAACGGCCTGCCGGTCACTTTCAAACTCTGGCGTCCGGACAACGTCGAGTTCCTGAGCCATGTGGCCGAGGATGCCGGCGGCGGTGCGCACGCCTGGACCATCGATTTGCCGGGCACCGCGCGGACCGGCCTGTGGGAAGCGACTGCGCACTTAGGGCCCAAGGGGCCGGCGATCGGTCGGACCAGCTTCGAGGTGGAAGACTTCGTACCGCCGCAGATCGAGTTCGATCTGGAGACCCAGGATTCCATGGCGGCCTTCGGTGAGGCCATCGCCGCCGAAATCAAGGCGGACTATCTCTATGGCGCGCCGGCGGCCAATCTCGCCGGCGCGTACAGCCTGATCATCCAAGAGGCCGAGGCGCCCTTCAAGGCCTTCCCGCAGTATCAATTCGGCCTGGTGCAAAAGAGTTTGCGGCCGGTGCGCAGCAATCCCGAGAGCTTCACCACGGACGCTGAGGGGCGGGCCAAGCTCGAGGCGACGCCGGAGACGCCACCGGACTCCATGGCGCCGCTCAGCGTCACCCTGCGCGCCGGCGTCTTCGATATCGGCGGGCGCGGCGTCTATCGCCGGGTCACCCTGCCGATTGAGGACAAACCCTTCCACATCGGCATTCGCCCCAGCTTCGAGGGCGGCTCGGTCGGCGAGGGCCAGCAGGCCGGCTTCCAGGTCATTGCGCTTGATCGCAGCGGCAAAGAGCAGCCGGTGGATGAGGCGGACTATGCCGTCTACCGCGAGGACTACGACTATCTCTGGTATCGCGAGTGGGGCGAGTGGTAAGGTGCGCTGGATTGCGCGCGACACCCTGGTCGACCTGGGCACGATCTTCCTCACGCCCGGGCAGCCGGGAGAGATCGACTATCAGCCCGACTGGGGCAATACCGCCTGGAGGCCTCGACCGAGCATGGCGAGATTGCTTTCTCGGTGCGTTTCTCCGGCGGCTTTCGAGATACCGGTCGCCGAGGACTGCACGGCCGGCATCTATGTCATGGCCACCGCCTTCCCCACGAAACCGACCAGCATCGCCGCCATGCCGAGGCGTGCGGTCGGCCTGACCTGGTTGGTGCGGGATCCGGAACCCTATGCGCTCAAGGTGTCGATGGAGCTACCGGAGAAGATTCAGCCCAGCCGCAAGCTCGAGGTGCCGCTGAGCGTTGCCGGTGCGGCGCCGGGCGCCGAGGTGCATCTGACCCTGGCGGCGGTCGACGACGCGGTACTGCAGATCACCGGCTATAAAGCGCCGAACCCGGTCGTCTGCGCTTCATGGCCGTCGCCTGGTCGCCGGTCAAGCTGGGCAGCGCGAAGATACCATGATCGTGCACGCCTCGCTCATCGCCGAACTCACCCTGCCGCGCTTCCTGGCGCCCGGCGACGAGGCGCAGTCCCTGCTGGTCCTGCGCAACCTCGACGGTGCGGAGGGTGACTATCGCGTGGAGGTCACCGGCGATGCGGTGGTGGCCGTCTCCGGCGGCGCGCTGGAAGCCAAGGGTCTGGCTCAGGGCGAGGAGGCGCGGCGGGCGCAGACTCTGGGTGCCGACGAGTTGGATGTCTCGCACCTGAGCCTGACGGTCAGCGGACCTGCGGGCTACAGCCTGACGCGCGATTTCGTCTTGAGCGTGCGCCCGGCCAGCCCCTTCGTCAGCGAGCGCAAGGTAGCCCTGCTGAAGCCCAACCGAAGCACCACGGTGAGTGCTGCGACGGCAACCGGCTTTCTGCCGGAATTCGGCCGAGATCGGGCTCAGCATCTCGACCACACCCGACTTCGACATCGGCGGCCTCTTGGCCTCTCTGGGCCGCTATCCCTATGGCTGTGCGGAACAGACCACCAGCCGCGGCCTGCCTCTGCTCCATGCCAACCAGGTCGCCAAGTCCCTGGGGCTTGCCGACGATGCCAGCATCAGCCTCAAGGTGCAGCAGTCGATCTACCGCCTGATCAACCAGCAGAGAGGGAGCGGATCTTTCGACCTCTGGGGGCCTTATGGAACGCCGCAGGTTTGGCTCAATGCCTATGTCACCGACTACCTGACAAGGGCCAAGGCGGTCGGCTATCACGTTCCCGAAGCCGGCTATCAATCAGCACTGGATTTCCTGGAGGGTGTCACTCGGCGCTACCTCGACAGTCCGGAGGACTTCGCATCCTTCGCCTATGCGCAATACGTAGTGACCCGGGCCGGGCGTGGCGATCTCTCGGAGCTGCACTACTTTTATGAAACCCGCTTCGACAAGCTGCCGCCCACCTTTGCCCGCAGCCAGTTCGCGGCTGCTCTTGCCTATCTCGGCGACAAGGGCCGGGCGGAAGCGGCCTTCGGAAGAGCCGAAATCGCCAAGAGCAATGCCAAGGTGCGCTGGACCGACTACGGCACCAAGCTGCGCGACGATGCAGCCTTGGTCGCACTGCTGGCCGAGAGCGGACTCTCCGCGCCGGATCTGATGAAAACCTCGATCGAGCGGCTGGTGGCCGACTTCGCCGACAGCCGGCGTCTCTCGACGCAGGAAATGGCCTGGCTGGTGTTGGCGAGCCAGGGCCTGGTGGCCGATTCGGGTAAGATCAAGTTCACGGTCGACGGCAAGCGGATCTCCAGTCTCAAGGGCGCCTTCACCCGCCGTCTCAAACCCGGCCAGGGTGGGCCGCCTAGCCTGAAGGTGGCGAACCGCGGCAAGCATCCGCTCTATCAGGTGGTGACCGCTGCCGGCCGAACAGAACGGCTTCGTGCTGCTGCTGCGAGTCTTTGACATGAAGGGCGTTCCGGCCTCCCTGGAGAGCATGCAGCAGGGCGAGAGCCATATCGTTCTGCTGGAAGGCCGGGCCACCGACGGACGCAACCACCGCGCGCTGCTGGTCGATCTGCTGCCGGCCGGCTGGGAGATCGAGAATGCGGCCCTGGGGCAGGGCGAGCCTCTGGAGAGCTTCCCTTGGCTCGAAGATTGAGCGAGGCGGAGCATCGCGAGGCCCACGGCGACCGTTTCGCCGCGGCGATTAACCTGACGCCTAAGGAAAGCGGGTTTCGCACCGCCTACATCGTCCGCGCTGTGACTCCGGGTGCCTTCGTGCTCCCCGGCAGCTACATCGAGGACATGTACCGCCCCGATCTCTCGGCGCGCGCTGCTGCCGGGCGGGTGACGATCACCGGCCGCTAGAGCAAGATGACGTCATCTTGCTCTACAGCTTTGAAAGATAGAGCAGATCGCGATCTGCTCTAGGCTGTATCGATGGTGCGACGGATTCCTCTGGTCGCTGTCTGCCTGCTGCTGGCCTATGAGGACAAGCGCTTCGAGCAGCACGGCGGCGTCGATTTCCTAGCCGTCGGCCGTGCTGCCTGGCAGATGCTGGAGGCCGGGCGGGTAGTCTCCGGGGCCTCGACCCTGACCATGCAGGTCGCGCGTCTGCTGGAGCCGCGGCCCAGGGGCCTGCTCGCCAAGGCGATCGAGGTCTTCCGCGCGCGCCAGTTGGAGGCGCGTCTCAGCAAGGCCGAGATCCTCTCGATCTATCTCACTCTGGCGCCCTTCGGCGGTAACCTGGAGGGGGTCGAGGCCGCCAGTCGCGCCTACTTCGGTCGCGGGCCGCGCCACCTCACGCCCGACCAGGCAGCCCTCTTGGTGGCTTTGCCGCAGGCGCCGAGCCGCACCCGCCCGGACCGCTTTCCGATCGCTGCCAAGCAAGCGCGCGACAAGGTTGTGCGCCGCGTCGCCGAGGCCGGCATTCTGACGGAAGCGCAACTGCAGGAGACCTTGGCGACGCCGCTGCGCGGACGTCGCCTGGCCTTCCCCTTCGAGGCGCCGCATCTGAGCGGGCGGCTGCTGGCTGCCGGCGAGACCCGGACGACCAGCAGCATAGATGCCGATCTGCAGGCAGCTGCAGCGCGGGTGATTGCCCGCGGCAGTCAGTGCCTGGGCCACGGCGTTTCGGCGGCGGCGCTGATCGTCGGGAACGAGACCGGCAAGGTGCGCGCCTATCTCGGCGCTGCCGACTATTTCGACCGGGACGCGGCCGGCATGATCGATATGATCGCGGTGCCGCGCTCGCCGGGCTCGACCTTGAAGCCCTTCATCTACGGCATGGCCTTCGAGGGGCGCCTGGCGCACCCCGACAGCCTCTTCGCCGATCGGCCGAGGCGCTTCGGCGGCTACGAGCCCAGCAACTTCGACGGCGACTTTCGCGGCGACGTCAGCCTGCGCGAGGCCTTGCAGCGTTCCCTCAACGTACCGGCTGTCTATTGCTGAACCGGGTCGGGTCCTTACGGCTGGATCGGCGCCTGCGCGCTGCCGGTATCGATATGCGCTATCCCAATGGAAGCGGTCGGCCAGGCTTGCCGCTGGCGCTCGGCGGGGTCGGGATGACCTTGGAGGAGCTGGCGGTCTCCTATCTGGCCCTTGCCCGTCAAGGGCAAGGCGCAAGCCTGAGCTATCTCCAGGCGGACTTCGCCCCTGGGGAACCGCGGCCAGCGCTGCTTTCGGCGGAGGCGGCCTGGCAGATCGCGGAGATCCTGGAAGCTACGCCAAGGCCGCTGGGATATCGACTGGCCGCCGCGGCCAAGGGTGGGACGGCTTCGGGCATCGCCTACAAGACAGGAACCTCCTATGGCTTCCGCGATGCCTGGGCCGTGGGCTTCGACCAGCGCCATACCATCGTCGTCTGGGCCGGGCAAGCGGATGCACAGCCCTGCCTGGCCTGCGTCGGCATCACCGCCGCAGCACCCCTGCTGTTCCAGCTCTTCGCCCTGTTACCGCCGGCGCCCGGCGCGCACAGCCACTGGCCTTTGCCCGACGGCTACGCGGTAGGCGAGAGGTCGGTGGCACTGCCGCCCAGCCTGCGTAGATTGGGCGCGTCACCGGCCGGGACCGCGCGATTGGAGGACCTGGAAATTTCCTTCCCGCCGAATGGATCGGAGATTGCACTGACAGGCTCGATCCCTTTGAGTGCAGAGGGAGGTCGCAGGCCCTGTTCCTGGCTGGTCGATGGGCACCTCCTGGCGGTCGGGCTTGCCAGGGCAGAGGCTTTTTGGCTGCCGGCTTTGCCGAGCTGACGGTCTTGGATGCAAGCGGGCAGAGTGCGGTTGCTGCGGTTCGAGTGCTGCAGCCTTGAGCGAAAGCCGCTAGACTGTACTATTGAGACCTCACGCCGAACTGTCGGGCTGTTCCCGAATTCGTTATTTGAAAGAGATCGGCGAGAGTCATAGGTCAACAGTGTGACGAGGGCGGTTCCTCATCCCGCCGTTGAATGAGACAACGTAAGGAGACTGTTACGAATGAAGCGAGTGACTTCCCTTTCCCTAGCCGCCGCGCTACTGGGCGCTGCCTCTCTGGCCGGAACCACTGTGGCCTCGAGCAGCGCCGTCGCTTACGAAGGCAAGTGCTGGGGCATCGCGAAGGCGGGTGAAAACGACTGCGGTAACGCGGCAGGTACGCATGCCTGCGCCGCGCAGTCGACGGCGGATTATGATGGCGGCGACTGGAAGGCAGTCGCATCCGCCGACAAGTGCCTGGAATTGGGCGGCAAGACAGAGCCCTTCGAAGGCGTGAACGAGAAGCTGGCCGGCTAGTTCCCCCCTCCAGCGTGAGGCTACTTCTCTTTCAGGCAGGGCCGCCGGCATCGCCAACCACCGGCGGCCCATTCCTGTAGAATGCGGGCCGGTTGAGAAGAAGGAGGAACACTCCCATGGTAGATGAGGCGAACAAACAGCTTGGCGTTGCCGTTGCGGCGGCTCTGCTGGGCGCAGTCTTGGCTGCCGCGGAGAGTTCGGCAAAAGAGGTGGTCGAAGGTCTGCGCTGCTACGGCGTTGCCAAGGCGGGTGAAAACGATTGCGCCAATGCGTCGGGCTCGCACGATTGCGCCGGCAAATCCCGCGTGGACTATTCCGGAGTCGAGTGGGTGGATCTGCCGACGACCAAGGCCTGCCTGGAGCGATTCGGTTTCCTGCGCCCCTTCATGGGAGTCAACTCAAGATTGGTCGGAAAAAAATGAAGGCGGGCGTCGGACTGCGGCATGGGCATGTGCGGGGCTTTCTTGATGCGCGCCCGCCGAGCGGTTTTCTGGAGGTTCACAGCGAAAACTATATGTCGGCGGGCGGTCCGCGCCGCCGCGCTCTCTTCGATCTGCGCCGCGACTATGCCGTCAGCCTGCACGGCGTCGGCCTGTCGCTCGGCAGCGCCGAAGGCCTGTCATCTGATCAATTGCTGCGCTTGGCCGGATTGATCGCCGACTACGAGCCTTTTCTGGTCTCCGAGCATCTTTCCTGGAGCACATTTGGCAGTGCCTATCTGAACGACCTGCTGCCCTTACCCTACAGTGAGGAAAGCCTGGCGCTGGTCTGCCGCAATGTCGAGATCGCGCAGGGGAGCCTCGGCCGCCGAATTCTGATGGAGAACCCCAGCAGCTATTTGACTTTCGCCCAGTCGACTATTCCCGAGGCCGAGTTCCTGGCCGAGGTGGTGCGACGCAGCGGCTGCGGCCTCCTGCTGGACGTGAACAACGTCTATGTGACTGCGGTCAATCACGGCCTGGATGCCAAGGCCTACTTGGCGCGCTTGCCGGCCGAGGCAGTGGGCGAGATCCACCTGGCCGGGCACTGCCGCCGCGAGATAGAGGGTGAGACCCTTTTGATCGACGACCACGCCAGCCGGGTGAGTGCCCCGGTCTGGGCGCTCTATCGCGAGGCCCTGGCCCTGGTTGGCCCGCGCCCGACCCTGGTCGAGTGGGATTCGGCCCTGCCGGAGCTTTCCGTCTTGCTGGGTGAGGCGGCGACGGCCGATGGCTATTTGGGCCTGGCCGGTGCTGCCTGAACTGCAAGGCCGCTTCGCCGAGAGCCTGCTGGCGAAACCTGGAGGTGCCCTGGATGTGTCCTTGGCAGCGGCGATCGGCGATAGCGCCATCGCCAAGACGGAGCGCTTTGCGGTCTATCGCAACAACGCACAGTCCTCGCTGATCGGCGTCTTGCGGGCCGTCTTTCCGGTGACGGCCGATTTGGCCGGGGCGGAGAACTTCGCCTATGCCGCACGTCGCTTCCTCTGCACCCATCCGCCGAACGAGGCGCGCTTGTTGGCCTATGGGGCCGAGTTTCCGGCTTGGTTGGCGGCCTTCGAGCCGGCTGCAAAACAGCCCTGGCTGGCGGAGATGGCGCGCCTGGAGTGGGCACGCAACGAGGCGCTCTTTGCCGCCGATGCCGCGCCGCTGGATCCCAAGATTTTGAGCGAGTTGCCGCCGGAGCGGGTCGGCAGCCTGTGCTTTGTCGCGCATCCGGCGACCCGGCTGGTAGCATCGGACTTTGCCCTAAACGCGCTCTGGTGCGCCAGTCGGGAGGCGCAACCGCGACCCGATCCGACCGGAGCGGAGACGGTGCTGGTCTTGCGTCCGAACTATGAGGTGACGCAGCTTCTGCTGTCGCCGGGCGAGGCAAAGCTGACCGATGGCCTGCGCGTCGGTCGGGCTCTGAGTGAGGCCGCAATGGCCGCGTTGAAGGCCGAAGCGGATCTCGATCTGCAGACCGCCCTCTATCGCCACTTGCGCCATGGCACCTTTTCCGACTATCGCTTGCCTGAGAGCGGCGCCTAGTCGCAGACAATTTCCTTGGTGGTGAGGAGAAACGGGCAATGAACTTTGTGCTGAGCGTGAGGCGCCTCTACCAGCGCGTCTTCGTCTTTCTCGACCGCATCGGCTGGCTGCTGCCGACCCTCGCGCGCTTCATCTTCCTGGCTGTCTTGTTCCTCTACTTCTGGAATTCGGCTATGACGAAGCTGGGCGATGGTTTCTGGGGATTCTTGGAGATCTCCGATGGTGCCTATTTCCAGATCGTGCCAGGTGCGATGGAAGCGGCCGGTTACCAGATCCCAAACGTCGGATTCGAAATCCATTTGATCGTTTTCTTGGGCACTTGGGCGGAGATAGTTCTGCCCGTCCTCTTGGTCCTCGGGCTGTTCACGCGACTGGCAAGCCTTGGAATGTTCTTCTTTATCGCCGTGCTGCACTATGTCGATGTGACCATGTCGTCGCTGAAACCGGAGGTGATCGGCAGTCTGTTCGACGGGTCGCCTCATGGCTATTGGGACGAACACATCCTATGGGCCCTCCTGGTCCTGGTTCCGCTCCTCAAGGGCCCGGGACCGATCTCGCTCGATTTCATCCTCGGCAGACTCCTTCAGAAGCGCGCCGAGCGGTCGGTTCCGGTCGAGATCGAGCCACCCGCCGCTCCCTCCGAGGAATCTGCCGGGACGCCGCAAACCTCAGGGTAGGACAACGCCGGGATTCATGATCCCCTTGGGGTCGAGGGCCTGCTTCACGGCGCGCATCATCGCGATCTCGACGGCCGGCTTGAAGGCCAGGTTGTTCTCGGCTTTCAGCCGGCCTAGCCCATGCTCGGCCGAGATCGAGCCGCCGAGCGCGTCGACCTCGGCATTCACCCGCGCGATGATAGGCGGGCGCCAGGCGTCGAAGTCCGCTTCGCTCATGCCCTCCGGCGCCAGCATGTTGTAGTGCAGATTGCCGTCGCCGATATGGCCGAAGGGCATAATGCGCAGGCCTGGGAACTCGGCCTCCAGGGCCGGCGTGCAGCGCTCCAAAAAGCGCGGCAGGCTGGAGATCGGCACGGCAAGGTCATTGGCGAGGCCAGGTCCCGACTGCTTACGGGCCCAGACGATGGCTTCGCGCCACTTCCAGAAGTTGGCGCGCTGCGCCTCGTTCTGGGCAATCACTCCATTCTCCAGGGCGCCGGCATCGAATGCCTCGCTGAGACAGCTCTCCAAGAGCTGCGTCAGAGATCTTTCCTCGGCGCCGGAGAGTTCCAGGATCAGGGCCCAAGGCGGCGGCGGATCGATCGGCGCCACCATGTCCGGCAGCTTGGCTTGAGTGAGTGCCAGAAGGTTCTGCGGGATAATTTCGATGGCAGTCACCAGATCGCCGCTGGCCGCGCGGGCGATCTCCAGCAGCTTCAAGGCCTGCGCCGGCTGCTTGAGCGCGATATAGGCCGTGGCGCGCGCGCGCGGCCTCGGGAAGAGTTTCAAGGCGGCCGCGGTGACGATGCCCAAGCTGCCCTCGCCGCCGATGAAGAGCTGCTTCAGGTCGTAGCCGGTGTTGTCCTTGCGCAGCGCCCTCAGGCCGTTCCAGATCTCGCCGTTCGGCAGCACCGCTTCGATCCCAAGCACCAGATCGCGCATCGAGCCATAGCGCAGCACATGAATTCCGCCTGCGTTGGTAGAAATGTTGCCGCCGATCTGGCAGCTGCCTTCGGCACCCAGCGAGAGCGGGAAGAGGCGATCGGTCTCGGCGGCGGCCTCCTGGACGCTTTGCAGGGTACATCCGGCCTCGGCCGTGAGGGTGAAGTTAGCCGGATCGAGGTCGCGGATGCGATTGAGCCTGGAGAGCCCGACCAACAGGCCGCCGAAGGGTGTGGCCCCGCCGCAGAGTCCGGTATTGCCACCCTGCGGCACCAGGGGCACGCCCTCCTCGGCGACCAAAGCCACCAGGCTCGCCACCTCCTGCGTGTCGGCCGGCAGCACCAAGGCGCTGGTGTGGCCCTTGTAGTACTTGCGCTCGTCGAGGAGGTGCGGATCGAGGCGTTTCGGGTCGCGGACCAAGGCATTCGGCCCCAGCCGCTCTTCCAGGCGTTGCAGGAAAGGTTCGCTGGCTGTCGTCATGCTCCGGACTCTAGAGCTGAAGAGCGGGCCAGCCTAGCCTGGTCGTTTCGCAATTCCGGTTGTCTCATGGGATGGGCGGGTTAACCTGCCTCCAGTTGCTGCAGGAGCAAGGCAAGGGGTGAGAAGGCGATGAAAGCTGCTTTGATGAAGGCCTTCAGAGGGCCGCTCGCGATCCAGTCGGTGCCGGATCCGGCCTGCCCGCGCGATGGCGTGGTGGTAGCGCTGCGAGCCTGCGGGGTTTGCCGTTCCGACCATCACTCCTGGGTCGGCAGCGACCCTGACACGGTGCTGCCGCACGTGATGGGGCACGAACTGGCCGGCGAGGTGATCGAGGTCGGGCCGGAGTGTCGCGGGCACGAGGTCGGCGCCCGAGTGACCACGCCCTTCATCTTGAGCTGCGGGCATTGCTCCGATTGCCGCGGCGGCACGCCGACCACCTGTCCCGCACAAGAGGTTGTCGGCTTTACGCTTTGGGGTGCCTTCGCCGAGCGGCTGGCGATTCCGCATGCCGACTTCAACCTGGTTGCCTTGCCCGACAGCCTGGGTTTCGCCGAGGCGGCCGGCATGGGCTGCCGTGTCACCACGGCCTGGCGGGCGCTCACCGATCGGGCCCGCCTGGCGCCCGGCGAGTGGGTCGCGATCCACGGCTGCGGCGGCATCGGGCTCTCGGCGACCATGATCGCGGCGGCTCTGGGGGCTCGAGTTCTGGCGGTGGACATCAGCCAGGCTGCCTTGGCCAAGGCTCAGGAGATGGGCGCCACGGCGATCCTCAACACCAGCGGTGTGAACGATGTGGGGGCGGCTGTGCGGGAGATGACCGGGGGCGGTGCGCATGTGGCGGTCGAGGGCCTGGGTGCCGCCGTCACCTTCGAGAATGCCTTGCGCTCCCTGCGCAAGCTGGGGCGCCACATCCAGGTCGGCATGCCGACCGGGCGTCACGCGACCGTGCCGCTTCCCTTGCTCGACTTGATCTACACACGCCAACTGTCGATCCACGGCATGCGCGGCCTGGGCGCGAGCGGCTTCCCGCCTCTGTTCGACATGATTGCGGCCGGTCGCCTAGATCTCAGGCAGCTGGTGAC
The DNA here is from genome assembly GCA_965202755.1 of Rhodospirillales bacterium. Taxonomy (GTDB): domain Bacteria; phylum Pseudomonadota; class Alphaproteobacteria; order Kiloniellales; family JACOMY01; genus JACOMY01. The sequence continues at coordinate 8,357 of CBDBCL010000033.1, read as the reverse complement.
GCGCCGCATCGCGCTCTCGCAAGCCGGTGCGGCCTTGGCCGAGATGGATCGCGGGGCACCGGCCGGTGTGACCGTCATCGATCGCTTCGACGCCTGAAGCCTGTTCTCAGCGCGGTGCTGCGGCCCGCCGCAAGCGGTCGTTGATGGCTTCGCCCAAGCCCTCTTCGGGTATGGGCATGACCGCGATGGCCTTCAGGCCCGGCCGGTCGAGGCGGCGCAGCGTGGCGAAGAGATTGGCCGCTGCCTCGACGAGATCGCGCCTCTCGCTGAGGGTTTCACTGGCCGCTGCACCGGGCAGGGCAGGGCCGAAGGCGAGCAGCGCTTCATCGGCCTCGGCCTGCGCGGCATTCAAACGCAGCGGCAAGCCCGGAGCATAGTGGCTGCTCAGCTGGCCGGGGCTGCGCGGTACGCTCTCGTCGCTCGCCGGCGACAGGGGGCCGCTCAGGGCCTCCAACTCGTCGCGCGCGAGGCCGCCGACGCGCAGCAGGCGCGGCCGCTCCTGCGAGAGATCCAGCACGCTGGACTCCAAGCCGACCCGGCAGGGGCCTCCGTCCAGAACCAGGGCGACGGCTTCGCCAAGATCTTGGCGCACATGCTCGGCTCTGGTCGGGCTGACCTTGCCGGAGCGGTTAGCACTGGGGGCCGCCAAAGGACGACCGGTTTCTCGCAGTAGGCTTTGCGCAAGTTCGTGTCCGGGTATGCGCACCGCCAGGCTGTCGAGGCCGGCGGAGCAAAGCAGTGAGACCTTGCTCTCCGGACGGCGCGGCAACACCAGGGTGAGGGGGCCAGGCCAGAAGCGCTCGGCCAGTGCGCGCGCCAGGGGCGACCAGATCACCTGTTCGTCCAGCTCCGCAGGCTCGGCAACATGCACGATCAAGGGATTGAAGCGCGGCCGGCCCTTGGCCGCATAGATGGCGGCGACCGCGGCATCGTCGGTGGCGTCCGCGGCCAGGCCGTAAACGGTCTCGGTCGGGAAGGCCACCAGCTTGCCGCTGCGCAGCAGCTCGGCCGCAGTCTCTATGTCGGGGCTATTGGGCACCGCCGCTCTATGGCAGAGGTCACGGCAGCTGTCACCTCCGGGAACCCGACTGGTTGCCATCTTCCGCGGACATAGCACCCACCGAGCCGACCGTGACTTCGACGGTCACTTGGCCTGCTTGCTTGAAGGTGAGGGAGAGCGGGAACTGCTCGCCAGACTTCAGCGGCTCGACCAGGCCGATCAGCATGACGTGATAGCCGCCCGGCTTCAGCGCGGTCTCGCCGCCGGCCGGAACCTCGACCTTCTCGACCCTGCGCATCTGCATGACGCCGTCGGTCATAGTGTGCTGATGAAGTTCGACCCGCTTGGCGACATTGCTGGCGACCGCAACCAGAAAATCGGCGGAGGAGCCCTCGTTGCGCAGGCTCATGAAGGCCGCGCCGTTCGGGGTCGCTCCGGCCGTGGCCCTCGCCCAAGGCTGCTGAATGGCGATCTCGTCGATCGCTGCCTCCTGCGCCTGGGACGAGAGGGGCAGCAGGGCAAGAACCAGTACGAGGGCTAGTCGGCGCATGGGAAATCACTCCTGACGTACTCGGCCGGCCGGGAAGGGCAGGCGGCCTTGGGTTCACGTTCCAGGACTGCAGGTAGGGAAGCTACGAGCCTGTGGGCAAGCCCCTGTGGCCCTGCGATACGGTGATAATGAGAATGATTTGTAATTATGGCAAAGCGATCCTAAGCGGCCAGCTTGATGGTGTCGCAGTCAGTCTGAGCCACATGCAAGGAGGAAAGCGCACAACGCGCTTCTGGCAGACTGTTCGACCGACAACCTGAAGCTGGGAGAGCACTCTTGCTTTGGTCGCTTCGCAGTTGGGTCACGGCGAGGCGCGAGGGCCGCTGCCCGCTTTGTGAGATCACCGAGCCCTTTGCACTGATCAAGGCAGAACCGCTGGCGGAGGCCTTGCATCGCATCTTCCTCTTGTTGATGCGGTCAAACGACTGCGGACTGCGGGTCTCCTATCCTCGCTGTCGCACGATCGGCGAGGCCGAATCGCGCATGCTTTTGGCAGCCAGTGCTGCCTTCCATGACGACGAACCCCTGGCCGGCCGCCTTCTCTAAGGGTCTTTCAAGCCGGAAACGCCGCGACCTTCGCCAGCGCCCTGCGCGTGCTGGCCGTGCTTCTGGTGCGCCATGGCTTGCCGCTGCCGCAGCGCCTGCCGTCGGTAACGCGCCTGGCGATGCCACTCAGCGACTTCGACTCTGCCGCCGGGTTGGCACAGATGCATTAGGGCGGCACGAGAGCCCATTGCATGGCATGAGATAGCCACCACCTGGGTTCAGGAGGCGAGCAGAAGCCTCGCTGTCTCTAGTGGCGCGACCCCAGGTGACGACGATGACCTTGACGGCAAAATCCCTTGCCGCTTGCCTTGGTGCTGACGCGTTTGGCACTGAGCCCGGTGATGATCCTCTTGGCCATCTATGGCGGTGCCGAGTTTGGCTGGCTGCTGGCGTTGTTGCTGGCGATCGGCTTCGCCACCGATATCTTCGATGGTATCCTGGCCAAGCGTCTCGGCGTGGCGATGCCCGATCTGCGCCGTATGGACAGCCAAGTCGATGCCTGCTTCTGGATCGCGACCCTAGTCGCAGCGGCGATCCCTATCCGGAAATCATGGGCCGGGAGTGGCCGAAGCTGGCGCTTCTCCTCGGGCTGGAACTCGCCATCTATGGCTTGGCCTATCTGCGGTTCCGTCGCGAAATGAGTACTTATGCCTGGCTCTCGAAGCTATGGGGCCTGCTGCTCACCCTTGCCTTCCTGCGCCTCCTGGCCTTCGGCGAGGCCGGCTGGAGCTTCGATCTCATGGTGATCGCCGGTGTGATCTCGCATCTCGACTTCATTCTGATCGCGCTGCTGCTGCCCGCTTGGCAGAACGATATCCCCAGCGCCTGGCATGCTTGGCAGATCCGTCGGGGCAGGCCGATCCGGCGGCATCGGCTCTTGAACTAGCAATCTTCTCTTCGGTTGTTGATGGCCCTGCCGCCGGCCTATAGTGGCGCCCGATGATCAAGCAAGTGGAGGCCAGTCGGATGAGCGATAGTGAGACCAGCGAGGGATACGGTCTCGCGGCCATCTGGGATGCGCACACGCGCTTTGAGTTCGAGACCAAGGATCCCGAGGCCACGCTTGAGACCATGGTCGATGACAACTACGTCAATTAAATCGCGACCATGACCGGCGGCTGCGGTATGCAGGACCTGCGAAAGTTCCATTCCAAGTTCTTCATCCCCTCGGTGCCCGACAATTGAGAGGCTAGGTCGATCTCGCGGACCGTCGGCAAGGCCTAGGTCGTCGACGAGATCTTCACCAGCTTCACGCACAGCTAAGGAGATCCCCTGGATGCTGCCGGGGGTCGCGCCGACCGGCAAGCGTGTGGAAATGGTGGTGGTCGTCATCATCAGCTTCCAGGGCGACAAGATCATCCACGAGCACATCTACTGGGACCAAGCCTCGGTGTTGGTGCAGGTCGGGCTGCTGGACCCCAAGGGATTGCCGGTCGTCGGTGCCGAGATCGCCCGCAAGGCCGCCGACTGGAGCCTGCCCTCGAACGAGATGATCAAGGATGGGTAGCTACGGTTCGGAGGGCGGCTCGGCATTTGAGCTGGTGCTTGCCCAAAGCAGCGCAAGCTCCTACCTAGGGCGCCATGGCACGAACCGCGGCGCCGCCGCTTCTCTCCCTGCAAGACATCAGGCTCACCTTCGGTGGCGATCCGCTGCTGACCGGTGCCGAGCTGTTCCTCTTCGAGGGCGAACGGCTGTGCCTTGTCGGGCGTAACGGCTGCGGTAAGTCCACGCTTCTGAAGATCGCCTCGGGCGCGATCGAGGCCGATCGGGGCAGCCGCATCCTGAAACCCGGCACCACGCTCCGCTATCAGGAGCAGGAGCCGGACTTCTCCGGCTATGCCAACACCCAAGCCTATGCCGAGGCTGGGCTGGCGCCGGATGATGATCCGCACCGTGTGCGCCTGCTGCTGCAGGAATTGGGGCTCAGCGGCGAGGAGAATCCGGCAACGCTCTCCGGCGGCGAAGCCCGACGCGCCGCCTTGGTTCGGGTGCTGGCGCCGGATCCAGACATCCTGCTGCTGGACGAGCCGACCAACCACCTGGACCTCCCGGCCATCGAGTGGCTAGAGGCGAATCTGGCGGCCAGCCGTGCCGCCCTGGTCCTGATCAGCCACGATCGCCGTTTCCTCACCAAGCTGACCCGCCGCACCCTCTGGCTGGACCGCGGCGTCACCCGCCGGCTCGAGCAGGGCTTCGGCGCCTTCGAGGCCTGGTGCGACGAGCAGCTGGCGCTCGAGGAACTGGAGCGGCACAAGTTGGACCGCAAGATCGCCATGGAGGAGGACTGGCTGCGCTATGGCGTGACCGCCCGGCGCAAGCGCAATCAGCGCCGGCTGGGCGAATTGGACGCCCTGCGCAGGCAGCGCCGCGAGGCGCGCTCGGCCGGCGGCCTTGTGACCATGGCTGCGGCGACGGCGGAAAACTCCGGCCGCCGCGTCATCGAGGCTAAGGGCATCGGCAAGGCCTTTGACGGCAGGCCAATCGTGAGTGATTTCGATCTGGTGATGCAACGCGGCGACCGCCTGGGTATCGCCGGGCCGAACGGCAGCGGCAAGTCGACACTGGTCGGACTCTTGACCGAGCAGCTGCAGGCCGACCAGGGCAGCGTCAAGCTGGGCAGCAATCTGCGGCAGGTGTCGCTGGACCAGAAGCGTGCCAGTCTGAACCCGCGTCTCTCGTTGGCCGAGGCCTTGACCGACGGCCGCGGCGATCGCGTCGCGGTCGGCGACCAGAAGCGCCACGTGCGCAGCTTCATGAAGGATTTCCTCTTCGCTCCGGAGCAGGCCGGTACGCCGATCTCGCGTCTCTCCGGTGGCGAGCGCGGCCGTCTTGCCTTGGCCATTGCCTTGGCGCGGCCCTCCAACCTGTTGATCTTGGACGAGCCGACCAATGATCTCGACCTGGAGACTCTGGACCTGCTGGAGGATTTGCTGGCCGGCTACAAGGGCACGGTAATCCTGGTCAGCCACGATCGCAGCTTTCTCGACAACATCGTCACCAGCCTGCTGGTGCCGGCGCCGGAATTGGGCGCCGGGCGTTGGCTGGAGTATGTCGGCGGCTACTCCGATATGCAGGCGCAACGCTTCGGGTTGGACGAAGCCGCGCCGGCAACCAAAGCAGCACCGAAGCGCAGCCAGCCAGCAGCGCGTCAGCCGAAGTCGAAGTCGAAAGACAAGCTGAGCTTCAAGGAAAAGCACGCATTGAAAACCTTGCCGGATCGCATTGCGACCTTGGAGCGGCAGGTTGCCAAATTGCGCGCTGGGATGACCGATGCCGGCCTCTACCAGCGCGATCCCGGAGGCTTCAACAGACGGGTCAACGACCTGGCCCGCGCCGAGGCGGCCTTGGCGTCTTCGGAGGAGGAATGGTTGTTACTGGAGATGCGTCGTGAGGAGCTGGAAGGCTTCGGCAATCGACTGTCATAGCTTCGTTTTAAAAGGAGTAGAGGCAAGATGTTCCAGTACAGCGGTATTATCGGGGCCATCCTGCTGATCCTCGTCATCTACGCGGCTTTGAAGATCGTGAAGTCCGATGCTTCCGACATGGTCAAGGCGATCTGGATCGTGATCATCCTGGTGATGCCGGTCGTGGGTTTCATCGTGTGGTTGCTCTTCGGTCCAGCGGGACCTGCAAGACGCTAAATCATTTGGTCAGACCTGTGCTCAATCTCTCCCGCTGCATCGGGAGCGAAGATTGGCACGCTGCCATGCCATCTGCAGTGTGGAGCGCTGTTCCAGCAGGAGCGGCGCAGCGCTTGTTCGCGAAGATGGTGGGGCTATCCTCACCTTGCCCTCCATCACTCTTTATCGAGATTGTAGACGGGCTCCGCCAGCTTCCCCTACACAGGGTGACGCAGCAATGTGCCGGCCTCGATGTCGCCGAAGTGGGCGCCGACCATCAGCGCGGCGCTCACCGCCTTCTCCCTCCAGCCACTTGATATTCTTCGATTATGTAGGCCACCGTGCGCTCGATGCCTCGTCCTTCTACAGCCTCGCGTGCGCGCCGGCCTAGGGTTTCGCGCCGCAGCTTGTCCTTGAGCAGGGCCGCGGTCCGAGCCACCAGCCTGTCACCTGGGAAGGGTATAGAGAAGCCTAGGTCCACCAGGAGATCGTGATCGGCGAAGCGGGCCATTGTCTCGAGCTCACACGGGGATAGGTTTCGAAAAAGCGCATGAGTCGCGGGGATAGCCAGCGTGAGGAAAAGTAGGTGAGCATTTCGACCTTTACCGTTTCGCTCTCCGACCCGCGCAATTGGGCGATCTCTCTGTCGATCTGGCTGAGCGCCGCCTGTGACACATGCCAGAGTCGCTGCCCTCCCGGGGTCAAGGCCAGACGGGCATGCGCGCGATCAAACAGCCTGAATCCAAGCTCGCTCTCTAGTTTGCTGATTTGGTAGCTGACCGATCCTTTCGATTGATTCAGTTCAATGGCAGCGGCCGAGACGGAAGATGGCGCGCAACGGCGTCGAAGAACCTCAGGGAATGGTATGACCGAAAACGCATGAAAAGTGTTTAAGTAATTAGAACGCTTTGTGCAAATCATTGAGTTTGCTTCCTGACAATTTTCGTCATTCTATGAGCCTCTGAAGAGTAGGCGCTTCGAAACCAAACCCGTTCGGAGACAGATTTTTCGAACTCCGTTTTAAGATGCTGCCATACCTGATCTGTCCAGGGAGATCACCTCCATGCGTTTCGTCGCCAAGGCCCTACCGAACGCCGGCGCACGCCCGCGCGAATTGGCGCGTACTATGGCGCCGCATCCTCTGAGCTATCAGGAACTCCCATACGATCCGGAGTACACTCTTTACAACAACCATCTGATGCCGGAGTCGCTCAACCATGCGAGCGACGACGAGATGTATTGGAAGGTGCGCACCGAGGTCATCTTCCGGCACACTGGCGAGCTCCCTGTTGAGATTTCTGGGCCCGATGCCGAGCGGCTGCTCAACCGGGTCTTCACGCGCGACGTCTCGCGGGTAAAAGTGGGCCGTTTTTCCTATCAGTTTGCCTGTTACCACGACGGCGGCATGATCACCGACGGCGTGCTTCTGCGCCTCGGTGCCGAGCGCTTCTGGATGGCCCAGGCCGACGGCGACCTCTTCAAATGGTACAAGGCCCATGCCGAGGGGCTGGACGTCAAGATTCATGACCCGAATGTCTGGGTAAGCCAAATCCAAGGACCACGCGCGCTGGACGGGCTTGCGGCCGTTCTAGATGGCTCCATGCCCGATCCCTTTCGCTATTTCGACTGCGCTGAGGTCAGTATTGCTGACCAGCCTTGCGTGATCAGCCGCTCGGGCTTCACCAATGAGCTGGGATGGGAGGTCTACCTGCTCCCCGAGAGCGAGATCCCGGCCATCGGCGACCACATTTTGAGGACAGGTGAAAGGTGCAGCATGATCCTCACCGGGACGCCGGTCTTTCGTGCTCGCTGCATAGAAGCCGGGCTGCTCAATGCCGGCTCGGACTTCGGCACGAACACCACTCCATTCGAAGTCAGCCTCGGCCACATGGTCGAATTCGACCATCGCGACTTCATCGGCCGTGCGACCCTGGAGACGGCGGATCGCCGGTGCCGAACCTGGGGTCTGCGGGTTTCCGGCGGCGTGGCGCTTCTCGGTCGGACGATCACAATCGGCGGCAATGTTGCGGGACGGGTTTGCTCCAGCGGCTATTCGCCCTTCCAGGGTTGCGGTGTGTGCATTGTGCGCATGGACGATCCGGCCCATGGACCGGGCAGCCGCGTCGAGGTGGAGGCCATCGACGGCGGTAGGGTCCCAGCGGTGCTTTGCACCTTACCGATGTGCGACGAAGATCGTCTGATTCCCCGTGGGAAACTGGTCGACATTCCAACCCGGACCATCGCGGCAGAATGACCCATGTATGATGTGACTCTCACAGCCTCCTACTTTTCCGCTCAGCCAGATGCAGAAATTCTGGAGACCACAGTGGGCGCCCTCTTGCGCGAAATCGCATCAGCCCACGGGAACGCTATCGCCATGGTCGATGTCGATGACGCGGGCGAGTGCGGACGGGAGTGGAGCTACGCTGATCTTTTGACCGCTGCCGAACGCCTTGCATTGGCGCTGACGACACGGTTTTCACCCGGCGAACGTGTCGTGGCCTGGGCGCCAAACATCCCGGAGTGGATCCTTATGGAGTATGCCTGCGCCTTGGCAGGCCTTGTGCTGGTGACCGCCAACCCGTCTTTCCGGCACAAGGAGTTACGTTACGTGCTGGAGCAGTCGGGTGCCGTGGCGTT
>CBDBCL010000032.1:0-155026 GCA_965202755.1 Rhodospirillales bacterium | reverse complement strand
TGGCCAGCAGGTAATCCTGCGCCTCTTGCGCTTTGGCGCCACCGGACCAAAACGTGGCGCCTCTAACCATTGCCAGCGCACTGACACCTGCCACTAGGGAATGCAGAACGCTGCGACGTCGCATGTCTTTACTCTTCCTGAAAGCATTCCCGGAGCCGCGCCATCATAGCAATGCATCGTTTTTGCTATGGCAAGGCAAAACTGGCGTGTCGCCAGGCGACTGGACAGCCGAGCCCCTCGATCCCTAGCGATAAGAACCACACGGATGGTTCTCATCGATCCATCCGTGTTGTTTTTTGCCACCAACCTATTGACCTGGTGGGCCGATTCACGAAACGCTTGGGACTCAAGCGTTATGTCGGACCACTAGCATCGCACCAAGCAAACTACGGAGACCGGGGATTTGAGTGAGGAACAGCAGGATCCGAAGCCTTGGCGCAGCTATGATGCGATCTACAACAACGAGGATCCGCGCGCCTACTTTCGCACCCTGGAGCCCTTGGGATACCGGCAACCGGATGTGGTGGTCAGCTTTCTGGCAGATCGGGCCGGCGCGATTGCCCGACATTTGCGGCGGCCGCGGCTTAGGATGTTGGATTTCGGCTGCGGTTATGGGGCTTTGGGGGCCGTCTTGCGGCATGCCTTGGGGATGGAGGATCTCTACGCGCACTATCGTGCCGAGGCCGCGACGGATTTTCTTGCCGCCGACCGCCGCTTCTTCGCCGAACTGCGCAGCCCGGCGCTGGACATAGATTTGGGCGGCATCGATATCGCCGAGCGGGCTGTCGCCTATGCACTGGCCTGCGGCTTGATCGATCGAGGCTTTACCGAGAATCTGATCGAGGAGCCGCCAGGACCGGCCCTGAGCGCCTTCTTCGCCGAAACCGATATGATGATCGAAACCGGAGCGGTCTATGCGCATGTCTCGGCCTGTTACGCCAAACTGCTGGCGACGACGGAGCGGCGACCCTGGATGTTGCTCGGACCGCGCGGCGATGCCGATTGGGCGCCCCTGCGCTCCGTTCTAGAGGCAGAGGGCTACCAGTTGGAAAGCATCAGTCGGCGGCAGCGACGCTACCGTCGCTTTGCCGACGCCGAGGAGGAGGCCGACAGTGAAGCCAATATGCGGCGCCTTGGTCGCAGGGTCGAGGAGCACAGTCAGGCCGGCTGGTTCGTCAATCCTTTGATCCTGGCCCGGCCGCGCGATGCCGTCTCGGCACTCTCGATCGAGTCCTTGCGGTACTGATGACACCCGTTCAAAAGAGGGGAGGCCTGCCATGACACCAGCGAGCGATGAGCAGGATCCGAAGCGCGTAGCCCGGGCATCGATGATCGGCAACGTACTGGAGTGATACGATTTTGCCGTCTATGGCTACCTAGCGCCGATCATGGGGCGCTTGTTCTTTCCCTCCGAGGATTTTTGGATCTCCCCTGCTGGCGGCCTGCGGAGTCTTTGTTGCCGGCTACCTCGCGCGACCTCTGGGCGGTGCTCTTCGGACACATAGGCGTTCGTATCGGCCGCAGAGCCAGCCCAGTCATTTCCATCTTGGATATGGGCGCGGCGACGACGGCGATCAGCTTCCTGCCGGTCTATGCCGACATCGGTGCCGGCGCGGCAGCCCTTTTGGTGGCGCTGCGCATTCTTCAAGGCCTTTCGGTCGGCGGCGAGTACACTGGTTCGATCATTGTCGTGGCCGAGCATGCGCCGCCCGAGCGTCGCGGCTTCTACGCCTCACTGCCGCAGGTAGGAGCGACCAGCGGTTTCCTGCTGGGATCGTTGCTGGGAGCGCTGGTGAGCAACTTCTGGGGCAGGAGAGTCTGGATGCCTGGGGCTGGCGCCTGCTCTTCTTCTTCGGCGGGGTGATCGCCATCGTCGGCTTGATCATGCGCCGTTAGCTCAGCGAGTCGCCGGCCGTGGCCGCCCTAAAACGCCAGGAGACCTCACCCGTGGTCCTAGCCTTGCGTCACCATTGGCGCGAGATCCATAAGATCGTCTGTCTGCTGATGGCCTTCGGCATCGGCTTCTACATCATTTTCATCTATGCTGCGGCCTATCAGGCAAGCGTGTTGCACTTCACGACCGGCCAGGCCTTGGAGATCAGTTCCGTCAATCTGGCGGTCATGCTGTTGGTCGTCATGCCGGTCGCCAGGCTGTCGGACCGCGTCGGGCGCAGACCTACTCTCTATGCCGCCGCCTTCTCCATCCTGCTCTTCACCTAGCTGCTCTGGTGGATGATGCATCAGGAGTCCTTCGCCCTCGTCATCCTGGGTCAAGCCGGTTTCGCCTTGATCTTCGGCGCCACCACGGCGGTGACGGCCCCCACGATGATCGACATGCTGCCGGCCGACGTGCGCTGCAGCGGTGTCTCCATCGCCTACAAACTGGCGCTCGGCGTCTTCGGCGGTAGCGCCCCTCTGGTCGCCACTTGTCTGGTCGAGCGCACGCATGACGGCTCGACCCCGGCCTACTGTCATGACTACAGGCATGGTGATGCTGGCGAGCCTGCTCACCTTGAAGGAGACGGTGTGGACACGGCTTGACTAGAGATTGGGCCTCAAGAACTTGTGCAAAATACCGCTGCCTCCTCCCCGGTCTTGCCGTCAGGCAGAGACTGCAGCAGGACCCGGCAGGTGTTCCATCCGGTGATCGCACGGATGTCGTCTTCGGAGAAACGCCGGTCATCCGGTCTGCCGCAGAGCGTGTCCTCCTCGCAGGTCACGCGCCTGAGCGCAGCGATCAGATACCTCACGTTGGCGGCGTCGATCGCACGGGGACCGAGCCGTCCCAGTCGCTGCCCAAGGCAATGTAGTGAGAGGCCGGGACTCTGAGACAGGACTCGGGACCAATACAGCCCGGCTGACCTTCGAGATGGCGTGACAGGGCTGCATGAAAGCGTGCGATCGTCCGGACGATGCCCGTCAACACAGCGCGGGCCCCGGCGTCGTTGTCGTAGCCATGTTGTCGGTTCCAGTAGATAATGCCGATCACACCGCCACTGGATGCAATCTTGACCGCATCCACTTCGGTAATGTTGCGCCGGTCGGCAGCGGCGCAGTCCTCAAGATAGTTGGCCGGATAGTCCCGCGCGCCATCGTCCTCTTTGGCCAGGGAGCCGTCCGGGTTACGCGCGAGCCGTGCAGCATACTGCCCGGCGAAACCGGTATGCGAGACCACGGGCCGACGTTTGTGACCTGGCGAGGCGGCCATCCAGAGATCAAGCGCCTCTGCTATGCTGCCCGACGAGGCATGTGCCAGATCCAAGATCCAGCCCATGTCTTTCATTTCTAGTGCCTGCACGCCCTTTGCGGTCAAGGCCAAGCTTCCGCAGCCTGTACTGGAACCGCCCAGTCGGTTATTGAAATGATGGGTAAGAGAGGTCATGCGGAAGCCCAGTCCATCGAGAACCTGCAGGGTGTCTTCGCGGTTCTGGTAGAAGTGCTGCCCCTCAATCGCCATGACCGCTGCCAGCGGGGCCTCGGGATCGTTGCGCCAACGTCTCGCGGCTTTCATCAGATCGTCGGCATTCAGGACGACCTCGACGTCGTCCGAGTGCTCCACGAAGGTTTTCAATCTGAGACCTTGGTGTTCGATGTACTTCTGTCGCGGGTCGACCGGATTGCTGGCGTCCTCAGAGATATCTTGCAGCCACATCAAAGACTCTACGCTGAGGAGGTTTCGGTCGCCTTCGTCGTGGCAGAGGATCTTCTCGCGGCCCTCACCCTCGACAAAGCGTTTTATGCCTGGTGCGTACTGACTGACCGTCGACAGGACCTGCAAGGCGACGTTACCTTCCTTCCATCGTGCCACATCGGCGTGACCCAGCGCCTCTCCGAACCATGTATCGCCATCCAGGCTGCGACTAAACAGTAAGTTATCTGCATGTAGATCAGCGATGAAGAGGGATCTGGAAAATACTTCGCCGTCGTGATTATCGCCCTGCTGCCTAAAATCTTGGATCAGAATAGGGAGTCTACGCCTCGCTCGGCAGTGTAGCATCCCGTCAGAATTGCCGTGAAAGCCCCCAGGAGCGCAACATCCCAGGCTGATCGGCCTAAACAGTATCTCAAAATGAACTCCATTTTCGCCTCCTGACAGCAGATTGCGCACCTCTATCGCTCTTGATGAGATGTTAGTATCGTACAGGATGACAACTCTATATAGAAAATTATGCTCACTATAAACGAAAAACGCTATCCAAGTGGGTAGGCTTCCGACAGCCTCTGCGCCGATTTTTGACTCTCCTGCAAGGGTAACAAGAGCCACCAGAGGCAGACTCTTTGGATCGCATGAAGGTGAAAAGGTTGCATCGAGTGGGCCCTGCGCCGCGAAGGCTTAGGAGTGCTGCTTATCGAACTCGATGGTCGTGGTCGATCACCCAGCCGGCCGCAACAAACCTTCGAGTGAAAGAAAATCCTGAGAAGAGCCTGCTGCCAGAGACAAAGCGTCAGGCTCCGAACACAGCTTGCAATCGGAGCCCAGAGTGCGCAGCGCCCAGTCCTAGATGACGCCGGCGATGCAGCTAGGAAGAATTGCGGTCTGTTGTGACCAAGCCCTATCCGCTCCCTCGCTTCGGGTTACGAGGGCGCGAATAGGGCATCGGTCTTGTCTTGCGTGCTAAACTTCGCTGCGCACCCTTTCGCGATAGGCGGTCGGGCTCTCGTTGAACTGGCGCTGGTAGGCGCGCGAGAGTTCCGGTCCGCCGGCGAAACCGACGGCGAGTGCAATGGCGATGATCGTCATGCTGGTCTCGCCGAGCAAGGTCCGCGCCCGATAGAGACGCAGGGCCTCTTGATAGCGACGCGGTGCTTGGCTGAAGGTATCGTGGAACAGCCGCAGCAGTTGACGCTCGGAGAGGCCCGATGCCACAGCCGCCGAACGCACACTGCCGTGGTCTCCAGACAGCAGCGAAGAGAGCCAGCGCACGGCGGTGGTCAGACGCTCGTCGCCACGACGCATGTCGGAGGGCTTGATCAAGGCGTCGATCTCGGAGGGCCGTCGGCGATAGACCAGGGCTTCGCTTACCCAATTCGCCATCTCGGCACCCAAGCGGCGTTCGATCAATCCGAGGGAGAAGTCCAGAGGCGCCGTTCCGCCTGCCGCCGCGGCTCGATTGCCGATGACGCTGAAGAGACCGTGTGCCAGCCCGGCTCCCAAGTGCCGTGCATCGAAGGCTTGCGCCGCTTCCATCGGGACGCCGCCGCCGCCGGCCTCCATGAGGCCTGCTTTCGCTAGAACGTCGGCGCCGGCGCCGACACCGGCGACCAAGACGCCGGCTTCGTCCATCCGCTTCAGCCAAGTAATCAGCGGTTTTTCCGGCGCGCGCAGCAAGGTGTTGCCGCCGACCACGATCACCATGTCGGGTGCAGCATCGACTTTCTTCGCCTCACCCTCCAGGGTAATCTCCTCGCCCCCAGCGGCCGCCAGCGGCTTGCCGTTCCAGGTGGTGAGGCCCCAGGTGACAATTGTCTTTCCTGCAATCTCGTTCGCAAGTCGCCAAGGTTCCGTGAGAAGCGAGAGTGACAGAAGCGGATATCCGCGAATGAGAACCACAGTCGCCGAGAAGCTTTTCGCCATTTTTTGCCCAACCTGGTGCATGTCCGATGGGGCAATCAACTAAACAACCTGTTGCGCGTCGCACAAGAGTCAATGAGTGAGATTATCGAAGTTTGGCGGTGTCTAGACAAAATTTGTCGAATTAGAAACAAAAATCGCTTACAAATACCGCGAGCGATGTCGCAACCGCCACCCTTGTAGGCTACATGAAAAGCCGGTCGCTATCGATGTTGCTGTAGAGGTCGGCTACGAATTCCCCGTAGCCATTGTAGATAAGCGTCGGCACGGACTCATTCGTTCCCAGCAAGCGCTCTCGCGCCTGGCTCCAGCGCGGATGCGAGACTTCAGGGTTAACGTTGGCCCAAAAGCCGTACTCGCTGCCTTGCAGTTCCTCCCAGAAAGACAAGGGCTGGGTGTCGGTGAACTGTATGGTGACAAGACCTTTGGCTGATTTGAAGCCGTACTTCCAGGGCAAGGCCAAGCGCAGCGGCGCCCCATTCTGTTTCGGCACCGGCTTGCCGTAGAGGCCAGTCACCACGAAGGCCAAATCGTTGGTCGCTTCGGCCACGGTCAGGCCCTCGATATAGGGCCAAGGATACCAGCTGGCCCGCTGCCCGTCGGCGACATCAGGATCCTCGAAGGACACGAAACGCAAATACTTGGCCGAACTCAGGGGCTTCGCCAAGGCCACCAGATGCGACAAAGCAAAACCGCTCCAGGGCACGGTCATTGCCCAGGCCTCGACACAGCGATGACGATAGAGCCGCTCTTCCAGGGGCATCTTGGCCAGCAGGTCATCGATACCGATCTCGAAGGGCTCTTCGACCAGGCCTTCGACGCGCAGCGTCCATGGCCGTATCGGCAAGGCTTGCGCCTTCCGCCAGATCGACTTGGAGGAGCCGAACTCATAGTAGTTGTTGTAGGTGATGGCATCGTCTTCCGGAGTCAGCGGCCGCTCGATTGTGTAGCGTTCGTTGCGCGGAACCGGATAGAGATCGGCTGAGGGGTCGGCCGCCGCATCGCCGGATTGGCTTTCCGCTTTGGCGGTCATGACACCCTCCTCGCCATCGCAGGCGGCGAGTGCACCGGTCGCGAAGATGGCGCCTGCGCCCGCCATGAAACGACGCCGATTCACGTAGACACCCTCTGAGGTTGCTTGCCATTCCGGCAGTTCCCAACCTTTCTTGCGCTTGATCAACATGTTTCCCTCAGCTCCCAGTTAGCGCCCGCGCAGCGTTTTGCCCGTCCGGTGGCGCTTTCGATTTCACCGTGCGACCCTTATCTAGCTGCCGCGCCAGAGTACCACAAACCACGGCTCTTCACGAAAGCGACAGGCAAAGGGCCCACCGCGGTGACCGCAGCAGACCCCTCCATCTAGTATGCACCCTTTGGCCAGCGGTCGTGGACGATCTCGGCCGGATGACTGCAAGTGGGCTCTTCTGTCTCAGTCGATATGGCTGCGCAGCATCCAGGCAGCCTTCTCGTGCGCGGCTAGGCGCTGCACCATCAAGTCGAAGGAGGCCTCGTCACCGCCTTCCTCCATCGCCGGCATGGCCGAACGAATGGTCCTCAAGACCACCTCGTTGCCCTTGACCAGATCCTGCAGCATGCCGCTCGCATTGGGCACTTCCTCGCGTTCCTCGACCGTGGCCAGCTTGGCGATGGCGGCGTAGCTGCCGGGTGCATCGTGGCCCAGGGCCCGGATGCGCTCCGCGATGTCGTCGACCGCGGCCCAGACCTCGTCGTACTGCTCTTGAAAAAGGGCGTGCAGCTGCTGGAAGTGCGGACCCTTCACATTCCAATGGTAGCCATGAGTCTTGAGGTAGAGCAGGTAGCTGTCGGCCAGGACTCTGGCCAAGCCGTCGCTAATCTCTTTGCGCGCGTTGTCGCCAATTCCGATGTCCATCGTTCCTCTCCTTCTGTGCTGTCCGTTTCGGGGACATCCCGTGCGATCTGTTTTAACCAGCACCGCAAGGCGCGTTCCAGGCCAGAACCCCTACCGTCCGAGTAGAGGACAGCGTTCGTCGCTTACCTGTCAGAAGGGATAAACTGCCCTTGTGGTAAGCCAAAATTTATTAGAATAATTCTAAAAATACCGCAAGGCCTCTAGCTCGCCAGGAAAGAGACCTGTCCGAGCTCACCGAAATCGGCCTCTGCGCGCTGGCCTGCCGTGATATAGGCGATGTCGGTCACCACCCCGGTGGTCACCACGTCACCGGCCTGTAAGCCGCGTCCGCGCGCGGCTAGATGCTGCATCAGCCAGAGGAGCGTCTCCAGCGGTCCGCCGAGCACGCGGATACCCTCGCCCTCGCTGTGCAGATCTCCATCCACGCTCAAACGCACCCTGCGGCGATTGAAGTCCAGATCGCGCCAGGCACGCGTCGGCGGACCCATGACCATCGCTGTGTGCACGGCATTGTCGGCAATCAGTGGTGCGGCACCGGCTTCGCGCCAGGCCTCGCCATAGGCCGAACTCACGATCTCGAAGGCCGGATGCAGGCTCGTGACGGCTACCGCCACCTCGGCCTCGCTGTAAGCTTCGGCGCGGGGCGGCAGGTTCTGGCCCATAGTGAAGGCATATTCGGGCTCGACCACGAAGAAGCGGTGTTCGGCCGCGGGCAGAGATGCGGGTGAGCTGTAGAGACGATCGACCAGCAGTCGCCCGGTCAGCGGGCCGTCGAGGCCGAGGTGCTCCTGTGCGATCTTGCTGGTCGCGGCGACCTTGTAGCCGGCCGTGCGCCCGCCCAAGGCTGTCGCAACCGCGTCCTGCACCCCATAGGCGCTTTCAAGATCTCCCGGCGTCAGGGGCCCCGGCAGCTCTGCGGGAGGGTTTTTGGGATCCCGCGCTGCGATAAGGACCTGTGCGAGGCTGTCAGGCCGAACGCGGCTTGCCTCCTGGAAGGGTTGCAGGGCAGCGACCACTGCTACCGTCGTCGGGACCGATAGACCGTGCCGTTCGGCCAGCCGCAAGATCGCCTCATTCAGCCAGGGCAACTCCAGCCGTCTGCCATGGCGCAGGTCCATCGCCATCGAGGCTTCCATGCTGTCGGGGAAGCTCTCGAGCTGGCCCAGGATCTTCGCCACGCTGTCGTCGGGCATGGCCACGCCTTCGGCCAGGGCGACGGCCAAGGCTTCCTCAGCCAAGCGCTTCAGCAGTATCCCACCACTGGGTGTCCGCCGGATTGCGCCCAGGGGCACGCGGCGCAGTCCGGTCGCGCCGGCCAATGCGGTGAGCACAATCATCTTGCGCCAGAGGTCGACAGCAAGCCCCTTGCTCATAACGGCTTCGAAGCCCGCGGCCGTGCCGATCTCGCAGAAAGCTTGCAGGCAGTCTGCCTGATCGGGCTGGCGTGCGCCCAGGGCCAAGCGATGCGCTTTGTTGGCATGGCGGATGCGGCCCGGCGCCTCGATGAAGGCGCTGATGTAGGCGATGCCCTGCGCCACCCGCGCATCGCCGAGCGAGGCGGCCAGCAGATCGGCCGCCTCCACGCCATTCTGGAAGGGCACGACCAGGGCCTCGTCGGACAGACAAGCGGCCAAGCTACGCCCGCTCTCCTCCACCTCCCACATCTTGGTGCAGTGCATGATCAGGTCGCAGTCGGCCAAGCTCTCCAGCCGATCCGAGACCGAAAGGCCGGTGAGCGAGAGATCGCCGAAGGGGCTCTCGAGTTGCAATCCGCTTCCGGCCAAGGCCTCGCCGTGCGCACCGCGGGCGACGAAGTGAAGCTCATTGCCGGCGGCGGCCAAGCGGGCTCCGAAATAGCCGCCGATGCCGCCGACGCCTAGGACGCCAATCCGCATGGGTCTCAGTCTCTGAGCGCGGCGCAGGCACGTTCGATGCGCTGACAGGCTTCCTCAAGCGCCTCGGTCGAGGTCGCGTAGGAAACCCGAAAATGCGGCGCCAGACCGAAGGCCGAGCCGTGTACGACGGCGACGCCCTCACTCTCCAGCAGGTAGGTGACGAAATCCAGGTCGGTCTCTATGCGCTTGCTGTCGGGCGTGGTCTTGCCGATGGCGCCGGCGCAGGAGGGGAAGACATAGAAGGCGCCTTCCGGCGTCGGGCAGTGCAGACCCTTGCACTTGTTGAGCGCAGCGACGACCAGGTCGCGGCGCGCCTTGAAGAACTCGTTGTGTGCGGCGATGAAGTCCTGCTGACCGTTCAGGGCCTCGACCGCAGCAGCTTGGCTGATCGAGCTGGGGTTCGAGGTCGACTGGCTCTGGATCGTCGCCAAGGCCTTGATCAAGGCCTTGGGTCCGCCGGCAAAGCCGATGCGCCAGCCGGTCATGCAATAGGCCTTGGAGACGCCGTTCATCGTCAAGGTCCGCTCCTTCAAGTCCGGTGCCACCTCGGCGATGGTGGCGAACTTGAAGTCGTCGTAGACTAGGTGCTCGTACATATCGTCGGTCAAGGTCCAGACCTGCGGATGCTGGCGTAGCACGTCGGCAAGAGCCTCCAACTCGGCGGCCGTGTAGGCCGATCCGGTTGGGTTCGAGGGGCTATTTAGGATCAACCATTTGGTCTTGGGCGTGATCGCCGCCTCCAGCATCTCTGGCAGCAGCTTGAAGTTGCTGTTTGCCGAGCAGGCAACCGGCACCGCCTCGCCTTCGGCCAGCGCCACCATCTCCGGATAGCTGACCCAATAGGGTGCGGGCACGACCACCTCGTCGCCGGGATTGAGGGTGGCCATCAGGGCGTTGTAGAGCACCTGCTTGCCGCCGGTGCCAACCGTAATCTCATCCAGCGCGTAGTCTAGGTCGTTGTCGCGTTTGAATTTCGCCTGAATGGCCTGCTTCAGCGCCGGTGTGCCGTCGACGGCTGTATACTTGGTGTCGCCGGCCTTGATCGCGGCAATGGCGGCGGCCTTGATGTTGTCAGGCGTGTCGAAGTCGGGTTCTCCGGCACCCAGGCCGATGACGTCACGGCCGGCGGCCTTCAATTCGCGGGCCTTGGTGCTGACTGCGATGGTGGCGGAGGGTTTGATACGGCCGAGGCGTTGAGCAAGCGCGGACATGACAGCCTTTCCCATTCATGTGAAGCAGCAGCGATACGCTACTCCTGCCGGCGGCGGCCCGCAATGCACGGAAAGCAGGAGGGAGCTGTCAGCGAGACGCAAGGCTTTGCCGAAGTCTTTCACACGGCCTGGCCTTTGGCTGCATCGCTTGGCAAAGGCCAGGGGACGGCGGGTAAGAGGATATGACGCGCGCTTTGTCGATCTTGCGGTTGCTCTATAGCATCGGACTGGCGGCCGGCCTGTGCCGGCTCTTGACGCTTGGGGTGCTGGGAGTGGTCGGCGGGCTGCTGCCGACGCTGGATCTGGTCAATCACTTCCAACCCTGGCTCCTACTGATGGGCCTGGTAGCCCTGCCGGTCCTCTGGCCGGCAGGGCCGACTTGGCGTCTTCTCTTGGCCGGCCTCGCTGGCCTCTGCCTGCTGCTGCAAGCGTCTTTCGTGCTCCCCACCGCTTTGGCCTCGCCGGTCGAGGCGGAGCAGGAGGCCTAGGGGCGAGGCGCTGACTTTCGTCACGCTCAACCTGCGTTACGCGAACAGCGATATCACTCCCATCATCGATTTTCTCGCTGAGAGCAGGCCGGATCTGGTCTTTCTGCAGGAGGTTTCGCGCGCCCACCTCACTCTCCTGCATGCGCACTTGGTTTCGGCCTTGCCCTATGGTGTGCACTGCGTGGATCGACGCTACTGCAATCTGGCCATTCTCTCCCGCTTCGCGCTCACTGACGAAGCCGCGAGCTATCTCGGCTGGCGCCAGAAGGAACCACCGCCGGCGGCGGCAGACGCCGCTTGGCGACTGTCCCGGCGTGAGCTCGCACGCGATCACCGCGCTGCCGCCGGCTTTCTGGCTTCGGCGACACTGAAGAACGGAGAAAGGCTGTCGCTCTTCAACATTCACCTCTCCTGGCCCTATCCGGCAGAAATCCAACGCCGCCAGTTCCGCTGGATAGCCCACCAGCTGGAAGCTCTGCCCGAGGGGCCGGTGTTGCTCGCCGGCGGCTTCAACTCGACGCCTTGGTCTTACGGCCTCAAAGGCTTCGATGCCTCGATCCGGTTGCGCCGCGCGACCCAAGGGGTCTTCTCCTTCCCGGCGAGCTTGGTGCTGCCGCTACCCATCCTGCCGATAGACTAGGTCTATGTCGGTCGCGAGTTCGCCATCGAATTCGGTCGAGCGCGGTCCCGACGTCGCGAGCGATCACTACACCATCGTAACGCGTTTTCGTTTGTAGCGAGAGCATGGCCTACTCGCTGATCTGCCCGGGCAATTCCGCCATCACATCGCTCACCTTCGCGTCGGGTGCCACCTTGCAGAGATTGCGAAAGGCGTCGAACCAGGCATTGGCCTCCTCGAGCTCGAAGCTGGCACCCTCTTTGCCCATAGCGTAGCCGACCGAGAGGCCGATGACCGTCGTCTGCACGCTGTCGGGGCTGATGTGGGCCAGCTGCAAGCAAGTCAAGGCCTCCAGCTCCAGACCTTGCGCATTGGCTGTCGGAAGACCTAAATCATACAACAAAAAGAGTATAAAACCGTAAGTAGAAAGCCGCCGAAGAGTACAACGCATGTTTACTATATCCTCGTATCCTCATGGGGATTTACCCCCCCCTTTGAGAGAAGTTTCTGCTCATAAATCCGTTATTAGCACCAAGTTGTGAGATGGAATCCAGGAAATCGCGTCGAGGGATGGCGAAAGCCTGACTAAGCTAGCAAGCATGGCAACAAGTCTAAGCGATCCGGTTCCGTCTTGGCACGTCGATGCCTCGCACAGTGGCAGTGGCGGCGGATGCGATACCTGGGTTGAGTACGCACGCGCGCTTTACGATATTCGCCCGACCGGTGGACGGGACAGCTTCGCCGCGACCGGCTATCTTCTCGACCGGCTGATATTCGTTCGCTCCATCTTCGATCAGATGGAGGTCGTGCGGTCGCGACGCCACCTCGAATCGGAGCCATCGGATTTTCTCACCATCAACGTCTTCAAGACCGAAGGCTTGACCAGCGTCATCGATGACCTGCCCATCAGCAAGCGGCCGAACGAAGGCGTCCTGCAAGTTCGCTGTTTGAGCAGAATCGCTTGTCGTAGCGACCCTGTGAGGAGCCGTCCGGAGCGATGACGTAAAGTGCGTTGTGCGGCGGGTTGGGTGGAGTCAGCCGATGTGCGGCACCCAGAATCGCCCAGAGCTGCAAGCGCTTCGCTTCTTCGGCCACGGCCTCGAGTGAGGTCCGGAGCGCGGCCCAAGGATAGTCCTCCCAAGTCGCAACCTCGCTCTTGGCATAGCCGGAGGCAGCACCCTCGGGGAAGTGCACCATATCTGCGCCGGCGGCCTTAGCCTGACGCAATGCGCAACAGATCGCGCGCACATTTTCCGCCGGATCGCTCTCGATCAAGACTGCTGCACTCGCCAGAATCAGAGCCATCTTATGCACACACTCTCGTTTCGGTGCAGGGGCGCTCCTCCCTGATCGCCCCTTCCTCCAAGCTTGTCTAGTCTTGCCGTTTCACCTTCCTTCGCTTGACCGCGCGGCGCAGTTACTCGGTTCGACCTCCGTCCCAGTAGTGCCGTCCGAAGGTATCTCGGGTCGGCGTCCGAGCGAAGCGCACTCGCCGCCTTTTGTGCTCTGCTGCCTCGCTGTCGTCGTTCCTTTACTCACAATCCTGCCGTTTATCGTAGCGGAACATCGCCACCTCCTCTTGCCGTTGGCGGACGTCGGTCGACTGAGGTCAGACATACTCATGTCTGACAAATTCATGTCGAGCCGGCGCATGACGGCTGCGGCGCTCCCTTCAGGCAAAGGGGGAGCCTCGTCCGATTGCGCCAGCGATGCGAAGTGGAGCTGTTCGTCGTCAGAAATGGCCGTTGAACTGCATGCTCAAGAGGTAGCGATTTCGCCCGATGACGTCAATCTGCCCCACTTCCGCCCTGCTGCTTGTGCTAGCTTTCGAGAGAACGCGAGGGGAGGAGGACCCATGGCGCGGGAGCTGAGACAGGGGATCGCCGGACTGGAGTCTATGACCACGGCCGCCTTGGGCGTGCTCGCGGTGGCCAGCGGCGTCTACACCTATATCGGCGTCCGCGGCCTGCTCGACGGCGTTGGCTTGCTGACCTTCGGTGCGGCCGTGGTCTATTCCGGCGCGGTGTCGGTCGGCATCTTTATCTTCTGGGCTTACATCCTGAAGTTCCTGCCGCAGATGCGCACCGGCGCCACGCGCCTGGCCCTGACTGCGGCCATGCTGGTCGGCTGCGGCGCCATCGTCGCCATGTCGAGCTGGCTGAACGCGGCCGCACTCGCCGGCGCCGCCTCGGTCGAGCAGCACCTAGCCGTCACCGTCGTGGACTATCAGGAGCGCCTGGAGCAGAGCCACGAGAATGCCTTGGCGGCGCAATCCCTGCTACCCGACATCCGCATCGCCCAGCAGCGCTTCGCCCAGCTGTCCGAGCGAGAACAGAGCGAGGGCGCGCTCACCGGCTCGTCCGGGCGCGGTACCGTCGCCCAGTACCTCTCGCAGATGGCTCAGCAGCTGCAGGATCTGGGCGACCAGATCGAGGCCTCGCGCGGACCGGTGCAGAACCTCTTCGCCGAGGGTGGGCGGCATCTGGACGCCATGCGGGCGATCGTCAGCGGCGTCCAGAACATTGAGCAGCGCACGGTGCGCTTCGCCGACCAGGCCGTGGCCTTGGCCGGAGTCATCGCCAAGCTGACGCAGACCTCGATCGCTCCGGCGGTGCGCCGCCAGGCAGAAGACCTCTCGCGCTCTTTCATCATGCCGGCGATGACCGGCTTGAGTGCCGACCTGCGCGACCGGCAGAGCCAGGTCTTGAATGAGGTGCGCTCGACCGTGGACGAGACCTCGGCGGTGCTGGCCGCCGCGGCCGACGAGATCCTGGCTCGTCCGGCAGTACAGCCACTGCGCTTCGTGCCCTTGTCGCCGGCTGAGGCGGTACTGCTCTATGCTGCTGACTTCGTGCCCTCTTGGGCCGGAGCCATCGCCATCGATCTATTGCCCGGTGTGCTGGTCCTGATCCTGATGGTGGTGCATGCCTCGATCCGGCGTCAGGAGACGCATCTCAGCCGCGACGAGGCGATGAGCCTGAAGGATTTGCAGGCGGCACTCGAGGCTTGGTCCAGGCTGTCGCGGGCGGCGCAGGGCAGCGATCTCGATCAAGGCCAGCGGCGTCGGGCGACGCTACTGCCTGATGACTGGCCCGAAGCGCTGCCGGAAAGCCAGCAGGCTGGCGAAACGCTGCCGAGTGAGATCGCCGAGGTCGAAAACCTTGACGAGAGCCGCGCCCGCCGCGAGGCTGGATAGGTGCCATGGCGACGCAAGACACAGGCATCGGCGGGCGGGCGCTGGGCTGGATCCTGCGCCTCTGGATCCTGCTGGCCTTGGGCATCGTGTTGGCCGATGTAGCCGACAGCGCCAAGGTCGACTGGTTCGATTCCCCACGCCGGCCGGCCTTGCCGGAAGGGCCGAGCCGGCTGGATCGTGAGGGGCTGGCGGTGCCTATGCCCTTGGCGCCGGCGGAGTCCGGCAACCAGCTTCGGCCCTATGATCCAGCGGCCTTTCCGATGCGCCCGGACGGCGGCCTTCCGCATCTGCCCGACGGCGATCCGCTGGAGCCCAGCCGGGGGGCGATGACCTTCGGATGGACCGATTTGCAGGGCCGTCCGGCAATCCTGGCCGTCGGTCGGATCGAGGCCGGTACGGCGGCCGCCTTGCGCCGCTTCGACCTGCAGCACGACGAGCGTGCCGAGGTGCTGGTGCTCTTGTCGCCGGGCGGTCTGGCGCGCGAGGCCTTGACCATGGGCGACTATCTGCGTTCGCGCTCGATGGAAACCCTGGTGTCGGACGGGGCCTATTGCGCCTCGGCCTGTCCCCTGGTCTTGGCCGCGGGCATACGCCGCCGGGTGGCGCGCGATGCCTGGATCGGACTGCACCAGCCTTCGCTGGCCAACCCGGGAAGCGTCAGTGCCGATGTCGCGGTGGCCGATGTGCAGCGCATTACCTATGAGATCCTGACCCGTCTCGAGCACTGGGGCGTCGATTCCAGGATCTGGACCCACGCGCTGCAGGCGCCGCCGGCGCAGATGTACGTCCTGCTGCCGGAGGAACTGATGGCCTATCGTCTGGCGCATAGTCTCTTCTGATGGGCACCACCTTCTACCGCAGCATTGAGAGCCCACTGGGCCCGCTGGTCCTGGCCGGCGACGGCGAGACACTGGCCCAGATCCTCTTCTCCAGCGGCCGGCATGCGCGCCCGCCCGATGCCGATTGGACGAAAGCCCCGGACGGCTTCGGCGAGGCGGCCAGGCAGTTGCAGGCCTATTTCGCCGGCGCGCTGACGCGCTTCGATCTCTCCGTGGCGCCGAAGGGAACCGAATTCCGACGGCGCGCCTGGAGTGCGCTGCAGGCAATCCCCTTCGGTTGCGCCATGACCTATGCCCAGCTGGCCGAGGCCATCGACAAGCCCAGGGCGGTGCGCGCCGTGGGTGCCGCCAACGGCGCCAACCCCATCCCCATTATCATCCCCTGTCACCGCTTGGTCGGCAGCAGCGGCGACCTCACCGATTTCGGCGGTGGGCTCGCTGCAAAGGCAGCCTTGCTACGCCTGGAGGGGCATGAGGTGCTGGAGCGTCGCGGGCGCTATCGTTTGCCGACCGGGATCTAGAGCAGATGCACCAATCACTGAATCGATTGTGATGTGACGGGATGATGCAAGTCTGATCGGAGGTCTCCAGACATGGAGGTCCTGGATGGGACGAGCATCGAGTGGCGATCTGCGGGTTCGTGTTTTGAAGGCATCACAGGCGGGCCTGTCGGCGCGTGGTGCGGCGGCGCGGTTCGGTGTGGCGCCATCGCCCGCGATCCGCTGGATGAAAGCGGGCGAAAGCCGGTGAGGTGGAGCCGCAACCGATCGGTCGTCGACGCGGGTCGAGCCTTGATGGGCATGAAGGCTTCATCGTGGGCCTGATCGAGACTGACCCTGATTGAGACTGACAAGGACATCACGCTCAATGAGATGGTGGCGCGCCTCGCGGACGAGCGCGACGTCCGGAGATGACGTAGAGAAAGTTTCGCACATTTGTGTGTGGTTGGTGGCCCCGCATCCCTCAGGCTTTCAGTCGCCAGACGGAGAAGCCAATAGAGGAGGCCAGAGCCACCTTGGACGAGGATGACACGAAGGGCCTGTCGAACGTGTTCCGTATCGACGCCGGTCGGATAGAAGATCATCTGAGGCAGATCGTGCGAGGCAGCGTCGAGGAGACACTGAACAGCCTGCTGGAGGCAGAGGCGGATCGGCTTTGCAATGCAGGGCGCCATGAGCGCAGTGAGGCGCGCCGCGACACACGAGCTGGCCGCTACGCGCGCCGCGACACACGCGCGCTGGAGAGGTGCAGGTGCAAGGTGCCAAAGCTTCGCACGCAGACGCATCGACGACGGCAATCATCGAGCGCTATCGCCGGCGCGCGCGCTCGCTCGAAGAGGCTTCGATGGAGATGTATCTGGCTGGTGTGTCGCTACGCCGGGTGGAGGACATCACCGAGGCCCTGTGGGGCACGCGGGTGAGCCCCAGCAGGGCCTCCAATCTCAACGAGAAGCTCTACTCCCAGATCGAGACCTGGCGGAACCGGTCGATCGAGGGCGAACACCCCTACCTCTATCTGGACGGCATTGTCCTGAAGCGCAGCTGGGCAGGTGAAGTGCGCAACGTCTCGCTGCTGGTTGCGGTCGCTGTCAAGGCCGACGGCTACCGCGAGACCCTCGGCAGCCTCGAGGGAGCCAAGGAAGACGAGAAGGGCTGGAGCGCCTTCCTCAAGCCCCTCAAGGAGCGCGGCCTGACGGGTGTCGCGTCGATCGTCCGGATGCCTGCAGGGGGCTCGTCGAGAGCACGGCCGCGTTCTATCCGGACGCCCAGTGGCAGTGCTGCGTCGTGCATTGGATGCCTTCGTGCCCGGTGCCGGCCGGCAAGATGCGTGAAGTCGCTCTCATGCTGAAGGCTATCCATGCCCAGGAGAGCCGCGAGGCGGCCCGCGCCAAGGCCACGCGGCCAAACTCGGAGCCATGCGCCTGCCCAGGGTCGCCGACTGACTAGAGGAGACGGTCGAGGAGACCTGGGTCTGCCATGCCTTCCCCAATGAGCATTGGCGCCGGATCAGGACCGACAATCCTCTGAAGAGGATCATGCGGGAGATCGGGCGGCGAACCCGCGTCGTCGGAGCCTTCCCCGACGGCCAAGCGGCCCTCAACCCGGCCGCGGCCAGGGTGAGACACATCGCTGGCACCAAATGGTCCAGCAAGCGCTACATGAACAGGGATCTGCTCAAGCAGCGGGACAGGGGTGCCTGATGGAACAGCCCGCCAAACCCAATGTGCGAAAGATCCTGGACACTACCCGCCGGGGCACTGGACTGGCTGGCGATCGCCAAGCCGCCCGGTTTCGGCGGCCCGCGGTCCAGAGTGGTGGAGAAGGTCGCGGTGAAGCCGGTCTCGACATTGAAGCAGCCGAGACAGTTCGGGCCGATCACCCGCATGCCGGTCTCTCGGCACAAGGCTTCGATCCCGGCTTGGCGGGCCGCCCCCGCGGCGTCCTCTTCGGCGAAGCCCGAGGAGAAGACGATGCAGCTCTTGACGCCCTTCGCGGCACAGGCCCTGAGTGTCGCGCTCACCAGCGCGGCCGGCAATGCAACCAGGGCCACATCGACTGGCTCGGAAACCTCCGCGAACGACGGCACAGCCGGCAGGCCTTGGATGACATCCCGCTTGGGGTTGATCGGGTAAATCCTGCCGGCAAAGCCGGCCGCCCACCGATGCGCGCCGGGTCGTCGGAAGCGCCGATCACCGCCACCGATTGCGGTGCCAGTAAGTCTTCGAGGCTGCTCATGCTTAGTCGCCGCGCAACTTGCTGATCGTGGTGTAGGCCGAGATCGCCTCCAGGCTGCTGGCGACGGACAGGAGGACCGGACCCGGTTCCGCTAAGAATTAGGCGACGGCCGTATCGACCTCCTCGGCCTTGGAGACCCGGATGCCTTTCGCGCCGAAGGCCTCGGCCCAGCGCGCGAAGTCCGGGTTGGCCAGATCCGTGGCCACTGTGCGCCTGGGAAAGTCACGCTCCTGGTGTAGGCGAATGGTGGCATAGCTGCCGTTGTCGGAGACCACGATCTTCGGCTTGGCGCCGGCGGCGATGCCGCTGGCCAATTCATTGCCGGTCATCATCACGCCGCCGTCGCCGGTAAAGGCGATCACCATCCGCTCGGGATGGTGAGCGAGGCGGCGACGGCGCCGGGAACGCCCAGGCCCATGGCGCGCCGACTGCGCCCAGGGCGCTCTGGCTGCCGTCCCAGGGCCAGAGGCTGTGGACCCAGCTGGAGAAGTTGCCGGCGTCGGTGACCAGGATGGCGTCCGTGGGCACTTGATCTGCCAGGGGCTTGACCACGGCGCCGAAATCCAGTCCGTCCTCGAAATGGCGAATCTCGTAGCCGCGGTAGTTGCCGCTCACCCAGCGCAGCTTCGCGGCCCAGGCTCGCCGTGCTTCAGGAACGGCTGCATTGCTGAGGCTGATCGCGCGGAGAAAGGCGGTCGGATCGCAGGCCAGCCCGAGGTCGGTGCGAAACACCCGCCCGATCACGGCCGGATCGGGATAGACGTGAATCAAGGGCTGTTCCCGCTGCGGTGCTTTTGGCAGTTGGTCGCCTTGTGTCGGGACATCGCTCAGGCGGGTCCCGATGGCCAGGATCAGATCGGCCTCGGCGAAGGCGGAGATTAGCGGCCGCGGGATCTTGAAACCCAGGTGCCCGGCGAAGAGCGGGCTCTCGTTGTCGAAGATCTCCTGATGCTTGAAGGTCGGCGCCACCGGCAGGTGATGGCATTCGGCCGCCGCCACCAGTGCCTGCCGGGCCTCGCTAGGTTCCAGGGTGCCGCCGGCGATGACGAGCGGCCGCTCGGCGGCAGAGAGAAGGGCCAAGGCCCTTTCTCTCCGGCCCGGCGGTTGCGCTGGCAGTCGGCAAGGGTGCCTCGACCTCGGCAGCGCTGGTCTCGGCCAGCATATCCTCCGGCAACACGATGACGGCGGCACCGGGGGTGCCGGAATAGGCACAATGCAGGGCGCGGGCAACGACCTCGGGCAGGCGGTCGGGATTCTCCACTCCCAGACCCCCTTGGCCATGTCGGAGAAGGTCTTCACATAGTCGACCTCCTGGCAGGCACCACGACCGTGCTCCCAACGCGCCACCTGGCCGATCAGCACCAGAAGCGGCACCGCATCCTGCTGCGCCGAGTGAATGGCGATCGAGAGGTTGGTGGCACCGGGGCCGCGGCTGACCGCAACCAGCCCGGCGCGCCCGGTCAGCTTGGCATCGGCCAGAGCCATGAAGCCGGCACCGCCCTCCTGGCGGCAGACCAGGGTCGCAATCTCACGCCGGTCGGCCAGGGCATCCAGCAAGGCCAAGTAGCTCTCGCCGGGCACGCAGAAGAGACGGTCCAGGCCGTGCGTCACTAGGCAGTCGACGAAGAGATCGGCCCGCTCGCTTCATCCTCTACTCCTTCAGGACACATCATCAGACCCGCTTGGCGCTAACTTGCTCTGCGAAACTCAGTTTCACAAGCCCCAAGCAGGGGGTACTGCCGCAGGGAGGCACAACCATCCGGGAGGAAAATCGATGCTAGGTAGGTTCCGTGGCGCGGTGGCGATCGCCGCCACGACCGCCTCCGCTGCGGCCTTCGCCGACGAAATCGTTCTGCCCAAGCAGCTGACCTGGACCGCCTATGGCACAGGGTCGGCCGGGTACAATCAGTCCGTCGCCATCGGCTCGGCCCTGAAGAACGTGGTCGGCACCGATCTGCGCGTGCTGCCCGGCAAGAACGACGTCGCCCGGACCGAGCCGCTGCGCCGCGGACGCGTTCAGTTCTCGGCTACCGGCGTCGGCGGTGCCTTCATGTCCCAGGAAGGCGTCTTCGTGTTGGGAACGGCAGGCTGGGGACCGCAGCCGGTGCGGATCTTGCTGGCGAACAACGGCGGTGCGATCAACCTGGCGGTCGGCGTCGCCGGTGATATCGGTGTCGAGGAGTACACCGACCTCAAGGGCAAGCGGGTCGCCTGGGTCAAGGGTGCGCCGGCGCTCAATGTCAACACCTCGGCCTATCTGGCCTATTCCGGCCTGACCTGGGATGATGTGGAGCGCGTAGAATTCGGCGGCTTCGGTGACAGCTGGAAGGGGATCATGAACGGGCAGGTGGATGCCGCCTTCGCCTCGACCAACTCGGGCCGAGCCTATGAGGCGGCTTCCTCACCGCGCGGCTTGACTTGGCCGCCGATCAATCCCGGCAACAGCGAAGGCATGGATCGCATGCTGGCGATCGCGCCCTTCTTCCGCGCCAACACCGCGACCGTGGGCGCCAATGTCTCCGCCGAAGAGCCGGCACCGGGTGCGATCTACGCCTATCCCGTTTTGATCGCCATGGAAGATCAAGACGCCGATCTGGTCTACAACACGATCAAGGCCATGGTGAAGCTTTTCCCCGACTACGAGGGCGCGGCGCTGGGCATCAACGGCTGGTCGCTGGCGAATCAGAACTTCGAGTGGGTGGTGCCCTATCACGACGGCGCCATTCGCTACTTCAAGGAAATCGGCAAGTGGAGCGAAGCGGCTTAGGCCCATAAAGACGGATTGGTGGCCCGCCAAGCTGCTTTCTGACGCTGGTTTTCCTGACCTTTCGGGGCTGGGGCTCCAGCTCTATGATCCCACTTCTCGATATCATGCTGGCCTTGTTGTCGATTGTGGTGATCGGCTACTTCGCTTGGACCGCGGATACCTCCTTGGAGTATGGCTGGGAGTATGCGGCGCCGGAGATCGCGCAATATGTCTCGCTGGTCCTGATCCTGCTCATTCCCGAGGCGACCCGGCGTGCCGGTGGCACCTCGATCTTCCTCTTCGTGCTGTTCTTCACGCTCTTCCCGACCTTCGCCTCGCACATGCCGTTGATTTCCGGCGCGCAGTCACCCTTTTGGGACGCGATGGCGTACAACATGCTCTCCTTGGAAGCCTCCTTTGGCACCCCCATGAAGGCCTTCGGCAACCTGGTGATCGGCTTCGTCCTCTTCGGCGCCGTGCTGCAGCGGACCGGCGGCGCCGCCTTCTTCAACGATCTGGCGCTGGCCTTGGGCGGCGACTTTCGTGGCGGTGCGGCCAAAGTCGCGATCTTTGCCTCGGGCTTCATGGGCTCCATGGCTGGCTCGGTCATCTCCAACGTACGACCACCGGGGCGGTCTCGATTCCGGCCATGCGCAAGACCGGCTTCTCGACCCGCTATGCGGCTGCGACCGAGGCCTGTGCCTCCACCGGCGGTTTCTCGATGCCGCCAATCATGGGTGCCACGGCCTTCGTCATGGCCTCTTTCCTATCGCGGCCCTACATCGAGATCGCCATGGCCGCAGCGATTCCCTCGCTACTCTACTACTTCGGCCTCTTCGTGCAGATCGACGCCTATGCGGCGCGTCGCGGCTTGGTCGGCATGGAGTGGCGGGAGCTACCGCGCCTGGGTCCGACGCTGCGTCGAACCTGGATGTACCTGCTGGTCTTTGCCGCGCTGATTTTGATCATCGGCTGAGTTGGCAGGGTTTCACCGACATGATCGTCGGGGTCGGCAAGGCGCTGGCCGAGCTCACGGCCATTCTGCTGGGCGTAGGCCTGATCATCGGTGCCTTCTCGCAGACCGGGGTCGGCAGCACTCTGGTCAACGACTTGGTCTTCCCGGCCGGAGATTCGACCATCGTGCTGCTGCTGATGGAGGCGATCAACGCTTTCATCTTCGGCATGGAGATGACGGTGCGCCGCCCGCTATCTTCCTGGCCGTGGTGCTGGCACCGGCGCTGGAGCAGGCCGAGCTCAATCAATTGGCCGTACACCTCTTCATCCTCTATTTCGGCATGGTGAGCTACATCACACTGCTGGTGGCGCTAGGCGCCTTTGCGGCCGCCACCATGGCGCACACCGGACCGATGGGCGTCGGCCTGGAAGTCATGCGCCTTGGGTGGGGTGATCTACGTCGCGCCCTTCTGCTTCGTGTTGAACCTGGCGCTGATCGGCGAAGGCTCCTTCGTCGAGGTCTCGGCAACCCTGCTGACGGCCCACGTCGGGGTCACCTTTTTGGGATCGGGTCTGCAGGGTTATGTGCCCCTACTCGGGCACTTGCCGGTGAGCCTGACCGAACAAGGCTTGCGCTTGTCGCTCACGATTGGCGGGCTCTTCTGCGCAGCCCCTGGCGGTGCCTGGATCGACATGGGTCATCTCGCCTTGACCGGCCTGGGCATCATTGTGGCAGCGCCTGCCCTTCTGGTTGCATGGCGCGCCGGTCGGGCGGAGCGCGCCGCGGCGTTCTAGCCGCTTCCTTTCCCGCCGGAGTCTCTAGGTTCGTGCTGCGTAGTAGGCGCCATGTCAAAAATGCAGAGATTTCGCGAGGGAGCACGCGAGGGGATGCGTGCGGGAAGGAGCCCAATCTGGTGTTGGAACGTTTCGTGCAGATCGTGGATCTGCTGAACGAGGGTGTGGGACGCTCCCTGGCTTGGTTCACCCTTGGGCTGCGTGATGGTCACCTTTGGTGTGGTCTTCATGCGCTATGCGCTCTCGACCGGTTTCATCTGGATGACTGACCTCTACGTCTGGCTGCACGCCTTGGTCTTCATCGTCGGCGCCGGCTACACCTTCAAGCACGGTGGTCATGTGCGTGTCGACATCGTCTACAGCGGCATGAGTCCGAAGAAGCGGGCCTGGGTCGATATCTTCGGCACGCTGGTCTTCCTCATGCCCTGGTTGATCGGCATCGCCACCTACTCCGCCAAGCCGATCATCGATGCCTGG
Source organism: Rhodospirillales bacterium (assembly GCA_965202755.1). GTDB lineage: Bacteria > Pseudomonadota > Alphaproteobacteria > Kiloniellales > JACOMY01 > JACOMY01. Next base: position 131,611 of record CBDBCL010000032.1, on the reverse strand, counting down.
GCGATCCAAGAGCCTTCGGCCAATCAGGGCGGCATGCCGGGTCTCTTCATTATGAAGACCGCGCTCTGGGTCTTCTGCGGGCTGGCTGGTCTGCAGGGCTTGGCCCTCATCGCCCGTTCGATCCTGGTTCTGCGGGGGCGCGAAGAATTCGCCCCCGCGGTCAGTCACTAGCCACGGGAGGAAAACAGCATGGACGGCAGCCTCCTGGGTGAAATCATTGCCTTGACGATGTTCGTATGCACCATCGGAATCGTTCTGATCGGCTACCCGGTCGCCTTCACCCTGGCCGGCACGGGCTTGATCTTCGCCTTCATCGGCAATCTTCTCGGCGTCTTCGATTTCTCTATCCTGAACGCCCTGCCGCAACGCTATCTCGGCACCATGACCAACGAAGTGCTGGTCGCAGTTCCGCTCTTCGTTTTCATGGGGGTGATGCTGGAGCGCTCCCGTATCGCCGATGCCCTGCTCACCACCATGGGCCAGCTCTTCGGCGGCCTGCGCGGCGGGCTCGGTATCTCCGTCGTGCTGGTCGGCGCCCTGCTGGCCGCTTCGACGGGTATCGTTGGTGCGACCGTGGTCACCATGGGTCTGCTGTCGCTGCCGGCGATGATGCGGGTCGGCTACGATCCGAAACTGGCGGCTGGCGTAATCTGCGCGTCGGGCACCCTGGGGCAGATCATTCCGCCCTCGGTGGTGCTGATCTTCGTTGGCGACTTTCTGCAGAACGCCAATCAGGCAGCCCAGTTGGAGATGGGCAACCTCACCCCCGATCCGCTCTCGGTCGGTCAGCTCTTCACCGGTGCCCTGTTACCGGGCCTGATGCTGGTCGGGCTCTACATCGGCTGGGTGCTGTTGAAGGCCTACAGTGATCCCAAGTCGGCGCCGCCGTTGGAGATGGAGGGGTCCGAACGGCGCGGACTGGCCAAGCGGGTGCTCTTTGTCCTGGTACCGCCCTTGACCCTGATCGTCGCCGTCTTGGGTTCGATCCTGGCGGGCATCGCGACGGCAACCGAGTCGGCCGCGGTCGGTGCCGTCGGTGCCATGGTCCTGGCCAGCGCTTCCCGGCAGTTCAATCTGACGATCCTGCAGGATGTCATGCGTTCGACCCTCAAGGTCAGCTGCATGGTCTTCGTCATCCTGATGGGTGCCTCGGTCTTCTCGCTGGTGTTCCGCGGCCTGGGCGGCGAGAAGGTCGTCGAGGACGTACTGGCGGCACTGCCGGCTGGCGGCACTGCCGGGCGGTCAGGTTGGCGCCATCCTGGCGGTCATGGCCCTGATGTTCTTCATGGGCTTCTTCCTGGATACCTTCGAGATCATCTTCATCATGGTGCCCATCACCGCCCCGGTGCTGATCAAGATGGGTGTCGATCCGTTGTGGCTGGGCGTCATCATCGGCGTGAACCTGCAGACCTCCTTCCTGACGCCGCCCTTCGGCTTCGCCCTCTTCTATCTGCGCGGGGTGGCCGGCAAGTTCGTGAACACGGTGCAGATCTATCGCGGTGCCATTCCCTTCGTCGGCGTGCAGATTCTGGCGATCCTGATCATCTGGCTGTTGCCGGAGATCGCGACCTGGCTGCCGGGCGAGGTCTATTCGGTCGGGCCGATAGAGAACATCGGCGCCGACGGCGAACCGGAATCGCTGGATTCTCTCTTCGACGCACCTCTCCTGGGTGACGACAGCGAGAGCCTGATTCCGAGTTTCGAGAATTAGCGCCAAACGCGGGCCAGCGGTGTCGTTTGCGATGAGACCCTGATCGAAGCTCAGCAGCGGTGGGCGCCTCGCCGGCGACGGTCGTACGGTGCAAGAGGCGGCGGTAACCGTCGTAGTCGTTGATTGCCAGGTGCAGGGTCGCGCGATTATCCCACAGCGCCAGGGTGCCAGCGCAGGCGGCTGGTGAACTCCGGCTTGATGGCGTATCCGTAGAGGAAATGCAGGATGGGCGCCGACTCGGCTTTATCCATGCCGGCGATGCGTTGCGTATAGACCGGGTTCACGAAAAGCGCTGCGCGATCGCTGTCCGGGTGCCGTCGGACCAGGGGATGGATGATCTTCCGATCGGCCGAGGGATCGCCGCGCAGCATCTTGATTGAACGGCTGAGCCCCTCCTGCCACTTCGGTCCCCTGGTGCCGTGCGGCCAGCCGGTCTGGATCGTGCTGAGGCCGAGCAGCATCTCGCGACAGGCTGGCGAGAGTGCCTCGAAAGCCAGATATTGATTGGCCCAGAGCGTACGCCGCCGCTGGGCGGCAGCTCCAGGGCATAGAGCAGGGTCGCCTTGGGTGGCTGCTCGAGGAAGGAGAAGTCACTGTGCCAGATGCCGCTGAAGGTGCCGATGCGCTGCTCGTCGGCCTCCTTGAGCACGGCGATAATATGGGGATACGCCTCCATGTGCTGGACGTAGGGAACCCGGAAGGGCGCGCCGAAGCGGGCCATCATGGCGACCTGCTTCTCAGGCGTCAGCTCGAGATCGCGGAAGAAGAGCACGGCATGACGGGTGAAGGCCTGACGCAGGGTTTGCCAAGTCGCCTCCTCGGCGCTGCACGGATCGAAACCGGTGACCTCGGCCCCCAGATGCGGCGTGGCCTCTTCGATCTGCATGCGCGCTAGGCCTCGAGAACGGCGGCGAAGCGGTCGATCTGCCGTGCCAGTTTCCCGTCTAGCGGCGAGAGGCCGTCGCAGCTGTGTGTGGTCAGCAGGATCTCGACCCGATTGTAGACATTGGACCATTCCGGATGATGATCCAGCTGCTCGGCCGCCAAGGCGACCTGGCTCATGAAAGCCCAAGCTTGCTTGAAAGTCTTTAACTTGAAGGATCGTTGAATGGCGTCGCGACCTTCGACCAGCTTCCAGTCGGAGAGATCCGCCAAGAGCTCGGTGCGTTGTGCCTCCGTCAGCTTCTCGACCATTACCGCTGTTTCCTTCTCAATGAGAGCGACCTTCCGTCGCGGGATCTGCGCCGATCGCGCCGTCACCAGGCAGTGTCTATCCCTTGGCGCCAGGGTCAAGGATGCTTAGCTAGGCCTACATGGCTAGTCTCATGCGCAGCGGGCTTTTTTCGACCGCCCCGACCCTCGAAGACATAGAAGCTCTCGCCGACGAGGCGATGTCGGCCCTGCCCAGCTCGATCCGGCGCTATCTCGGCGATCTGGTGATCCATGTCGAGGAGTTTCCCGACGAGGAAACCCTGGATGCCATGGATCTGGAGTCGCCCTTCGAGCTGATGGGTCTGTATCACGGGATCTCCCTGGGGCACAAGGAGTCCGGGGGCCAGCCCAGCGATGTCGACCATGTCTTCCTCTATCGCCGTCCGCTGCTCGACTACTGGTGTGAGACCGGCGAGGACCTGACGCGCCTCATCACCCACGTGATGGTGCACGAGATCGGCCATCACGTCGGCTTCTCCGACGAAGACATGGAACGCATCGAGGCCGACGCGGCGGCAGGGTGATCGACTAAAAGTCGGGCCAGTCGTTGATCTCGATCAGCGCCGGGAAGTAGGGCGAGAGGCCCAACTGGGCGCCGAACTGGGTGAGATAGGCGGCCCGACCGATCTGGTCTTCGGGCCAGCTGCCGTGTATCAGTCGGTATGCCTGATCGGCTTGGCCACTATAGATCATCGTCAGCATTTCGCGCCAAAGCTTGAGCACCGGCTTGCCGGCCTCGGCCATGTCTTTCGCCAGGCTCGTGATCTGCGTTCCAGGTCGTTCTCGGACAGCGGATCCTTGCGCATGGAATCGGGCGCGGGCTCGTAGGCTTGGCCGGTCCAGCGCAGATAGACCAGCGGCGAGGGCGACTCGACGAAGGGCGCATGCCAATAGGCAAAGGTTCAGTCGACCAACTCGACCATATAGGCGGCTTCGCTCTCATGCTCTTGCAGCAAGGGGGGCGAATTCTCGCCGTCGATCTTGGCCAGCAGCGCAAACTTGGGCTTCAGCCCGTAGACCTCCAAGGTGAAGCAGCAGTGTGCGCCGCCGGAGAAGGACAGCACGAGATCCGGCTTTCCGTCGCCGGTCACGTCGGTGTCGGGTGGCAAGGGAAAGGCCGAATTGAGGCTGCCCGGCGCCTCGTCGAGCGGGCCCAGATGGCTGACGAAGGGGCCATCTTAGACCTCTTGTTCGTCCTTGTTCACACGCAGTCTGTCGGTGAAAGGGATTTCCGGGTCGGCGACGAACTGGACCTCGTAGCCGTCCAGATCCAGAGTCTTGGCGATCTTGTCCGCGGCCGAGGCTATCGGCATTGCGGTAAAGACAAGGCAGCTTGCCAGGAGAGCGCAGACGGTGCGCATGGGCGGCTATTCCTCCACAGGTATCCGAATCGCGCTCAAGCTAGCAGGCTTTGCACGCGCTTGCGAAGCACCGGCAGCAGGCTTTCTTCGAACCAGGGATTGCGCTCGATCCAGGCCGTGTTGCGCCAGGAGGGATGCGGCAGGGGAAGGAAGTGGGGCTGGTAATCCCGGAAGGCCTCGACGGTCTGGGTCAGGCTCTTCTTGCGCGCCTTGCCCAGGTAGTGCGCCTGGGCATAGAGGCCGACCAGCAGGGTGAGCTCGACCCCCGGCATCAAGGGCAAGAAGCGCGGATGCCAGGTCGGTGCACAGATCTTGGTTGGCGGCTTGTCGCCGCCGCGCGGATCGACACCCGGATAGCAGAAGCCCGACGGCAGGATGGCGACCCGGCTCTCGTCGTAGAAGGTCTCGTGATCGAGCTGCAGCCAGTCGCGCAGGCGATCGCCGGAGCGGTCGTTCCAGGGAATGCCACTTTCATGAACTTTGGTGCCGGGCGCCTGGCCGATCAGCAAGATTCGCGCCGTGCTGGATACGCGAAAAACCGGGCGCGGACCCAGCGGCAATTCCTCTGCGCAGAGGCAGCAGGCGCGGGCCTCTTGGGCCAGGCGGGTGAGCGCGTCAGGCAAGCAGATCCACCATGCCGGTATCCAAGTCGAAGACGCCACCGGCGACCTTGACGGAGTCCGACTGCACGGCCTCGGACACGATCGGTCCGGCGCGCCCAAGCTGCTCCTGCACGATCTTCACGTTCCAGTCGATGGCATTGTCCAAGAGCCTACCCTCGGTACCTCTGGCAGCCATGACCGCCGGCTCGATGGAGCGCACCAACTGCGGGAGATGTCCGGGTAGCATGGTTCTGTTCTCGACCACGTCGATCGCTGCGGCTACGGCACCGCAGGCCTCGTGCCCCAGGACGAAGATCAGTCTGGAGCCCAGGACCTTCACCGCATACTCGATGCTGGCCAGACCGTCAGTGGTCAGGATGTTTCCAGCGACGCGAACCACGAAGAGCGAACCCTGTGCCTGATCGAAGAGGATCTCCGGCACGACGCGGGAATCCGAACAGCTGAGAATGGTGGCGAAGGGCGCCTGGCCGGCCGTCAGGATCGGGTTCTCGACCAAGTGTTCCGACAGCTTACCCGGCGTCTTCCTATAGCGCCGATTGCCGGCGATCAGCTCAGCCAAGGCCTCTTCGCCGCTCTTGGCATTCACCGGTGCGTCGGCGGCGATTGCAGGCGCCAGATGGCCCGCTGACGCGAGCGCGCCTGCGCCGGCAATCGAGAGCGCCAAGCAACCGCTGTCGGCAAGGAAACCGCGTCGGCTTTGCCGGATCGATCCGTGATGCTCACACATAGCCTCTCCCACTCCTTCCAGGTTACTGGTCGAGGCGAGTGTTTGCGATCGCTTGGCCCCTGGCAAGAAGCAATGCGTTAAACCTCTTGTCAGGCCGCGAATTCGATTAGCAGATCCTTGGCATCGACCTGCGTGCCGGCGGGCGTGACCAAGGCCTTCACCGTGCCATCGCGCTCGGCATGGATCGCCGTCTCCATCTTCATCGCCTCGATGGTGAGCAGCAGGTCGCCTGCCTTCACCGCCTGGCCGGAGGTGATGGAAACCGAGGCCACCATGCCGGGCATGGGGGCTGCGACATGCGCTGGATTGCCCTCTTCGGCTTTTGGCGTCTTACGGACCTGGGCGGCGGCGCGGCGATTGGCGATGCGCACGGTGCGCGGCTGACCGTTCAATTCGAAGAAGACTCGAACCTCGCCTTCGGCATCTGGGGCGCCGATCGCTTGGCAGCGCACCACCAGGGTCTTGCCGGGCTCGAGGTCTACGGCGATCTCCTGGCCCGGCTCCATGCCGTAGAAGAAGACTGGGGTCGGCAGCACCGACACCGGGCCGTACTCTTCCGCCCGGGTGGCATAGTCCAAGAAGACCTTGGGGTACATGGAGTAGGAGTTCAACTCCTCGGCCGAGACTCGGCGCCCCAGCGCCTTCTCGGCCTCCTCCTGTTTTGCCGTCAGATCGGCTGGCGGCAAGGCGGCGCCGGGGCGCCCTTCGATCGGTTCGGCACCCTTCAGGACTTTACGCTGAAGAGCCTTGGGCCAGCCTCCAGGCGGCTGGCCCAATTCGCCACGAAACATCCCGACCACCGATTCGGGAAAAGAGATCTCGCACGCGGGGTCGGCGACATCGGCCGGGGTCAGGCCGGCCGACACCATCGCCAGCGCCATGTCGCCCACTACCTTGGAGCTGGGGGTCACCTTCACGATGTCGCCGAACAGCTGATTCACATCGGCATAGGCACGGGCGACCTCGTGCCAGCGCTCGGCCAAACCCAGACTGCGCGCCTGCTCCTTCAGATTGGTGAACTGGCCGCCGGGCATCTCGTGCAGATAGACCTCGCTGGCGCCGGCGCGCAGGTCGCTGTCGAAGGCCATGTACTGCAGGCGCACGGCCTCCCAATAATCGGAGATCTCGCGCACCCGGTCGGGGTCGAGCCCGCTATCGTAGGGGCTGTGCCTGAGCGCTTCGACCAGAGAGCCCAGATTGGGCTGCGAGGTAAGGCCCGAGAAGCTGTCCATGGAGGCATCGATGGCGTCGACGCCGGCCTCCACAGCCGCCATGAGGCTGGCAGCCGCGATGCCGGAGGTGTCGTGCATATGCAGATGCAGCGGTAGGCCGACTTCTTCCTTGACCGCCTTCACCAGATGGCGCGCCGCTGCCGGTTTGAGCAGGCCGGCCATATCCTTGATTGCGATGACCTGCGCCCCTGCAGCGGCCAGATCGCGCGCCATGGCGACGTAGTAGGCCAAGTCATACTTCTGCCGGTTCGGGTCCAGCAGATCGCCGGTGTAGCAGATCGCCGCCTCGCAGATCTTGCCGGCCTCCAGCACCGCATCCATGGCGACCCGCATGTTCTCGACCCAGTTCAGGGAGTCGAAGACGCGGAAGATGTCGATGCCACCCTCCGCTGCCTGGCGGACGAAGGCGCGGACGACGTTGTCGGGATAGGTGGTGTAGCCGACGCCATTGGCCCCACGCAGCAGCATCTGCAGCAGGCTGTCGGGTAGGGTACGGCGCAGTCCGGTCAGGCGCTCCCAGGGGCATTCCTGTAGGAAGCGCATGGAGACGTCGAAGGTGGCTCCGCCCCAGCACTCCAGGCTGAAGAGGCCGGGCAGATTGGCGGCATAGGCCGGCGCCACCTGCAGCATGTCGTAGCTGCGCATGCGGGTGGCGAGCAGCGATTGGTGGGCGTCGCGCATGGTGGTGTCGGTGAAGAGCACGCGTTCCTGCGCCAGCATCCAGTCGGCAAGCGCTTTGCCGCCCTTCATATCCAGGATGTCTTTCGGCAGGATTGGCTGATCCTCGGCTCGCAACTGTGGCACCGCCGGCGCCAGGGCATGCGCCGGCGGTTTCGGCCGCTCTGCGACCTCCGGGTGCTGATTGACCGTGATGTCGGCGATGTAGCGCAGGATCTTGGTCGCCCGATCCTGCCGCGGCGCTAGATCGAAGAGCTCCGGGTGGTTGTCGATAAAGCGCGTCGTATAGCTGTTGTCGCGGAACTTGGGATGACCGATCAGGCCTTCCAGAAAGGCCAAGTTGGTGGCGATGCCGCGGATGCGGAACTCGCGCAGCGCCCGGTCCATGCGCTTGATCGCCTCTTCCGGCCGTGGTGCCCAAGCCGTCAGTTTCTCCAGCAGCGAATCATAGTAGCGGGTGATGACGGCGCCGGAGTAGGCGGTGCCGCCGTCCAGGCGAATGCCGAAACCGGTGGCGCCACGATAGGCGGTGATGCGGCCGTAGTCGGGGATGAAATTGTTCTGCGGATCCTCGGTGGTGATGCGGCATTGAATGGCGTGGCCGCGCAGTTGGATTTCCGCCTGCTCCGGCACGCCGCAGCCCTCCAGGTCGCCGATCTCGGCACCCTCGGCGATGCCGATCTGCGCCTTCACGATGTCGATGCCGGTGACCTCTTCGGTCACCGTATGCTCGACCTGGATGCGTGGGTTGACCTCGATAAAGTAGAAGGTGTCGCTGTCGACATCCATCAGAAACTCGACCGTCCCGGCGTTCCGGTAGTTGGCGGCCGCCGCGATTCTCAGGGCATAGCCGGTCAGCTCTTCGCGTCGCGCGGTGTCGAGATAGGGGGCAGGCGCCCGCTCGACGACCTTCTGATTGCGCCGCTGCACCGAGCAGTCGCGCTCGAAGAGGTGTACCAGATTGCCGGCTGCATCGCCCAGGACTTGCACCTCAACGTGCCGGGCGCACTCCACCATCCTTTCCAAATAGACCGCGCCATTGCCGAAGGCCGCCTCGGCCTCGCGCCTCCCGGCAAAGACCTCCTGCTCCAGGCTGTCGGGATTGCGAATCGCGCGCATGCCGCGGCCACCGCCGCCCCAGCTCGCCTTCAGCATGACCGGATAGCCGACCTGCTGCGCCAGGCGGCGGATCTCGCCCATGTCCTCGCCCAGCTCGTTGGTTGCCGGCACCACCGGTACGCCGGCGGCGATGGTGACCTGGCGGGCCGAAACCTTGTCGCCCAGCTTGCGCATGGTCTCTGGCGTCGGGCCGATGAAGGCGATGCTGGCCGCAGCGCAGGCCTCGGCCAGTTCCGGTTTCTCCGAGAGGAAGCCGTATCCGGGGTGCACCGCATCGGCACCGGCTAGCTTGGCGACGCGGATGACCTCGTCGATGTCGAGATAGGCGCGCACAGGTCCCTGCCCGGCGCCGATCTTATAGGACTCGTCCGCCTTGAAGCGATGCAGCGAAAGCTTGTCTTCTTCGGCATAGATCGCGACTGTGCGCTTGCCCAGCTCATTGGCGGCGCGCAGAATGCGAATGGCGATCTCGCCGCGATTGGCGACCAGCAGCTTGTGTATTTTGGCCATAGCGCCTTGGCTCCTTGTTCGTACGGCGGTCCTTGGGTTTCTTGTGCAGAGCCTTTACAGTCCGCGCAGGCTTAGCCACGTCATCTAGCAGCCGAATTGCGAAGCCTGTCCGGATGCCGGCCAGAGTCTTCGTTCGCCCAGGCTCTCGGCGAAGCGCAGCAGGTAGCCGTCGGGATCTTACACCAGGAACTGACGCTGGCCGACTTCGCTTGCGTCCTTTCGACACCACTGCTCCTCGGGCGGGCGAAAGAGTGGCCAGGCCGCAGCCTGCAATCGCTCGAGCAGAGGATTCAGTGCGGAGACGCCGATCTCAAAGTTGATGCCGCGGCCGAAGGGCTGCCGCAGTGGTCCGGTCAGCCAGTGGTCGGTGCCTTCCTCAAACTCCTCCAGCATGATCTGTGCGCCCTCCAGGTCGAGGTAGAGGAAGCCGTCTTCGGACCGCTCGAAGGCGACGTCGAAGCCGAGGATCTGGCAATAGAAGCGTCGACTGGCGAGCAGATCTGTGACGACAAGCTCCGGAACTAGGAGGACAAACTCGGTCATGGAGCGGGCCTCGTCAGGGTTAGCGGACACGTGTTGCCACGGCGACGCCGCCGGCCGCCAGCAGCATACCGGTCCAGGCCAGCGGCGGCAGGGCCTCGCCGAGGATCAGATGCGCCACCAAGGCAGCCGTCGGTGGCGTCAGGAAGAAGAGCGAGGAAACCCGTGTCGCCTCGCCGCAGCATGGCCAGCAGTAGGGTGACTGAAATCAGCGAGTTCGCAATCACCAGATAGGCTAGAGCCAGGGCGAAGTCTGCCGTCCATTCGACCCACATGGTCTCCAGCAAGGCGGCCAGCGGCAGCAAGAGACCGAAGCCGACGATGAACTGGATGATGTTGGCCGAGACCGGATGCGCCTCGATACCGAAGCGCTGTTCGTAGAGAGTGGCGGCGGTCAGGCCGAGCAGAGCGGCGACCGAGAGGAGAACACCCAAGATTGCTGTGGTCTCGATCTCGGCGCGCGCCAGGATGACCAGCACGGCGGCATAGCGCAGCATGAGGAAGGTCAGAGGATCGGCGTATTCCACGCCCAGCTTGGCGAAGGCGAAGCCGGACGACCAGAGCACCACGAAGGAGAGCGGGGCCAGCCAGTGCGGCTGCTCGGAGGTGCCGCCATCGGCTCAGCTGTGTTCGACGAGATCTAGGAGGCTCTGCAGGTAGTCCGGAACCACCTCGCTTGCCGGGCCGTGGTGCACTTCGGCGAAGTGGTGGGAGCCTTCCGATGGCTCGATATTGAGCTCGACCGTATGGGCGCCGGCATGCTTCGCTTCCGAGACGAAGCCGGCAGCCGGATAGACATTGCCTGAGGTGCCGATGGAGACGAAGAGGTCGCAAGCTGCCAGGGTCTCGCCGATGCGTTCCATCTGAAAGGGCATCTCGCCGAACCAGACGACGTTGGGACGCAGTCGACCGGTCAGATCGCAATTCGGGCAGCGGCTCTCCGTCGCGATGTCCTGGCGCCAGGGACTGACCGCCTCGCAAGCCAGGCAGGCCACCTCAAACATCGCACCGTGCATATGGATCAGGCGATTCGATCCGGCTCGCTCGTGCAGATCGTCGATGTTCTGCGTGACCAGCAGAACTTCACCCGGATAGTGCGCTTCGAAGTGGGCCAGCGCCCGGTGGGCGACATTGGGCTGAACGGTGGGATCGAGCAGGCCGCGGCGCCGGTCGTTATAGAAGGCTTGCACCTTCACCGGATCGCGACGAAAGGCATCCGGTGTCGCCACCTCCTCGATGCTGACGCGCGACCAAAGCCCGTCCTTGTCGCGAAAGGTATCCAGCCCCGACTCCTTCGAAACGCCGGCTCCGGTCAGGACGACGATTTTCAAGGGCGGCCAGTGCACAGGCGCCATGCGTTGCTCCTCCATTGCGGGCGATGCTAGAGCAGTGTTTGCTCAACTTGAATCGGCACCGGCCCACACCCTCACCCGGCCACCCATCGGGATTACGATAACTGGGCGGCCGGGTGAGGGTGTGGGCCGGTGACGTCCGGTCCGACGACACTTTAGAACAGAGCATCGCGAAAAGGGAGCCCCCGAAGAGATGACGGCAGCCATGCCAAAGGAGATCGAGGAACACCTCGGCGTTGGCCTGCTGGCGGCGCTCGCCTGTTTCTTCTTCTTCTCCTCGGTGGATGCCTTGGCGAAGTGGCTGGGCGCCAGCTATGCCATCACCCAACTGGTCTTCTTCCGCTCGCTCTTCGGCTTCATTCCGGTTGCCGTGGTGACTTGGCGCGAGGGCGGCCTTGCCAAGCTTCGAACCGGCCGGCCTTGGCTGCATGCCTTGCGCGGCTGCTTCATATTCGGCGCGCTCTCCTTCTATTTTCTGGGCCTGAAGTACCTGCATCTGGCCGAAGCGCTGGTCATTGCCTTTACCGCACCGCTCTTCATGACCGCGCTGGCCGGGCCGATCCTGGGCGAGAAGGTTGGTCCGCGGCGCTGGTTGGCTGTGCTGTTCGGCTTTGTCGGCGTACTGGTCATGGTCCGGCCGGAGCCGGAGAAGCTGCAGATCGAGGCCCTCTACGTCCTGGCATCGGCCTTCTGCTTCGCGCTCACCAGCCTGACGACGCGGCTGCTGACCCGTAGCGAGACCTCCTCGGCGATCATGCTCTACTCCACCTTGGGGCTTTTCGTACCCACGAGCCTCATCATGCCTTTTGTCTGGATCACCCCGGATTTCGAGGCTTTGATCCTGTTTTTTCTGATGGGAATTTTCGGCGGTCTGGGATTGCTGTTGCTGACCACGGCCTATCGCAACGCATCGGCCTCGATCATTGCGCCCTTCGAGTACTCGGCGCTGATCTGGGCCGTACTCTTCGGCTGGATCGGTTGGAAGCAGTTCCCCGAGCCTTCGGTCTGGTACGGCTCGCTAATCGTCGCCGGCGCCGGGCTCTACATCGCCCAGCGCGAGGCGCGTCTGAAGAAGCAGGTGATTCAGGCGGCCAAGGGATAGATGGCCTCGGCCTTATAGATTGGCCCTTTGCCGGTCAGGTAGGAGCGGTAGATGATAAAGTCTTCCACCGGGAAGGGGCCGATGCGCAGCAGGCTGTGCTGCAGGATGAAGGGATGCAGTGCCTCCGGCGGCGTAAACTTCAGCCGAGCCAAGGTCACATGCGGAGAAAAGCGACGCCGTTCCGGCTTGCAGCCGATCCTTTGCAGGGCATTCTCGACCTTCTGCTGCAGTCGCAGCAGCGGCTCCGTCTTCTCCACCTTGGCCCAGAGCGCACGGGCCTTCGCCCCCTCCCCCCAGTGGCCCAGGCCCTGAAGCGACAGTTCGAATCCGCGCCCGTCCAGCGCCGCCAGCTCATGCGCGATGTCGTCGGCCATGCCACCGTCGACCTCGCCGATGAACCTAAGCGTGATGTGATAGTTGTCTTCGTCCAGCCAGCGCGCGCCGGTCAGACGGTCGGCGACCGTGCCCAGGTGCTCGCGCACCTCCTCGGGCAGGCTCAGGGCTACAAAGAGGCGCAGCATGGCGTCCGTCGCTCCCCACCAAAATTCAACCCTCACTCCTGCCCGTTACGGACAGGGGTAGGTGTAGGATCTATGAATGGACTCGATGCCGTCCAGCACCTCTTTCGACAAGGTGACCTCGGCGGCGGCGATTTGATTCTCCAGCTGCGCCAGCGAGGTGGCGCCGACGATGGCGGCCGTGGTGAAGGGCCGCGACAGTACGAAGGCCGTGGCCATCTGTACAGGGTCCAGACTGTGCTTGCGCGCCAAGTCGACATAGGCGGCGACCGCCTTCGGGCCGTTCTCGGTGAAATAGCGCCGATTGCTCGGGAAGAGGGTCATGCGCGCGCCTTCCGGCCGCGCGCCTTCCAGGTACTTGCCGGATAGCGCACCGGCGGCGGCCGGCGCATAGGCCAGGAGCCCGCAATCCTCGTGACATGCGACCTCCGCCAAGCCGTCCTCGAAGGTCCGGTTCAAAAGTTTGTATGCATTTTGGATCGAAACGATGCGCGGCTCCAAGCCGGCTTCGGAGAGCGCCAGTAGGCACATCGTGCCCCAGACCGATTCGTTGCAGACGCCCACGTAGCACACCTTGCCGCCGGCGACCAGGCGCCGTAGGTCCTCGATGGTCTCCTCCAAAGGCGTCACCTCTTCTTCCGAGTCGGGCAGGAAGCCCAATGTGCCGAAGGTGTTGGTCGAGCGATCCGGCCAATGCAGCTGATAGAGGTCGATGCGGTCGGTCTTGAGCCGCTTCAGACTCGCCTCGACCGCCGCCTCCATGTGCTTGGCGGCCAGCCGGGTCTTGCCGTCGCGGATGTGTGGAAAGCGGGCGCCCGGGCCGACGACCTTGGAGGCCAAGAAGACTTGGTCTCGCTTGCCGCGGCTGGCGAACCAGGTACCGATGCTCTTCGGTGCGCCCATAGGTCTTCTCGCTGGGCGGGGCCGCGTACATCTCCGCCGTGTCCCAGAATCTGACGCCACGGTCGAGCGCCAGGTCCATTTGCCGATGACCCTCGGTCTCGCTGTTCTGCTCGCCCCAGGTCATGGTGCCCAGGCAGACGGCGGTCACCTGCTCGCCGCTGCGCCCCAGTGCGCGCATTTCCATGATTCGGCCTTCCCTCTTTGCAATCGATTGCGCCGCTATAGCCACTTCGGCACATTATGCCTAGATGCCGTCGCATCACGACAGCAATGCTAGGACTCCGGTATAGCCGTAGAGGCGTTCTCCGGCGATCTCGCCGGCGGCGTAGAAGCCGGTGATGGGAATCTTGCCCAGCCGCTCGCGCAGGATCTTCAGCTCGTCACCCTTGGCGCCGAAGAGCTGCGGTCCGCGGGCGACGCAGGAGACGAAGACGGCGACCTGTGGCGCCTGTTTGGCCCGGCTCAGGACCACACGTCGGCCATGCGCGCCAAGTCACTTGCCGCGGCCTCGGGATCGCGCCGGCAGAAGAGGATGCGGTGCCCGGGCTCCACCAGTTCGCCGACCGCGATCCAGCCCTTGTCCGGATCGAGACCGACGAAGTCGCGCACCATATAGTCACTGCGTTCCGCCCCAAGCACCGGAAAGGCCGGGTGCAGCCTGGGCCAAGCACCGGCCAGGTCGCCGTCGAAGTCGCGCTCTACCAGATTCAGGATGGCGTTGAGTGCCGGTTGCCCTTCGATCTCCTTCACCACCTGGCCTTCGGCGGCAGTGATGGCCATGGCCTTGGTCAAGGGCACGCAGCTCTGCGTCAGACCGACGGAGACCGGAATGGCATCACCCAGAAAGACGCCGGAGAGGCCGGGATCGTGGCTGACGCGGGCGCCGGCGGCGGCCTGGCCGCGACGCGAGGCGGTGAGACCGCCCAGGCAGTAGGCATGGCCGCCCTCGGCCAGATCGCTCAGCATCGCCGGCAGGTCCATGGTGCGCGGATCGGCAGCCACCAGAGCAAGGCTCAAGGCCTGCTGCTGTGTCCAATCGGCGATCTCTGAGGAGACCTCTTCCCAGCCATTGTGCAGCGGGCCGAAGTTGCGAAAGGAGTCGCTCGGCAGTGCCATCGATAGCAGCGAGAGGCAGGGACGGTCGAAGCGCTCGCCGCTGCGGTCGACGATGCCCATACCGCGACCGTGCCCGCGACCTCGCCGATGCCGGTCTCGCGCTTGATGGCGTCAATCAGCTTGGGGAAGTCAGAGGCGAAGTGGTCGCTGGCATAGAGCAAAGCCAAGTTCGCACCCGGCGGTGGCGGGCCGGCAGCAAGCGCCAGGCTGAGGACCGCGCCGGCCTCCTCCGCTTCGCCGAAGCCGACGGCATAGCGGCGGTTCACGAGCCCTTCAACTGCTTTTCATGGACCGCCCTGTGCAGCAGTTCGCGCGCGCCCGGCAACAGGGTCTGCACGACCATCTCCACTCCCTCGGCATTGGGATGAATCCCATCGTCCTGGTTCAACTCCGGGACCAAGGCGACACCATCCAACAGGAAAGGCGTCAAGATCAGATGATATTCCTCGGCCAGGTGCAGATAGAGGGGATCGAACTCGGCGGCATAGTCGGGCCCCAGGTTGCGCGGTGCCATCATTCCGGCCAGCTGCACCGGGACGCCGCGTGCGCGCAGCGCTTCGATGATGGCACGCAGATTGGCCTTGGTCTCGCTCGGCTCCAGGCCACCGCAGGCCATCGTTGGCACCCAGGGCCAAGAGCAGGGCGTCGGGCGGCTCCGAAAGGGTCCAGTCCAGGCGCGCCAGGCCCGAGGCCGTAGTGTCGCCGGAGTTGCCGGCATTCTGTACCGTGACATTCCAACCCTCGTCTCTGAGGGCCGCTTGCAACTGCTCGGGCAGGGTCGCGCCCGGCGCCAAGCCATAGCCGTGCACCAAGCTATCACCATAGGCCACCAGCACGAGCGGGGGGCTTTTTGCTTTGGCGGCGTGCGTCAGTCCGAAGCCCAGAATCGCCAGGGCAGAGAACAGCGCTCGCCGCGATAGGGATCGCCTCGTCATGTCGTGGATTTTGGGCGGGTAGCGCGACGGATCAAGCCGCCGGCTGAAGATGCCACAAGAGTGCCTTATCTCAGTGTCCTGCCCGCTACCTTGAAGCTGCTACGCTTGATCGCTGCCTTTGGCACGCCATATCGCAGCAGCAGGACCAGCTCGAGTCCAGGTGCAGGGTGAAGAGCCTCGCTTGGTGCCTTGTAGTGCGCTTGGAAATTGTATCGGCAACCGGGGAGGGCCAGTGCCGCCATGATCGGATTGAAGGCCGTAACCCTGACGCTGCAGTCGCTTGCCGGCCCGGTGGAGATCCTGAATGGCATCGACCTGGAGATCCCAGCCGGCGAGACCGTCAGCCTGGTCGGACCCTCCGGGTCGGGCAAGACCTCGCTTCTGATGCTGGTCGCCGGTCTGGAGCGCGCGACCTCTGGAGAGGTCAGGGTCGCAGAGGTCGACTACGCCGGTCGTAGCGAAGACGAACTCGCCCGCCTGCGTCGCGATTCCATCGGCATCGTCTTTCAGGACTTTCATCTGGTGCCGACGATGACGGCGCAGGAGAACGTGGCGATTCCACTGGAACTGGCCGGTAAGCGCAATGCCTGGAAGCGGGCGGCAGAGGCCCTGGAGTCCGTCGGTCTGGGGCATCGCATCACCCATTACCCGGGCCAGCTCTCCGGCGGCGAACAGCAGCGCACCGCACTTGCCCGCGCGGTCGTCGCCAATCCCTCGATCCTGCTGGCCGACGAACCGACCGGCAATCTGGACTGCCAGACCGGGCAGCAGGTGATCGACCTGCTGTTCAGCCTGCGCGCCGACAGCGGTTCGACCCTGCTGCTGATCACCCACGATCCGCTTCTGGCCGCTCGTTGCTCGCGCCAGGTGAGCCTGGCCGATGGCTGCATCCAAGCCGACTCACGACAGAGCGTGGCTGTCGCCTGATGGCGGATTGGGTGCTTTCCTGGCGCTATGCGCGGCGCGAGCTACGGAGCGGTTTGGGTGGGTTTCGCATCTTCCTGGCCTGCCTTGCCCTTGGTATTGCCGCCCTGGCGGCGGTCGGCACGATCTCTGCCGACCTCCTGACCGGATTGCAGCGCGATGCCCGCAACCTGCTGGGCGGCGAGGTCGACCTCAGGCTTTTCAACCGCGGTCTGACGCCCGAAGAATCCGCCTGGCTGCTGGCCAACTCGCAGGCCCTCTCGGCGACCGGCGAACTGCGCGCCATGGCGGTCAATCCCGAAACCCGCGAGCGTCGCTTGGTCGAGTTGAAGGCGGTCGATGTGGCCTATCCGCTGTTCGGCGTTCTTGAACTGGATCCGCCACAGGATACGGCTACCGGCCTGGAGCAGCGCGACGGAACCTGGGGCGCCTTGGCAGCACCGGAACTCTTCCGCCGTCTCGATCTGTCGCTCGGCGACAGGGTCAGGGTCGGCACCGAGACCTTCGATCTGCGCGGCCAGATCCTGAGCGAACCGGACAGTGCCGCGCGTGCCATAACCCTTGGCCCGCGCTTGCTGCTGCCCTTGGAGCGGCTGGAAACTGCCGGACTGGCGCAGCCGGGCAGCCTGCTCTACCGCCATTGGCGCCTAGTGCTGCCCGCAGGCGAAGGCTTCGCCGATTGGGAGGCGCGCCTGGACGCGGCCTTCCCGGACGCCGGCTGGCGGGTGCGCGGTCTGGACGAGGCTGCCCCCAGCGTCGCCCGCTTCGTCACCCGCGTGCGTCTCTTCATGACCCTGGTCGGCCTGACCGCTTTGGTGGTCGGCGGTGTCGGTGTTGCCAATGCCGTGCGGGCGCATCTCGATTCGCGCCGCGACACCATCGCGGCGATGAAGTGCCTGGGTGCGTCGGGCAGCTTCATCTTCAAGCTCTATTTCTTGCAGGTCCTGCTGCTCTCGCTGATCGCAATCGCCATTGGCCTCTTCATCGGTGCCTTGGCACCGCTGGTAGCAGCACCTTTCCTGGGTGAACTCTTCAACATCGGCCTCGGCGGCCCGCCGGCGCTTCTGCCCTTGGCGCGCGCCGCTGCGATGGGCCTCTTGACCGCCCTGCTCTTCGCTCTGCTGCCGTTGGCGCGGGCGCAGAGTCTGCCGGCTGCCAGCCTCTTCCGCGGCCAGGTCGAGACCCGGCGTTTGCGCCCGCCGCGCTGGCTTTGGCCGGCGCTGATCGTCATCGCCGCCCTTCTGGTAGCCTTGGCGGTGCTGGGTGCGGCCGAAAAGCTCTTTGCACTGGGATTCGTCGCCGGTGCGGCCGGTGCCCTGCTGCTCTTCCGCCTGGCGGCCTCGGCGGTGATCTGGGTCGCACGCGCCCTGCCGCGGCCGCGCCACACC
The DNA here is from genome assembly GCA_965202755.1 of Rhodospirillales bacterium. Classification (GTDB taxonomy): domain Bacteria; phylum Pseudomonadota; class Alphaproteobacteria; order Kiloniellales; family JACOMY01; genus JACOMY01. The sequence goes on along the minus strand of CBDBCL010000032.1, from coordinate 113,660 downwards.
ACCCTACGCTTGGCGCTCTCCAATCTCTATCGACCGGGTGCACCGACCGTCGGCATCCTGCTCTCGCTGGGGCTGGGGCTCACCGTGCTGGCGAGCGTCACCCTGATCCAGGCCAATCTCGACCGCCAAGTGAACGAGGAGATCCCCAAGGAGGCTCCGACTTTCTACTTCATCGATATCCAGAACGATCAGGCCGGCGCCTTCGACGCGTTGGTCGCCGGCTTCGACAAGGCGAGCGGCGTCGAACGCGTGCCGATGCTGCGCGGACGAATCACCGCGGTGAAGGGGACGCCGGTCGCCGAGATGGAGATCCCGCCCGACGTTGCCTGGGTCTTCGAGGGCGATCGCGGCCTCACTTGGGCAAGCGCCCCTGACTTCGGCACTGAGCTCACCGCCGGTAGCTGGTGGGCCGCGGACTATCGCGGCGCCATCAAGGTCTCGCTGGGCGACGAGATCGCCGAGGCCCTGGGCCTGGGCGTCGGTGACAGCCTGACCGTCAATGTCTATGGCCGCGATGTCACGGCGGAGATCGCCAACCTGCGGCGTATCGATTGGCAGAACCTCCGGATCAACTTCATCATGGTCTTCTCGCCGGGTTTGCTCGACAAGGCGCCGGCCTCGCATATCGCCACGGTGCGGATCGACCGGGCCCAGGAAGGGGCTCTGGCCGACGCCGTCTCGGATGCCTTCCCCAATGTCTCCGGCATCCGCGTGCGCGCTGCCTTGGAAAGCTTCACCCGCATGCTGGATAGTGTCGCCGCAGCGGTCGGTGCCACCGGTAGCGTCACCCTGCTGGCAGGCCTGCTGGTCCTGGCCGGCGCGATTGCCGCCAGCGAGCGGCGCCGGCGCTACGATGCTGTCGTCCTGAAGGTGCAGGGGGCGACGCGGCCGGTTTTGGCCGGTGGCCTCGCCCTGGAGTTCCTGCTGCTGGGTCTGGTCAGCGTCGCGATCGCCGCCGCGATCGGTACCCTGGCTGCCTGGGTGGTGATCGCCTTGGTGATGGGCGGCGCGTTCGCTTTGCTCCCCGGCCCCTTGGCCCTGACCTTGGGAGCCGGGCTCCTGATTACGGTGCTGTTCGGTCTCGCCGGGACCTGGCGGGCGCTCGGAACCTCGGCCGCACCCTTGCTGCGCAACGAATAGGAGTCTTATGACTTTGCGATGCGAGGTCGATCGGTCATTTCGTTGACCGATGGCATCTTGGGCAAAGCCCAGCCTCGGACTGTGAATTCCTGCCGATTTTTTCCAGTTTTTGTTGATCTTGGCGGCACTTTGGCCAATATACCTTCAAGAACCTCACTTAACCTCCGCCCACACCGTTTTCTTAGGGAGTGCGAACCACATGGTAGGACCCAATCCGCAGGTCTATACCCGAACGCAGACGGCAGACGCCATTGACGCCGGTCTGCGCAGCTACATGCTGCGGGTCTATAACTACATGGCCCTGGGTGTTGCCTTCACCGGCGCGCTTTCGTTCCTGATCGCTTCGAACGAGCAGCTGGTGATGAGCCTTGGCGGGATGTCGATCGTCTTCTTCATCGGCATTCTGGTGATGGGCTTCGTGGCGCCCAAGATCATCATGACCAAGTCCATCGTCGCCGCGCAGGTCGCCTACTGGGCCTATGCTGGGCTCTGGGGCGTGGTCTTGGCGCCGATGTTCTACTATTACGGTCAACTCGATCCCTTTATCATCGTGCGGGCCTTCTTGATCACCGCGGGTACCTTCGCCGGTGTCAGTCTGTATGGCTACACCACGAAGCGCAACCTCTCGGTCTTTGCGACCTTCTTCACCATGGCGGTGATCGGCCTGTTGATCGCACTGGTGGTCAACTGGATCTTCGTTGGCAGCTCGATGCTGTCCTTGTTGATCTCCTTTGCCGTCGTGTTGATCTTCTCGGGCATCACCGCCTGGCAGACGCAGATGATCAAGAACATGTACCTGGAGCAGGACATGGGCGACAGCGCCCAGCGCAAAGCCATCTTCGGCGCCTACATGCTCTATGGCAGCTTCATCACGCTCTTCATCTACATCCTCTCCATCCTCGGCATGATGCGAGAATGACGGTGAAGAGCCGCTAACCTAGAAAGAAGGCCCGGACGGCAACGCCCGGGCCTTTTTCTTATGATGCGCCCAGCATGGGGCAGTCTTGTGGGTGCAAGTCCCACCACGTGTTGGTCACGGCGAGTGAAGCAAAGCGCAACTGCATGAGGGTGACCGAGTGTGGGGAGGAAGTGTAGAGCGAAGCTGCGGGCCGATGAACAAGAACCGAATAGGAAGCGCTGTGGACCAGAGCGAGCGGGCGATAGACCGCGAAGCTCTCGTGACCAGGGTGAAGCGGCGTGGATCAGGCGGTCGTGCAGTGAAGGAATGCGTTCTTGCCTGGGGAGATCTCGCCTTGTGCCTGAAAGGGCGACGGTGTCGAGCCGGAGCGAGAGGTCAGCAGAGGCCATAGTAGCCTGCGGTGTGTCGCGGGCGAAGGGTCGAACGAGGAAGAGTGTCCGAGGACATGACGATGCGACCGGCACGACGTCTGATGCCTGCGACAGCGGGGCGGCTTGGCGTAGAAGAAGGTGAAGCTGGCTCTGGGTCGGGCAGCGACGAAGCCGGCCGCACGCGTCATGAAGCGGAGGACACGGGACCAGGACTGCTCGAGGCGGTCTTGGCGCGAGAGAACCTGCAGCGAGCATGGAAACGGGTGCGGACCAACAAAGGTGCCGTTGGTGTCGACGGTCTGGATATCGACCAGACGGCCGCTTCCTGGGCTTCACCTTCTGGATGGCCCCAGCCGGTATGATCAAGCGCAAGGTGGCTGCCAAGGCTTTGCGGGCGTTCAAGCAGCGCGTCCGGCAACTGACCCGCCGCTCCGGCGGGCGCAGCATGCAGGAGGTAGCAGAGCGCTTGAGATCCTGTGTTCTGGGCTGGAAAACCTACTTCCGGCCGGCGCAAACACCAGGGGTCTTCAAAGACCTGGACCAGTGGCTGCGCCACTGCGTGAGAGCCATCCAACTCAAACAGTGGAAGCGCGGAAAGACCATCTACAGGGAACTGATGGCACTGGGTGCAAACTCCGACGTAGCGCGACGGGTGGCAGCCAATAGCCGGCACTGGCGGCGAAACAGCGGCATGCTCCTCAACGCCGTCTTGACCCTGAAATGGTCTGACCAACTGGGAGTACCCCGTCTCTCCTGACCTCAACTTATCGAACCACCCGATGCGGACCCGCATGCCGGGTGGTGTGCGGGGGAGCGATCCGCTAGGATCGCCCCCTATGCCGATTATGGGCCTGCAGTCTGTACGTCCGCCCATCATGGCCATTCAAGATCGCGAGCGCCACGGAGCACCACGATAGCTTCTTCGGTGGTTGCATAAAACACCAAGTAGCGACCGTACACGACACGCCGAATCGAAAGGCCGTCCAGCTGGAGCGCTTGAGGGGCGGCCTTTGGCGTATCCAAAATTCTGTCACAGCGTTGGCGGATCTCTTCGATGAATGAAAGTGCGCGCCCCGGATTGTCTTGTGCGATGTAATCGCCGCTGGTTTCCGAATCGGTTTCGGCCTGCTCGGTAAAGACGCATCGCATTTGCGAGCGCTAACCGTCCCGGTACTTTCGCTCAAGCCGGGCCAGTACCTCTTCCGCCGGCTTGATTTTGCCTGCCTTCAAATCTGCAAGTCCCTTGCGGACAGCATTGCGCTCTGCCCGCGTGGCTGCCGACTCTTGATCGTGACGGATCAGATCGCGGACGTAATAGCTGGCGCTGACGTAGCCTCCGCTGTCAATCCGTGTTTGGATCCAGTCCCGCAAGCTGTCGGGCAATGAGATATTCATGGATGCCATCGAGCCGTCCTTTGTTCTCAAAATATGGCATGTTTTAGCATTTTTTGCCATGAGCGTTTACTGCTTCCGCCGGAAACATCACAGGAAACTGCGAACGAGTGGCAGAGTGCCGTAGTGACAGCATCATCAGCCCCCCCTCGCCGGTGGCCAGCCAGGCATCGAAACGGCGTCGGCGCAGGGCTTAGGTATTGGCATACCAGGGGCTGTCGCGGATGAGCAGGCGGTGGCCGTGCTGCGGGGCGTTCGGCAAATGGGCCTGCATCGGGATGTTGGTCTTGGGGCGCGGCCGGCGAGATTCATGGCGGAATTGTGGGCCGGCCCGTAGGTCTTCTTCGATGCTGCGCGATCTGGCGGAGCGAGATTCATGGCGGAATTGTGGGCCGGCCCGTAGGGGATACGCTCGGCCAGACGGGCCAACTGCGCCGTCGCGAAACGCAGAAATCGCTCTGCCAAGCGGGGTTGCTTGCTCGTGGCCAGGACGGCCCAGACGTCGTATCCGATGACCCGACCGTTCCAGACAATGACCACCGGGGCTCCTTCTTCGCGCGCCATGGAGAAAAAGCGGCCGTTGTAGCCGCTGGCCATGCTGACCTCGCCGTCTCGGAGCATCTCTGCCGGCCTAGCCACCTCCTCCCACCAGAGGATCTGGTCGCGTATCGTGTCGAGCTTGCGCAGGGCGAGCCTAAGGCCGAGATCGGTGCTCAAGAGGTCATAGACCTGGCTGGCCGGAGCACCTTCGGCGAGCAGCGCCCATTCCAGAATCACATCCGGGTTCTTCTCGAGTGCACGCTTGTCGGGGAGTCGTTCGAGGTCGAAGAAGTCCTCGACGCGGCTTGGCTTTACGCCCGGGAAGGCTCTCTGGTCGAAGGCGATGACGGTGGCGAAGACGTTCTGCGCCACCGAGCAGTCGCCCGGACGACCGATCGACGATCGGCACCGCATCGACGACGAAGACCTCGCTCCATTGCGACTCCCGCAGCAGCGACAGCGCCTCGCCCGCTGTCGCATGGAACCCTATTCTCGGAAAGTCCTGCGTGGCGTAGTGCGCGACGGGAAGGCTTTCGAGGCGCGTCGGGTCGAAAGATCACCCCCCCCTCTTTGCTAGCTGCACGTCGAACAGGGGCGGCCGAACACCCGCTAGGCGGCCAGATTCGGGAAGACCACTGCCACCATGGCAGGTCGTAGCTGCGGGTCAATTCGAAGACGATCAGGATCGTCGTGAGCGGCGCGCCGATGACTGGGCTGGTCACCGCCATCATGCCGCAGACGGCATAGACGGCGATGCCTGGTGTCGCGATCAGCCCGCTGCCGCTCAGCAGGATCCAGAACAGCGCGCCGAAGAGGACGCCGATCAGCAAGGCCGGGCTGAAGACACCTCAGCGCCGGCGTGAGCGGACTGCGGGCGGCGAGTGTGGCTGCGCCAAGGATGAGCCGCATGGTAAGAGGTAGATGACCGCGACCGCCGCGGCCAGCAGGCCGAGCCCGGCGAACAGCAGGAACTCGTAACCCTGTTCAACGCCGTCGAACTGCACCGGGAACAGCGCCGGGCGCTCGAAGACCACATAGCCGCTGGCCGCGGCCACCGTCGTCGGCGCGAAGGCCTGTATGGAATGGTGTCTCAGGACGACCTCATGCGCGAAGACCAGACCGGCGATCGGTGCGTTGAAGGCAGTCGAGATGGCCGCCGCGACACCGCAGCCGAAGGCGCGTCGCGGCCTTGCCGATCATGGCGCCCAGATAGACCGTCGGTCCGTATTGGCCGACCGAGGCACCGAAGCCGAGCGACAGCAGAGCGGCCGCAGAGGACAGCAGCCTGCTGCGTGCCTCGGGCAGCGGCTGGCGCAGCTGAACCGCCTGCACCACATCCGGCGGCCCCAGCGGCGGCTTTTCCGCCGAAAGCCGGTTCAACATCAGGCCGACCGGCAACCCGCCGAAGCTCGGGACCGGGAGAGTCGCCGCAACCAGGAGCCAGGGTTTGTCCTCGACAAAAGCGATTGCGGTGAAGGCGACGGTCAGACCGATCGCCAAAGCGGCCACCGACAGAACGATGATCCTGTAAAGAGAGCCACCTTCCCCTGACTCTCGCTGCTCGTCTCGCTGCATCATTGCCGCGCAGTATCGAGTGCGCCGGCGCAATAAGCAACGTCGCTACAGCCGAGGGTTATCAAGCATGGATTTCCCATGCGAGATTGGTGCTATTTGGGCTCTTGGGATCGCGGAAGGGGCTGGCAACCGCTCCTTGTTTGGCCGGGCTTCAGGGAATTGAGGCATTCCACACTACACGACGGTAAGGCGGTGCGCGGATGTGGTGTGCTGAGACGGAAGAGTCTCTTCTCGCAAGAAGGGACCTTCCGATGCAGCCAACCGCCATCCGCATCCTCACCGTGACGCTATCGTCGCACCTGGCGTTGAGCAAGAGCCGGATGACACCTTGGCCTTCTTGTCGATCGGCATGGTGGACGCCCGGACAGTCGATTTGAGCCACCTTTCGAGCCAGTTTCCGGGAGCTGTTCAGGTGTCGTCGAGCGACCGGCGCCTGCAGCGCTTCTTTCAGTATATCCACTTGCGCTCCGACCGGTCGGCGCCTCTGGCGGTGCAGCTTCTCGGCCTGCGGGCCCCCTTGGTTGCTGTACCTCGACCGCACCGACTGGAAGATCGGACGCAAGGATGTAAACATCCTCATGCTGGCCGTGGTCGCCAAGCGCCTGCGTATCCCCCTGCTGTGGACGGTTCTGGACAAGGCCGCGACAAGCAATGGCGCAGGGCGCATCGCCTCGATGCAGCGCTACCTTGCCCTGTTTGGCGCCTCCCCGGTCGAAACGCCGCTCGGCGACCGTGAATTCATCGGCGCAGACCGGATCGAATGTCTCCTGAAGAACGACATCCCTTTCGCGCTGCGCGTGAAGGAAACCATGACCGTCGAACGCGACAACGGCCAGAAGCTCTCCTTGAAGGCCTCGCTCTGCAAACGCCGCATCGGCGCCACCCTGAAAAACCGTCATGGCCGTCTGACTACGCTCGATGAGGCGCTCGGACTGCCCCTGCGCTTCGCCGCAAAACGCATCGAAAATCGCGCACTCCCGATCCTCGCCACCACCCTCGACCCCCAGCGCGCGCTTGAAGCCTGCAAGAAACGCTGGGCCATCGAGTGCCCCTTCGGCGACGTCGAAACCCGCGGCTTCACCCTTGAAGATATCAGGTTCTCCAATCCGGCTAAACTGACACTCTCCTCATTCTGCTCGCTCTGGCCGTCGCCTGGGCTGCCAAAACCGCTGACATCCTCGTCGGCAAAAAGCACCGCAAAACGAAATCTCACGGCTATCTCGCCACATCCTACTTCCGCATCCGCTTCGACCAACTCCGAAATCGGACACTCCATCAACCAAGAGCTGCCGCTGCTCTCTGGAAACCTCTGCGATCATGATCCAGGAGAGTCCTGTAGTGTGCCGCTGCAACGCCAATCGCGCCGCGCTGGAACGCGAGCGCCTGGCTTTGTTTCAATCCCCTCAGAGGCGGGGCAAGCGCTGCAACACCTACCATCTTGAAGTGACGCGCGCTATTCTGCAGAAAGTTTCAATCCCCTCAGAGGCGGGGCAAGCGCTGCAACGAAGCAAATGGCATTGACCCTGGTAGAACAAGCGGGCGTGTTTCAATCCCCTCAGAGGCGGGGCAAGCGCTGCAACAAGGCGGACCAACAGGTGTCGCAGAGGGTATCCGGTCCGGTTTCAATCCCCTCAGAGGCGGGGCAAGCGCTGCAACGGCGTTGATGCGTCTCCTGGCGGAGGAGTCTACGGTGTCTGTTTCAATCCCCTCAGAGGCGGGGCAAGCGCTGCAACTCACGTATGCGGGGTCCACGGTAGAACAGCGTCGTGTTGCCGTGTTTCAATCCCCTCAGAGGCGGGGCAAGCGCTGCAACGTCTCCATGTCCATCCGTACGAGTTGCGTGTCGACTTCGTTTCAATCCCCTCAGAGGCGGGGCAAGCGCTGCAACCTGGACGACTGGGAGAGGCTAAGGCCGTCCTGGGGTCCATGTTTCAATCCCCTCAGAGGCGGGGCAAGCGCTGCAACCTGAGGAGGAGCGCCGCAAGGCTGTTTCTGCTTCTAAGTTTCAATCCCCTCAGAGGCGGGGCAAGCGCTGCAACGTCTCCATGTCCATCCGTACGAGTTGCGTGTCGACTTCGTTTCAATCCCCTCAGAGGCGGGGCAAGCGCTGCAACCTGGACGACTGGGAGAGGCTAGGAGCCAGAAGCCACCGTTTCAATCCCCTCAGAGGCGGGGCAAGCGCTGCAACTTAGGAATACTATGCGTAACGTAAGGCAAAAGCGGTTATAGTTTCAATCCCCTCAGAGGCGGGGCAAGCGCTGCAACCGATCGCAAAGGCCGCTCGGCGTGACGCCGAGGCCCTCGCCAAGGCCCATGCCCGCAAGGGTGTGATTTCGGCGGGTTTCAATCCCCTCAGAGGCGGGGCAAGCGCTGCAACGTCAATTAGCTGTTCGCTGGATCGAAAAGGAAATCAATGCGTTTCAATCCCCTCAGAGGCGGGGCAAGCGCTGCAACCGCATGCCGCCGCGGCTTTTCGCTCAATGGCCGGAGCCGGGCGATGTTTCAATCCCCTCAGAGGCGGGGCAAGCGCTGCAACCATAGGTGAAAGACACCCTGGCAGCGACCGACTCGGCGCGTTTCAATCCCCTCAGAGGCGGGGCAAGCGCTGCAACCCGGCCCAGGCGACTTCCTCGGTGAGCGCTTCCGCGCCGGTTTCAATCCCCTCAGAGGCGGGGCAAGCGCTGCAACGGGTGCCGCCAGCAGGAAGCAGCGCTGGTTCCTGGCCGGGCTGTTTCAATCCCCTCAGAGGCGGGGCAAGCGCTGCAACAAAATGATCAAAGATCGCACCGCCTTTCAGATTTATCGTAGTTTCAATCCCCTCAGAGGCGGGGCAAGCGCTGCAACTCATTGGTGACAGTGAAGCAGGCCGACATTGCTCATATGTTGTTTCAATCCCCTCAGAGGCGGGGCAAGCGCTGCAACGCAGGCTGAGGCGCTAATCGCGCTGAGGTCGCTTCTCTCATGAAGTTTCAATCCCCTCAGAGGCGGGGCAAGCGCTGCAACCAACCGACCCATTGTCGCTTGTCGTCCAGCCACGCCAATAAGTTTCAATCCCCTCAGAGGCGGGGCAAGCGCTGCAACGCAGGCGGACCGTCCTGGATGCGAGCGGGCGTCAGGCGCTTCGGTTTCAATCCCCTCAGAGGCGGGGCAAGCGCTGCAACGCAGGCGGACCTTTTGGAAAAGCAGGCTCAGGCTTGGTTTCAATCCCCTCAGAGGCGGGGCAAGCGCTGCAACACCAGGCGACTTTCGAACAGAAGCAGTCATCCGAAGGAAAGTTTCAATCCCCTCAGAGGCGGGGCAAGCGCTGCAACGGCAGGTCCGATCTTCGGAGGAACGTCGGTTTCAATCCCCTCAGAGGCGGGGCAAGCGCTGCAACTTGATCTGCTCCGGAGAGGGTGCTAACAAGGCTAATGTTTCAATCCCCTCAGAGGCGGGGCAAGCGCTGCAACAGTTCATTTCAATAGGCGAAGATTTCGTTTCAATCCCCTCAGAGGCGGGGCAAGCGCTGCAACAGGCTGCTTCTCTGCAGGCCAAGGCCGAGGAGGAGGCGGGTTTCAATCCCCTCAGAGGCGGGGCAAGCGCTGCAACACCCGGACAGCAGGCTTTTGTGTCCTCGCCCAGTCTGATCGCGTTTCAATCCCCTCAGAGGCGGGGCAAGCGCTGCAACTTTCGTGATGCGACGATAGTGAATGCTTTCAATCGAGGCGGGGCAGCGCTGCAACGAAAACCATGGATCTCTTAGATTTCAGTTCTAGCGCATGTTTCAATCCCCTCAGAGGCGGGGCAAGCGCTGCAACGGCCAATCTAAATTGTCTCACCGTTTCATATGGGTATCGCGCCAAAATTCGCAACCTCCGAAAATCAAATGGTTGCCCACACCTCGACACTGACTGGGCAGCTCTGGAAGTTTAGGAAATATTCGGTAAAATCAGATGGTTGCCAAAAACTCCTAACCTGCCCCCCTTTATGGTCAGGGGGAGGTTTAGGACCGTTCTCAAACAATGAACACATCTTCTTCGCCGATTCGGTCAACGCCATCTACGCACCCGAGATAATTCCTTTCAGCTTCGCAAGTAGCACACAAGCGGTAGATAGCTACGCGATCCTCATCCGGCGCGATAAGCACGGCGATTTCATTTATGCAATCGTCCAACAGCGTTCGATCGACGGGCAACTCAAACACACTATCTTGAACTCGGTCGCCATAGCCATCCAGAGTTTCCGATACTTTCCGTCGCCGCCGATCATCTCGAATATCGTAACATACAATATATCGTCCCATGCTAGCTCCTTTCGATGAGGCTGAACGGTTGATAAGTCTGTTGCCCACGGACATGCGCGGCAAGGCGATCGACCTGAGTGCTGACCACATTCTCTGTGATCTGCCGGTCGGCCAAACCCGCCAATGGCGAGTCAAGGTGACGCTCCCATGCTCGGAAGAAGCGACGGAGCCCGTCGCGGGTCAGGCGAAGGCCACCTGGGCGGCGTAGGTCGGGCTCGAAATGCTCAGGCTGCAATTGGCGTCTGTTGCAGAGGCCATCGCGGAGGTATCGTTAGGGTCAGGTTCCAGCCTCAGGCCAGACACCCAGTCCCGCATCGCCTCGGTTGGCCAAACAGGCTTCCATTCAGAATCCGGCGGGGCGTCGATATCGATCGCCGCGGCGCTGGCATAGTCAAGTCGATCCCAGGCCGCGAAGAAACGCGCAGCCGTCAGCACAGACCCTGAAACCTCGACCAGCTGCTTATCCGGGGAGGGCTTCGACATGGGATTATCTCGGTCCGGCAAGATGCCACCGATTGCCGCGAAATTGCCCCGCTCGAACAAGCTGCGAGCCAGATCCAGCCGCCGATGCCCGTCCACGTTGGTGGTTGAGATGCGTTTGACCTGTTCAAATCCCGGCCGAACCATTCCCCGCCGGTCACGCTCTCCGGTAACGTAACGTAGGCATGGGATACTGCGGCGCATCGCTGCCAGCACAAGTGCCGCGCTCATGGCCTTTGTGCCACGTGTGAAGTCAACCTCGATCTGCTCGGGCTGTACAATCTGCTCGGACTGTACGTCGTCGCGCAACAACTCTCCGATTACCGAGTCATAGTGGGCGTAGGCTAGATCGGCATCATTCTCATGCCCCTCCGGGAGATCGCGTATTTCCAGGGCAATCGATGGAAACATCGCTTTCAGTTCTTTTGCAAATGCGTTTGCAAAGATGACGTAGAGAAAGTTTCGCACATTTGTGTGGGGTTGGTGGCTCCGAATCCCTCAGGTTTTCAGTCGCCAGACGGAGAAGCCGATAGAGGAGGCCAGAGCCACCCTGGACGAGGATGACACGAAGGGCCTGTCGAACGTGGTCCCTATCGACGCCGGTCGGATAGAAGATCATCTGAGGCAGATCGTGCGGGCAGCGTCGAGGAGACACTGAACAGCCTGCTGGAGGCAGAGGCGGATCGGCTTTGCAATGCAGGGCGCCATGAGCGCAGTGAGGCGCGCCGCGACACACGAGCTGGCCGCTCCGAGCGCAAGCTGCACACGCGCGCCGGAGAGGTGCAGGTGCAAGGTGCCGAAGCTTCGCAGGCAGACGCATCGACGACGGCAATCATCGAGCGCTATCGCCGGCGCGCGCGCTCGCTCGAAGAGGCTTTGATGGAGATGTATCTGGCTGGTGTGTCGCTACGCCGGGTGGAGGACATCACCGAGGCCCTGTGGGGCACGCGGGTGAGCCCCAGCACGCTCTCCAATCTCAACGAGAAGCTCTACTCCCAGATCGAGACCTGGCGGAACCGGTCGATCGAGGGCGAACACCCCTACCTCTATCTGGACGGCCCTACCTCTATCTGGACGGCCCTACCTCTATCTGGACGGCCCTACCTCTATCTGGACGGCCCTACCTCTATCTGGACGGCCCTACCTCTATCTGGACGGCCCTACCTCTATCTGGACGGCCCTACCTCTATCTGGACGGCCCTACCTCTATCTGGACGGCATTGTCCTGAAGCGCAGTTGGGCAGGTGAAGTGCGCAAGGTCTCGCTGCTGGTTGCGGTCGCTGTCAAGGCCGACGGCTACCGCGAGACCCTCGGCAGCCTCGAGGGAGCCAAGGAAGACAAGAAGGGCTGGAGCGCCTTCCTCAAGCACCTCAAGGAGCGCGGCCTCACGGGTGTCGCGTCGATCGTCTCGGATGCCTGCATGGGGCTCGTCGAGAGCGCGACCGAGTTCTATCCGGACGCCCAGTGGCAGCGCTGCGTCGTGCATTGGATGCCTTCGTGCCCGGTGCCGGCCGGCAAGATGCGTGACGTCGCTCTCATGCTGAAGGCTATCCATGCCCAGGAGAGCCGCGAGGCGGCCCGCGCCAAGGCCACGCGGCCAAACTCAGAGCCATGCGCCTGCCCAAGGGCGCCGACTGGCTAGAGGAAACGGTCGAGGAGACCTGGGTCTGCCATGCCTTCCCCAATGAGCATTGGCGCCGGATCGGGACCAACTCTCCTCTGGAGAGGATCATGCGGGAGATCCGGCGGCGAACCCGCGTCGTCGGAGCCTTCCCCGACGGCCAAGCGGCCCTCAACCCGGCCGCGGCCAGGGTGAGACACATCGCTGGCACCAAAGGGTCCAGCAAGCGCTACATGAACAGGGACCTGCTCAAGCAGCGGGACAGGGGTGCCTGATGGAACAGCCCGCCAAACCCAATGTGCGAAAGACCCTGGACACTACCAGTGACCGTGCTCAGCGGCGGCAGCCACAACATCCATGCGCAGATCTGGGCCTCGATCTGCAAGCCCTGGGGGTTCTGCACGCCAGCGACACCGTGTCGGTCGTCAACCGCAAGCAACCGAACTTCAATGGGCCGGGCCTGGTGGTCGAGGAGTTGGCCTCGCCCTACGAGACCAGCCTGCCCAAGGCGCCCGACAAGATTTTCGAGATCGTCCTCAGCGGCAACATGAAGCGCTATCTCTGGCAGATGAACGAGGTCTCCCGGCCCGAGGCCTTCGCCACCTTCAAGGGCGCCACCGTCAAGGAGAGCTTCTACGACATCAACCTACGGCGACGTGATGCGCTTCAATCTGGTGAACAAGACGCCGATGGTGCATCCCGTGCAGCTGCACGGTCATGTCTTCCGGATCCTGCAGGAGGGCCGCGACCCGGCGACGGCGCCGCTGCGCGACAGCGTCTCGGTGCCGCCCTTCGGCAAGGCCTCGATCGAGTTCCTGGCCGACAATCCCGGCAGATGGTTCTGGCACTGCCACAATACCTGACATCTGGCAGCGGGCATGGCACAGGCGGTACGCTACGTCGTCCGATCGCCCAGTGTTGGCGCTTTGGCCTACTCCACCGCGATCCAGGTCTGCATGCCGGCGGCCTGGTGTTCCAGCATGTGGCAATGCAGCATCCACTTGCCGGGATTGTCGGCGACGAAGGCGAGTGTGACCTCGCTGTCGGGCTGCATCAAGACGCTGTCGCGCCAAGCCTCGCCGTCGGGCGGGCCGTCGGAGCGGGCGATCTCTCTCATGTGATGGCCGTGCAGATGCATGACATGAGCGAAGGCGGTGCGGTTGACCATGCGGATCGCCCAGGTCTCGCCGCGCGCGGCGCGCAGCAGCGGCTCCTTCGCCATGCCGGTAATGCCGTTGAAGGCCCAGAACTGGCCGTGCTCCAGGGCCAGGTCGCGGCCGTTCAAGAGCTCTCCTTTGTAGCGCGCCTTCTCGAGGAAGCGCATGGCACCGCCCTCCATGATCATATCGACCTCACGGTCCAGCGGACCCAAGGCGGCGAGGGGATTGGCCGGCAAGGGCGCCGGGGGGCCGGGTCGAAGGGTGCGGGCCGACTCCTGCGCATAGACCAGGCTGGCGCAGGCCAAAGGCTCGCCGGTGACCTCCTCGATCAAGGCCTCGCCGCCGGGATGCTCCGAGAGATCAAGGAAGACGTCGGCGCGTTGGCCGGGGGCCAAGGTGAGCGCCCCCGAAAGCGCGCGCGGCGGGAGCGGCTGGCCGTCCAAGGCCATCAGCCAGGCGTGCTCGCCGGGCAGGCGGAAGCGAAGGACCCGCGCGTTGGCGGTCGAGATCATGCGCAGGCGAATGCGCTCGCCGGCGCGCACCGGATAGTGCTCGTAGGGCTTGCCGTTGACGGTCAGCACATTTCCCAGGCGGCCGGCATGGAAGAAGTCGTGACGTTGTCCCAGGCTGGCGAGATCGATCTGGCCTGTCTCGGTCAGCCTCCAGTCGTCGGCGAGGAAGAGGAGGTCGCGGTCGACATCCGGCGGCTCGCTCTCCTCTACGATCAGCAGGCCGTAGAGGCCGCGGGCCAGTTGCTCCCAGGAGAGGCCGGTGTGCGGATGGTACCAAAAGGTGCCGGCGTCGGGCGGCGTGAAGCGATAGTCGAAAGTCTCGCCCGGCAGAACCGCAGGCTGGGTCATGGGTGCGACGCCGTCCATGTCGTTGCGGTTGCGAATGCCGTGCCAGTGGATGGTCGTCGGCTGCTCCAGGCGGTTCTCCAGGCGGACGGATAGCTCTTCGCCTTGACGCAGGCGCAGCAGCGGTCCCGGGGCATGACCCTGGTAGCTCCAGGTGTCGGCCAGGGGGCCGTCGGCCTCCAGCAGCGCTTGCCGGCCCTGGGTTGCGACCAGGCTTCCGGGCCTTGCCTGGCCGAGCGCCGAACCCGGCAGCAATACCAGCCCGGCGGCTGTCAGAAGGCTGCGTCTGCTCACTATCACGGTCTTGGCTCCTCCTTTTCGGCTCTTGGCAATCGTCTGGGAAGATCATAGAGCATGGAGCCCCGGTGACCAAAGGGTGACCAGAGGGTGGCCCGTAGGGTGGCAACGAGCCGCGCGGCGTTTACAATTGGGAGGCCCGGAGCATGACGGAGCTAACGAAGGCGGCGATCGAGACGGCTCTGCGCCGGGTCAAGGGTCCAGACCGTGACGATAACATCGTCGATCTGGGCCTGCTGTCGGAGATCGTGATCGAAGGCGGACAGGTTTTCTTCTCGATCACCGTACCGGCCGAGCGGGCAGGCGAGTTGGAACCTTTGCGCCAGGCGGCCGAGCAAGTCGTGAAAGGCCTTCCGGGTGTCACCGGCACCGGGATCGTCCTGACGGCGCATGCAGGTGCCGATGCGCCGCGCAGCGGTTCGAAGCCAGTACGGCCGGCGCCGACTCCGGGGCAGCGTGGCGACCTGCCACCGCCGATGCAGGCGCGCGGTCCTGCCGCCGAGGTGCCGAACCAGAAGGCCGGCGTGCCCGGCGTCAAGGCGATCGTCGCCGTGGCCTCGGGCAAGGGCGGTGTCGGCAAGTCGACCACGGCGGTCAATCTGGCCCTGGGGCTGCAGGGGCTGGGCTTGGCGGTCGGGGTGTTGGATGCGGACATCTACGGTCCCTCCATGCCGCGGCTGCTGGCGATCACCGGGCGGCCGGAACCGACCGGCGGCAACATCCTGAAGCCGCTCGACGGCTATGGGCTGAAGGTCATGTCCATGGGTTTCCTGGTCGAGGAGGAGACGCCGATGATCTGGCGCGGCCCGATGGTGATGTCGGCCTTGAGCCAGATGCTGCGCGAGGTGGCTTGGGGCGAGCTGGACGTGCTGGTGGTCGACATGCCGCCCGGCACCGGCGATGCCCAGCTCACCATGGCCCAACAGGTGCCGATGGCCGGCACGGTCATTGTCTCCACGCCGCAGGATCTGGCGCTGATCGATGCGCGCAAGGGGCTGAACATGTTCCGCAAGGTCGAGGTGCCGCTGCTCGGCATCGTCGAGAACATGAGCTACTTCCTCTGCCCCAGCTGCGGCGAGCGCGCCGATATCTTCGGCCATGGCGGTGCGCACGACGAGGCCGAGCGCCTCGGGGTTCCCTTTCTGGGCGCCATCCCTCTGCATATGGACATCCGGGTGCGCTCGGATGCTGGCACGCCGGTGGTGATCGCCGATCCGGATGGGCCGCACGCCACGCTCTATAGGGAGATCGCCGCCAAGATCTGGGCCAGAATCGGCGAGGAGCAGGAACTGGCCGGCGCGCGTGCGCCTCAAATCGTCATGGAGTAACGGTGTGACTCTGGAGAGATTCTCGCGATCAAGGGCTTCTTGAGAGCCCTCTAAGAATATTGTAAGACGCTTTGGCGGTGTGGGTTGATATCTGTTCGCAAGTAATCTGAATTTTGCATAAAAAGTATGAGGCTGCGAAATATTGTCACGAAAAGCTGTTGCAAAGCGCCAGCCCTTGGGCAAGACTAAAGGCTATCAGGTAAAGAACAAAACTGGTGTGTGGTAAACAGGCGAGTTGGGTATGGGATCGCGCGCATCTGCGCACATTGCCAAGGAAGAGCGGCATCGGGCGGAAATCTATAGCCTGATGGCGCAGTTGCTCGCGCGGCCGCCGGATGCGGAAACGCTTGCGCTTCTGGTTGCAAGCCGTGGCGAAGAGGGCGCCTTCGGCGAGGTGATCGCGCGCTTGGCTGCGGCTGCCGAGAGTGCCAGCCCGCCGGCGGTTGCCGAGGAGTACCAGAACCTCTTCATCGGGCTTGGCCGGGGTGAATTGGTGCCCTTTGCCTCCTACTATCTGACCGGATTCCTGAACGAGAAGCCCTTGGCGCGGTTGCGCGGCGACCTGCGTGCACTGGGCATCGAACGCGAGGCAGACGTCAAGGAGCCGGAAGACCACATTGCCTTCATCATGGATGCGATGGCAGGGCTGATCCTCGGACGCTTCGGCGGACTGGACGCGATCGCCGGTCAGCATCGCTTCTACGAGGATCACCTGGCGCCTTGGGCGTCGCACTTCTTTCGCGATCTGGAGACCGCGCAATCATCGCACTTCTACCGACCGGTCGGACGCATCGGGCGCCTCTTGATGGAGATCGAGAGCGCGGCCTTTGCGATGACTTGAGGGCGGCCTTTGCGATGACTTGAGGGCGGAAGCGCTTTCGTACCGGCCGAGTGCGGCCGGACTGTTCCGAGACCGGGCGCAAGCATCGGTCACAGCGTGTAAACTGGGAGGATCAGAGATCATGGCAAAGAAAGACGATCTGCAACCGCAGTCGGACAGGCGAGGGTTCTTGAAACTCGGCCTGGGCTCGGTCGCGGGAGGCGCCGCCTTGGCGGCCGGAGGCTTGGCCTCGGGCAGCGCTCAGGCAGCACCGGTCAAGTCCGAGGGCGGCTATGCCGAAACCGAGCACGTCAAAACCTACTACGCCAGCGCCCGCTTCTAGGCGCTTGCCGGTTGGGTGATGCGAGGTCCCTAAGGGTATCGCGATCGCGAAGACGTGACAAATCTGAGGCCGCTTCGAAAACTGACAGTCTAGCGGACCTCGCAGTGAAAATGGGAGACAGCCATGCTCAGGAAGAAGACAAACGGGGTTGCGAGAGGCCCCCGCTTGTCGTCTGCCCGCCAAGAGCTGACGAATCAAGCGGTTGATCGCCGGACCTTCCTCAAACGGTCCGGCCTAGCAGTCGGCGGCTTGGCCGCCGTCGGAGGCCTCGGCAGCGGAATGGTCCGCGAGGCCGCAGCGGCGACGGACGGAATCGACGCCAACTCCACCATGAAGAAATCGGTCTGCACACACTGTTCGGTGGGCTGCACTGTTATGGCGGAGGTGCAGGACGGCGTCTGGGTCGGGCAGGAGCCCGGCTTCGACTCGCCCTTCAATCTGGGTGCACACTGCGCCAAGGGCGCCGCGGTTCGCGAGCATGCCCACGGCGAACGCCGCTTGAAGTATCCCATGAAGATGGTCGACGGAAAGTGGGAACGGATCTCCTGGGACGAGGCGATCAACGAGATCGGCGACAAGCTGCTGGAGATCAAAGAGACCTCCGGTCCCGACTCGGTCTACTGGCTGGGCTCGGCCAAGCACAACAACGAGCAGGCTTATCTGGTGCGCAAGTTCGCCGCCTTCTGGGGCTCGAACAACGTCGACCACCAGGCGCGAATCTGTCACTCCACCACGGTCGCAGGCGTTGCCAACACCTGGGGCTACGGCGCGATGACCAACTCTTACAACGACATTCACAACTCGCGTTCGATCTTCGTCATCGGCGGCAATCCGGCCGAGGCGCATCCCGTCTCGCTGTTGCACATCCTGAAGGCGAAGGAGGAGAACAACGCACCGCTGATCGTCTGCGATCCGCGCTTCACCCGTACGGCAGCCCATGCCGACGAATTTGTGCGCTTCCGTCCCGGCGCCGACGTTGCCGTGATCTGGGGTATTCTCTGGCACATCTTCGACAACGACTGGGAGGACAAGGAGTTCATTCGTCAGCGTGTCTGGGGCTTGGATCAGGTCCGCCGCGAAGTCGCCGAATACACGCCCGATGAGGTCGAGCGTATCTCCGGCGTACCCGGCAGCCAGTTGAAGCGGATTGCCCGCACCCTGTCCAACAACCGTCCGGGCACGGTGATCTGGTGCATGGGCGGTACCCAACACACCAACGGCAACAACAACACCCGTGCCTACTGCATCCTGCAATTGGCCTTGGGCAACATGGGGCGCCCCGGCGGCGGCTGTAACATCTTCCGCGGCCACGACAACGTGCAGGGCGCGACCGATCTGGGCGTGCTCGCCAACACGCTTCCGGGCTACTACGGCCTCTCCAAGGGGGCCTGGGGGCACTGGTCGCGGGTTTGGGATGTGCCTTACGAGGACATGGCCGGCCGCTTTGCCACAATGAAGACGGCGGACGGCAAAGACCGCTTCATGATGGAGGAGAAGGGCATTCCGGTCTCGCGCTGGATCGACGGCGTGCTGGAGGCCAAAGAGAACCTGCAGCAGCCCGACAACACCCGCGCCATGGTGTTCTGGGGCCATGCCCCGAACAGCCAGACCCGTCTACCGGATATGAAGAAGGCGATGGAGAAGCTGGACATCCTGGTGGTGATCGATCCCTTTCCGACCATGACCGCGGTCATGCAGGATCGGAAGAACGGGACCTATCTGCTGCCGGCGACGACCCAGTTCGAAACCTATGGCTCGGTGACCGCCTCCAACCGCTCCCTGCAGTGGCGCGAGACGGTGATCGATCCGCTGTTCGACTCCAAGCCGGATCACACCATCACGCATCTACTGGCCAAGAAGCTCGGTTTCGCCGACGAGATGTTCAAGAACATCGAAATCAAAGGCGATGAGCCGCTGATCGAGGACATCACCCGCGAGTTCAATCGCGGCATGTGGACCATCGGCTATACCGGCCAATCGCCGGAACGTCTGAAGATGCACATGGCCAATCAGCAGACCTTCGATCGCACCAGCTTGCGTGCCTTGGGCGGTCCTGCCGACGGCGAGTACTACGGTCTGCCCTGGCCCTGCTGGGGCACGGCGGAGATGGGCCACACCGGCTCGGCCAATCTCTACAATCCCTCGATCCCGGTGGCCGAGGGCGGCATGGGCTTCCGTGCCCGCTTCGGTGTGGAGCGCGACGGTCAGAACCTGCTGGCCGAATCCTCCTTCCCGCAAGGCTCGGAGATCAAGGATGGCTATCCCGAGTTCACCATGGGGATGCTGAAGAAGCTGGGCTGGGATGGCGATCTGACGGCCGACGAACTGGCGACCATCGAAAAGATCGGTGGCGAGAACGTCGACAAGGTCAACTGGAAGATCGACCTCTCGGGCGGCATCCAGCGGGTGGCGATCAAGCATGGCTGCGCCCCATACGGCAACGCCAAGGCCCGCACCGTGGTCTGGAACTTTCCGGATCCGATCCCGATCCATAGAGAGCCGCTCTACACCCCGCGTCGCGATCTGGTGGCCGATTATCCGACCTATCAGGACAAGACCTTCTGGCGGGTGCCGACCCTCTACGAATCCATCCAGAAGAACGACTTCACCAAGGACTACCCGATGATCATGACCTCGGGTCGCCTGGTGGAGTACGAAGGCGGCGGCGACGAGACCCGCTCCAACAAGTGGTTGGCAGAGCTGCAGCAGGATATGTTCGTCGAGATCAATCCGGCCGACGGCAACACCATGGGCGTTCGCGACGGCGACATGGTTTGGCTCTATGGACCCGACGGCGGCAAGATCCTGGTGAAGGCGATGTTCACGCCACGGGTCGGACGCGGCGTGGTCTTCACGCCCTTCCACTTCGGCGGCTGGTGGCAAGGCGAGGACCAGCGGGCCAAGTACCCGAAGGGCTCCGACCCCTATGTCCTGGGCGAGGCCGGCAACACGGCGCAGACCTACGGCTACGACAGCGTCACCCAGATGCAGGAAACCAAGGCCACGCTCTGTCGCATCGAGCGGGCGTGAGCCGAAGGAGGATAGTGAATCATGGCAAGAATGAAATTCTTGTGTGACGCCGAACGCTGTATCGAGTGCAACGCCTGCGTCACCGCGTGTAAGAACGAGAACGAAATTCCCTGGGGCGTGAACCGGCGCCGCGTCGTCACCCTGAAAGACGGCGAGCCCGGCGAGCGTTCGATCTCAGTCGCCTGTATGCACTGCTCGGATGCGCCCTGCATGGCGGTCTGTCCGGTGGATTGCTTCTACCAGACCGACGACGGTGTGGTGCTGCACTCCAAGGACCTCTGCATCGGTTGCGGCTACTGCTTTTATGCCTGCCCCTTCGGCGCGCCGCAGTTCCCGCAATCCAGCAACTTCGGTTCCCGCGGCAAGATGGACAAGTGTACCTTTTGCGGCGGCGGACCGGAGTCTGACAACTCGGCGATCGAGTTCCAGAAGTACGGCCGCAACCGCTTGGCCGAGGGCAAGCTGCCGCTTTGCGCGGAGATGTGCTCGACCAAGGCCTTGCTGGCCGGCGACGGCGACTCCGTCTCGCAGATCTATCGCGAGCGGATCGTCGCTCGGGGCTTCGGGTCCGGTGCTTGGGGCTGGGGAACGGCCTATGGGCAGAAGGGCGCCAGCTAGGCGTCGCTTCGCAGTGTGAGTGAGGGGCGACGCGGTCCGTGCGCGGAGCCGTCCCCCCTCGGTCAGCTATCGACCAGGTGACAAGACCGACAAAAGGCTCGGATCTGCTTTGGCTCCGAGCCTTTCCCGTCACAGCGCCAGCCTTGATGACTCTCGAACAATACCCGGGGGACTCGATGCTGCGTAGAACGACTAGAGCCTGGTGGTCCGATCGCAACGCTTGAGTCCCAAGCGTTGCGATCGGACCACCAGGCGACTTCCGAGCCATCTGTGCAAACTGCCCAGGGGCTTTGGCGACGGATGCCAAGAGACTGACTCTGCGGGCCGGGTTCAAGCTGGACCAAGCGGCCTCACGATGATCGGATCGACGATGCAAGGGACGGATGCCATGACACGTTCACTCGCTTCTGCTGCCTGGGCTGCGTGCCGGGCCAGGATCGCGCTGTTGCTCGCAGCCGCTCTCCTGCTGCCGGCAGCACTGGCGCTCTTCTCGGTCGACGGCTTGGCACAGAGCAACTCCGTGCGCCTGGACGACGAACTGGCGGCGGGCAGCGGTCCGACCGATGGCGGTGTCCCGGGCAATGTCATGGGAACCTCGTCCGACTCCGACATGTGGCGGCAGATCCGCCATGGCGTCGAGGGGCGCGTCGCCATTTCCGATGCCAAGGCCGGCATCATGGTGCAGTCAGGCGGTGAGCAGTGGCAGGCGCTCCGCGCCGGTCCACTGCAGGTCTATAGCGGCTGGGCGCTGCTGGGCATCGTCGTTCTCCTGGCTGCCTTCTTCGCGCTCCGCGGGCGCATACGCATCGAGCACGGCAAGGCCGGCACCACCATGCAGCGCTTCAAGGCGATCGAGCGCTTCGGCCATTGGCTGCTGGCGATCTCCTTCATCCTGCTGGCGCTTACAGGTCTCAATCTGCTGTTCGGGCGCAGCCTGATCATGCCGCTGATCGGCCAGGACAGCTTTGCCGCCATCACCGCCTGGGGCAAGCTGTTGCACAACTATGTCTCCTTCGCCTTCATGGCCGGCCTGATCATGATTTTCGTCATGTGGATCATCCACAATCTGCCCAGCCTGACCGACATCAAGTGGCTGGCCATGGGCGGTGGCGTTCTCGTCAAGGGCTTGCATCCGCCGGCCAAGAAGTTCAACGCCGGGCAGAAGCTGATCTTCTGGTTGGTCATCGTCTGCGGGGTCTCGCTCTCGCTCAGCGGCTGGGCGCTGCTCTTCCCCTTCGAGACCTTCTTCTTCACCGACACCTTCGCCAAGCTGCAGTCCTGGGGCTTCGATGCGGCTGCTTTCCTGGGCCTGCCGCCGCCGCCCTATGAAGTCATCATGGAGCAGCAGCTCAACCAGATCTGGCACACCATCATGGCCGTCGTGATGATCTGCATCATCCTGGCGCACATCTATATCGGCTCGGTCGGTATGGAGGGCGCCTATGCCGCCATGGGGAGCGGCCAGGTCGACCGCAACTGGGCGAGAGAACACCACAGCATCTGGGCCGAAGAGGTCGAAGCCAAGGAGCGCGCGCGCGGAATAAGGCGCCGCCGAGCCGGCCGAATAACGCTGTAACAAGGGCTTCGAGCGACCATGCTGCGTCTCGGTTTCTTCCCCATTCTGGCCTTGGCGATCTGCCTGACGGCTGCGCCCGGCCTGGCCGAGCCCGACCGCCTGGTCGGTCACGGCGGCCCGGTGAAGTCGGTGGTCTCCGCCGAGGACGGGCACCGCCTGCTGACGGCCTCTTTCGACTATGCAGTCGTACTTTGGGAGATCGAAGAGGTCGAGGCACGCATTCTGCAGCGTTTGATCGGTCACGACGCGGCGGTGAACGATGTCGCCTTCGTGCCTGGATCGGCGCGGGCGGTCTCGGTCGCGGACGACGGTACGGCAATCGTTTGGAACCTTGAGAGCGGCGCGCAGCTGGGGCGATTCGGCGAAACGGCGGTGAAGGCTTTGGATGTGGAGGTCTCTGCCGACGGCCGCCTGGCAGCCGTTGCCAAGTGGGATCGTCGGGTCCTGCTGATCGACCTGGAGAGCATGACCCTGCTGGCCCGCCTGGCCGGCAATCGCGACCGCGTGAATGCCGTTGCCTTCTCGCCGGACGGAAGCCGCCTTTACAGCGGCGGCAGCGACGGCAGCCTCAGGATCTGGCCGCTGCCCTTGCCGGAGAGCGGAAGTATTCCGCCGCATCGCATCGCCCGCGAGCATGGCTGGGGCATCAGTGTCCTGCGTGCACTCGACGAGGGCGTGGCGGTGGGGACCATCGACGGTGCCGTGCTCCTGGTTCCCGAAGAGGGGGAGGTCGCCGAACTGTACCGCTTCGAACGGCCGGTGATGGCCTTGGCGCTCTCGGCCGACGCCAGTCGGCTGGCCGCCGGTGCCGGCGATGGGCGGATGGTCACCTGGGACACCGAGAACTGGCAACAGGGCAAGGAGATCTTCAACGACGGCGGCCCGGTCTGGGGGCTGGCCTTCGCCAAGGGCGGTACCTTGCTGTGGCTCTCGGGCTTGGACGACGAGGTCTACTCCTTGGACCTGCGGGGGCCGCCAAAGGCCTTGCCGGAGCCCAAGGAACAGCCGCGGCGCTTTCATCTGGGCGAGGGCCTGGGCCCGGGAGCGCGCGAGTTTCAGCGCAAGTGCAGCGTCTGCCACACCCTGACCGCTGACGATGCCAATCGCGCCGGTCCGACGCTCTATCGCCTTTTCGGGCGGGAGGCGGGTTCCCTGCCGAACTATCCCTATTCGCAGGCGCTGCTCGACTCCGACATCGTATGGGACGAAGAGACCATTGCGGCGCTCTTCGATCATGGGCCGGATGTGGTGACGCCGGGCACTAAGATGCCGATCCAGCGCATTACCGACGTCGGGCGTCGTGTGGCCTTGATCGCTTTTCTGAAAGAAGCAACCGTGGGGCCGCTTGTTGACGACAAGGCGTCCGGGACGCAGAGCCCGCAAACGGGAAGCGAGACCGGAGAGAGGGCATCCGAAGGTCTCAAGGAGCAGGAGTGATCGATACGCATGAAAGCCTTTCTTTGCAGCCTCTTGGCGATCGTCGCGATTTCGGTGGGAGCCTACTTCGCGCTCAACTCCTTCGACACCTCAGTGGCCAGCACCTTCAGCGACCACAGCACCGTGCGCCTGGATCCCAGCGAAGAAGCACGAACCGTCGAAGAGGAGTGAGTCGGGGCCTCCTTTGGGTCGCCCTCTTTCTGCTGATTTGGCCGGCGCCCTGGGCCGCCGCCGGTCCGGCCGGCGCGCTGACTTCGGTCGTCAGCCTCTTGCCGCTCTGGGCTGGGCCACTCTGGGATGGACGGCCGCCCAATCCGGAAGAACCGGAAGGCTCCGCCGTCGTCATCGCCAAGGAGGGTTCTGCAAGCCTGCTGCTGACCGCCGACCATGTCCTGGCCGACGCCGACCGCTTCATAGTCCGGACGGCTGAGGGCGTGGCCTATCCGGCCAGTCTCCTGAGGCGGGATCGCGACAGTGACTTGGCGCTGTTGCGGGCCGAGGTGGCCTTGCCAGCCTTGCTGCCGGCCTCCGCGCCCGCGTTGGGTGCCAAGGTCTGCGCCATCGGCAATGCCTTCGGTTTGGGTCTGAGCCTCTCTTGCGGCGTGCTTTCGGCCAAGCAGAGGGCCGGGGTCGGTTTCAATCGCATCGAAGACTTTCTGCAGAGCGATGCGGCGGTCAACCCGGGCATGTCTGGTGGTGCGTTGCTCGATGCCGATGGTCGCCTAATCGGTCTGATCTCCGCCATCTTCACCAAGGGGTCCGATGCCGACATCGGCGTGAACTTCGCGGTGTCGACTGAGGTGATCGAGGCCGCCTTGCCGGCTCTGAAGGCTGGCGGTCCGGTGGATTGGCCGCAGGTGGATGTCTTGTTCGCGCCCAAGTCGAGCGATGCCACCGGGCCATTGGGACCGAAAGTCGCCCGCGTTCCTCTTGGAGGCACGGCAAAGGCTGCTGGCCTCTTGCCGGGCGACCGCATCCTCGCTGCTGACGGACGCAGGGTCAGAAACCTGGGTGATTGGCGGACGGCAATCGCCCTGTCGCAGAAGGACGCGACCATCCCGCTGGAGATCTGGCGGGACGCTGACCGGATGACTTTACAGCTGACCCTGCCGGGTCGATAGAAGAGGCAAACGAGGAGACCGAACGACTATGAGCGATCCGACCAACAGCGAAGCCTTCAACCTCTCTCTGCGCAAGTTTCTGAAGCAGGTGGGCGTTACCTCTCAGCACGAGATCGAACGCGCCGTGCGCGAGGCTGGCCTTTCCGTCGGCAGCCTGAAGGTGACGGCCGTGCTCACCGCCGAGGGTACCGATCTGGAACATCGAATCGAGGGAGAGATCCAACTCGGCGACTGATTGGGACAGGATCGTGGCACATACGCTCACCCTGCCGCCCTTGCTCCTGGCCCAACCGCCGGTCCCGGCCGATGGCGATGCGCTGGCCCAGGCCGTGGCGGCTTGCCAAGCCGGCGAGGCCGAAGTCGGTTCCTTCTATCTGGTCGATAGCAGCACGCGCCTGAACCTGGCCGTGGTTCTGGGGCCGGAGGTGGAATCGCGCCGCTGCTGGGAGATGCTCTTCCTGACGGCGGTCGCTTTCGGCGACGCCGTGGGTGCCATCGCACCGCCGGAGCTGGCCGTGCACTATCGCTGGCCGGCTGCCATCCAGGTGAATGGCGCCTCTGCCGGACGTGTACGATTGGTGCTCGCGCCGGAGCTGGATGAGGAGGGCGCGCCTCTCTGGATGGCGCTGGGCCTGCTCGCCAACGTGCAGCCGGAGGAGGCCGGGGCGGAACCTGGTGTCTATATGGACCGCACGACCTTGGCCAACGAGGGTGCGATCGATCTCTCCGTGATCGACTGGGCCGAGGCCTTTGCCCGCCACCTTCTGGTCTGGATCCACACTTGGGAGGACAGTGGTTTTCGCCAGGTGCACAAGACCTGGTGGGGTCGCCACGATCCCAAGGCCGAGCGCTTCTCCTGGCAGCAGGAGGGCCAGCGTCGGAGCGGGCGCCCCATTGGCTTGGACGAGCATGGCAGTCTGTTGGTCGAGTCGGATGGGGAGACCCTGCTGGTCGAGCCCAAGACCCTTCTTGGTGTCGAAGGTGAGGTCAAGAACGGTGGCTAAATTATTGCAAACACTGCGCTTTGATGCATCGGATGAGCAAGTCTTCGAGCGGGTTGCCGGCCCCGACGAATGGGCCGTCTCTGGCGCCTTTGCCTTTTCCGCGCTTCGCGAAGCGCCGGTCGGCAAGCTTCGACAGGCCTTCGCCAATGGCTTCCTGTCGCTCGAGTCCTTCGGCCGAGCCACCTTCGTGACCGTGGCCGACTGTGCCGACGCGCTGCGAGCGAACCTGGTCGAGATCCTGGCTTGTCACTTCGTTGAGCACTATGGCGCGCCGAACCTGGAGGTGGCGCGGCCGGCGGCGGCAGAAGAGATCGCGTTCGCGCTGGATCTCTGCCGCGACCAGCCCATCAACCGGCTCTTCGCCGTGCAGAGGCGCTTCGACGAGGAGGGGCAGATCCACGAGACCTTCCACGTTGTGGAGCCGCCCGGCGAGGCACCGCATGCCAAGGTCTGGAAGGTCGTCGGCGATGCCTGACTTCTGGAAGTCGGCCGGCTTTCATCTCACGCACAAGACGCCCGAAGGCTGGCTGGCGGTGACGCCGGAGCTGATCCGGGCCTACCTGGCGCGGCCCGAGATCCATCCGGTAGAGGAGTCCTGCGCCGCCGAGCATCGTCTCTTCGAGGCCTTGATGGCCGAGCCCTTCCGTCCGGTAGAGGAGGGTGAGCTTACGGCTTTCGAAGACGGCGACACGGCTGATAACTACCGCGTGGTGCTGGGTTGGCGCGATCGCTTGCTGGCTGCCGGCAGCCTGGAGGCAGCCTATCTAGCGCTCTATAGGGACGGGCAGCCGATTGCGGTGCCGCCGGTCTTCGTCGATCAGCTGGTGCACCTGATGCTGCGCGGGATACTGGACGGCGCCAACGACCCTTGGAGGGCTCGCGCGGCCGAGCTTTTCTTTCGTGAGCAGACGGTCTCGACCGGGCAGGGGCAGATGCTGCTGGCCGATCAGGAGATCGTCGAGATGCGCAGCAAGACCGGCGGCTATGCCGGGCTTGGGTCGCTGCTGAAAGAGGCCGGGACGCCCCTGCCCGAGGTCAGCCTCGACATCCTGAACGAGGAGAACAAGGCGGCCTATTGGAAGCGCTCGGACCGCTTCGACATGGCCATCGACTTCCGCTTTACCGAGGCTGCGCAGGACGCTTTCGCCCGGGTGCTGGAACAATGGTTGCGGCATCTGCTGGGCCTTTCGGTCCGCATACAACCGCTGCAGTCGATTCTCGACGAGCGCTGGCGCTGGCATGTCGGTCTGGACGCGGAGGCGACCAAGCTCTTGAATGCACTCTACGAGGGCGAGGCGCCACCGCCCGACGCCCTGCGGCGTATGCTGGCGCTCTTCCGGCTGGAGTTCCGCGAGCGCAGTGCCGTCAGCGCCGCCTTGCGTGGCAAGCCTGTCTATCTTGGCCTCGCCATGGGGCCCGACAAGGTGCTGCGGATGAAGCCGCAGAACCTGCTCACCAATCTGCCGATCGCCAAGAAGGAGTGACCGCCATGTCATCCACCGCCCGACGCAAGGGTTTCCTCGACAGCATGGTCGCCCGCCTCATTGCCCTGCTGATCGTGGTCCTCGGCATCGCGATCCTAGTCTACAGTAACCGCGATCGCCTCGAGGAGGCACAGAGCGCCCCCGATGCCGAGCTAACCGCCTGCGTCACCGACAAGCGACAGCACCTGCTGGACGCCCACCCCGAGGACGAGCCCCTGACCGATTTCGACCGCGAGCTTCATCGCCAGCGTGCAAAGGCCGATTGTGATGAGGCAAGATAAATTAAGAAAGTAATATTTAACAATGCTCTATCAGGTTTATTTCAAAATAAGTTGAATGTCTGGATGGGGCCCGAACTGCATTGCCTTCCTCCCCTCCGCGCCGTCACGGCCATCCACGTCTCGCCGCAGCCATCCAACTCTCCAATATCGTGCGGTTTGGTCAAGTGGACCCAAGGTCACGCCCGGGGGCGACGAACCAGGATTGAGAGCAGGAACCCTTAGTGCAGCCAGATTCGCTGAACCGGACAGCAGTGGGTCAAGCCCGGTCATGACGACAGCACTAGCTCGGGTAGATCACCAAATTAGGTGCATCGGCGGTTTGAATCGGTGAAAATGTGTGTGTGAACAGAGACTTACGCCGAATCTGGAGGGACCCACGATGCCGACAGACTGTCGCTCGGACCTGATGGTCTTTGCACGCCTCGAAGGATGCAATGTTGTCGCTGACTTTGGCGGTGGAGCCATTCCCTCGGCGGGGCACTGCTGCTGGGCGCGAGCGACAAGGCGACCGATCCGGTGGATCGCATTGCCGCTTGCGTCCAAGATGGGCGCCGATCCGGGAGGGCGGTTCACGACCTGGCGACCCCGGTCGGCCAGTGTCTCTTTGCTATCGCGCTTGGCTACGAGGACCTCGACGATCACGATGCTCTGCGTCATGCTCCTGCCTTGGGCACAATCTTGGGTCGCTTGCAAGCTCGCCGGCCAGACTGTGCACCCTTGCCGGCAAGAGCACCTCGAACCGCCTGGAGCACGCCCCGGGCGGGCCGGACCGCTACCACCGTATCGGCCATGATGCGGCGGCTATCGAAGATCTCTTCGTCACCCTCTTCCCGGAGGCCCATGAGAAGCCGCCCAAGCAGATCATCCTCGATCTCGATGCCACGGACGACCCTGGCTTTGCCCGCGATGACCTGATGGTCCGGGCGGAGGCTAATCGAGTTCACGACCTCTTTGGCCTGGTCCGCAACAGCCGGCCGGTCGCGCACATCCATGTCGCGCTTGCCTGGGCCGAGGAACAAGCGCTCAAGACCGGACAGCCCGCCCGCCGCTTTGCCGACTTCCGCTGGAACACGAGAGACAGTCGGAGCCGGCGACGGCGCGCGATCGCCAAGGCCGAGTGGATGGCAGGGCGCGGCGACAAGGGCGCTACTCCGCGCTTCGTCGTCACCTCGCTCAAGCCCGAGGACTACGACGCCCGCACCCTCTGCGAAGAACGCGATTGCGCGCGCGGCGATAGGGAGCGCGTAGCGCCGGGCTTCGCCCTGCATCGAGGACTGCCAGCGCGACCTCTTCGCCGACCGCACCTCGCCTGCCAACATGCGGGCCAATCGGCTCCGCCTCCGGTTCGCCTCCTTCGCCTATGTCCTACGCGCTGCCTTGCGTCGCATCGCCCTGCCACATACCCAACTCGCCAAGGCCACCTGCGCCACTCTCCGAAACAAACGCCTCAAAATCGGCGCGCAGATCACCCGTTCCGTCAGACGCAGCCGCATCCCTATGGCCTCCGCTTGCCCCTACGAAGACAAGGTCCCTATCGCCCATGCCAAGCTCTGCTCTTGACCGCTCCCCAGCAGCGCCCCGACCGACCGCACACTACCAAGGGACCGGATCCGATGACCGATACGCAGACACCAACTCGCCGACCGTCCCATGCGTTACATTCTTCCCCACCACGCGGCTACTTCACAGCTCTGAAATCCCTCTCATCTCATCACACTGGCGAAACATCCAGGCTAGGCGACCTCTTGGCAGGCCGCGTCGAGGGCTGCAAGGCTCTATACCTTTGTTTGAACAAGCAAATCGTCGTTGCTGATGAGTCCATCAGCTCAGATTTTGCTCTAAGCGCCCTTGATCATCACGCACGCGCGAAGCCGTAACGGATGGCCTCGATCATGCGGTCGAGGGCCGGCGAGGCGGCGTTCGGATTCTTGATCAAGGTAAGTTCGGAGGCCGGAAGCGCTGGAAATCCGTCGCTCTCCGCGAGCAGCTGCATGTCCGGCTCCAGGGTGTCGCCGGCCAGCATGCTGACGGCCAGGCCGGCCGCCACCGCGGCCTTGACGCCGAGGACGCTCTCGCTGGTGAGGACGATCTTGAAGGGCAATCCCTCGGCCGAGAGGCTGCGGATCGCCATGTCTCGCCACCAGCAGGCCCGGTCGAAGAGGGCCAGCGGGATGGGCGCGCCCTCGGGCGGAGGTCGCCAGCCCGATCGCGCGACCCAGTGGGTCGAAATCGACGTCAGGCTTTCGCCACCCTGCAAAGCCGCGCCCTCCTCTGCCGAATAGACCGCGAGATCGAGCGAACCCTCGGCCACGGCCTCGGGAAAGCCGGCCGAGAAGCCGCAGCGCATCGAGATCTCCACGCCGGGATTGGCCTGGCAGAAGCGCTGCAGGATGAACGGCAGAACGCTGTGGCCATAGTCATCTGGAATGCCGATTGCCAGACGACCGGTCAAACGATCGGAGAAGGAGGCGCGCAAGGTATAGAGTTCTTCCAGCAGCTGTCTGGCGCGCGGCAGGAGCCTTTGCCCGGCATCGGTCAAGCGAACTCCGCGGGCTTGGCGATCGAAGAGGCTGACCGACAGCATCTGCTCCAAGCGCTTGATCTGCACGGAGATTGCCGACTGTGTGCGACCGAGTGCGCCGGCCGCCTTGGTCACGCTGCCCTGCTGCGCAACCGCCAGAAAGCTGCGCAGCAGGTCGACGTCCAGTCCTTCACCTAGGCGTTCGATTTCGTTCATGTCATGGATGATAGAGATGCGGCGACTCGATGACTAGCGCAGGATCGCCCCCGATCGACAGGCCTTCACGGAGATAGGGCCAGGAAGCGCTCGGCCAAGGGATGACCCGCGCGGGAGCGGTAGGCAATCATCGCGGTATCGGGCAAGTCCGGAAGACTGTCTTGGATCTGTCGCAGTCCTTGGCCGCCGACTGTGCCATAAAGGTATGCCAAGGCCTGCGGCGACTGCAGACTGCACGCCTTGGATCGAGTTGGCTTCGGTTGCCAATCGCCAAGGCCGGCCATCCTCTGCCAGAGCATCGCTGGCCATGCGGCGGTAACTACAGGGTGGCTGCATCGCGATGAGCGGCAGCGGATCTTCCTTCTCGACCGCGCGTTCCGGGAACCCGACCCAGACCATCGGCTCCTGCTGCAGAACCAGCCCCTGGTCACCTCCGTCCGGGCCGGCAATGACGACATCGAGGTCGCCGCGCTCGAGCGCCTCGCGCAGCGCATGACCGGGGCCGAGCTTCAGCTCGAAGGTCAGCTTCGGATGTGCGCACTTGAAGCGCCCAAGCAGCGCATGCAGACGGTCGGGCGCCAGGTACTCGGCAAAACCAACTCGGAAAGGTGCCGCGGTCTCCGGCGCGCTGAGCGCAGTCGCAGCCTCGTCCGCGACCGCCAGGATACGCCGCGCGTCGCCGAGCAGAAGCGCGCCGGAAGGCGTCAGCGAGACATTACGGATGGAGCGTTCCAGCAGCCTGGTCTGCAGCCGATTTTCGAGCTTGGCGATCTGCAGGCTGACCGCCGACTGCGTGCGCCCGATCCGTGCGGCGGCTGCCGTGGAAAGACCCGGTATCGGCAATCGCAACCAAAGCCCGAAGGCTGATCAGATCGGCACCCAGGCGAAAAGGTGATCTATTTGAATCAATCATCGATACCATAAGAACAACTCATTTTCCCTGTTCATGCGGTCCTGGCAGAACTCTCATCGTTGTGCAATGATCGATGATGATTTCGAATTGATCGCCGTGAACGTTCACAGAGGAGACCCGAGTATCATGAAAGCAGTGGGATACAGGAAGAGCCTGCCGGTCGAGGAGGCCGGCGCCCTGGAGGACATCGAAATCGACGATCCGACCCCGGGGCCGCGCGATCTGCTGGTGGCGGTGGAGGCCATCTCGGTCAACCCCGTCGACACCAAGGTCCGCATGCGTGCCGAACCCGACAGCGGGCACAAGGTGCTCGGCTATGATGCGGCCGGCACCATCGAGGCCGTGGGCGCCGAGGTCAGCCTGTTTCAACCGGGCGACCAGATCTTCTACGCCGGCGACATCACCCGTCCGGGAACGAACTCTGAGTTGCATCTGGTCGATGAGCGCATCGTTGGTCGCAAGCCGAATTCCCTCAGCATGGCCGAAGCCGCGGCCCTGCCCCTCACCTCCATCACCGCGTGGGAACTGCTGTTCGACAGCTTCAAGGTGCCTGAGGGCGGCGGCGCGGGCGAGACCTTGCTGGTGATCGGCGGCGCTGGCGGGGTCGGCTCGGTCCTGATCCAGATTGCCAAGGCCTTGACCAAACTCACGATCGTCGCTACCGCCTCGCGCCAGGAGACCCGCGAGTGGTGCAAGGCGATGGGCGCGGACGCGACCGTCGATCACCGCCAGCCCCTGCCCGAGCAGATCGCAGCACTGGGCCGGGGGCCCCGCTACGTGGCGGCCTTGACCGGAAGCGAGCAGCATTTCGAGCAGATCGTGGAACTGATCGCACCGCGTGGCGAGATCTGCATGATCGACGACCCGGCAAGCCTCGACATCATGAAGATCAAGCAGAAGTCGCTCTCCTTCCATATCGAGTTCATGTTCGCCCGCTCCATGTGGCAAACAACCGATATGGACGCCCAGCACCGGCTGCTGGATCGCATCGCCGATCTCGTCGCCGCCGGCCGCATGCGCACCACCGCGACGGAGAACCTCGGTGCAACCTCCGCCGCCAGCTTGCTGGAGGCGCATCGACGCCAAGAGAGCGGGCGCGCGATCGGTAAGACCGTCCTGGAGGCTTTCGCCTGAGGCCAGATTCGAACCGGCCTCGTCACTCACAAGCGTTCGATTTTATTCATAATTAGCATCGTAACTATTCGTTGGTGAGATGCCTCTCGGATCGGCACCTTTCGGCCATGACCGAGCTATCCGAGGGGCAGGCACCCCAAAGCCGAATCCGGCTGTCGCGCCAACAGCTGCTTCGCATCGCCACTGTCGCAGGCAGCGCGACGGCGCTTGCCCTATGGCCGACAACACTGCTGCAGGCCGGCCTCTACGCGCTGGAAAGTTTGCTCTCCATCGGGCCGATGATCCTGCTGGCCGTCTTGCTGGTGGCCTTTGCCGCGGCCAGCGGCGCGGTCGGCCTGATCGCGTCTGCCTTCCGTGGCCGGCAGATCCGTATGATCGGCTCGGCCTCGCTGATCGGCGCCCTCACCCCGGTTTGCGGCATCACTGTCTTTCCGCTGATCGCAGGCTTGATGGCGGCCCGCGTGCCGCTGCCACCGATCATGGCCTTCTGGCTTGCCTCGCCGATTACCAGTCCGGGAATGCTGGCGATCACCGCGGCCACCTTGGGATTGCCCTTTGCCATCGGCAAGACCTTGGCGGCGATCGCTTGCGGTCTTTTGGGCGGCGGTGCGGCCCTGGCGGCGGTCAAGCTCGGCTGGTTCCGGAACCCCGACCGTCCGACCCGTCTCTCCCAGTCCTTCGGCTGCGGCTGTAACGCGCCGCAATCGCTCCGCTGGCGCTTTTGGAGCGAAGCCAGCCGGCGGAGCACCTTCACCAAGGCGGCACGCGATAGCGCCCGCCTGGTGCTCTTCTGGCTGCTTTTGGCCTTCATCGCCGAGTACTTTCTGAAGACCTACCTGCCGCAGGATTGGCTGATCCCGCTGGTCGGGCGCGATGCCTGGTACGCACTGCCGCTCTCGGCGCTGGTGGGGATGCCCATCTACCTCGACGGCTATGCCGCCCTGCCGCTGATCCGCGGCTTGATCGACAGCGGCATGCGTCCGGACGCGGCCATGACCTTTCTGATTGCCGGCGGCATTACCTCGGCCTGGGCAGCGATCCCGGTCTACAGCCTGGTACGCCTGCCGGTTTTTCTTTTCTATCTGGTGCTGGCTTTCATCGCTGCCCTGCTGTCGGGCTGGGGTTTTGGATTTTTCACCTGAGCGAGCGTGACTCAGCCGTCTTTGCCCTCAAGCGAATCCTTCAAATCCTCGATCTCGACCAGGGGGTCGACCTTCTCGGCCCAGTCCTCTCCATCCGACAGAGGCAGGCGCTGGGCTTCTTCGCTGGAGATCCGCTTCAGGCTACCCTCGATGTGGGCGCCTGCCTCGATGGCGACGGTCTCGTGGACGACATCGCCGGCGATATGCGCGCTCTTGGAGATGACCACCGACTTGGCTCGCACTTCGCCCGAGAGATAGCCGTCGATACGGGCGGTCTCGCAGCTGATCTGCCCTTGGACGTGCGCCTCCTGGCCGATGGTGACCGAGCGGCTGCCGACATCGCCGATGACCCGACCATCGACCTGGATGCCCCCGGCCGAGCGCAAAGTCCCTTCGACCTGCATGTTGGCAGCGATGATCGAGGGAACGGAGGCGCTGCGCTGCGCGCTTCCGGCACGTTGGCGTTGGCGTGCAGGTCGATCTCCTCATACTTGACCGTGCGCCAGAGGCGCTCCACAAAAACGGTGCCCCTCCAGGCTCCCTTGCCGTCCATGGAGATCGCGACCTCCGCGTCCTCTGGGACCTGAACGAAGTCCAGCGACGTGAATTGACTGCCCTGGTCGGTATTGAGGATCTCTGGCCTGCCATGGCGTGCCAGCGCCTCCTCCAGGGCCTTGATACAGAACTCTGCCTCAAGCGTGATCGACAACTGCCAAGCCAGAACCTTGCGGCTGAACCAGTCCAGGACAGCAGCAAGATAGACCAAGTCCCGTGCCGTGGGTAGGTAGGCGATGTCCATCGCCCAGACCCGGTCAGGGCGCCTGACCGCGAGGCCGCGCAGTAGGGAGGGATAGATCTTGTATCCCGGCGCCGGCTTCGAGGTCTTCGGGCAGCGGTAGAGCGCCTCGATCCCCATCTTCTGCATCAGCGTCGAAACACGCAGCCACCCCACCTCATAGCCTTCTGCCTTCAGCAGGCCTTGCAACATCCGGCTGCCGGCAAAAGGGTCATCCAGATGCAACGCGTCGATCCGGCGCATGAGCGCGAGATCGGTCTGCGAGGCCGGGCGCAGCAGATAGGAGACGCCACCTCGGCTGAGGCCGGGCAGTTGCGCCTGACGACCGATGCTCAGTCTGTCGTCGCGCTCAATCATCGCTTTGCGCGCGCCGACAGACCGGCCTTGCCGAGCGCTGCGGACAAAAAATCCTTCTCTAACGTCAGCCCGCCAATCTTCGCATGAAGGGTCTTCACATCCACCGCCGGCACCGTCTCGGCCTTGGCTCGGCCTTGGCGGTGTCGCCGAACACACCGGCAGCGCCATCCAACAACTGCCGGCGCCACTGGGTGATCTGGTTGGGGGTGTACATCAAACTGCTGGGCTCACTCGGCCAGCGTCCTCTCGCCCTGGATGGCTGCCAAGGCCACTTTCGCCTTGAATGCTGGACTGTGGTTCCGGTGCGAGCATCTTGCCATGATCTCTCCTCGCTCTCGGCTATCAGGCCGATCTCACGCGAAAACGTCACTTAACTCACCTGTCCAGCTTTCCCGAGCCACCTCTGAGCACAGTCCACGTTTCATCCTCATGGTTGAAGCGCATGACGGCGAGCCCCGTGCTATGAGTCTCGCCACCGAGCCTGCTGTGACAGTCACCATAACAATGAAGAAAGGGGCCACACCGTCAACAGCGAAAAATCCCTTTTCAGTGCTGCAAGGCCACTAGGCGATAAACGGGAGTGTCAACCGGGGATAAGTTGGACGTGAACAATAGAAGAACAGGGTAACCAGATGACAGAGGCAGTACGGTTCACCAAGAGGTATGATGATGTCAGCGAGGCGAAGGCCGATGGCGTCACCTATACGCCGCGCGAACTGGCTGATTTTGTTGCGGCCCGGATGCTTGAGAATGTCGAGCCTCCATCTGGCAGGCGACTGTGCATCCTTGACCCCGCAGTCGGCCACGGTGAGCTTCTGGTTGCCCTGTTGGACAAGCTGTCCTGCCCCGTTCAGGTCTACGGCTTCGAGACGGACCCCGAGGCTCTGGCGGACGCCCGCACAAGGCTTGCGCGCGAGCATCCTGATGTGGAGCAACACCTGCGGTTCGGCAGCTTTCTTGGCCACGTGCTTGATGACCATTCGGGTGGCCTGTTCGGCAGCGCGGACCCCTATGACCTCATCATCGCCAATCCCCCCTACGTGCGAACGCAGGTCATGGGTGCAGACCGGGCGCGGCTCCTCGCGGCCCAGTTCGGGCTGTCTGGCCGGGTAGACCTCTACCACGCTTTCCTCTTGGGCATGGCCAAGGTGCTTGCTACCCGAGGCACGGCGGGCTTCATCGTGTCAAACCGCTTCATGACGACCAAGGGCGGTGCTGCGGCGCGCGCCGGGATGGTTGAGGAGTTGCGGCTGATGGAGGTCTATGACCTCGGGGACACCAAGCTTTTTGACGCAGCGGTGTTACCGGCGGTCCTCATTGCACGCGGCACTGCAGAGCCCGCCGCAACGCCGTCATTCACTTCTATCTATGAGACCAAGGGCGAGGCGGGTCGGGAAGCCCCGACACCGCTGGCAGCCCTTGAGAGTGAGGGGTGCGCATCCATCCCGGACGGGCGCAGTTTCCTTGTCCAGCGCGGCACACTCGACAATGGCGGCGACCCTGCGGGCGTCTGGCGCTTGGCATCCGAGGGTGTAGAGAGCTGGCTTGCCAAGATTGCCGAACACACGTGGGGAACCTTCCGAGATATCGGCAAGATCAGGGTTGGGATCAAGACCTGCGCAGACAAGGTTTTCTTGCCTAAAGTCTGGGACCAGGACCTTGAGCTTCACCGCCCCCTGACGACGCACCACACCGCTCGCCGGTTCCGCCCTGAGCCTCCCAACCGCAAGGTGATCTACCCGCACCACACGGTTGACGGGCGCAAGAGACCAGTTGACCTCTCTGAGTTCCCGCAGAGCGCGGCCTACCTTGAGGAGCATAGGCACACGCTTGAGGGCCGCAAGTACGTGATCGAGGCCGGGCGGCAGTGGTATGAGATTTGGGTGCCGCAGAACCCGGCAGACTGGGTTGCACCTAAGCTGGTGTTCAGGGACATATCAGAACAGCCGATTTTCTGGATGGACCTAGAGGGGACGGTGGTAAACGGGGACTGCTACTGGCTGACCGGCGATGAGAACCTGCTCTGGCTTGCTCTGGGCGTGGCCAATTCCACCTTCATTGAGCAGTTCTACGACCGGAGCTTCAACAACAAGCTCTACGCCGGGCGGCGGCGCTTCATCACACAGTACGTTGAACAGTTCCCGCTCCCGGACCCGGAGAGCAGCGCCGCAAAGCAGATCGTTGCGGCCTGCCGCAACCTGTACGCAGCAATGGAAGGCGGCCCGCAGGAGGAGGCAGAGCGCCAGATTGACGAGATGGTCTGGGCCGCGTTCGGGCTACCTGTCGAAGAAGTCTGACGACAGGAGAATCTGCAACTTCTTGTTCAAGACCTTGCCCTGAAATTGCGGGAAGCGGCTGAAGAAGCTCGCGCCCGTCGACAGGTAGAAGTGTGAAAGAGTGACCTCGGCACCGTCGGTCTGCCCATAGAACAGCGCATAGCGAACGTCGCAATGCCGGACCTGCGTTCCTGCGACCTGTGGAACGTCAAGCAGCTCCCGGCTGTCGGGCCTGACCAGCCCGAGGTCGATCGTGGGGGAGGTTTGCAACTTCACCTCAAGGAGCTGGTTG
The DNA here is from genome assembly GCA_965202755.1 of Rhodospirillales bacterium. Lineage (GTDB taxonomy): Bacteria > Pseudomonadota > Alphaproteobacteria > Kiloniellales > JACOMY01 > JACOMY01. Next base: position 76,337 of record CBDBCL010000032.1, on the reverse strand, counting down.
CGCACGTCGGGAAAGCGCCCATCGTCGCGGTAGTCGGCATAGCCCAGAAGCTCGCAGACAATCCGGTGAAGCTCCGCCCCACGGTTGCGCTCTTGGTCAATGCATGCATCCGGGAACGACCGGCCCACAGCGCCGCGCAGCCGGTCGAACATCTCTGAGACTGGCAGGAGGAGCCCGTGGGCTGGGTGGTCAACCGGGCTAACGCTCCCGGCCAGAGCTGCCCTCGCGCTGACGTGCGGGAGGAGCGTCGCGGTGTCCTCGGAAGCTATGAGCTCCTCTGTCGCATCACCCGGGATCAGCCGCGCTTGGTACTTCTGCGTCAGCGTTCCTGTCGTGTCGAGTTGGGCCAACTCCTCGCCGTTGACGACTTTCACGCGCGTGATCTGGTTGGCCTCATCGACACGCAGGATCACATAACGCCGCGTCGGTGACAGCTCCTCGTTCCAGATTTGGAGGTTGTTGACCTTCTGGGCATAGGTGTCGAACATCTGACCGATGAAGCGGGGCTGTGTCTTCTTGAAGCTCGGTGGCACGGGATAGCCCAAAGCCCGGCAGACATGCTCTTTCACCACCTTTGAACGGGTGCGCAGCGCAAGCCCGGCGAGGCTGATGCCGCGCAACCGCTCGTCAAGGATCGACTCAAGCTCCAGCGTCGGCACCCAGAGCTCATGATCGCCAATTTCAATCTCATCGTAGATCGTAATGCCACTGGCCGCGATGGCCGCCGGGTAGTTTACGCCCATCTTCTATCCGCACTGAATCTATACTCATACCAACGAGCATAGGCTACGACCCATGCGCCCACTCTCTCATTCCACTGGTTCGGATCTTCCATGGCCGCTCGATGAGCTTGTTCCAAGCCTCGCAGCATAGAGCGACGATGTCATCGTATGATCCGAAGACTCTGTTCGAGAACCAGTTTTCGCAGATAAACTGCCAGATGTTCTCGACCCGGTTCAATTCCGGTGCCCGTAGTGGCAACTCCATGAGTGTAAGTTGTTCGGGACATCCAGTTTCGGCGTCGTGTGCCAGCCTGCCCGGTCGACCAGGATCACGGCGTGGGCTCCCGGGGCAACAGTCGCGCTGATCTCGACCAGATGCTCGTTCATGGCATGGGTGTCGGCATAGGGCATGGCCAGGCCCGTGCCTTTGCCCTTGGCCGGGCAGATCGCGCCAAAGACATACGCCCATTTGGTGCGTTGATCCTTTGGCGCTGACGGGCGCGAGCCGCGTCTAGCACACCTGCGCGTGATCTTGTTCTTCTGACCTAACTCTGGCTTCATCCTGCCACCACAGCTCGATTGCTACGCCCGGACCAAGCCGCGCCTGGATTTTCGCCAGTTCGGCGGGGACGTTTTTTTAAAAGCCTCAACGACATACTCGTTTTGAGCGTGGTGACGGGGATGTGCGGAAATCTTTGCGTATCCCATCTCGCGCAGCGCCCGGCCAACGGTGCTTTCATCGACCGAGACGCCGAATTCTTCATGGAGGTCCTGGGCCAGATCACAGCGCCGCCAACGGACCACGCCATGGATCGCCGGGATTGGCCCCCGTTCCACCCATTCAGCAAGTGCCTTGCGGTGTTCGGCGGTCACCTTGAGCTCAAGCCCGGAAGACCAGCGGTTCTTCAGGCCGCCCGGCCCGTCCGCGTTGCAGCGGATCACCCAGTCACGGACAATCTGCAGCGTCACACCGCCGAGCTTCGCCGCATCCCTGCGCCTCCCGCCATCGTAGATCACGGTCAGCGAAAGCAGGCGGCGCGTCTGATCACTGTCGCTGCTCTCCCGTGCCAGACGACAAAGTACATCGCCGTCATAGTCTTTTCCTGGCTGAAACGCTCTGCCCATCGATGCCTCCCATCGTTTGGAGACAGTGAGTCAGAGCTTTACCACTTTGGGAATCCCCCAAATAAGTCAGAGGCCGCAACTGCTGGTATGAGTATCTATTCTTCATCCCTTTTCATAGCCTTGTGACAAAAAACTGTCACTCAGCGCGGCATGACCCTTGATAGGGTGCCGAAACCGGAATCGCGGCGTGCCATCCGGGTGCTCTGGGCCGGCCTGCATGGGATCACCTCGCTGGCACGTTCCGGCAGCTTGGGGACCGCGGCCAAAGATACTGCTCGTGCGCTGGCACAGCATCTGAGCAGTACCTAACTTGCTAGCCTGATCCAGGGCCGGGCGTAGCACTGCTGCCCTGGCTCACACTGAATTCAGGGGGGCAAGCTTCAAGCGGTTAGGCGACGCAGGGCTGCCGAGAGATCGCCCGGGCCGCTGACCTCGACGCGCGGCAGGCCCAGCCAGGCGGCGAGACGGCGCAGGGCCTCCGATAGCGCTTCGGCCAAGGCAGTTCCGTCTTGGCCCGGTTCTGCCCAGGCGCCCAGCAGCAAGAGGCGCCGGCCTTTGCGGTCGGCCTTCACGTCGACCCGGCCGGCCATTTGCTCGCCCCAGAGGAACGGCATGACGTAGTAGCCGAAGCTGCGCTTCTCAGCCGGCGTGTAGAACTCCAATCGATAGCGGAATGCGAAGAGGCGTTCGCAGCGATCACGGTCCCAGACCAGGGAGTCGAAGGGGGACAGCAGCGTTGTGATGGGGAAGCGACGCGGTCGCTTGGCTACCGGGTGCAGATAGCCCGGCTGTTTCCAGCCGGCGACCGAGACCGGCTCCAGCGCGCCCTCTTCGACCAAGCTTGCCAGGGTCTCGCGGGCGTCGGCGACACCCAGCCGAAAGTAGGCTCTAAGGTCGCTTTCGCTGGCGACGCCCATGGCTTCGGCCGCCAGCATGACCAGGCGGGCTTGGGCCTCGCGGCGCTCGGGCGTGGGCAGGTCCAGAATCTCGGCCGGGATCACCCGCTCCGGCAGGTCATAGAGCCGCTCGAAGCTCTTGCGCCGGCTGGCAGCGGTGATGCGCCCCTGCCAGAACAACAGTTCCAGGGCTATTCTGGTCTCGCTCCAGCCCCACCAGCCGCCGCGGCCGCGGCCGCCCTCCATCTCGCTGGCGGCCAGCGGACCCTCATGTTCGACCCGGCAATAAACCTCCTGGACCAAGGGCGCGCGTTCGCTGGCAAAGCGATTGAGGCTTGAATAGAGACCACGTCCGGCCCGTGCATCCTGCATGCGCCAGCGGAACAGCGGTTGGCTCCTCAAGGGAATGTGTGAAGCCTCGTGCCCCCAGTATTCGAAGAACTCCCGTTTGCGGCCTTGTGCCATGGCGTCCAGGGTGGCGCGCGAATATGTCCCGAGGCGGGAGAAGAGCGGCAGGTAGTGGGCACGCTGCAGGACATTCACGGAATCGATCTGCAACAGCTTCACACGCTCGAGCACGCGCCTCAGATGGCGGCGGTCGACCGCACCGCTCGCCGGCGGATCGGTGAAGCCTTGGGCAGCGAGCGCGATGCGACGGGCCTGCTTGACGGAAAGACTCTGTGTGGTGGGCATGGAGGTGACGAAAGATCGATCTCTAAAGAGTTGCCGCTGTTGCTAGGTCGAGAGAGACTAGGCGCAAACGGACGAGTCGTCGAACAAAATAAAAACATCAAGTCGCTTGCTATCGCGATGGCTCGGCAAAGTCATGGTGGAGAAGTCGGACAAGAGGCGCGACGACCACATCGCTGTCGATGCGGTCGCCCTCAGCCTTAACGGTTCAGGTACTGCATTCGGCCTTGTCTTCAGTTCGGCCTTGTCTTCGACGTCCAGCAAGGGGAAGTCTTCACGCAAGGTCTTGGCCATATCGTAGCCCATCGACAGCAGCATCACCGCGATCGGCAAGCCGGCGACGATCGAGGCTGTCTGCAAAGCACTCAGACCGCCGGCCAAGAGCAGCACACCGGCGACGACGCCGGAGGTGATGCCCCAGAACAGCCGCAGCTTCACTGGCGGGTGCTCATCGCCCATCGACAGCATGGTGCACATCGCCAGAATTCCCGAATCGGACGAGGTCACGAACCAGGATATCAGGAGGACGATCACCAAAATGTGATCGGCGTGACTAGAGCCGAGTAGCCGAAGCCGGCAATGGTCTGAAACACGCCGCTCGAGTAGTCGGCATTGACGGCGTCGACGACCCCGGCGTTGTTGAAGAGGTCGACACACACGGCGCCGCCGCCGAACACGCCTATCCACAAGACCACGACCGAGGTCGGGATCAGCAGGACGCAATAGCAGAACTTACGGATCGTGCGGCCCTTGGAAATGCGGGCGATGAAGAGCCCGACGAAACACTAGGCGATCCACCAGCCTCAGTAGAAGCTGGTCCACCAGCTCTGCCACTTCTGGTCCGGCTCGTTGTCGATCCAAAAGCACATCGGAATGACGTTCCAGATGTAATCGCCGGCGCCAGAGATCACCATGCCAATGATAAAAGCGATGAGCCCGAGAAACAGGAACAGGAGCAGCAGTACTAGGCTGGCCTAAACGTTGATTTCGCTCAGGATCCGCACGCCCTTGCCGACACCGCAGACGGCTGACGCGGTGCCCATGGCGGTGATGGCGGCGATCAGGATCAAGAGGTTGATGGTGGTGTTGTCCATCCAACCCAGCTTCTCCAATCCGGTGGCGATCGGGCCGACGCCCAGCCCGAGCGAGGTCACCAGACCGAAAATCGTCCCGAACACGCCGACCAGATCGACCGCGTGCCCCCAAGGGCCATAGACCCTGTGCTTCAGCACCGGTTAGAGCGCCGACCTCAGGGAGAGCGGTAGGCCCCTGCGGTAGGAGAAAAAGGCTAGGCTCAAACCGACCGAGACATAGAGTGCCCAGCAGTGCAGACCCCAATGGAAGTTAGTGATGCGAATCGCAACGACGGCTGCTTCCAGCCCTCCCGGCTCAATACCATCGGCCGTTGTGAAGCGGTTTCCCTGGATGTGGTACATCGGCTCCGCAACGCCCCAATAGATGAAGATCGACCCCAGCCCGGCGCTGAACAGCATGCAGATCCAGGAGAAGGTGGAGAAGTCAGGCGTGTCGTCGTCCTTGCCCAACTTCACATCGCCGTAGCGGCCGATCGGCAGCCAGATGACGAACAGCAGCGCCAGGGTCACCGCGAGCACATAGAACCAGTCCAGCGTTCCGATGATAAAGTCTTTCCCTTGAGATAATATTCGTCCCGAATACTCATTACAGAAAATGGTAAAGGCAACGAAGCTGATGATCATAATCATCGATGCAATAGTGATGACTGCATTCGATCGGAAAAGAAGCTCGATTTTTAAACAAGATTCTCCGGTCGTGTATGAGTTTCGTCACTCATAGCGGAATCCTATTTGATTTTTTGTAATTAGAGCATGTGCGACTCACATACGCTCGTCTGCAATGCTCTATTCCGTTGTTTGAAAGAACAAATCGTCGTCGCCGATGAGTTCATCAACTCGGGATTTGCTTTAGCGGACGGTACCGGAGGCACCTTCTCATATAGATCCGGTGATCCTGGCGTCGAATGCTTCCTCCAAACGGACATGATTTTTCGCCCACCAGACAGCGTCGGAAAGAATCGAGCCCCCGCCTGATCTCGCTCATTCTCCAGCGCGTGCTCGACGCCTTTCGGCGTCTCGAGCAAACCATAGACATCAGCCACCGCAACACCGTCGGCAATCAAGGCCCACTCCATGATCACCCTGGGGTCGTTGCGAATGGCGCGCGGACTGGGGTAGGTCTCGGTGTCGAAGAAGTCGGCGATGGTGGAGGGAGGATTGTCGAGGAAGGCCGAGTCGCTATAGGCATAGGTGGTGGCCCAGACGATGACTCCGACGCCGCAGTCGTTCAGCGCACCCTCGACGAAATCCTCGCGAAATCCGACGCCATCGGCGCCGTCAGGAAGCGCGATATCCGAAAGATCCTCCAGCAAGCCCTCTTGGCAGGCGCGCAGCGAATCGGCTTGGGTGAGATCGACCACGTCCCAGACGACATTCGCCGATTCCACCCGATCGCGGATTTCATCGATCCCGCCGGCATAATGTTCGACCGAGAACCTAGTGTTGCGCTTTGCCTCATAGGGGCGAACGAAGCCCAGCATCTGGCTACGCATGTAGGAGCCGGTCCAAGAGGTGAAGGCGATCTCTCTGCCGAGACCCTTGGGGACTAGGTCGGAGGATTCGACCTGTAGGGCTGACTCGCCGGATTGGCCGCTCGAATCCTGAGCAATGGCCCCGGCCAGGGCCAAGATCAAGCTCAAAGCAACCAAAGCAACTGCTGTGCTGACGAAGAATCTTCTTTGCGTTGAATTCATCACCGTTTGCCTCCTCCTTCATTCTTCATTTTATTGACATTTTGGGTTTTCCCCTAGCCGCTCATTTTTCGTCTTGGCACAGCTGGCTAAACTTTCAAAAGACGGCATAGAATGGCTGCTTACCGACAGCCTACTCGAAATCAGGAATACCTCGGCGACCTGAACGGGATGCCATACCTCGGGCCTTGCACGCCAAAGAACTCCGATTGGGATCGTTCACGGTAAGGTAACGGTAAGGTAAATGGCTGTCTCTCTGCCGGCGTCACGGCTCCTGTGATCGTATTGGGCTTGGCAATCGATGCCCTTTGTCCGAGATAGAAGGTAGAGATGGCGCGGCGATGGGCGACGCCAGAGAAGACGACAAGGACGAGGCTATGGAATATCTGCACAGCATGGTGCGAGTCACCGACCTGGACGCCAGCCTGGATTTCTTTTGCAACAAGCTGGGCCTGGTTCAGATCAGCCGCAACGACTACGAAAAGGGTCGCTTCAGCTTGGTCTTCCTGGCCGCCCCCGGCGATGCCGAACGGGCCCGATCGGACGCCCGCGCGCCGATGGTCGAGCTGACCCACAACTGGGATCCAGAGGACTACGGCGCGGGCCGCAACTTCGGTCATATCGCCTATCGCGTCGACAACATCTACGACATCTGTCAGCACCTGCAGGACAGTGGCGTGACCATCAACCGGCCGCCGCGTGACGGCCGCATGGCCTTCGTGCTTTCGCCCGACGGCATCTCCATCGAGCTGCTGCAGCGCGGCGAGTCCTTGCCGCCGCAGGAGCCTTGGGCCTCGATGGAGAACACCGGCAGCTGGTAGCCTTCCGGCGCTAGCTGAGATCTCCTGCGACGGGGCGCAGCGCTTTGCGGCGCCTCGCCTCGGCGTGCTTGATGGCCAGTCGATATGTCGGCAAATATCGACGAATGAACAAGCGCAACGCCATCCGCGGCCTCTCGGCCCTGGCTCAGGAGAGCCGGCTCGACGTCTTTCGCCTGCTGGTGTGTGAAGGCGAAACCGGTCTGCCGGCCGGCGAGATCGCCCGTGCCTTGAGCGTTCCGCACAACACGCTCTCCACCCATCTGGCACTTCTGACCGCTGCCGGCTTGCTTCGGAGCGAATCCCGGGGGCGTCAGGTCATCTACCGCGTCGACATCGACGGAATGCGCGGTCTCTCGGGCTTCCTGCTGGAGGACTGTTGCCAGGGGCGAGCTGAGCTCTGCTCACCGCTCTTGGATCGCATCGGATCGACGACGAGCAAGGCGGAGGCCTGAGACGCCATACCCGACTTTCCCCTCTTGCCCTGCTCTACGTCGAGGCCCAGATCCTGGGCAGGCTCGGCGGCATGTGCTGGCGCATCTGATGTTCGATCAGACGGCGCTGCAGGTGTCGACCAATCTACGCAACGGACCCAGCCAATGGCTGTCGGAAGCGGTTGCGACCTTCGGTCTGCTGACGGCGATCCTGGCGACCCTACGCTGGCGCCCGGACGCCATGCCCTATGCGGTGGGGCTCTACATCACTACGGGCTATTGGTTCACAGCCTCCACTTTTGCCAATCCGGCCGTGACCATCGCGCGATCCTTCACCGACAGCTTCAGCGGGATCGCCCCACAGCACATGCCTACCTTCATCGCAGCCCAGCTTGTCGGCGGGGTCTTGGCGGCCCCAGTCTTCGGCCGGCTCCTGGCACCCAGCGCCAGGAAAACGACATCGCCGCGGGCGGAGACGACGACAGAGGAGGAGACCAGCGTGACATGAACTGGACGATCTATCACAACCCGAAGTGCGGCACCTTACGCAAGACCTTGGCGCGCTTGCAGGAAGAGGGCTTGGAGCCCCGGGTCATCGAGTATCTGAAGACCCCGCCAGCCGCGAGGACCTGGTCGAAATTCTGGCCAAGGCGGGCATCTCCATCCGCGATCTGCTTCGACGCCGCGGCACGTCCTACGACGAGCTGGGCTTGGACGATCCCAAGTGGAGCGACGACCAACTGATCGACTTCGTCGGCGAGCATCCGATTCTGATGGAGCGGCCGGTGGTGGTCGCGGGTGACAAGGCGAGGCTCTGTCGCCCGGTAGAAGAGTTGGGTGTCCTGATTACCCAGTCAAGGTAAAGGCTGCCTCTCGCGGGAGGGTGACGCCCTCGAACAAGCCAGCTATACTCTCCTCTATGGAGAAAGAACACATAAAGACCAGTTGTCCACGCGACTGCTACGACGGCTGCGGAATCGTCGTCGTCAAGCGCGAGGGCAAGGTCACCCGCGTGCTGGGTGACCCCGAGCACCCGGTGTCACGCGGCGCGCTTTGCGGCAAGTGCGCCTTGGCCTACAACGGCATCTGGCGCAATCCCGAAGCAAGGCTGAGCCGGCCCTTGAAGCGGGCCGGCGCCAAAGGCAGCGGCAAGTGGGAGGAAATCTCCTGGGAGCAGGCCCTGACCGAGATCGGCGATCGCCTGAACCTGATCCGTGCCCATGCGGGCGGCGACAGGATTTTGAACATTCACTACACCGGCACCTGCTCGATTCTGGCAGGCGGCTTTCCGCAGCGCTTTTTCAACGCGATCGGTGCGACCGAGGTTGAGCCCGACACCATTTGCAACAATGCCGGCCATGTGGCGCTGGGCTATATATTGGGGACTTCCGCCTGGGGCTTCGATCCTCGCACTGCGCGCGACAGCGTCTGTGTGCTGATCTGGGGAGCCAATCCCTCGGCCTCGGCTCCGCATGCACACAAGCACTGGCTGGCCGAAACGCCGGGCAAAGCGATCGTCGTCGATCCGGTGCGTACGCCGACGGCTGAGGCCGCCGATTTGCACTTGCAACTCCGGCCCGGCAGCGATGCCGCTTTGGCCTTCACCTTGCTGCACATCCTCGCGCGCGACGGCAAGCTGGATCGAAGCTTCCTGGAGGAGCACACCTTGGGCTGGTCTGAGATCGAGCCCCTGTTTGACGGCTGCACGCCGGCCTGGGGCGCGGCCGAGACCGGTCTTAGCCCGGAGGCGATCGAACAGGCCGCGGCCCTCTATGGCGCCGGTCCGGCCTTGACCTGGCTCGGTCAGGGCCTGCAGCGCCAGCCCAGTGGTGGTAATGTCTTCCGGGCCATCGCCTTGCTGCCAGCCGCTACGGGTAACTTCGGCAAGCCCGGGGCCGGGCTCTACTATCTGAACGGCGGCGGCGCGCGGCACATTCCCATGGGCTATGTTCAGGGCGACGATCTGGCCTCGGCAGCGCGTCCGGCCGTCAGCCACATGGACCTGGTCGACACCTTGGAGGACGCCGAGCGTGCGCAGGCCTACATCTCCTGGAACATGAACGTGGCTGCGTCCGGCCCGCGGCAGACCGAGCTGCGCAAGGCCTTGGCACGCGACGACCTTCTGGGTGTGGTCATCGATCTCTTCGAGACCGATAGCGCCCGTTTGGCCGACTATGTCCTACCGGCCGCCAGCTTCCTCGAGTTCGACGATCTGAACAAATCCTACTTCCACCTGAACATCCAAGCGCAGAGCAAGGTGGAGGAGCCGCCCGGCGAGGCTTTGCCGAATCAGGAGATCTTCCGCCGCCTAGCGCATGCGATGGGACTGAGCAACGTCGCCCTCTTCGAGAAAGACCGGAAGATCATCGATCGCATCCTGGAGCACTCGGCCTTCGATGTGGATTTCGAGGCCTTGCAGGAACAGGCCGGCATCTGGCTCGGCGAGGAACCGCTGGTGACTTATGCCGACGGCCGCTTTCCGACCCCCTCGGGCAAGCTGGAACTGGCCAGCGAGCAGGCCGAAGCCGATGGGCATCCTCGGGTGCCACAGCCGAAGAGCGACCCGGCTCTCTCCAACGGCCGCCTGCGCCTCCTCTCCCCGGCCAGCCCCTGGATGATGAACGACAGCTATGCCAACGAGCCGAGGATCAAAGAGAAGGTAGAGCCCTTGACGGTGACCTTGAATCCTGAGGATGCAGACCGTCTCGGTGTGCAACCCGACAGCCGCGTGCGGCTGGAAAGCGAGGTCGGGACGATGGCCGCCCTGGCTGCGGTCGACGATCTGATTCCCCCCGGCGCCATCTATAGCGTCAAAGGACATTGGGGCAGCAACGTCAATCGCTTGAACCCGGGAACCAAGACCGACATGGGTGAGAGCAGCGCCGTGCACTCCGTGGCGGTGAAGGTGGTGCCGCTTTGAAGGTATGCGTCATGTGCCGCAGTGCGTTTACAGACCAATTGCTGTTGTCCCTGGTGTGAGCGTTGGCAAGGATGGCCAGTGCTCGCAGCCAAACATCACACCAAATCCCCACCACTGTCATTCTCCGGCTCGACCGGAGAATCGCTCGCCATTTGTTCGGCTAGTGGAGATTGATCTTCCGGTCTTGCCGGAAGGTGACGATGGAGGGGCAACGGAGCGCTGAAGTCTTACGCCCAACAATCCAGGAGGCTGACAGTCGTCTCGCTGTTGCCTCGACACTGCCGGCTAGAATTTCAGATGTTTCTCGACAAACCTTAGCTCTTGATGCGCGCGTTGGTCGGGTCGTAGAGGCAGGGCTCGACCACCTTGGCCGGCAAGCGCTCGTCGAGCACAAGCACATCCATGGCCGTGTCCAGTGCCGCGCAGTCCGGCTCGACGAAAGCCATGGCCAGATTGCGGCCGACACGGTAGCCCCAGGCGGCCGAGGTGACCGTGCCGACGACGCGCCCGCCCTGTAGCAGCGAATCGCCGCCATGTGCGGGGGCGCGGTCGCTGTCGATCGCCAGGGTGACGAAACGCCGCCGTGGCCCGCGCGCGATCTGGGCCTCCAGGCCGGCCTTGCCGGGAAAATCGGGCTTGGTCCTATCGACGAAGCGATCCAGGCCCGATTCGAAGGGATTGAACTCGGTGAGAAGGTCGCCCTTCCAGTGGCGGTGGCCCTTTTCGATGCGCATGGATTCGGTGGCATAGAGGCCAAATGGACGCATGCCGTGCACCTCGCCGGCGGCGCTCAGCGTTCTATAGGCGCCGACCAGTTCGCCGTTGGGGATGTGTAGCTCGAAGGCGGTCTCGCCCGAGAAGCTGACGCTCATCGCGATCGTTGCCACCTGGCCGATGCGCACCGGGCAGACGCGGAGCCAGGGAAAGCCGATCGCACTCCAGTCGTTGCGCGGTGCCGCCTCGGCCAAGACTGCCCGCGCCTTGGGGCCGGCGACGACGAGGATGGTGTGGCTCTCGGTCAGGTTTTCGATGCGGATCGAGCCATCTGCCGGCGGGCGCTCTTGCAGCCAGTCCCAATCGTGGTACTCAGCCGCAGCGGCCGAACCCCACCAGATCCGCTCCTCTTCCAGCAGCGCCAGGGTGGCCTCGCCCAGGACATTGCCCTGTTCGGTCAGGAGGTAGCCGAGACCAACCTTGCCGACGCGCTTGGGCGTGCGGCCGCAGAACAGCCCGTCCAGCCAATCGCGGGCGCCGGGGCCGCTGATCTCGTAGCGATTGAAGCCGGAGACCTCCATGATACCGACGCCGTTCTGCACCGCCGCCACCTCTTCGCCCACCAGTCCATGCCAATTGGCGAAGCGAAAGGTCAGGTTTTCCTCAAAGGCCGGATCGCCGGCGAAAAAGGTTGCCCGTTCCCAGCCGTTGACCGTGCCGAAATGGGCGCCGGCAGCCTCCAGAATGGGGGTGAGCGGCGTGGTCTTGGCCGGGCGGCCTGCGGGCCGATGCTCGTGCGGCATGTGAAAGCGAAACTCGTTGCGATAGTCCTCGATCGCCTTCAGTGCCGTATACTCGACCGTGGCATAGCGGGTGAAGCGCCGGGGATCGAGGCACCAAGTGTCGTAGCAAGCCTCGCCGTGCACCATCATCTGCGCCAGCATCCAACCGTGCCCACCGCCCTCGCCGACACCGGCGCGCAGACCGATGATGCACCAGGCATTGCGCTTGCCGGGGATGCGGCCGACCAAGGGCAGGCCGTCGGCGGTGTAGGTGATCGGCCCGTTGATGACGGTGTGGATGCCGGTGCGGGTCAGGCAGGGCATGCGCTCGAACACCCGCTCCATGTTGTCCAGACAGCGGTCCAGATCGTTCGGACAGAGCGCATTGGCGAAATCCGGGTCGATGCCGTCCATGCCCCAGGTCTTGCAGCCCTGCTCGTAGATGCCGACCAGCAAACCCTTCTTCTCCTGGCGGGAATAGAAGTCGTCGATGGGATCGCGCAGCAGCGGTACGCGGTTTTCGCGCGCCTCCAGCTCCGGTAGCGCCTCGGTCAGGAAATACTGGTGCTCCATCGAGACCACCGGGTGCTCGACACCCATCATCGCGCCGACCTCGTTCACCCGATAGCCGCAAGCATTGACCAGAATCTCGCAATGAATGTCGCTCTCGGTGGTTTGCACCAACCAGCTGCCGTCCGGCTTCTGCTGCAGGCCGACGACCGGCGTGTGGCGGTAGATCTCGGCGCCGGCCTTGCGCGCTCGCCGGGCCAAGGCCTGGCAGAGCTGGGCCGGGTCGATGTCGCCGTCGAGCGGGTCCCAGAGGCCGCCCAGCAATCCATGCGTCTCAATCAAAGGATGGCGGCGTCGGCATTCCTCGGCATCGATGATCTCGAAATCGACCTCCATGCCCTTGGCCAGCGAGACGAAGTGGTGATAGCCATCCAGGTGATCCTGGCTGCCGGCCAGACGAATGCCGCCGTCGCCGTAGTGGTAGTTGATCGGATAGTCCGGATCTTCGGCCAGTTCCTTGTAGAGCCGGATCGAGTGGCTCTTCAGCCCGATCATGGTCTGCAGGGCGCCGAAGTTGGTCACCTGCGCTGCCGAATGCCAGGTGGTGCCGCTGGTGAGCTCGTCACGCTCCACCAGGACCACATCGCTCCAGCCCTCTCGGGTCAGATGGTAGAGCGTGCTGCAGCCGGCGATACCGCCGCCGATGACCACTACGCGCGCGTGAGATTTCATGCCTTCGGCTCCACATGAGAATGTCTCCAGATCGCGAGGCAAGCGCGCCTTCCGCTGTCCGGTCAAGCGGTGGCGGCGGCGCTGCGAACTAAGCGAAGCGTAGTTTCGAGAAATCGGAAGCGGCGATTTCAGATCGCCGAAAGTGCCCGGAATTTTTGACAGCCTCCGCTAAAACGCCACATTTTCCCTTTAGGAGATGTCGGCATGGATGCCAGATGCCATGGCTCTATTGGCTGGTCTGCACAGCGGTTGGAGAGGCAGGGATGGAACGCCGCTTCGAAGAGATAGCGCCGCTCCGGTTCGGCTATGGTCGAAAATTGGGGGAAGATCCACCCCAGGATGCGCAGAGCCTTTTGGATCAGGTCGAGCCCGGTGCCGCAAAGAAGGTGACCTTCGCCCGTGATCCTTCCGAGACGCGCATCAAGGACCTGCGCCGATTGACCGAGCGGCAGCGTCGGGCACGGAAGAACAAGGATAATGACAAGGCGCGTGCGGTGAAGCGCGAGCGCATCAGCTTCCTGCGCGGGAACTATGTCGAGGAAGCGCAGGAACGCGTGCTCTGGAGCGTGACCCAGCCCGACGGCTTCTACGAGCGGCTGGCCTTTTTCTGGGCCGACCACTTCACCGTCTCCGTGGCCAAGACCTCTTTGCGAGCCCTGGTATCCAGCTATGAGGCCGAGGCCGTCCGACCTTTCATCGCCGGCGACTTCCGCACCCTCTTGCGCAAGGCCGCCCTGCACCCGGCGATGCAGCTCTATCTCGACCAAAACCGCTCGGTCGGGCCCGATTCAAAAGCCGGCCGCCGCCGCAAACGGGGGTTGAACGAGAACTTGGGGCGCGAGATCATCGAGCTGCACTGCCTGGGTGTCGGCGGCCACTACACCCAGGATGACGTGCGCCAGTTCGCAACCCTGCTGACCGGTGTGACGGTCGACGAGGATGCCGGCGTAGCGGTCTACGATCGCGACCTGGTCCAGCCTGGGCTGAAGACGGTCTTGGGGCGCAGCTACGGCGAAAACCCGGACGGGATCGATGCCGTCTACCGGGCTCTGGACGATTTGGCCCATAACCCTTCGACCGGCCGTCACCTGGCCCGCAAACTGGCGGTTCACTTTCTCTCGGACGAGCCGCCGGAAGCGGTCGTGCAGCATCTGGAGGCGACCTACTACGACAACGACACCCAGCTGATGCCGGTCTATCGGGCCCTGCTGGAGCACCCGGCCAGTTGGGAGACCTTCGGGCAGAAGGTGCGCCAACCCTTCGACTACCTGGTTTCCGCGTTGCGCGTCTCCCTGCCGCCGGGTCGGGAGGCCAAGATCACCAAGGCGCGAAAGAAGGCCTTCAAGACCAAAGACGGCATGATGAGCAACGATCCTCTGCCGCGGCACTATCCCTATACTTTGGCCCCGCTCACAGCGATGGGCCAGCTGCCCTGGTCGGCGCCCGGCCCGGATGGTTGGGCGGAGGCCGCGGAAGCCTGGATTTCGCCGCAGGGCCTGACCGAGAGGCTGAGCTTTGTCACCAGACTCTCACGCGGCCCCCTGAAAGAGACACAGCCGAAGCGGTTGCTGGCCGATGCCTTCGGCCCTGCCGAGACCGATCGCTTGGCCCTCTTGATGCAGGAAGCCGACGGCAGATCGGCGAAGCAGAGCCTCATCCTCGCCAGTCCCGAGTTTCAAAGGAGATAGGTTCATGTCGAGCCTGATGGCCCTCTCTCGACGCGGCTTCCTGCGTGGCAGCCAGGCTCTGCTGCTGACCTCGGCGCTTGCGTCTCCCACTCTGGTTTGGGCCTCGGCGCCGGGCGAGCGACGGCTTGTGATTATCGTTCTGCGTGGTGGCCTCGATGGGCTCGACATGCTGCGCCCCTATGAGGATCGCGCTTGGCTGTCGAAGCGGCCGACGCTCGCTGCAGACGCAGGCAAGAAACCCTTGGAACTGGCCCCCGGCTTTGCCCTGCATCCCGTTCTGAAGCCGATCTACCCGCTTTGGAAATCCGAAGATCTGGCCTTTGCGCCGGCGGTGGCGACGCCCTATCGGGACAAGCGCAGCCACTTCGAAGGCCAGGACATCCTGGAGATGGGGACGGCTACCACCAGCGAGGTAACCGACGGCTGGCTCAATCGCGCCGTCACGCTGCTGCCGAGAGGACAGGACAAGGGCTATGCCGTCGCCGTTTCCCGCGAGCGCATGCTGCTGCTGCGCGGCGAGGCGCCGGCGCTCTTCTGGTCGCCGCGCAATGACCTGAAGTCGGACGAGGATGGGGAATCGCTGCTGGAGGCGCTCTATGGCGAGGACCCGCTCTTTGCCAAGGCCTTCTCTGCGGCGCAGGCTGCCGACGTGGTGACGGACGAGCTCAGCGGCAATCTGGCCTCGCGCACGGCCTCGCCGAAGGCCAGCGCCCAGCTGGCCGCGGAGATGCTGAAGGGCGACGCCCGTATCGTCGGCATGTCCTTGGCCGGCTGGGACACGCATGCCATTCAGTTTCCCAATCTGAAGAGGCGGTTCAAGGCACTTGCTTCGGCCTTGCTGGCCTTGAAGAAGAGTCTCGGCGGCAAGATTTGGGACGAGACCCTGGTCATCACCGTGACCGAGTTCGGTCGGACCATGGCCGAGAACGGCACGCGCGGTACCGATCACGGCACCGGCGGGGTGACCCTGCTGAGCGGCGGTGCGGTCCGCGGCGGCCGGCTCTACGGCCGCTGGCCCGGGCTCGATGATGGCGACCTCTACGAGGGGCGCGACCTCATGCCGACCCAGGATATACGGCTTTATCCGGCCCAGGCGCTCCGCGCCGCCTTCGGGCTCTCCTCCGCCGATCTGGAACGCAGCGTTTTCCCCGGCTTGGATATGACGAGCGATCCTGGATTTCTCTAGACCGCTTGCCTTTTGCCGGGTTTGCCGGCAAGGTTGACTTCGGGCCGGGCACTCAAGTCTCGACCAAAGACGGCAGGCCGGGGAGTCGATGAAAGAGACGCTGTTCGGATTCGTTTGAGCCTACAGTACCCGCCAGCAGCTGACCGTCACGGCGATCACCTGCCTGTCGTTTCCGCTGGTCTACATGATCCTCGAGGTGCCCGAGTGAATCGTCAACAGCGCCATCGAGGAGCACAAGTTTCCGGTCGACGTGCTTGGAGTGGAGCTTCAGCAGCTGCCCTACCTGCTGGTGCTGTCCGGCCTCTTCCTGCTGCTGATCGCGCTGAACAACGCCGTCAAGTTCGTCCTCAATCTCTACAAGAGCATCGTCGGCGAGCGTATGCTGCGGCGCCTGCGCTTTCGGCCGCGGGTCTTCCGCAAGACCGGCGGCGACCAGTTGATGCCCGTGATCGCCTCCGAGGCAGCCCGGACGGCGGCTTCTTGGAGGATTGCCAGCGATTCCCGTCTGTTGGAGGTCTTGCGCTCCGAAGGACTCTTCGAGCCATTGATCGCACTGGGCGCCGAAGCTGCAGACATGCTGATCGCAGCGCTACTCGACGGCGCTCCCGACGCCGAGCCCCTCGACTTGCAATCGCCGCTCGATAGCGGGTCTCTGGATCGCTTGTGCGCGACCCTGGCCGGCTTTTTACCGACCGGGGCCAAGCCGGACTCTCGCAAAGCCAGCAGCGGGAGCTGCATAGTGGCAACCTACCGGTCGGCGTGGGCTCGCTAGAGACGGTCGCGGCCTACGATTGGGCCGGCCGATTGCAAGACGGGCGCATGCTGGAGCAAGGGGTGCCGAAAGATCTCTTGGCACCATCCGATCAATCTGGAGGCACTTAGAGAAGCGTACTGTCGGGTAACGGCTCCAGCAAAGATGCCTCCTCGTTGGTCGCCTTGTTCAGGCGAGTCGAAACCGCGTAGTAGCCGAGCGATCCATAGGCGCCGGCTTCGTCCGGATAGGGCTGCAGCAAGGCCTGTAAGGCCGCTTTCTCCCGTTCCGGGTCGAGCCAAAGCGCGAAGACCCCGGGCCCCAGGATCGCCGGCATGCGATGGTGCAGCGGGCGCAGGGTCTCGTTGGTCTCGGTGGTGATGATGGTCACGCTATCGATGCGCGTGCCCTCCTCGCGATCGCCCCAGCGCTCCCAGAGGCCGGCGAAGGCAAAGGGCGCGCGTCCCGGAAACTCGATGCGATAGGGCTGTTTCGGCGCCTTGCGGCCCTTCTCCGCCCGCCATTCGTAGAAGCCGTCGGCGGCCACCAGGCAACGGCGCTTGGCGAAGGCCTGGCGGAAAGAGGGCTTCTCGGCCAGGGTTTCGGAGCGGGCATTGATCATCTTCGCGCCGATCGAGAGATCCTTGGCCCAATGCGGCACCAAACCCCAGCGCAACTGCGAGAGCCGTCGGCGGCCTTCGGCGTCGCGGCGCACGACCGGCACCGACTGCGTCGGCGCAACGTTGAAGCGGGGCGCCAGGTTGGGCTGCTCCTCAAAGGCGAAGAGTGCGCGCAAGGCCTCGGGTGCGGTGGTGGTGGAGTAGCGGCCGCACATCGGCTAGGCCGGCACGGTCGTGCGTTGGGCCGCGATGCCGTCGACCGTCGGCAGGCCGTCGATCAGCCGGATCGCACAGGTCTCGACTGCCATCGGAATTCCCTTCTCGGTGGCATAGCTGCCGAGGATCTGGGTCATCTCGGCCATCAATTGCCGGAACCGCAGGTAGAGATCGTTGTTAGGCTCCGTCTCGGCGTTCCAAAAATCCTCCAGGCGGCCCTGATAGGTCAAGCCCGGGATGTCGTAGACGGCCTTGCCCAAGGTGATGCACTTGGCACTGAAGTTGAGCGCGACCAGGCCGGCGGTCGAGTTCACCGTGATCACCCCGGCCGATTGCTTCACCAGTGCAGCGAGTTGGCCGCCGTCGATGAGGTGGACTCGCTCGGCGACGCCGGCCTTGATGGCGGCGCGACGAATGCCGCGCGTGTGACCGCTGAGACCCTGGTCCAGGGGATGGCACTTGAAGACCAGGTGGTGGGTTGGGTCGGCGTGCTCGGCAAAGTTTCGGATGGTGTGGCGATAGAAGTCCCGCACCTGCTTGAAGGGCGAGTGGTGGACGATCTGGTTGTCGCCGGGGCGCTGCATGAGAGCCAGGTAATAGGGCTGCTCGAGGTCGTAGATCCGCTGCTCTTGGCGCGCCACTTTATCGGTCAGGGTCTTGCCGTAGTAGTAGCCCCAGAGGTGCGCCAGCCCGGTCACATAGCCCGGCATATAGACCGGCGAGCGGTAGAAGGGAAACAGCGGCGCCAGGAAATAGAACAGCAGGCTGTATTTTATGATGTTCAGGGTGTTGTTGCGGGTGATGGCGCCCAAGGTCTCGTGCGCTCCCGGCAGGTCTGCGACGTGACGCCCCAGGCACCAATAGATCGCCGGATCGCGCGGCAGGCTGGAGCTGCCGTTGACGCCGGCCGGCTCCATGGTGATCCAGTTCGGGCGCAGATAGCCCTGCTCCAGGCAGGCGGTGGCGATCCCGGCCTTGTGTGCTTGCTCGATGGCGACCTCGGTGTAGTAGTGGCCGTCGCCGTAGGTCACGACATCGCTGACCGCCTCGCGCGCGATCAATTTGGCGATCCAGGCGCGATAGCTGCCGGTCGGCGCCAGGAAGAAATGCGCGTTGCGGAAGCCCCAGTTGCAGAGGTCGCCGCCGTTGAAGATCACCCGGGTCACGCGATGCCCCTCGGCACGCAGACGCTCTGCCAAGCGTCTGGGAAAGCTGCCGAAAGGGGTTTGCACGAAAAGAAAGTGCCGCTCTGCCATATCCTGCCTCGATTCGCGCGCAAAAGACGAACTCGCGTGCGGCACCGACCTGTCGATTTTTAGGCGTGTAGCACCGAGCGGCCATGTGCCGCCACTACAATTGCGACGCGGAGGTCTTTGCCGGTGGAGTCGCTTTCGCAGTCAGGGGCTCTGGTTTAGTCTCGCGCCAGCATCCGTGACCACGAGACCTTCGCTGCTGGAATTCGGGGAGAAGGCAGGTCCAGGGAGAGGATAAGCCATGACCTCTGCGCCGACAGAAGAGAGTCTCGGCAGTTTCGACTATGCGATCGTTGGCGCCGGATCGGCCGGCTGCGTCCTGGCCAATCGCCTGAGTGCCGAGGCAAGCAGATCGGTGGCCGTACTCGAGGCCGGCGGCGAGGACAACTGGATCTGGTTCCACATTCCCGTCGGCTACCTCTATGCCATGGGCAATTCGCGCGCCGACTGGTGTTTCAAGATGGAGTCCGAACCCGGTCTCAACGGCCGCGCGCTGCACTATCCGCGCGGCAAGGTGATCGGCGGCTGCTCGGCGATCAACGGCATGATCTACATGCGCGGCCAGTCCAGCGACTATGACCAGTGGCGTCAGCTCGGCAATCCGGGTTGGGGCTGGGACCAGGTTCTGCCCTATTTCCGGCGCTCGGAGGATCAGTCGCGCGGCGAGGACGAGATGCATGCGGCCGGCGGCGACTGGCGGGTAGAGGACATGCGTCTTACCTGGGATGTGTTGGACCGCTTTCGTGACGCAGCCGCCGAAAAGGGCATTCCCAAGATCAAGGACTTCAATCGCGGCAGCAACGAGGGCTGTGCCTATTTCCAGGTCAATCAACGGCGCGGCCGGCGCGTGACAACGGCCGATACCTTCCTGAAGCCGGCCTTGAAGCGCCCGAACCTGACGCTCTTCACCCGGGCGCAGGCCTTGGAGCTGACCTTCGAGGGACGTCGGGCCAGCGGCTTGCGGCTTCGCCATCGAGGCCAGGTGAAACGGATCGAGGCCAAAGGCGCCGTCCTGCTGTCGGCCGGCGCAATCAACTCGCCGCACCTCTTGATGCTCTCGGGGGTCGGACCGGGCGCGCATCTGCGCGAGCAAGGCATCGAGCCTCGCCGCGCGCTATCGGGGGTCGGCGGCAATCTGCAGGATCACCTGCAGCTGCGTCTGATCTATAAGGTCCATGACCTCAAGACCCTGAATACCCAGATGCAAAGCCTCGTCGGCAAAGCCGGCATAGCCATGCAGTATGCTTTGCTGAGACGCGGGCCCATGACCATGGCGCCCTCGCAGCTGGGTGCCTTCACCTGCTCCAGTGCCGCGTTCGAGATGCCCAATCTGGAGTATCACGTGCAGCCCTTGAGCCTGGAGACGTTCGGCGAACCGCTGCACAGCTTCAATGCCTTCACCGCCTCGGTCTGTAACCTGCGACCGTGCAGCCGGGGCCAGGTTCGCTTGAAGAGCAGGGATCCCATGACGCCGGCAGCGATACAGCCGAACTACCTCAGCGATCCGGGCGACCGGCAGGTCGCAGCCGACTCGATCCGGATTACCCGGCGTATCGTCCTGGAGAGTGAGGCTTTCCGGCCGCACCGACCTGAGGAATACCTGCCGGGACCGGCTGTGCGAAGCGAGGAGGAGCTGGTGCGCGCCGCCGGCGACATCGGCACCACGATCTTTCACCCTGTCGGCACCTGCCGTATGGACAAGGATTCCGCTGCGGTCGTGGATGTACGCCTGCGCGTGCGTGGGCTGGAGGGATTGCGGGTGATCGATGCATCGATCATGCCGACCATCACCTCTGGCAACACCAATGCGCCGACGGTGATGATCGCCGAAAAGGCGGTCGACATGATCTTGGAGGACGAGGCGCAGCGAAGCGCGGCTTGATACGACTCGGATACCTCTGAGATAGGCTGGAGAGCGTATCTCTCTTGAGGGTGCATGGGTGGTGAAAGCAGGGCCCTTCTTTATCTTCGGCGCATGCCTGTTCGTGCTTGCCGCCTGCAGCAGCAAAGCGCCGCCGCCCAAGGGCGACCTGCCTTTGAGTCAACGCAAGATCATCGAGATTCAAAGTGTCTTGCTGGCGCGCGGATTCCCGCCCGGGCCGGTCGATGGCGTGGTCGGCCCGCGCACCCGCGACGCGCTCGCCGCCTACCAGCGCACCTACGACCTGCCGGTCAGTGGTTACATCGACGGGCCGACCAAGGCGGCCTTGCAGAAGGGTGGCGGTGTGTTGAGCGCGGTCAACGCCAGCGGCGTCTCCTCGGTCAGACCGCTGGATCCGCCCTATCAGGGAGATCTGGGCGCCTTCCTGGAGCGCCACTATGGGGCGGCGGCGCGCAAACTGCCCTATCAGGCACCGGCCTGGCTGGATGTAAGCCAGGTCTCGCTCGGGCGTCAGTCCGGTACGGGTGAGGCGGTGATCGTCGCCGCCTGGACGGCCGACAGCAAGCAGACCAGCGAGCTCAGCATCTTTCGGCGTGCGGCCGGCGGCTACAGCGTGATCCTCGGCCCGCTACCCAATCAGGGCTTTGAATTCCCGGGCAGTTACTCGAACGAGATGAGCGATGTGGCGGTGACGCAGGGATCCGGCCACCGCCTCTGGCGCTTCGACGGCAAAGGCTATCGCTAAACCGGCTCGCTTAGGGACTGTTTCCAAACCTTCAGGCCGGTGCCGTTGCAGAAACCGGTCATTCGATCGGTGCCACACGGCTCGCTCAAGCTTGCGGCGGGGGGCCGCCGTTGGGCGGATTGCCATAGCGCCAGCGGCGCATCTGGGTCCAGACCACCTGCATTTCCGGCTTCTCTTTCATGGCAATGGCGCGCGCGATTTGGCGTCCGACCGCGTTGCCCAACAACAAGCCGGCGAAGACCGTGAAGATCGCAGCGAAGATTGAGCCGATCAGACCCATGAGCAGACCGATCGTCGAAGACAGGATCATGATGATCACATAGAGGACGGCATTCTTGATGCGTTCGAAGATGCCGGGCTCCGGATTGGCATTGGCCGCGGTGGGCTGATCGATGATCGGGGGTTCCCTGTAGGACTCTTGCATTATCGGAGCACTCCAAAGCAAAGGCCGGCTCACGGTCCAGCTTGTTGATGCGGCCCGGACCCGGTAATACAGAAGCGGGCCGAGGAAAAGGGGTTGGTCGATGGCAAAGAGCGAAGAGCCGGCGCAGGCAGGGCAGCGAGAGAGCCTCATCTACGAGATGGTGCTGGCCAATATACGCGACGGGGTCGTCACCTTCGATCTTGAAGGAACCATCGTGACCTTCAACCGTGCCGCCGGACGCATCTTGGATCTCGATCCGGACCAGGTGCCGGGTCTCAGCTTTGCCGAGGTCTTTTTAGGTGAGGCGCGCCTGGACGATTTCAATGAGGGGGGTTGCGTGCCATCTATGAGCACGAGGTAACCCACAGCCGCGACGTGGTCCTGCGCGATTTCGAGAAGCGGCTGGATCTGCACGTCTCCTCCAGTTTCTTGCACATGACGAAGGGCGAGGCGCCGCAACGCTACGGCGTCATCGTGGTCTTCAGTGACGTGCCCGAGCAGCGCAAGCACCGCAAGCTGAAGCGCCTCTTCGGCGAGTACGTCGATCCGCGGATCGTCGAGTGCATTCTGGCTCGCGACGACGACCTGAGCGGCGGCCAGGAAGTCCGCATGACCGTGCTTTTCGCCGATATGCGCGACTTCACCGGTTGGTCGGGGCGCTTGTCGCCGTCGCGCCTGATCGAACTGCTGAACCGTTTTCTGGCAGCCATGACCGAGCCGATCTCGGCCCAGGCCGGCATCACCGACAAGTTCATCGGCGATGCCGTCATGGCCTTCTGGGGGCCGCCATTCACTGAATCATGCGGAGCAGGACGAGGCCTGCTGCCGTGCGGCGCTCGAACAGCGCCGAGATCTGCCGAAATTGCGCGCTGCCCTGGCAGCCGAGAGCTTCGAGCACAGCGAGCGGCTGGATGTCGCGACCGGCGTGGCGACCGGTAAGGTCTTGGCGGGCGAGGTCGGTACCGAGCATTCGCGCGGCTTCACCCTGATCGGCGACCGCGTCAATGTGGCGGCGAGATTGCAGACCGCGGCCAAGCTCTACGGCACCGGGATCGCGGTCTGCGAGGAGACCCGGCGTAACGCCGGCGAGGGCTTTTGCTTCATGGAACTGGATTTTGCCGCACTGAGGGGACGTGAGAAGCCGGAGCGAGTCTTCGCACTGCTGTGCAGCCAAGAGGAAGCCGGCGCCGAGGAGCGGGCCCGAAAGCAGGCTTATGCAGAGGCCTTGGTGGCCTATCGGGCGCAGGACTTCGGGACGGCGATCGAAGGGCTCGGCGCCTGGTTGGAGATGCACCCTGACGATCAGGCAGCACTGTTGCTGCTGCACCGAGCCACCCGGCTATTGGAGGCACCGCCCGGTGCGAACTGGGATGGTGTCTATCGCTTGAGCGAGTAGGGAAAGGCAGGATCGAGGCTAGGGATTCTTGTGCGGTTGCCAACGCAGTGCCAGCATGGTCAGATCGTCCGACGGCGGCGCATCGCCGACGAAGAGGCTGACTGAGTCTTTCACCGCCGTCAGCACCGTTTCGCTGTCTACGTTGCGCGGCAAGGCCGCCAGAGCAGCCTCCAAGCGGGATTCCTCATAGGCCTCGTCGGAGGCATCGAAGGCTTCGGTCACGCCGTCGGTATAGAGCAGCAAGAGGTCGCCCGGTACCAGCCGATAGTGATCCTGGGCGAACTCGAAATCCTCCATGACGGCCAAGGGAATGTCGCCGATCTTGCCCAGTGCTTCGACCGAGCCGTCGGGATGTCGCAGGTAAGGCAGGTTGTGGCCGGCGTTGACGAAGTCCAAGCGCCCGCTGCGCAGGTCCAGAACCCCGTAGAAGAGGGTGACGAACATCATCTCCTCGTTCTCGTCGGCCATCACATCGTTCACGCGATTGATCGCCAATCCCGGTTCCTTCAAGGACTGAGCACCGGCCTTCACCAGCGAGCGCGAGATCGCCATGAAGAGGGCGGCAGGGATGCCTTTGCCGGAAACATCGGCGATGACCACGCCCAAACGGTCCTCGTCGACGAAGAAGAAGTCGTAGAAATCTCCCCCCACTTCCAGGGCCGGCTGCATGTAGCCGGTAATCTCGACATCGTCGCGGGGCGGCAGGCTCTTGGGTAGGATCGAGCCCTGCAGGCGTCTGGCGATCTCCAACTCCTGCTGCAGGCCGGCCAGCTTGGTCTTGGTGACGATGGCTTCCTGCAGTTCGGCCACCATCTGGGTCAGGCGCTGATGCTGATCGGTGATGCGACTGGACATGCTGCGCAGAACCTGGGTCAGCAGGCCCAACTGCTCTTCCTCGTTCATGCTGGAGGTGGTCGCTGACCGTCTGGTTCCCTGTTGCGGCTCGTCCAAAAGCGAGCGCATGTCGTCCAGTTCGTCGTCCTTGCCGCCGCCCTCCAGGGTTGCGGCCAAAAGTGAGAGCTGCTGGCGAATCAAGCGCTCCTGGCGCCGTCGATTGCGTTCGGCGTGCCGGCGCTGTCGCTCTACAGTGATGGCATTGGCGCGGAAGACCGACACGGTGTCGGCAATCCGACCGATCTCACCCGACCCGGTGGCTTCGAGCGTGACCTCGGTGTTGCCGCTCGAGAGGGCCCGCAGCACCGAAATGGCACTCTCCAGAGGGCGGAAGGCATGCCGCAAGTAGACATAGAGTGCGCTCAGGACCAGCACCAGGAAGACGACGATGAATCCAAGGATCACGGTGCCGAGCTGATCGATCTCCTCTAGTTCCTCGGTCGAATCGCGCAGTGATACCAAGGTGCCGACATTCTGTCCGTCGGGGTTCTCGACCGGAACGCCGGTCACCGTGTAGCTGCGATCCTGCGTGCTGACGGTGCTGAAGCTGGTGTCGCGCGGTGGGACTTGCGGTTGAACCCGCTCCCAGAGCTGGGTCGAGGTCCCCTCGACCATGCGGCCGCGCAGGCTCAGTAGAAAGGCCGTCGCTTTGATCTCGTGGCCAAAGCGACGCAGGTTCTCGATCGCATCGCGTCCCAGAGTAAGCACGCCGATCGGCTTGCCGTAGGCCTGCAAAGGGATAGCCGTGAGGATCATGAAATTGTCCGGCCCGGTCTGTTGCAAGCCGCTGACCGGTCTCAGTTCCACAATCACTCGATCCAAAGAACCGGCATTGAGGAAGGGCTCCTGTTCGATCGTACCGAGCGAGCTGTACAGCAGCTTTCCGCTGGGATCGGTCACCTGAAAGACGGTGTCGGGATTGGAATGGCTGTGCTTGGTGGCATCGAACCAGCGCCTGAGTTGTTCGTTGTTGGTCGGTGGCGAGCGGCGTTCCATCTCTCCGATCAAAATATCGCCCTCGTCGGACAGCGCGACGATGCTTTCCGCGACCAAGCCGTCCCAGACGGACTCCTGGCCGACGATGGCCAGGGACGCAAGCCGAGACTCGACGAGAATCTCGCGCCTCAGCCCGACAAGAACCAAGCTCACCATCACCAGGAGGAAGGCGATGGAAAGATACAAGGTAAGGCGAGTGCGAAGCAGCATGAGACGCCCTAGCCTCGCCGTCTCGAGCGCCGGCCGGTTCGCCGGAAGAATAGGGAAACCAGCAGGGGAAAGGCCAGGAGCGCGCTGATCCAAAGCGGGGCACCGAGGCCGAGATACAGTGCTGCCTGAGCGATGGCGGGGCCCAAGCCCAGACCGAAGAGACCGGCCGCCAGCCCGGACAGGCCGGTGGGCCGTCGCCAGCCGTATGAAATCTGCAAGCCCAGCGCCACACCCAAGAAGAACAGGGTACCGCAAAGCAAGGCGTTGATTGGAATGGGAAGCCAGATCAGCGCGATCGCCAAGACCAGGACCCAAGGGGCAAGTGGCGGTCTGCGCACAATCAGGCCCAAGCCGAAACCGATACCGATACAACCCATGAAGCTCGCCAGCAGAGCGTAGTCGTGGCGATCGATGACGGCGCCGCCGTAAAAAGCAACGATGCCAGCACTGGCGGTCGAACCTGCAGCTACCATGGCACCTTGACGCCAAATCTCGGCCAATCCACGTCGCGCTCGCTCTGCCGGGTAGGTAAAGAAACTCAGCGGTACGCCGGCCACAAACACTAAGACGCCGCTGGTCAGAAACGCGGCCCGCCTGCCGATACCATCCGCCAGAAGGCTACCGAGCATTGGACCCAACACTAGGCCGACCAGTAAGAGGCCGGCGCAGTACCACGGCCCCCTGAGGCTGCGTCCGGGGGCTTGCATCACCGAGAAGACGGTGAACCAAATGGCGAAGGCGGCAACCGGACGGAACAGCAAGAAGGGCGTCAGGTCGCGCAAGTCGAAGGTCCAGGCAGTCGCCGCCGCAGCGGCGATCATGGCAATCAGATGTGCAAGCCTGCGGATCGCACCCGCTTGCTTCCAGAGCAAGGCGGCAGCCAGCCCGAGAAGTCCACCAAGAGCCTCCAAGACCAGAGCCGCGGCGGCGGCAGTCCCGGACAGGAGATTGAAGCCGACGCGATCGGCGGCGTAGCCGCCGATGAGCGGCAAGGTCATGGTGCCGACGAGCAGGAGTATCAGGTTGAGCCAGCCAGGCCACCAGCGATCCAGCTCGAGGCAGGCCGGGCGTTCGAAACGAAAGCGCTGTTCGACCTCTGCTACCGAGTTCGTAACCTTGCCACCGAGGCTGCCATCGATATCGATCGATCGCAGTTCCTCGGCAAGGTAGAAGACCTCACGGGCCCGACTGCGAACCGGCGCGCGGGCGCGTTCGGCAAGGTCGGCGACCTGCGTGATCGGACTGATATGAATCAGCTTGGAAAAGTCGGCGAAGGTTCCCCGTGCAGTCGCGCTCAGGCTGGCCATTAGATGCGCGCGCGGCAGCTCCCAACGCTCCGCGAGCAGGATCCTGATGGCGATCGTCGTCGCCAGCCCGGCCAGGAATGTCGCAGCCATGAGCAGCAGAAACTGATGCAGCGAGACTTCCCAGGTGTTTGCTCCGGTCAGGGTCAGATCGACATGGCCGACCTGTTGCCCTTTGTGGGTGATCCAAACGGTGACCCTTTGCGGTTCGTGAAAGGCGGCGTCGACGGCTTCCGAACCGCTCGTCAGCTCGTAGCGCTGCGCAAACTCCAAGTCGTGGATGATGATTGCGGCCAGTTCCGGATTGGCCTGAAGAACCTCGGCGAGATAGTCGCTGACGCCGTGCAATTGGTCGAAGGGAATGCCGTAGCCCAGAGCCAGCTGAACCGTTTGTGCGACGGAACGCCCGACTGAGATCCCCAGACGCTGTGTCGAATCGTTCAGGCTGGCTGCTTGTTCCTGCTGCATCTCCTTGATGATCCAAAGACCGGCAAGCGCGACGAGGAGGGCTGTCAAGACACCCACGGCGGCGCAGTAGAGATCCGAGCGCCGGCTGGCCAGATGTCCCTGTTTGGAAGATCCCGGCTTGGAGAGGTCTTGACTAGACCGCATCGTCTAGGTCCATCAGTCGTCGCTTGGCCCGATCCAGCGAGACCAGGGCCTGCTCGGTCGTGTCGCGTGCTCTTCGGCAGGCGGTCTCCAAGGAAGGCCCCAGCGGTTCGTACTCGCGTCTCAAGGGGGGGCTCCGCTCGCTGCTCCAGGTCCCATGCCAGACGGCGCGCGCGCGTCCGATCACCCGTACGCGATAGAGCATGAGCGTACTGCAGGCCATGAAGGCCAGGAGGCTGGCGATCAGGATCGGTATCACGCCCAGGGACGCGAAACGAAGGGTCAGCCGTGTCGGGGGCGTGACCTGATCTTGTGCCACCACGAGGACGACCTGCCCGATCCGCTGCCCAAAGTCGTTCTTGATGGCCTGGCCGATGGCCACCTCACCGCGGTCGTAGGCGACCCAAGTCGTGCGATGATCCTCTTCGATCGCGTGTTTCCAGATCGGGGAAATGGCGCCGCCGATGGCGCCTCGATCGGTGCTGTAAAGCGCAACATCGTTCGGTCCGATGATTTCAATCGCTCGGACATTCGCCTCAGCCGTTCGGTCGCGTTCGATAGTGCTCTGCAAGACAGGCAGATCTTGGATCGGCAGGCCGAGGCCAAGATTGGCCTCCACCGTCCGCTTCAGCGAGGTCACCAGATAGCGAAAGCGCGCGATCTCCTGTTCTTCCAGTCCCCGGTTCACGGCATGGCCCGCGAGCATCGACAAACCGGCCAGCACCAGAAAGCTTGCCAAGCCAGAAATCAGGCCGATTCGAATTGCGAAGAACATAGCCGCTTGTCGTTCCCGGATCGGGGCCCGCAAGGTGGCCCGTGGCGTTCCTGTCAAGGACAATGTTACAAGGCTCTGTGACGGCTCGCTAGAGACGTGACAGAGTATCTGCCTGAACTTCCCGCGACGAAGGGACCGAACCGACGATGTTGCAGCGCCTGAGCCTGGTCCTGCTTTTCGCCATTACTGCGGTGGTTGCGGCCGCTTTGGCGTTGGGTGCCTACTTGAATTACGGGTCGGTCAAAGCCGCCTATCTTACACAGGTTGAATCACGCCTGCTCGCCATCGGCAAGGGAATCGTCGGCGACATCGAGATCAGCATCTCGTTCGGAATTCCCTTGGCTGGCCAGGTAACGCTAGGTCCATTGCTCAAGCGCGAACTCGATATCGACCCGGCGATCTCGGCTATCGACATTCTCGCCGACGACGGGACGATATTGCACAGCAGTGCCGAACGGCGCGTCGGCGAGACACTGCCATTGTTGGCCGATCCGGGATTGATCCGTGACATTCCAATCATGAACGACTTCGGTGGCGAGGCGGGGAGCGTACGCATGGTCGCGAACATGGTGATCATCGACGCAAACCTGGACGGCACTGCGGTGACCGTGCGCAACGCCGCAATCTACGCCCTTTTGGGCGCTTTGGCGATGGCGGTCGTGTCTTTGGTGCTGCTGCTTTCAGGCGCCCAGCGCCGCGCCAAGGAAGCCAATCACCTGGCAGCAGAGGGAGACGATAGCGGCGCCAGCTGGGCATTTATCGAGATCGATCGATTACAGTCGGAACTGGATGCGCGTATGAAGCACTTGGAAACCCAGAACGGCTAGGGCGGAGAGGCAATGCGGAGTGAATTTGGGCAGATGAGGAAGGCTCGCCAGTGCGCCGTCTAGACCTTCCGTTGTTGCTGGTCCTGGCTTTCATGCTGGTCGCAGCCTTGATCTTCATCTCCTGGCGTGCGCTGGATAGCGCCGAACGTCTCCTGCTGCCCGAGCTGAGCAGCAAAGCCAGTGTCATCGGCAAGTCGGTGTCCGGTTTGCTGGAAGAAGCCGTCGACTATGGGATCCCCTTGGAGCAGGTCGTCGGTGCCGACACGGTCCTAAACGAGGAGATCCAGGCCAGCCCGGAGTTTTCCTCGATTGAGATCCGCCTCGCGTCCGGGACAGTCTTGGCCGAAGCGCGCTCGCAGGCGACGGCCGCCGGGAGCGATCCCTTGCAGGTCAAAACACCGGTCACGGTCGCGGGCAAAGTCCGGGCCACGGTCATTGTCACCATTCCTCGCTCCCTGGTCGATCGCACCATTCGCAACATCTGGCTGGATGTCTCCATTGTGCTGCTGGCGTCGCTGCTGGTCACCTTCGAGATGCTGGCGATGGTCTTTAACTCCGAGATCGGGCGTGCCCTGCGCGGTTTGGGGCAAAGGCTGGTTACCATCGGGCGCGGCGATCTGCGCCGTCATCCGGGAGTCGATGCGCCCGGCCTCTTCGGCGAGGCTTCCCGCTTGCTGGAC
Organism: Rhodospirillales bacterium; assembly: GCA_965202755.1. Classification (GTDB taxonomy): domain Bacteria; phylum Pseudomonadota; class Alphaproteobacteria; order Kiloniellales; family JACOMY01; genus JACOMY01. The sequence continues at coordinate 46,753 of CBDBCL010000032.1, read as the reverse complement.
CAACGCGTCGAGGTGCTGAGCGAGAAGCAGAAGGCATTGGAGGCCAGAGCCGAAGCCTTGGAGCAGCCGGCCTTGCTAGCAGAACTCAAGCAGCTCGATCGGCGCTTTCGCATCACCCAGGTGCGCGAAGAGCCGCCTCCCGGCCTCGCGGCGATACGGGCGCCTTTGTTCCTATTCTTCTTCGCTGAGGAGATCACCCGGCCCTTCCTGCCCAGTTTCATCTCGACTTTGGCCTCGCCGATCGCCGGGCTGTCCCGCGAGGTCGTCATCTCCTTGCCGATCGTCCTCTTCATGGTGATCGTCGCAATCCTGCAACCCTTCTTGAATGGCTTCACCGAGTGCTTCGGACGGCGCCGTTCGCTCCGGGTCGGAATCATTCTTGCCGTCGTCGGTTTTGCCGGGTCCGCCCATGTCGGCGATCTGCTGCAGTTTCTGATCTTTCGCTCTTTGACGGCGGTCGGCTATGCCTTGGTCTTCGTGTCCGCCCAGGGCGCGATCATCGATGCGACCGATCGGGTCAATCGTGCTCGAGGCCTTTCCATTCTAGTGGCGGCGATCTTCGTCGCCGCGCTCTGCGGACCGCCGGTCGGCGGCATCCTCGCTGTCCGCTTGGGAGATCGCGAGACCTTCCTGGCTTCGGCCATTCTGGCCCTCATGGCCTTGGCGGTGACCCGCTTTGCCATGCCAAAGGAGGCCCGGCGCGACCGTCTGTCGGGGGCTGCGCGGCCCAGCCTGGGATTGATCCTGCGGGTCATAAATAAACCGGCCATGGCGATGTTGCTGTTCGGCTGCGCCTTTCCGGCCAAGCTCATTCTGGCCGCCCTTATCTTCTACCTGGTGCCGCTGTCGATGGCCGATGGTGGTTTCGACCAAGCGGCCATCGGCCGGGTGCTGACACTCTATGCGCTGTCGATGATCCTGCTGGTTCCCTTCGTCTCGCGCTTTAGCGACCGACGGGGCTATCGGCCGGGTTTCGTGCTGGTCGGGGCCGTCCTCTCCGCCAGCGCGGTCGTGCACCCGCTGCTCTGGGCGGAGCCTTGGGGCGAAGCTGTCATGGTGTTGCAGTTGGGCGTGGCGCAGGCGCTGTCGATTACGCCGCAGTCCGCCCTTGTCGGCGAGCTGGGTCGACGTCATCTACCAGATGTACCGGAAGGCATGGTCTATGGTGTCTTCCGACTGGTGGAACGTAGCGGAAATGCCGTTGGGCCGGCTTTGACCGCCGTCGTCTTGGGTGCCTATGGTTTCGACATGGCGCTTTTGGTGGTCGGCGGCGTATCGGCGCTCGGCGCCTTGCTCTATGTTGCCGCTATGGGAATGGGCGGCGACAGGGATCGCCCCAACAGGGATCGCTCCGAAGCGGTGCGCGCCAAGACTGGGACGGGATAGGTTCGATGCGGAACGTCAAGATCTTTGGGCGTCGGCAGGCCATGGCAATGATGGCCGGCGGGGCAGCGCTCTTGCCTTCTCTGGGTGCCGTGGGCCAAACCGCCGGAAAGAAGGGGCCCTTCAATATCTACCAGATGACCTATCGCGGCGAGACCGATGTGGAGCGCGGATTCAAGGACTATCTGGAGCAACGCGGGATCGACGTGGAGATCATCCATAGGAATGCCGAACGCGATCCCTCGAAGGTGAAAGACTTCCTGAAGGAGATCGAAGAGATCGAGCCGGACCTGGTCTACACTTGGGGCACGCCTGTAACATTGGCCACGGTGGGCAAGCACGACGACGAGGAGAGCTTCGATCTGAGTGAAGAAATTCCGGTCGTCTTCACCATCGTGGCAGCACCGGTCCGGGCCAAGGTGGTGCCGGACTTCGCCTCGTCGGGGCGCAACATCACCGGTGCCTATCACGTGGTGCCGCCGGCGGCACAGGTGCGCGCGATCCAGTCCTATCGACCGATCAAGGCCTTGGGCGTCCTCTATACCCCGACCGAGGCCAACTCCGTCGCCATTGTCGAGCGTTTCGGCCAAATCGCCGAGGAGTCCGGCTTTCCCTTGATCCAACGCAGCTTCGTACTCGATGGCCAGGGAAGGCCGATCGTGGAGGGCTATGCCGAGCGACTGCAGGAGATCAAGGAAGCCGGTGCCAACTGGTTGATCTACCCGCCCGACACCTTCCTGGGATCGCAATTGGATCTCATACGCCCGGCTGCGGCGCGTTTGGGCCTTCCCACTTTCGGCACCACCGAGCAGTTGGTGCGCAAAGGCGAGTGCCTCTTGGGCCTGATCTGCCGCTACTACTCCGTTGGCCAACTGACGGCTCGAAAAGTCGAGCAGATCCTGGTCGAGGGCATCGCACCGGCAGACATTCCCATCGAAACCCTGAAGCGCTTCTCCCTGATCATCAACGTACCGGTGGCGAAAAATCTCGGTCTCTATCCGCCGCTGTCGATGCTGAACTACGCCGAAGTGATCGGTAGCTAGAGGCGGTGAGCGTCGATTTCGAGAAGCGCCATGGCCTTTGGGTGTCCTTGCGGCAGGAGGAGGTCGCCGAGATCGAGGGTCTGCAGCGCTTAGCTTACGGCACGCTTGTCGACCGCGACCTCTTCAAGCCGGCCCCGCCCGGCTTCTTCGAGTCGGTGATCGGCGGTCGTGGCTCGGTCTTGGGTCGACGCTTGAATGGGCGCTTGATCGCCTTCGGTACTCTCTTGACTGGACTGAAGAGCGGCGATGGCGCCCGGAGCCTCCTGGGGTTGGGCGCCGAGGCGCCCCTGGCGATGATGCAAGGCGTGGTCGTGGATCCGACATTTCGCGGACATCGACTCCATCGCCGACTGCTGCGCCGGCGGTTGTCGCTGCTGCGCCCGGCCGAGACCTGGCATGTCTACGCCTCCGCTGCGCCGGGCAACACGGCGTCCTGGAGCAACATGCTGGCGGAGGGCTATCAGGTCGCCGATGTCGGCGTCATGTATGGCCGCCTGCTGCGTTACACCCTGCATCGCCCGCCGCAGCCGAACCGGGCGGCGGCTACGGACCCGGACCTCGTCTGGGCCGATCCCCTCGACGAGGGCTGCCAGAGGGATCTTATCTCCAGAGGTGCACGGGGGGTCGCACTGCGGTTGCGCGGCGATCGTGCACAGATCGGATACAGGTGCAGCCTTGGGGCAAATCAACTAACTCCCTAGCGCGTCCACTGCCTCCGGGCGCGTGTCGAACGCGGTGAGAATGCGCAACAGGCCGGATATCTCGAAGACTTGGCGAATTTCGCCCTTCAACGCCGAGAGCCCGAAACGTCCGTCGGAGGCTCGCAGGCGCTTGGCCGCCATCAGCACCACCCGCAAGCCCGCACTGCTGATGTAATCCAGCCCGTCCATGTCCATCAGGATCGCCTCTGTACCGGAGTCGAGCCTCTGCTTCAGGGTGTCTTCCAGATCCTTCGCCGTGCCGCTGTCGAGGCGGCCGGCAAGCTGAAACACCAGAACCCCGCCGTCGTCCTCTTCAGTCATCTGCAAGGCGCTCATAGATCTCTCCTTATCGCTGCTGTGCTGCCGATTATCCGTCGCGACCCAGATTGCGGTCGACGGCAATGTGGACGCAATTCTTACCACCCTCGTGCCTGTAGTCGAAGCGATGCGCGAATTCACGCACCAAATGCACGCCCAGTCCGCCGATGGGGCGATCCTCCAACAAGGCATCGAGGTCGGGTTCCGGAGTCTCGGTGGGATCGTAGGGGCTGCCATCGTCTTCGATCGTCACAAGTACATCCTCTCCGGCCAGAACGATGCAGAGGGTGATCGTTATTCCCTTCGGCCTGCCGCGCCCATGCATCACGACATTGGTCAGCAGTTCTTCCAAACAGAGGGACAAGGCATAGCTGGCCTTGGCGGAGAGTGCCTGGGCTTCGGAGAAACTCTCCACCAAGACATGAACGCGTTCCAGGCTTTTAAGCTCTGCTTCGAAGGCAAGCTCAACTGGCTGGGACATCTAAACCGACCTTGCCCTCCCCGCGAGCGCCGCCAGGCGGCGCAGCTGACACGACCTGCGATGGCGTCAGCATAGCCGGGCAAGGGTGGGGGCGGCTAGACCCGTTCAAGCATCAAGGCAATCCCTTGCCCCACGCCGATGCACATGCTGCAGAGCGCATAGCGAGCCTGCTGTTCGGATAGCTCCTGTGTTGCCGTGATCGCCAGGCGGATACCCGACATGCCGAGCGGGTGGCCGATCGCGATCGCACCGCCGTTGCGGTTCACATGCTCGGCGTCATCCGGCAGGCCCAGCTGTCGCATGCAGGCCAAGGCCTGCGCGGCAAAGGCTTCATTCAACTCGATGACCTCGATTTCGCCTAGCGGTATAGCCAGGCGCTGGGTCAGCTTGACGCTGGCCGGATAGGGACCCATGCCCATGATTCTCGGCGCCACGCCTGCCGTCGCCATGCCGACGATGCGCGCCTTCGGCGTCAGGCCATAGCGCTTGGCCGCGGCCTCGTTGGCGATCAGCATCGCCGCCGCACCGTCATTCACGCCCGAAGCATTTCCGGCGGTGACGCTGCCGCCCTCGCGGAAGGGGGTCGGCAGTTTGGCGAGACCGTCCAGGGTCACGCCGGCGCGCGGATGCTCATCCTTCTCGACGACCTTGGGATCGCCGCGACGTTGCGGGACGACCACCGGCGTGATTTCCTTGGCCAGGCGGCCGGAGGTCTGCGCCGCCGCTGCGCGCTCTTGCGAACGCAGTGCGAAGGCGTCCTGGTCGGCTCGGGCGATCTGATAGTCCTCGGCCACGTTTTCCGCCGTCTCCGGCATGGAATCGATGCCGTACTGACGCTTCATCAGCGGATTGACGAAGCGCCAGCCGAGTGTCGTGTCGTAGATCTCGGCCGTGCGCGAGAAGGCGGCCTCGGCCTTGCCCATCACGAAGGGTGCACGGCTCATGCTCTCGGCACCGCCGGCGATCATCATCTGCGCTTCGCCGGCCCGGATGGCGCGCCCGGTCGAGCCGATCGCGTCCAGGCCGGAACCGCAGAGTCGATTGACCGTGCTGCCGGGAACGCTTTCCGGCAGTCCGGCCAGCAGGCTGGCCATACGCGCGATGTTGCGATTGTCTTCGCCGGCCTGATTGGCGCAGCCATAGATGACATCGCCGATCGCCTCCCAATCCAGGTCGGGGTTGCGCTCCAGTAGGGTCTTGAGCGGCAGCGCTGCCATGTCGTCGCAGCGCAACGACGAAAGCGCGCCGCCGTAGCGGCCCACCGGAGTCCGGGTCATATCGCAGATGAAGGCATCCATGGATCGGGTTTCCTCGGGGTCGAATTTTGCTCAATCTCTGCCCTCTCAAGTGAGGGCCGATGGGAAACGGCTTGTGATCGCGCGCCGATACAGGCAGTTGGGCAGGGCGGATGTCCTGTGTAGAGGTGAATATGACGCAGCAGGTCTTGGTGTCCCGATGCGATCGTCTGGGCGATCTGGTCTTGAGCCTGCCGGCTGCGAACCTGGTGCAGCGGGCCGGCTTGTCGGTGACGCTGCATTGTTCTCGCTATGCCCGCGACATCGCGCTCTGGGGTCTTGCCAATGGACTCTACCATCGTGTCTGGGTCGACGGCGACCCGGCGCCGGCCGACTTGGGGCGCGACTCCTGGGGCTTGGCGCTTTATGATTCGCCGACGACCAGTCGGGCCTTTCGAGGCCTTCGCCTGCGCCATCGTTTCGGTCCCTATTCGCGTTCGACGACTTACTTTCGCTACAGCAAGGGGCTGCGCCAGAGCCGGAGCCGGGTGGCCAAGAGCGAGATGGCCTACAATCTGGATTTGGCGCGCGGACTGCTTAGGTGGCAGGGCATCGAGAGCCCTGACTTCGAGCCCCTGCCGACCCTGACCGTGCCTGGCGACTGGGCCTCACCGCGCCGCTCCCCGGACTGGGTCGCGGTGCTGTCAAGCGGTGGCTCGGCGCGCAACTGGTCGGTGCCCGACTATCTGACCTGGCTCCAGGCGAATCGCGATGCCGACGAGACCTTGGACTTCCTGGTTCAGGGCGCCGATGCCGCCGAGCGGCGCCAGGTTCTGGCTGCCAGCGGTATCTTGCAGGAACCGGGGGTTGGGCTGGTCGAGAGTTTTTCCCAGGTCCGCGCGTTGATCGCCTATCTGGCCGGCGCCAAGCAGGTCCTGAGTTCCAGCACCGGCCCCTTGCACATCGCTCATGCCGCCGGCGTGCCGGTCTATGGCATCTATCCCGAGCGTCCGCTGGTGGAGTCGTTTGCGCGTTGGAAACCCGACGGCTATGGCCATGATGCTGCGGTGACCCTGGTGCCGATCGCTGGGTAGCTCAGGCCTTAGGGCACTAAGGGCTCTCATGCCAGGAGGTTCGCGTTGTCGGCTCCCAGAGCCGGGGCGGAGCGCGCCTCCTCGTCGCCGCGATAGAGGGGTGCCAGGGGCATCGGCAAGGCCGGAATCCGCGCACCCGTCTCATTGACCAGGTCGTTGTCGAAGAGGCCGCGGGCAGCGAAGTGCGGATCGGCAAAGGCTTCCTCGGTGGTCTTCACGATGGAGCAGCAGCAATCCGCCTTCGCCAGCAGGGGCTCCCACTCGGCCGAGGTCTTGGCAGCAACCAGTTTGGCCACGGCGGCCGCGGTTCCTGCCGGGTCCTTGTTATCGTCTCGCCATATCTCGGCCAGGCCGATCGTCTTGCAGAAGGTCATCCAGAACTTGTGCTCCAACGCGGCTGCGGCCAGCAACCGTTCGTCTTGCGTTCGATAGAGGCGATAGCGCGGCGAGACGCCGGTCAGCAGGCCCTCGCCCGATCCAGGCCATTTGCCGCTGGCCAGCCCGGCGCCCTGCGCCCAGAACTGGAAGGTGAAAAGGCCGTCGGTCATGGCGATGTCGAGGAAGGCGCCTTCGCCCGTCCGTTCGCGTTGCAGCAGGGCCAGCAGGACGTTCATCACCGCCGGATAGGTGCCGCCGGCAATATCGGCGATCAAGGCCGGGGGCAGTACCGGCTCTTGGGTGCTGCCGTGGCTGAGCGACAGCAGGCCGGCATCGCCGATGTAGTTGAGGTCGTGGCCGGCGACCGCCTGCTTCGGCCCGCTCGCCCCATAGCCGGTAATCGCGCAGTAGATCAGGCGCGGATTGATCGCCCTCAGCGCCTCGTAACCGAGGCCCAGGCGGTCCATGACGCCGGGCCGAAACTGTTCCAGCAGGACGTCGGCATCGGCGATCAGCGGCTGCAGGCGCTCAGAGGCCTCCGGATACCTCAGGTTGAGAGCGAAGCTCTTCTTGCCACGATTGAGCAGTGCAAAACTGACCGATTCGCGGCCCCAGGTGGGAGAATAGCCGCGCATGTCTTCGCCGCTGGGCCGTTCGATCTTGATCACCTCGGCGCCGGCTTCGGCGAGGATGAGGCCGGCCATGGGACCCGGCAGCAGGGTGGTGAAATCCAAAACCTTGATGCCGGAAAGCGGTTTGGTCACGACGTCTCGCTCCTTTGCTGGGTGGCCGGCTACTCGATACAATCGATGAGGCCTTCTAGGTTGCGTACGCGCCTTTCGATGCGGCGCGCTCGAGAGGCGTGCTTGCCGCTGGGTTTTCCAGGGTTGCGGGCCAGGGGATTGGGCAGAGTGGTGGCCAGGAGAGCCGCTTGCCGGCGCGTCAGTTCCTTGGCCGACACGCCGAAGTGGGTCTGCGCTGCCGCCTCGGCGCCGTAGATCCCAGGGCCGAACTCGACGATGTTCAAATAGACCTCCAGGATGCGCTGCTTCGACCAGAGCGCCTCCAGCCAGGTCACGTAGGTCAACTCCAGCGCTTTGCGGGTCCGTGACTGAGCCGGCCAGAGCAGCAGGTTCTTTGCGGTCTGCTGCGAAATTGTACTGGCGCCGCGCGCATTCTGCCTTCGGCCGCTGGCGACCTCCTTTTGCGCCTTGTGGATGGCGCCCCAATCGACGCCGCGATGCTGGCAAAAGCGGTTGTCCTCGGCGGCGATGACGGCTGCCTCCAGATGCGGCGAGATCTCGCTCGCCGGGGTCCAGTCGTGCGACCAGCCCTGGCCTTCGGTCAGGCGCAACAGCATCAGTGGCGTCACCGCGACCGGCACCAAGAGCAAGAGTGCCAGGTAGAAAAGCCGGCGGCCGTATCCTGCCCAGCGTGCGAGCATGGCTCAGCGCTGCTGCAGCCAGCTGCCCAAACGCTCCAAGGCTGCCGCCATGGTTTCTTGGCTGCCGGCGAAGGAGATCCGCAAGCTACGCTTGCCTGCCTCAGTGTCGAAGTCCAGACCCGGCGTCAGAGCAACGCCTGCCTCGTTCAGAAGCCGCTGACAGAGTGTGCCGCTGTCGTTGGTGAGATGGGTGACATCCAGATAGATGTAGAAGGCACCCTCGGTCGGCAGGAAACCGGTGAGCCCCAGCTTCGGCAAACCCTCGATCAGGATACGACGGTTCTCGGCATAGCCGGTGACGATGCGGTCGAGGTCGGCGCGGGCTCCCAGGGCGGCGAGACCGGCCCGCTGCGCCAATTCGGAGGCCGATATGAAGAGGCTCTGCGCCAGGCACTCGACCGGGCGTACCAGGGGTTCGGGCAAGACCAGCCAACCCAGCCGCCAGCCGGCCATGCAGTAGTACTTCGAGAAGGAGTTGGCGACGATGACCTTGGGATCGCCGGCCAGGCTGGCTGCTTCCTTGCCGTAGGTGATGCCGTGATAGATCTCGTCCGAGACCAGGCGAATGTCGCGCGCCCGGCAGGCCTTCGCCAGCGCTCTCAGGTCGTCTGCCGCGACCATGGTGCCGGTGGGGTTGGAGGGGCTGGCGACGATCAGGCCGTCCAGCCGCTCAGGATAGTCGGCGATTTGCTGTGCGCTCGGCTGATAACCCTCGGCTGCCGTGGTCGGCAGGAAGACCGTTTCGATGCCGAGCGAGGTCAGAAGATTGCGATAGGCCGGATAGCCAGGTGCAGCCAGCGCCACGTGATCTCCGGCCTCGAAGGCGGCCAGAAAGGCCAAGAGGAAGCCGCCGGAGAAGCCGGCGGTGACGGCGACGCGGGCTGGATCGATCGAGAGGCCGTAGAGCTTGGCGTAACTCTCGGCGATCGCTCGACGCAGTCTTGGAATTCCGAGTGCGTCGGTGTAGGCGATGCGCCCACCGTCGAGGCAGGCCTTGGCAGCGGCAGTCACCGCGGCCGGCGGTGCGGCTGCCGGCTGACCGACCTCCAGGTGCAGGATGTGGCGACCTTCGCCCTCCAGGGCATTGGCGGTGGCGAGCACGTCCATTGCACGGAACGGCTCGACCGCTGCACGCCCGGCTATCTTCAAAGCCATGGGATTTGCTCCATCGGCGCGACGGCGTCGTCCGACCAGACTGTATCGGCCCGAAAGGATGCTAGTCTGGGCGGTCGGACGGGGGTGCGGGCCGTTGCCGATTCAGATTGAACGAGCACAACACTTAAGGCGCCAGGGTGGAGAGGCCGAAGCCGCGCGGATCGGTCTCCACACGGCAGAGTTCGGGGACCTGCAGGATGCCTTCGGGACAGTACCAAGCCTGCACCTCGCCCAATCCCGGAACGCGCTGCAGGCTGTGCCCCAGCTCCAGCAAGGTCTGTTGCGTGCCGCCGTCCAGACGGTCTTCGACGAAGGCGACGTCGGGCAGGCCGTTGTGGTGGACCCGAACTTCGCGCATGGCCTCCGGCAGGCTCATCTCGCGTTCGATGATATCGAGGATCAGCCGCGCCAAGGCGGTGGCGCCGGCAGCTCCGCCGGAGGCTGCGACGGCCATCCGGGTGCGCTGCGTGCCGATGGAGGTGATCAGTGCAGCCACCGGCGAGACCACGAGATTGTCGGGTGGCGGCGCGGCCAGGAGAATACCGCTGGTCGGTGCGATACGGGCGCTGCCGAAGAGGCCGTTGTTGGTCAGGCTGCAGGCGATGGCATTGCCGTAGCGATCGCCGATGACGAAAGCGGTACCGGCCAAGGGCTCGAGCACCTGCCTGGGCGTCGGCACCAAACTGCTGGCCGGGCGGTGCGGCGTCGTACCCAGACCGGCCAGGCGCGCCGAGAGGCTGTCTGGATCGAGCAGTGTGGTTACGTCCAAGCTGCTCTGCCCGCCTTGGGCCAGCCAGCCGCCGCGGTCGGCGAAGCTTTGCGCCGAAGCCTCCAAGAAGAGGTGCTGGCGTCGGCCGGTCGCCTCGTCGTCGTAGTTCGTGAGCTCCGTCAGGATTCGATAGATCTCTGCGGCGACCAAACCGTTGGCGGCCGGCGGCGGCGTCAGATAGAGGTAGTGGCTGCCCTGCTGGATGCGCAGCGGCACCAGGTACTCCGGCACCCGGTTGCGCATATTCATCTCACTGAACGGCAGGCCGAGCGCGCTCGATTCCTTGGCCAAGGTGGGCCCGGTGCGCCCGGTGAGGAAGAGGGTCGAACCTTCCGAGCGTACCCCCGATAGCGTGCGCGCCAGTACCGGCTGCTTTAGAACCTGGCCACTCGCCAGGGGCTGGCCGTTCGGCAGAAACAGGGCCGCTGCGGTCGGGTCTATGCGCAGGCTGGCTTGCGACGCCAGTATGTCGGCCGCCAAAGCGCGGCTGGTCTTGACGCCAAAACGTGCCAGCGATTCGCCCGGTGCCACCAGCTGTCGCCATTGCAGCGCACCATAGCGCGCGTGCAGCGCCTCCAGACCGCGAGCCAGGCCCGGCGGCACGCCGCCGCTGGGGGCGCTGAAGGGCAGGAAGGACAGGGCCTCGGTCAACTGCCGCTCGCGATCGTGCAACAGGCACATCCCGCCACCGCCCAAGGAGATCCGCGAAGGATAGGTGACCGCGAGTGCGAAGGTCACGGCGACCGCGGCATCGGCGACGGTGCCACCGCCGGCTAGAATATCGCGACCGATCAAGGTCGCATTCGGCTCTCCCGTGGCCACCACCCCGTCAAAGCCCGGGACCGGTTCCAGGTTCAACTTGTCGTCGGATCCGCAGGCCTGCAGGGTCAGCGCAGCGGCCAGAAAGAGGGGCAGGGGAAAGAGACTCCGGCCGGACTTTTGCGCACGGCATTGTGAGGCCTGCCGCAATCCGGTCTTTCGGGTGCCGCATTGCGCCGGCATAGTAAGGCCTATAAGTTTGTCCAAACTTGGAATTGGGAGAGCCCCTGGGCCTTTTGCCATGCCACGCAGTTTTCGCGTCACCGCCATCCTATTTCTCTTCTCCGCTGCACTGATCAGTACATTGGTCACTCTGCTTGCGGCGCAAACGGCCTTTGCTCAGGGCCGTCAGATCTCCTTCATTCGGGATACGGAAATCGAGGATATCATCCGCGATCTGGCACAGCCCATCTTCAGGGCTGCACGTCTCGACCCCAATGCCGTAGACGTGTATCTGGTTCAGGATCGCAGTCTCAACGCCTTTATCGCCGGTGGGCAGAACCTCTTCCTGAATACCGGGCTTTTGGCAAGGGTCGATAGCCCCGAAACCCTGCTCGGCGTGATCGCTCATGAAAGCGGCCACATCGCCGGTGGACATCTGGCCCAGCGCAAACTGGCCGCCGAGAACGCTGGCGTCACCACGCTTCTGGCCTACGCCGTGGGTATTCTGGGCGCCATCGCGTCGGGACGCGGCGAGGTCGCCGGTGCGGTCATCTCCGGCAGCCAGGATCTGGCTTTGCGCAACCTCTTGTCCTACAGCCGCAGCAATGAGCAGGCGGCCGACCAGGCAGCAATTCAGTATCTCCATGCGGCCGGAATCTCGCCCGCGGGGCTGCTCGAATTCATGAATGTGTTGAAGGGTCAAGAGGGGCTCTTGGCGCAGAATCAGGATTCCTACCTCTCGACCCATCCGCTGACGCGCGAACGCATTACCTTCCTGGAGAACCAGGTGGCGCGCTCGCCCTTCAAGGACTCGACCAGCATAACGGCGACGGACCGGGCCCGCTTCGAGCGTGCCAGGGCCAAGGTGATCGGCTTCCTCGAGCCGCCCAACATGGTGGCGCGGACCTACGCCGACAGCGACCAGAGCGAGCCGGCGCGCTATGCGCGAGCCCTGCTGGCCTATCGCCTCGGACATCTCGACGAGGCGCTCAGGGGCTTTGACCAGCTTTTGGCCGGAGCGCCGAACGATCCCTTTTATCTGGAACTGAAGGGACAGATGCTGTTCGAACGTGGACGCGTCGCCAAATCGCTCGACCCGCTGGGGAGGGCCGTTGCCGCCCTGCCCCATGCCAGCCAGATTCGCCAGCTTCTGGCCCGTGCCCAGATCGAGCAGAACAGTCCCGAGCTGGATCGCCAGGCAGTCGCCAATCTGGAGAAGGTGTTGGCCCTAGAGCCCACCAACGCCTTCGCCTGGCGCTTGATCGCAACGCCCTACAGCCGTCTCGGCCAGACCGACATGGTGCATCTGGCGCTCGGCGAGTATTGGCTGGCGCGCGGTGACAACGAACGGGCCGGGATCGAGGCCCGCCGGGCCATGGAGCTGATGCCGGCCGGCAGCGCCAACGCACAGCAGGCCCAAGACATCTACAACGAGGCCGAGCGCCGACTGCGCGTCCGCCGCTGAGCAATCTGACCTCTATTTGCCAACAAGGATGAGCGATACCATGCGTCACCTCCCCCCCGCCCTGCGCAGCAGCCTGATCGGACTGCTGGCGTCTCTGCTGTTCTTTCCCGCGGTGCTGCAAGCGCAGGAGAGCAGCTTCTCCGCAGCCGAGGAGGAGGAGATCGGACGGCTGGTTCGGGCCTATCTCTTGGAGCATCCGGAGGTCATCCTGGGGGCGATCGAGCAGCTGCAGCAGCGCGAAAAGCAAGCCGCCGCGGCAGCCCGGCAGAATGCCATCTCCGGCTCAGAGGAAGCGCTCTACGAGGATGCAAGCTCGCCGATCGCCGGCAATCCCGAGGGCAATGTCACCATCGTCGAGTTCTTTGATTACAACTGCTCCTACTGCAAGCGGGTGACGCCGGAGATCTTCAGCCTGCTGGCTCGCGACGGCAACATTCGCTACATCGCCAAGGAGTGGCCGATCTTCGGCGAGGATTCGGAGTTCGCCGCGCGCGCCGCGATGGCCTCCGAGCGGCAGGGCAGGTACGCCCGCTTCCACCAAGCCCTGATGGCAATCCGCGGTCCGGCCAACCCGACCACCGTGCAGCGGGCGGCCGGGGAAGTCGGCCTGAACTGGGCGCAGCTCGAAGCGGATATGCAGGACGAGGCCATCACCGAGGCTCTGGCCCGCAACCATGTGCTGGCACGCCAACTCGGAATTCAGGGTACGCCTGCCATGGTGATCGGCGACAGCTTCCTGCCGGGTGCCGTTCCCGCAGTGGAGATCGCCGCCATCGTCGCCCAGGAGCGTGCGAAGGCGCCTAGAAATTAGCCGGAAGGGGCCCCTGGCCGATTTCGACTGGCATCGTGCGGTCATCGATCGTGCGCCCCCGGTAACAGCCGGTTACCGGAACACCCAGAACGTTCGACGCGTCCTGCTCGCCCAATGCGGGCCAGATTTTGCCTTCGATCGCGCCTTCATGGCATGGATCGAGGATGGACAGCTCAAAACCATGGGAATGGTCGCCGACGAATGGTTGCGGCGACGGCGCCTTGAGGGCTGATGGTCTAACGGAAGGCAAAGGCTCTAATAGGGTCGCGACAGGCTGCTTCCCCGGCGCGAATCCTCTGTGGTAAAGGCAGGCGCCTGATCCTAGTAATGGGGATGGGGAAAGGATCTCATTTGGCCAAACCTTCGGTCTTGGTGTTGAACGGGCCCAACCTTGATCTCTTGGGGCGACGCGAGCCGGCGGTCTACGGCAGCGAGACTCTCGCAGACATAGAGGCCCTTTGCCGTGAAGAAGGTGCAGCATTGGGTCTTGATGTCGTTTGCGCGCAGTCCAACTACGAAGGTCGGTTGATCGAACTGATCCACGAGGCCTTCGGGCAGCACGCGGGTCTGGTCATGAATCCCGGCGCCTATACGCATACTTCGATTGCGATCATGGATGCGATTCGCGGCGTCGCTTTGCCTTTGGTCGAGATCCACGTTTCGAACGTGCACGCTCGAGAGGCCTTTCGGCATCATTCCTACATCTCTCCTGTGGCGCTGGGAGTGATCTGTGGTTTCGGCGCCCAAGGCTATCGTTTCGCCCTGCAGGCGTTGGCTCAGCATATCGAGAAAGGATAGGCCGCCGATGGGCAGCAAGCTCGACATCGACGAGAAGCAGATCAAGCGACTGGCGCTGATGCTGGGTGAGACCGGCTTGACCGAGATCGAAGTGGAGGAAGCCGGCCGTCGCATCAAGGTGGCGCGCCAGGCCTCGCCGCAGATGGCACCGGCACCAATGGTGCACGCTCCGGTCGCTGCGGCTCCTCCGCTGCCCGCCGCAGCCCTGGCCAATGCGTTCGCTCCCAGCCCGCCGCTGCCGGAGGCCGTAGAGTCCGGCATCCCGGCGGGAAGCGTCACCTCGCCCATGGTGGGCACGATCTACACCGCCCCGGAACCCGGATCGCCGCCCTTCGTCTCTGTCGGCGACAGCGTCACCGAAGGCCAGACCTTGCTGATCATCGAGGCGATGAAGGTGATGAACAATCTGCCGTCTCCACGCGCCGGCACGGTGAAAGAGGTACTGGTCCGAGACGGTCAGCCGGTCGAGTACGGCGAGGCCCTGGTGGTGATGGCGTGACCGCCGGGCTCAACAGCTGCTGGCAGGGGAGTTAAGGCGTCGTGTTCGAAAAGATCCTGATTGCCAATCGCAGCGAGATCGCGCTGCGTATCCACCGCGCCTGCCGCGAGATGGGCATCAAGACGGTCGCCGTACACTCCACCGCCGACGAGGAGGCGATGCATGTCCGCTTGGCGGACGAATCGGTGTGCATCGGTCCGCCACCCAGCCGCGGCAGCTATCTGAACATCCCGGCGATCATCTCCGCGGCGACGATCACCGGTGCCGATGCCATTCACCCCGGCGTCGGCTTCCTGTCCGAGAACGCGACCTTCGCGGCCATGGTCGAGGAGCACGGTATCGCCTTCATCGGCCCCAAGCCCGAGCATATCGCACTCATGGGCGACAAGGTGGCGGCGAAGGAGGCGGCGCGCTCGCTAGATCTGCCAGTGGTTCCAGGCTCCGACGGTGCAGTCTCCAGCGAAAGCGAGGCCAAGGAGGTTGCCGCCGAGATCGGTTTCCCGCTTCTGATCAAGGCCGCCGCCGGCGGCGGTGGGCGGGGCATGAAGATCGCCCAGGACGAGGCGGCCCTGCCGGAAGCCTTGGCCATGGCCCGCAACGAGGCTCGCGCCGCCTTCAACAACGACCAGGTTTATATGGAGCGCTATCTGGGCGCTCCGCGGCACATCGAAGTGCAGATTCTAGCTGACGGTCACGACAACATCGTGCATCTGGGCGAGCGCGATTGCTCCTTGCAACGGCGACACCAGAAGGTGCTGGAAGAGGCGCCTTCGCCAGCCTTGAACGAGACTCAACGGCGTGCGATCGGCAGGATCGCGGTTACCGCCATGAAGAAATTGAACTATCGCTCGGTCGGAACCATCGAGTTCCTCTATGAGGAGGGCGAGTTCTTCTTCATCGAGATGAACACCCGCCTGCAGGTGGAGCATCCGATCACCGAGATGATCACCGGCGTCGATCTGGTGTGCGAACAGATCAGGGCGGCCGCAGGCGGCGCTCTTTCGGTCGAGCAGAAAGACATCAAGTTTTCCGGCCACGCCATCGAGTGTCGGGTCAATGCCGAACACTGGCGCACCTTCGCGCCCTCACCGGGCAAGGTGCATGGCTATCACGTGCCGGGCGGTATGGGGGTCAGGGTCGACAGCGGTCTCTATGCCGGCTACAGCGTTCCGCCGCACTACGACAGCCTGATCGCCAAGCTGATCGTGCATGGCATCACCCGCGAGGACTGCTTGATGCGTCTGCGCCGGGCCTTGGAGGAGTACGTGGTGGACGGCATAGAGACCACCATCCCGCTGCATCGGCGGCTCGCCAACTCACCGGCCTTCGTCAATGGGAACTACAACATCCATTGGCTCGAGCACTATCTCGGAAGCCTCGACACTGGGGATAGCGAATAGGCCGTCTTGGTGAAACCGGTCCAGAGTCCCTCGCTTCGACTGGGACGATCTTCAGATCGCCTGCAACGCGCTTATGCAAGGGCCGCTGATCGTGCCCACACCTCGCCTGAACCGCTCTAAAGTCTTGTCCCCCGTCCACAGCGAGGATTTGGCCGGTCACCCAGGAGCGGCATCGGACAGCAGAAAGGCACCGACCTTGCCGATCTCCTCGGCATGCCCCATGCGCCCGAAGGGAATAGAGGCCATCTTCTCGGCAAAGAATTCCGGCTCCTTCTGCCGGCGCTTGTCCCAGATTCCTCCTGGAAACACAATCGAACCGGGGGCGATCGCGTTCACGCGAATGCGCTGCGCAGCCAGCTTCAGTGCATAGGACTGCGTTGCGTGAATGACCGCTGCCTTGGCCGCGCCATAGGCAATGTTGCTGCTGGCCCCGATGTCGGAAATCGAGAAAAATTTGAGGAGGGCTCCGCCGGTCACGGGTTCCAAGATTTCCGCGGCACGGCGGGTCGCGCGGACGACGCCGAGCAAATCGACCTCGAGGTTGCTCCGCCAGCTTTCTTCATCGTCCTGATGGCCGAGCGCTGGGGTTGTTGACCAAGCCGTGCAGATCACCCAGGGAGCGACGACTGGCGCTGAGGAGAAACTCGTCGAGCGCTGCTGCATGGCCGACGTCGCAGGTCAGCGCCAAGACCGTGCCGCCGTAGGCGCTAAGCCGCTTCCCGCGCTTGATCCAAGGAGGCTTGCGTGCGGCCGCAGATCGTCACCTTGGCGCCTTCCGCAATCGCCAGCCCGATACCACGGCTGACACCGGTCACCAGCACACATTCGTCCGTCAATCCGAGATCCATTGCCGTATTCTCCCCTGCTGTACGAAGCTGTTGCTTGCCCCACTGTGCCGCGGCAGCGAGCTTCTGCGACTGCCCTCGACGCGCTAGAGTGTCCGGTAAGGGCGGTTGCGGCGAAGCTGACGTTCGAAGTCGATCAGACTGTTGTGACAGGCTTGGCGCGACTCATAGGTCGCTCGATTGTCGCAGGGATTGCGATAGCCGTTGCAACTCGCCAGAAAGAGCGCGCCGCTTAGAAGCAGCAAGGGCAGCAGCAGGACTTTGCGAGGCCAGGAGTGAGTCACACCGTCTTCCTTTGCGTTTATCGGCAGCGGATCAAAGGGCAGTCGGTCAAGAGATAGCGGCTCTCACCGGCGGCGCGCAAGCACCCGCGCAGGCTTCCTAGGCAAGAGGCTAACGACCAGGCAAGTGGTTGAGGATTCTCGTCCTCTGTTCCGAACTGATTCACGATTCGCAGCCTTGTGCAGGCGCGCCCGATTTGCTTTAGCAGCTGGAGGAACAGGCAGCGAGCAAGACCGGCGTCGAGACGGCGGCAAGACCAAAGACGAGAAAGCGCCTTCGGCTCGATCCGGGGAGGCTATCGGATCTTGTGGGTCATGAGTTTGCGCGGAGGCTGTGGTCTTCATGGACGAGGCTTTCCTTCTGGGCGTCGGCAGGCCGGAAGCGGCTCTCCGGCTCGACAGTCATGGCGATCAGCCCCGGTGGAAACCGGTCTCGCGCTCACGCTGCTCCAGGCACTCGTCCAGATCTTGCTCGCAGGACGCACGGGCCTCGGAATCCTGCAGGGTTCGACTCGCAGCATGCCCGGTACGGCACAGGCTGCGAATAAAACCGCCGACAGGGCCAACAAGAAGCCGCCCAAGGTCGAAATGGGCCTTATCCCAAAGGTCGGTCATGAGGTCGCCGCTGAACGCTCATCGGGAAAACCTTGGTACGCCGGTGGCATCGGACAAGCCAACAAGCGCCGCTCGGCGGATGCGTACACGCGGGTTTGAACCAAAGTGTACGGCGCATCCCCCTTAACTGAAGGCCTGCAGTCCGGTTTGGGCGCGACCCAGGATCAAGGCGTGCACGTCGTGTGTGCCCTCGTAAGTGTTGACCGCCTCCAGGTTCATCACGTGTCGGATCACGTGATACTCGTCGGAGACGCCGTTGCCGCCGTGCATGTCGCGGGCCATGCGGGCGATGTCCAGCGCCTTGCCGCAGGAATTGCGCTTCACCAGAGAGATCGCCTCGGGCAGTTCCTTGCCTTCATCGATCAGGCGACCGACCCGCAGGCAGGATTGCAGGCCGATGGTGATCTCGGTCTGCATGTCGGCCAGCTTCTTCTGGATCAGCTGGGTCGCAGCCAGGGGCCGGCCGAACATCTGCCGGTCCAGGGTGTACTGCCGGCCGGCATGCCAGCAGAATTCGGCTGCACCCAGCGCACCCCAGGCGATGCCGTAGCGAGCCCGGTTGAGGCAACCGAAGGGTCCCCTGAGGCCGCTGACGTTGGGCAGCAGGTTCTCTTCGGGTACAAAGACCTCGTCCATGACGATCTCGCCGGTGACCGAAGCGCGCAGACTGAATTTGCCCTCGATCTTCGGCGTGGAGAAACCCTCCATACCGCGCTCCAGCACGAAGCCGCGGATCTTGCCGTCGGGATCGCTCTTCGCCCAGACCACCGCGATGTCGGCGATCGGCGAATTGGTGATCCACATCTTCGCGCCCTTCAGGCGGTAGCCGCCCTCGACCTTCTTGGCCACGGTGCGCATGGAGCCCGGATCGGAGCCAGCGTCGGGCTCGGTCAGGCCGAAGCAGCCGACCTTCTCACCGCTGGCCATATCCGGCAGCCAGCGGCGGCGCTGCTCTTCGGTGCCGTAGGCGTTGATCGGGTGCATCGCCAGTGAGGACTGCACGCTCATGGCCGAGCGATAGCCGCTATCGACCCGCTCGACCTCGCGGGCGACCAGACCGTAGCAGACGTAGTTCACGCCGGCGCAGCCGTAGGTCTCCGGCAGGGTCGCGCCGAGAAAGCCCAGCTGACCCATCTCGTTCATGATCTCGCGATCGAAGGTCTCGTGCCGGTTGGCCTGCAGGATGCGCGGCATGAGCTTGTCCTGGCAATACTCGCGCGCGGCATCGCGGGTCATCCGCTCATCCTCGCTCAGCTGCTCCTCCAGCAGCAGGGGATCGTCCCATTGGAAGGCTGCGCGTTCGGGTCGATGCAGTTTGACGGCAGGTTCGGCGGCACTCATGATCTTCTCTCCTGAAGCGCTGAGACGGCCAATGTGGGTCCGACCCAAGGGAACTGAGGATCGGTGCAGGCTGTGGGGTTCGTTGCTGGCGAACTTAGTCCGCTTACTCTCAGAGGCCAAGAGATCCGCTCCAGCCTTTCCTGCATTGCCGACCCTGCTTTGCTTCCTGGCTCGTGGTGCGGCTGCGCCCCCCGAGCCCGCTGTTCGTAGCGAGCCCTTCTAAGGCTTGCCCGGCTTCCATCGCTTGGTCTACCTTTCGCCCTAAGGGGAGATCGTCGCCATTCGGCGGGAAATAGAGTCTCTCTAGGCCGGACAGGGTTGGTTTCTTTGGGGTTTCGGGTCTCGTTCTCTTGCCGTTCGGCCGGCAGTGGGCGGGCCATTGGCCTTTCCATCTCGTACCGACCGATCGCATAGTCGGGTCCCAGAGAGGTTGGATGGCGCTATGGAGCCCTTTTTTCAGTTCCTCATCAATGGTATCACCCTTGGCTCGATCTACGGCCTGATCGCTATCGGTTACACCATGGTCTACGGCATCATCGGCATGATCAACTTCGCCCATGGCGACGTCTATATGATCGGTGCCTTCAATGCCGTCATCGCCTACCTGATTCTTGGCGTCCTGGGCGTAACCTGGGTTCCCTTGGCGCTGCTGCTGGTTCTGGTGATCACCGTGGCACTCACATCGACCTACGGTTGGGCAGTGGAGCGACTGGCCTACCGACCGCTGCGCGAATCTTTCCGACTGGCGCCGCTGATCACCGCGATCGGCATGTCGATCTTCCTGCAGAACTACGTCCAGTTGCTGCAGGGCGCCCGAAACAAGCCGCTGCCGCCGGTGATCAGCGGCGCCTTCGATTTGAACAGCAACAGCAATTTCATCATCAAGCTGGGCTATATGCAGATCCTGATCGTGGTGACCACCATCGCGCTCATGATCATCTTCACCTACCTGATCACCAAGACGCCACTGGGCCGCTCGCAGCGCGCCTGCGAGCAGGACCAGAAGATGGCCTCGCTTATGGGCGTCGACGTCAATCGGACCATCGGTCTCACCTTCGTCATCGGCGCCTCCTTGGCTGCCGTCGCCGGCTTCATGGTCACGCTCTACTATGGTGTGGTCGACTTCTACATCGGCTTCCTGGCCGGGATCAAGGCCTTCACGGCAGCCGTTCTGGGCGGCATCGGCTCCCTGCCGGGAGCCATGCTGGGCGGCATTCTGATCGGCCTGATCGAGGCCTTCTGGTCAGGCTATTTCAGCGTCGAGTACAAGGACGTGGCCGCCTTCTCCATCCTGGTTCTGGTGCTGATCTTCAGGCCGACCGGTCTCTTGGGCCGGCCGGATATCGAGAAGGTCTAGAGCCATGGTGCAACCCTCTCTTTTCGATCCGGCCTATCTGCTGCCCATCACTAAGGATGCCTTGAAGGCGGCCGGGATCTGCTTGGCGCTGGCCATCTTCATGGTCGGTGTCCGCACGGTGGATAATCCGCAGGGTTTGCAGGCGGATTACCGCTTCGACGACGTCTTCACCGCGGTCGTCCTGGTCTTCTTCGGACGCATCGCCCTCTCGCTGATCAACGTCGGGCAAATCCTGGGCGGACTCGCCATTACCGGCGGGTTTTCGGTCTGGATGCTGATCGCGCTCTTGACCCTCGGCGAGGACGGCGGCGGCGCCTTGCCGAAGCCCTTCGCCAGCCCCACCGTCTGCTGGATGGTCACCCTGGCGGCTGTCGGCTTTAGCCTGCACGGGCTCTTCACGTTGACGCGCGGCGACAAGGGTGGGCCAGCCGTCTTCAAGGAGGATGGCAGCCTCTCGATCCAGCGCCTCACGCCCTGGATCGGCGCGGCCTTGATCCTCTTCGCCCTCGTCCTGCCCTGGTTCGACTTCTCAAATCGGCGGATCATGGACATGGCGGTCCTGGTCCTGACCTATGTGATGCTGGGCTGGGGTCTCAACATCGTGGTCGGTCTGGCGGGCCTTTTGGACCTGGGCTATGTCGCCTTCTATGCAGTCGGCGCCTACACCTTTGCGCTGACCTCCTTCTACTTCGACATGGGCTTCTGGCTGGCCTTGCCGGTCTGCGGTGCGATGGCCGCCTTCTTCGGGGTTATGCTGGGCTTCCCGGTGCTCAGGCTACGCGGGGACTATTTGGCCATCGTGACCTTGGGTTTCGGCGAGATCATCCGTGTCATCCTGATCAATTGGTGGTGGTTCACCGGCGGCCCAGACGGCATCCGCGGCATTCCCAGACCCTCCTTCTTCGGCTTGGAGTTCAAGCGCAAAGCGCCCGAGGGTCAGGAGACCTTTCACACCTTCTTCGACCTGGACTACAGCACCGTCGATCGCATCGTTTTCCTATATTACATCATCCTGGTGCTGGCCCTGGTGACCAACGCCTTCACCATGCGCATGCGCCGCCTGCCGGTCGGCCGCGCCTGGGAGGCCTTGCGCGAAGATGAGGTCGCCTGCCGCGCGCTCGGCATCAATCCAGTCAACACAAAGCTCACGGCCTTCGGTCTTGGCGCCATGTTCGGCGGCTTTGCCGGCTGCTTCTTCGCCACTCGGCAGGGTTTCATCTCGCCGGAGAGCTTCACCTTCATCGAGTCGGCGGTGATCCTGGCCATTGTCGTGCTGGGTGGGCTCGGCAGCCAGATCGGCGTGGTGATCGCCTCGATCCTGCTGATCGGTATGCCCGAGCTTTTCCGCGAGCTGCAGGAATACCGCATGCTGGCCTTCGGCGGCGGCATGGTGTTGGTGATGATCTGGCGGCCGCGCGGTCTACTCTCGCACCGCGACCCGACGGTGCGGCTCTTCAAGGGACGACGAAGCAAGCCGGCACGACCCTCCGAGGGGACGGCTTGATGAAGGCGCCGGTCGCAATGTCGGTACCGGGCGGCGCCGAGCCGATCTTGGCGGTCGAGCATCTGACGATGCGCTTCGGCGGCCTGATCGCCATCAACGATGTCTCCTTTGCCGCCGGTAACGGTCAGATCACCGGGATCATCGGGCCGAACGGAGCCGGCAAGACGACGGTCTTCAACTGCCTGACCGGCTTCTATAAGCCGACCGTCGGGCGCCTCAGCCTGCTGCATCCCAAGGGCGAGAGTTTCTATCTGGAGCAGATGGAGGGCTTCCGCATCTCGCAGTACGCCGGGGTGGCGCGCACCTTCCAGAACATCCGGCTGTTTCCGGCGATGAGCGTGCTGGAGAACCTGATGGTGGCCCAGCACAATAAGCTGCAGCGCGCTTCGCAGTGGTCGATCGCCGGACTCTTCAACCTGCGCAGCTATCGTGAAGCCGAGACGGAAGCGATGGAGCTGGCGCGCCATTGGCTGACCCGCATCCGCATGGAGGATCGGGCCGACGAACCGGCAGGCAGCCTGCCCTATGGTGCGCAGCGGCGCCTGGAGATCGCCCGGGCCATGTGTACCGAGCCGGTCCTGCTCTGCCTGGACGAGCCGGCGGCCGGTCTGAACCCGACCGAGTCGGCCGAGCTCAATCAGCTGCTGCTGCAGATTCGCAAGCAGGAGGGCATCGGCATCCTGCTGATCGAGCATGACATGTCGGTGGTCATGAAGATTTCCGACCACATCGTGGTGCTCGACCATGGCCAGAAGATCTCCGACGGAACGCCGGGCGAGGTGCAGGCCGACCCGGCCGTCATCCGCGCCTATCTGGGTGAGGAAGACGAGGAAGAGGCGGCCGGAGCATGACGGTTCTCACCATCGATAACGTCGAGACCTTCTATGGGCACATCCAGGCCCTGCACGGCGTCAGCCTGGAGGTCGAGGAAGGCGAGATCGTCACCCTGATCGGCGCCAACGGGGCCGGCAAGTCAACCCTGCTGATGACCATCTGCGGCAATCCCCAGGCGCGCAGCGGCCGCATCGTCTACCAGGGCGAAGAGATCACCCGGCGGCCGACCTACGAGATCATGCGCATGGGCATTGCCCAGTCGCCGGAGGGGCGCCGCATCTTTCCGCGCATGACGGTCTTCGAGAACCTGCAGATGGGAGCGACGATTCTGGGACCCGAGACCTTCGACGAGGATATCGCCAAGGTCTTCGAGCTCTTCCCCATCCTGAAGGAACGCGAGCGTCAGCGCGGCGGCACCTTGAGCGGCGGCGAGCAGCAGATGCTGGCCATTGGCCGCGCCCTGATGAGCCGACCGCGCCTGCTCCTGCTGGACGAGCCCTCACTGGGGATCGCGCCCCTGATCGTGAAGCGCATCTTCGAGGCGATCCGCCGGATCAACGAGGAGGAGAAGATGACCATCTTCCTGGTGGAGCAGAACGCGCATCACGCCTTGCGCCTGGCCCACCGCGGCTATGTGATGGTCAACGGTCGCATCCAGCTGACCGGGAGTGGTTACGAACTGCTGGCCAACCCGGAGGTCAGGGCAGCCTATCTGGAAGGAGGCCACGAATGAGCGATGTGCTGGGCGCAGAGCCGCTGGTCTTCATAGGGCTCACCTGCGTTCTCTTCGGGTTCGCCGGTTTCATGATGGGTCAGGCTCTGGCGCGTTCCTGGAGACCATTGTGGCAGTTGATTCCCTATGCTTTAGGGCTGACGCTCTTCAATCGCTTCCTGGTCTACGCACTCTTCGACGGGAATGCGGGAGCGCCCTTGGGCATCATCGTCGATGCCCTCGTCATCGGCTCGCTGGCCTGGTTCGCCTATCGTATGACCCAGGCCTTCAAGATGGTGGCACAGTATCCCTGGCTCTATGAACGGGCCGGCCTGTTGGGCTGGCGCGAGAAGCGGGGTGGATGAGCAGACAGCGCCTTTTCTGCACGCACTCAATTGGTTGGACAAGGCGCTAGACCTTTCCGGTCGGTGTGTTAAGGTTCGGCCACACTCGTCTCTCTTCCCGCTTTCGGGCAGGGGCGGCAGCGTCCGGGACGAGCTGACTGCATGAGGGTCAGAGAGCCCGCAGCGGCCCTTCTGGGTGGATTTCGAATTGGGAAGCATGGGAGACGAATGGTATGAGGAAGCTAGCACTGGGCCTTTCGGCGGTAGCACTCGGTTTGAGCCTTGGCGTGTCCGGCGTTCAGGCCGACATCACGATCGCCACGGCAGGCCCGCTGACCGGCGACTATGCGGCCTTCGGTCAGCAGATGCAGACTGGCGCTCAGGCTGCCATCAAGGACATCAACGCCAAGGGCGGCGTCAACGGCGAGCAGGTGGTGCTGGAAGTCGGCGATGACGTTTGCGATCCCAAGCAGGCGGTGGCGGTGGCCAACGATTTCGTCGAGAAGGGCGTGATCTTCGTGGCCGGGCACTTTTGCTCCGGCTCCTCGATCCCGGCGTCCGACGTCTACATCGAGGAAGGCATCCTACAGATGACCCCGGCCTCGACCAACCCGGCCTTCACCGATGGCCCGGCGGCCGAGGGCGTCACGACGATCTTCCGTACCTGCGGTCGCGACGACCAGCAGGGTGACTTCGCCGGCAAGTGGATCGCCACCCACATGGGCGACAAGTCCATCGCCGTGCTGCACGACAAGTCGACCTACGGCAAGGGCATCGCCGACCTGACCAAGGCGGTGCTGAACGCCGAAGGTGTGCAGGAGAAGCTCTACGAGGCCTACACCGCCGGCGAGCAGGACTATACCGCCCTGGTCTCCAAGCTGAAGGCCAACGGCATCGACGTGATCTACCTCGGTGGCTATCACACCGAGGGCGCGCTGATAATCCGTCAGGCCCGCGAGCAGGGCCTGGAGGCACAGCTGATTGGCCCGGACTCCCTGAACACGCTAGAGTTCGTATCGATTGCCGGTGATGCCACCAACGGCGTGATGTTCACCAACGCGGCCGAGGCCCGCAACCTGCCGTCGGCGAAGGAAGTGGTTGCCGAGATCCGCAAGGGCGGCTTCGAGCCGGAGGGCTATACGCTCTCGACCTATGCCGCCATCCAGGTCTGGGCCATGGCTGCCAACGAGGCCGGCACCACCGATCCGGAGACGGTGGCAAAGACCCTGCGTTCCAAAGACTGGGACACGGTGATCGGCACCATCGGCTTCAACGACTCGGGCGATCTGAAGATGGCCGCCTATGTCTGGTATCAGTTCGAGGACGGCAACTACTCTGAGATGAAGTAGCTGTTGCCTGAGGATTGGCACTTTTCGATCCGGTGCATTCGAGTGGGGGCCGCGTGGCGACACGTGGCCCTTCGCTCGTTCTGACAGTCCTTCTGGCCTTGGAGGCTTGCTCCGGTAGTCCGAAGATTCCGGACGGGCAAGCCTTTCGGAACTACGGCAATCCGGGTGGTATCATGAACGGCGGCGCCTATCTGCCGCAATCCTG
Source organism: Rhodospirillales bacterium (assembly GCA_965202755.1). Lineage (GTDB taxonomy): Bacteria > Pseudomonadota > Alphaproteobacteria > Kiloniellales > JACOMY01 > JACOMY01. Next base: position 21,411 of record CBDBCL010000032.1, on the reverse strand, counting down.
CCGGGCCTGGAACCAGGTGATCGACCTGGCCGCCTACGTGCAGCCGCTGGAGGGACCCGGCGCCTGCGGCATCGCTGCACCCCTACAAGTCTTCGTGCTCGGCCGGCAGTCGCCGGTCAGTCTGGACCAGCCGGCCAATTTCGACTGTCGTTTCGCCGTCCTATTCGGCGCCTTCGTGGAGGGGCCGATGCAGGAGATCGCCGAAGCGCACTTGGATAGCCGCGTGGTTTCCATCGGCCCCGGCGGCTCCTATGCCTGCCGAAGCCGCAACAGCCGCCGCGGCGCCAAGCTCTCGCAACACGGTCGGGGCCTGGCTTTCGACCTGCACAGCCTGCGCCTGGCCGACGGGCGGATCTTGACCGTCGAGGAGGGCTGGGACGGCGATTCCGACGAGAGCGCCTTCTGGCAGGACCTGCACGCGGCTGCCTGCGGCCCCTTCAACACGGTCCTTGGCCCGGAAGAGAACCGTACGCATGCCGACCACCTGCACTTCGACGTAGATGAGTCCCGGAGCGGCCAACGGCCCTACTGCCGGTGATATGGATATCATCGTCTCCTTCCTTCTGGCCGCGCTGGCTCTGATCGGCAGCCCTGGGCCCAACACCTTGAGCCTGGTGGCGGTCGGAGCCTCCTTCGGCCGGCTTCGCGGTCTCGAGTACATGCTGGGGCTGAACCTGGGAATGGTGGCGGTGATCGCCATCGTCGGCACCGGCTTTGCCGGAGTGGTCTTGGCTCTGCCGGGCGTTGCGCCGGTCGTGACGGTCATCGCCGTCACCTATTTCGTCTATCTGGCCTACAAGATCGCCACCGCGCCACCGCTGGCGACAGCTGACACCGCCGGTCCCGGTGGGGCGCCGAGGTGGTACTTCGGCATCGGGCTTTCGCTGGTGAACCCCAAGGCCTATGCGGCGATGGCGGCGATGTTCTCCGGCCATGTCCTGGTCGAGGGCGACCATCTGGCCGACTCTCTCTGGAAGGCAGCATTGCTGTTGGCGACGATCGTCGTGGTGAACATCCTTTGGCTCTCGCTCGGTGCGGCGATGACCCGCTTCCTTAAGAGCGAGCGCACCTCGCGGATCGTCAACATCAGCTTCGCCGTCCTACTGCTGGCCGCGGTCGCCTCCGCGATGCTGGGTTAGGGAGAGGCGGCCTCCTCCCGCTCATCCACCCCGACAAATTCCCCCAAGGTGACGGGCTTTAGGGGAAACCTCTGACGATAGGAGCCCACGGCCTCCGGCGTGGTGCCGTTGGCCTCGGCCAGGATCTCGGTGACGGTCAGGCCGCAGTAGCGGCCTTGGCAGGGTCCCATCCCAGAGCGGCCGAAGGCCTTGGTCTGGTTCGGGCCTTGGCAACCGAGTTTGGCATAGCCGCGGATCTGGCCGGCGGTCACCTCTTCGCAGCGGCAGATCAAGGTGTCGTCGGCAGGGCGGAGGCTCTGGGCCGCGGGCGGGTAGGCGGCGTCCAGGAAGGGGCGGGCGGCCAGGTCGCGGGCGCGGTCGCGCTGCAGGGTGCTGGCGCGGCGATTGCGGTCGCTCTCGTCGATACGGCCAAGGCTATGGGCGATGGCGAGCGCCGCCAGGCGGCCCTCGGCCTCGGCCACCTTGGCGCCGCCGATGCCGCTGCCGTCGCCGGCCAGATAGAGGGTTTTCAGCGAGGTGGCACCCCAATCGTCTGAGACCGGGCGGAAACAGCGTTGCCCAGGATCCCAGCGATGCTCGAGGCGCAGGGCCCGGCTGGCTTGCGTGTTGGGGACCACGCCGTGATGCAGCAGGACACTGCTGCAGGCGATCCGCTCCGGCTTGCCGCCGGCCTCGAAGCTGAGCGCCTCGGCTGCCGTCTTGCCCTTGACACGCAGTTTTTTGGCGCCGCGATAACGCTTGACGCCGGCGCGGCGAATCTCGCTCAGCATGGCCGCACCCTTGGCCAACATGCGCCAGCCGACGAGGGCGCCGGGCAGATGCTTCATCGCCCCGGCGAAGTCGCGATTGGTCTGGGTCTCGACCAGCGCAAGCGGCGGGGCACCGGCGCGCACCATCTGCTGGGCCAGAAGATAGAGCAGCGGCCCAGAGCCCGCCAAGACCGCGGCCTCGGCAATCACACCCGATTGCTTCAGCAGGATCTGGCCGGCGCCGGCGGTCATGACGCCGGGTAGGGTCCAGCCGGGGATCGGCATGGGGCGCTCCAGGGCGCCGGTGACCAGGAGGATACGACGGCCCTGGATTTGCTTGCCTTTGCCGTTCTGGGAATAGGCAATCCGGCCGGTCTCCTCGATCTGCCAGACGGTGGCGCCGGGGATCTGCGAAATTCTGCTGGATGCCAGGGCCTCGACCAGGGCGCCGCCGGCCAGATAGTCCTTGCCCAGGATTTCGCCGCGCACCGCGCCGCCGCTGCCGACCGCGCGATAGATCTGCCCGCCGGCGGCCGGCTGCTCGTCCAGCAAGGTGACCGTCAGGCCACAATCGGCGGCGGTCACGGCGGCGGCCATGCCGGCCGGTCCGGCGCCGACCACCAGCAGGTCGAACTCAGACATCGATGCCGCCCTCCCTGACCGGTGCACGCTCGATCACCAGTCCGTCACGGACCTGGGTCATGCAGGCCTGGCGCTGGATGCCCTCGATCACGACCAGGCAGTCGTAGCAGGCACCCATCATGCAGAAAGGTGCGCGGGGGGCGCCGGAAACGGGAGTCTTGCGCAGATGGCCGACGCCGGCCGCCAGCAGGGCAGCAGCCAGATTGGCGTCCTCGGGCAGCGATAGCGACTCGCCGTCGAAGCGGACCTCGACCTTAGGGCCCGAGGGTGCGATCTCACGAAAGAGCGAAGCGGTCTTCACTGAAAACCTCCAGATTCGGGGCGTCGGGGGCCTCGTCCAGCCAAGCCGGTAGGAAGCGCGCATGCGCGGCGGCCAGAGTGATGCCGCTATGGCAGGCAACCAGGAAGGCGCCGGGATGGCTGAGCGATTGTTGATAGATCGGCAGAACGTCCGGCGACAGAATTCTGAGCGCCCCCCAGCTGCGCACCAACTGCGCCTTTGCCAGGCGGGGAAAGAGGGTCACCGCGTGCGCGGCGATCGCGGCACTGGTCGCCAGGGTGGTGCGATCGTCGAGGCCGACCTCCTCCTTGGAATCGCCGATCTGAATGCCGCCTTCGTCGACCTGACGGACCCGGCCGGAGGGGCGGTTCATCAATTTCGGCAGCTTCTCGGTGATCAGCACCTGGCCGCGTTGCGGCCGGATCGGCGCACGAAAGCCCAGCTGCGGACCCAAGTCCATGGCTCCCAAACCGGCACTCAGCACCACCTTGGCCGCTTGATAGCTCCGGCCCTCACGGGTTTCGATCTCAAAGCCGCCGGCTTTGGCCTCCACGCGCTCGACCTTGGTGCCGGTCTTTACGCTTCCGCCGAGCTTGCGGACATCGCCGGCCAGCGCCCCGCAGCAGGCGCAGCGGGTTCACGTGACCGTCTTGGCGATGCAGGATCGCGCCGACCACCTTGGGGCCGATGTTGGGTTCTTCCTGGCGCAGGCGGTTGGCACCCAGCACCTCGTAGGGATAGTTGCCGCCCAGTGCCGCCTTCAGGGTTTCATAGCTGGCAACGGTCTGCGCCAGGCTCTCTTCGTCGGTGTGGAAGTCGTAGCCACCGTCTTGCTGCAGGTCCAGGTTCTGGCCGAGGCTGGCGCCCAGTTCCTCGGCAAAGTCACCCCAGGCTGCGGCAGAGCGCTGCGACCAGCGGGCATAGGCCGGCTGCTGCATACCCTTGCTCTGCACCCTGACCAGGCCGAAGTTGCCGCGCGAGGCGCGAAAACTGCCGTCATCGCCGTCGAGCACCATGACACGGCGGCCGCGCTTCAGGAGGCCCCAGGCGAGCGACAACCCGACCACGCCGCCGCCGATCACCGCAAAATCCGCATCCATCTCTAACAATAGACCTCTTGCAGCTGGCTGTGGTCAAGACGGGCGGGCGTGGAACCGGCAGCCCTGTGCCCGCCGCTTTTCTTCTTGTCGGGTTAGTTGGTTGCCTTGTCCAGGTTGCCTTGCTCCCAGTCGGCACCGACGTCGTTCAGGATTTCCGGCCAGACTTCAGCCTGAACCTTGCTCACCATGGCTGCAAGCTCGGCGTCGACCAGATCCACGATGGTGGTGCCGGCCGCAACCAACTCCTGCTCGTTCTTGCCCTGGTCTTCTTCGGCCACGACCCAGCGCGCAACCTCGAACTCACTGGCCGCCTCTTCCAGGGCCGTGCGGTCCTTCTCCTCGAGGTCGGCGAGCACGCCGGAATTGATGATCAGGTACCAGACATCGAAGTGGGTGTTGGCCGGGTTGTAGGTCTTGGTGACGTCGCGGAAGGAGGCATTGTAGCCCTCAGCACCCGAGCCGATCACGCCGTCGACGACACCGGTCTACACCGCGGTAAAGGCCTCGGAGAAGGAGATCGGCGAGGTAGGGGAAGAAGCTGATCTGCATGCGCCGGTCGGCACCGCTGGCGGCCGGCTGGGCAGGCCATGTCGACCGCACCGACCGAGGTTCGCTCCTGCGCCGTGGTGTAATCGCCCAGAGCCAAGGCCGGGAAGGTCTTGACCTCGACATCGCCGGAGGTCGCGTCTTTCACCAGGGTGGCGAACTCGGTCAGCTCCAGATCGATGGTGGGGCCTTGCGGGCGTACGTGGCTCAGTTTCAGATCGGCGGCTCGGCGGCGGCGGTGAAAGCCAGCAGGCTGGCAAGGCCAGCGGCTGCGATTAGACTGTGTCTCATCATTTCATTTCCTCCTGTATTGGGTGTGAGTCAGTAACCGAAGACACGTGAGAGAAAGAGCGAGAGATCCGGCCAGAAGGAGGTCAGGAAGACCACCAGGACATAGCCGACCAGGATCAGGATCATCGCCGGGCGGATCACCTTGGTGACCTTAACCTTGCCGACGCGGGCACCGAAATAGAGGATCGAGGCATAGGGCGGGGTGACGCCGCCCATGGCGGTGTTGACGCCCATGATGGCGGTGACGCCGTTCACCACCATGCCGACCAAGAACAGCAGCACGACCTTGTCCTGCGTGACCTCGAAGATGGCCGAGACCAGCTGCTGCGGCACCCCCCTCCATCACGAACATCTGGCTCAAGATCATCAAGGAGGATCATCAGCATGATCGCGCCGACCGCCGTTGCCGCCTCCTTACCAGCGGCCAGGAAGCTGGAGAAGGTCAGGCCGCGATAGATCAGGAAGCCGACCGGAATGGCGTAGATCGCGGCGGTTGCCGCGGCCTCGGTCGGGGTCATCACGCCACCGTAGATGCCGCCCAGAATGATCACCGGCATCAGCAAGGCCGGGAAGGCGACTCATGCCGCGCTTGGAGACGCTGCTGGTGAACTCGCCGAAGCTCGGCTTGTCGTCGAGCATCAGAGGGGAACTTGCGCGACATCCGGAGGTTGGCCAGCGAGAAGTTCACCATGATGATCAGGCCTGTGCCCAAGGTGGCCAGAAAGCAGGCCAGGATCGAGGTGTCGGTCACCCAGTCGTAGAGGATCATGATCACGCTGGGCGGGATCAAGAGGCCGAGGATCGAGGAGTTGGCGACCAGAGCGGTGGCGTATTCCCTGGGATAGCCGCGCTTCTCCATTTCCGGGATCAGCAACGAGCCGATGGCGGCGACCCCGGTCAGGCCGGAGCCGCAGATCGCCCCGATGATGGCGCAGATCACCGCCGCGACCACGCCCAGACCGCCACGGACGTGACCGATGAAGGCATTGACGAAGCGCAGCAGGCTGGCGGCGGTACCGCTTTCGCTCATGATGGTGCCGGCCAGGACGAAAAGCGGGATTGCCAGCAGCAACGGATTGGCCAGCTGCTGAAAGCCCCAGAGCATATTGCCCTTCATGGTGACGCCGCCCACTAGGCTTATCACCATCAAGGCACCGCCGAAGCAGAAGGGCAGCGGCACGCCCAGGGTGAGCAGCAGAACCAAAAGGCCGATGGCCAGGAAAGCGACCTCAACCATCAGCGCTTCTCCTCGCCGTTCTCGTATGTCGATGTTTCGCAGTCGCTGCTATGGTGATCGCCGATGCTGTTGTCGCCGCTGGCCAAGGCGCGGGCATGCCAGCTCAGGTACCAGAGCGTGTAGAGCACCATCAAGGAGAGCGAAACCATTAGGGCGGCGTCGCCATAGAAGGTCGGGATGTAGAGGGTCGGGCTCTCTTTCCAGACGCGCCAAGCGTAGCGCGTGTAATCCTAGGCCCACCAAGTCAGCCACAGCAAGACGATCAGGCCGATGATCTCGTCGAGGAGGGCATGCCCTCCCCCGCGCTCGGTCTTGATGAAGATCTCCAGCAAATTGGCGCGGACTCGCCAGTCTGGCGTCCGGGCGTTGGAGAGAAGGCTAGCGATTGACTCAATAAGCTCAAATTGGAAGGCTCAGTTTACAAATTGTATGCATAACCTGTCGATGACAACGGCGAGGCATGTGCGTGGGGATGCGTTTTCGAGACAACCGCGTTGAAACCATCACAGATCGTTGGCGAGATATTGTGTTGCGATCCCCCGAAAGCGTCGCAGGAAGTTCTTCAAGTGGCTGTGTGGGTTGTTCAGCGTCTGAATATGAAAGGCATCGCGCACGCGTTCTCCCCTGGACAGGTTAAGCGCTTCGTGGCGAACGCCCAGAGCGGCTGCGCAGGGCGGATAGGCGCGGTGACCATCGCTCACCAGCACGATATGCTCATCCACGACCGGCTCAATGACCGTGCGCAGGGTATCGGATTGACCGCCGGAAGCGCTGCGCTGACGGTCATATCGCTGCGGTCAGCGGCAAGCAGCACCGGCCCCTGCTCATCTGACAGGCCGCGCTTTCCGGCCTTGCCACCGCGGCGACGCGCCTTGCGTTTCAGGTGCCGCTCGCCTTTGCGGCTCTCCAGAACATGGGGTTCGTCGGCCTCGACACTGCCCGTGAGCTTGTGAGCTTCCCCGGTTTCTGCGGCGAGAAACCGGTGCCGCCAGCGGAATGCGGTATTGACGGCAAACCTGCATCGCTCGGCCGACGCGCGAAGCGTCAACCCATCCGCAAGACAGGGTCCAAAGGCAAGCCACTTGTCTTTGCGATGAAGACCCGCCAAGGCTGTGCCCGTCGCAGCATCAAATGTCTTCTTGCATCCCTTGCACCGATATTGCCGCAGGCCCCGCGCCTTGCCACGCGATATCGCTCCGGGTGTGCCGCAATGCGGGCAACGGCGATCTTCATCCACGCTCGTTTCAAGAGCCGCCAGTGAAGCTGAAGCTTGCGGACCCCCTGCGAACACAGCTTCGGCTTCCTGCCGCTGCGCCGCGCTGAGTTGCTCTATCCCTGAGAGCCATTCCTGAAACTGCTTGTGATCCATCACCAATTTATCCCTCTGATCTAGAAAGAAACATAACATGAACACATGCGATCTGTAAACTGAGCCAATTGGAAACATTGCTGATTTGATAGATTTATCCTATAGTCTAGCATGAACCTCTCCTTTCGCCAGATCCGCACCTTCCGCGAGGTGATGCGCAGCGGTTCGGTTTCGGAGGCGGCGCGAGCCCTGGGCCGCACGCAGCCGGCGGTCAGCGCCATGATCGTGGGATTGGAGCGCGAGTTGGGCTTTGCGCTCTTCGGGCGCGGGCGGCTCGTTCCCAGGCCGGAAGCGCACTACTTTCTGGAGAAGGCAGAGCATGTCCTGACCCGCCTGTCGCAATCCACACGGGTCATGCAGGACATCAGCAATCTGGAGCAGGGGAGCCTGCGGATCGCCTGCAACCCGGCCAGTTCCGGCTTCTTTCTGCCCGAGGTCGTCGCCCGCTTCGTGAAGGACTGCCCGGACGTCAAGGTATCGATCATGATGTGCTCCTCGGCGGTGATCGAAGAGTGGATCGCCTCGCAGCAGTGCGATGTCGGCCTGGCCGAAACCCCAGAGCCGCGTCGCTCCATTGGCATGCAGACCTTCAGCCTCAATTGCTATTGCGTTCTTAGGTCCGACGGTCCCTTGGCGGCCATCACGCCGCAAATCCTGGACGGCAAGCCCATGGCGGCACTGTTTCGCGAGCATGAGACTCATCGCATTCTGGCCGGCCACTTTGCCGCCGCCAGGGTGCATCTCAACCAGCGCTTCGAGCTGCGGACTCTCCTGCCGGCCTTGCAGTTAGTCGAGGCCGGCCTGTGCTACTGCATCTGCGATGCACTGACGGTGGCCAGCTATGCGACCTTTCGTGCTGATCGAGCGGAGATCTCCTTTCGCCCCTTCGAACCGGAGACCAAGCTCTCGATGGCAATTCTGACGCCTGCGCATCGTCCGCCGTCGTTGCTGGCGCAGAGCGTCATTGCCGATTTGCTATCCTTGATGCAGGAGTTCTATTCGCCAATCGATTGATCGCTGCGCTGCTAGGGAGCAAGACCTTTGGTCACTGGCAAGGACTGACTGCTTGCTGTAGATTCGCTGTTCGGAGTGAACTCTTTCCGGCCGGATTTGGGGAAGGAGACTTGGCAATGGTTCTCACCGTGGTGCTCGCCAGCGACCATGCCGGCTTCGGCTTGAAGACGGCACTGAAGGCTGAACTGGAGAATCTGGGGCACCAGACCCTTGATCTCGGCACCGATGGGCCGCAGTCGGTCGACTATCCCGATTTCGGCCAAGCGGCAGCAGCCGCCGTCGCCCAGGGGCGTGCGCCCTTCGCGGTGATCGTCTGCGGTACCGGGATCGGCATCTCGATCGCCGCCAACCGCGAGCCCGGCGCCCGCGCGGCACTCTGTCACGATGCGACCACCGCGCGCCTCTCAAGAGAGCACAACGACGCCAACATCCTGGCCTTGGGGGCTTGGATTATCGGCGAGGAGGTCGCGAAAGAGTGCCTTCACGTCTTTCTTGCTACAGAGTTTGCCGCCGGACGGCATACAACACGCGTCGAGAAACTCGGGTCGCGCACCTGAGCCGGGCCGTCCCACTCAAACGACAACCTCGCTAGACGCCAATCAAGAAGGAAAGAGCAACGATGTCCAGCAGCACCGCCGCCTATCGTCCCCAGGAGAGCTTCTTCTCCGCTCACCTCACCGAGAGCGATCCCGATCTCGCCGCGGCGATTGCCGGCGAGCTGGGCCGCCAGCGCGACCAGATCGAGCTGATCGCGTCGGAGAACATCGTCTCGCGCGCCGTCCTGGAGGCGCAGGGCTCGGTGCTGACCAACAAGTACGCCGAGGGCTATCCAGGCCGGCGCTATTACAATGGCTGCGAGCATGTCGACGTCGCCGAGGATCTGGCGATCGAGCGGGCCAAGCGCCTTTTCGACTGCAGCTTCATCAATGTGCAGCCGCACTCCGGCGCACAGGCCAATCAGTGCGTGCTGCTGGCCTTGGTGAAGCCGGGCGCCACCATCATGGGGCTCTCGCTGGACGCCGGCGGGCATCTGACCCACGGCGCCAGGCCGAACCTCTCGGGCAAGTGGTTCAATGCCGTGCAGTACGGCGTGCGTGCGGACAATGGCCAGATCGACTTCGACGAGGTCGAGAGTCTGGCGCGCGAGCACAAGCCGGCTCTCATCATCACCGGCGGCTCGGCATATCCGCGACACATCGACTTCGCTCGCTTCCGCGCCATTGCCGATGAGGTCGGTGCTCTCTTCCATGTCGACATGGCCCACTTCGCCGGTCTGGTGGCGGCGGGGCTGCATCCCTCGCCCCTGCCACATGCCGATGTTGTGACCACAACCACGCACAAGACCCTGCGTGGTTCGCGCGGCGGCATGGTGCTCTCCAACGACGAAGCCATCGGCAAGAAGATCAATTCCGCTGCCTTCCCGGGTCTGCAGGGCGGTCCCTTGATGCATGCCATCGCTGGCAAGGCCGCAGCCTTCGGCGAGGCCCTGAAGCCGGAGTTCAAGGTATACAGCCAGACCGTGCTCGACAATGCCCAGGCCCTGGCCCGGACCCTGCTCGACAACGGCCTGGATCTGGTCTCCGGCGGGACCGACACGCATCTGGTGCTGGCCGACCTGCGCCCCAAGGGCCTGACCGGCAACATCGCCGCCGAAAGCCTGGAGCGGGCCGGCATCACCTGTAACAAGAATGGCGTGCCGAACGATCCGGAGAAGCCGACCGTGACCTCCGGAGTTCGCCTGGGCACGCCGGCCGGCACCACGCGCGGCTTCGGCCCGGCCGAATTTGCGCAGATCAGCGAGATGATCAGCACGGTGCTGGACGGTTTGCGCGAGAACCAGGAGGACAACTCGGCGGCGGAAACCAAGGTTCTCGGGCAGGTGAAGGAACTCTGCGGCCGCTTCCCGATCTATCAGGGCCTTTGATTGGGACTCCCTGAGGTCCTATAAGGCGCCGGGCTGTGCTCGGCGCCGAAAATTTCCGAGATCGGGTCTTTGAGATTCAGGGACACTTGGTGCAGCTTAGCGGCCCAAAAAGCTAAGGAGCCAACATGCGCTGCCCCTTCTGTGGCAATGACGACACCCAGGTGAAGGACTCCCGCCCGACCGAGGATTCCTCAGCGATTCGGCGGCGACGCCAATGCTCGAACTGCGGCGCGCGCTTTACCACCTTCGAACGCGTGCAGCTGCGCGAGCTGACCGTGGTCAAGAGCACCGGCCAGCGCGAACTCTTCGACCGTGACAAGCTGATGCGCTCGATGATGATCGCGCTGCAAAAGCGGCCGGTCGATGCCGAGCGGGTCGAACGCGTGGTGAACGGCATCCAGCGGCGCCTGGAGAGCTCCGGCGAGACCGATATTCCAAGTAAGGTGGTCGGCGAGTTGGTGATGGACGCCCTGGCGCATCTGGACAAGGTCGGCTACGTACGATTCGCCTCGGTCTATCGCAATTTCCGCGAGGCCCGAGATTTCGAGGAGTTCGTGGGCAAGTTGGCCCGCCTGACCGACGCCGATTGAGCGCATGACCGAGAAGGCTGACACCGCGGACCGGGCCTACATGGCCACGGCCTTGCACTTGGCCCGCCGCGGACTTGGACGGGTCTGGCCGAACCCTGCCGTCGGCTGCCTCTTGCTGCGTGAAGGTCGCACCATCGGGCGCGGTTGGACGCAGGATGGCGGGCGGCCGCATGCCGAAGCCATGGCGCTGCAACAGGCCGGGCCTTTGGCAGAGGGTGCCACGGCCTATGTGACCCTGGAGCCCTGCGCCCATCACGGCAAGACACCGCCCTGCACCGACGCCCTGATCGCGGCCGGTGTGGCGCGCGTGGTGACGGCGATCGAGGATCCCGACCCCAGGGTCTCCGGCGGTGGTCACCGGCGACTCCGTGAGGCCGGAATTGCGCTCGACGAGGGCGTTGCTCGGCTCGAAGCCGAGGCGCTTAACTTCGGGTTCTTTCATCGGCTGCGCCTCGGTCGGCCGCTGGTCACATTGAAACTGGCGATGAGCCTAGACGGTCGCATTGCGACCCATTCGGGACAGAGCCAGTGGATCACCGGACTGGAGGCACGGGCGCGGGCGCATTTGCTCAGGGCCGAGCACGATGCGGTGATGGTCGGCAGCGGGACCGCAATTGTGGATAATCCGCGGCTGACCGTGCGATTGCCGGGCCTCGCGGGGCGACAGCCTGTGCGGATCGTGGCCGACGGGCGCCTGGCGCTTCCCTTGACGCATGAATTGGTCCGCGGCGCCGGAAACATTCCGACCTGGCTCTTGACCCGGGACGACGCTGAACGACAGCGCAAGCGCGCCTTCGAAGGCGCCGGAGTTGAGGTCTTGGAGGTCGAAGGCAAGGAAAGCGCTCCTTTGGATCTGACGGCAGCCTTGCAACTCTTGGGGTCGCGCGGTCTGACCCGGGTGCTGGTCGAGGGCGGCGGTCGCCTGGCGGCCTCGCTGCTGGCAGCCGATCTGGTCGACCGGCTGGTCGTCTTCCAGGCCGGTCTGGCGATCGGCGGTGACGGCCTGTCCGGGATTGCCGCTTTGGGCCTGAGAGAGCTCGGCGCCGCGCCGCGTTTTCACCGGCAAAGAGTTGAGCGGCTGGGTCCAGACGTGATGGTGCAATACAGCCATTAACCGAAGACGCTTGCCCGGGCGGCAGATTGACCGTAAGTCGGCGGGTGAAAGAGATTCACGAACAAGGGGAACTGCCGGTGTTTACCGGAATCGTCACCGATCTGGGTGAGGTGCGCGCGATTGAACGGCGCGGCGACACACGCTTCGTCATCGCCTGCAACTATCCGCTGGAGGAGATTGCCATAGGTGCCTCAATCGCCTGCTCCGGCGCTTGCCTCACGGTGGTGGAGAAGGGCGCCGGCACGCTCTCCTTCGATGCCTCGGCGGAAACGCTGTCGAAGACGACCCTGGGCGATTGGGCGGTTGGATCCAAAATCAACCTGGAACGCGCGCTCGCCTTGGGCGCGGAGTTGGGCGGCCATCTGGTTAGCGGCCATGTCGATGCGACCGGGCGGGTCGAGAGCCTTGAGCGCGAAGGCGATTCCTGGCGTTTCGTCTTTCGCGCGCCGGCCGCGGTGGGCCGCCTTTTGGCACCAAGAGGCTCCGTCGCCATCGATGGCGTTTCACTCACCGTGAACGCAGTGGACGATCAGGACGACGGCTCTAGCCTCTTCGGCGTGAACATCATTTCCCATACCTTCGAGGTGACCGCCTTTCAGCAGCTTGCGCCCGGCAAGATGGTGAACCTGGAAATCGACATCATCGCGCGCTATCTTGAGCGGCTTGTCGACAAGAATTGAGTGGCCATGACCTCCATCTCCTCTGCCAAAAGCCCACGCGAACTCGCCTTCCACGATCTCCTCTCGCCTATCGAGGATGTGATCGAGGACGCCCGTAACGGCCGCATGTTCATCCTGGTGGATGACGAGGACCGCGAAAATGAGGGCGATCTCGTGATCCCGGCACAGATGTGCACGCCCGATGCCATTATCTTCATGGCCACGCACGGACGAGGCCTGATCTGCTTGGCGATGACGCATGACCGGATCGAGCAATTGAACCTGCCGCTGATGTCACGCAACAACGGAACCCGGCATCAGACCGCCTTCACCGTCTCCATTGAGGCCAAGGAGGGGGTCACCACCGGTATCTCGGCACCGGATCGGGCCCGGACCGTCGCCGTTGCCGTTGATCCCTCCAAGGGTGAGGCCGATCTGGTAACGCCGGGGCATGTGTTTCCGCTGGTGGCACGCGACGGCGGCGTTCTGGAGCGGATCGGTCATACCGAGGCGGCGGTGGACATCGCCCGTCTGGCCGGCCTCAATCCAGCTGGCGTGATCTGCGAGGTGATGAATGACGACGGCACCATGGCGCGGCGCGACGACCTGATCGCCTTTGCCCAGCGGCACGGCCTGAAGGTTGCGACCATTGCCGAACTGGTCGCCTATCGCCGCCGCAACGACCGGGTCGTCGAGCGAACGATCGAGGGCAAGCTGGATAGCCGCTACGGCGGCCGCTTTCAGATGGCGCTCTACAAGAACCGCTTCGGCAGCGGCGAGCACTTGGCGCTTTGGAAGGGCGATCTCTCGGCGCCGGTGCCGGTGCCGGTGCGCGTCCATGCCTTCAACCTCCTGGACGATGTCCTGGGCGATCTCTCCAGCGGCCGCGGCGGCGAGCTTTGGGACGCGCTGGCCAGGATCGAAGAGACCGGACGCGGGGTGGTCGTGCTGATCGGTGAGCCCGGCGGGCGCACCTTGGCCGAACAGGTTACCGAACGCCTGGGGCATACGGCCGAGCAGCCCAGCGAAGAGCTTCGCGACTATGGCATTGGCGCTCAGATCCTGTTGGACCTAGGGGTCAAGGACCTCTTGCTGCTGCACACCACGAAACACGTCTTCATCGGCTTGGAGGGCTATGGCTTGACCATTGCCGGTCAACAGCCGCTGCGCGGCGCGGAGTAAGAGGATTGATGGCCGAACAGGCGCAAGTACTGATCATCGAAGGACGCTTCTACGAGGGCATCGTCGATGCCTTGGTCGAGGGGGCGACTGCTGCTCTGGATGCCGCCGGGGTCACCTACGAGCGGGTCGCGGTGCCGGGCGCCTTCGAAATTCCGGTGGTGATCGCCATGGCCGAGGCCAGCGACCAGCCTTTCGAGGGCTACATCGCCTTGGGCTGCGTGATCCGCGGCGAGACCAGCCACTATGACTATGTCTGCCATGAGAGCGCCCGCAAGCTAATGGACCTGGCGGCCGAGCGTGCCCTGCCGCTGGGCTATGGCATCCTGACCGTCGAGAACGAGGAACAGGCTTGGGCGCGTGCCAAGATGAGCGAGAAGAACAAGGGCGGAGACGTGGCCAAAGCCTGTCTGCGCATGATCGAGCTGCAGGACCGCTTCCTCAGTCCCATCGAGGCATGAGGCCAGGATCTTGAGCGAACCCGCAGAGGACATTCTGACCCCGGCAACGGCCAAGAAGAGCGGCCGCAAACGCAGTGACGAGGTTGCCCGACGCCGTCTGGCCGCGCGCCTGGCAGCGGTCCAGGCGCTCTATCAGATCAAATCCGGCGGCGAGGCACCGCAAAGGGTGATCACGCAGTTCCTGTCCGAGCGCCTGGAAGAGGAGATCGACGGCCTCTCGCTGGCCGTCGCCGATCGCAAGCTCTTCGGCCGCCTGGTGATCGCCGTCAGCGCCGCCACCCAGGAACTGGACGAGATTCTGACGCCCTATCTGCCCGCCGACTGGGTGCTGGAGCGGGTCGAGCCGCTGCTGCACACGATTTTGCGGGCGGCCGCCTTCGAACTGAAGTCGGCGCCGAAAGTTCCGGCCAAGGTCGTCATCGCCCAGTATGTCGCGGTGACCGAAGCCTTTCACGACCCGCAGGAGACCGGCTTCGTCAACAAGCTGCTGGATCGCCTGGCCCGCAACCTGCGGCCGGCCGACTTCGCTGAGCTTATCGGCTGAAGCGAGGTGGCTGGCGAGTTCGACATCATTCGCCGCTGCTTCGCACCGCTGGCTGACAGCGAGGCCGCGCTCGGCCTGACGGACGACGCGGCCGTCTTCGCGCCGCCGGAAGGGCGTGCCCTGGTGGCAACGGCGGATGCGATGATCTCGGGCGTTCACTTCCTGCCCGACGATCCGGCTGAAACCGTGGGGCGCAAGCTCCTGCGGGTCAATCTCTCCGATCTTGCCGCCATGGGCGCGGAACCGCTGGGCTATCTCCTGACCTGCGCTTGGCCGAAGGACTGGGATCAGGATTGGATTGCCGCCTTCGCCCAAGGCCTGGCGGCCGACCAGGCAACTTTCGGTATAACGCTCTTGGGCGGCGACACCATCAGCGGACCCAGGCCTCTGTCTCTCTCGCTGACCGCGCTCGGCAGCATCGAGCCCTGGGCTGCCCTGACCCGCAGCGGCGCCAAGAGCGGCGATCGGATTATGGTGAGTGGTGCGCTGGGCGACGGGGCTTTGGGATTGCTGGTGCGCCAGGGACACCTTCCCGGCCTTTCCGATACCCATGAACAACACCTGACCCGGTCCTATCGCCTGCCGGAGCCGCGGCTCTCCTTGGGCCGTGCTCTCTCGCGCCAAGCTTTGGCGACGGCCTGCCTGGACATCTCCGACGGATTGGTAGCCGATCTCGGCCATATCTGCGAGGCTTCCGGGCTGGGCGCCGAGGTACATGCCGATCGCATTCCACTGTCGACAGCGGGTCAGGAGGCTGTGGCCGCAGACCTTGACAGCTTCCCTTTGATCTTGACCGGGGGCGATGACTACGAACTCTGCTTCACGGTGACGCCGGAACGGCTCGGCGAGATCCAGGCGCTCTCGCAGGTTTGCGGGACTCCCCTTGCCGAGATCGGCGTCATGACGTCCGGTGTGGGCGTGCGGGTCCTGGATCGCGACGGCGAGACCATGTCTTTGCAGACCAAGGGCTGGACCCATTTTTGACGGTCGCTCCATGATGCTTGAGCGCGCGCGTGCCAATCCGGGCGTAGTCAGCGACCAAAGGCTGCAGTAAGCTCGCGGTCATGACCAGTCGTGTCACCGTCTACCTCTTGACCGGCTGCATGGCGATGCAGCAGACGGCGCTCTCCTTGAACATGACCGTCGCCGCGTTGGCCGGCACCATGTTGGCCGGCAGTGAACCCTATCTGGCCACCTTGCCCCTGGCGCTGACCTTCGTCGTGCTGATGGCCAGATCTGCGCCGGCTTCGCTGTTGATTGGGCGAATCGGCTGGAAGCCGACCTTTGCCTTGGGATCCATGGTCGGCTGTGCCGGCGGCCTGATCTCTGCCTATGCGATGATCGAGCAATCCTTCTGGCTCTTCTGTCTCGGGCTCGGCGTCTACGGCTTTGCCACAGCGGTCGCCAACTACTATCGCTTCTGCGCGGCCGAGTCGGTGTCAGCAGAGCATCGTTCGCGAGCCATATCGACGGTACTGACCGGCGGCGTGGCGGCGGCGATTCTGGGACCCTTCCTAGCCGTTCAGGGCGCCGACCTCTTCGTCTACAGCTTCGCCGGCAGCTACATCGTCATGGCCGGTCTGTCGCTGGCTATTCTGCCGATCCTGGCGATGACGCGCCTCACGGTGGAGCGTCCCGGGAGTGACCGCGAGACGGCGGAAAAGCCGCCGCGACGGCTCGGCGAGATCGCCTTTCAGCCGTTGTTCCTGATCGCGGCCCTGGGCGCCATGCTGGGTTATGGCGCGATGAACCTGGTGATGGTCTCGACGCCGACGGCGATGGTGGCTTGCAGCTTCGTGATGGCCGACGCCGCCTCGGTCATCCAGTGGCACGTGCTGAGCATGTACCTGCCCTCCTTCTTCTGTGGGCATCTCATCCGGCGCTTCGGGGCACCGAGCATCATGGGATGCGGTGCGCTGATCGTGGTCGGCTGCGCCATCATCAACTTGAGCGGCATCGCCTATGCCAACTTCCTGGCCTCCCTGGTGCTGTTGGGCTTGGGCTGGAATTTCCTCTATACCGGCGGCTCGACCCTGGTGACCGAAGCCTATCGCAGTGGTGAGCGGGCCCGGACCTTGGGTCTGAACGAGGTTCTAGTGACCGGAATGACGGCGGTCACCGCCCTGAGTTCCGGGGCGATTTTCGCCGAGGCCGGTTGGGAGATCCTCAATCTGGTCGTCATGCCGCCGCTCTTGGGGCTCTTCGCCGCGATCGCCTGGTTCGGCCTCCGGCGGCGGCGCAGCGTGGCTCTGACGTAACGGCTTTTCCCCAAGTGCGGGCGCAGGCCGGCAAAGACGATTGCCAAGCGCGAAGCCTTCTGGCATGTTCCGCGCCCGTATTCTGGCCGCACTGTCCATGTGGCGACGAAAGGCCTCATGCCAGTTTAGTCCGAGCGCGCTTCCGAAAGAGGCGCGCTGGTGGTGTGATCGCGCCATCAACAAGGGGAAATCCAAGCACGATGAGCGTTATTCTGATCTTCGCCCTGATCTGCGGGGCGCTGGCACTGGTCTATGGCGTGGTCACCGCCAAGGCCGTAATGGCGGCACCGGCGGGCAACGAACGTATGCAGGAAATCGCCGGCGCCATCCAAGAGGGTGCGCGGGCCTATCTCAATCGCCAATACGTAACGATCGGCATCGTCGGTGCGGTGATCTTCGTGATCGTCTGGCTGCTATTGAGCCTGCATGTCGGCATCGGGTTCCTGATCGGCGCGGCGCTGTCCGGCGCTGCCGGCTACATCGGCATGAATGTCTCCGTCAAAGCCAATGTGCGCACCACCGAGGCAGCGCGCACGGGCTTGGCGCAGGGCCTCTCCGTCGCCTTCCGCGCCGGTGCCGTGACCGGCATGCTGGTCGCCGGCCTAGCCTTGCTGGCAGTCGCCGGCTACTACGCGGTGCTGACCGGCATAGGCATCGACGGCCGCGGCCTGGTCGACGCCCTGGTGGCGCTCGGCTTCGGCGCCTCGCTGATTTCCATCTTCGCTCGTCTCGGCGGCGGTATCTTCACCAAGGGCGCCGACGTCGGTGCCGATCTGGTGGGCAAGGTCGAGACCGGCATTCCCGAGGATGATCCCCGCAACCCGGCAGTGATCGCCGACAATGTCGGCGACAACGTCGGCGACTGTGCCGGCATGGCCGCCGACCTCTTCGAGACCTATGCGGTCACCGTGGTCGCGACCATGGTGCTCTCCTCGATCTTCTTTGCCGGCCAGACCTTCCTGGACAGCTTCATAGTCTACCCTTTGGCCATCGGCGGCGTCTGCATCATTACCTCGATCATCGGCACCTACTTTGTGAAGCTGGGCGCCAGCCAGTCGATTATGGGTGCGCTCTACAAGGGCTTCATGGCCTCGACGGTGCTTTCGATCCCGGCCTTGCTGGGTGTAACCGCCTGGTCGATCGGACTGGGCACCGAGTATACCGCCGGCACCATCTCCTTTACCGGCCTTGACCTCTTCTTCTGCGGCGTCGTCGGTCTGGCCGTCACCGGTTTGCTGATCTGGGTCACGGAATACTACACCAGCACCGAGTACCGCCCGGTTCGCTCGGTCGCCAAGGCCTCCGAGACCGGCCATGGTACCAACGTCATTCAGGGACTGGCCGTCGCCATGGAGGCGACTGCGGTGCCGGCGCTCATCATCATCGCCGGCATCATCGTCACCTTCTCCATCGCCGGCCTCTTCGGCATCGCCATCGCGGTGACGACCATGCTGGCCTTGGCCGGCATGGTGGTGGCTCTGGACGCCTACGGCCCGGTCACCGACAACGGCGGCGGCATTGCCGAGATGGCGGAGCTGGACGAGTCCGTGCGCAAGGTGACCGACGAGTTGGATGCCGTCGGCAATACCACCAAGGCGGTGACCAAGGGCTATGCCATCGGCTCGGCCGGTCTGGGCGCCCTGGTGCTCTTCGGCGCCTATACCGAGGATGTGATCTTCTTCTCCCGCGAGGGCGGGTCGGAGTATTTCCAGGGTGTTTCGGTCCAGTTCGAGCTCTCCAACCCCTATGTGGTCGTCGGCCTCTTCTTCGGCGGCCTGCTGCCCTTCCTCTTCGGCTCCATGGGTATGATGGCCGTCGGCCGTGCCGGCGGTGCCGTGGTCGAAGAGGTACGCAAGCAGTTTCGTGAGATCCCGGGCATCATGGAAGGCACGGCCAAGCCCAAGTACGGGCGCTGCGTCGATATGCTGACCAAGGCCGCCATCAAGGAGATGATCATCCCCTCGATGCTGCCGGTACTCTCGCCGATCTTCGTCTACTTCGTGGTGCTGGCGATCGCCGGCAAGTCGGACGCGCTGGCCGCGCTCGGTGCCATGCTGCTGGGCGTGATCGTCACTGGCCTCTTCGTCGCCATCTCGATGACGGCGGGCGGTGGCTGCTGGGATAACGCCAAGAAGTACATCGAGGAAGGCAATCATGGCGGCAAGGGGTCCGAGGCCCATAAGGCGGCCGTGACCGGCGACACCGTCGGCGATCCCTACAAGGACACCGCCGGCCCGGCCGTAAACCCGATGATCAAGATCACCAACATCGTAGCCTTGCTGCTGTTGGCGATCCTGGCGCATAGCTGAGTTGCATTTGCGGCGAGACTTCGACAGGAAGCCTCGCCGCCCACTCTTTCCCCTGGCTGACTAGACAGTCTGTCCACTTGTCTGAGTGAGTGGCCCATATAGGGCGCTTGGACGCCATCGCGTGCTTGTACCTAGAGTCTCATTCGATACCAATCGCTCCCTTTGGGAACTGGGTCTCGTGAAGACGTCCACAGCCCGAGTCGGATGGCCCTGGGTGGCATTAGCTCCGGCGATTTTTGCTCATCATTTATTTGTGATCGCCTATAAATTGAAAGATGCGCGAACTCTTGCGATCTTGTTCAGACGTGGCTTCAATGATGAGCGCTTGAGCTAGAAAGAAAGGTGAACATAGTTGGAGACGCTAGATCTCTTCAGTCAATGTACAGAAACCGTTTCCGCGCGAATTGATGGGTGACTTTATGGCGAGATTGTGTAACGCTCGCTTCGGTGCTTAGCCGGTAGGGAGAACCGGTAGGCTCAGTTCGTAAACTGTTATTAACGGGAAGCTAGAGCACATTCATTTTATGAAGTGTCATAGCCTACTGGTGCGAAATCGTTTGCGCACTCGTGCGGCTCGACCAGACCGATGATGTCGCCCACGGTATTCCAGAGGGTGCTGACGGTTCTTTCGGCCTTTGCGCGGATCAGTGATTTGAGCTTGGCGAAAGCCATCTCGATTGGGTCGAAGTCGGGACTATAGGGCGGCAGATATGTGAGGGTGGCGCCTGTGGCCTCGATGGCCTGTCGGACGCCGGTGGCCTTGTGCGCCGGCAAATCATCCATGATCACGACATCTCCGGGATTGAGGGTCGGCGCCAGCGCTTGCTCGATATAGGCAAGAAAAGCGACGCCATTCATGGCGCCGTCGAGCACCGTCGGCGCGGACCGAGGCCGCCGGCTTGACCAATCTTCACTTTCTCGTCAGATCCTTCGACGGACTGAAGGGAGACGACCTACCGCCCTTGGACTTCACGGCGGCGCATGGCCTGCTCTCTTGGGTCAACGACAGGGTCAGACGGGCTTTGCGCGACGCAGTCGCACGGCACCTCAAGCCGGATGGTATTGCGATGCTGTCCTACAATGTCGACGCCGGCTATGCCGCCCCTGCATCCCATGTAGTCTATCATGCGCCGCGTGGCCGCGAGCGCGCCCGGTGATCAGAGCGAGCGGCGACGCAGCGCAATGGCCATGGTGCGCCGTCTGCGGGAGACGCGGCAGCGCTTCTTCGACAATCATCCACGCGCCGGGGCTCTGGTCGATCTATAACCCAGGCACGATGAAAGCTAACTCTTCCACGAGTACTTCAACGAGAATTGGAACCCTCTGTCCTTCGGCGAGGTCGGGGCAGAGATGCGGGCTGCCGGCCTGCACTACTTCGGTGGTGCGGTCTATCCCTCCTGGATCACCGGCAAGGGACAGCGTAGCCGTGCTGCCTGGATGGATGAGTCCTATCTGCTGGAGGATCTGGCCAGCTTTTCGACCTCTCAGGCCTTTCGATACGGTCACTTTACGCCGGCGCTTCCCTTCGACGTGCGTCGCCCGCCGCAGATGGCCGAGGAGCGCCTGTTCGACCTGAACTTGCCGCCGCAAGCGCCGGAAATTGCTCTGGCGCGGGCCAAAGCTTGGTCTCCGGGGCGTGTGATCGATCTTTTGGTCGAAGGCCCGAAGTCCTTCGCCGCGCTCTCTGCCGTCACTGCTTTTCAGGATGCTTAGGATTGGGCCGTGGCAGGCGCGCTGCGCGCCGCCATGTTGCAGGGCTTGGTGTCGGTCTGGATGCCACCGCGTCCGGAGATCTCGGCAGGTGCTCCCACAGCCCCAAGCGTAACGACACCCTTGGGGCGCAGCCTCCTCTTGGACGAATCGCTGGCCCGCCATGTCTTGCCCATGCCCGGCTCCACGCATCGGTGCGGCCGTCATGATGCCGCCGTTGGTGGCTGCCGTTCTGACGGCCGAAGTGGAGGGTGAGGCTGACATGGCGGAACGCGTGGCCCGGCGCATCTACGCCA
>CBDBCL010000031.1:0-106858 GCA_965202755.1 Rhodospirillales bacterium | reverse complement strand
ACCGATGCCGAATTCCTCGTGTTCTACTTGATCACCAACCTTGATCACGCGGCTTCCTCCTCCGGCGGAGGTTCGTTGTCGTTGACAAAATCACTAGCCTGCTCTTCGCTGATTGCTCGCTGCGCGTCGCGTTGGCCGTTCAAGAAGCGACAGTACAGGTAGACGAAGAGGCGAGGTTTCGGGGTCTCAAAGAGACGGTCCTTCTGCGCCTTGACGATTGCCTTCATGTTTGCCTTCTGGAGCCCTACGTCCCATTCCACATCATAAGCTTTGGCGAAGACCGAAAGCAGCCTCTCACCAATCAGGAAAATGACATCCTCGGAGTTTGCTTCTTCGATGTTGATCAGAGGCACAAGCGGGCTTCCTTGCGAGAACGCGACAGTCCCGATACGATCCTGGAGCGCCCGGTAGGTGCTGATTACTTCAGACCTGAAGTCAGGCGTGGCGGCATACAAGAACATTACTCCGCCGAATTCGCCCTCGGCGTTCTGGTTGATCATCGTAAGAAGGTTTTCGATAGCCTGCTGCTGTTTGACCGACCCCCTCCTGAAGGAAGAGGTGCGCGTGCCTTCATCGAAGGCGATCAAGAAACCTTTATAGGCCATTCGAGTGCGCAAAAATGCTACAACAGTCTTGAGCCTTCGAAACGCATTGTCATCCCGCACTGGCTCATAGAGCCCCTTCTCCTTCAACTCTTTGGAGCGGACGTTGTCACCGCGCGTCCATGCGATCAGTTCTCGGTCACCTACGGTTTCCCGAGCTCCGCACCTCTGTTTCAGAAGTCGCTTGCTAATCGTAGCAAGGGCTGTTGCCATCTGCGTATCTGGAGCGCCTCTCCACAAGCCACTAAGTTGCTCCTCGATCAGGCGCTCAACGTGGTCAGGAACATTGTCGCCGGGTTCCGCACCAAGTTGCCTTATCCCTGCGGTTATCCACCCGTCGATTAAGACATCTAAGCCCTTAGCGTCTCCCGCGTCAGCGTCCGCAGGGGGTTGGAAAGATTCCATGATGGCGCGGAAGATGGCGGCAGGAGAATTGAACGGACACTCGGCGCCAACTGTCACCAGAGCCGTTACGACATCATGCTCGGCGGCGCGCTGTGCAAGACTGTTGATGAACTGTGTCTTTCCGCTTCCGTAGTCACCCTCAAGGTACTTGAAGCAGCCAATGCCGTCAGCGAGGTCACCGCGAAAATAGTTCTGATCCAGCGCGTCGATAATGTCTTCGGTACCGACATTGATGAAGTGAGAGTAGCGCCCAGGCGCGATAGGAGAATTCAAAAGGATACTGATAAGACGCCTGGCGTGAAGTCTTGAGATGGCAATCTCCACGTTGTTTCTCCCGATCACTTTCCGACACCATCTATGAATATAGGGATTCAGAAGCCTTTAGTCAAGGAATGTCCACGTTGTTCCGATCACTTTCCGACACGGCGAATGTAAATCATCGGCCGCACAATGGTGCCTTCAGCGTTGCCAGGAACGAAGAACGCACGCGACTTCGAGCCGTGCGCCTGGTTCAATGTTGCCGGCACGAGTTCAAAGCTGGGTCCCACCGAAGAGTCGCGGTTCCGCCGCCAGTTTATAAGGTTAATGATGAAGACGGCCTCCGGGACGTCCTCGAAGTTTCGTCGCGCTGGACTGTTCCAGAATCGATCATCCTGAACAGCCACCTTGAACAAACGCGCAACATCGGCAATCAGGATATTCTCGTCTTCGCTGAAGTGCCGGGCCATACTCCAAGCGAGCGAAAGTCTGTCCAAGAACCGATCGACAGGCATCGTCCATTTTTCAACGATGCGCTCGGACGCCGCGTAGGCCCTGACGACGTAATCGACATCGGCCGGGATCTTGGAGACCATGGCGTAGTGGGGCGTCATCGACCAAGACCAGCTTAGGCCGTCCTTGCCCGGCACCAGAACAAAACGGCCGGCAAAGAAACGATTGTCCTTGTTCCCGGTGTTCAACCCGTCCAGTTGGCGGAGCACTTGCAGAGCAAAGCGCCGTCGGTTTTCAGGATGCCGCAGCTGGTCTGCATGCGCGTCGACGGCCCTTTGCGCCGTCTCGATCTCGCGCCGAATCCCGGGGTCCTTCGAAGCGTCTTCAGGAAGAGAGAGCGCAAGCAGTTCCTGCTGTCGTTCAATCGCAGCGGGCGGCAGATCAAGTCCCTCCGCACGGGTCTTCCCCTGACCGAGTATCCGTGGGAGGCGTGCTGCGAGAATTCCCTTCGCGTTCGCGAGAAGTCCTGTCTGCTCGACGTATCGTTCTAGTTCTGGAAAGATCTGTGCGTCGGCTGTGTCTGACATTTTCTTTCTTTCTGTTAGGCCTGGGTCACATCGAAGAGTGAGTTGTCCATTTTGCGGAGCAGCGGCGGATATTCGCTGCAGATCAGAGCCAAGCGACGCGCAGGGCGGGAAAGCGCGACGTACGCCCGGTTCAACGTGAAATTCAGGGCAGCGCTCTCGACGTCTTCCAGGCCCAATACGATGCAAGCATCGAACTCCAGACCCTTGATACGTTTCACCGAGGACGTCAGCAGACCCTCGCCCGAAGCAGCCCAGATCGGCGCAAGGGGAACACTGATTGCCTCTAGTTCATCGTGTAGAGCGTTCAGAAATTGCTGATCCTCGTTGATCTGCAGCAGCGCAATACTCGAGACAACATCGGATCGGCGAAGGACTGCAACGAGCTGCTTGATGCGGCGCGCATGATCCTGATGCGGCGCCACGATGAGCTGCGGTTTCTTATCCTCCATAGTATTGTTCACATCGAAGGAAGGTCGCTCGCCAAAAGCGATCTCGTAGAAACCCTGTAGAAATCTTCCGATCTGTTTGCTCTGCCTCATGTTTCGGGCAAATGGGTAAATCTGCTGGGCACCCTTGCCTCGCAACGAACGGCCGACATGCAGCGCCTCCGCATTGCGCATCCCCTGCACCGGGCTTACGATCTGCCGGAAGTCTGCAGAGACGGTCAGTGCACCGTCGGGGTCCACAAGAGAGCCCAGCAGGGATGCCTCTGCGACGGTGAGATCTTGCGCCTCGTCAATGGCGACGTGCGTCCACCGATCCCCATCAATTGTCGCCGGGCTCAGTGCAGAAGGCATCTCTCTGAATCGGCTCTGCGGCTCCATTTCAGTGGGTAGAGCGAAGCGAAGCAGCCAAGCGATCCACGGAACGTCCTCGGGCCCGTATGTACGGTCGTTCCATTCACGTTTCGCGTCAACGAGGACTTGAGCTTCGTTCACGCGGCCGCCAGTTCCGCGCCGCATCCGGTGCGCGGCTTCAGACTCTCTTGCTCCGAAGTATGCCGCAATGGCGGACAGTGGATCGTATACCCAGTAGAGCCATTGTTGAAACGCTTCATCAAATTGCCGGCGATCGGTTGCGCGCATACAGTTGCGCGCATCGGTGTACTGTTTTGATATTTTTACAAATAAAGCGTCCATAGAGAGGGCAGACGAGGCCGGATCACGCCCCATAGCTGCAGTCTTTGCAGCGCGCTGGAGAGCGGCCGCCAAAGCAATGCGCTTAGCCGTGCCAACTTTCGCCCGCCCAACCCATTTGGCATCCGTCCGTTTCTGCAGACGTTCCGCTACCTGGTGCTCGTACAGTTCCCAAAGGCGAACGAGGTCGTGATGATCGGACAGTCCGAGAATGGCGCTCCTCGCTGCAAGCTCCAGTTGGGAAAGCCTCTTCTGACGAGGTCGCGCATTCTGCTTATAGAGCCAGATCTGATCGACATAGTTGCTGACAAACTCGCTGACTCCCTCAACGACAGACTCTGGGATCGCCAGTTGCTTGCTCAGGAGATTTCTTGCCTGACCGGCAAGGTTCGTATTGGCCAGAAAGATCCGCGTCAGCTCCGGTGCGTATTTTACCAAGCGACCTGCGTCATTGCGCTGGTCCTGCTGATCAAAGAGAAATCGGATTCTTTGAAACGCTACGGTCGTCTTGCCAGACCCCGGCGCGCCAGTAACGACCATGAGACCACTCATGCGCGATACGAAGGCCTGCACTTGGTCCTTCGTCATCTCTAGCTTGACGGCCTTAAGCCCGGTCTTCTGCTGTGCGGCTCGACAAGGCCGCACTGCGCCGCCGGGTTGGTAGACCGCCGATATCTGCGGCACTGCGGCATCGAAACGGGCTTTCGCGAGCGGTTCGACGCTGCGAAGTTTTAAACCGCTCGCTTCTACATCACGGACATCGCCAATGTCTGTGGACAGAGCCAACTGAATACCAGGGTGCGTCCACGAAAGCACCGCGATGCTGGATGAGCCGTCACGAAAGACCTCATTTACTGAGGAATCGACATTAGCGTACCAGAGATGTTCTTTTTCGATGAGTTCGCCGTCCTCCCCAACAACCTCGGTGTATGCCTCGACCATGGCTTGGAAAGGATCGGACCTGATCGCTTCAAGTGCAGCGAGACGCTTGTCAGCATGGTCTTTGCGGTTGAGATCGTGTTCGGTGGGACCATGAAGTCCACTTCCGGGGGAGACTGGCGAACGGAAGCGAGCGAGTTGGTGTTGCGCACCTAGGACTGCAGCTTCCGCGTTGGCTTGGTCGCGAGAAATCCGCTTGCCCAACTCGTCATGCTCAATCGGTGCGTTCATGTCTGTCCCCATCAATCAAGCCGAGGGTAAGCTCAACACATATCGGTTGTCAAGCCGACCTGACGGCACTTATTCCCAACTAATCGCGCACGCGATTATTTGGTACACTATCTGAAGCTGCCCAGGCATGTCCGTGCCTGCTCCCGCATCACGGCGTAGTCGCTCAGCATCTCCGCGATTCCCGATGCCTCCGGCAGCAGGACCAACTCCTCAGCCGCCCGCGCCTGGAACTCCCGGCTGTACTCGACGACCGGAGGACAGGCCCCAAACCCGCCCCCGTCAGAAGCGACCGTCGCGCAGCCGGTCGGCAAGCTCGTCGCGATTGCGAGGACGGCGAGCCGCCGCCGCCAGCATCCGTTGTTGTGCGGCATGGATCTTCGCCGTGGTTTCAAGGCGTTCGGCGAGGCGGCCCGTGCGCTCGCCAGAGCGCCGGAGCGCGAGCAGGAACAGGAGAACGGCGAGAGCGATGGCGCCGTCGCGCAGCACCGCCCGCATCCACGGGCTGGCGGCGATCCCGGTGAGGAGAGCGGAGATCATCGCTGCCCCCGTTTCCAGTCGTCGAGGCGGGCGCAGATCGTGACCGCGATCCCGCCGAGCGCCACGGCGATGAACACCCAGCGCAGCGTATCGAGATACGGCACCAGCGGCAGGATGGCGGATTGCGTCTCGGCCAGGACGCTTTGCGCGACCTCGACACCCGCCGTGCCCAGCGTCGCGACGCCGGCCGCTCCGCCGCCCTTCATGGTGCGGCTGTCGGCCAACACTTCGCGCGCGGGCGGCGTCTCGGCTGCAAATGCCGTCTCCCGGACCGGGAAGCGCTCGCCCCACTGGCGTGCGGGCCCGAGATCGAGTGCATGAAGCCCGAGCGCGGGTAGAAGCCGAAGCCGAAGAACCCGACTGCACGTGCCGCCGTCTCGAAGACCACCGGATCGTGGTTCGTCATCGCGATGTCGAAGGCGGCGCCGTCGAGGTGCTTCGACCGTGTGGTACCTCCGACGGCGCGGTCATGCTCCGGGCTGCGATAGGCAGCGCGAACTGTGAGCGGCTTGCCCAGCCGGTCGCGCAGCGCCTGCAGCCTGTCGAGCGCCAGTTCATCGATCAGCAGCTTGCCGGTGCCCCGGCAGGCGATCTCGGCGGGCGAGAAGTTGGGCCAGCGCCAGGCATTCTCGGGCACCTTGCGCCAGTTGTCGTAGTCGTTCGTAGCCATTGGGTCCTGCAAAAATGAATGACCCGCCTCGAGGGCGGGTGTGGGCGGGCTGAAAGGTTGGGTCGGTGCGCGGCTCCGGGCCGCCGCCGAAGATCTTGGGCTTGATGGCGATGCCCGCGAGCAGCGCCAGCATGACGCCGGTGGTGATCATGCGGACGGCGGTCTGCATCGCGGTGCGGCGCACCAGCCGGATACAGTCCACCAGGGAGCGCAGGTCCCGGATGTCGAGCGCGGCCTCGTCGCTGTCGAGGCCGACATCGGCGAGCGCGCGCTTGGCGCCTTCCTCGGCAGCTCGCGTCAGGATCGCCTCGAACTCGGCATCGGGCATGCGCACGAAGCCCCGATCGGATCGGGGTGGTGTCATCGGATCCTCCTCCCGCTGCTCAGCCGACCTTGCAGCCCCAGAAGGACGTGCGATCGGCGGCGAAGTAGCCGTCGGCGACCCGGAAATACCCCTGAAGCTCGACGGTATCGCCCGCGGCCAGCGTCGGCGCATGGAAGCTGGCGAGTTCGATACGGTAACCGATCTGGCGAAATCGGTCGGGCTTGCAGAACGCCGTGTCAGCCGACAACTGCGGCTCGCCCTACCTCGCGCCCAGTGTCCTCAAACGCTTGGTCTAGCGGCGCGACGTGCCCATCCTGACCCTGTTGAAACTGACCGATGTCGCGGCCCTGCCATGGGACGAGCAGCCGGGGCGGGTGTTCGACTGAGACTCATTGAAAGCTCGCCTGAAACGCTGTCGCGGTCAGCGAGACATGAGCATCGAGCGGCGGATGCAACTCGAACGCCTTCGGCTCGCGTGAGAATTTCCACAAACGGAACAGGCGCCATTCCGATCGGCGCACCTCGGCCACGGCCAGTTCGTTGCGGGTGATGTGGAAGGGCGTGCGCTCCCAACCGTTCGTCGTCTCGACCTCGATCAGCCGGGGCAGCCCGTCTGGGGCGAAACTCGCGATGTCGTAGCCCACGCCGTCGCCATCCTCCTCAGACATCCACCGCACCTTGCGCGCCAGATCATCTCGTCCTGCCGATCGCAAAGACATCCGCTCATGCGCCAGCACGCGCTCCTCGCCCGCACGGCCGAGGGCTCGATTGCGTTCATCACGGTCAGCCACATCGAATTTGCGGGCGATATGCAGCATCTGCTCCAGTTCCTGCGGTGGCGGCTGGTTCGATAGTGTGGGCGGCGGCCCGACCCGGATCTGCGCCGCCTCGCACATGCCGCCTGCGGGGCGCAGACCGGGTTGGCGGCCGAGCCAGGCCGGGAGCCGGCGTGCGACGGCATCCACCAGCGCCATCTGGAAATTGAACGCGGGCTTGTAGCCCGGGATCCAGTCCTCGCCGAGCCCCTTCAGCACCGCGCTGATGTTCTGGTGCTTGAACTCGACCGATCCCTCGGACCGGTCATTCAGCCGCAGCAGGAGCGAGCGGCGATGCTCGGCCTTGCTGTAGGACTGCGCGGAGATGTCGTCGGCCAGCATCGCGAAATAATCCACGACGATCAGGTCGTTCTCCTCATCCGTCCAGGGCCCGTTCGACATTGCGCCAGGCTAGGGGTGCGGAGTCTGTTTGTCATCAAAGACTTCCGACAGGGTGCTCGCTGGCCTCGAGCGCCGCCGTCTGACTCAGGGATCGGCCGCCAAAGTGCCGTTTCCCTACCGTCCTCGCCCTTCGCGTCAGTCTCCGCTACCGGATTTGCTCACGAACAGGGCGAAGTCATAAACGCGACAACCCATTGTAATCTTGAAGATTTTCTGGCCGTCCCATGACCGTCGAAGGGCGCTCGAAGAGACGCGGGCCATTTGGAGACCCATTTTGCGTCAGACGCCAGTCTCCGAGGGGTGGATAGCTCCGCCAAAGCCCTTTGAAACAAAAAGAAAAAAGGCCCCAATCGGGGCCCTTGGGCGGTTCAGTATCTGAATGTGGCGGATGGGGTGGGATTCGAACCCACGAGACGGTCGCCCGCCTGGCGGTTTTCAAGACCGCTGCCTTCGACCACTCGGCCACCCATCCGCTGCCGTCGAGATGGGCCATTGCCGCTCCCTCTCGAACGACTGGCTGTCTAGCGTAAGCGGTCCCGTAGGATCAAGCGCGCAAGACCCAACGGGGGCGGTCACGCAAAGCTGATCTGGGCAATGGCTCTCATCGCCCGACTGGGCTGCTATCTCGGACTGCGTGACCCCGTCAACCGAGGAGACCCGCGATGACCTGGCGTCTGCTGTTGAGTGCACTTGCCCTTCTGTTTCTGACCCAATCGCTTGCCGCTTGCGGACAGGACAGCGATTGCGAGCTCGGCCAGCGCTTCTACCGGATCTACCTGCCGGCCGGGCAGGACCGGACAGAGGCTTTGGGCGCCATCGTCTTCGCGCACGGCTACAAGGGGACGGCGGCCGGCGTGATGCGCAACGAGTCTCTGACCGCCTTGGCGGACGATCTGGGTGTGGCCTTGATCGCCGTCAAATCCCTCGACGACGACTGGTCGATCCCAGGCGTGCCCTCCGGGGGGGCGAAAGCCGATAGCGATGAACTCGCCTATTTCGATGCCGTCCTGGCCGATGCGGTCGCGCGCTTTCCCCTTGACCGTGACCGGATCCTGGCGAGCGGCTTTTCGGCCGGGGCGATGATGGTGTGGAACCTGATCTGTCATCGCGGCGACAGCTTCGCCGGCTTTGCCCCGATCGCCGGAACCTTCTGGCGCCCGACGCCCGAGCGCTGCGATTCGCCGCCGGCCCAAGTGGTGCATCTGCACGGCGACAAGGACAAGATCGTCCCGCTCTCGGGTCGGGTCGTGGCCGATGCGCAGCAAGGCGATGTGCGAGAGGTCTTGGAGATGTATGGACTCTACGGCGGTTATGGACCGCCTCTGGTGCGCAGGGCCGGCGACCTCAGTTGCCAGGAAAGGCGCAATCCGGAGGGCAAAATCCTCGACTTTTGTCTCTTCGCCGGCGGGCATGGATTCAAGGCGGACTATCTCCGCCAGGCCTGGCAGCGACTGGAGGCGGCAGGCGCGCTCTAGCGGCGCGCTGCTTCGTCGAGCATCGCCAGGGCGAGGTCGAGAGAGGCACGGCGAACGTCGCTGCGGCCGCCGGGGAAGATCCGCTTTTCGACTCGTGCCGGCCCGTCGCGCAGCAGGGAGGCCAGATAGACAAGTCCGACCGGCTTGCTGGGTGTGGCGCCGCCCGGTCCGGCGATCCCGGTGACCGAAATGGCCAGCCGCGCCCGGCTCTGGGCGAGGGCGCCGACGCTCATGGCTTCGGCAACCTCCGGGCTGACCGCGCCTTTGGCCTGCAGCAACTGCGGCGTCACGCCAAGAACCTCCTGCTTGGCCTCGTTGGAATAGGTGACGAAGCCGCGCTCGACCACGTCGGAGGAGCCGGGAACCTCGGTCAGGCAAGCCGCGATCAGGCCGCCGGTGCAGCTTTCCGCCGTCACCAGGGTTATCCCGGCCCGGCGGCAACGCGTCAGCACCAAGGCGGCGCGGCGGGTCAAACTGTCATCAAACATGCGCAGGTCCAACAAGAAAAAGGAGCAGTGTCATTGCCAGCGCCGCGTAGAGGCCGGCCATCAGATCGTCGCACATGACACCCTGGCCGCCCGGCAGTCGCTCCAGGTCGTCGCAGGGCCAAGGCTTGATCACATCGAAGAGCCGGAACAGGGCAAAGGCGGCGACCCAGCCATACCAAAGACTCCAGCCGGCAAAAAGTGCGAGTGGCAGAGTTGCGATCCATTGGCCGGCGACTTCGTCGATGACCACCTCCGAGGGATCCTTGCGACCGATCCTGGCCGCATGGTGACCGGAGGAGAGGACGCCGATCCCGGTGACGGCCAGAATCGCGAGCAGCAGTCCCCAGAAACCGAAGAGCCACATGATCAGCAGTGCCGGCGGTAAGGCGGCAAGCGAGCCCCAGGTTCCCGGCGCCGGCCTGAGGTGGCCGATCCCGAAGACCGTCGAGACCTCTTCGTGCCAGCTTCGGCCTCTCATCGTGCCTCCACTGGAGCGGCGTCCGGTGCGGGGAGGAGCAGGGATACGCCGGCGATTGCCGCGATGCCTTCGCCGCGCCCGGTGAAGCCGAGCTTCTCGCTCGTCGTGGCCTTGACCGAAACCCGCGCCGGCGTCACTTCGGCGATTTGGGCCAGCCGCGCCCGCATGGCCTGGCGATGCGGGCCGATCTTCGGCGCCTCGCAAATGATGGTGACGTCGAGATTGACGATGCGCCCGCCGGCCTCTGCCAAGAGTTGGCAGGCATGGCGCAGGAAGCGGTCGGAGGTGGCGCCCCGCCATTTGGGATCGCTGGGCGGAAAGTGCTGGCCGATGTCGCCGGCTGCTTGTGCGCCCAGCAGGGCGTCGACCAAGGCATGGATTGCGACGTCCGCGTCGGAGTGGCCCGCGAGGCTGCGATCGTGCGCGATGAAGTGACCGCATAGCCAAAGCCCGGAGCCCGGTATCAGCCGATGTACGTCACAACCTTGGCCGTTTCTGGTTTCCATGGGTCTCTTCAGCCGGGAGGCCGCGCTCTCCAGGTCGGCGGCGGCGGTGATCTTGAGGTTGTCGGGATTGCCCTCGACCAAGGCGACTTCCAGCCCTTCGGCCTCGGCGACCGCGGCATCGTCGGTAAGAGCGTGACCGATGACCTTGCGATGCGCGGCGAGGATTGCGCCTAGATGAAATCCCTGGGGCGTTTGGGCACGGTAGAGCCGCTCACGCGGCAGGGTCTCGATCACCAGGCCGTCGGCACCGCGCTTCAGGGTGTCCGTCACCGGCAGGCAGGGCAGGGCGCCGGGGTGTCGCTCCAGGGCTCCGATCACGCGGGTGAGGAGGGCGGCACCTGGGAGCGGCCGGGCGCCGTCATGGATCAGGACCTTGGCCCCTTCGGCACCCTCGAGGCGAGCCAGGGCCTCCAGGCCCAAGCGCACGCTGTCCTGCCGTTCGGCGCCGCCCGCGACCGCATCCAGCAAGGCCAAGCCGGCAGCAGCCTCCGCATAGAGATCGCGATCGTCGGGATGGATGACGGCGCAGACGCCGTCGACGTCGGGATGTTCGGCGAAGGCAGCCAAGGCCCAGGCCAGGACCGGGCGTCCGGCCAGGCGATGGTACTGTTTCGGCAGACCCTCGCCGAAGCGACGGCCCCGCCCGGCAGCCACGATAAGGGCGAAGGTCTTGGCCATGCTGTCTCGTTCGTCGTTTCCTGGATTTGCCACGTCCCGAGGTGACGAGGACAGAGGCCAGAGCCCTCCCCTGCGGTCAAGAGCAACGGGCGAGAAAGCTGCCTCTGCGCTCGGCCTTGTTCTATAGGTCGCAGCTATGACACCCGACGCGCAAATCACGGCGGCGCTGCTGATCGGAGTAATCGCCTTGCTGTCCTGGCGCAGCGGCGATCGCGGCTGGCTTTCTGGTGCCTGCATGCTGTCGCCTTGGCCGGCTGCGGTGCTGCACTCTCGCATAAGTTGACGCTCGGCTGGTCCGCGCAGATCTCTCTTGCTCTCCGGCTCTCCGTCCTGGTGGTGCTGCTGCTCTATCCCCTGGTGGCGGCGCGCTGTCGTCGCGGCTTCCTGCCCTGGCGGACGGCGAGCGCTTGCAGGTGCATCTCCTGGCTTGGGCGGAAGTCTGCCTGGCCGTCGCCATCGCCAGCGGCATGGCACATCAGGTCGATCACGAGACTTTGCTGGTGTTGCTCGGCTTCCTGCTGTTTCTGTCGCGCCAGACCGGCTTGCGCGGGCGACGGGCGGCAGGCGTCGTGCTGGCCGCCTGCCTGCTGTTGACCTTGGCCTATCCCGGCGTGAAATTCGTCAGCGATCTCTTGGTCGGCTAGGGCAGTTCATGCCCCCAGCGGACTCCCGAATCGCCTTACCACTTTGATTCAGAAGCGATTAGCCTTTGCAGACCATTGCGTCTGCCCGGATTTTGCTCTGGACCTGGGACATCTCCTGGTCTAGCTTGCCGCCAAACAAGGCAACGGATTGGAGTGCCCAGGATATGGGCAATTTCTTGGCAGGCGCGGGTTTGTCGCCGGGCGTGGTGGCCGCACCTCTCTCGGGCATCAGTGATGCGCCCTTTCGCGCCGTCGCGCGTCGTTGGGGGGCCGATCGGGTAGTGTCGGAGATGATTGCCAGTCGGGCGGTTCTGAATGCGAATCGTCAGGCACGTCGCGAGCGCGCAAAGCTGCCCGGCGAAGAGGGGGCGGTCGTGCAGTTGGCCGGCTGCGATCCGGCCACGATGGCCGAGGCCGCGCGGGTCGCGGTCGGGCAGGGGGCGCCGGCGATCGACATCAACTTCGGCTGCCCGGCGAAGAAAGTGGTCAACCAGGCGGCCGGCTCGGCGATCATGGCCGACGAGACCTTGGCAGCGGCAATTCTGGAGAGCGTGGCGGCGGCCGTTTCGGTTCCGGTCAGTGTGAAGATGCGCCTGGGCTGGCGGGTCGATCGCAAGAATGCGGGCCGCATTGCCAGGATCGCCGAAGCGGCGGGCCTCAGTGCGATCACCGTGCATGGACGGACCCGAGACCAGGGCTTCAAGGGGTGTGCGGACTGGAGCGCGGTCGCTGCCGTGCGTGCCGACTGCAGCCTGCCCTTGCTGGTCAATGGTGACATCCGGCAGCCGGAGGATGCGATCCTCGCTCGGATCGCGGCCGCTGCTGACGGCGTCATGATCGGACGCGGTGCTTGCGGTCGACCTTGGCTCTTTCGCGACGCCAAGGCCGCCCTCGCAGGCAAGGCGCCGCCGCCGCGCCCCAGCCTCGATGCGCGGGCGGAGTCTGCCTGCACACACTACGAGGCCATCCTGCAACACTACGGCAAGGCCTTGGGCTTGCGGGTCGGGCGCAAGCACGTCGGTTGGTACCTCGATGCCTTGCCGGGCGGGGGCGGCTGGCGTGCCAGCCTGCTGCCGCACGAGGACTGCGGCGCTGTTCTCGCCGGCCTGGCTGCGGCCCATCGCCAGGCCGCGGACCTGGCCGAGGCGACATGAACCGGAGCCCACCGCCGGTCTTTGCGGCCGCAGACGGCGGTATGGAGTCGAGTGCCGTCCTCGGGGCATTGCCGCTGCCGATCTTCGTCGTCGGTGCGGACGATCGCTTCCTCTATCTCAATGCGGCGGCCGAGAGCTTTTTCGCCGGCTCGACGGCGACCCTGATCGACCGCAGCCTGGAGGATTGGCTGCCCAGCGACAGCCCGCTGTTTCTGCTTCTGGAGCAGGTGCGCCGCCGCGGTCACAGCCTCTCCGAGTTCGGCGTTTCGCTGGAGGGCCCGCGGATCGGCAGTCACTTCGTGACACTGGATGCAGCGCTCTTGCCGGACCGCCCCGGTGCCGTCGTGGTCTCGCTGCAGGAACGCTCCATCGCCCAGAAAATCGACCGGCAACTCACCCACCGCAATGCCGCGCGTTCGGTGACCGCCATGGCCGCCATGCTGGCGCATGAGGTCAAGAATCCCCTATCGGGCATTCGCGGTGCGGCGCAGCTCCTGGAGCTGAATCAGGACGGCCAGGATCGCGAGCTGACACGGCTGATCTGCGACGAGACCGACCGCATCGTCCAGCTGGTCGACTCGATGGAGATGTTTGCCGATAGCCGGCCGCCAGAGCACGAGGCCGTCAACATCCACGAAGTCTTGGAGCATGTGCGCAGTCTGGCTGCCAACGGCGTGGCCCACGGGGTGAAGTTCCTGGAGCGCTACGACCCTTCGCTGCCAGCGGTGCGGGGCAATCGCAACCTGCTGATCCAGGCCTTCTTCAATCTGGTGAAGAACGCGGCCGAGGCGACGCCCAAGGTCGGCGGTGTCATCTGCCTGACCACGCGCTATTGCCAAGGGGTCCGCTTGGCGCTTCCCGGTGCCGGCGAGAAGCTGTGCCTGCCCTTGATGGTGACCGTCGAGGACAATGGGCCGGGCGTGCCGGAGGATCTGCAGACCCATCTCTTCGATCCCTTCGTCAGCACCAAACCCAATGGCAAGGGGCTTGGCCTTGCCTTGGTGGCGAAGATCGTGGACGACCACGGCGGCGTGATCGAACTGGACAGTGAGCCGGGCCGGACCCGCTTCATGCTCTATCTGCCCTTGATCGCCTCGGTGGAGGACTAGGCCATGGCGTCGATCTTGGTCGCCGACGACGACCGGGCGATCCGCACGGTGCTGAGCCAGGTGCTGGCGCGCGACGGGCATGGCGTGCGCACGACCGGGACCGCAGCACAGCTCTGGCAGTGGGTCGACGACGGCCTGGGCGACCTGGTGATCACCGATGTGATCATGCCCGACGGCAGCGGCCTGGACCTCTTGCCGCGCATTCGCAAGCTGCGGCCCAATCTGCGTATCCTTGTCATGTCGGCGCAAAACACCCTGCTCACGGCCGTGAAGGCTACTGAACGCGGTGCCTTCGATTACCTTCCTAAGCCGTTCGATTTGAAAGAGCTTTTGCGTCTGGTCAATCGCGCGCTGCTGGAACCAGGCAGTGCTGGTTCCAGCGGTGTCACCAGTGCTGCCGAAGATGGCTTGCCACTGATCGGGCGCTCGCCGGCGATGCAGGAGATCTATCGCGTGCTCGCCCGGCTGATGGGCACCGATCTGACGGTGATGATCTTTGGCGAATCGGGTACCGGAAAGGAGCTGGTGGCGCACGCGCTCCACACCTACGGCAAGCGCCGGGCCGGCCCCTTCGTACCGGTCAACATGGCGGCGATCCCGCGCGATCTGATCGAAAGCGAGCTCTTCGGCCATGAACGCGGCGCCTTCACCGGGGCCACGGCCCGCTTCGAAGGCCGCTTCGAGCAGGCCGGCGGCGGGACCCTGTTCCTGGACGAGATCGGTGACATGCCTCTGGAGGCACAGACTCGTCTGCTTCGGGTGCTGCAGGATGGGACCTATAATACAGTCGGCGGCCGTACGGCGCTGGAAGCCGATGTTCGTATCGTGGCTGCAACGCACCGCGATCTGCGCCAGCTGGTGCGCCAGGGCCTCTTCCGCGAGGATCTCTACTATCGCCTGAACGTGGTGCCCCTGCGCTTGCCGCCGCTGCGTGAGCGGGTCGCCGATGTGCCGGAACTGGTTAGCCATTTCCTGTCACTCTGCGAGCGCGAAGGCCTGCCGCAGAAGCATGTCACCCAAGATGCCCTGGAACGGCTGAAGACGCATGGCTG
This sequence comes from Rhodospirillales bacterium, assembly GCA_965202755.1. Classification (GTDB taxonomy): domain Bacteria; phylum Pseudomonadota; class Alphaproteobacteria; order Kiloniellales; family JACOMY01; genus JACOMY01. The sequence continues at coordinate 91,914 of CBDBCL010000031.1, read as the reverse complement.
GCCCGGCAATGTGCGCGAGCTGGAAAATCTCGTGCGCCGCCTGACCGCTCTCTATAGCCAGGAGACCGTCGGCCTGGAGGTGATCGAAGTCGAGCTGTTCGATAGCCCCCTGGAGTCGCCGCGCAGCGCGCCCGCCGGTGAGGGTCTTGGGGCTGCGATCGAGCGCCATCTGGCCGAGTATTTTGCCGCACACGAAGGTGCCTTGCCGCCGCCCGGCCTTTATGACCGCTTCCTGCGCGAGCTGGAACGTCCCTTGATCGAGGCGATCTTGGCGGCGACGCGTGGCAACCAGTTGCGCGCCGCCGCCGTGCTGGGCTTGAACCGAAACACCCTGCGAAAAAAGATAAGAGATCTGGACATCGAGATTGGCCGGCCGTTTAAATAGCTGTGGCTTTCCTGCAACAGGATTCGCGGGCTGAGGTGACAGAGTCTATCGGGCATTGCGATACGAGCGGCCACGGCGATCCCGTCGGAATGGAGGGACGTGGCGCAGGGCCATTGCATCGTCTCTACGAGTGGGCGCGGCGCGGCCGTGTCGAGCGCTGGTTGATGCTCATCTTGCTGATCATGGCGGTGGCCAGTGGTTTGGCGACCTTCTTTGCCGTGACCGGGCGCCTGCCAGGATCGGTCGGCAACACCACCCTGATCGTTCTCCTGCTGATCGATCTGGCCTTGCTGCTCTGCCTCTGTGTCATCGTCGCGCGACGCCTGGTGGTCATCTGGGCGGAGCGACGCCGGGGTCTGGCCGGCGCGCGGCTGCATGCGCGTTTGGTCGGTCTGTTCGGGCTCTTGGCGGTGGCGCCGGCCATCGTCGTTGCGATCTTCGCCGCCGTGCTCTTCGATTTCGGTCTCAGAATCTGGTTCAGCGATCAGGTCAGCACCGTGGTTCGCAACTCGCTCGCCGTGGCCGAGGCCTATCTGGACGAGCATCAGCGCGCGGTGGCAGGCGAAACCGTAGCCATGGCTCGGGTGCTGACGGCCCAGGGACCGACCCGGCTGATCGATCGGCGCCGCCTGCAGGCTCTGCTGTCGCAACAGGTGAGCGACCGCGCGCTGTCCGAAGCGGTGATTTTCGATGGCAATCGCCGCGAGCTGGCGCGCGGCGGCTTCCGCGTCTTTGCCGATTTCAATGCGCGCCGCCTACCGGCATGGGCGCTGGAGCAGGCGCGCAACGGCGATGTGGTGATCCTGCCGTCGGAGGAAGATTCCCGCATTGGCGCCCTGGTCCATCTGGACAGCTTCTCCGACAGCTATCTCTATGTCAGCCGCCCGGTCGACGCGCGCATCCTGGGACAGCTCGACCAGTCTCGCGGGGCGGTGGCGCTCTATGCCGACCTGGAGGGCCAACGCCACGATCTGCAGGTCACCTTTGCGGTGGTATTCGCCTTGGTGGCGGCCCTGCTGCTGCTGGTGGCGATCTGGATCGGTTTGGCGGTCGCCAACCACTTGACCAAACCGGTGAGCGGCTTGATCGCTCTATCCGAACGGGTGGCCGGCGGCGATCTGGCGGCACGCCTGCCGCCACCGAAGACCGGGGACGAGATCGCCAGCCTGATCACCGCCTTCAATCGCATGACCGAGCAGCTGCAGCAGCAGCGCGGCGATCTCCTGGCGGTCAATCGACAGAGTGAAGAGAGCCGCCGCTTCATCGAAGCGGTCTTGAGCGGCGTCTCCTCGGCCGTGGTTGGGCTCGACGCTCTGGGGCGTATCCAGCTCTTGAACAATGCGGCCGAGGCACTCTTGGGTGCATCCAGCGACGATCTGCGCGGCAGCCAGCTGCGCGAACGTCTGCCGGAGGTGCGCGGCCTGGTCCAGCGCGCACGGCAGAGACCGGGACACTATGCCGAACGCCAGATCGCCTACGACCGCAGCGACGGCCAGACCCGTCACCTCTTCGCGCGGGTTCTGGCGCAGCGTGGCGGCGGCCGGGCAGTGCAGGGCTCGGTCTGCACCTTCGAGGATGTGACCGACCTCTTGGCAGCCCAGCGCAAAGCCGCCTGGGCCGATATCGCACGGCGGATCGCGCACGAGATCAAGAACCCCTTGACCCCGATCCAACTTTCGGCCGAGCGCCTGAAGCGCAAGTACCTGCGCCAGATCAACGACGATCCAGAGACCTTCGCGCTCTGCACCGACACCATTGTGCGTCAGGTGTCCGACATCGGCCGCATGGTCGACGAGTTCTCCTCCTTCGCGCGCATGCCGACCCCGGTCATGCAGGCGGAGAGCCTGGGCCAGTTGATGAAGCAGGCGGTTTTTCTGCAACGACAAGCCAACCCAAAGGTCCGCTTCGACTTGCAGCTTCCGCCGGAGTCAACAATGCTGCTATGCGATTCTCGGCAGGTCAATCAGGCACTGACCAACGTGCTGCTGAATGCGGTCCAGGCGGTCGATAGCCAATCCGAACGCAAGGGCCAGGTGGAAGCCGAACTGGCCAAGACCGGCGAGACGGTCGAGATCCGCGTCACCGACAATGGGCGCGGGTTGCCCGAAGGCGATTCCTCGCGCCTGACCGAACCCTATGTCACCACCAAGGCCAAGGGCACCGGTCTCGGGCTGGCGATCGTAAAGAAGATCATGGAGGAGCATGGCGGCGAACTGCTGCTCGGCAATCGTCCGAGCGGTGTCGGTGTCCGTGCGGTGCTCAGTTTTCCGGCCAATCGCCTCGTCGAGGCGACGGCGGCCGTAGAGAAGGCAGGTTAGCTTATGAGAAATCCCCCTTTGGCACGTGAAGTGTTGATCGTCGACGACGAAGCCGATATCCGTCTGCTGCTGTCTGGAATCTTGGAAGACGAGGGCTACACGACTCGCGGCGCAGCCGATGCGGACCAGACCCTCGATGCCCTGAACGAGCGTTTGCCGCATCTGATCATCCTCGACATCTGGCTCGAGGGCTCGCGGCTGGATGGCCTGGAACTGCTGCAAATCCTGATCGAGCAGCATCCGGAGATTCCGGTCGTCATGATCTCCGGCCACGGCACCATCGAGATGGCGGTAACCGCGATCCGCAACGGCGCCTACGATTTCATCGAGAAGCCCTTCAAGACCGACCGCCTGCTGCTCTGCCTGGAGCGTGCGATGGAGGTGGCAAGACTGAAGAGCGAGAACCGGGAGCTGCAAGAGCGGGCCGGGATGCAGGACGACCTGATCGGCCGCTCCTCCTCCATCGCCTCTGTGCGCCAGGCACTCCAGCGCGTGGGCCCGACCAACAGCCGAGTGCTGATCACCGGGCCGCCGGGCAGCGGCAAGGAGGTGGCGGCGCGGATGATCCATCGTCTCTCGCGCCGCGCCGCCGGCCCCTTCGTGGTGATGAACTGCGCCGCCTTGGCGCCGGAACGGCTGGAGCACGAACTCTTCGGCACCGAGGGCGAGCGGTCGGTCGGCGGCAATCGCAAGATCGGCTGCCTGGAGCGCGCACACGGCGGCACCCTGCTGCTGGACGAAGTGGCCGATCTGCCGCTGGAGGTGCAGGGGCGCATCGTTCGAACCCTGCAGGACCAGTCCTTCGAGCGGATCGGCGGCAAGCGGCGCATCGAGATCGATATCCGCGTCATTGCCGCCACCAACCGGGATCTCAACCGGCTGATGCGAGACGGCCGCTTCCGCGAGGACCTCTTCTACCGCCTGAACGTGGTGCCGGTGTCGCTGCCCTCCTTGAGTGAGAGACGCGATGACGTACCGCTGCTGGCAGAGCATTTGATGCAACGCGCAGCCGACGCCGCCGGGCTGACTCAGCGGCCGCTGTCCAACGACGCCCTTGCCACCTTGCAGAGTTGCGATTGGCCTGGGAACATCCGCCAGCTGCGCAATGTGATCGAGTGGGCGCTTATCATGTCGCCGGGTGAGCCCGGTGAATCGGTCTCCTCCGATCACCTACCGCCGGAGATCGCCGGCAACGCGCCGGAGGCCTTGCGCGGTGATGGTTCCACCGACCTTTTGGAACTGCCGCTGAGAGAGGCCAGGGAAGTCTTCGAGCGTCAATACCTCGAAGCCCAGCTGCTGCGGTTCGGCAACAATATTTCCCGCACGGCGACCTTCGTCGGCATGGAGCGCTCCGCCCTGCATCGAAAGCTGCGCAGCCTTGGCATCCAGGCAGAGCGCTAGTCGAACCGTGCGAAGCTCAGGCGCGGGCCGTCGCCCCGAGGCTCGGATCGGAGGGAGGTGGCAATGAAGGTGATCATTTGCGGGGCCGGCCAGGTCGGTTTCAACATCGCGCGCTACCTCTCGGCCGAGGCCTCGGACATCACGGTCGTCGATCAGCGCGCCGACATCGTCCAGAAGGCCGCAGACAGCCTGGATGTGCAGGGTATCGTGGGCCATGCCTCGCATCCCGATGTCCTGTCCGAGGCCGGTGCCGCCAGGGCCGACATGCTGATCGCGGTGACCCATATTGACGAGATCAACATGATCGCCTGCCAGGTGGCGCATTCGCTGTTCGACATCCCGACAAAGATCGCCCGGGTCCGCAGCCAGAGCTATCTCAATCCGGTCTGGTCCGACCTCTACGGCAGCGGCAACCTGCCGATCGACGTGATCATCTCGCCGGAAGTCGAGGTGGCGCAGGCGATCGCCCGGCGCTTTTCGGTTCCCGGCGCCTTCGACGTCATGCCCATGGCCGACGGCAAGGTCACCTTGGTCGGCGTGCGCTGTACCGCCGATACGCCGATCCTGGAGACCCCACTCTGGCAGTTGACGGAGCTCTTTCCCGACCTGGCGATCTCGGTCGGCGGGATTTGGCGGGGCGGCAAGGGCATGGTGCCGGAGGACGACGAGCGCCTGGTGGCCGGCGACGACGTCTACTTCGTCGCCGACACCGCGCATGTCGAGCGCGCCATGGCAGCCTTTGGGCACGAGGAGAAAACCGCGCGCCGTGTGGTCATCCTGGGCGGTGGCAACATCGGGCTCTATCTCGCCAATCTGCTGGAGACCGAGGCCGAGCACCTGGCACTCAGGGTGATCGAAATGGACCGCGAGCGTGCCGCCCAGGTCGCCCAGGCCCTCGACCACTCGGTCGTTCTGTGTGGTTCGGCACTAGATCAGGAGGTCTTGGAGGAGGTCAACATCGAGACGGCCGAGACCGTGGTAGCGGTCACCGACGACGACGAGACCAATATCCTCTCGTCTTTGTTGGCCAAAAGCAGCGGCTGCCGGCGGGCCGTCACCTTGATCAACAATGCTTCCTATGGATCTCTCACGAGTTCCCTGGGGATAGATGCCGTGGTCAATCCTCGCGCCATCACCGTTTCGAAGATCCTGCAACATGTACGGCGCGGCAAGATCCGCAAGGTGCATCCCGTAGCCGAGGGCTTCGCCGAGGCGATCGAGGCCGAGGCCTTGGAGACCTCAGGTCTGGTCGGCGTGCCGCTACGCGACGCACAGTTGCCAGCTGGTGTCCATGTCGGCGCCGTGGTCCGTGCCGGCAAGGTCAGCATTGCGCACGGCGACACCGTCATTCGGCCGGGCGATCAGATGATCCTCTTTGCCGCCCAAGGCGCGGTCAAACGTCTGGAGAAGCTCTTCTCGGTAAAACTGGAGTACTTCTAGGAGCGCTGATGATGGAGCGATCGGGAGAGGCCGAGAGCGCGACGGGATATGAAGCATGAGTGTGATTTACGGTTCCGCTGACGAGAACGACACCCTGTCCGGCGGCGGGAATTCAGATAGGATTTACGGTCTTGGCGGTGACGACAGGGCGAACGGCAAGAATACTTTGTTTGGTGGCAGTGCCGAGGGTAGTGTCTACGGCGGTACCGGAAACGATGTGAGCGGTGTTGCAAGCCAGGGCGAGCTGCATGCGGGTGACGCCTTCTACGGCGATGCCGGTCAGGATACCCTGCATCCCTACCAGCCTGCCGATCTGATCGGCGGTGTGGATGTCAGTTCCATCGAGGCCATCGCACGCTCCGGCACCAGCGGCAACGATCAGATCAATGGCATCAACGGCGTCTCGAGGAATCTCCTCTATGGCCTGAACGGCCTCGACACTATTTTACCTCCGGGACCGATGCGCTCTTCGGCGGTGCCGATGCCGACAGTCTCGATGGCGAGACGGTGGTGGACGATGGCCTCTATGGCGGCGGTGGCGATGACGCCTACCTCTATGGGGGCAGCGGGATCGCTACGCTCTTCGGCGGCAATCGGAACGATACGCTGTTCGTTGTTCGTTGCCGGCCAAGGCGACATTCTGGCCGGGGAGACCTGCGACGGCGCCGCCGGGATGGACACCCTGGTGTTGCAGCAGGGAGCCTCGATCGCCGCCGGTGTCGTCGTCGCCGGGATCGACGCTATCGTTCATGGCTAAGCAGCAGCGCCCGGTTTCGGCGGTGCGCGACGGATAGACCTAGGCAATTCCCTTGGCCTTGCTGGCGCTTCCCGGCCTGTGCTGTCATCGCGGTCTCGCGAGAACTTTGAACGCTGGGGAGGGAAGGCCATGGGCCGAATTGCCTATGTCAACGGGCGCTACGTGCCGCATCGTCTGGGCCGGGTCCATATCGAGGATCGCGGCTATCAATTCGCCGACGGCGTCTATGAGGTGGTTCCCATCGCAGAGGAAACCCTGGTCGACGAGGAACTTCACCTGGATCGCCTGGAATATTCCTTGAGCGAGTTGCGCATCGATATGCCGATGAAGCGCAGCGCCTTGAAGCTGGTGTCGCACGAGATGATCCGGCGTAACCGCCTGACCAACGGCTTGCTCTATATGCAGGTGACGCGCGGCGTCGCACCGCGTGACCACAAGTTTCCCAAGGCGGCGAAACCTGCATTGGTGATGACCGCCAAGCAAACCAGGCCGGCCAGCAGCGCGCAGCTGAGCAAAGGCATTGGCGTGCTGACCAAGCCCGACATCCGCTGGAAGCGGCCGGATATCAAGTCGATCTCGCTGCTGCCCAACTGCCTGGCCAAGCAGGAGGCAGCCGAAGCCGGTGCCGGTGAAGCCTGGCTGATCGACGCCGAGGGAAAGGTGACCGAGGGCAGTTCCACCAACGCTTGGATCGTGACCAAGGACAAGCGGGTGATCACGCGTGAAGCCGCGCGCCAGATCCTGAACGGCATCACCCGGCGGGTGTTGCTGGATGTCATGCGGAACCAGGGCTACAGCTTCGAGGAGCGGCCCTTCAGTTTGGCGGAAGCCCTGGACGCCAGCGAGGCCTTCCTGACCTCCTCCTCCAACTTCGTCTTTCCGGTGACCAGGATCGACGATCGCAGCGTCGGCAATGGTGAGCCCGGGCCCCTGACCCTGGCTCTGCGCAAGGCCTATATCGCCAGCTTTGCGCCCGACGGCAGCCTGCAGTGACGCCGCGCGCGCTGCTCTTCGACTGGGACAACACCCTGGTCGATAGCTGGGCGGTCATTCACGCGGCCTTGGTCCCGACCTTCACGGCGATGGGCAGGCAGCCCTGGACCATCGAGGAATGCAAGGAGCGCGTGCGAAGTTCTGCCCGCGACGCCTTCTCCAAACTCTTCGGGTCTCGCGCCGAGGAGGCCACACAGATCTTTTATGACGCCTATGGAAAAAGTCATGTGACGGCACTGCAAGCGCTGCCCGGCGCCGCAGACTTGCTGCAGGAATTGAGCGAAGCGGGCTATTGCTTGGGAATCGTGTCGAACAAAGCGGGGCATCTTCTCCGGCCGGAGGTTGCCGCGATGGGTTGGGGTCTCTATTTCAGCGCTGTCGTCGGGGCGACCGATGCACCGCGCGACAAACCGGCTCCCGAGGCTCCCGCTTTGGCGCTGGCTGCGATGGGAATCGAGGCGGGTGAGGAGGTCTGGTTCGTTGGCGACACGGACATTGATATGCGCTGTGCCGCGACGATCGGCTGCCTATCGGTGCTGCTACGTGACGAGCCGCCGCGGGAGGGAGAGTTTGCGGATTGCCGTCCAGGTATCCATGTTGACTCTTGCCCAGCCCTGAAAGGGCTGATCTTTGGCAGAGTGGTTCGACCCTCGAAATCCGGAGCGTAAACCCGCGTTCTCAAGACCATAACGAAGGCATGATGACAATGGCCGCTGAAAAGCAACAAAACGTCCAGGACGTGTTTCTCAATCACATTCGGAAGAACCGCGTGCCCGTCACTATTTTCCTGGTGAACGGAGTGAAACTGCAGGGCGTCGTCACCTGGTTCGACAATTTCTCCGTTCTGCTCAGGCGAGATGCGCATTCGCAGCTGGTCTACAAGCACGCCATCTCCACCGTTATGCCGGCAACCCCGGTGCAGCTCTTCGAGCCTGCCCGCGAAGAGGAGCCGGTCGAAGCCTGAACCGGCTTCGCTCGAGCCTGGGGAGGAAGCGACGAAAGCGGCTGTAATCTGTCCTGACTTGGCAGACCGCGACGCCGTGGGAACGCCACGGCGCGACCGGGACGCGCGCGCCGAAGAGGCTCTCGGCCTGGCCGAAGCCATCGGCCTGCATGTGGCCGTCACCGAGACTCCCGTCGTGCAAAGACCGACGCCCGCGACGCTGCTGGGGCTCGGACAGGTGCAAGCCTTGGCTGATCGTCTGCACGACGAGGAGATCGCGCTGGCGATCATGGATACGGCGCTGTCGCCGGTACAGCAACGCAACCTCGAACGCGATTGGCAGTGCAAGGTGATCGACCGAACCGGTCTCATCCTGGAGATTTTCGGTGCCCAGGCTCAGACACACGAAGGGCAACTGCAGGTCGAGCGCGCGGCACTCTCCTATCAGCGGTCGCGACTGGTGCGATCCTGGACACATCTGGAACGCCAGCGCGGCGGCTTCGGATTTCTGGGCGGTCCGGGCGAAAGCCAGCTCGAGATCGACCGACGGCTGATTGCCGAGCGGATCGAGCGTATCGACCGCGACCTCTCCAAGGTCGGTCGAACCCGTGCCGAACAACGCAAGGGCAGGGGCCTGCCGGTAATCGCCTTGGTGGGTTACACCAATGCCGGCAAGTCGACTCTGTTCAACCGTCTGACCGACGCCAGTGTGCGAGTCCAGGATCAACTCTTCGCCACCCTTGATCCGACCATGCGTCGCCTGCGGCTGCCGAGCGGCCGCGACTGCGTTCTATCGGACACGGTCGGTTTCATCTCGGATCTGCCGACGCAACTGGTAGCGGCCTTTCGCGCCACCCTGGAGGAAGTGCTTGAAGCCGACCTCATTCTCCATGTCCGCGATATCGCGCATGAGGACAGTGACCTGCAGCGAGACGATGTGATGATCGTTCTGACGGAGTTGGGCTGCGATCCGCAGACGGGTCCGCAGATCATCGAGGTCTTCAATAAAGCCGATCGCTTGGATCAAGAGCGGCGGTGCCAGTTGCAGGCCAAGGCGGCTGACGGCGGCGCCTGCTTGGTCTCCGCGCTCAGGGGCGATGGTGTAGAGACCTTGTTGCAGCGGCTCGAAGAGATTCTCGGTCAGCAGGACAGCCTAGTGCTGGTCGAAATGGACGCGAGCGACGGCCGTCTGCATGCCTGGCTGCACAATGAAGGTCAGGTGTTGGCCGAGCGCAGCGACGAGAGCGGTCGGCTGTGGATCGATGTCCGCCTTTCTGCGCCCGATCTCGGACGCTTGCGCAGGGAAGCTGTCGATCGGGGCAAGCAAGTACGTCTTCGAACCGTCCGAGCGAACTGACTTTTGCCGGAGCGTCAGCGGCGATTGGCCGGACTCCTGCGATCTTTGACCTGCATCGATGACTTGACAGAGAGGGGCTTGGGTCCCTATCTCCCCGATCAGCACTCACCGAAGGAGAGTGCTGATAAGTTCCTCTCGGGCGGGCCGACAGCGCTCGTCCGGTGCAAGACCCCCAATGAAGGAGAAACGCGAGCATGAATTTCAGGCCGCTGCACGACCGTGTTGTCGTCGAGCCGTTGGAAGGCGAAGAGAAGACCGCCGGCGGTATCATCATTCCCGACACGGCCAAGGAAAAGCCGATGCAGGGCAAGATCGTGGCCGCAGGGCCCGGCGGACGCAGCGATGACGGCAAGGTGACGCCGCTGGATGTGAAGGCTGGCGACACGGTGCTTTACGGCAAGTGGTCCGGCACCGAGGTCAAGCTGGACGGCAAGACCCTGCTGATCATGCGCGAGAGCGACATCATGGGTGTGGTCGAAGGCTAAGCGCAGGCGCGCACTTCCTTGACGACCCAGCCGAAACGCTACAGAAAATAGGAGTAAGACCATGTCTGCGAAGGACGTTCGCTTTGCCGGGGATGCCCGTGCACGTATGCTGAAGGGTGTCGACATCCTGGCCGACGCCGTGAAGGTGACCCTGGGTCCCAAGGGCCGCAATGTCGTGATCGACAAGGCCTTCGGCGCACCGCGCACCACCAAGGACGGCGTTACCGTCGCCAAGGAGATCGAACTCTCCGACAAGTTCGAGAACATGGGCGCGCAGATGGTGCGCGAGGTCGCCAGCAAGACCAACGACCTGGCCGGCGACGGTACCACCACCGCCACCCTGCTGGCGCAGTCGATCGTGCGCGAGGGTGGCAAGGCCGTTGCCGCCGGCATGAACCCGATGGACCTGAAGCGCGGCGTCGATCTTGCCGTCGAGAAGATCGTCGCTTTCCTGCAGGACAAGTCGGCCACCGTCTCCGGGTCCGAGGAAGTAAGCCAGGTCGGCACCATCTCCTCCAACGGCGACACGGCCGTGGGTGAGATGATCGCCGAGGCCATGCAGAAGGTCGGCAACGAGGGCGTCATCACCGTCGAAGAGGCCAAGAGCCTGGAGACCGAGTTGGATGTCGTCGAGGGCATGCAGTTCGACCGCGGCTATCTCTCTCCCTACTTCGTGACCGACGCCGAGAAGATGGTGGTCGACATGGAGAACCCGCTCATTCTCCTGCACGAGAAGAAGCTCTCCGGTCTGCAGCAGATGCTGCCGCTGCTCGAGTCGGTGATGAAGTCCAGCCGTCCGCTACTGATCATCGCCGAAGACGTCGAGGGCGAGGCTCTGGCCACTCTGGTGGTCAACAAGCTGCGCGGTGGCCTGAAGGTCGCGGCGGTGAAGGCTCCCGGCTTCGGCGATCGCCGCAAGGCCATGCTGGAGGACATCGCCATCCTGACCGGCGCTCAGGTGATCAGCGAAGATCTCGGCATCAAGCTGGAGACCGTCACCATCGACATGCTGGGCACTGCCAAGAAGGTGCTCCTGACCAAAGAAGAGACCACCATCGTCGACGGTGCCGGCGAAAAGGGCGACATCCTGGGTCGCTGCGGTCAGATTCGCGGCCAGATCGAGGAGACTTCCTCCGATTACGACCGCGAGAAGCTGCAAGAGCGTCTGGCCAAGCTGGCCGGCGGTGTTGCCGTGATCCGCGTCGGTGGCGCCACCGAGGTCGAGGTGAAGGAGCGTAAGGATCGCGTCGAGGATGCCATGCACGCCACCCGCGCCGCCGTTGAGGAGGGCATCGTCCCAGGTGGTGGCACGGCGCTGCTGCTGGCCGCTGCTGCCATCGAGGGCGTCAAGGGCGTGAACCACGACCAGGAGGTCGGGGTTGGCATCGTCCGTCGTGCGCTCGAGGCTCCGGTTCGTCAGATCGCCGAGAATGCCGGCACCGAGGGCTCGATCGTCGTCGGCAAGATCCGTGACGACGGCACCTGGGGCTTCGGCTTCGATGCCCAGGCCGGCACCTACGGCGATCTGGTGAAGGGCGGCATCATCGACCCGACGAAGGTCGTGCGTGCGGCACTGCAGGATGCCGCTTCGATCGCCGGCCTCTTGATCACCACCGAGGCCATGGTGGCCGAGGCGCCGAAGAAGGAAAGCGCTGCTCCTGCCGCTCCCGACATGGGTGGCATGGGCGGTATGGGTGGCATGGGGGGCTTCTAGAGCAGACCGCGTTCAGGTGGAATCGCCTGACCGTGTGAATCTGCACTGCTTTTCAGAGCTGTAGAGTGCGATTCAGACGTCAGATCGTTTCGATCTGACGTCATCGCACTCCAAGCCCAAGCTATCCGACAGCAAAGAAAAGGGCCGCCGCCGCAGGGTGCCGCCCTTTTTTGCACGCATCGTTCTGATATCGAATCCGCCCGAGAGGCCGAAAGGCGTTGGGTTGGCGCCTAGAGCGGATTGCGCTTCATGAACTCGCGTAGCGCTTGCTTGTCCTTGATCTTGTAGCCCTTCTTCTCCAGCTTCGCGTTGATCTCCAACAGATAGCGTCTGAGCGAGGCTGCGAAGGCGCTGTTGGCGGGCGTATTCTCCAGTGCGCGCAGTTTCTGTAGAACACCCAAGGCCATGCTGGAGACCTTCTCGTGCAGCGCATCACTGAAGCAGGGCAAGAGGAAAGCCCGCATCACAATGCTTTCGAAGCGGGCGCTCGGAATGGTCTGCGGAAAGTGATCCTTCACAGAGTTCATGAAATCCACCATCTTCGGTTCGAGAGGATCCGTGCCCTCGCAGACGGCGCATTGGAGGTACAGTGCCTGGAGACGCGAGACTACGGCGGCGCCGACCCTGCCTGCGTCGATGGCCGATACGCCCGCACCTAACTTTTCGTTGCGCGCCGCGTCACCCCGATCATTCAGAAGCAATTCGCTCATCAGCTCGATGCAACCGCGGAAGTGGTTGAAGAACTCCGTCCTGGTCGCCGATGCGGGATGCCATCTGTAGCAGGACAGCGGCTCGCCCTCGCAAGATCCGATGCGCTCGCCTACCGCGGTGAGGTCGACCAAGTAGCGCCAGTCTTCGGCAAAGCGTTGATCCACGCGGAACGCTTGGCGCTTCATCACTGCGCTCTGCCCCATCAATGTCGAGATCTGGAAGCTCATCTGCCAGTTGCTCTCGTAACCGCAGTGTTTAAACTGCCCGATCGTCAGGTTCAAGCTGCGGCCGTCATTGTCGATAATCTGAGTGCGACCGCCACAAACGCGAAATCCCTCCGAATCGAGGAAGGCGACTCGTCGGCGGATGGACTCCGCCAGCAATAGGTCGTCGGCGTCAAGGAAGGCGATGTATTGCCCGCTTGCTATGGCGAGGCCATGGTTGCGCGCTGCCGACACCCCCTGGTTCTCCTGGCGGCGGTAAGTGAACTTGGTGAAGCGGTCGGCGAAGCCCTTGGCCAGTTCCGGAGAACGATCGCTTGAGCCATCGTCGATCACGATGACCTCCAGGCTCTCGTAGTTTTGGTCCACGACGCTCTGCAAGGTCTCTTCGATGTGACGCTCGTTGTTGTAGAGCGGGATAACCAGGCTGACCCTCGTTTCGAAACTCTCTGGCGAAGGCGCATTCAGCAAGGCCAGGATGCGGTTCTGAAGATTATAGTTACAGTTGTGGAGAGACAGGCTTAACCCCGCCTCGGCAAGGCCGATAAACCCTTGCGAGAGGGTTTGAGCGCTGTGCGCCTCCATCGCTCTGAACTCTTCGTCGAAATTGCAAAAGTGAAGTGTTGCCCCCGGTGCGGCGAAGCTCTGGGCGATCATTTGTAGGAAAGACAGATCGCTGAGCGGTGCCTCGAAGCTTGCCGATCGCGCCTCTGCTTCCGGCTCCACCAAGCGCCTCTCTTCGGGGCAATAGAGGATGGTTGGGTTTGCCTGGATTGCGGCCTTTATCGCTCCTGCGCCCAAGCTGCGCGGGTTGAACAGGAATCGCGTCCGGCCCGCGCCGCCCAATGTATCAATCAGATGAACGTTACGATCGGCTGTGCCGGCAGAGTCGGGAAAGAGCGAGGCTTCCAAGGCAACGAGGACTTCGCCGGCCTCCATAAAGTGGCCCAACGACGCAAGACGGCGATCGGATAGGACGACAAGGGTGTCTGGGTCTCTTGCCGGTAAATACTCCAGTTTGTTCGGGCACCTCCCGACAAAGAGAACTTTTGGATAACGTCTGTCGGTGCCGCCGATCAGCATGCTTTCGCCCTTAAGGAGTGTGTTTGCAAAACACAATCTGCTTCCAGAAACGTCAAGACAAGCGAAACTTGCAAATCACTTCGCTTCCAACGACGCCAGAATGTCGAGTCGGTTCCCCGGCACTCGAACGGCCCGCATTTACGCCAGTTCACCGGTGTCACGCTCCCGATCGCGCGCTAGGCTGCTAAATCTTCATTGCCGTGTCAAATCATTCTTGGTCGCATTTCCGCTCGCGGTCGCTCGTACAAAAAGTAGAGTTGTTGACCTGAAAGAATGCTCTTGCCATTCAGCGTCCGAAATCGATTCCCCCTCAAGGCGAAGAGTCCTGTCGGATAGGCCCCAGGCGCGAAGTCGATGTGAGCAGGATTCTGGCCTTGGGATCGGATTTGGTGATCTCGCAGGCGCGGCGCCCAACGGCTTGCAAAAGCGGTGCAGAGGGCTATAAGACCCCAGGTCATGACCGTCGCGGGTTCAAGTCGTACGGTCGTCTGTGTGGGGGCCTCCGATCTAGTCTGCGCCGAGCAACAATCGTAGCGGCAGGATTGAATGATGCTTTGATGCGTGTTGTGAATTCACATCCCTATGGTAAGGCTTGAACAGGTGCCTGAGTTTGGGCAGCATCGGCTCATGCGGCCGACGCCAGTGAGAGGAAGTTTTGAGTGGCGATCCTGTTTCATGCCGGTACGACGAAGACCGGCACCACATCGTTGCAACGATTCTTGGCAAACAACCGCGAAGCGCTGGCCAGCAAAGGGTATGTCTTTCCGGCCTTCTTGGAGTCTGGCAACCACTCCTGGAGTCCTGGTAACCATATGAAGCTGGCTGCCTATGCTCTGGATGTGGAATCGATCGTCCCGTTCAAGATTGACCTCAGTTTAACGGAACCGGGCCCGATCCGTGCCTTCCGCCGTCAATTGGATCAGCAGTTCAAGAGGGACATCAAAGAAGATAATAATTACATTCTCTCGAATGAGCACTGCAGCGCAAATATTCACACGGGACCTGAGATGTCACGGCTGCACGACCTGCTGAAGTCGACAGGGCATGAAGTTAAAGTCATCATCTATTTTCGCGATCCTTGTGAATACCTAGCCAGCACCTATTCGACGCTGTTGAAGATCGGCGAAACCCACGAGATGCGATCCCCGACCAGGCGTGCCTTGGACTGGAAGTACAACTATCTGAACATCTGCGAACGCTGGGCGCGGGTTTTCGGAGAAGAGAACCTGGTGGCGCGGGTCTATGCGCGCGAGGCCTTGGTCGAAGGCGATATCCGCAAGGATTTTCTGGATCTTGTCGGTGTCACCAGCGAGGGATTGGATTTCAAGGATCCCGCCGGCGAGCGGGCGAACCGGAGTCTGGACCACGTCATGGCCGGCTTTCTGCGCGAAGTGAACAAGCGGGTGCCCCGCCATGTTGAAAACAGGGTCAATCCGCTGCGTGCCGACTTGCACGAGATCTGCGCGCAACTGTCTGACAAAGAAGGAATCTTGATCCCTGAGGAGATCTCGACGGCGCTGCGCGAGAGCCTGCTGGAGGACATGAAGCAGTTCAACAAGCGCTTTTTGAACGGAGAATCCGAGTGGCCCTTCGCACCCTATCGGCAGAGGGGGCGCAAGGCGATCCGTTCACCTGACCGCGATGAGGTCTTGGATCTCTGCGGCAAGGTGTGGGAAGCCAAGATGGCGCAGTTGCGTGGGCTTGACAGGCCAGCGTCCTAGCCCCGTGAGCGCGAAGCGGGCCGCTGCCCTCGGTCTTGAGCTACACCACCCTCGAACGCCGCCAGTTCAGCCTCGAGGGAGGCGGACTGCTGTGTCGATTTGTCAACGACGCTCTGCAGGCTTGCCTCGTCGAAACGAAGCGGAATGTGCTGCTTGCAGTTGATGTCCCAGGCCTCGAGGTCGAACAGCAGGTCGCGTGCGACTTGCGCCGGATAGCCCTCCCATCGTCGGCTGCCCGATAAGGCCAAGTTGTGCAGTGCCAAAGCCTTTTGAAGTGGACCTATCTGGAGCTACCTGGACCTATCCGGCCCGAAGGGCGTTAAATCGAGAGGTCAGGTGAAAGGCGGGATTCGGCACGCTGGAGTGGGTGCGCCAAAGTCTTTTGAAATCCAGCCGATTCAGGGGTCGGAATCGCCTGGAAAAGCGGTTTCAGGGGCGCAATTCGAGGGGTGCGAAAGGCCTGGAAAATCCGGCCATTTCGCACCCCTCGTCTTGTCGGGAAAAGAGCGCCCTTGCGCGGCCCTCGTCAGGGGTCTGCAACGTCCTTGCAGGCGGCTTGCAGCGGGGGTGCAAGAGGGCAGAAGCGCCGCTGTCCGTGCAAGGCAGATGGGAGGCCGCGCCGGCGCTCGAGGGAGCGCGGCCTGACAGGGCGCAGACCCTCGACAGATCGAAGCCATGTCAGGCCGGGCGGGCCGCCTGCTCGCCTGCCTGGTCTTTTGGGCTCGTTTCCCGATCTGCGGGCCTGGCGCGCGCTCAGGTGTAGTAGGTGTCGAACCCGATGCGCCGGCCGTTCTCCAGGTAGCCGGTGAGGTTACCGTCGGCGTCGCGTTCGGCCCTGGGGCCGGGTGCCATGGGGCTGAGTTCGACGCCGTCGAAGACGGGCGGCAGGGTGGAGCGCAGCGGCTCGCGGAGGATCGGGAAGAAGGCTATGACCAGCAGCCAGAGGAACTCGGCAGGATCGTGTCCGGGGTCTTTCAGGTAGAGCACGCGCCCGATGGTGGTGAGGTCGAGCGGCTTGGGCGCCGCCAGGTTCCGCTGCATGCCGGGCACATCGGAATGCGTGCCCTCCACGGTGCCGGCGACGTCGTCCCAGATGACGGTGCGCGGCTCGTCGCCGTAGAGCATGTCGGGGAGCATGATGGTGTGGACTGCCATGGGTCTGCCTCGTGGGGTGTGAGCTGTCAGGCAGGATCGTAGTGGAAGAGCAGCCCCAGCACCAGATCCAGCATTTCGGGGTCGCGGCGCACGAGCTTGTCGAGATCGACGCCCTCGTCCCCCGGCAGTTTGTGGAAGAGCATTTCGAAGGCGCGGGTCATGACCTCGAGGGCGGGGCGTTCGGGGTCGTATTCCAGGGCTTCCAGCATGGCCTTGCCGTATTCCCGTCCGAAGTAGGCGTCGGCGTACTGGTCTTCCCGCCCCGTGCTGGCGTAGTCGGTGAGCTTCAGGACAGGATCGCGCACGCCCTCGGGTCGTGCGGTGCGTCGTCTGTGGCGTTGCCGTAAGAGGCGGTCGAGGGCGGGCAGGGCGGCTTGCAGGCGGTGGACCTATTCGTGGGTGGCGTTGCCGGGGTCTCGGGAGACGAGGGTCCAGCCTTCGCCCTCGGGCTTTCTGCCGCCGCCGATCTCGAGGGTGCCTGCCGGCGGGAGGTCGGCGGCGATGGCGGAATCCTCAGCCTCGACAGCCAACCGCAAGGCCGCATCGCGATCACCGCCGCCGCCCCCGACGGCTGGAGCCTCCAGCACGCAGGGCAGGCGCGTCACCTTCTGTTTCACGCCGCAAAACCGGGACAGCCCCCGACCGATTACCGGCGCCGCCGCGCCCGGCGCCGCCGATGACGGCCTGAAACCGGCGCCCCGAAAACCGGCGCTCAGGGGCGGGAATTTTCCAGCCCGAAACGCCCTGATTTCCAGGCCCCTTTTCCAGCCAGGATCGCCCTGAACGTTGTAGCGGTCCCGATAGATCGAACCTGACGGCGGACGGCGACCGATCGATCCGGCAGCGGAAAGAGAGGGCTTGGGCGCGCCAATTTTCCGCGGCTCTTGCCGAGCAGAGTGTCCCCTAGGCGGTCGGGGCTTCGGGACGCCCGGGCGTCTCTTCCATGGCGACCGGGCAGGGTGTATCGTGCGGTCTATCGCGCGGGAGACAGTCGAGGCGGAACCGGCCTTCAGGGCAGCGGCGATGCCGTTTGCGCCGGGGTTTGCGACCCGCTGGGATCGGCAGATGCCGTTCCCGGCGTCCCTGCGCGCTGGCAAGAACGTCGTGACAGCAGAACGACGTGGTGCTAGACAAAGGTCTGAAAGGGATCGCTGGCGTTGCGGCAGACAGGATCCCGCGTCGCGCCAGACGCGGGTCGTGGAGTGATCCCGGCAAGATCCCCTGTCCGCAATCGGGGTTGGAAGTGGGAGGATAGTGGTGTGAGGGTTGGAATCGTTGCGATCTTGACGGCGATGGCGGTCTGTCTGAGCGTGCCGGGCGCGCGGGCGCAGGCCGACTGCGCAAACTGGCAGAGCGGGGATTTCTTCGAGACAGCCAGCGCTGCGGATGTGCGCGCCTGTCTGCGGGCCGGCGCCGATCCCGGTGGGGACTACGGCTATGGCTGGACCCCGCTGCATTGGGCTGCGTGGAAGGGCGATACCGCCGTGATTGCGGCGCTGCTCGACGCCGGCGCCGATCCCGGTGCACAAGCCACGGATGGCTGGACCCCGCTGCACATGGCTGCGAGGTACGGCCAAGCCGCCGCGATTGCGGCGCTGCTCGACGGCAGCGCCGATCCCGGCGCGCGGGACGAGGTTGGCGAGACCCCGCTGCACATGGCTGCGAGGTACGGCCAAGCCGCCGCGATTGCGGCGCTGCTCGACGGCGGTGCCGATCCCGGTGCGCAAACCAAGAAGGGCTGGACCCCGCTGCACATGGCTGCGTGGGAGGGCCAAGCCGCCGCGATTGCGGCGCTGCTCGACGGCGGCGCCGATCCCGGTGCACGGGACGCGAAGGGCTGGACCCCGCTGCACTGGGCTGCTGGGAAGGGCCAAGCCGCCGCGATTGCGGCGCTGCTTGGCGGCGGCGCCGATCCCGGTGCGCGGAACGAGGATGGCTGGACCCCGCTGCACTTGGCTGCACTTAAGGGCCAAGCCGCCGCGATTGCGGCGCTGCTCGACGGCGGCGCCGATCCCGGTGCGCGGGACGTGCATGGCAACACCCCGCTGCACGTGGCTGCTGGGAACGGCCAAGCCGCCGCGATTGCGGCGCTGCTCGCCGCCGGAGCCGATCCCGGTGCACAAGCCAAGGATGGCGTCACCCCGCTGCACTTGGCTGCACATGAGGGCAACGTTGCCGCGATTGAGGCGCTGCTCGACGGCGGCGCCGATCCCGGTGCGCGGGACAAGTGGGGCTACACCCCGCTGCACTGGGCTGCGTGGAAGGGCGAAGCCGCGGCGATTGCGGCGCTGCTCGGCGGCGATGCCGATCCCGATGCGCGGAACGAGTATGGCTACACCCCGCTGCACTGGGCTGCGTTGAACGGCCAAGCCGCGGCGATTGCGGCGCTGCTCGCCGCCGGTGCCGATGCGGGGGCAAAAGACAAGGATGGCGTGACCCCCTTCGACCTGATCGGACGCGACTCTCCGCTCTTCGGAACAGACGCCTACTGGCGCCTGAAGGATGCCCGGTGGGACTGAAGCCAGCCGCCCAGGGGTGTCCTGGCAAGGGGCCTTCGGGTAAGCCGCCAGGGGAGGGAATGACGCCCTGAGGCCTTGTTTTGCCGCCTGGACTCGCCCGTGCGGAGTGATGTGAGCCCATCCGGGCGGCGCGATCTTCTGCGCCCTGGTCGAGACCGATCCGGGCAGGGCGCTGCATGTCGGCATCGAGCGACCGATCGACGATGAAGAGCGTCCGCCCGATACGACCGATTTCCGGCAAGGGCAAGCGCGCGCTCCTGCCAAAGGCCCCCCACTCTGCCCGGCAAGTTCCAGGGCTTGCAGCACGGCCTTGCCGTATTTCCGTCCAAGGCAGGCGTCGGCGGAGCGGTCCTCCCGCGCCCCGTGCCGGTGGTGTCGGTGAGCCTCAGGACAGGATCGCGCGCGCCGTCGGGCCGTGGGCCGTGCGGTGCGTCGTCTGTGGCGTTGCCGGAAGAGGCGGTCGAGGCCGGGCAGGGCGGCTTGCAGGTGGTGGAGGTATTCGTGGGGGGCGTTGCCGGGGTCTCGGGAGACGAGGGTCCAGCCTTCGCCCTCGGGCTTTCTGCCGCCGCCGATCTCGCGGGTGCCTGCCGGCGGGAGGTCGGCGGCGATGGCGGAACCCTCCGCCTCGACCCGCCCCCGCAAGCGGCCCCGGGCAGCCGCATCGCGATCACCGCCGCCGCCCCCGACGGCTGGAGCCTCCAGCACGCAAGACAGGCCGCCGCGCGCAGGCGCGTCACCTTCTGTTTCACGCCGCAAAACCGGGACTAGCCCCCGACCGATTGCCGGCGCCGCCGCGCCCGGCGCCGCCGATGACGGCCTGAAACCGGCGCCCCGAAAACCGGCGCTCAGGGGCGGGAATTTTCCAGCCCGAAACGCCCCGATTTCCAGGCCCCTTTTCCGGCCGGGATCGCCCGCATTTCGGAAAACTTTCGGCGCGCCGCAGGATTGCAGGGCCGGTTTGACTCCAACCCCCAAGGCCGACAAGTGGAAATTGCGTGACAGCGGCCCTGGCTTGCTGAACGTTGTAGCGGTCCCGATAGACCGAACCTGACGGCGGACGGCGACCGATCGATCCGGCAGCGGAAGAAGAGAGGGCTTGGGCGCGCCAATTTTCCGTGGCTCTTGGCCGAGCAGAGTGTCCCCGAGGCGGTCGGGACTTCGGGACGCCCGGGCGTCTCTTCCATGGCGACCGCGCAGGGTGTATCGTGCAGTCTATCGCGCGGGAGACAGTCGAGGCGGAACCGGCCTTCAGGGCAGCGGCGATGCCGTTTGCGCCGGGGTTTGCGACCCGCTGGGATCGGCCGATGCCGTTCCCGGCGTCCCTGCGCGCTGGCAAGATCGTCTTGACAGCAGAGCGACGCGGTGCTAAACAGGGGTCCGAAAGGGATTGCTGGCGTTGCGGCAGACAGGATCCCGCGTCGCGCCAGACGCGGGTCGTGGAGTGATCCCGGCAAGATCCCCTGTCCGCAATCGGGGTTGGAAGTGGGAGGATAGTGGTGTGAGGGTTGGAATCGTTGCGATCTTGACGGCGATGGCGGTCTGTCTGAGCGTGCCGGGCGCGCGGGCGCAGGCCGACTGCGCAAACTGGAACAGCCGGGATTTCTTCGAGACAGCCAGCGCTGCGGATGTGCGCGCCTGTCTGCGGGCCGGCGACGATCCCGGTGCACGGGACGTGAAGGGCCGGACCCCGCTGCACTGGGCTGCGTGGAAGGGCCAAGCCGCCGCGATTGCGGCGCTGCTCGACGGCGGCGCCGATCCCGGTGCACGAACCAAGAAGGGCAGGACCCCTCTGCACGTGGCTGCGAGTTACGGCCAAGCCGCCGCGATTGCGGCGCTGCTCGACGGCAGCGCCGATCCCGGCGCGCGGGACGAGGTTGGCGAGACCCCGCTGCACATGGCTGCGAGGTACGGCCAAGCCGCCGCGATTGCGGCGCTGCTCGACGGCGGTGCCGATCCCGGTGCGCAAACCAAGAAGGGCTGGACCCCGCTGCACATGGCTGCGTGGGAGGGCCAAGCCGCCGCGATTGCGGCGCTGCTCGACGGCGGCGCCGATCCCGGTGCACAAGCCAAGCATGGCGACACCCCGCTGCACGTGGCTGCATATGAGGGCCAAGCCGCCGCGATTGCGGCGCTGCTCGACGCCGGCGCCGATCCCGGTGCGCGGCGGGACCTGGATGGCCGGACCCCCTTCGACCTGATCCCAGGCGACTCTCCGCTCGTCGGAACAGCCGCCTACTGGCGCCTGAGCGATGCCCGGTGGGACTGAAGCCAGCCGCCCAGGGGTGTCCTGGCAAGGGGCCTTCGGGTAAGCCGCCAGGGGAGGGAATGACGGCCTGAGACCTTGTTTTGCCGCCTGGACCCGCCCGTGCGGAGTGATGCGGGCCCATCCGGGCGGCGCGTTCTTCTGCGCCCTGGTCGAGACCGATCCGGGCAGGGCGCTGCATGTCGGCATCGAGCGACCGATCGACGATGAAGAGCGTCCGCCCGATACGACCGATTTCTGGCAAGGGCAAGCGCGCGCTCCTGCCAAAGGCCCCCCACTCCGCTCGGCAAGTTCCAGGGCTTGCAGCAGGGCCTTGCCGTATTCCCGTCCGAGGCAGGCGTCGGCGTAGCGGTCCTCCCGCGCCCCGTGCCGGTGGTGTCGGTGAGCTTCGGGACAGGATCGCGCGCGCCCTCGGGTCGTGCGGTGCGTCGTCTGTGGCGTTGCCGGAAGAGGCGGTCGAGGGCGGGCAGGGCGGCTTGCAGGCGGTGGACCTATTCGTGGGGGGCGTTGCCGGGGTCTCGGGAGACGAGGGTCCAGCCTTCGCCTTCGGGCTTTCTGCCGCCGCCGATCTCGCGGGTGCCTGCCGCCGGAAGGTCGGCGGCGATGGCGGAACCCTCGCCTCGACCCGCCCCCGCAAGCGGCCCCGGGCAGCCGCATCGCCACAACCGCCGCCGCCCCCGACGGCTGGAGCCTCCAGCACGCAAGGCAGGTCGCCGCGTGCAGGCGCGTCACCTTCTGTTTCACGCCGTAAAACCGGGACAGCCCCCGACCGATTACCGGCGTCGCCGCGCCCGGCGCCGCCGGCGGCGGCGGCATCGATCACGCCATCGCCAACACCGGCGATCCCGACTATCACGCCCTGCGGTTCCTGGACGACCTCCGCCTCCTCACGCCCTGAAACCGGCGCCCATCAGCTGCGGGAACCCGACCCGAAATCCGGCGCCCCAGGTCGGGAATTTTCCGACCGAAATCGCCCGGATTTGAAAAGACTTTGGCGCGCTACACAAGTGTAGCGGCTGACTCGGTCGAGCAGGCTGGCAAGCCGCCTTTGGCGACCAGAGATCTCTTCGAGACCGAGAGGGATGCCGATCATGTTACCTGGTTCGAAGACGGAACGGTGGAATCCTCCTGGTTTTCGAGTGGCGCCGTTCAACACTCATAATGGGAGAAATGGAGATGGGACGCTCAGGAGTCATTTGACTACCTTGATCGGTCCAAAGGTCCAGAAGGTAAACCTGGATCGCCTGACGAAGCGCGAATGGTTACTGCGGCAGGGAGGGTTTCAAACGACACTGAGTCGAAATGCGCCACATCACCGATGGCTGCCAGCTCCGCCCTGCCTCTGCATCGGTCTGATCCGCCATCCAATCGACCGGATGATCGCGCTTTATCACTGCAAATTGGCGAGAGGTCCCCGCGACGAGAAGAAGAAACTCAGCACCATGACCTTGGAGGACGACATCGATTCGACGATCGATGAGTCGAACAAGGCGATGTTCGCCCCGCAGATGTACTGGCTGACCGGCAAGCGAGAGCTCTCGCAAGCGCGCGACGTCATCGAATCGCAGTATCTCATGTGCGCGACGAGCGAGCAGGTCAACAAGACGCAGAACGCTTTGGCCAGGCTCCATGGCTGTCCGGGTCAGAAGTCGCTGCACCGGAATGTGTCCGGCTCGGCGTCGAAGTCGGCCGACCAGCGTGAAGCCTTGGTCGAGCGTCATGAATCCCTCTTCAAGAAAGAGAGCGATTCCCTGAACCAGGTGCGTGCTCGCTTCCAGCGGGTCTATGCCAACATGACACCAGTCGACGTCGCCGCCATACCGGACGGCAGCGGACGGTCGAACGAGGCCGGAAAGTCTGAAGCGGGCCGGGACCAGGGACGAGGCGATTTCTGCCTGAGGGAGGAGGGCAGAGGCTATCCTCTGCCAATTTCCCACCCTCGTTACTGCGCCTGAGGCGGCATCAGCCCGCTGGCCCGCGGGTCGTCGAAGAGGCGCTCCTTACGGCGGATCGGGATGAACCCGAAGCGCTGATAGAGGGGCAGCGCGCGGGGATGGTCGAGCGAATTGGTGTTGACCGTCACCCGTTCGGGCTTCTTCGACCAGGCGCGCTGCAAGGCAGAGTACAGAAGGTAGGGGCCGAGCTTCTGGCCGATGAAGGCCGGCAGCAAGCCGAAGTAGGCGAGGTCCACGACCTTCCCGCGCTCCAGGTTGCGGAAATCCAGCTCGGCATAGCCGGCCGGCTGTCCGCCGCGATAGAGCACCCAGACTTCGACGTTCGGGTCCTGGATGTTCGCCGCCAACTGGTGATCGCTCATCAGGCGTCGCTCGAACCAGGTCCAGTCTTCGCCAACGCTGTTGTAGAGATAGCGATAGAAGGAGACCGTCGGCTCCTCGACCTTCAGCAGGGCAAGATTCGGTCCGGCCAGCGGCGTCGGTGGCTGCAGGCTGGGCGCTTCCAGCATCTCCAGGAAGGTAATCGTGCAGGCGATCTTGGGTCTCGCGGCCATCCGAGCCTCCACCCTCTAGCGCGCAGGGCCGGTTTCTATCGGCCTCTCGTCAGCGCCCTCGGCTTCCGGCAGTCCCCATTCGGCCCAGGAGCCGTCGTAGACTGCGGTCGTGCGGGCGCCGGCAACTTCCAAGGCGAGCGAGAGAATGGCGGCGGTGACGCCGGAGCCACAGGAGGTCACGATCGGTTTTTTCAGATCGACTCCGGCTTGGACGAAGGCCTCGGTCAAGGCGGCCGGGCCGCGCAGGCTGCCATCCTCTTGAAAGACCGACTGGAAGGGCAGATTGCGCGATCCGGGAATGTGACCCTGGCGGCGGCCAGGCCAAGGCTCCTCGCCCTCGCCAGCAAAGCGTTTGGTGTCGCGCGCGTCCAGGATCTGCTCGCGACCCTTTTTGAGGTTGGATTGAATCTGGTCCAGCTCGCGCAACAGCAGAGAATTTTTGCGCGCCGTGAAATGGCGCTCGCGCGGTACCACCGGCCCATCTTCGGTCGGCCGTCCCTCGGCCAGCCATTTGGGCAGACCGCCGTCGAGCACGGCGACGTCGCGGTGACCGAAGACCTTGAACATCCACCAGACCCGAGGGGCCGAAAAGACGCCGCGGGCATCGTAGATCACGATCTTCACGCCATCGCCGAGGCCCAGCTTGCGGACCCTCGACGAGAACTTCTCGGGCGGCGGCAGCATATGCGGCAGCTCGCTGTCGCTATCGGCGATCTCGTCGATGTCGAAGAAGACGGCGCCGGGGATGTGCTGCTCGCGATAGACCTCTCGGCCGCGCTTGGCCTCGACCGGCAGATAATAGGTGGCATCGACGACGCGCACGTCGGGCGCACGCAGATGGTCTGCCAGCCAAGCGGTCGAAACCAGGGGGCCACTCGCCTCACTCATGTGCTCTCTTCCTTGCAAGCTGAGGTAGCCTCGCCCTTGACTAGCGCCCTCGCGCGGCCCTGGGCAAGGCGACAGTTGGTCTGCCGTTCGCTCTTTTCTGCGCACATCCATCTGCGATGAGTTCCACTCATCGTATCGAACCGGCTTGCGCCGGCGAGGTCAATCAGTCATTGTCGATGATCGATGGCGCAAGCCGGATTCACTCGGCCAGACGCAGATTGATGCGCCGGTTCTGTCGGCCCTTGTTTTCGATCTTGCCGATTTCGACCCGGCCGATCTCGGCAGTGCGGGCGACATGCGTGCCGCCGCAGGGCTGCAGATCGACGCCTTCGATCTCCAGCAAACGCACGCGACCTCTTCCCCTTGGCGGCTGCACGCTCATGGTGCGCACCAGCTGTGGATTGGCGTCCAGTTCGGCCTCTTCGATCCAGCGCGGAGCCACGGCGTGATCCTCCGCAACCAGGCGGTTCAAGGCCTCTTCGAGCCAAGCCTTGTCCGGCGGGCCGTCCGGCAGGTTGAAGTCCAGTCGGCTCTTCGCTGCGCCGACCTGGCCGCCGGTCACCTTACCCTCGACCAGACTGCAGAGCAGATGCAGGCAGCTGTGCATGCGCATATGGCGACGGCGGCGTTCCCAGTCGATGACGGCGCTGAGCTCTATGCCCACTGCCAGAGGCCCAGGCGCTTCCGCCGGCACATGCAGGATGCTGTCGGCGCTTGCGCCCTTGCGGGTGGTCGCGATCGCAATCTCCCGCCCATTCGCGAGACGCAGATGGCCGCTGTCGCCCGGCTGGCCGCCGCCCTCGGGATAGAAGACGCTGCGGTCCAGTTCGACCCCCTCGGGACCGATGGCGGTTATCCTTGCGTTGCACTCCTTCAGATAGGAGTCGGTGCGAAACAGCGCCTCGGTCATGCCACCGCCCTCTCCAACCACTCAGGAACCGGCAGGTCTTTGGAGCGCAGGAACTCCGGATCGTAGAGCCTGCTGGAATAGCGCTGGCCGCCGTCGCAGAGGATGGTCGCGATGGTATGGCCCGGTCCCATCTTCCTGGCCAGACGAATGGCACCGGCCACGTTGATGCCGCTGGAAGGCCCAAGGCAGAGGCCTTCCTGGGCAAAGAGGTCGAAGGTTACCGGGATGGCCTCGTTGTCGTGGATCTGGAAGGGTTCGTCGATCTCCAGTCCTTCCAGGTTTCCGGTGATGCGGCCTTGGCCGATGCCTTCGGCGATCGAGCTGCCTTCGGCTTTGAGCTCGCCGATGGTGTAGTAGCTGTAGAGCGCAGCGCCCATGGGGTCGGCCAGGCCGATGACGATGTCGCGGCGGCGCTCGCGCAGCGCCATGGCGACGCCTGCCAGGGTGCCGCCGGAGCCGACGGCGCAGATGAAGCCGTCGAGTTGTGCTGCGGTATCGGCCCAGAGCTCCGGCCCGGTGGTCTTGTAGTGCCCGCCACGATTGGCCTGATTGTCGAACTGGTCGGCGAAGATCGCGCCTTGCGGCTCGGTCTTGCTACGCTCCTCGGCGGTCCGGCGGGCGATGTGGACATAGTTTCCGGAATCGCGGTAGGGTTTGGCCGGCACCTCCATCAGCTCCGCACCGCAGAGCTTCAGCATTTCCTTCTTTTCCTGGCTTTGAGTTTCCGGGATGACGATCAGGGTGCGATAGCCGCGGGCGCGTCCGACCAGCGCCAGGCCGATCCCGGTGTTGCCGGCGGTGCCCTCTACGATGAGGCCACCGGGCTCCAAGCGGCCGCTGCGCTCGGCCTCCTCGACGATGGCGAGCGCTGCGCGGTCCTTGACCGATCCGCCCGGATTGAGGAACTCCGCCTTGCCGAGAATGGTGCAGCCGGTCGCCTCCGACGGGCCCTTGAGCTTGATCAAGGGGGTGTTGCCGATGGTGCCGACGAAGCCGTCTGTGGTTGTCATCTGCCTGCTCCGCTCGTTCTCTTGCCCGCCGTGCGGGACTCTTGCCAGCCTTGGCCTCACACTTAGGGAGTTTTCGCTGCCTCAGGCAAGACGCCTGTCCGCAAGGTCTTGTGATCGAGCAGGAACCATTGCAGCGCAATCAGGGTGACGCGGTTGCGCACCCGGCCGCTGGCCAGCATCTCGCGTACCGCGTCGGCGGTGAAGGCGCACACTTCTTCGACGGATTCTGCCTTGTCGACGATACCTGCGGCAATCTCGATCATCAGTGACGGAACGTCTGACAGCAAGGCCGGAACGCGTTGCTGCTTAATTGGGACGATGCAGTCGCCCGCCGGATCCTAGGGCAGCACCGCCACGGCGACCTCCGGCCTGTAAACTTCCCGAACATGGAGCCGGCTCCAGGAGCCGTCGGCCTTGCGATGCCGCGCGGGTGGCCTTGTCCAGGTGATTCCAGCCCGAGAAGACTCGCCCGAGTTTCACCACCTCCAGGTTCTCGGTTTTCGGTGGCTCTGTCACGCTCTGCTCCTCACGGCGATGTGTTGGGCGCCGATTCGCCCGGTTCCTTGCCCGGTTCCTTGCAGGGAATAGCCAAACAGGGCGCCTCTCGCGATCAGAAGCGACGCCGGCAAGCCTGCCATACGCGTGTGCAGGCGCTGGATAAAGCGGCGAGCGGCCCGCATACTCTTCGGCACGCGTCACACGAGGGGAGAGCCCATGACCATCGCCAGCGAAGCCTATTCCTTTGCCAGCGCCAGCGGTGCCCGGTTGGCGGGGCGTCTGGATCGGCCGGCCGGCCCCCCCGTGGCCCATGCTCTTTTTGCGCACTGTTTCACCTGCTCGAAGGAGAGCATTGCCGCGACCCGAGTCGCCCAGGGCCTGGCCGAGCGCGGCATCGCCACCCTGCGCTTCGACTTCACCGGTCTCGGCGACAGCGGCGGCGATTTTGCCGACACCACCTTTGCCTCCAATGTCGCCGATCTGGTCAAGGCGACCGCGAGCCTGCGCGAGGCCGGAATGGCCCCCAATCTGCTGATCGGCCACAGCCTTGGCGGCGCCGCGGTGATTGCGGCTGCACCCCATGTCGCCGAGGCGGTCGGTGTTGTGACCATCGGTGCGCCCAGCGATCCCAAGCATGTGGAGCACTTGCTGACCCCGGTCATCGAAGAGGTCAAGACCACGGGTATGGGTGCGATCTCACTTGGCGGTCGATCCATCCGAATTGGCAAAGACTTCCTGGAAGACATTGGAAAACATAGGCTGAGAGATTGTCTGAACGGCCTCGGAAAAGCCATCTTGGTAATGCATTCCCCGGTCGATGAGATCGTCGACGTGAAGCATGCCGCCTTCATCTACAAGTCGGCGGATCACCCCAAGAGCTATGTCTCCCTGGACAAGGCCAACCATCTGCTGACCAGGCGTGCCGATGCCGACTATGTGGCCGACATCATCGCGGCCTGGGCTGGACGCTACCTCACCCAAAGGCGCCCGTCTTCGGTGCCGGCCGGCCAGGTTCTGGTCAGCGCGGCCGGGCGGGGGCGTTTCCTGCAGGAGGTCACCCTGGGCAAGCACCACCTGCTGGCCGACGAGCCGACCTCCGTCGGCGGATTCGACGCCGGCCCCGGACCTTACGACCTGCTGCTGGCCGGGCTCGGCGCCTGCACCTCGATGACGGTGCGCATGTATGCCGAGCACAGGAAGATTCCCCTGGCGGGGGTCTCGGTCACGCTGAGCCACGATCGCATCCACGCTGAGGACTGCAGCGACT
Organism: Rhodospirillales bacterium; assembly: GCA_965202755.1. Classification (GTDB taxonomy): domain Bacteria; phylum Pseudomonadota; class Alphaproteobacteria; order Kiloniellales; family JACOMY01; genus JACOMY01. Next base: position 63,366 of record CBDBCL010000031.1, on the reverse strand, counting down.
GCGAGACCAGGAGCGGCCGGATTGATCGCATCCAACGTCGCGTCGCACTGCAGGGCGAGCTGGACGCGGCGACCCGGCGAAAGCTCTTGGAGATCGCCGACAAGTGTCCGCTACATCGGACCTTGACGCACGAGCTTGTGATCGAAACCGGCAGCGATTAGGGCCGAAAGCGAAGCCAGGCCAGCCTGCCAACGACTGATCCTGTGCCCAAACCCTCCCTGATTGCCAAATTTTGACGGTTGCCAAGCTAGTCGAAATCGATAGAATTTTCACAGTGTTGGAAGATGGCTCGTGAAGAACGGGCGAGAGATCTGATCGCGCGGCCGAGGAAAGCGGTTTTGTGGGCGGCGGCAGCAGGCGACCTTGGTGTTGCGATGCCTGTCCTTGTCAGCAAATTCTGTCGATCCTCCGGCGATCAGTCTGTGATCCTGGTTCGGTCCGGCTTCCGGCACAGGCGGACGAGCGAAGCGGCGCACTCGCGGTGCTGCGGCCTGGTCGTTGTTGGCGGGCCAGGTTCTTGCTGTCCGATCGTAATCGCCGCCCGAAGAGGGCGCTGGGGTTTGGCTTGGGAGCTTTAGGGAGTTGCATCGATGACCAAGGTGATTAAGGACGAGTCCGGGAAGAGGGTTCATCCCTACGTACCGGAACTCAGTGAGCAGTTGCGCGAAGGCAAGGTCGACCGGCGCGAGTTTCTGCGCACCGCCGCATTGCTCGGCGTCGCGGCACCGGCCGCCTATGCGATGGCCGGCAAGATCACCGGCGACTTCACGCGTCCGGCGCTGGCGGAAAGCGGCAACACGCAAAATGCCGTGAAGGGCGGGCGCCTGCGGGCCGCCATGCGGGTCCAGCGCATGGACGATCCGGCGACCTTCGATTGGAACCAGATGTCCAACCAGGCGCGCGGCATCATCGAGTACATGACCATCACCGGGCCCGACAATGTGACCCGCCCCTATCTCGCCGAGAGCTGGGAGGCCAGCGACGACTTGACCATGTGGCAGTTCAATCTGCGCAAGGGCGTCACCTGGTCGAACGGCGAGAGTTTCGGTGCCGACGACGTGGTGCATAATTTCCAGCGTTGGCTCGATCCCTCGATCGGCTCGTCCAACCTCGGCCTCTTCTCCTCGATGACCACCGACTACGACACCGGGGAGAAGAACGAGGACGGCTCTGCCAAGATGGGCAAGAAGATGCGTGAAGGTGCGATCGAGAAGGTGGATGACCACACCGTGCGCATTCACCTGAACCGCGCGGCTCTGGAGATTCCGGAGAACCTCTACAACTATCCCACGGCGATCGTGGACAAGGGCTTCGACGACGGCGGCGCCGACCTGGCGAAACGTCCGGTGGGCACCGGCCCTTACACCGTGGGCGAGTTCGCCGTCGGCGAACGTTTCCTGTTGAAGCGGGCGCAAAACCCCTACTGGGGCGGTGATGTCTTTCTCGACGAGATTCTCTATATCGACCTTGGCGACGACACCATGGCGCCGGTGTCGGCGCTTGCCTCCGGTCAGGTCGACCAGATCTACCAGGTGTCGGTCGACCTCCTGGATACGGTCGAGAAGCTGCCGGGCATCATCGTCTACGAGTCGACCACGGCTCAGACCGGCGTCGCCCGTATGCAGGTGGACAAGCCGCCCTTCGATAACCGGAAGCTGCGCCAGGCAGTGCTCGCCTGCATGGATACCGAGCAACTCTTGAACTTCGGCTATCGCGGCCGCGGCGCGCCGGGCCAGAACTTCCATGTGGCGCCGATCCATCCCGAGTACTTCCACCTGCCGGCTTGGAAGCAGGATTACGCCAAGGCCAAGGCGCTGCTGGCGGAGGCGGGTCATCCCGAGGGAATCGAACTGACCATCGATCTGGGCAACTTCGGTTGGCATCAGCCCTGTATGGAGGCCTTCAAGCAGCAGTTGGCGCCGGCCGGCATCAATCTGAACCTCAACATCATGCCGGATGCCTCCTACTGGGTTATCTGGCAGTCGACGCCCTTCGGCTTCACCAACTGGACTCACCGTCCGCTGGGCACCATGGTCTTGAACCTGGCCTATCGGTCCGGCGTGCCCTGGAACGAGTCGCACTACAACAGCGAGACCTTCGATCGCCTGTTGAACGATGCCGGTGCGACCCTGGACGTAAACGCCCGCCGGGCGAAGATGGAGGCCCTGGAACTCTTGCAGCAGGAGGACGCGATGATCGCCCTGCCGCTGTGGCGGGCGGTCTTCATGGCTGCCACCGACCGGGTGCACAACATCCAGGCCCATCCCACCCTATACCATCAGTGGAACAAGGTCTGGCTGGCATAGCAGCGACGTTCAGAGGCCGCGGGTTCGCTCGCGGCCTCTGCTTTTCGGACCCGGCAATCGCTTGAACGCCGTGGTTCAAACGCCGAATCGCGGCAGTGGGATCGCGTCGAGGGTGAGGGGCCCGGAATAGATGCTGTTACTCATCGGCAGGCGATTGGGATCGATGATCCTGGTGATGATCGTCGTCTCGATCCTGATCTTCCTGGCATTGGAGGCGACGCCGGGAAGCGTGGCCACCAGAGTGCTGGGGCCCTATTCCAGTGACGAACAGCGCGCAATCTGGATGGAGAAGAACGGCTACAACGATCCTCTGCCGGAACGCTACGTCCGCTGGCTCGGCGATTTCCTGGTCGGCGATTTCGGCCAGTCAACGCGCTTCAAGACGGAAGTCTCGGAGGTGCTCTGGCCACGCTTGGGTAACACCGCAATTCTGGCGGCTGCCACCATGGCCTTGGTCATTCCCATATCTCTGATACTCGGCGTCCTGGCCGGTATGCGCGAGGGCTCTCGAACGGATCGAAGTATCTCGGTGGCGTCCATCGTCACCACCTCCGTCCCAGAAATCGCCAGCGCCCCCATGCTCTCCTTCGTCTTCGTGTTTCTGCTCGGGATCCTGCCCGGCACCTCTTCATTCCAGGACGGATTCTCGATCGCCGAGCTGGTGCTGCCGACCCTGGTGCTGGTGCTCTACGACTTCGGTTACGTGACCCGCATGACCCGCGCCTCGATGGCCGAGGTCATGACCACCCACTATATCCGTACCGCGGTTCTGAAGGGCCTGCCCTATAGGCGGGTGATCGTGAAGCATGCGCTGCGCAACGCGCTGATCGCGCCCTTCACCGTGGTGATGCTGCAGATCAACTGGCTGCTGTCGGGGGTGATCGTCACCGAGTACTTCTTCGCCTACAAGGGCTTCGGCGCCTTGCTGCTGGAAGGCGCCTTGAACAAGGACATCTTCGTCATCGAGGCTTGTTCGATGATCGCTGTCTTTGTCGCCGTGGGCACGCAAGCGGCTTCTGACATAGGCTATACCTTCCTCAACCCCAGAATCCGCTTCAGCTAAGGGGGCGCCCCATGTCTGACACAGCGATCGACGTGCCCAAGCAAGCGAATGTCTTTCTTCGGACCCTCCGCCCGATCCTGCTGCTGCGTGAGGCGCCGGTGGGCCTGGTGGGGGTCGCTCTGGTCCTCTTCTGGATCTTCTGTGCGATCTTTGCGCCGATGCTGGCGCCCTTTCCGCCGAATGCCAATCTGGAAGTGACGCAAGCGCCCGGCACAGAGTACATCGCCGACGCCAGCAAGTTGATCGGCACCCAGCCGGCAAGCGAGATTTGTGATCCGATCGAGGGCGAGGCCGACAAGTTCGACTGCGGCACCTTTTGGCTGGGCACCGATCTGACCGGCCGCGACATATGGAGCCGCATCATCTGGGGCGCGCGCCAGGTCTTGATCTATGCACCGCTGGCAACCTTCATGGCCTATATCGTCGGCATACCGATGGGTCTCTGGGCCGGTTACAGCCGGGGCCGCATTGACACGATATTTTCTTTTGTTTCCAATGTTATTCTGTCTTTCCCTGTGCTGGTACTTTACGTCCTGGTGATCAATCTGATCGGTGCCTCGCCGGTCAACATCGTGGCCGCGGTGGTCTTCGCCTCGGCGCCCGGAATATTCCGCATCGTGCGTGGCCTGGCGATGGATCTGCGATCGCGGGAGTATGTCTTTGCTGCGGAAACGCGGGGTGAGCAGCTGTGGTACGTGCTCTTCCTGGAGATCCTGCCAAATGCGCGCGGACCCCTGATCGTCGATGCCATGCTGCGGCTGGGATATGTCATCATCACCATCGGCACCTTGGGCTTTCTGGGTTTGGGGCTGCCGCCGCCGGATCCCGATTGGGGCAAGATGATCGCCGAAGGGCGGAACATGTTGCAGGTCTTCCCCTACATTCCCCTCTTCCCTTGCCTTGCCATCTCCTCTGCGGTGCTGGGCTTCAACCTGCTGGCCGACGGCCTGCGTGAAATCTCGCTCAGAGACTAGGTGCGGAGAACGAGGAGAAGAGACCGATGACGGGCTTTCGCAGCGATTGGGACGGACCGGTTCTGGAATGCAAGGACCTGTCGATTTCCTATTACACCCGTGCCGCCACGATCCCGGCGGTGCAGGACTTCAACCTGGTCTTGGAGAAGAACGAGACCATCGGGTTGGTCGGCGAGTCCGGCTGCGGCAAGTCCACCGTGGCCATGGCGATCATGCGCTACATGGGCAAGAACGGGGCCATCACCGCTGGCCAGGTGCTCTACAAGGGCGTCGATCTGGCAACCCTCTCGGAGGAGGATCTGCGCCAGCTGCGCGGCAACGAGATCGCCATGGTCTATCAGGAGCCCATGGCCTCGCTCAATCCGGCGATGAAGCTGGATCGCCAGTTGATGGAAGTACCGCTCTTCCACGAGCAGGTGAGCGAGCAGGACGCCTTCGACCGGGCCGTGCAGATGCTGGCCAACGTGAAGCTGCCCGATCCGGAGCGGGTCATGGCCTCCTATCCGCATCAGATCTCCGGCGGTCAGCAGCAGCGCGTGGTGATCGCCATGGCGCTGCTGTCCAAGCCCTCGCTGTTGTTGCTGGACGAGCCGACGACAGCGCTGGACGTCACCGTCGAGGCCGGCATCGTCGACCTCATCGCCGAGCTGGCCGGGACCCTGCAGACCTCGATGATCTACATCTCGCACAATCTGGGCCTGATCCTGGAGACCTGCGATCGCATCAACGTCATGTACTCCGGCCAGGTGGTCGAGGAGGGCGCCGTCGGCCAGGTCTTCGACAGGATGCGCCACCCCTATACGCAAGGCCTCTTCAGCGCCATCCCGCTGCCCAGTGCCGACAAGTCCGCATGTCCTCTGCAGGCGATCCGCGGGCAGCTTCCCTTGCCGCATGCTCGGCCAAAAGGCTGCTACTTCGGTCCGCGCTGCGATCACTTCCAGGCCGGGCGCTGCGATGCCGGCCCGATCCCCATGCGTCCGGTCGACGAGGAGGGCAATCACGGCTCGCGCTGCGTCAAGTGGGAGGAGATCGACTGGCAGACCCTCGGGTCCGGCGAGGCCATGGCGGTACACGACGACTTCGGCGACAGCGTGCTGACCGTCGAGCACATGAAGAAATACTACGAGCTGAAAGACAGCTCGATGGCGGCCATGATCAAGGGTGGCAGCACGCGCCATGTGAAGGCCAACGAGAGCATCTCCTTCCTGGCCCGCGAGGCCGAGACCGTGGCCATCGTCGGCGAGTCCGGTTGCGGCAAGTCGACCCTGGCCAAGGTGCTGATGGGGCTGGAGACGGCGACCGAAGGCAGGGTCACCTTCCAGGGCAAGGACCTGAGCCAGGTGCCGGTGCAAAAACGCAGCCGCGACGACGTGAAGTCCCTGCAGATGGTCTTCCAGAATCCCTTCGACACGCTCAATCCCAGCCATTCGGTCGGCAGCCAGCTTGGACGGGTGATCCGCAAATTCGGCGGCATCGCCGACAACGATGCGGTTCGTCGTCGCGTGCTGGAGCTGCTCGACATCGTGAAGCTGCCGAGCGATTTCTACTTCCGCCGGCCGCGCCAGCTCTCCGGCGGCCAGAAGCAGCGCGTCGGCATCGCCCGTGCCTTCGCCGGCAACCCCTCGATGGTGGTCGCCGACGAGCCGGTCTCGGCCTTGGACGTCTCGGTGGCAGCGGCCGTCACCGGGCTCTTGATGGATATCCAGCGGACCTATCGCACCACCCTGCTGTTCATCAGCCACGACCTCTCTCTGGTGCGCTACCTGGCCGACCGCGTGGTGGTGATGTATCTGGGCAATCTGGTGGAGCAGGGAACGACGGAGCAGATCTTCTCGCCGCCCTACCACCCCTATACCGAGGCACTCCTCTCGGCCGTTCCCATCGCCGATACCTCGATCGAGAAGAAGCGGATCATTCTGGAGGGCAGCCTGCCTTCGGTGATCAATCCGCCCAAGGGCTGCGCCTTCCACACCCGCTGTCACCGCAAGATGGGCGACATCTGCCACACCGAAGTCCCGCCCCTGGTCGATGCCGGCGATGGCCACCGCATCCTCTGTCATATCGCCTTGGAGAAGTTGAAGGCGATGGACCCGGTGATCGTGCAGAAGGACGCGGCCGAGTAGGGCTGATCACCCGGCGCGGCTTGATGCCTTTCACCTTCTCGCGCTTCCTGATGCCTTGGCTTTGCGACGACAAGGGCTGGGCACTGTTTCTCGATCTCGACATGCTGGTGCCTGGGCGATATCACCGAGCTCTTTTCGTTCCAGGACGACAGCAAGGCCCTGGTGGTCTGCAAAGGGCAGCAGCGCTTCGAGTGGGCCAGTGTCATCTGTAGCGCGCCAAAAGTTTTCCCGAATCCGGGCGATTTTAGCCGGAAAATGGGCTGGAAAATCCGGGCGTTTCGCGCCCTCGAAATGCCCGGATTTCGGAAAACTCATGTCACCCCCTCGATCGCGCCGAACCTTGCGCTCCTCCCCTGAACCTCTGATTTAACGCCTTTCCTGCCGGATAGGTCCAGGTAGGCCCACTTCGGAAGACTTATGGCACGGCACACTGTAGGTCGTGCGCTTCGCGGTGAGTGACGGCAGCACTAACGGGACTTATTGGCCCGGAAGAGGTCCTTGCGCAGCGTGTTCAGCGCCTTTGGATCGATCTTCACATGGACGACGGCCGGTCGGCCGCTGGCCAAGGCCTCCGCCAAGGCCGGGCCGAGGTCACCGGGCTCCTCGACCTTGAAGCCATGGGCGCCGCAAAGCTTCGCCACCTCGTCGTAGGGCGGGCTTTCGATCTCGGCGCCGAGCAAGCGGCCGTCGAAGAACTCCATCTGATAGGCCTTCTCTGCGCCCCAGGCGCCATTGTCCAAGACGACGGCAACGACTGGCAGTTCGTGCGCCACGGCAGTGGTGATCTCCGCCAGGGTGAAGCCGAAGCCCCCGTCGCCGATGATCGAGACGACCGGGCGGGCGGGGGCTGCAGCCTTAGCGCCCAGTGCTGCTGCGTAGCCGAACCCGACCAGACCGAAGTCCAGGGGCGTGACCAGGCCCGGAGTTTGATAGTGCGCCAGACGATCGGCGGCTTGTAGGCAGGCATTGCCGGTATCGAGGGTGACGATGGCGTCCTCCGGGAGAGCCTGGCGGATCTCGGCCAGAGCCCGCCTGGGATGCATCGGCCGGGCGTCGTTCGAGGCCTCTGAGCGGCGCTCCTCGGCCAGGGCCGCACGGCCTTCGGTAAAGGCGTGCAGCCAGGCCGATCTCGATCCTCTGTCGATCGAACCGCGCCGCGCTGCCGCCAGCAGTGCTGCTGCGGTGGCTCCGGCGTCGGCCTGCAATCCTAGCTTGGCTGGAAAGGAGCGGCCGATGGCGCTGGCCTCGATGTCGACCTGCAGAATGTCGGCGCTTGCCGAGATGTAGTCGTGGCTGAGGAAGGTCGAGTTGAAGGCCAGCCGCGCGCCCAGCACCAACAGCAGATCGGCTTCGCGGGTGAGTCGGCTGGCTAGACCGTTGCCGCGCGGGCCGCCCTGACCGGCGAAGAGAGGATGGCCGTGTGGCATGACATCGGCATGGCCGGTCGAGGCCACGACGGGAAGCTCCAGGGTTTCGGCCAGGTTGCACAAGGTCTTGGCGCCGCCGGCCCACTTCAGGCCGCCGCCGGCGAAGATGACCGGCGCTCCGGCCTTGGCGATCCGCTCCAGGATCTCTTCGATTGCCTGTGCAGGCGGTGGGCCGGCCTGCGCTGGAACGACGGGGCCCGATGCGGGTGGCGCTACTTGGGCAGCGAAGAGGTCGCGCGGTACGTGCAGGACCACGGGGCCACGCCGACCGCTCATCGCCAGGCGAATGGCGTCACGAAGCATCTCTGCCAAGCGCGAGGCATCGGTCACCAGCAGCGAGCGCTTGGAGATCGGCTGGAAGAGCGCGACCTGGTCGATCTCCTGAAAGGTGTCCTTGCCAAGGTCGCGCCGGCTGATGGCGCCGGCGATGACGACGAGGGGGGAGTAGGCGAGATGGGCCTCGGCAACCGCGGTGGCGAGATTGACCACGCCGGGCCCGGCCTGGGCGCCCAGGACGACGCCGGGCCCACCGGTGATGCGAGCATAGGCATCGGCCATATGCCCGCCAGCCCGCTCGTCTCTGGCACCGACATAGCGGATCTCTCCGCCTCTCATTGCATCGTAGAGTTCCAGCATGGAGCCGCCGAGAAGGCCGAAGACGCAAGCCAAGCCCTGTTCTTTCAGGACACGATAGACAGCCTCTCCGCCGGTGATGCTCTGACCTGCCGTCACAGGCTCCATCCTGCCTCCAATCCTTCATAGACCGCTTCCTCGGCGGTTCGCGGCGCCAAGGCATCGCCCAGGCGCACCAGCGGGCAGTCCAGCCTGTCCAAGGTCTCGGCCAGTTCGGCGTTCGAGCGATGCCCAAGGGCCAAGACCAGGCTGTCGACATCTTCGAAGATCACCGCCTCTTCGCTCAAGCTGTCTTGAAAGTATGCAGTGTCGCCGTCCAGCGCGAACAGGCGCGCGTGCGTGCGAATCTCAACGCCTTGACGGTGCAGTCGGGCCAGCCAGTGATTGCGGGTGTAGCTCTGCAGGCTCTCGCCGGCGAGCGCCGTGTTACAGCAAAGCGTGACATAGGAACCGGCCTGGGTCAGCATCTCGGCCAACCCCAAGCCGATCCAGTCGGCTCTCCAATCGGCGATCACCGCGCGTGTACCGGCCCTGACTTTCCCCGCCAAGAGGTCCCAAGCGGTAATCGCCGTTTCCATGCCTTCCAGGGGCGGCACATATGGCTTGGCGCCCGTCGCGTCGATCACCAGGTCCGGCCGCTCTTGCAGCAGGAGCGCCTCGGTCACGGACCTGCCCTTTCGCACAGTGACGCCGGCGCGCAGCATCTCACCCTCGAGATTGGTCGCCAGCCCGCCGAACTCTTCGCGGCCCGGCAGGCCTTGGGCCAGCCTGACCTGTCCGCCCAGTTGCGATTCCGCCTCGTAGAGCGTAACCGCATGGCCGCGGGCGGCGGCAACGGCGGCTGCCTTCATCCCGCCTGGTCCGCCGCCGGCCACCAGAACCCGCTTGGCGTTGCCGGTCCTGACCGCCTTGCTGAAGCGCAGTTCGCGCCCGCTTTCCGGATACTGGATGCAGGAGATGCCCAGGCCTTTGTGGGCACGGCCGATACAGGCCTGATTGCAGCCGATGCAGGCGCGGATCTCATCCTGCCGGCCAGTCCTGGCCTTCTCGGCCATCGCCGGGTCGCAGATCATCGCCCGCGTCATACCGCAGAGGTCGGCGGCACCGCTCTCCAGGATCTGCTCGGCGCTATGCGGTTGGTTGATGCGTCCGGTGACCAGGATCGGCTTTCCGGTGGCGCGCTTTATGGCAGACGCAAAGGGCGCGACATAGCCGGGCTCCAATCCCATCGGCGGTACGATGTGGGTGGAGCTGCCAAGGCTGGCCGAGGTGCCGGCGACGACGCTCAAATAGTCGAGATCGGGAGCCAAGGCCTGACAGGCCTCCAGCACCTCGGCCGCGGTCAAGCCCTCTGCATCCATCTCCGAGCCGGAGATCCGCAGCCCGACTACTGCCATGCCGACGGCAGTACGCACCGCGCTCAGGGTTTCCCGCAGGAACCGCAGCCTGTTCTCCGGCGCGCCACCGTAGGTGTCCTCGCGTAGGTTGACGCGGGGATTGAGGAACTGGGCCGGGAGGTAGCCGTGGCTGGCAACGATCTCGACACCGTCGAAACCGGCCTCCACAAGAGATGCGGCGGTATGGGCGTAGCCCTTCACGATCGAGGCAATGAGATCCGGCGGCAGTGCGCGCGGCATGATGTGAAAGCGCTCATTGGGGACCGCTGAGGGTGCCCAAGCGACCGGCAGCAAACCGCTTTGCGTGGCCAAGACCTCGCGCCCCGGATGGAAGAGTTGGGCGAAGATCCGCGCGCCGTGACGCTGGCAGGCCGCCGTCAGCCGGCGATAGGCCAGGAGCGCGTCCGGTCCCTCGACGCGCAGCAGGCTGGTGGAGAAGCCGGCGGTTTCGTGCACGGCCACGATTTCGGAGATGATCAGTCCCGCGCCGCCGCGCGCGCGCGCTTCGTGGTAGGCGATCAGTGCCGCGTTCGGAGCGCCGTCTGTGAGGTAGCTGTGATGGCCGGTCGAGACGATCCGGTTGGCCAGATCGCAAGTCCCCAGTCGAAAGGGTGAGAAGAGAGTCGGAAAGAGAGAGCTCATCTCGCGCCCGCCAAAGCGAGTTCCGGCAGCAGAATGTCGTATCGCCCGCGCAGCCAGCGATCGAAGGCGGCTGGCAGATGATTGGGCCTGTGCGTCTCGAGGATCTCTCGTGCCTTGTCGCGGGCGACCTGGCGGATGTCCCGTGCGCCGGCTGCCTCCCAGTCGTCCGGCGGCTGGCGGTCTGCGATAACTGGATAGACATAATCCGGCTTCATGCGTTCCAGAGTCTGTGCATGGCCCAGGTAGTGGCCCTCGCCGCGGCAGACCTCGGCGATCACCGTGGCGGCCAGGTTCTCCGGCGAGATCTCGACCCCGCGTACGGCCCGCAGGATGGCGCCCAGCATGTCGTTGTCCACGACATAGGCCTCGAGCGAGACGCCAAGCAGGCTTGCCTGCATGCCGCAGGCCTGGGTGATCAGGTTGGCGCCGGCCTGGGCCGCCATGGAAACGGCGAGGCTCTTCTCGTAGCCATGCTGGGCATCGGCCGTCTTGGCATCGGTGATGCCGGCGATCGAACTGGTCGGCAGGTCATAGAATCGACCCATCTGAGCGGCTGCTGCCATCAGTACCGCCTGCTCGCCGCCACCGCCACACATGGCGCCGCTGCGCAAGTCGGCGACCAGAGGCTTGGGTGCGAAGATCGCTGCGACCTTGGGGTCGACCAGATAGGCGAACACCAGTCCGGCAAGGCTTTCGGCGAGGGCTTGGGCCAGCGAGCCGGCCAGGGTCGCAGGGCTGGTAGCGCCTGCCTGTCCCGCGGAGATTATCTGCACGGGGAAGCCGGCCAGGATCGCCGCCTCCAGGGTCCGGCAGGCCTCCTCGGCGAAACGCATCGGCGGGACGACGTGACAGACCATGACGGAGAGAAAGGGCTTTGCCCGAAAGCGCGCCTCGCTTCCGGCCAGGCGATAGCAGAGTTCGGCCAGGGCTGGGATATGGGCCGGATCGGAGAGCGAGACGCTGACCGGCTTTGCCGTGCCGGCCAGACAGGCATAGGCGGTGTTGATGTCCAGGCTCAGCGAGTCGGCGGCATCGCGGGCCACGAGCGAGCGGCTGAAGTGATGAATATGCTCCAGACTGTCGACCAGGCGCGCCGCATCAAAGAGGTCTTCCGTCGTCGCCGCGCGATAGCGCCCGCTCTTCAGATCGACGAGGTTGGGAGCGGCCCCGCCGCTGCTGGCGTGGACGCGCGTGCCCGAGAGTTCGAGCGTCAGGCCGGGTCGCCGGCCATGCAGAACCACATTGCGGCGCAGTCCTGCCAGACAAGCTTTCACGAGCTCCTCGGGAAAGAGCAGCCGTCCCTCGTCGCTCAGCCGACCACCGGCCGCTGAGACCCGCTGAACCATGGAGGCCGTTGCTTGGCTGAGCCCCAGGGTCGAGAGCAGTTGCAAAACCGTCCGATGGACAGCCGTTTCCTCGGCATCGCTCAAGGGGCGATAGCGGCCGCCCGGAGCACCGGCTACGCCGGGCGTTACTTCCTCCACGGCGCTTTCTGCTAGGCGTCGCTGTCGGCCGCGTCGCGACCTAGTCTCGGCCATAGCCTCGCTTCTCCCAGTACAAAGAGTTTTCAGCTTCCAGTTAGGCTAGACCCATCGGAGCCTCTGAACAAACGAGTTGTCCTGTGCTAAAGATGAAGAGAATTCATCCTGGAGTCTGCGAATTGGACAGCGTGCCACCCTTCGCCGCCTTGCGCGCATTCGATGCCGCCGCTCGACATCTTAGCTTCAAGGCGGCGGCGCGTGACCTGGGGCTCACACCCACGGCGATCAGTCATCAGGTTCGCCAGCTCGAGGCATTGAGCGGGTGTCGACTGTTTAAGCGCGACTCTCGGCCGGTACGCCTGACCGTCGAGGGTGCAGCCTTCCACGCGGAGCTTGCTCCGACGATGGCGGCACTGGCAGAGACCTATCGCCGCTTGGCCCAACAGGGTGAACGCCACAGTGTGACTCTCGGCGCCGGGCCGCTCTTCGCATCGCGTTGGCTGGTGCCGCGGCTAGCCGATTTCTGGGAACGCCACCCGAACATCGACCTTAGATTGCACCACTCGCCACTCCCGATTTGGCAGCGGCGCGAGGCCATCGATCTGGCCGTGGCCTGGGGTCGTGGCGACTGGCCAGAGGTATCGGCCGAACCCTTTCTAAGGGTGGAGATCAGCCCGGTCTTGGCGCCTGATCTGCTACCGCCATCTGGCGATCGTCTTTGCCCGGAAGACCTTCTGGGCCTGGCCTTGCTGCATCACCGCAGCGAGGAGGGCTGGCGACAGTGGTTCTCGGCAGTTGGCTTGGAACCCCAGTCCCTTTCCGGCACCCAATTCGAAGACGCGAACGTCCTGCTGCAGGCAGCCTTGGCCGGCCGCGGCGTTGCTCTTGGCATAATAACTTTGATCGGCGTGGAGCTTTCCTCGGGGCGCCTGCTCTCTCCCTTCGAGATGTGTGTTGTACCCAGCGAAGCCTACTACCTGATTCGCCGGACGCAGGCACTGAGCGACGAAGTGGAGAGCGTGCACGGCTGGCTGAAACAAGCGGTCTTACAGGACCCTTCATCGTCAGCGACCTGACGAGCGACGCCATCGTGGTGTTCGGCAAGGGGCTTCGGGCTCAAAAAAGACCAACACCGATTACAGATCTGCTCATTTTCGGGGGAATGCCTTGCATAGCGCAGCTGGCATAGTATGCTGTGTTTGGAAATTTCAATTCTCTCCGGCAGGCAGCTGGTTTGAGCGCTAGAGGCACGCTGCGATGCGGGCTATGGCACGTCTGCTCTACTTTGCCGCTGCTGTCGTGCAGCGATGCCAGCTATCTCAGCATGGGGACGGCGCCGACGATCACGACCGAGAACGACAATGCCCGAGGCCTCGCCGTCAGCAGCCTCGGCGGCGGTGCGATCACCGTCGAGGTAATCGCGCCGATCGGGGTCGCCATAGCCCTCGGCGGCAGTGGCGGCAAAGGAACCACGTTCAAGGTCACCAAGACCGACAGCGCCGATGTTGGCGAAATCGAGACACTCGGCGCGCTGTCGCAGGGTATAAATGCAGCCTCGATCGGCGGTGGCGGCGGCGGCCAAGCGGACGATGTTAGCGTCACAAACAGTGGCGATAGGATCGAAACCCAGGACTTTCAATCCGACGCGATCCGGGCGGTTAGCATCGGCGGCAAGGGCGGTTGAGGCGGCGACATCTGGTCGGGCGTGGTCGATATCGGCCAGCAGAGCAGTATCACCAATGTCAACGTGACGGTGGACATCGGCGGCAAGGGCGGCGCGCCCGGTGACGTCCTTGTCAGCAACATGAGCCAGATCGTCACAGGCGGCTATGAATCCGTCGGAATTTTTGCCCAGAACGCCGGCGGCAACGGTGGCCTGGGCGGATCCAACTTCAATGTGCTGCCGACCTCGGAAGTCGAAGGCTCCAACGTCAATATTAACCTGGAGGTCGGCCGTGCCGGGGGCGAGGGGGCGGTCGCCGGCAAGGTCGCAGTGGTCAACAGCGGCACGATCTCGACAAAAGAGGGCTCCTCGACGGGCATCTACGCCCAGAGCGTCGGCGGCAACGGCGGACGCGGCGGCACCTCGACCAATGCCGTCATCAATGCCGATCTCAAGTTTTTGGGTAACGGGGCATCGACCGGCAAAGCCTCGGAGGTGGCAGCCGAAAACCCCAAGACCTTTAACCCGGGATCGCCCACGTAGCGCCCGATCACGACGTTCATATTGCCTTGGTCGCTGCTGGGATGCAATCTGAGAGGCGTCGGGGATTGGGAAACGGCCCAGAACGGCCAGGACAACGGGCCGCTGATCGGAAACCCACGGGCCAGTGCCAATTTCGTAGCGTTCCGGGCACAGGTCTCCCGTCGTGAAGTCGTTTTGATTGGCATAGCGTTGGCTCACGCTGGTGTCGGCCGTGGTCGCAAGCGGTCGATCCGATCCAGGATATCGGCGAACAGGTCGCGCGGGAGCGCGACCTCGGCCAATTGGAAGGTGACGTAGCGTCCGTGACGCGCGACTTTTGCCCCAATTTTCACCAGCTTCTCGCGCAGCGTCGTCAGCGACCAATTGCTCACTGGGTCTGGCAAAGCGAGCGTGCGCATGAAGTTGCCCAGGTTGTAGGCCAGTGCATGAAGCTGAAGCCGAGCCGCGTTGGCCTTGAAGCGTCGGCAGGATAGTCGCGTCCAACGGATCGCGTTCTTGCCCTCCCTGATGTGTTGTTCCGCCGTGCCACGCTGGTTGTAGAAGGCGACGATCCGCTCGGCGGGCCGGGACAGATTGGTGACGACGAACCCGACGCGGGGATACAACTCGCCCGGATGCCATTCCACTTTCGCCACCACGCGCCGCGCCTGGGTCCAGCTTCCAGCCCGATAGCTGAAGCTGGCGAAGTAGCGACGGACTTCCATCGGGGGCCGTCCCTTTGGGCGCCGTAGCAGGTGGGCGACGTATCCCTGGAGCACGCTGTTGGCGGGAAGCCGGATGGCGTAGCCGAAGCCCTCGGCCTCCAGATACTCGTAGATGTCCGGTGAGGCGAAGGCGGCATCGCCCCGAAAGTATCGCCGCAGCTTGCGCTCGCGATAACGCGCCACGACCGGGTCCAGCACCGCGCGCCAGCCATCGGCGCTGTGCACGTTGCCGGGTCGCAAGGCGCAGCGCTCCAGATCGCCGAGCTGGTTGAAGACAAAAAGCGGGTGATAGCAAGTGCAGCCGAAGTGGCCGTTGTAGGCCGTGCCTTCCTGTTCGCCGTGGGTGGGGCTGACCGAACTGTCCATGTCCAGGATGATCAGCTTCGGCGGTTTGCGACGATGAACGCGGTCGATCCACAGCCCGGACAGAGCGCTGAGTGCGGTGAGATTGACGTCACCCGTCAGCCATTGCGTCTCGAAACGGCCCATCTGGCTCGATGAGGCCGCACCCCGATCCGTCGCCTTGCCGCCGACAATCCAACGCATCGCTGGATCGCGAGAAAGCCGCTCGGCGTCGTTGACATCCTCCTACCCGGCCAAACGCCCGAACACCGCTTGCCGAAGCATCCCGACGACAGCGTGCCAGCCGTTCTTGCCGCGACGACCGTCTCGCAGCGCCCCGGCCGCCATCTCTGTCAGGCCAAGCGCGTCGTCCAGTTCCCGATACGCGAGCAAGCCGCCGTCCGACGTTACCTTCGATCCATGGAACTCCAGCTTCACGCGGCGGTCGAAATCCACGCGAAGCAGCCCGTTCTTGGATTCACCCATCGGATGCACCATGAAAACCTCGCTTCAATCGACACAACACCATGATATGTAACCATGAATCAGCACCGTGGATGGCGCAACCTCAACCCCACCTGGGCAATGCGGGTTAACATCGCTGCCAATTTTCTGGTCGGCGGAGCAGGCGGCAAAGGTGGGCATGGCGGCAAGGTCAATGTCATCAACAAGGGGGCGCTCAGCACCGAAGACGACTCGGCTTCGGGAATATTCCCGCAGAATATGGGCGGCGGCGGCAACTTCGGCCTGCTCGATGCCACCGCCGGCGACTATTACGCCGGCAATGTCGGTGGAACCGGCAAGGAAGGGGCCTTCAGCATCGCCGTGAACGCACCCATCAGCGTCTCCGGCAGCGGCGCCCAGGGCATCTTCGCCCGATCCGTCTGTGGCCCTGACGAGGAGAACGCAAAGGATATCGCCAGCGACGTCACCATCGATGTCAAGGCCGATGTTCATTCACAAAAGAGCCTCGGCCGATGCATCATCGCCCAGAGCGTCGGTGGCAAGGGTAACGATAGCGTCACCGTAACCATCGCTGACGACGTCATATTTTTTATTGTTAATAAAGGAGAGTAAAGCATTACCATTGCCAGTAGCGACGACCGGAGCGCAATCGTGAACTATGGAACGATCACGCGCCCCGACGGTAAGCCCGGCGGTGAGAGCCAAGGCTACACGATCTCGCTGCGCGAGATCGAGGGTTTGACGATCGACAACCATGGTCGGATCCATGGCTCGATCCGCTTTATGGAGGGGGCGGCCGGCGAACTGGTCAATCATGAAGGTGGTCTCCTGGAACTCTCCTTGAAGAGCCGGCTGGCGCCAGGCGGCCTGACCAACAGAGGTGTGCTGGCGGCCGGCACCGAGGGTGGCTTCGGTGCCGCGACGATCACGGGCAACTCCAGCAGCATGACCGCAATGCTGGTCAGCGACGGCACGCTACTGGTCAACTATCAGCTCGGCGACGTAAACAAGCAGGTGCCGACAGCCGACCACTTGACCTTCGACAGCGACAGGGTCTTGGCGAAGATCGGCGGCACGATCGAGCCCCAAGCCATTGGGATCAATCTGGTCGACAGTGGCGAGAGCGGCGCGTTCCGCATACTGAGCGGCGTCTCGGAAGGTGATTTCGAGGCCGAAGTGGCAGATGACGCCATCGTCGACTGGGAGTTGCAGCAGAGTGCCGCGAATGGCCAAGCGGCGGTGGACATCGAACTGCACTACGCCTTGGACACGGTGCCATGGGATGGATTTCAACGCTCGTCCAGCTACGATCAGACCTTGTCCGCGGAGGAGCGGCAGCGGGCAAACGAAAACCTGGACGAGATCGGGCTCTACCTGAACGAGCTGGTTGTGGCTCGGATTGACAATCAGGAAAGCGGCAGTAGCGAACTGGCCTTCGTCGACGATGCCACCAACTATCTCTTGGGCGTCGACGACATCGGCGAACTGGTCGACATCTACGAGACCTGGACGCCGCAGATCGCCACCGCACCCTTGAACACCGCGCTCTTCTCCTCCATCGTCTTCGCCAGCTCTCTCCAGGGCTGTCCGCGTTACGACGAGACCGGCCTAGTGGCCTTCAATAAGAGGGCTCTTGCGTCTGGGCGCGCGCCGAGGGCGGCAGCCTGCAGCGACAGGCGAGCGATACGAGCGCCGGCTACACCGAGAACGCCTGCGGCTTCGAGGCGGGCTTTCAGACCTTCTTTACTCTCAATCCCTTCCTCGAGGCTGGGACGGGTTTCGACCTCTTCGGCTTGCAGGCACGGACTTACGGTCGCGCCGTCCTCTCGGTCTTGGGCGGCGATCATGAATTGACGGCCGCCTTCGTCGGCGTTCCCGCCGGCGGGCCGAGCTTCTCGATTGAAGAGGACATTCCGCGGGTGCTGGGCGACATCGGTGCCGGCATCGAGGTCGCCGCCCAGTCCAACTTCTCCTTCAAGATCGAAGGCAGCACCCTGTTCGCCCCATCGCGTGCCGATCGCCCGTCTGGCTAACGCCCAGGTCGCTTTGAACGGCTAGCCCGGATGTTTCACCAGTGCAGTGAGATTGAGAGGGATTTCAGGGCTATGAAGTCGCCGCGTGGTGGGGAAGAATGTAACGCATGGGACGGTCGGCGAGTGGGTGTCTGCGTTTCGGTCATCGGATCCGGTCCCTCGGTGGTGTGCGGTCGGTCGGAGCGCTGCTGGGGAGCGGTCGAGGGCAGAGCCTGGCGTGGGTGATAGGGACCTCTTCTTCGTAGGGGCAAGCGGAGGCCATGGGGATGCGGCTGCGTCTGACGGAACGGGTGATCTGCGCGCCGATTTCGAGGCGTTTGTTTCGGAGAGTGGCGCAGGTGGCCCTGGCGAGTTGGGTGTGTGGCAGGGCGATGCGACGCAAGGCAGCGCGTAGGACATAGGCGAAGGAGGCGGAGCCGATTGGCCCGCATGTTGGCAGCCGAGGTGCGGTCGGCGAAGAGGTCGCGCTGGCAGTCCTCGATGCAGGGCGAAGCCCGGCGCTACGCGCTCCCTATCGCCGCGCGCGCAATCGCGTTCTTCGCAGAGGGTGCGGGCGTCGTAGTCCTCGGGCTTGAGCGAGGTGACGACGAAGCGCGGAGTGGCGCCCTTGTCGCCGCGTCCTGCCATCCACTCGGCCTTGGCGACCGCGCGCCGTCGCCGGCTCCGACTGTCTCTCGTGTTCCAGCGGAAGTCGGCAAAGCGGCGGGCGGGCTGTCCGGTCTTGAGCGCTTCCTCCTCGGCCCAGGCAAGCGCGACATGGATGTGCGCGACCGGCCGGCTGTGCGGGCCAGGCCAAAGAGGTCGTGAACTCGATTAGCCTCCGCCTGGACCATCAGGTCATCGCGGGCAAAGCCAGGGTCGGCACGCAGGATGATCTTGACCCTGGGCCAGCGCTGACGAATCTGGGTGACGATGCGGGCCACCTCCTCCTTTGCGCCGGCAGAAGCATCGATGTTGGATCGCCCGAGCTTGGCCACGAGCAGCTGCTGGCCGCAGAAGATGTAGAGCGGCAGATAGCAGTAGCAATCGTAATCACCATGGAAGAAACGGCCTTCCCGGTGGCCGTGGATGGGGTCGTCCGTGGCATCGAGATCGAGGATGACCTGCTTGGGCGGCTTCTCATGGGCCTCCGGGAAGAGGGTGACGAAGAGATCTTCGATAGCCGCCGCATCATGGCCGATACGGTGGTAGCGGTTCGGGCCCGCCCGGGGCGTGCTCCAGGCGGTTCGAGGCGCTCTTGCCGGCCAAGGCGCACAGTCTGGCCGGCGAGCTTGCAAGCGACCCAGGACTGTGCCCAAGGCAGGAGCATGACACAGAGCATCGTGATCGTCGAAGTCCTCGTAGCCAAGCGCGATAGCAAAGAGACGCTGGCCGACCGGGGTCGCCAGGTCGTGAACCGCCCTCCCGGATCGGCGCCCATCTTGGACGCAAGCGGCAATGCGATCCACCGGATCGGTCGCCTTGTCGCTCGCGCCCAGCAGCAGGGCCCCGGCGTCCGAGGGAAGGGCTCCACCGCCAAAGTCAGCGACAACATTGCGTCCTTCGAGGCGTGCAAAGACCATCAGGTCTGAGCGACAGTCTGTCGGCATCGTGGGACCCTTGGGATTCGGCTTAAGTGTCTGTTCACACTCATATTTTCACCGAATCGAACCGCCGCTGCACCTAATTCGGTGATCTATCCGGGATAGGCTTTGGCGAGATGCTGCACGACGAGGTCATGGCCCACGGCCCCGAGGAGATCGTCCCCGATCTGGAGCGGATCTTAAGCGCTGCCCGAGACCTTGATCACGAGGTCGACAAGCTGCTCGATAAGGAGGTCGCTGAGAGCCTCTTCGCCGGAGCGGTCGAGCTGGCCGTCGAGAAAAAGCTGCACCACGACCTGCGGACGCCGATCAACGCCATCAAGGGCTATGGCGAGATGCTGTTGGAGATCTGGAGGATCTGGGCGTCACCCGGCTCAGGGCGGACCTGACCACGCTGCTTGATCATGCCGAACACCTGCTCTTGCAGATCGACGCCATTGTCGATTTCTCCGTCGATTTTTCCAGCAGCGCGCCGCTGGGCGCAGCAGATGGGCCGGAAGCGTCGTCCGACGGAGGCGCCATGTTCGCCGAACTGGTGCAGAGCATGCAGCGGGTCAGCGAAGCCGATGCCGGGCGTAGCGAAACCGGCACGATCCTCATGGTCGATAACATGGAGACTAACCGAACCCTGCTGTCCCGTCGCCTGACCCGTGAGGGTCATCGGGTCGTCACGGCCGAGGGCGGTCGCCAGGCGCTCGCACTCATGGCGGCCGAGGACTTCGACCTGGTCCTGCCTGATCTCATGATGCTGGACATGAATGGTTTCGAGGTGCTGGCTAGGCTCAAGGTCGACCCTGAGTTCCATCAGATTCCAGTCATCATGATCTCGGCGCTGGACGAGATTCGCAGCGTCGTTTGCTGTATCGAGGCCGGCGCCGAAGACTATCTGCCAAAACCCTTCACTCCGGTTTTGCTCAAGGCCCGGATCAGTGCCTCTTTGGAGAAGAAGCGCTGGCGCGAGCGTGAGCGGCTCTACCTGGACCGACTGGAGACCGAGAGCGAGCGCTTGCTGCTGAACATCCTGCCGCAGCAGGTCGGACGTCTGAATGCCGGCGAGACCCTGATCGCCGACCGCTTCAACGAGGTCACGGTGCTGTTCTCCGATTTGGTTGGCTTTACCGAGATGTTGGCGCGCCTGCCACCGACCACAGTCGTGCACTATCTGAACTGGGTATTCTCGCTGTTCGACCGGCTGGTCGGCGAGCTTGGCGTCGAGAAGATCAAGATGATCGGGGACGCCTACATGGTCGTGGCCGGGGTACCGGAGCAGCGTTCGGACCATGCGGACGTGGTGGCGGAGTTGGCGCTGCGCATGGTCGCGGACCTGGAGGCCCTAAATGCTGATTCTGAGACCGCGCTGCAGATTCGCATCGGCATCCACAGCGGCCCGGTGGTTGCCGGCATCATCGGTACGCACCGCTTTCTCTACGACGTCTGGGGTGACACGGTGAACGTCGCGAGCCGCCTGGAATCGCACGCCGTGCCCAGCGAAATCCAAGTCTCCGAGGCTACCGCCAAGCTGATCGGCAAACGCTTCGAGCTCGTGGAGCGGGGTTTGATTCGGGTCAAGGGTAGGGGGCGCCTGAAGATCCATTTTATTCGAAATCGCAAGCAGTTGAGCGCTACTTCGCTAGCGGCAAGTCAGATCCCTCTGCCAAGAAGTTGATGAATCGTTATTCCTGCGAGACGCTGCCCTCAGGCTTTGGGCAGCCGTGCGCCGATCTTTTCCAGCAGCCGGGACATCTCGACCGGCTTCGTGTCGTAGTCGTCGCAGCCCGCCTCCAGAGCCTTGTTTCGGCCGCTGGACATGGCAGGAACAGTTAGCGCGATCACCGGAATTGCCGCGGTTTCGGGGGTGGCCTTGATGCGTCGGATCGCCCCCAGCCATCGATGATCGGCAAGCTCATGTCCATGAGGATGATGTCGGGCCGCTCGCTCCCCGCCTTCTCAACACCCATCTGGCCATCCTGAACGACGACCACCTCGAACCCCTTGCGAACGAGCCGCCGCGAAAGCATATCGCTGTTCATCTCATTGTCTTCGACTAGCAGAATCTTCGCCATTTGTTCCCCGATTGGCAATCTGATCGCGCCCCACGATGAGAGTAATATCTGATACCAGCGGTACAAATCATTGGCCGATGAGTGCCCACTTTCCGGAGCCGATGGAGGTTATGGTTTGGGGTTGAGCCAAGAGCCTGTTGCAAGCCTCGCATCCCGCGTCGATGGTGTCCTCAGACCATCGGTCTCATTGCCCAAGGGAGTATCGAAGACAGGGTTGGAGAACCAGTTTCGTCGGAGATCCTGCCAGATGTTCTCGACCGGGTTGAGCTCTGTCGATCGAGAGGGCAACAGTATGATGGCGATGTTCTTTGGACGCTTGAGTTTGTCGGTGCTGTGCCATACGGTCCGATCCACAAGGACGCCGGCGTGAGCGCCCTTGGCCCTTGAGGTTGGCGAGGTTGCGACCGATCTCGTCGAGGTGCATCTGCATGGCCTCGGTGTTGGCCTTCGGCAGTATGAGAGCGGCAGCGGCGCTGCGGCGCGGGCAGATGGCTCCAAAGAGACAGGCATTCTCGTAGCGCCGGCCGGCAGGCGTGGGCGGGCGCCGGTCCTGGCCCAGATGCGCGTGCGGACGTTTTTCTGTCCCAGCCTGGCTTCATCTTGCAAGCAGATCTCGATCGGCATCGTCTTGGGCAGATGGCCTCTGTGCACTGCGAGCGTGCGCGAGAAGTTTTTTCGAATGCCTCCAGGACAGATCGATCCTGGGCCGCCAGCTCGCTCATCTGCTCCGCCGACAAACGATGCGGACGCCCGGCGCCTGGGCGGTTCGTCAGGCCATCCGGCCCTTCGGCATTGAAGCGGTGCGCTCAATCCCGCAGCGTCTGGCGATCCCTTCCGCCGATCTTTGCCGCTTCAGCCCGGCTCATCGCGTCGCAGACGGCCGCCAGGGCCAGAAGACGGCGGGTCTGCCTCGGATCCGTACAGCGCTTGGCCAGTTCCCGAAGGCTGGCTGCATCGTAATCGTCGCCAGGCTCAACACTCGATGGCATGGCGAGCCTCCTTCGCATGCCTCGAATCACATAATCTACCCGCGTCGGGAATCACCCGAGTCAACCTTTCTTGCCGCTGGTACAAGTCACACAGACGGCGAGGTTGCACTCGCACTGCATCTGGCTCCCGAATGATCCGCCTTGAAAAGGTTCAAAGGGTTGAGTTTCGGATGCTGAAGAATTGGTGGCGCGTGTTCCGCTTCGCAGAGGTCTCAAGAAAGGCAACTTTGGGTAGAGCGAGGCAGATCGCCAACTGGATCGGGCGAGCGTTATCGAGTGGGAGCAGATCGTCCCCGCTGGCCCAGCGCATCGCTTTGCTCCGCCTCCAGCGCTTCGGGCTCCTTGCTGGCGCCGGCGGCTACCGGCGACTCGCTTGAACCATCCCAAGCGAAGATGCACCCCTAACCGAATTTCCAGCAATTCTAGGACGTCACCCGAGCGTGCCAACGATGGTCTTGGTGAGCAACTCGAAACGGCTTGTCGCTGCCAGGCCAGTAACAGAATTACAGCCTCCTGCTGACAGGGTGCTAACACGGCACCTCGTCGCAGCGGTCGCGGCTGAGCGTTGGGCTCAACCAGATTGAAGTGTACTGGAGAGAATGGTGCTGCCGAATGGACTCGAACCATCGACCCCGTCCTTACCAAGGACGTGCTCTACCGCCTGAGCTACGGCAGCACTGGGCGCCCGGAAGAAGCTTCGCGGGCGGGGAGGTCGGAAGCTGCCACCAAGCGGGGCAGATTGCAAGAGACTTTGCAGCCGGATCGGCTTGACCTCGGCCGCGGGGCACGGCAGCTTCCAACGCATGGCTGAGAGCAAGGAGGACAGGCAGGCGCGTCAGGCAGCGGCGCTGCGCCGCAACCTGCAAAGACGCAAGGCGCAAGACCGCTCGCGGCGGTCGGAAGCCTCTGAGCAGGTTGGCGAATCGGCCTCGAAGACCCGCGCGGCAGGCCTGACGGATAGAGGCTTGAGCGAGACTCCGCGCAGACGCTATTAGTCTCTTTTTACTCGCGCGAGCGGCCTGCACCTGCGCGCCGCGATCCCCCAGGAGCGACGAAGAAACCTCGATGGCCATCTTGCCCGATAGCTGGATCCGTACCCAAGCCCTTAGGACTGGAATGATCGAGCCTTTCGTCGAGGCGCAGAAGCGCGATGGCGTTATCTCCTACGGCGTTTCCTCCTACGGCTACGACGCGCGTGTCGCGCGTGAATTCAAGATCTTCACCAATGTGGACAACGCCTTGGTCGATCCGAAGAACTTCTCCGGACAGTCCTTCGTCGAGCGCGCGAGCGACGTCTGCATCATCCCGCCCAATTCCTTCGTGCTGGCCCGCACGGTGGAGTACTTTCGCATCCCGCGCGACGTGCTGGTGATCTGCCTGGGCAAGTCGACTTATGCGCGCTGTGGGATTATCGTGAACGTGACCCCTTTGGAGCCCGAGTGGGAAGGGCATGTGACCCTGGAATTTTCCAACACCACGCCGCTGCCGGCGAAAGTCTATGCCGGTGAGGGCGCCTGCCAGTTCCTCTTTTTGAAGGGAGAGGGGTCGCCGGAGGTCTCCTATGCCGACCGGAAAGGCAAGTACATGGGCCAAAAAGGAGTCACATTGCCGCGTCTATAGTGACCGGGCGGCTTGGGCGACGCGGGAGCCTGCTGCCAGACTAAGGGATCTTGATAGAGGAGAGGGAATTGGATCGGATTTGGATCAAGGGCGGCCGGCCTTTGCGTGGGGACATTCAAATCAGCGGTGCGAAGAATGCGGCCTTGCCTTTGATGACGGCTGCTTTGTTGAGCGATCAAGGCCTGCTGCTGCGCAACGTGCCCGACTTGCATGACATCGCCACCATGAGCGGCCTGCTGGCGCGCCTGGGCGTGGCGATCGAGCCGCGCGACGAGGGCGCGGCAGTACCTGACTTCCTGCTGACCGCAGCCAAGATCGCCGACACCTGTGCACCCTACGATCTGGTGCGCAAGATGCGGGCCTCGATCCTGGTCCTGGGGCCGCTGCTGACGCGCGAGGGGAGGGCCACGGTCTCGTTGCCTGGCGGCTGTGCCATCGGTACGCGTCCGGTCGACCTGCACCTCATGGGTCTGGAAGCCATGGGGGCCAAGATCGAGCTGAAGGAAGGCTACATCCACGCCAGCGCCGCTTGCGGCCTGAAGGGTGCCGAGGTCGCATTTCCCAAGGTCTCGGTCGGCGCCACCGAAAACCTGATGATGGCGGCCGCTCTGGCCAAGGGCACCACGCGCCTGATCAATGCCGCGCGTGAGCCGGAGATCGTCGATCTCGGCCGCTGCCTGCAGGCCATGGGCGCCAAGATCGAAGGCCTGGGCCGTGAGGTCATCGAGATCGAGGGCGTGGATCGTCTGCATGCCGCCGAGCATCATGTGGTCGCCGATCGCATCGAGGCGGGAACCTATGCCATGGCGGCCGCCATGACCGGTGGCGAGATCTGCCTGCTGGGCGGCCGCGTCGACGACATGCGGTCGACCGCCGATGTGCTGGAGCGCGCCGGCGTCGAGCTGACCCAGAGCAACCTCGGCGTGACCGCCAAGCGGGCCAATGGCCGCCTGGTCGGAGTCGATGTGATGACCGAGCCCTATCCCGGCTTCCCGACCGATCTCCAAGCCCAATACATGGCCTTGATGACCACGGCCGGTGAGGCCGCCATGATCACCGAGACCATCTTCGAGAACCGCTTCATGCATGTGCCGGAACTGACGCGCATGGGAGCGAACATCACGGTGCACGGCGCCTCGGCTCTGGTGCGCGGGCAGGAGCGTCTGACCGGTGCCCAGGTGATGGCCACCGATTTGCGCGCCTCGGTCGGACTGGTGCTTGCCGCTCTGATCGCCGATGGCGAGACGACGGTCAATCGGGTCTATCATCTGGATCGCGGCTACGAGCGGGTGGAGGCCAAGCTGGCCGCCTGTGGAGCCGAGATCCAACGCCTGGCAGAGACGGACTGAGGAAAGCGGCGGCCATGTCAGCGCTCAAGCTACGCGCCAAGGACGAGGAGGACGTCTCCGTCTTCTCCGCCCTGCTCCAGGATGCCTTGGTGCCGCGAGAGGAAATCACCTATCTGAGCGGCGAGTGCCGCTTCATTCTCTTGGTCAATCGCTTCCGCTGGGAGGCGAAGGCCGAAACCGCGCCGCCGGTCTTGGAGGAGGGCGCCGATGCCAGCTTCGAGCAGGCAGCCGCCGATCCGAAGCTGGACGAGGCCAGCCAGGCCAAGCTTTACAGCCGGGTCATCAGCGGACTTTGCTTCGACCGGGTGCGCGCCGCACGCAGCCGCAGTCTCGACGCTGCCGCCGCCTCCGGCCAACTCTTGAGCCTGCTGACTGTTCGGCGCGGTCTCGCGGCCTGGCTGCTCAGCTTCTCCGGTGGTGCTGAAATTCGTCTGGAAGGCCCGGCGATCATGGCCCATCTGGAAGACCTCGGCGAGATTTGGCCGACCCGCTGGCGGCCAAGTCACGAGGCGCCGAAGGAGGACTAAGGTGCCTTCCCGGCTCCTCGCGTAGCCTGCCTCTTGGCAGAATGACCCTGCCAAGCCGATAGGCCATGAATCGCAGACTTGCCTGTTGGAGCTTCCTGATCGTAGCGGGGTGGCCCGACCTTTTGGTCACCTTGCACGACGCTCGAAGTGCATGCTTCTTGCCGCGCGGGTGGAATGTGCAGCGCGGCACGAGGAGGTTCGGATGCCTGGCGGGCGGTTCACCCGGATAGGATGAGGATCACCCTCTGAGGGCGAAAGGCTCGAAGAACGTCTTGCGAGCCGAAACCGAGATGCCTTTGCCGCGGACGATCGCCAGGGGCTGATGCTGGCAGCCATGACCAGAACGATCGCGTTGCTGGTCGTTACCCTCTGGTTCATTGCCGACAATCCGGGCGGCAGCTGGGGGTGTGTCTTTGACATCTCCCAAATTGGAGTTTTCGCGCTCTTCGGTGTGGTGCAATACATCACTGCTAAACAGCGCTTCCACATTAATATTTTGAAGTACGCTTTTGTCCTTGTCGATTGTGCGCTCCCGGCCATCGTTCTTGCCTCCCAAAATCCCTTTGACGACTTTGCGATGCCGCCGGCGATTCTTCTAAACGGCAGTAGTTTCGGCTTTTTCTTTGTCATACTCATGCAGACAGCCTTTAGCTTTCGGCCGGGCCTCGTCCTCCGGTGCGGGTTCTGCATCGCCGGCGTACGGGCAGGATGGTGCTCTGGTTTGTCGGTCAGCCTGGAAGCTTTACCAATCTCGATCTGTCGATACAAAGCGCCGAAGCTTTCATTGCTTCCCGCCCCGATCCCAACTTCATTTTCCTCGGATTTCATACGACCGAGATCCTGGTGAGCCTGATCGTTGCCGTCGGTCTTGCCTTCGTCGTCAAGCGATCGCGCCGCTTGATCGAGAGTCGGGTGCTCGCGGAGCGAACACGAGCCAGTCTAGCTCGCTACTTCTCGCCAAACGTCGTGGATCGCTTGAGCGATTCCGAACATCCGCTTGGCGGCGGTTACGAACAGGAGGTCGCTGTCCTTTTCGCGGACATCATGGACTTCACCAAGCTCTGCGAGAGCCATGCGCCAGAGGAGGTGATTGCGCTCCTGAGCGACTATCACAATCGCCTCGGCCGGGCGGTGTTCGACAATGGCGGCACCTTGGACAAGTACATGGGCGACGGCCTCATCACGACATTCGGCACACCGGAACCGGGCCCGCATGATGCGCGACATGCGCTCCAGTACGCGCTGGATATGATCGCGGCACTCGCCGCCTGGAACGGTGAACGGTCTGCGGCTGGTGTGCCGCCGGTGCGCGTTGGAATTGGTGTTCACTATGGTCCGGCCATCGCCGGTGACATCGGCAACGAACGCAAATTGGAGTACAGCGTGATCGGCGACACGGTCAACAGCGCCAGTCACTTGGAGCAATGGATGTGCAGCTTGAACGCTTCTCTTGTTGTGAGTTACAGTCTGGTCAAGGCAGTTGGTCGCGACCTCGAGGAAGGGGGACGCCTGCTAGAGACCTTGTCCGAAGCTGGGATGCAGACGATCCGTGGCCGGGACTCGGGACTTACCGTCTGGGTCCTCAAGGGCGGCAAGTCCGTTCCAGCGATACCGAGCTGAGTGGCGGTAGCGGCGTGGATCGGCTGATCATTGCCACTGGCTTGGATGTCGGCGTCTTCACGGACATCAAGGATGCCGCCTTCTCCGGCGAAGGAAAGGCGCGGGCCCGCTTTATCGGATGTGGCAGATGCTGGTAGGCCAGGACGGCGACAGGGCCCTCGTGACGAGACGGCCCCGAAGCGCTCCAGGCCGGATCGATAGGCTGCCCGACCTGATCGCCCAGCCTAACGCCGCTTTCTACGGGGGTAGTGTCCAGGATCTTTGGCACATTGGGTTTGGCGGGCTGTTCCATCAGGCACCCCTGTCCCGCTGATTGAGCAGGTCCATGTTCATGTAGCGCTTGCTGGACCATTTGGTGCCAGCGATGTGTCTCAACCTGGCCGCGGCCAGGTTGAGGGCCGATTGGCCGTCGGGGAAGGGGCCCCGACGACGCGGTTTCGCCGCCGGATCTCCCGCATGATCCTCTCCAGAGGATTGTCGGTCCTGATCCGTCGCCAATGCTCATTGGGGAAGGCATGGTAGACCCAGGTCTCCTCGACCGTCTCCTCCAGCCAGTCGGCGACCTTGGTCAGGCGCATGGCTCCGAGTTTGGCCGCGTGGCCTTGGCGCGGGCCGCCTCGCGGCTCTCCTGGGCATGGATAGCCTTCAGCATGAGAGCGACGTCACGCATCTTGCCGGCCGGCACCGGGCACGAAGGCATCCAATGCACGACGCAGCGCTGCCACTGGGCGTCCGGATAGAACGCGGTTGCGCTCTCGACGAGCCCCATGCAGGCATCCGAGACGATCAACGCGACACCCGTCAGGCCGCGCTCCTTGAGGTGCTTGAGGAAGGCGCTCCAGCCCTTCTTGTCTTCCTTGGCTCCCTCGAGGCTGCCGAGGGTCTCGCGGTAGCCGTCGGCCTTGACAGCGACCGCAACCAGCAGCGAGACGTTGCGCACTTCACCTGCCCGACTGCGCTTCAGGACAATGCCGTCCAGATAGAGGTAGGGCCGTCCAGATAGAGGTAGGGGTGTTCGCCCTCGATCGACCGGTTCCGCCAGGTCTCGATCTGGGAGTAGAGCTTATTGTTGAGAGTGGAGCCCCTGCTGGGGCTCACCCGCGTGCCCCACAGGGCCTCGGTGATGTCCTCCACCCGGCGTAGCGACACACCAGCCAGATACATCTCCATCGAAGCCTCTTCGACCGAGCGCGCGCGCCGGCGATAGCGCTCGATGATTGCCGTCGTCGATGCGTCTGCGTGCGAAGCTTTGGCACCTTGCACCTGCACCTCTCCGGCGCGCGTGTGCAGCTTGCGCGCGGAGCGGCCGGCTCGTGTGTCGCGGCGCGCCTCACTGCGCTCATAGCGCCCTGCATTGCAAAGCCGATCCGCCTCTGCCTCCAGCAGGCTGTTCAGTGTCTCCTCGACGCTGCCTCGCACGATCTGCCTCAGATGATCTTCTATCCGACCGGCGTCGATACGGACCACGTTCGACAGGCCCTTCGTGTCATCCTCCTCCAGGGTGGCTCTGGCCTCCTCTATTGGCTTCTCCGTCTGGCGACTGAAAGCCTGAGGGATTCGGGGCCACCAACCACACACAAATGTGCGAAACTTTCTCTACGTCATTACCCGGATTGGCCGGAGCGCGCTGAACAACTGGTTGCGCGGGTGCGGCTTCACGTACAAAAAAACCGCGCACGCATTGGAGCAGGAGCGGCCGGAGGTCTTGAGAAAGCGCCAGGCCTGGTTTGACAGCCAACTCGACTTCGATCCGGCCAGGCTGGTCTTCATCGACGAGACGGGCCTGTCGACGAAGATGGCGCGGCTGCGTGGGCTTTCCAGGCGGGGCGAGCGTTGTCGCGCGGGCATCCCCCACGGGCATTGGAAGACAACCCCCTTTACCGGCGCGCTTCGGCTGACCGGAATGACTGCGCCGATGGTGCTCGACGGCGCCATGAATGGCGTCGCTTTTCTTGCCTATAGCGAGCAAGCGCTGGCGCCGACCCTCAATCCCGGAGATGTCGTGATCATGGATGACTTGCCGGCGCACAAGGCCGCCGGCGTCCGACAGGCCATCGAGGCCACAGGCGCCACCCTCACATATCTGCCGCCCTACAGTCCCGACTTCAACCCAATCGAGATGGCTTTCGCCAAGCTCAAATCACTGATCCGCGCAAAGGCCGAAAGAACCATCAGCACCCTCTGGAATACCGTGGGCGACATCATCGGTCTGGTCGAGCCGCAAGAGTGCGCAAACGATTTCGCACCAGCAGGCTATCACCCTTCATAAAATGAATGTGCTCTAGAGTCGAATGAAGACGCTGCCGTCTTCGATCTTCACCGCATAGGTCTTGAGATCCACGCAGACAGGTGGTGAGAGTGCTTTGCCTGATGCGATGTCGAAGCGACCCTGGTGCAGTGGGCACTCGATCACGCCACCGATGACCAAACCTTCCTCAAGGTGCTGCTGCTCGTGCGTGCAGTAGCCGTCGGTGGCGAAGAAACCCTTTTCAGTGTTGTAGATCGCGAAACTGCGGCCTGCGTGATCCCAGCGAATCAGGTCTTCCTCATCAATTTCCTCGGTCGCACAGACCTCGATCCAGTCGCTCATCTGTTTCTTCTCCCGGATTGTCTTACTGTTTACCAAGCAAATCGTCATCGCAGACGATTCCGTCTGCTCCGGATTTGCTCTCTAGCGGTTCAACAGGCTTTCTTCAATGGGATAGCGGGAGAGCACGATGGGACCGCTGTCGAAATAGACCACCGGCCCTTCCGCCGGTAGGAAGATGTAGCCGGCCTGAATGTGCGTCTGGAAGAGCGCGCAGTTGCGCACGCCGGTGGCATAGCGGATCGACAGCGGCTCGGTCAGGATGATGGCGCCCAGGCCCTGCGCCTTGATCTCGGCGCGCAGTCGGTTTTGCCGATAGGCCCTAAGGCGCGGCGGGTCGATCATACTTCGGTATCGACGGCCTGGGTCGGCGGCGTGATCCGGGCCGCCTGCTCCAGGGTCAGCGGCTGCGGCTTGGCGGCGAAACGCTGACTATAGTCGCTGGCCGGTGTACTGGCTGCCAGCCGTCGAGCGCTTCCTGCAGCTTGTCAGCTTCTCCAGGCGACCTGGACACCTCGTGCGGCGGGCAGGGGAACTGGCCCGACTTGACCGCATCGTGAAAGCCGGTGAGGCCCTTATCGCGTTCGGCGGCCATGGCCTTGCGCAGGCTTAGCATGTCTGCCCAGGCCTTGGCGTGCCACGACGGATTCTCGACGTCGCCACAGATGTCCTCCATGAAAGAGAAGATGATGTCGCCGCCGCTGCCGGCACCAATGGAGTGTGTCAGCAGGCTTGTGCGTGGTCCGATCTGAGCCAAGGCCTCGGCCGCCACGCACTCGACTTCGGCAGCGACCGCGCCGGCATCCTCCAAGCGTCGGAAGTCCTCGAAGATCCGCATGGCCTCCTCGGCGGTCTTGCCGATGATGCGCAGTCCGCCGACCCGTGTCGAGAGCCGCGGGACCAAGCCCAGATGACCTTGCACCGAGAGGCCTTCACTGGCCAGGCGCTCCACCGTCTTGAGCCCGCGCGGGGTATAGATCGCGGCGCCCTTCTCGGCGCAGCGAATGGCGGCAGCCAAGTCCTCATCCTCGGTCACATACTGCACCATGGTCTGCCGGGCAACAGGTTCGAAGCCACCGCCTTCGCTGATCATATGTGGGGCCTGGCGGGTCGAGCTGGCCTCGGTTGAGAGCCCGAGCGAACGTCACGGGATCACCAGGAAGACCTCCCAGTTGCTGCGAAAGAAGCCGGGATCGGGTGCCGGCACTTGATCGGCGCTGGCCGTGGCCAGTCTTGGCAGTCCATGGAACGGCACCTGCGGATAGGGGTGGTGCTCTACATGATTGTTCATGTAGAAAAAGCGGCCGAGCCAGGTTGTGCGGAAAGAGCGCGTGCTGTCGATGATCGAGGGCGAGTTCTCGCTCAGCTCAACATGCTGAATGAGGGTGAAGAGCAGCATGACCGGCGCACCCAGCAGACGCGGCAGAACCAGGAACCAGAACGGCCAGGAGATATCGACGGCAATCAGCGCGGCGATCGCCAAGTATCCCAGAAGGAAGATGCGGGCATTGCGGCTCATCTTTGTCAGTTTGCCCGGCGGGGCCACCGTCTTCATGATGTTGCTGGGCCGACCCGCGGCTAGATGCCAGAGCACCAGGAGGTGAAAGCTTAGCAGCGCCAGACCCTAGGCCTCCAAAAACCAGCCCTTGAAATCCATCGGCGTGTCGAAGGGCATCTGGCTGTCCTTGCCGACGTGCCAAGTGAAGGTGCGGTGGTTGGTGTAGGTGTAGCGGCGATGCAGCGGCTCTTCCATGTAGAGGAAGGAGGTTAGCCAAAAGACTGCCTCGTTCAGCCAGCGGGTCCGGAAGGCGGTGCCCTGCGCGGTCTCGTGGCTGAGCGCATAGGCCGGAACGGTCAGGATCGTGCCGAAGACCAGCATGGCCGGCCAGATCCAAGCGGTTCCCAGACCTGCCCAGACCAAGAGGCCGCCGGCCGCCAATCCGGCAAGCCATTCAGCCAGGTAGATGAGGCCCGGCCGGTCGGAGCGCCGGGCCACTGCCTGCAAGGTCTTCTTGTCCAGCTTCACGCCGCTGGAGGCTGCATTGGTGGCGACGAAGGTTGGCATGGTGGCCTCGCTGGTGGTCCGATCGCAATGCTTGAAACCCAAGGATTGCGTGAATCGAATCACTCTTTCAGTGGCTTAGTGGTGGAGATTGGACGGATGGACGGACCATCCGTCTCATTCCCACCACTAAGTGGCGTAGTTGGAGCCTTCCTCGTCGAGGATGGTCTTCAGCTCGGCAAGATGGCGGGTGGCTTGGCCGGGATAATCTTCGATTTCCCGTGCGGTCTTCTCGGCGATCTCGTCGGAGAGGATGCGCAGGGCCTGGCCCGTGTGTAGGGCACGAATATAGGTTTCCGCCGCCCGCTCGAAGTAGTAGACCCGATTGAATGTGTCGGCCACGCTGTTGCCGATCGCCATCACACCGTGGTTGCCCATCACCATGATCTTGGCCTTGTGATCGCTCAGCAAGGCGGCGCAGCGCTCACCCTCCGCCTTCAGTGCGATGCCGCCGAACTCTACGTCAACCACGATGCGGTTGAAGAAGGTGGCCGTGTTCTGGTCGATCGGCGGCATGCGGCTGTCGGCCAGGCTGGCGAGCACGGTCGCGAAGATCGAATGGACATGCATGACGCAGCGCGCGTGCGGGCAGTGACGATGGACGGAGCCATGCAGGCCCCAGGCACTGGGATCGGGCGCGCCGGGGCGGCCCAGGGTGTCCGGGTCCTTGGCATCCAGCAGCAGAAGGTCGGATGCGCGAATGCGCGAGAAGTGGACCTGATTGGGGTTCATCAGGAACTCCGTGCCGTCCTCGCTCACCGCCAGAGAGAAGTGGTTGGCCACCGCCTCATGCAGACCGAGCCGCGCGGTCCAGCGAAAGGCCGCAGCGAGGTCCACGCGTTCATCCCAATGACTGATGTTCGGCCGCCCGACGAGCCTTGCCTGTGCAACCATTTTGTCCTCCTTTCGCGTTGGTGTCTCTCCTGCTTATGGGCGCGCGAATTCAGCTTTACCAACGATAGATTCATGGCCATGCTATTAGATCAGTTAATGTATCGCTTGCACATGGAGAAACATGAGCGAAACCAGCCTTCCACCGCTCACTTGGCTGCGGGCTTTTGAGGCATCGGCACGACATCTTTCGTTCACGCAAGCCGCCGGTGAGCTGAACCTGAAGCAGTCGGCGATCTCTCAGTACGTCCGCAGTCTGGAAAGTTTCTTGGGCCGGGAGATCTTCATTCGCCGGACCCAGGCGTTGAGCCTGACCGAGGCCGGTGCCAACTACCTGCCGGTGATGCAGGAGGCCTTCGATGTCTTGGCGGTCGGCACCCGGGCCTTCACCGGCGGCGATCGCGGGCTGCGCCTGATGATCAACTGCAATATGGCCTTCTCGACCTTCTGGCTGGCCCCGCGCCTGAGCGATCTTCTGGCGGAGGCGCCTTGGCTCTCGCTCAACATCGTGACGCCGATTTGGGATCCGGAACGCAGTGCGGCGGCGACGGAGGTCGAAGTCCGTTTCGGGCGCGCTGCGACCATGCCCGATTCCGCTCGGCGCATCTCCAGCGAAGAGGCCTATCCGGACTGCGCGCCCTTGCTGATCGGTGCGGCACGGGACTGGAAGCAGGCGGCCTTGTTCGACTGCGCCGGTATCGTGACCGGTTGGGAGGCTTGGCTGGGGGGCTCAGAAACAGAAATTGCTGACGAAGAAGACGATCTCGCTTGCCTCCACCTACGTTGCGGTGATGACGGCGGCCCAGCACGGCGCCGGACTCGCCATGTCGCACGATACCTTGACCGGCGGATTGCTCAAGGCGGGGCCGTGGTCCAACCATACGAATTTCGTCTGCCGATGGCGGAGGCCTATTTTCTCCTCTCGACCCCGAAACACGAGGCGACACCCGCCTCGCATGTCTTCAACACCTGAATCCACGAGCAATGCGACGGTGGCTAGGGCGGGCGTCTATCGCTTGAGGCGGCGCCGATAATAGACCACGGTCTCGCGCTCGTCGAAGTCCCAGGCTTGATGAGCCGCCTGCGAGATGAGATTGGCGATGTCGACGTCGGAGCCGAGTTCCTCGAACCCGAGTTCTGTCGCCCAGGCCTTGATGGTCTTGACCAGAGCCTGCCCGACGCCCCTATTGCGCTCGGACGGGTCGACCCAAACGCCTTCGAGGGAGGGGACGGGTGACCCTCGCAGCCGTTGGCGTAGGGCCTAAGACTGGCCTCGGCAAAGCCGACTGGCTTGCCGTCGAGGCGCGCGATCCAACCGCAGTAACGATTTTAGCTTAGGAGATCGGTCAGCTCGACGCCCTGCTCTGGCACGGACATGTCCGGCCAGATCTGGGTGCGCATCGCCGTCCATTCCTCGAGATCGGCCAGGCTGGCGGTAGAGATCTCTATGGCGACGCTGCGGCGTGCGTCGCGGACGGAAAGCGGTTGAGACATGGCGCGGATCATGAGGAGACCGCGGCCGTTCAATCAAGTCAGTTTACAGCCGGGTAACAGACTATTGGCAGTAGGACTCTAAGCTGCGAGCCGTTGCTCTTCGACGATGCGGCTACGGGCAATGCTGTCGGCAACGCTGGCGGTGCAGCTATCCTGCGCCTCTGCCAGAGCGATCACCTCGCGAATGGTCTCGCCCAGACCCTGGAGCTTGCCCTCGAGCCACTGCGGATCGTCGATCTGGAGGATTTCGGACGCGACCGAGATAATTCCGCCGGCGTTCACGATGTAGTCGGGCAGATAGAGCTTGCCGCTGGCCGAGAGGCGGGTTGCAATGGCGTCGTGCGCCAACTGATTGTTGGCGGCACCGCAGATCAGGGGGGCCGAGAGGCCGGCAATGCTGGCATCGGTCAGGATGTCGCCCAGCGCGCAGGGGACGAAGATGTCCATCGGTTGGCGCATGATGTCGGCCGGTGCTACGACCGAGGCGCCGTATTGCTCCGCTACGGCGGCGGCGCGGGCACCGTCCAGATCGCTGACGATCAGCTTTGCGCCGGCCTGATGCAGCAGATGACAGAGATGACGGCCGACATGACCCAATCCTTGTACGGCGGCAGCGCGTCCGGTCAGGTCACTGCTGCCCCAGAGGTGGGCGGCACCGGCCAGCAGGCAGGTGAAGACCCCCAGCGCCGTCACAGGGGAGGGATCGCCGGAGGCATGATGTCCGGACTCCAACCCGGCGACGAAGCGGGTCTGGCGGGCGACGGCTGCCATGTCTGCCGGGCCGACCCCGACATCCTCGGCCGTCCAATAGGCGCCGCCCAGGCGATCGATGGCACGACCTAAAGCGGCGAAAAGTGCCGGCCGGTCGGCAATCCGCTCGGGCGCCATGATGACGGTCTTGCCGCCGCCCAGCGGCAAACCGGCCATGGCATTCTTGTAGGTCATGCCGCGCGAGAGGCGCAGTACATCGCCTAGGGCTTCTTGGTCGTCGCTATAGCGCCACAAGCGGGTACCCCCGGCGGCCGGGCCGCGTGCCGTCGAATGGAGAGCGATGATGGCCCTCAGTCCGCTAGCCTCATCTTTGGCGAAGACCACCGTCTCGTGGTCGTCGAAACTCTCGTGATCAAACAGCATAGCTGATCTCCGCAGTGTCGGGCGTTGGCTTCTCTTGTGAAGATCAGTTGTCGCAAGCGATTAGGCAACACTTGCGTGCGCGGGTGATGAAAAAAGCAGCTTTGTGATGAAAGCGGCCCGAAGCGGGGTTCGAGACGTTCGTTTTCCGGCGCGCCGGCGCAGTTTTCTTCACCGGGGCCAGGGCCGAAGCGCGGCAAAAGTGACACAGGCGGGCCCGAAGGTCACAGGCAATGGCTTGCGCTCCGCGCCGCGGCTCTTATCATGCGCGCCAACCGAAGGGTGGGGGCAGGGTGGTGGGCGCCCGGATCGGCGCCTTTCCTGACCGACGGCCGACCGACGCAAAGGAGCCTTCATGGCGAAAGAGGACTTGATCGAATTTCAGGGCACGGTGACCGAGCTGCTGCCCAACGCGATGTTCCGCGTGAAGCTGGACAACAACCACGAGGTCTTGGCGCACACGGCCGGCAAGATGCGCAAGCATCGCATCCGCGTCCTGACCGGCGACCGCGTGAACGTGGAGATGACCCCCTACGATCTCACCAAGGGGCGCATCACGTTTCGCTACAAGTAGACCACGACTGACGTGGTTCGCTCCCGAGATCTTCGGGGGCAGAGATGGGATTGAGGGAGCCCGGAATGGTGCCGACGCGAGAGACCGCATTCGTCTTGGCCTCGGGCTCGCCCAGGCGCCGTGACCTCTTGGCCCAGATCGGGGTGATCCCCGGCGCCATCGATCCGCCGGAGATCGACGAGGCACCGAAAAGGGGCGAACTGCCGGGCCCCTATGCCAAGCGCATGGCTGAGGAGAAGCTAGCCGCTGCCAGGCAGCGCAATCCCGATGTTTGGCTCTTGACGGCAGACACCGTTGTCGCCCTGGGGCGCCGCATCCTGCCGAAAGCAGAGACCAGTGAGGAGGCATCTTGGGGCTTGGCCCGTCTGTCCGGCCGGCGGCATCAAGTGATCGGCGCGATGGCCGTCCAGGCCCCCGACGGCCGCCGCGCCTTTCGGCAAGTTATCACCCGCGTTGCGATGAAGCGCCTGACTGAAGCTGAAATCGATGCCTATCTGGTGTCGGGCGAGTGGTCCGGAAAGGCCGGCGGCTATGCCATCCAGGGCCGGGCCGCGGCTTTCATTCCCTGGATCAATGGCAGCTACAGCAATGTCGTGGGCCTGGCGCTGGTCGAGGCCTCGGCGCTGCTTCATGGTCTCGGCTATCGCCCCCTGGCGCCGCCAGATGTCGTCTGACGCACATCCGCAAGCCGACGCCCTCTACCTGCAGTCCATCGGCGAAGAGCGCCGTGCTTTTCGATTCCGCGACGGCAGCTTGGCGGATCTGGCTATTTGGTTGCCGGGCCAGCCGCTCTTGGGCGATCTCTTTCGAGCTCGGGTTCGGCGCCTCGAGCCCTCGATCGGCATTGCCTTCTGCGATTTGGGATGCGGACCCGATGGTGTCCTGCCCTTGGAGCAGGCGCCCAAGGGGGTGACGGAAGGGGCCGCTCTACCCGTTCGCCTGGTGCGCGCCGCCGCTCCCGGCAAGGGGCCGAAGCTGGCCTCCGCCCGCGGCCCCAAG
Organism: Rhodospirillales bacterium; assembly: GCA_965202755.1. GTDB lineage: Bacteria > Pseudomonadota > Alphaproteobacteria > Kiloniellales > JACOMY01 > JACOMY01. The sequence goes on along the minus strand of CBDBCL010000031.1, from coordinate 26,081 downwards.
GCCTGGCAGGCGGCTGCTGCCCCGCGACTGTTACAGAAGGTCGGCGACCCGCTGGCGCGTTTCCTGGCGGCAGAGCCGCAGGCGCTCGTCATCGATGCGCCGTTCTGGAAATCAGAACTGCCGCAAGGTCGGGAGGCCATGCTCCTGCCCGGCGGCTTCCCGGAGGCCCTCAACAACCATCTGGAGTCCGAAGTTGAGGCCTTGCTGCAGCCGCGCGTGGCGCTCGGCGGCGGCTCGCTGCTGGTCGAACCGGGGGAAACCCTGACGGCGATCGATGTGAATCTGGGATCTGCCGGGCGCGGCGTTGCCGGCCGCGCGGCCCTGGACTTCAACCGCCTGGCCCTCGGCGAGATCGCGCGGCAGCTGCGACTGCGTGGGCTGGCCGGCCGAATTCTGATCGACTGCCTCTTTCTCAAGCAGGTCAAGCAGCGGGACGAGGTGAAGGTCGTGATGCGTGCGGCCCTGGCCGAGGACCCCGAGCGGGTGGAGGTCAAGGGCATGACCCTGACCGGTCTCTTGGAGATCACCCGACGCCGCGGTCTCTTCGCGCCTTTACACGAGCTTCTGACCGAGCCTGGTGCTGGCTATGGCGGGCGCTTTCTGACGCTTCGCGCGGAGGCAGCGGCGGTTCTGCGCCGACTGGCCGCGAGCCGCCGAGATCGACCCGCCCGACCTTTACGCCTGGAGGCCAGCCGAGATCTGCTGGCCGCCCTACAGCAGCTCACTTCCTGGCAGGCCTTTCGAGCGGCTTCCGGATCGCTGCTGGAAGTCCTACCTTCGCAAGAAAGCGAGCTGGCGCGTCATCGCATTTCGGCTAGCGAGTGAGGGCCCAAGGACAGGGCAAGAGACTGGCCGGACGAAGCAGCGCCACTAGACGGAAGGAGGAGGCATGACTGTACAGTCCGGTCCGAGGCGCCGGGGCGGGTCCAGCTGTCCGATTTGCGGCGCGGAGCACGACGAGCGCTATCGGCCCTTCTGTTCCAAGCGTTGCGCCGACATCGACCTCGGCCGCTGGCTGGGCGAGCGCTACCGCGTTCCGGGTCCTCCGGCGCCGAGCGACAGGGATGACGAAAGTGAGACTTAAGGGGCTGGACAGGCTCGCGGCGAGCCGCTACAAACCCGCCTCTTGCTTGACGGCGGGGCCCTTGCGACTAGGCCAGAAAGCACGCCCAGGTAGCTCAGTTGGTAGAGCATGCGACTGAAAATCGTAGTGTCGGTGGTTCGATTCCGCCCCTGGGCACCATCCCAAGCGAGAGCACACGAATTCAATGAAATGGCCGTGGCCCTAATCTCGCTCCTGTGCTTTCGCCAAAGCGCGGGATTAAGTGAGTCCGAGGTCACCGAGAAGCGATCGACGTGGAGGCGCAGAATCGCCGGTATCCGAGACAATCCAGTCTTGAAACGCCGCCGCTGCCTTCGACAGATCCTTTTTCGGATAGACGATGTAGTAGCCGGCGCTTTCAAGCTAGGCTTCGCTCACCGCCACGAAGGTTCCGGCCTTGAACTCCGGGTCTACCAGCCGATCCCAGAGGGCCAGACCCTGCCCGTCGATCACAGCTGTTAGAGTCCGAGGTTACTAGGTTTGCTCGGCTGCGGCGATAGGGAAAGCCGGCAGCCGCGTGCCAGGCGCGCCAACCCGTATTACCGGAACTGTTGCCCAGCAGCGGCAAGCTTTCAACGGCTTCGCCAATGCCCCTTTCCTTGACCTTGGCGGCAGTCACCGCATTTCCCGTTGGGACCGGGCGGTGGAACAGCAGCTCATGCCGCATGTCCTGCCAGCCGCTGACGCCCTAGAGGACGGCAAGGTCGACGGCAAGCGACCGCAGGCTTTCGAGCGAGTTTAAGGTCTCGGTGACGTCTTCCCCCAGCTTGCTAAGCTTGTCCGAATCGCAGCAGGGGCAGCGCTCGGGTGCCGGGATCACCACGCGCTCGCGCTGCAGGTGCGCAGGCAAAGCCTAGTACAAGGGGTGCTTGCAGGTGAAAGCCTGAACCGTGGCGGTCTTGGCGGCCGCTCGCTCGGCGGCCAGCTCGTCCGCGCTGGCATTGGCCGCCAGCTCCTCCAGCTGCAGTTCCAGTTGATCGATCAGCCGCGCCTTGCGCTCCAAGCGCTGGCCGTAGAGCGCGTGCCGCAGCTTCTCGATCGTCAGCTTAAGCGCGGCGATGACCGCCTCGGCACTGGAGGCCTCCGCCGCCAGGCATGCCGCCTTGGCCTCGGCTGCCGCCAGAGCCGCGCGCAGAGCCTCGATGTCGTCGCTTCATGGCGACCAGCCACTCACAGCCTGCCCTCGTCGCGACAGGCTGTTCATGCTACGGCGCATGTCCCTCACACCGGTCGCAAGCCACACACGCACGCCGCTGGAAACCGGGATCATCGCCCCTCCAAGGCCGCGACCACCTGGGCATCGACATCCGCAGCAACAATGATCCGGTGACCCCACGCGGTCACCACCTCCATCCGACCGCCCCGGCCCTATCCGCCTCAGAGTACATCTCCTCGGGCACAACGGCTAAACCCCTCTGCTCAGCGTCTCTCCGTGACCCCGCGGCAAAGGCCTTGCGCCAAGAGTAAAGCAGCGAAGGCGAGATCTCGTGCCGACGCGCCGTCGCCGAGACCTGACGGTAGCCCTGATAGCTCTCCTCGACGATCCGAAGCGTCTCCGCCAAACTCCAGCGTCGCCGACGACCGGTGTTCACCTCCTCCAGACGGTGAACCTCAAATCTCTCCTTATCGCTAGTCATAAGGAGAGTGGGAATGTTCCGCTCAATGTTGAAAAGTGCTTCTGGTAACGCTGCGGGCTGCATGGTTACGCAACCTCGAGGGGATTGTACCGTTTGATGTTGAAACTCGCCTGAGCGGCGCTGCTTGATGGGAGGTTGTGCGGCGCCCTTGATCTTGTCAACGAGGATTCTTCATTTGCGTTGCCTCGATTGGCTGTGCTGTCGGTCAGGACGGCGATCAAGCTAGAATGCGTCCCTGCAGCGCTTCTATTGGCCGACGTCAAGCCGGTCGAGCGTTCCATTGGCGGCGCGGCGCGGCGCGGCAGATGAGGCTATTTTGGCGTGCGCCGGTCGCAGCTCTGCCCGCACCAGCGTTGCTTGCTGGCGATCTGGAATTGGTTTCGGTCATGCAGACACTGCTGCCGGCGGCTCGCGCAGGGCGTCGATCGGGCCAAGGATGCCCGTGAACATGGCGCGAGGGAGTGCCACATCGGGACACTGGAAAACGGCAAAGCGTGCATGGCGCCCCAGCCGCGCGCCGGTCTCGATCGGCCGCTCACGCAGAGCGGTGAGTGAGCGGTGCTCGATGGCCTCAGGCGTGGCCAGCGTGCGCAGGAAGTTCGCTAGGTTGTCGGCAAGTGCGTGAAGCTGGAGACGAACGGCGTTGGCAGCGAAGCGCATGCATGACAGGCACGTCCACTCGATGGCGTCCTTTCCCTCCTCGATGTGCTGCTCGGCGGTTCCCCGGTCGTTGTAGAAAGCCGGCACCCGCTCGTTCGGCAGGCTGCGGTTGGTCACGATGAAGCCGATGGTGGGAAATAGCTCGCCTGGATGGAACGCGACCTTGGCCACAACCCGGCGCGGCTTGGACCGGCTCTTGGCCCGGTAGTGTAAGCTCGTGAAGCGGCGCACGATGCGATGCGACGGCCGGCCAGGGGCCCGCTTCGTCAGCCAGAAGATCCGGTCGTAGAGCTTCGGGTTGCCCTCGATCCGGATGGCGTAGTCCCAGCCTTCGGCCTCCAGCACGTCGAAGAGCGCCGGGAGGGCGAAGGCAGCATCGGCGCGAAACCCTCGCCGCGCGATCGCGGGCTGCGCCTCGACCGAATACCACGCCAAAACCGGCTTCAAGACATCTTCCCAGCCATCCGCGCTGTGGACGTTGCCCGCTCGGAGCGCGCACCGCTCGAGGGCGCCAAACCGGTTGAAGACATGGAGCGGGTGTCGGCACTTCGACTGAAAATGGCCCTTCCACGCAGAAGTCCTCCCGATCGCCATGCACCGGGCTTTGCGAACCGTCCATGTCCAGCGCGATGCTCTTCGGCGACCGGCGGTCATGCACCGCATCGAGCCAGCGCCCCGGCAGGGCAGCGAGGTTCTCTGGCCGCGTCGGCATCCCGGTCTCTAACCGCCCCAGAGCTGAGGCCGATGCCGCGCCGTGCTTCACGGCGCCTGTGGCCTCGATGGCCTGTCGGACGCTGGCGGCCCTGTGCGCCGGCAAGTCATCCATGATCACGACATCTCCGGGATTGAGGGTCGGCGCCAGCGCTTGCTCGATATAGGCAAGAAAAGCGACGCCATTCATGGCGCCGTCGAGCACCATCGGTGCGGTCATTCCGGTCAGCCGAAGCGCGCCGGTAAAGGTGGTTGTCTTCCAATGCCCGTGGGGGATGCCCGCGCGACAGCGCTTGCCCCGCCTGGAACGCCCACGCAGCCGCGCCATCTTCGTCGACAGGCCCGTCTCGTCGATGAAGACCAGCCTGGCCGGATCGAAGTCGAGTTGGCTGTCAAACCAAGCCTGGCGCTTTCTCGAGACTTCCGGCCGCTCCTGCTCCAATGCGTGTGCGGTTTTTTTGTACGTGAAGCCACACCTGCGCGGCCAGTTGTTCAGCGCGCACCGGCCAATCCGGACGATGACGTAGAGAAAGTTTCGCACATTTGTGTGGGGTTGGTGGCCCCGAATCCCTCAGGCTTTCAGTCACCAGACGGAGAAGCCAATAGAGGAGGCCAGAGCCACCATGGACGAGGATGACACGAAGGGCCTGTCGAACGTGTTCCGTATCGACGCCGGTCGGATAGAAGATCATCTGAGGCAGATCGTGCGAGGCAGCGTCGAGGAGACACTGAACAGCCTGCTGGAGGCAGAGGCGGATCGGCTTTGCAATGCAGGGCGCTATGAGCGCAGTGAGGCGCGCCGCGACACACGAGCTGGCCGCTCCGAGCGCAAGCTGCACACGCGCGCCGGAGAGGTGCAGGTGCAAGGTGCCAAAGCTTCGCACGCAGACGCATCGACGACGGCAATCATCGAGCGCTATCGCCGGCGCGCGCGCTCGGTCGAAGAGGCTTTGATGGAGATGTATCTGGCTGGTGTGTCGCTACGCCGGGTGGAGGACATCACCGAGGCCCTGTGGGGCACGCGGGTGAGCCCCAGCAGGGGCTCCACTCTCAACAATAAGCTCTACTCCCAGATCGAGACCTGGCGGAACCGGTCGATCGAGGGCGAACACCCCTACCTCTATCTGGACGGCCCTACCTCTATCTGGACGGCATTGTCCTGAAGCGCAGTTGGGCAGGTGAAGTGCGCAACGTCTCGCTGCTGGTTGCGGTCGCTGTCAAGGCCGACGGCTACCGCGAGATCCTCGGCAGCCTCGAGGGAGCCAAGGAAGACAAGAAGGGCTGGAGCGCCTTCCTCAAGCACCTCAAGGAGCGCGGCCTGACGGGTGTCGCGTCGATCGTCTCGGATGCCTGCAGGGGGCTCGTCGAGAGCGCGACCGAGTTCTATCCGGACGCTCAGTGGCAGCGCTGCGTCGTGCATCGGTACCGCAATGCCTTCGTGCCCGGTGCCGACCGGCAAGATGCGTGAAGTCGCTCTCATGCTGAAGGCTATCCAGGCCCAGGAGAGCCGCGAGGCGGCCCGCGCCAAGGCCACGCGGCCAAACTCAGAGCCATGCGCCTGACCAAGGTCGCCGACTGGCTGGAGGAGACGGTCGAGGAGACCTGGGTCTACCATGCCTTCCCCAATGAGCATTGGCGCCGGATCAGGACCGACAATCCTCTGGAGAGGATCATGCGGGAGATCCGGCGGCGAACCCGCGTCGTCGGAGCCCCTTCCCCGACGGCCAATCGGCCCTCAACCTGGCCGCGGCCAGGTTGAGACACATCGCTGGCACCAAATGGTCCAGCAAGCGCTACATGAACATGGACCTACTCAAGCAGCGGGACAGGGGTGCCTGATGGAACAGCCCGCCAAACCCAATGTGCGAAAGATCCTGGACACTACCATCCGGACGTCGCGCTCGTCCGCGAGGCGCGCCACCATCTCATTGAGCGTGATGTCCTTGTCAGTCTCAATCAGGCCCACGATGAAGCCTTCATGCCCATCAAGGCTCGACCCGCGTCGACGACCGGTCGGTCGCGGCTCCACCTTACCGGCTTTCGCCCGCTTTTATCCAGCGGATCGTGGTCGATGGCGCCACACCGAACCGCGCCGCAGCACCACGCGCCGACAGGCCCGCCTGTGATGCCTTCAAAACACGAACCCGCAGATCACTACTCAATGCTCGTCCCATCCAAGACCTCCATGTCTGGAGACCTTCAATCAGACTTGCATCATCCCGTCACATCACAATCGATTCAGTGATCGGTGCATCTGCTCTAGTGTGCCGATTATATGAGGCTCAGTTTACAGATCGTATGTGTTCACGGTATGTTACTTTCTAAATCAGAGGGATAAATTGGTGATGGATCATAAGCAGTTTCAGGAATGGCTCTCAGGGATAGAGCAACTCAGCGCGGCGCAGCGACAGGAAGCCGAAATCGCCGGTGCCCGCATTGCGGCACACCCGGAGTGATATCGCTTGGCAAGGCCGGAAAGCGCGGCCTGTCAGATGAGCAGGGGCCGATGCTGCTTGCCGCTGACCGCAGCGGTATGACCGTCAGCGCAGTGCTTCCGGCGGTCAATGCCGATACCCTGCGCACGGTCATTGAGCCGGTCGTGGATGAGCATATCGTGCTGGTGAGCGATGGTCACCGCGCCTATCCGCCCTGCGCTGCCGCTCTGGGCGTTTGCCACGAAGCGCTTGACCTGTCCAGGGGAGAACGCGTGCGCAATGCCTTTCATATTCAGACGGTGAACAACCCACACAGCCACTTGAAGGACTTCCTGCGACGCTTTCGGGGGATCGCAACACGATATCTCGCCAACGATCTGCGATGGTTTCAACGCGGTTGTCTCGAAAACGCATCCCCACGCACATGCCTCGCCGTTGTCATCGACAGATCATGCATACGATTTGTAAACTGAACCTTATATGATCACGCCTCAGCATGTCGCGGAACTGCTGCCGATATGGGAAATACGGGGCAAAAGGACCTGTGCCGTGATGCCGCCGTGACCACTGGCGACGGTGGCCAGATCGTCCGGTCCCAGGATGGCGGCCGCGCCGTGCGTCAAGACGATCTCGCCTTTACGTTCCTTGCTTTCGCCTTCCAAGGTCACCTAGGCCAAGTCGCCCGGCTTCAGGATGCTCACCACAATGTCGGTGGCCGGCACGTCGACCAGCAATTTTCTGCAGTCGATCCAAGAGACGATCGGCGATCCGAGAATGACGGCCGCTCCCTCGCCGGAAATGCGGCTCCAAACAATGCTGCCGGCAGGCGCGCGCACGGCGGCTTCGGACTGATCGATGAAGTTCTGTTCCGCCGCCCAGAGGCCCTAGCGTGCCTGTTCCAGGCTAACGATGGCGGATCGAGGCGTTCTTGCGCCTCCTCCTGGGCGAGCGTGATGCGATCGCGGCTCTGAAAGGCCCAGTCCGGGTTGCGGCCGAACTCGTCGAAGTAGACGCCCCGTTTGGCCTGGCTCCAAGCGCAGATCGATCTCCGCCAGATCCTTCTTCTTTCGCGCCAGAATCTCCGCCAAATCGAGCGTGTGCTGGCGCTGGGCTTCTTCCGTCGCTTCCGGGGTGTAGCCCTGTGTGCTCAGTTTCTCCGATCGATCTGCGGCCGATCTTGCCATCTCTAGACGATCGATTAGGAAAACAATCTCCTCATTCAATCCTTGCGCATTGATCTCCAACTTTCGGCGGAAGGCCTCGGCGTAAGTGTCGGCCCGCTCGTTCCAGGCCTTGAAGGTAGCGTCGATCGAGCCGGCGTAGGTTTGGGTCGCGCTGAGATTGGCCTCGGCAGCTTGCAACGCCGCTTCGGCGCGCAGAATGTCACCGCGTTCGGCCTGATCGTCGGCAACATTGACGATGTGCCCATTCTCTGGAACCAAACTGCCGGGCAGGGGAAGCGGGGTAGTGATGTTGCCTTTGATCGAAGAGGTGGTCTCGTTCACCCAGGTGGTGACGGCCGAATCTCTGGACAGCAACCAGTAGGCGGTGGGCGCGAAGCCGGCGGCTCTGACGAGGAGCGCCAAAATGGTCAAGGCGATGAAGCCGAAGCGCCGCTGTCATACTTCAAGGTCGGTGAGACCGCTGTGCTGTCGGTCTGGGCGGGCGCCGGCGGTGTCGCCGGTGTGCCTGAATTTGCGTTCTGCATGAGCCCTCGTGATCAAACGGAACAAATGAACACCCATACGCGGGTGTTGGACAAGGGCGCTGGCCAAGTCTTTGCACTCCAAGCGGTAGACGATGCCGAGCCAGATGTCGAGTTCGGGTATCTCGACTAGGCCCTCGCCGACCAGGTAGACGGCCTCGGAAGGATCGCCCGAGCGGAAGATGACCGCGGCGGCTGCGAGCGGCATATCGTGCATCAAAGGCAGGATGGAGGTGGGCGAAAAGGCCGTAGAGAACGAAGAAGACATTGCTTGCCACCGCGACCACGCGAAGGGCCACGATGGTCTTCATACAGAAAGTAGCGAAGACCAGGACCGATGCGATGTAGCCGGCGAGCGCCCCGAAGGTCATGCGGGCGACCGGCGGCTATAACGATAGGCGAAAAGCATGGCTAGAGTTCGGCAAGCGCTCTCAGCATCACACCGTGGGCATAGTTGCGTGCCACCTCTTTGACGAAGGCCAGGAAGTCGATGTGGGCGCTGTCGTCGGCGCTGTCGGAGATCACGCGACTGATGCCGAAAGGCACACCATACTCGAAGCAGATCTGGGCCACGGCCGCACCCTCCATCTCCACACAGAGCGCGTCGGACACACGCTCGCGCAGGTCTTGCGAATCGGCGTGGCTGGAGATGAAGCGGTCGCCGCTGACGATTACACCCTTGCGCACGCTGGGCGCGGCGAGGCCGAAGCGCTCCAGGGTCTCGGGTTCGACGCTCCGGGCCAAGTCCTTGGCAGCAAATTCGATGGCCGAGCGAGCCAGCAGGCGGCTGAGATCAGGGTCGGCGGGAAAGCGGGCACGGCCCAACAGCGGCGTCTCGAACTCCTTGAAGAGGGGGCGTGCGTCCAGGTCGTGCTGCAGGAGTTCCGAGCCGACGACGATGTCGCCAACCTTCAGGCCATGGGCCAGGCCGCCGGCCACGCCGCTGAACAGCAGGGTCTTGATGTCGAACTCGGTAATCAGATTGGTGACCGTGGCCGAGGCCGCGACCTTGCCCCAGCGCGAGAAGACCAGGACCACCTCGTGCCCGGCGAGTTCGCCCAGATAGTAGTCGCGCTGTCCGCGGCTGTGACGTTCCGCCCCCGGACCCAGTTCCGGCAAGAGCATTTCGATCTCTTCCAGCATGGCACTCATGATGGCTATGCGCATGGTCGCTTGTGTTCCTCTCTGGTTAGCGTTTCCTTCTAGCACTCTGGGCGGCGCCGTCTCACGCACTTATCGGCGCGTGGCTCGGCACAACCGCGGATGGCGACGCGCGAGGAAGGTAAAGAGCAGGCCGGCGAAAGGGTTGTAGAGAGCGAAGACCTCGCACTGCTGATCGAGATCGATGCTCTCGTCGACCAGCCAGCCCATGATGCCGGGAGAGGCCGCAGACGCTGAAACCAGGGCGCCCAGCACCAGGTCGCGGATCGTACCGATGTGACGGGTGCCGTAGAGCTCCGCCTATCGTCGTGACCAAGGCCATACTGGCGCCCATCGTCATGTCCGCAAGCAGCATGAAAAGAAGATTGAGGCTGACCTCGTTGCCATGGAACAGCGCATAGAAAGCCAGCCTCATCGGCAGCAGGTAGGGTCCCAGCAGGCTGCGCGAGCCCAGCGATCGACGATCCAGCCGGCGATCACAGAGAAGATGAGCGTTGCTGCGGCAAAAACCGGATAGCTGGCCGCCCAGCGGGCGAGGCTCCAGCCCTTGATCTCCACCAGCAGCGTTTGATGGAACAGAACCCCGGTGATCATGAAGCTGACGGCGATGATTCCGGGCAGCAGCAGATAGAAAAGCGGGTCGCAGATCACCTCTCGGCGTGACCATTACTCTGGGCCTGGCCGTTGGCTTGCCGCTACTGGCGCCGGATGGCCCGAGTCCGTCGTTTGAGGTTCCCGTTTGAGCAAGGCGCGCAACAGCGGCAGCGAAACGACAAGCGAGACGGCGGCGGCGGCGTACCAAAGGCTGTGCCAGCCGGCCAGAGCGATGGTCAGCACGGCGAGGCTCGGCAGCAGGACCTCGCCGCTGGGATAGCCCAGCGAGGCGATCGAGATGGCGCGGCCGCGCCTCCTGTCGAACCGCAGTGCCATCGCGGTCATGGCGACATGGCTCAACATGCCTTGACCGAAGACCCGGAGCAGGAAGATCGCCAACAGCAGCTGCCAGACGGTCTCGCTCGTCGCCAAGGTCAAACAGGCGACCGCCCGGCCGACCAGCATCCAGGCGCCGAGTGGCGCCAGCTTCGGGCGGTCAGCAAGACTCCCGGCCCAAAGCATGATGAGCGCGCTGCCGCCGGTCGCCACGGTGTAGAGGCCGCCGAAATCGCCGTGGCTCAAGTCGAGAGGTCGGCGCAGATCCGCCCCGGAGAGCGATATGAAGAAGGTCTGACCGAAGCTGGAGGAGAGCGCCAGGAGATAGCCGGCGGCCAACCATCGACCCTCGCCGGGATCCATCCTGAGGCTCAGGCGATGCAGCATGCAGCAGGTGCCGGCAAGGCTCAGTCACACTTGGTCGACTCTCGCCAAACTCCGCTTAAAGCGCCTTCCGCTCTCCGTTTTCCAGCTTGCAGCGGTCCTGCACGAAGCTGAAGTCGGTCACGATGTCCTTAATCTTGAAGGTGTAGTGGATCTTGTGGCAGGGTAGGCCCTTGTATTCGAAGGCTTCGATCAAGGTGACGTTGCCGCTGTTTGGATTGTCCCAGGAGGCCTCGGTGCCGGGCGGCGGTCGGCGGCTCCTCATAGATCGGGGCCGCGGTCTTGATGATGATGTCGATATCGTCCTGGTCGATAGTGAAACCCGAGGTCCTGAAGGGGCTCATCTGGGCTGCCGCCATGCTGGAGACGCTCAGCAAGATGACTGCGAAAAGGAAGCTTTGGATTTTAGTCAGCATGCCGATTTCCGTTTGCTCTGTCATCCAAGACCTAGCACCTGGTGGGCGTCTGTCCAACAGGTTCCGAAGCGCCAAGCTGGCGCGGTCAGGCCGAAGGGGCGCTCAGCGCATCCATGGCGTCCAGCAGTCGATCCAGATGGCGATTGACTGCCTGATCGCGGACCACCGCGGCCAGCATGAGATAGCTGCGCAGGTTGCGGGCCGCCGTCTCGCGCCCGCCCTTGCCCCAGCGTACCGGCACCTCGGCCAGCAGCCGGCTCTGTTCGACCCGCTCCAGCTGCAGTTCGAAGGATTTGGCGGCCTGGTAGGTGCCTTCCGCGCCCTCTTCCTTGGCCAGGCGCTGGTGCACTTGACGCATTGGACGCAGGATGCCGCCCTGCCAGGAGGTCGAAAGCGTATGCAGCCGCCTGAGCTGGTTGTGGGTCAAGATCTGTCCGCCCTGACCCGCCCAGCAGCAGTAGAGTAGCAAGTTGACGTCCAAATTCGAGCCATCCTGTAGGGTCAGACAGGCCTCTTTCACCGCCTCTTGGCGATAGAGGGCGAGCGAGAAGTTCCAGAAGATGTCCTCCAAGCCTCTAGGCATGGCGGATCACGAGCGAGATTGATTGCGCGGGCGGCCCGGCATAGAAAGGCCTCGGTTCGATCATCTTCGCGTCCCTGCTCTTGCGGTTTCGGGGCGGCACGTCCCTATTATGCGCAGGCACGAGGCGCGCCGACAGGCGCTAATTTGCCCGCGACCGGGGGAAGCAGAGACCACTATCCTTTTTTGTGAGGCGCGGAGCGCCGAAGAGTGGAATCCTACATGGCCAACACGGACGCCAAACCCACGCAGGAGAAGATCCGCGGCGAGCTGGAAGATCTGCGTAGCGCGCATCGCGACCTGGACGATGTCGTTGCCCGTATTGTCGGCGAGGTGCCCTTCGACCAACTGCAGATGCAACGCCTGAAGAAGCGGAAATTGCAGCTGCGCGATCAGATCTCCAAGCTCGAGGATCTGCTCATCCCCGATATCATCGCCTAGGTGCGCTCGAAGCCAGGCGGGACCCAGGCGGAAAGATCAGCATGTCAGAACCCGGAAGCGGACAGGAACCCTTGGTCGGAATCATAATGGGCAGTCAGTCCGACTGGCCGACCATGCATCATGCCGCCGAGACCTTGGAGGGGCTGCAGCTGGCGCACGAGTGCCGGATCGTCTCCGCGCATCGCACGCCACGCCGCATGGCCGACTATGCGAGCTCGGCTCGCGAGCGCGGGCTCAAGGTCATCATTGCCGGCGCCGGCGGTGCTGCGCACCTGCCGGGCATGGTTGCGGCCTACACCACCTTGCCGGTCTTCGGCGTGCCGATCGAAAGCCAGGCCCTGAAGGGCCAGGACAGCCTGCTCTCCATCGTGCAGATGCCGGCCGGGGTGCCGGTCGGCACCTTGGCCATCGGCTGGTCCGGGGCGATCAACGCGGCCCTCCTGGCGGCCTCCGTCGTCTCTCTCGAGGATGCCGGCTTGGCCGAGCGCTTGGCGGCCTGGCGCCAGGCCCGGAGCGATGCCGTCGCCGAGCGTCCGAATGACGAGGGTTAAGGCCGATGCGACGCTTGGCGCCAGGTAGCACGATCGGGATTCTGGGCGGCGGTCAGCTGGGTCGCATGATGGCTTTGGACGCAGCAAAGCTGGGGTATCGCTGCCATATCTTCTGCCCGGAGGCGGGCTCGCCGGCCGGCGAGGTGAGTGCCGCGGCGAGCGCTGCCGCCTATGAAGACGAAGCGGCGCTCGCCCGCTTTGCCGAGGTGGTCGATGTCGTCACCTACGAGTTCGAGAACGTGCCGGCGGCCACCGCCGCGTTCCTGGCCAAGCAGCTGCCGGTGCGCCCGGGCCCCAAGGTTCTGGAGATCGCTCAGAACCGCGGACGCGAAAAGACTTTTCTAAGTGGGCTCGGCATCGAGACAGCGCCCTTCGCCCTCGTTGGAAGCGAGGCGGATCTCTCCGCCGGCTTGTCTGAAATCGGCCTGCCGACGGTCTTGAAGACGACCGAGTTGGGCTACGACGGCAAGGGTCAGCGCATGTTGAAAAGCTCTGGCGATGCCGAGGCGGCCTTCGTTGATCTTGGCGGTCCGGACGGGCGCGAGCTGATCTTGGAAGGCTTCGTCGAGTTCGCCTATGAGGCCTCGGTCTTGGTCGCCCGCAATCCGGAGGGTGTGCTCGCCTGCTATCCCCTGGTCGAGAACCGGCACCGCGATCACATCCTGAAGGAAACGCATGTTCCGGCACCGGCCAGCGCCGAGACTGCCGCTGTAGCCGAGGCCATAGCTGCGGCCATTGCCGAGGGCCTCTCACTGGAAGGCTTGATCGGGGTTGAACTCTTCGTCACGCCTGAGGGGGAGATCCTGGTGAACGAGATGGCGCCTAGGCCGCACAATTCCGGCCATTGGACCATGGACGCGGCGGTGACCCCGCAGTTCGAGCAGTGCATCCGCGCCGTCTGCAATCTGCCGCTGGGCAGCACGGCGGCCCTGGGGCCGGCGGTGATGACCAACTTGCTGGGCGAGGAAGCCCACGACTGGCTGGCGATACTAGGCGATCCTCGCGCCAAGCTGCATCTCTACGGCAAGGCAGAGGCTCGCGCGGGCCGCAAGATGGGGCATGTCAATCGCTTGCTTCAGTCCTAACTGGGCTTGGCTACCTTGATCTGTGGCCCCAGTCGCGGCGGGTCTGCATGCGTTGCACCAGGCGGTCGGGGAGGGCGAGCGCACGGCCGACGACCTTGCCCACACGGCCGCCGATCTGCACGACATTCTTGAGCCTCCGGTCGAGAAAGGCCCAGGTGCGCACCTTGCCCTCGGAAGAATCATCCAACCAGTAGAACGTGGTGGCCGAGATGACGCCGCCCAAAAGCATGCGCTTGCTGTACCAGTTGTGGTCGGTCGACTGGTCGCCCAAGGCCGTCCAGACGGCGTCCGAGGTTCTATGCAGCAGGGTCACCCCGGTGATCGCGCTGCTCGGCCACGAAAGAACGGCGAGGCTGCAGCGGAGCGCCTCCTGATAGGGCTCGACTGCTTCGAAGCGAAGCCGCAGCGCCAAGGCGACCTTCGCCGTCACGCTCAAGCCAGACAAATCCTGCTCGGCGAGCGCCGACAACATAGCCCGATCGGCCCAGTCGGAAAAGGCGGCGATCTGCTGGCGCGGCTCGCTCGACAGCAGTTCCTGGACCAGGCTGGAATCGAGGCCGAGATCCTCGGCGCCGTGCTGAAAGGCTTCACTGCTCCATCCATCGAAGGCCACATGCGTGAGGCCGGCCAACAGCAGCGCGTCTCGCTGGTCCTCGGTCATTCCGCCGCATCCTCCTGGTTTCGTACTTGATGGCGCATCTCGCTGGTGAAGATAAGTCGGCCGATGTCGGCCATCCGCTGCGGGTAGAGGAGACCGTCGAGATGGTCCACCTCGTGCTGCACGACCCGGGCATGATAGTCTCGCGCCTCGCGCTCGATGACCTCGCCTTTCAAGTTCAGACCGCGGTAGCGGATCTGCGTGAAGCGTGAGACCTCGCCGGCCATCTCAGGCACCGAGAGGCAGCCTTCCCAGCCGAGCGCCGTTTCCTCGCCCAGCGGCGTAGTCTCCGGGTTGATCAGCACCGTCAAAGGGACACCGTCCGGCAAGCTGGAGTTGGGCGTGATGAAGAAAACCACCAGGCGCAAGGGCACATGGACCTGCGGTGCCGCCAAGCCTGTGCCCTCAGCATCCTCCATGGTTTCCACCATGTCGCGCACCAGGCGCAGGATTTCCGGCGCCGTCGGGTCGGCGACCGGCTTTGCAGGCTGGCGCAGGATCGGATGGCCCATGCGGGCGATCTTGAGTAAGGTCATGCCCAAGAATATGGGACCTCGGCCTTGCAGGGAAAGCACTGCTTGGTCGCGCCGCAGGGGCTTCACAGCGTGGCCTGGATGGTCTATCTCTCTCTCAACGTCGCAAGAGAGGCTGTTCCGCGGCGCAGTTGTGTTTGACCATACGGCATTAGGGTGAAGGAGCCTGCCAGAACGTGCAAGTAACCGTCCGCGACAACAACGTCGATCAAGCCCTGCGCACGCTTAAGAAAAAGCTGCAGCGCGAGGGTGTCTTCCGTGAAATGAAGCTGCGCCGGCATTTCGAGAAGCCGAGCGAAAAGTGCAAGCGCGAGCGCGCCGAGGCCGTTCGTCGCCACCGCAAGGTGCTGCGCAAGCGCATGGAGCGCGAAGGTTTCTAGGCATACCGCCTAGCCACTTTGGTCAAGCAGATTATCGAATAAGAGAACGGCGCAGGCCTTGAGACGTGCGCCGCTTTTAGTCTTTGTGAACTCAGATCTCTGTCGATTTCGGCGTGACTCGCTGGACTCGGTTGGCCGCACTCTGGTGTATCAAGAGGTCGCCCTCGCCGTCAGGGCGCATGTGACGGACGATGCCGGCATGAAAGGGGCCGGAGGGAATGGCCCAACTCTGAAAAGTCTCCGCAACGGGATCGAAACGCACCAGCGCGTCTGGCCGCTTTCCCGATTCGTTGAACAAGATGCCGCCATCCATCACCGCGATGGCATAGGGGTGCGACTTCGGGCCGCTGGGTGTTTCCCACTCCTGGATCGAGCTGTCGTCTGGGTTCAGCCTGCCGATCCGGCCGAGTGAGGAGCTCACGTACCTAGAGAGCCGAGCGGGCTAGCTCACGAGTTGACCGACCTGCTCGATGCTGTCCGGGAGAGGACGCTTGTAGGCTTCGCAGAGCGGGGCGACCAGGCGCTCGACCTCGGCTTGACCCAGGCCGTCCATCTGCGCGCAGGGTCCGGCGAAGCGCAAAGCCTGTTGAGCACCCATGTCGATGTCCGCGGCATCGGCGATGTCCTCGGCCAGGGCCTCTAGAATGGGCAGGTAAGTCGCGCCGCGCAGGCGATCGGCGACCAAGCCATCGTTCTCGGCATAGCCCGCATCGTCGTCGGCAATTTCGAAGGACTCCTCGGCTTCCCCGACCTGGATCAGGTAGGGCGCCGGTGCATAGAAGGCGCCTAGGGGTGACAGATTGCGGATGGCATGCATATTGATCCGCGGCTTGATGATGTTCTGCACGAAGAAGGGACCTGCCGGCACGCCGAACGCCGCCTTGGCCATGCGGTCGACCTGCGCCGTGGTGGCACTGCCCTCACTGACCAGCCGGGCTGCTTCATTGGTGTAGGAGCAAAAGAAACGATTGGCGGCGAATCCGTAAGAATCCTTACAGGCCGATGGCTTCTTGGCTGTTTCTCGGACAAAGTCGAGGGCTGCTTGATAGGTTGCTTCAGAGGTTGCCTCGCCGCGCACCACCTCGACCAGTGGATTGATCTGGGCCGGGCTGAAGTAATGCAGGCCGAGGAAGCGCTCCGGGGTCTTCAGGTGCTGCGCCAGATCCGAGACCCGGAGGCAGGAGGTGTTGGTCGCGACCAGGCAATCCTCTGGAAGGATGTCGGATAGGGCGGTCAGCAGCTTGGCCTTGAGATCGAAATCCTCGAAGATGGCTTCGACCACTAGGCCGCAGCCGGCCAGCTCGTCCAGGTCATCGCTGACGCTCAGACGGCCCAACGCCGCTTCGGCCGCGTCGCCTTGCGTCCGGCTTTTCTCGACGGCGCGCTCGTAGAAGCGCTTGGCCTCCTCGAGGGCCTTGTCCACTTGGGCGGCATTCTTGTCGACCAAGACGACCTCGAGGCCGGTAGCGGCGCTGGCGATGGCGCTGGCGATACCGGACCCCATGGTGCCGGCTCCGACCGAGAATTCCGAGGGTTTCGACGCTCATGTCCGTCTTTCGTGTTTCACTCTGGTCCAGAGGCTTCGCGCACGGACAGCCTGTAGACTGGATTGATGCCTGCCGCACCGCGAATGCCCCGCCTAACGGTCCTGGATGGCTATTCGCGTTCTCACGCGTTTTCGGAAAGAATGGCACGCTGATCGGGGCTCTCAGCCGTGAATGCTGCGCTGCACTCTACGCTTCGGGACCATAGAGCTGTGCCGCGGCAAGTCAACGGAGACTCTGGATTTGTGGGCCCTGAGCGAGAAGCTGACCGGCAGCCAAGGCGCGCCCTTGGGCAGCCGCCAGTAGCCTTCGCCGTCTTCGACCATGCACTCAAGCTGCTGCCAGGCGAGCTTGTCGTGCTCGTGCAAGAACTCGATGACGAGGCCGGCTTTGGCGAAAGCGGTGACTAGGCGTCCCAAACCATGCACCCAGTCGAAGGCCCGGCGATCCTCGAAATGCTCGATCGAGCCGGCGTAGCCTTGGAAGGTGTAGGCCAAGGTCTGGTCGCTGGGCAGTTCATAGTCGTAACCGAAAGCCGGGCCTGTCCCCTCCGGAGTCCAGCCTTCGCTCAGCGCATTGACCAGCGGGTGCCCTTCGATGATGTAGAAGACTCCGCCCGACTCGAGCAGCGCGAAGATGTCGTGTGCCAGACGGTCCAGATCGGCGATCCACCCGAGCACGCCCCAAGACATGTAGACGATGTCGAAGGGGCCCTCGATCAGCTTGGACACCTGACTGATCTCGCCTTCGATGAAGTTGGCGTCCAGATTGCATTCGCGCGCCAATTCGCGGGCTGCGCTCAGGGCTTTGTCGGAGATGTCGAATCCGGTCACCTGGGCGCCCAAACGGGCGAAGGAAAGCGTGTCGATCCCGAAATGGCAGAGTAGATGGCAGAAGCGTTTGCCTTCGACCGGACCCAGCTCTTGCCGTTCCAGGGCGCCGACAGGGATGCTTCCGGCGCGAAACCCGGCGACGTCGTAGATCTCGGATTCCAGGTGCAGGGGCACCAGTTTGTTCCAAAGCTCCTTGTTGTGCGCGACGGCCGGATCGAGAGGATTTTCCTCCGTCATCAGTTCCTCCGGCTGCGCCATCCGCCGCGGCGGCGGGACGGCGTCTTGGGTGTGTCCTTGGTCGCCTGGCGCAGCAACTCGACCAGGTGCCCGCAAGCGCCCTCGGGAAGGGGGCCTGCGATCAAGCCCAGCCGCTTCAGCAGCCGCGTTGAGGCGGCCTGCGGCGTGAGGCCATCCTCCAGGCGCAGCGACCAGGAGACCAGGACGTCTTCTGCCGGCCCGGGAAAGCCGGCACCGAGATCCAGCGTCTCTCTCACCAAGCCGCCCGGATCTTCCGGACAGTGGTGGGGCGATGTGTAGATTATGGACATGGGCTTAAGCCATCTTGGCGAAGAGGTTGAGGCGTGTGGGTTGGCGAAACAGAAAGCGACCCTGATCGTTGCGCCCGGCGGTCTCGACGAAGCGCTTCTCCAGAGTATCGCGGTGGTCGACCAAGCGCGCTGCACGGCCCGGATCGACCGATAGGATGGAGGCTTCCCACTCGTTGAAGCCTTTGTAGTGTACCGGTGCTTCGTAGACGATCTCCTCGAGCGCGCGGACGGCCGGATTGATCGAGAAGGCGTCGAGCGCCTCCATGGCCTCTTGACGCACCTTGGTCTCATCGTCGATCGGGCGCACCAGGTCGAAATAGGCACCGCGCGCGATCGGCTCCAGCACATATATCAAGCCTTCGCCCTGGGTCACGCGCAGGGCCTCCGAGAGTGCTTTACCCATGAGTTCGGTTTCGACGTGATGCAGCGAATTGAAGAAGCAAACCACATCGAAATCGTTATCGGGAAAGGGTAGGGATTCGCCGCCGCCCAGCATGAAGGTGGCACCGAGCGGATTGTCGGCCGCCAGGGCACGCTCAATGGCCTGTTCCAGCGGATCCAGTCCGACCGCCTGGGCGCCGTTACGAGCGAAGTGGCGCACCAAGGCGCCCTCGCCGCAGCCAACATCCAGAATCCGCCGTCCCGCCTGCGGCAGATAGTCGGCCATGACGTCACTGTGCTTACGCATAGGCACGTCGTTCATCTTCCCTGGTCTTCACCGCTTCTCGGCGGTTCTGCGCTCTTAATTCTGTTCGCCAGTCACAGGGTACACAAGAGCGAAGCTCTGGGCTAGATGGGGATAGGTGCGCAGGCCAAGTATGGCAAGGCGCGGAATCTTGGGATAGCGTTTCGCCTCATGAGCGATGACAGCTATCCTGAAATTCGTGAAGGGGTCCGCCGGCTTTGTGCCGATTTTCCGGGACCCTATTGGCAGGACCTCGATCGACGTCGTGCCTATCCGCAGGACTTCGTCCAGGCGCTGACCAATGCCGGCTATTTGGCCTGCCTCATTCCCGAAGAGTACGGCGGTAGCGGATTACCGCTTTCGGCGGCTTCGGCGATTCTCGAAGAGGTGCACAGGGCCGGCTGTAACGGTGCGGCTTGCCACGCCCAGATGTACACCATTGGCACTCTGCTGAAGCATGGCAGCGATCAACAAAAGCAGCGCTACCTAGCGCAGATCGCAGCCGGACAGCTTCGCCTGCAAGCCTTCGGCGTAACCGAGCCCAGCAGTGGCACCGACACCTTGGCGCTGTGCACGACCGTCGTGCGGCAGGACGATCACTACATCGTGAATGGCCAGAAGATCTGGATTTCTCGGGCCGAGCATTCCGATCTGATGCTGCTGCTGGCGCGCACCACTCCGAGGGAGCGGGTCGAGAAGCGGGGTGAGGGGCTCTCTGTCTTTCTGATCGACTTGCGCGCGGTCTCGGGGCTCACGATCAGGCCCATTCGCACGATGATGAATCACGCGACCACCGAGATCTTCTTCGATTCGGTAAGGATCCCGGCCGACAGCCTCATCGGCAGTGAGGGTAAAGGCTTTCGCTACATCCTGGATGGCATGAATGCAGAGCGTATCCTGATCGCCTCCGAGTGTATCGGCGATGCGCGCTGGTTCATCGACAAGGCCAGACACTATGCCTCTGAGCGCTCGGTCTTCGGCCGCGCCATCGGCGCCAATCAGGGTGTGCAGTTCCCGATCGCGCGGGTCTTCGCCGAAAGTGAGGCCGCAGCCTTGATGGTCACCAAGGCGGCCGCTTTCTTCGATGCCGGTGTGCCCTGCGGACCAGAGGCCAACATGGCCAAGCTGCTGGCCTCGGAGGCCGCCTGGCATGCCGGCGACACCTGCGTGCAGACGCACGGCGGTTTCGGCTTCGCCGAGGAGTTCGATGTCGAACGCAAGCTGCGCGAGACCAGGCTCTATCAAGTGGCGCCGATCTCCACCAACCTCATTCTAGCCTACTTGGGAGAGCATGTGCTGGGGATGCCGCGCAGCTATTGATCCGCCGTCGGGCGCGCCCAAAGCTGATAGACCTGAAGGAAAATATGCGGCTGTTCGTCCTCGAAGGCGGCCCAGAGCGAGAGGTCCTGCGCTGCTGCGGGCTCAGGGTGGCGCTGCTTGAAGGCGGCATAGATGCGCCGGTCGGGTAGCTCGAAGCCGAGGAACTCGAGCCCGGCCGCCTGTAGCATCTCATGCACCTGGGTCAGCGTGAAGGCGGCGGCATCGACTTGCGCCATCAGATCGGCCAAGCCTGCCAGATCGTAGAAATCCAGACCTCGAACGACGAGCTTGGCCGGGTCTTCGTCCGCTAGGCCTAGGAGATCCATGCGCGCCTGCCGTAAGGCCTCGTCACCCTTCAGGCTGCTGCCGTCCTGGGCCAGGCGATCCCTGGCCGCACGCAGCGTCGCCTGTGCCGCTTCACGATAGAATCCAAGACGGAGGAATCCCTGCGGCGAGGCCTGACGTACCAAAGCCATTAAGCCGGCAAACGGATCTGCTGAGACCTGCAGCCAATTAGAACACTCGATCACATCGAAGGGGCCGCTGGGCAGGGTAGGGGTGTGCGGATCGACCAGTCCGTCCAGGCTCGCTTGGCCAAAGATGATCTCGCCGGTGCCGATGGCTTCGGCCTGGCGTCGTGCGTAGCTCAGTGCTGCGATCGAGCTGTCGAGGGCGAGAACCGTGGCGCCGGCGTAGCGGCTGGCGGCGCGTACGGCAGTACTGCCGGTACCGCAGCCGGCCACCAGAACCTGCGGCTGGGCGACGTTGGGCCAGCCGTTCGGCGGCAGCAGGGGCAGGCTCTCGGCCAGCACTTGGGCCAATGGCCGGCCGGGTTGACGCGAGAGCGACCGCCATCGGGGAAAGATCGGCGCCTCAGGCTCTGCGGCGACCTGTGCGCCCAGGCGCGGCAGGGTACTGGCCAGGCGCGCCTCGTGCGCCGGTTCCAGGTAGTGCCGTTGCAAACTGGCCAAGGGCGCCGAATCGGGTCGCCGGACAAGGGCTCACTGGGAGTACTGTCCTCCGGGTCCGGACGGCGGTAGAGGGCGCGAAGCAAACGCGCGGAATCCCAAGTCTCACCGGGAACGAGGGTCTCGACGGCAGCGGCCTCTTCCGGGGTGACCGCCCAGGCATAGGTGCTCATGTCCGCTTGCAGGGCAAGCGTGGCGATGCCGCCCGGCGACAGCGGCAGTGGCTTGCCGCCCTGCAACGACTCCAGGAGCAGGCGCCGGAGGCCGGTGAAGAGTGCTTCGAACTCCAGATCGGGGACCAGGGCGCGTCCCAGGAGGGCGCGCGTCAGAGGTTCGGCGAACAGGCTGCCGACAGCTTTGGCCTGGGTGCGATCTTCAACGTAGGCGGCAAGGGCGTCGCTGTCGCCCTGGCAGGCCAACAAGGCAACTGTGGTCTCGTTCGCGCGCAGCAGGGAGAGGCTGGGATTGGTCAGTTCCTGGGCGGATACGTCCGGGGCGACATAGAGCGCCAGCAAGGCTTCGAGAACCGCCGGCGAGGCCTGCGAAAGGCGGGCACCTCGGAAGCCGGTGGCCAGCGCCAGCCGGGCCGAGGGGTCTTGCGGTGCCATGCGCCAGGCGGTCAGCGATAGGCTGAGCGCCGGCATCGGCTGGTCGGCTTGGCGCAGTAGGCCGGCCATAATGTAGGGGATCGTCGGATTGTCGGGGGCACTGGCTTGGGCGCGGCGATAGGCAGCTTGGGCGCACTCGTCCTCGCCCTTGGCCAGCGCTTGATGGGCTTCCGAGAGCGCCTCGCGTGTGGTCGGGCCGAGCGAGCGGGGATCGATCGGTTTGGGCTCGCCCAAGGGTGTTTCTGTCATAGCGGTCGGACCTCGCGGTTGGCCATGGCGCGGAAGCTGAAGGCCATGGCGACCGCGGCGACGGCATAGCCGAGAAGCAACGCGATCAGAAGGCCCTCGAGACCCCAGCTCCAACGGTTGGCCAGCAGATAGCCCAAAGGCACCATCAATAGCCAGTAGGATGCACCGTAGATCGCCAGCGGCCCCCAAACTTTACCCATGGCCCGCAAGGCACCCTGCAGTACGGCTTGGCTGCCGTCGGCGATGATGATCGGGCCGACCCAGAGGAAAGCCGGCGTGGCCAGGGCCAAGACCACGGCCTCGCTGGTGTAGGCCTTGGGCAGGAGGCCGGGAAAGAGTTCGATCAAGGCGGCGACCAGGACCTGCAGGCAGAGGATCAATCCAAGACCGGTGAGCCCGGCGAAGACCCGCCCGCGCTGGTCGCCGCGTCCCACGGCATTGGCGACCCTGACCGAGGTGGCGTTGGCCATGCCGATCGAGAGCATGAAGAGGAAGCCGACCACATTGTTGACGATCTGGAAGGCCGCCAGCGGATTGTCGCCGAGCCATCCGGCAAAGGTGGCCAGCGCAGCCAAGGCGGCCGTCTGCAGGCCGACCGAAAGGGCCAAGGGCAGTCCCAGCTTCAGATGCTTGACGGCAACCGACAGCGACAACCCGCGACCCAGTAGGTCGAAGCGCGCCCGGTCCGGCATGATCGCGAAGATGTAGACGAGGGCTGCCAGAAACATCCCCCAACGGGTGATGGTGGTACTCATGGCGGCCCCGGCGGCACCCATGTCCGGGAAGCCCCAGCGGCCTTCGATCAGCAGCCAGTTGAAGCCGGCATTGACCAGATTGGCGCTCAGCGTAATCACCATCCCGACTTGCGGCCGGCGAATGCCTTCCAGCATGAAGGCGCAGGCCAGGAAGAGAAACAGGCCCGGCATGCCGGAGGCAAAGGCCCGGACTGCCGCACCGCCGTGGAGGGCCAGCTCGTTGCTCTGGCCTAGCAGAAGGAGGATGCCCTCGCCCTGCGAGAGCAGTGCGCCGGCCAAGAACCCCAGGATCAACGCGATCACCAAGGCGTTGCGCCAGACCGCGCCGATCTCCTGCTCGCGCCGGGCGCCTGCGGCCTGGGCGGAGAGGATCGAGGTCGCCGCCATCAGCCCGATGCCGACCACCAGCACGGTGATGTGCGGCGCCATCGAGATGCCGTAGTGCGCCAGCATCTGGGCTGAGACTTGACCGGTCATGATGGTGTCGACCGTCACCATGACGATGAAGCCGCAGCGGGCCAGCATCACCGGAATGGCGAGCCGCACGGTCTGGCGAAGATGATCCGTGAGAGAGATGGCGATCGGCTCCGCAGCCGACCTGCGAAGTCGCGTCACGGCCGCGGTGGGTGTCTTGCCAGCCACCAGTAGGCACGCAAGCGGTCCAGGCGGCGATTGATCTTGCGCCGAAGCCAGTTCAGAGCTGCGCGCTTGGGCGGCTTGGCCGGCTGAATGAAGGAGTGGCCGCCGTCGTCGTGACTGACCCGGTAGGGCGTGATGGCCAGGGCCACGATCCCGTGACGCCAATAGGCATCCATGTGGTCGTCAACCGGCTCGAACCAGACTTTGGCGTCGTCCAGAAAGCGCGCAGCACCGGCCGGCGTCAGGAAATAGGCCTGCGTTCCGCCTGGTCCCTTATTGTGGCGCACCAGACGATAACCATCGGCCAGTTCGGCCAGCACGCGCGGCTGGCGGCCTTGCTGCAGCGCGCTCAGCCTGATCATCGGATGACGCTCGGCCAGCGACTGGGCCAACTCGACGGCTCTCGCGAACCCCGAGTCGATCCTGACGTCGTCTTCCATGATCACGGCCGGCTCGCCGCTGTCTAGGACCAACTGCCACAGCAACGCATGGCTGGCAAAGCAGCCGAGTTCGGCCGGTCGCAGCGGCAGGCCGCGCCGAGCCAAGGTAGCGGCCTCGTCGTAGCGGCTGTGCGGCAGATGCTGCCCGGCGGTGGCGTCGATGGCGGCAAAGCGAACCGGCGCCAGGCCTTCTCGTGCCAAGCCTTGCGATACCATCTTCCAGCGCTCCGGCGCGTGCTCGAGATTGACGACGCGTATGGGGGGAAGGGGCATGGTCTCTATCTCGGCGGGTGGCGCAGCAGCCAGAAACGCGCCTGCAGCCGTTCGGTCCGGCGACGAAGCTTGAACCTCAACTGCTCGGTGAG
Organism: Rhodospirillales bacterium; assembly: GCA_965202755.1. Taxonomy (GTDB): domain Bacteria; phylum Pseudomonadota; class Alphaproteobacteria; order Kiloniellales; family JACOMY01; genus JACOMY01. The sequence continues at coordinate 1,758 of CBDBCL010000031.1, read as the reverse complement.
GCTGCGGCGGTAGGGTTCGCGTCCGCTTTGTAGATAAGAGAAGCCTTCGTCGGCATGTTCGATCCGGTAGGGCTGGATAGCAAAGGGCGGCAATCCATGCACCCAAAAGCAGTCGAGATAGTCGTCGACCGGCTGAAACCAACGCTCGGCATGGGCGATTAACCTCTCGGCTCCCTCCGCACTCAAGAGATAGGCCTGTGTGCCGATTGGGCGATAGGTCAGGCAGACCAACTTGAAGCCGCCCGCCAGCGTTTCGATGAGCAAGGCCCGCCGCTTGCGATTGAGGGCAAAGAGGCGAATGTAGTGCCGCTCTTCAATCTGCGCAGCGGCCAAGTCGAGCGCTTGGACAAAGCCATCCTGGAACGCCAGATCGTCTTCCATAACCACGGCTGACCCTCCAGAGTCGCGGATGATCTGCCAGGCTCGGTAGTGGCTGGCGAATCCGGCCATGGTGCTCTTGATCTGGGGCGCGCCGTTGTAGCGCCTGGATCCCGCTTCGTCATAACGCGACACCGGCAGGTGGGCGCTGGTCTGAGCATCGAAGGCAGACAGGCGCTTGGCGACAAGACCTTGTTCTTGCAAGCCCTTTTGCATGGCAGACCAGCGTTTCTTGGCGCGATCGAGATTGATCGCGTAGATCGGCAGCGCTTGCCTTTCTGGGAGGTCGGGCATGCATCCAGGTCCGAGACAAGAAGGGGCGGCCAGAGTCGCCCTGTTTTTTGCGCATCGCAACAGTCGGAAAGACGCTGGTGTGTCGTGCGCTTCGCGGGCTTGACCTGCGAGGCTGCCTGACTATACTCCCGCGCTCTGTTCAAGGGCGGTTTTGGCGTCGGCCTTCCCAGCCGGAGGGTCGCGTTAGGCTGCGTATTATGTCGGATCGAGAGCCATGAAGATCAAGAACTCGCTGCGCACCGCGAAGCTGCGCGGCAAGAACTGTCGCGTCGTGCGCCGCCGCGGCCGGGTCTATGTGATCAACAAGAAGGACCCGCGGTTCAAGGCCCGCCAGGGCTAAGCGCCAGGGCTAATCAACCTAATTGGGACTGCACGGCAGCGGTCCTCGAGATCGCTACCGAAGCCAGAACGAGAGAGCCACGCGGGTGGGATCGTCCGCTTGGCTTTTGCTGTTTCTTCCGACCAGGGACTCCTTTTGCTTGGAATGACTCCGATCCTGTGATTAGGCTTCAATTCATCGTTCCAACAGCAAGAAAGGAGGTGATCCTATGTCGAGTGATCTGCGGTTCTTCTCGGGTGTCCTGGGTGCGCGGTGCCGGCTAGGGAGCAGCCTCCTCGGCCGGTGCTGACGTCCCCCTCTCTTCCTTGAGAAGGGATGATCGGGGCTGATCCGAGCGGCCCAGTCACGTAATCGAAGGGCGACTCTCCCACCGGGAGAGTCGCCCTTCGATCATCTGAGACCTTGGTGCAGCAGGGCTGTGGTGAGAGGGATCAGCCTCCCGCTTTCCAAGGCGTGTATTCTGGCGGAATCGGTTGCCAGCGATCGCCGGCCAGACGATGCTGGTAGCCCAGATCGTAGAGTGCCTTCATGTAGATGGGGTCGAAGGGCTCGCTCGGCTCGACATCGAAGTCGGCGGGAATCCAGACGATGTTCAGATCGGTGTTGTCACGTTGTGCGATGGCGAAGATCTTTTTAGATGTTGCCGGTTCCGACGCCGCCGATCAGGCTGCTGGCCGAACTCCCGGCGATGGAGAGGAGGCGCGGTCGCACTGGCGAATAGGGCTTCGTCAGCTTGTTATTGATGA
>CBDBCL010000030.1:0-121302 GCA_965202755.1 Rhodospirillales bacterium | reverse complement strand
GTGTCTGCGCAAAGATGTCATACTAGGGCGATTGCCGCTGCGCCGGCTGCGATGCTAGGTTAAGGGATGTCATGGCTCATTCTTTACCCACCATTGGCAGGCGCCGCGAACCACAGCGCCGCTGCCTCTGCACTTGGATTTAATCGGTAGAACCCTTGCTCAAGAAGCTTCATCTAAAAACCTACGGCTGCCAGATGAACGTCTACGATTCCGCGCGCATGGCGGAGTTGCTGGCGCCGCTCGGCTATGCCGAAACCGACCAGGCGGCCGAGGCCGATCTGGTTATTTTGAACACCTGCCACATCCGTGAGAAGGCGGCCGATAAAGTCTACTCGGAGTTGGGGCGTCTGCGTCTGGCCAAGGCGGCAGCGGCCGAAGCTGGACGGCGGATGACAGTGACCGTGGCCGGTTGTGTGGCCCAGGCCGAGGGTGAAGAGATGCGCCGGCGCGCGCCGGTCGTCGATTTGGTGGTGGGTCCGCAGACTTATCATCGCCTGCCTGAGCTGATCGCCCGGGTCGAGCGTGGCCAGGGTGGCCTCACCGACACCGACTTCCCGGTCGAGAGCAAGTTCGACCTGCTGCCCAAGAGCCGCGGCCTGCAAGGTGTCTCGGCCTTCTTGTCGGTGCAGGAGGGCTGCGACAAATTCTGCAGCTTCTGCGTCGTTTCCTATACCCGCGGTGCCGAGGCCTCGCGGCCGGTCGCCGAGATTCTGCGCGAAGCCGAAAGCCTAGTCGCTGGAGGCGCGCAGGAGATCACCCTTCTGGGGCAGAACGTGAATGCCTACCATGGGGCCGGGCCGGATGGAGAGACCTGGGGCTTGGCTGCACTGCTGCGTGCTGTGGCCAAGGTTCCGGGGGTCACCCGCTTGCGCTACACCACCTCTCATCCGAGCGACATGGATGGGGATTTGATTGAGGCGCATGGCGAGCTGCCGCAGCTCATGCCCTTCTTGCACCTGCCGGTTCAGGCTGGCTCTGAACGGATCCTGCGGGCGATGAACCGGCGGTACCGGGTCGCCGACTATCGCGCGATCGTCGCAGCCTTGCGTAGGGTGCGGTCGGACTTGGCTCTGTCTTCGGATTTCATCGTCGGCTTCCCCGGCGAGAGCGATCGGGATTTTGCGGAGACCTTGGCGCTTGTCGAAGAAATCGGCTTCGCCCAATCCTACTCCTTCAAGTATAGCCCACGACCGGGGACGCCGGCCGCCGCCATGCCGGGCCAAGTGCCCGACCCCGTGAAGAGCGAGCGCTTGGCGCGTCTGCAGGAACTTTTGAATGCCCAGCAGCGCAGCTTCAATGCCGGCCAACTCGGCTTGAGCATGCCGGTGCTGTTCGATCGCGTCGGCCGCAAGCCCGGGCAGCTGGTCGGACGGAGCCCCTGGATGCAGGCCGTGCATGCAATGCTGCCGCAAAGCGAACTGGGCCGAATCCATAGGGTGAAGGTGGTGCGTATCGGCGACAATTCCCTGGCTGCGGAGATCTCAGCGGTCGAGGAAGAACATCTGGGGGCTGCGTGAGCGACAGCGCAAAAAGCGATCCGACTCTGCTCCAATTTGGCGACAATTCCCTGCTGCCGCTGCTCTACGGCGAACACGACCAACATCTGGCACGGCTGGAACGCCAGCTGCAGGTGAAGCTTTCGGCCCGTGGCAATCGCTTGGCAATCTCCGGTGCGCCGGAAGCGACCGTGATTGCCGTCATCGCGATCGAGAGCCTCTACAAGCGATTGAAGCGCGGTTTTCCGGTCGATGACGGCGAGGTCGACGGCGCCGCGCGCTTGGCGCTCGCCGGTGAGACCAAAGCCGGCGGCAGCGCGGAGACCCTGGTGCAGACGCGTAAGCGCAAGATCTCGCCGCGGACGGCCACGCAGGGCCGCTACATCGAAGCCTTGCGCTCGCACGAGCTGAGCTTCGGGATCGGACCGGCGGGGACCGGAAAAACCTATCTGGCCGTTGCCGTCGCCATCGAGATGCTGCTGGCCGGACAGGTGGAGCGCCTGATCCTCTCGCGTCCGGCGGTGGAAGCGGGTGAGCGCCTCGGGTTCCTGCCGGGCGACCTTCGCGACAAGGTCGATCCCTATTTGCGGCCGCTCTACGATGCGCTCTACGACATGCTGCCGGGCGACCTGATGGCCAATCGCCTGGAGAGCGGCGAGATCGAAGTGGCGCCCTTGGCCTTCATGCGTGGCCGCACCTTGGTCAATGCCTTCGTCATTCTCGATGAGGCGCAGAACACCACGCCGATGCAGATGAAAATGTTTTTGACTAGGCTCGGCAAGAACAGCCGGATGGCGATCAACGGTGACCTCACACAGGTCGATCTGCCGCGCGGTGTGAAGTCGGGCCTGGCCGAAGCACAGCATCTTTTGGCCGGGCTGGGGGGGATTACCTTCACCCAGTTCACCGAGTCCGACGTCGTGCGCCATTCTTTGGTGCTGAGGATCGTGCGCGCCTATCGTCTTGCCGAAGAGGAGGGCCAGACGGCCGGCGACCTCTTCGAGCGGCGTTCGTGACGGCGGATCTTGCGATGCAGGAACCCCGACCTAGTCGACGCTGGACCATCGATCTCTTGATCGAGGATCGGGCTTGGCGCTCGCGGGTTCCCGGTGCTCCGGCAACGGTCAGGCGTGCGGCTTGGCGCGCCTTGGCCAATGTCGGTGCGCCTCCGGGCGGACTCACCCTGGCCTTGGCCGATGACGCGACGGTGCGCGCGCTCAATCGCAGCTTCCGCGGCGCCGACAAAGCCACCAACGTTCTCTCATTTCCCGATGATTCGATGATGGGTCGCTTCGGCGACATCGTTCTGGCCCGAGAAACGGTGATCGCCGAGGCGCTGGTTCAAGGTAAGGCGCCGCGAGCGCACCTGGCGCATCTCGTCGTGCACGCGGTTCTACATCTTTTCGGCTTCGACCACGATCGTCGCCTCGATGCCGAGCGGATGGAGTGGCGCGAGCGGCGCATTCTGGCCGATCTGGCAGTCGCCGATCCCTATCCACCGGGCAGTTCTCTTGCCAAGCTGGCTTCGGGGGCGGCGTTATGAGCGAGAATGGCAATGGCCAGCAAGAGGGCAAGCGCAGCGTCCTGCGTCGCCTGATCGGCAAGTTGCGACCCAAAGCCGGTGAAGCCGCGCTCCGCGAGGCCATCGAGGAGATCATCGGCCAGGTCGAGCAGAAGGATGGCGAGCCCGGCGAAGCCCCGGCCAGCGGCTCTCACGAGCGGGTGCTGTTGTCGAACATCGTGAACCTGCGCCACCTGACCGCCTACGACGTGATGATTCCACGCGCCGACATCGATGCGATCGACGTGGAAACCGGCTTTGCCGAGTTCCTGAGGATCATCGCCAAACGCGGACATTCGCGCCTGCCAGTCTATCGCGAGAGCTTGGACAACATCGTCGGCATGGTGCACTTGAAGGACTCGATCCCCTTCGCCACCAATCCGGCGGGTTTCAGCCTCGAGGCGATCATGCGCCCGGCACTCTTCATCGCGCCCTCGGTTCTCGCTCTCGATCTTCTGTTGGAGATGCGCCTCTCGCGCCGGCACATGGCCTTGGTGGTGGACGAATACGGCGGCATCGATGGCTTGATCACCATCGAGGATCTGGTCGAAGAGATCGTCGGTGAGATCGAGGATGAGCACGACCTCGATGACGCACAAAGGCTGGTGCGACGCAGCGACGGGACCATTCTGGCCGACGCCCGCGTACCGATCGAGGATTATGAGGAGGAAATGGGCCCGCTTCTGTCGGACGAAGAGCGTGAGGCCGATATCGATACCTTGGGCGGTTTGGTGGTGTCCCTTGCCGGTCGACTTCCGGCGCGTGGCGAGCTCATTCCGCATGACAACAGCGGCATCATCTTCGAGGTCGTCGAGGCCGATCCGAGACGTCTGAAACGCCTGCGTCTGCGCGGAGTAGCGTCGAGCGCGGTGCGAAAGGCTGAGCAAGCATGACCGCTTCCACGGGCACCGCTCGTGGGCCGCTTTGGCTGGTGCTCTCTCGCCTCGTTTTGGGCATTCAGGCCTTAAACGGCTGGCAGCAGAAGGTCTTGGCTCTTGGTGCCGGTTTGCTCTCGGCGGCGGCGTTGCCGCCGATTTCCTTGGTCTTCTGCCTGATTCCGGCCTTCGTGATACTTATGTGGCAATTGGTCTCTGCAACTTCTGCGCGCAACGCATTTTTCATAGGTTGGTTTTTCGGTGTCGGCCATTTTCTCGCTGGTTTGTACTGGGTCGGCATCGCCATGACGGTCGACTTCGAGCGTTTTTGGTGGTTTTTGCCGATATCTATTGCCGGCCTCTCCTGCGGTCTGGCGCTCTTCATCGGTGCCGTCACCTGGGCCACCTGGATGAGCCGACTGCAGGGCTGTGCGCGACTTGTCATTTTCGTTCTGTTTTGGTTGGCGGCGGAATGGTTGCGCTCTTGGGTGCTGTCAGGCTTTCCCTGGAATCTGATCGGCACGACTTGGTCCGAGGTGCCGGCGATGTTGCAACTCGCATCCTTGACCGGAGTCTGGGGTTTGAGCCTGGTGAGTCTGCTTGCCGCCGTTTCGCTCGCCGCCTTGGGGACGGCGACGCGCTGGGCGGAAACACTCAGACTGTTTGCCATCTCCTGGGGGCTTCTGGCCGCCGTCTTTCTATTCGGCAGCTGGCGCCTTTCGACCTCAGATGTGAATGCGGGTCACATTGGCCCGATTGTCCGCCTCGTCCAGCCTTCAGTCCCGCAAACCCTAAAGTGGAATCCCGCTCTTGCGACTGAACATCTTGACCGCCTCTTGCAGCTCTCGAGGAGTGGCGGTATCCAAGATGTGAATCTTGTGGTTTGGCCGGAAACCGCTGCGCCTTTTAATCTCTGGCGCGATCCTGGTTTGCTGCGGCAAGTTGCAACTGCTGTTCCGAAAAACGGCTATCTTGTTACCGGCGCGCCGCGTTATACGCCGCAAGGGGAGGGATTTAACGCGTTACATGTGATTGCCGACGATGGCTCGATCAAAGAAACCTATGATAAAGTGCACTTGGTGCCCTTCGGCGAGTATGTTCCGCTGGCGGATTTTCTGGGCGGCTTGAACATCACCGTCGCCCGCGGTAGCCTCTCGTCCGGACCTGGATTGACGACCTTGGATCTGCCTGGCCTACCCAGCGCTTCGCCTTTGATATGCTATGAGATCATTTTTCCGGGAGCCGTGACGGACCCATCGGGGCCCCGTCCCGGCTTTCTTCTGAACCTGACCAACGATGCCTGGTTCGGTCGATCCAGCGGCCCCTATCAGCACTTTGCAAGTGCAAAACTGCGCGCCGTGGAAGAGGGGTTGCCCTTGGTTCGTGCAGCCAACAATGGTATATCGGCTCTGGTTGATTCCTATGGTCGTGTAGTAGGGCGACTGGAATTGAATGAGATCGGCGTGTTGGATCTACCGCTTCCGGTAGCTGTAGAGCCGACGTTTTTCGCGCACCTCGGCAATTGGCTGTTGATCCCACTGGCTGTGTTGCTGACCCTGCTGGCCTACTCTTTTGGTCAGGATCGCCGACGGCGCTAGGCGCCCGATTTGCACTATCGGATTGCAAAAGCCTCGCGCACCCGGCTGTTGACCGCTGAGATTAACAGGGTATGTCTTGGGTGCTTCACGCCCTTAGGTAAGGGGCGATTCAATAAAGGGAGAAGTGATCAATGGCAGCATTAAGTCCGACTTTGGAGTATGGGCGCGGGACGGGACGTCCCCATCCAGTAGATGTGCATGTCGGTCGGCGCGTTCGTATGCGACGCACCTTGCTCGGCATGAGTCAGGAGAAGCTTGGAGAGGCAATTGGCCTGACTTTTCAACAGGTACAGAAGTACGAGAGGGGCACGAACAGGATCGGTGCCAGCCGTCTCTACGACCTCTCGAAGGTTCTCGAGGTACCGGTCGGTTTCTTCTTTGAAGAGCTGATGGACTATCTGGCTCCGGGCGAGAAAGGCAGTGCAGCGGCGCTCAACGAGTTTGCCGAAGACCAAGCTGAGTATGAATTCGATCCCATGGCTAAACGTGAGACTCTGGAGTTAGTGCGTGCCTACTACCGCATTCGCGACCCTCTAGTGCGCAAGCGTTTGTTCGAGATGTGCAAGGTCCTGGCTGCCGCCAGCTAAAACGACTAAAGGCAGCAACCTCGCCAATACTGGTGACAGGCGCGAACGTTGCAGACCGGGCATGAGACACTTCATGCCTTAAGGGAGCCCTGTCGACAAGTAGGAGAGTTAGGCCGGCCGAGATCGGCAAGCCTCTCTTGTGACAGGTGATCTGCACGCGTGGCGCTTGACGCGAAGCCTGCTGCGGTTGATAAGGCCTCTGGCTTGACGGCAGGAGATTGAAGGCTGGAGATGTTGCCTTTGGGTATCTTCGCCGGTCGTGCTGCTAGACGCGCAAAAGCATTCGGAGGGGCCGTGCGCCAAGGAACCTACCTCTTTACCAGCGAATCCGTGTCCGAGGGTCATCCCGACAAGGTTTGCGACCGTATTTCCGATGCCATTGTCGACCTCTACCTCGCGCATGATGCCGAGGCGCGCGTGGCAGCGGAAACCTTGACCACCACCAATCGCATCGTTTTGGCCGGCGAGGTCCGCGGACCGAATTCGGTGACCAGTGCTCTGATCGAAGAGGCGGCGCGCAACGCTGTGCGCGACATCGGCTACGAGCAGGACGGTTTTCATTGGCGACATGCCAGCTTGGAAAACTTTATCCACGCGCAGTCGCCCGACATCGCTCAAGGCGTGGACGCTGAGGGCAACAAGGACGAGGGCGCAGGCGATCAAGGCATCATGTTCGGCTTCGCCTGCCGCGAGACCAAGGCGCTGATGCCGGCTCCAATACATCTGTCGCACCGCATTCTGCATCGCATGGCGCAGGCCAGAAAGAACGGCGGTCAACCGCAGTTCGGACCCGATGCCAAGAGTCAGGTGACCCTGCGCTACGAAGACGGAAAGCCCGTTGCCGCCAACTCGATCGTGGTCTCCACCCAACATGTCGAGGGTCTGGACCAGCAAGAGGTGCGCGAGATGGTGCGCCCTTTCGTGCTGGATGTGCTGCCCGGGGGTTGGATGTGCCCGGAGGAGGAATTCTACGTCAATCCGACCGGTCGCTTCGTGATCGGTGGACCCGACGGCGATGCCGGCCTGACCGGCCGTAAGATTATCGTCGACACCTATGGCGGAGCCGCGCCGCATGGCGGCGGCGCCTTTTCCGGCAAGGACCCCACCAAGGTCGACCGTTCGGCTGCCTATGCGGCCCGCTATCTGGCCAAGAATGTGGTGGCTACCGGCTTGGCCGAGCGCTGCACGATCCAGCTGTCCTACGCAATCGGCGTTTCCAAGCCGCTTTCGGTTTATGCCAACCTAGATGGCACCGGCGTGATCGACGAAGACCGTCTGGTGCAGGCGATCAAGGAGGTGATGGACCTCTCGCCGCGCGGCATTCGCCGGCACCTGGGCCTCAATCGACCGGTCTACGCCCGCACCTCCGCCTATGGGCATTTCGGCCGCGATGCCGAAGCCGACGGCGGGTTTTCTTGGGAACGCACCGATCTGGTCGAGCCTCTGAAGAGTGCGCTGACCTAGTTCGGAGAAATCACCGAAGACGAGGACTGAACGCTGCGCCGTCATCTGCATGGCAGACGCAAAGGCCGTCCGTTGCGCGGCGGCCTGAAGCGCGTGCTGGAGGAAGGCCTTGCGGAATGGGCGCTGACGCTTCCGGAGGATGGCGGCGATCTGGATCTGGGCAAAGCATTTCCGGTGACCCCGGACGCGGTGTGGCTGGAGATTGGCTTCGGCGGCGGCGAGCACTTGGCTTGGCAGGCAGCAGCCAATCCAAACATCGGTCTCATCGGCGCCGAGATCTTCTTGAATGGCGTTGCCAAGGCGCTGCGTCAGCTGCAGGCGCAGGGCAGCGAGCGGGTCCGCATCCATTTGGGTGATGTGCGCGATCTCCTCGACTGCCTGAAACCGGCCAGCCTCTCGCGCGCCTTCATCCTCTTTCCCGATCCCTGGCCCAAGGTGCGGCATAACAAGCGTCGCATCCTGCAGGCCGAGACCCTTGACCAGTTGGCCTCGGCCTTGCGTCCGGGTGCGGAGCTGCGCTTGGCGACCGACGACCCCGATTATGTTGCTTGGATGATGGCCTGTCTGGACCGCCATCCCGCCTTCCACTGGCCGATCTCGCGGGCCGAGGATTGGCGCCGGCGAACGGACGACTGGCCGCAAACGCGTTACGAGGAAAAGGCCCTGGCGACAGGTCGCAAACCGGTCTTCATGATCTGGCGGCGACTTTGACCGGATTCCGGATCATCGATGCTTGCTTTTGCCGGACAAGGGGCGTAGTACTTGGTCCACCATAGAGTTGACGATCGTTTCGATGGTCTACTGGAAGATGGTGGATTCCTCCGGAGTCCACCTTTTTTCTTTTCTGGGCTGGAGTGGCTTGCCGCGGCGCTCGGTCGGAGGGGTAGGAACAGGACGCACCTTGAACGCCGTCGAGGAAACAGAACTGCGCCTTCGCAAGACCAGCGAAGGCTTGGGTGCAGAGGTCGAGCGCCTGATCACGCCGGGTCTCGGGGATTTGGGTTATGAGATCGTGTGCATCGTCTTCGGTGGCGAGCGGCGGCCGCGTTTGCAGTTGATGATCGAACGTCTGGACGGGCGGCCCGTGGATGTGGAGGACTGTGCTGCGGCAAGCCGTTACGCAGCTGCTATACTGGATGTTGAGGATCCGATAACGACAGCCTATGTACTGGAGGTCTCTTCTCCAGGAATTGATCGGCCGCTGACACGCTTGGCGGATTTTTGCCGCTTTGCCGGGCATTTGGCGCGGCTGGAAGTGGCGGTACCGATCGAGGGACGCAGACGCTTTTCGGGCACTCTGATCGCTGTCGAAGGCGAGAATGTTTTGCTCGATTGCGAGGAAGGCCGCCAAAGCTTGGCGTTCGACAATCTTGTCAAGGCCAAGCTGGTCTTGACCGATGCCTTGATCGCCGAGCAAGAGGCTGGCCACGAAGATGCGGACGAAGACAGCCGAACCCTGAGTGGGCCGGCAAACAAGGGAATGACGAGGGATGGATAATCTGGCGCTTGCGCGCACCGAGGTCCTGCAGGTCGCCGACGCCGTGGCGCGCGACAAGGGCATTGAGCGCGACGAGGTCCTGGAGGCCATGGAGCAAGCGATCGGCCGTGCCGGACGCGCCAAGTACGGTCACGAGCACGACATTCGTGCCGCCATAGATCGGCGCAGCGGCAACATCAAACTGGCGCGCTACCGGCAGGTGGTGGAGACCCAGGACGAGGTCGAGAACGACATGGCGCAGATCGCGTTGCGCGATGCCAAGATGATCGACGAGGAGCTCGAGATCGGCGGTTTCATCACCGAAGAGCTGCCGCCGATTGACCTGGGGCGCATCGCTGCTCAGACGGCCAAGCAGGTCATCGTCCAAAAGGTCCGCGAGGCCGAGCGTTCGCGCCAGTACGAAGAATTCAAAGACCGCGCCGGTGAAGTGGTCAACGGCATCGTCAAGCGCGCCGAGTTCGGCAATGTCACGGTGGATCTGGGCCGTGCCGAGGCTATGCTGCGGCGCGAGGAAAGCCTGCCGCGCGAGAGCTTCCGCACCGGCGATCGGGTCCGAGCTTTCGTTTTCGACGTTCGCGAAGAGCAACGCGGACCGCAGATCTTCTTGTCGCGGGCGCATCCGCAGTTCATGGCCTTGCTGTTCCGCCAGGAGGTTCCCGAAATCTACGACGGCATCGTCGAGATCAAGTCGGTGGCGCGCGATCCCGGAAGCCGGGCGAAGATCGCGGTCATCAGCTCCGATTCCTCGATCGACCCTGTCGGTGCCTGCGTCGGCATGCGCGGCAGCCGAGTGCAGGCCGTGGTGCAGGAGCTGCAGGGCGAGAAAATCGACATTATTCCTTGGTCGGAGGACATCGCGACCTTCGTCGTCAATGCCTTGGCCCCGGCGGAGGTCACCAAGGTGGTAATGGACGAGGAAACGAGTCGGATCGAGGTCATGGTCCCCAACGAGCAGCTCTCGCTTGCCATTGGGCGGCGCGGCCAGAACGTGCGCCTGGCCTCGCAGCTGACCGGATGGCACATCGACATCCTGACCGAAGAGGCAGAATCGCAGCGCCGTCAGGAAGAGTTCCACCGCCGCTCGCAGCTCTTCATCGAGGCCTTGGATGTGGACGACGTGATCGCCCATCTGTTGGTCACCGAGGGTTTTACGAGGGTCGACGAAGTGGCCTATGTGGAGCCGGAGGAACTGGCCGAGATCGAGGGCTTCGACGAAGACGTGGCGCAAGAGCTGCGGCTGCGCGCCCAGGCTTGGCTGGAAGAGCAGCAGCGTCAGCAGGATGAGCAGCGCCGCGAACTGGGCGTCGACGACAATCTGGCCGAGATCGAGGGCTTGACGACGGAAATGCTGGTCGCCTTGGGTGAGGCTGGAACCAAGACCTTGGACGATCTGGCCGATCTGGCCAGCGACGAGTTGATCGAGGCCCTGGGGCCTGAGTTGCTGACCATGGACGAGGCGGACGCCATTATCATGGCGGCCCGTGCGCATTGGTTCGAGGATGAAGAGGCGACCTCGGAGGATCCGCTCGACCAGTCGACTGACGGGTCAGATGACGAGCCGGTTGATGAGATTGACGACGAGGCGGTCGAGACGACAATCGATGAGATTGAGTCGAATGCTGAGGTCGAGAGCGCATCGAGCGATGGCGAAGACGCAGGCGAAGAGCCGCGCGCTTAAAGCGCATGCGGCTTGGTCTGAACGAGAGGAAGCATGCTGCTGCAGGACGAGCAGGACAGAGAGCGGACTGTAACGGGTGAGGCCGGCAATCATGCATCGCTGCACCGCTGCTTGGTCACGGGTCGTTGCCTATCACCGGATGCTATGCTGCGTTTCGTCGTGTCGCCAGAGGGCACCATCGTGCCCGACTTTGCGCGCCGCCTGCCCGGGCGCGGATTGTGGTTGTCGGCGGAGGGGGCTATAGTCCGTGCTGCCTTGTCGAAGAGCCTCTTCGACAAGGCAGCACGGCAGAAGGTCACGGTTGCCCCCGATCTGTCCGAGCAGTTGGCTAAGACGGCACGCGAGCGCTTTTTGGCGCAGCTCGGCTTGGCCAAGCGGGCGGGGGCGCTGGTTTGCGGGTACGAGGCGGTACGCGCTGCCGTCGCACACCATCAGGTCAAGCTTTTGATAGAGGCCGCGGACGGCGCCGATCAGGCGCAGCGGCGGCTTCGCACGGCGGCAGGTGACGAGGTCGCGTGTATCGACTGTTTTCAGGCCGCCGAGTTGGGGCGGGCCTTGGGACGAGACATCGCGGTGCACCTTGCCGTGAACGAACAGCGTTGGGCGGATCGGCTGTCCCAGCGGGCAGTCTTGGCGCTGGCCCTAGAGCAGGGCAGCGTCGCGTGAAGGTAACGGGTAGGATATGACGAAAGAGACCGACAAGACGCAGCTCCGTCTCAATCGACCGGGCCGCCTGGAGTTGAAGAAGACGATTGAGACCGGCCAGATTCGCCAAAGCTTCAGCCATGGCCGCACCAAGACGGTGACGGTCGAGGTCAAGCGCAAGCGGGCGATCGGGCTTGGCGGTGCGACGGAACCGAAGCAGGCTTCGGCCAAGCCAAGCGGCAAGCACAGCGGATCGCCCTCGTCTCCTGCGCGCACGCCGCAAGCCAAATCGCAGCAGCCACGCGGTGGACGCGGCGGCGAACGGCGCGGTGACCGCAATCGCTCCAGGAGTTCGGCGCCGGCTGCCGAGGGTTTGACCCAGGCCGAGCGCGAGACCCGAGCCAAGGCCCTGGACCAGGCCCGTCGCATCGCCAAGCAGAAGCGCCTCGAAGCGGAAGCGGAAGCGGAAGCACGCCGCCGGGCGGCCGAAGAAGAGCGCCGCAAGGCTGCCGAAGAGGAAGTCCGCAAGCTCGCCGAGCAGGAAGAGGATCGCCGTCGCATCGAAGCTGAGGTACGCCTTAAGCTGGAGACTGAAGAAACCACCAAGCAGCAGGCAAAGGCTGCAGATGAAGCCCCCAAGCAGGCAGCGGATGGCGGCGCGACGGAAACGGCCAACTCCGAGCCGGAGTCGACCGGCGAGAGTGCCGGCGGCGAAGCGCCCAAGCGAACGAGCCCGCCGGAAGAAGGTGTCGAAAGCGAGCTGGATGAGCTGGGCGGCCGGATCAAGCGACGCAAGCGCGACCTGCCGAAGCTGGCCAACCAGCACGCCCGCGAGGCACCGCGGCGGCGGCACGGCAAGCTGACCATCGCCCAGGCCCTGGACGGCGAAAGCGAGAAGGAGCGTCAGCGCTCGCTCGCCTCGGTGCGTCGTCAGCGCGAGAAGCTGAAGCAGATGATGGACCTGCGCCAGAGCCAGATGCCGGGGCGTGTGGTCCGCGAGGTCGTGGTGCCCGAGACCATCACCGTGCAGGAATTGGCCAACCGCATGGCCGAGCGCGGCGGCGAGGTAGTCAAGGCCCTGATGAAGATGGGCATCATGGCGACCATCAATCAGATCATCGACGCCGATACCGCGGAACTGGTGGTGGAGGAGTTCGGACACCGCATCAAGCGGGTCTCGGCTGCCGACGTCGAACTCGGCCTGAAGAGCGAAGAGCCGGATCGCGACGAGGATCTACAACCGCGGCCGCCGGTGGTGACCATCATGGGCCACGTCGACCACGGCAAGACCTCGCTCTTGGATGCCTTGCGCTCGACTGACGTCGTCAAGTGCGAGGCCGGCGGCATCACCCAACACATCGGCGCCTATCAGGTGGAGCTGGCCTCCGGCGCCAAGATCACCTTCATCGACACCCCAGGTCACGCCGCCTTTACCGCGATGCGGGCCAGAGGTGCGGAGGTTACCGATATCGTGGTGTTGGTGGTGGCCGGCGACGACGGCATCAAAGAGCAGACGGCCGAGGCGATCAGCCATGCCCGCGCGGCCAAGGTGCCGATCATCGTTGCCATCAATAAAATGGATAAGCCCAGCGCCAATGCCGACCGGGTGCGCCAAGAGCTCTTGCAGCACGAATTGGTGGTCGAGGAAATGGGCGGCGACATCCTGAACGTCGAGGTCTCTGCTACCAAGAAGACCGGCCTGGACAAACTGGAGGAGGCCATCCTCCTACAGGCAGAGATTTTGGATCTGACGGCCAACCCGAGGAAGATGGCCGAAGGTGTGGTGATCGAGAGCAAGGTGGAGAAGGGTCGCGGTTCGGTCGCCACCGTCTTGGTCACCTCTGGCACCTTGCGTCAGGGCGATGTCTTCATCGCCGGTTCCGAATGGGGCCGGGTGCGCGCCCTGCTGGACGATCGCAACAAGCAGATCAAGCTGGCCGACCCCTCCATGCCGGCCGAGGTCTTGGGCCTGCAGGGAACGCCGACGGCGGGTGATGCCCTCTTGGTGGTGGAGAACGAGAGCCGGGCCCGCGAGGTCGTGGACTTCCGCCAGCAGCAGGAACGCGAGAAGGGTTTGGCACGGCAAAGCCGCGGCACCTTGGAGCAGATGCTCTCGCGCATCCGCGAAGCCAAGACCATGCCGGTCGTCATCAAGGCCGACGTGCATGGCTCTATGGAGGTCATCGTCAACGCACTGGAGAAGCTCGGCAACAAGGAGGTTCAGGCGCAGATCCTGCACGCGGCCGTCGGACCGATCAACGAGAGCGAC
The DNA here is from genome assembly GCA_965202755.1 of Rhodospirillales bacterium. Taxonomy (GTDB): domain Bacteria; phylum Pseudomonadota; class Alphaproteobacteria; order Kiloniellales; family JACOMY01; genus JACOMY01. Next base: position 107,631 of record CBDBCL010000030.1, on the reverse strand, counting down.
GTGACCTTGGCGCAGGCCACCGGGGCTTTGATCATCGGCTTCAACGTGCGCGCCAACCCGCAGGCGCGCGAGCAGGCCCGCAACGATGAGGTCGATATCCGCTACTACTCGATCATCTACGAGGTGGTCGATGACGTGAAGGTGGTACTGACTGGTCTGCTGTCACCGGAAGCCCGCGAGAACTTCCTGGGCTACGCCGAGATTCGCGCCGTCTTCGACGTGACCAAAGCCGGCAAGGTGGCTGGCTGCATGATCACCGAAGGTATGGTGAAGCGCGGTGCCAAGGTGCGTTTGCTGCGCGACGACGTGGTCATCCACGACGGGACCCTGAAGACCCTGCGTCGCTTCAAGGATGAGGTTCGCGAGGTGAACCAGGGTTACGAATGCGGCATGGCCTTCGAGCACTATCAGGACATTCAAGTGGGTGATCGCATCGAATGCTATGAGGTTGAGGAGGTGGCGCGCGCTCTAGGATTTGCGCGTCACCGTCTCTCGCACGGACGACAGACATGAAACAACGATATGGGTCTGAGCGGTCCGGTCAGGGCCGTAGCCAGCGGCGATTGCGCGTAGGCGAAGCCCTGCGTCATGCTTTGGTAGCCGTTCTTGACCGCGATCTATTGGACGATCGGGCTTTGGCCGGTCGCTCGGTGACGATGAGCGAGGTCAGGGTATCGCCCGATCTCTCCAATGCCACGGCCTTCGTCACGCCGCTAGGCGGCGAGGCCTTGGACGATACGGTCGCTGCCTTGAACCGGGCGAGCGGGTTTTTGCGTCGCCATCTGGCTGGCGCCGTCGATCTGCGGGTGATGCCGCGTCTCTTCTTTCAGGCCGACCGCTCCTTCGATCAGGCCGATTCCATCGAGCGCGCCTTACGCCGTCCGCGGGTCCGTCAGGATCTGCACCGAACCCTCGCGGATAGAGAGGACGAGGGCGATGGCGCGGCGTAAGAGCGGCGAGGCCGTCAACGGCTGGATCGTCCTAGATAAACCCCTGGAGGTTACCTCGACGCAGTCAGTTGGTCGCGTTCGTTGTCTCCTGAACGCACGCAAAGCCGGCCATGGCGGCACCCTGGATCCCCTGGCGAGCGGCGTTTTGCCGATCGCCCTGGGTGAGGCCACCAAGACCGTCGGCTATGTCATGGAGGGGGTGAAGCGCTATCGCTTCACCCTGCGCTGGGGGCAAGCCACTAGCACCGACGATGCCGAAGGCGAGGTCGTGGAGGAGAGCGCGGCGCGGCCTGACCGGGCTGCCATCGAAGCGGTCCTGCCGCAGTTTCGTGGTCCAATCGAGCAGACGCCGCCGACCTTCTCGGCAATCAAAATCGATGGTCAACGCGCCTACGATCTGGCCCGCAACGACAAGGCCGTCGCTTTGCAGCCGCGCAAGGTTCGAATTGACGATTTGTGTTTGGACGAACAAGCCGATTACGACCACGCCAGTTTCCTGGTGACCTGCGGCAAGGGCGCTTACATACGCGCCTTGGCGCGCGATCTGGGCCAGGCGCTCGGTACTTGTGCGCATGTCGTGGCCTTGCGCCGGACGGCTGTCGGTCCATTTAACGAAGGCATGGCGATTCCGCTGGAGTCGCTGGAGGCGCTTGGGCATAGTCCCGCGCTGAAAGAGCAACTGCTGCCGATCGAGACAGCGCTGGACGACATCCCGGCGTTCGCCTTGTCGGAAGCGGAAGCGAGACGGCTGCGCTGCGGCCAGATCGTCTCGCTCATGGCCCGCGTGCATCGCGACCGCCTTCGCGACCTTTCACAAGGAAGCATCGTGTGTGCAACGACAGCCGGGCGGCTGGTCGCGCTTGCACGTTACGAGGTGGGAGAGGTGCACCCGGTCCGCGTCATCAATCAATAGCGAAGAAAGAGGTCATACCCGATGTCGATCACACCGGACCGCAAGGCGGAATTGATCAAAGAGTACGCCACCAAAGACGGCGATACCGGTTCTCCCGAAGTGCAGGTCGCGATTCTCAGCGAGCGCATCTCCAACCTCACCGAGCACCTGAAGACTCACAAGCACGACTTCCACTCGCGTCGCGGCTTGCTGATCATGGTCGGCCAGCGCCGGCGTTTGCTCGATTATGTGAAGGGCAAGAATCAGGGCCGTTACGAAGGTCTGATCAAGCGTCTAGGTCTGCGCCGCTAAGATGGCCGCCGGACGGTCTAACGACCCATTTGTTGAGACGAAGCAACATGACCGGGCCGGTATGTCGCTTCGATCGGCCGGGCCGAAGTAAGCGTCGGGCAGACGACCCCGCTTACTTGGGTCCGGCTTGCACATGATCCGGCCCACAGAGGAATATAAGGACCACTAGACATGTTTACCGTCTACAAAAAAGAGATCGGCTGGGGCGGGCGAATGCTCACCCTGGAGAGCGGGCGCATCGCCCGCCAGGCTGATGGCGCCGTTCTGGCCAGCCTCGGCGATACCATGGTGCTCTGTACTGCCGTCGGCGCGAATCAGCCGCGGGCCGGCATAGACTTCTTCCCTCTGACCGTGAACTACCAGGAGAAGGCCTTCGCTGCGGGCAAGATCCCCGGCAGCTTCTTCAAGCGGGAAGGGCGCCCCTCGGAGAAGGAGACCCTGGTCTCCCGTCTGATCGATCGGCCGATCCGACCGCTGTTCCACAAGAGCTATCGCAACGAGACCCAGGTGATTTGCACCGTGATCAGCCATGACATGGAGAACGATCCCGACATCGTTGCCATGGTCGGTGCCTCGGCTGCGCTCACCATCTCCGGCCTACCCTTCCTGGGTCCGATCGGCGGCGCGCGCGTCGGCTACATCAACGGCCAGTACGTGCTGAACCCCGCCATGGCCGACATGCAAGACAGTCAGCTCGATCTGGTCCTCGCCGGGACCTCCGAGGGCGTGCTGATGGTTGAGTCCGAAGCCAAGGAGCTATCGGAAGAGGTCATGCTGGGCGCCGTCAACTTCGGTCATCAGCAGATGCAGGTCGTCATCGACGCGATCATCGAGCTGGCCGAGATGTGTGCCCGTGAGCCGCGCGAGCTGACCCTGGAGCCGGAAGAGCTGGCGCCCCTGCGTCAGCGCTTGAGCGAGGGCTTCTCGGCGAAGCTGGCCGAAGCCTATCTGGAGCCGATCAAGCTCGCCCGACAGGAGAAGGTAAGCGCCGTCAAGGCCGAGATCATGGCCAGCCTGGCCGAGGACGAGGAGAACGTGAAGGCGCTCGCCGGTGGTGTCTTCAAGGGCTTGGAGCAGGACGTGGTCCGTGGCAGCATCCTGAAGACCGGCAAGCGCATCGACGGGCGCAGCACCACCGAGGTGCGTCCGATCGACTGTCAGGTCGGAATTCTGCCCTTGGCGCATGGTTCGGCGCTCTTCACCCGCGGCGAGACCCAGGCCCTGGTGGTGACCACGCTCGGCACCGGCGATGACGAGCAGCTGATGGACGTGCTCGAGGGCAGCTACCGCGAGCACTTCATGTTGCACTACAATTTCCCGCCCTACAGCGTCGGCGAGGCCGGTCGCATGTTCGGCCCGGGCCGGCGTGAGATCGGCCACGGCAAACTCGCTTGGCGTGCCATCCACCCGCTGATGCCGGCCAAGGAGGATTTCCCATACACCGTGCGCATCGTCTCGGAGATCACCGAGTCGAACGGTTCCTCCTCGATGGCATCGGTCTGCGGTTCTTCGCTGGCGCTGATGGATGCCGGCGTGCCGCTGGCCAAGCCCTGTGCCGGCATCGCCATGGGCCTGATCAAGGAAGACGAGGGCGTTGCCGTGCTCTCTGACATCCTGGGCGACGAGGACTTCTTGGGTGACATGGACTTCAAGGTGGCCGGCACCAAGGATGGCGTGACCTCGCTGCAGATGGACATCAAGATCACCTCGATCACGCCGGCCATCATGGATCAGGCGTTGGATCAGGCGAAGGGCGGTCGGCTGCACATCCTAGGCGAGATGGCCAAGGCTCTGGGCACGGCGCGCTCTGACGTGTCGGACACCGCACCCCGGGTCACCACCATCTCTATTCCCAAGGACAAGATCCGTGAAGTCATCGGCACCGGCGGCAAGGTGATCCGCGAAATTACCGAGACCACCGGCGCCAAGATCGACATCGAGGACGACGGCACCATCAAGGTGGCGGCGGTCGACGGCAATGCCGGCCAGGCTGCCATCGCCTGGATCCGCTCGATCGTGGCCGAGCCCGAGGTCGGCACGATCTACGACGGCAAGGTCGTGAAGATCGTCGACTTTGGCGCCTTCGTGAACTTCCTGGGCGCCCGCGACGGTCTAGTGCATATCTCCGAGCTGGCTCAGCATCGCGTCGGCAAGGTCGGAGACGTGATCGAGGAAGGTCAGATGGTCAAGGTGAAGTGCATTGGCGTCGACGATCGTGGCAAGGTGAAGCTCTCGATGAAGCGCATCGACCAGGAAAGCGGCGCTGACCTGGAAGCCCAGCCGGAGCCGGCCGGCGCCTAATCGGGTTCTGACCTGTCAAGACGCACAAGGGAGGGCGTTTCCTTGCGGAGCCCCCCCATTTGTTTGCCAGGGCCGTCCGCCCCCTCAGCCGTTGTGGATCTTCTGGGCGCCGGCGACGCTCAGATTGACGCAAAAGCGGGTCGGGATCTTCAGATGAAGGCGCAGCGCACCTGTGCCTCAGGCGAGAGGCTACTGCGTTCGGGACCCAGAATATAGGCGGCTGTCAGGGGTGGCGGAAGCTGGGGAGATCTATGGTGTCGTCGGTGAGCTCGACACCGACCAGCCGTCAGCCACGCGGTAGGGTGAGATCGGCGACGCTCCGATAGCTGAAGATCGGCAGGTGCTGCGACGAATCGGCGGTATCCGACAGGCGCACTTTCTGGCTGTCGAAGGCCGCATCGATGGTAAAGACAGCTGGCGGCGAAGACATGGGCGGTGCGCAGCAGGGTGCCCAGGTTCATCGGCTTGCTGATGCCCTCAGCGCCGATGCAGAAGTATCCGCGTAGCTCGTTCATGGCCGGCGCAGCTTGCAGCAGCACCCTGCAAGAGGCCAAGTTTAGCGGCAGAGGATACCATCCGTCATCGTGCATAACCGATGGGTCTTCGCGGCGCAGCGCGACGCGCGGCGCCATATGACGACATATAACCGATGCGGTTTAGAGGCACCATGGCACAGCCCTCCGTCCGACGACGCGAACGCCAATCCCCTATTGGTCGACATCACACGTAGCCCGCTGGTAGAAAGTTGGCACCGAGCAACCTATGCGCTAGTCGATACGGCCGGCCATGTGGTGCGCTCGGCCGGGGATATCGAACGGCCGGTCTATCCGCGCTCGGCGATCAAGTCGCTGCAGGCGCTGCCGCTGATCGAGAGCGGCGCGGCCGAGGCCTTCAAGCTGTCGCAGAAGGAGATCGCCTTGGTCTGCACCAAGCCACCAAGGCGAAGCCATGCGTGCCAATGCCGTTGCTGCCTGGCTGGAGCGTATCGGCCTCGGTGAGGCGGATCTCGAATGCGGTCCGCAGGTGCCGGCACTGGCGGAGAGCATCGATCAGCTCTTCAGCCAAGGCGGCAAGCCCAGCCAGCTGCACAACAACTGCTCGGGCAAGCACGCCGGCATGCTGACCCAGGCCTTGCATCTGCAGGTACCGACCAAGGGATACTTGAAGATTCACCATGCCATGTAGCAGCGCATCATCGGGGGTCTTGGAGTCGATGACGCGTGTCGACCTGGGGCAGGCACCCTGGGGGATCGACGGTTGCGGCATTCCCACTCTGGGCCTGCTGCTGGCCAACTGGGCTCTCACCATGGCGCGCCTGGGCGATCCCGACGATCAACCAGGCCATCGCCAGGAAGCCTGCCGTATCGTGCGCGTGGCCGTGGCCAGTGCCCCACTCATGTTCGGCGGCACCGGCGATTTCATCAGCGAGGCGCCGGCGGTATTGGGTAGCCGCGCGCTGGTCAAGAACGGCGACGAGGGGGCCAATTTCGCCGACACCTTGATGCTTGCCGGCCACTATCAGGATATGCCCGAGGCGCCCTTTGTGCCCGGTCTGGAGGTCGCCGGCGTGGTTGCTGCGGTGGGCGCCAAGGTCAAGGATTGGCGCGAGGGCGATCGGGTGCTGGCCTTCCTTGATCATGGCGGCTTTGCCGACTATGCCGTGGCCCGCACCAGAGCCGAAGGAATGGTTGGTGGTGCATGGCGCTGCTGGTGGTACCGGGCTTGCCTCGGTCGAGGTCGGCAAGGCGCTCGGCGCGCGGGTGATCGCAACGGCCGGCGGTCCCGACAAGCTGGCGGTTGCCGCCGAACACGGTGCCGATGCCTTGATCGACTACCGCAAGGAGGATCTGCGCGAACGATCAAGGCGCTGACCGCCGGTCAAGGTGCGGGTGTCATTCTCGATCCGGTCGGTGGCTCGGTCTTCAAGGCATCGCTACGCGCGCTGGCCTTCGAAGGGCGGCTGCTGACTCTCGGCTTTGCCGGCGGCAGTATTCCCCAAGCGTCTGCGAACATCGTGATGGTGAAGAACATCGCGGTGATCGGCTTCTACTGGGGTGCCTATCGACGCCGTGCGCCTAGCCGCGTGGCCGAGCAGATGCGCAGCCTCTTCACCTGGCTGTTGGAGGGGCGCCTGCAGCCCAGGGTCTCGGACAGCCTGCCGTTGGAAGAGGTCGATGCGGCCCTCAATCTGCTCAGAAACCGCAAGGCGAAGGACAAGGTGGTGATAAGCTTGGAGGAGGGGGTGTGAGCGGTGCAGACGCCGATCCGCTTGCTGCGCAGTACGAGGCCTACCCCTATCCCAGCCGCGACCCGGCAGACGAGCGTAAAAGGCTGGTCGTAGGTTCGCCCAGCGATTTGCGCGAGATTGTGCACTATCTGCGCCGTGGCCACTTCGATCCGGCTGCCGAGTTCCGCGCACTGATCGCCGGCGGCGGCACCGGCGATGCGGCGATCATGCTGGCCCAGCAGCTGGCCGACAGCGGGGCCGAGCAGGCGGACGTGATCTATTTGGACCTCTCTTCCTCATCCCGGGCCATCGCCGAAGCCCGCGCCAAGGTCAGAGGTCTCAAGAATCTGCACTTCGTCACCGGGCGTCTGGAGGACTTGAATCGCCTGGCCCCGGGCCCCTATGACTACATCGATTGCTGCGGTGTTCTGCATCATCTGACCGATCCTCCGGGCGGCTTGAAGGCCTTGTCCGCAGCTCTGAGCGAGACGGGTGGCATTGGCTTGATGCTCTATGCGCACCTGGGGCGCAGCGGCGTCTATGAGCTGCAAGCGGTCTTGCGACAGCTCGCCGGCGCGGCGCCCTTGGCTCAGCAGGTCGTGACCGCACGCCGGCTGCTCACCAAGCTGCCGGAGACCAACCGCTTTCGCCGCAATCCCTATCTCTACGATCATCGCCAGAGCGATGCAGCCTTGGTCGATTTGCTGCTCAACGGCCGCGACCGCGCCTATAGTGTTACCGAGATCCTAGACCTCTTGACTGCTGCCGATTTGCGGCCCCTTTGCTTCCTGCCCCGCGCACTCTACGAGCCGGAGAGCTATGTCGCCGACCCCGAGCTGAGCAAAGGCTTCGCCGTGTTGGCGCCGGAGGAACGTCTTCAAGTGGCCGAAGATCTCGCCGGCAACATGAAGAGCCACCTGCTCTATGCCACGCGGGCTTCGAACCGGGATTGCGAAGCCGCGCTCGATGACGAGGCGATCCCTGTGCTGACCAAGCACAAGGGCGCCGATCTGGCCCGCGCGGCGCAGAAGGAGCTCTCGATCAAGGCGAGCATTGAGGGCACGGCCTTGCGGCGTCGCCTGCCGCGTCTGGGGCCGGCGCTCCTCTCGCGCATCGACGGCGCGCGCAGCGTCAGGACGATCCGTGAGGATTTGCAGGCAGCTAACTCGGCCGTCGACGACGCACGCTTCGCCAAGGAAATGCAGGAGACCTACGAAGCCCTTCAGGGCCTTGATCTGATCTTGTTGCGTCGGCAGTAGGCTTAGCGGCGCTTACTGGCCGAAGAAGGTGTCGCGCAGCGATTTCATGCCCAGCTCGTAGACGCCGGCGATGGCCACGACGGCGGCCGCATCGTTCAAGTTCTCGGCCGGCTGGTCGCTCGGGTCGCCGCGCAGGAAGTTACCGCTCCACTCGATCTCGGAGCCTCCCTCTGTCGGGCGCACGGTGAGCTGTGCCGAATAGTCGGTGACCGGAAGAACGGCGACATCCACCTCGGTGATGCGATAGCCGTAGCTGTGTCCGGCGGCATTGTAGTTGTCGAGAACCTCGGCAATGGTCGGCCCGTCCGCAGCTCCCAGGACCAGCAAGCGCGTAGCCCCGACCGCATTGCCGTTCTCACCTGTCGAGCTGAACACGGCCGGATGCCAGCTCATGTTCTGGAAGTTTCCGATGGTGTCCCACACCGTGCCCGGAGCGGCGGCGACCTCTGTCTTGACGGTGACCGTTTGCTGGGTCGGCTCATCCGCCTGTGCTACCAGGGGCACCAGGAGCACAAGGGCGAGTGCGATTGCCGATCGAAGAGTCTTCATGATTTCCTCTCTGTTTGAAGCGTTCTGATTGGATCAGTCTCTGAAGATGTTGTTGATGATGATGTAGCGCATGCCGCGCTGCCAGGATTTGTCGTTGTTGCCGCGGACGTCGACGGAGAGCCCCTTGACCATATCGCCGCTCAAGCTGTCGCGGACGACCAGGTTCATGGAGAGGATCAGGTTCGAGACCTTCTGGACCTCGCCGACGACGACATAGTCGGCGCCGAGATCGCGACCCATTCTGACCTCGCAGCCGTTGCAGTCGGCCGGGTTGCTGGTGCGCTCCAGTTGCTCCTGCACCGGCTCCAGGTCGAGCAAGGTAAAGCCCTTCTCGGTCAGGCTCTCGGCCACATAGCGCTCCAGCATGGCCAGCCGTTCGACCTCGTCCTGTCGCACGCCCTGATAGGCACCCTCGGTGCTGGTGTCGATGAAGGTCAGCCCGAAAAAGGCAATCGAGGCCTCCGGCTTCAAAGGCTCGGCCAGGGCAAGAGGTCCCGTGACCGCGAGGGCCAGGACGACGAAGAGGCTGGAAAGCGCTCGGATCATGCCGGCAGTCTGCATAGTGCCGGGTCAGCGAACAATGCATCCTTAGTCCTAGAGGGTGTTTTTTGACAGGGGCCCCCAGTAGTTTCGCGCCACCCTGAAGACTGCATGCTCGATCGTTTGCTGCGTGAGATTCTTGAATTATTATCTTCTTATTCTTAGTAAATTAAGTTTTGGTTGACAGATTTGCCCTGCCGGGCGAAGAAAATGGCTTCAAGGGAAAAGAATAGAAGAACAGGAAGAATGCGGGGCGCTTTGCGATGAAATGCTGGTTGGCAGCGATGACTCTTTTGATGGGGCAGTGTCTGCTGCCGGGCATCGCGACGGCGAGCGAAGATCCGCAGAGCATCAAGGCCGCTGTTCTCAAGGTCGAAGAGAGCCTTCCGCCGCCGATTTCGCGGTTGGATATCGCACCCGAGGATTTGGGCTTTGCCGGTGGGCACTTGGCTAATGCCGACAATCAGACGACCGGCCGTTTCCTCAATCAGAACTTCGAACTGCTCGAGGTCACGACCCCTCCCGACCGGGCTGTCGCTGCCCTTGAAGAGCTGATCGCTGAGGGTGCCGGTTTCATCGTTCTGCTCGCCGACGGTGCGACGACCTTGGAACTGGCGGATGCTGCCAGCGAGCGCGCGCTTCTGATCAATGCCGCCAGCAACGACGATTCCCTGCGCAACGAGAACTGCCGAGCCAATCTGCTGCATGTCGCGCCAAGCCGGGCGATGTTGGCCGATGCTCTGGCGCAGTTTCTGGTTTGGAAGAAGTGGGACGAGTGGTTCCTGATCGAGGGCTCGCACCCGCGCGACCAGGCGCTGGCCCAAGCCTTCCGCCGGGCGGCGAAGAAGTTCGGCGCCGAGTTGGTCGAGGAGCGGGTCTTCGAGGACAGCGGCGGGGCCAGGCGAACCGACACCGGCCACGTCCAGGTCCAGGCGCAGATACCGGTCTTCACCCAGCGCGCCGAGGACCACGATGTCTTGCTGGTCGCCGACGAGAGCGATGTTTTTGCCGCCTACCTGCCGTTTCAGACCTGGGATCCGCGTCCCGTCGCCGGTTCGGCCGGGTTGCGCCCGCTGACCTGGCATCCGGCGCAGGAAGCTTGGGGTGCCACTCAGTTCCAGCGGCGCTTTGAGCGCCAGGCGGGGCGCCACATGCGGCCACTGGACTATCAGGTCTGGTCGGCCTTGCGAGTGCTGGGTGAGGCTGCCACCCGGAGCAATGCTACGGACTTCGCCACCCTGCGCGATTTCATCTTGAGCCCAGAGTTCGAACTGGCGGCCTTCAAGGGCCAGAAGCTGACCTTTCGGCCTTGGAACGGACAGCTTCGGCAACCGATTCTGCTGGCGGGCGACCGGGTCCTGGTCTCGGTCTCGCCGCAAAAGGAGTACCTTCACCGCGTGTCGCGCCTCGACACGCTGGGCTACGACCAGCCGAACAGCAGATGTTCAATAAATTGATGGAGCCAAGCCAGTCCATGACACTCTTTGTGCGTTTGAGCGTAACCGCGATCCTCTTGGCTCTGATGCTTGCGATCACCGGTCCGGCGCGGGCCTATACCATCTATGTCACCAACGAGAAGGACAATACGGTCACGGTGCTCGACAGCGAGACCCTGGAGGTGACCGCCACTCTGGATGCTGGCCAAAGACCGCGTGGCATCACCATCAGCCCGGACGGCAAAGAGCTCTACGTCTGCGCCTCGGACGACGACATCGTCCGAGTATTCGATACGGTGACCTTGAAGCAGACCCACACCCTGCCGTCTGGCCCCGATCCCGAACTCTTCGTTCTGCACCCCAGCGGAAACCCGCTCTATATCGCCAACGAGGACGACAACCTGGTGACCGTCGTCGACGTCAAGACGCGGCGCGTTCTGGCCGAAGTCCCGGTCGGCGTCGAGCCGGAGGGCATGGCGATAAGCCCGGACGGTAAGACCGTCATCAACACCTCCGAGACCACCAACATGGCGCATTTCATCGACAGCGAAAGCTATGAGATCTATGCCAATGTGCTGGTCGATCAACGCCCGCGCTTTGCCCAGTACACGGCCGACGGCAAGAAGCTCTACGTCAGCTCGGAGATTGGCGGCACGGTCAGTGTCATCGATCCTAGTGTCCCGAAGATCGTCAAGAAGATCTCTTTCGAGGTGCCGGGTATCGTGCCGGAGGCGCTGCAGCCGGTCGGCGTGAGTGTGACCTCGGACGGCTCCAAGGTGTTCGTGGCACTGGGGCCGGCCAATCGGGTGGCCGTGATCGACGGCGAGACCGACGAGGTGATCGACTATCTCTTGACCGGTCAGAGGGTCTGGCAGTTGGGCTTCACGCCGGACGAGAAGTATCTCTTCACCACCAACGGCAACTCCAACGACGTCTCGGTCATCGATGTCGAGGCTCTGGAGGTGCTGAAATCGGTCCCGGTGGGGCGGCAGCCTTGGGGCGTCGTGTCTTCACCGAATTAGTGCCGATCGAGAACGCCGAACCCGCTGGAGGCACATCGGCTCGACGAACGTGTCACCGTAAGAAACTCAAAAAGGAGTTTTTCCATGAAACGCTTGACGATTGCCGCCGGCCTCTTTGCCATGTCTTTGATGCCGACACCGGCTGCGGCCGAAGGGCTGGGCTTCTCCGGTCTCCTGCGCGATCGGGAAACCTTGGCGCCGATCACCCTGGCGTCCGGCAAGCCGCTGGCCGAAGCGCCCTATGAGCTCGAGTCGGGACGCTACTACAAGATCGATATCATCGCCGACGGCTCGGCCGAATTGGCGATTGCCGGGCCGGGTTTCTTCCGTAATATCTGGGTCAACGAAGTGGTGATCAACGATATCGAGGTGCGGCCGTTGGGTATCGATTCCTTGGAGTTCGACGACGAGGGAACGGCGACGATTTCCTTCGTGACCATCCGGCCGGGCAGCTTCGAGGTAAAGATTCCCGGCAGCAAGGGAGAGACCCAGCGCGCGATTTTCAACGTCAAGTGAGTGAAGTCGGCGAGAACGGCGACGAGGCCATCGCCCTGGCGGTCGAAGGCGTCAGTCACAGCTTTGGCAACAAGGCCGCTCTGGACCAGGTCTCCCTGCAGGTACCGGCCGGCCGTTTCGTCGCCCTTCTGGGCGTCAACGGCGCCGGCAAGACCACGCTGTTCTCACTGATCGCGCGCCTTTACGACAATGTCAGTGGATCGATCAAGGTCTGTGGCCACGACGTGCGGCGCAAGCCCGGACCGGCCCTGGCGCGGATGGGCGTGGTCTTCCAATCGCGGGCTTTGGATGCCGATCTGACGGTCCGCCAGAACCTTGACTACCATGCCGCCCTGCACGGCATGGCCCGCGCCGCCACGCGCGCCCGCGCCGATGAACTGCTCGAGCGGATGGGCTTGAACGAGCAGGCCCGCGCCCGGGTCTCGACGCTTTCCGGCGGCCAGGTACGGCGGGCGGAGATCACCCGTGCCCTGCTGCATGGTCCGAAGGTCCTCTTGCTGGACGAGCCGACGGTCGGGCTCGATGTGAAGGCGCGAAGAGAGGTCATCGGCATGGTTCGTGACTTGGTAGCGCGAGAGGGCGTGGCCGTGCTCTGGGCCACCCACCTCTTCGACGAGATTGAGCCTGAGGACAGCGTCGTGGTACTGCACAAGGGCAGCGTACTGGCAAGAGACACGGCCGGAGACTTGGCCGGCGAGCGCGCGCTTGCCGATGCCTTTCTGGCGTTGACCGGACTAAAGCCGAAGGCCGCGACCTGATGAGCGCCCTGGCCGATCCCGACCGGCGCTTGCAGTGGCCGGGCCGCATCATCGCACTCCGCGGCGTGGTCTGGCGCGAGGGCTTGCGTTTCGCGCGGCAGCGCGAGCGTTTCTTCGCCGCCCTGGTTCGGCCTTTGGTCTGGTTGTTCATCTTCGCCGCCGGCTTTCGCTCTATCCTGGGGCTGTCGATCACCCCGCCCTACGAGACCTATGTACTCTACGAGGTCTACATCGCCCCCGGTCTCTGCGCGATGATCCAGCTGTTCAACGGGATGCAGTCGTCGCTCTCGATGGTGCACGACCGTGAAACCGGCGCCATGCGCACCCTCTTGGTTAGTCCCTTTCCGCGTTGGTACTTGCTGTTATCGAAGCTCTTGGCCGGTGTGGCGGTCTCGGTCGTCCAGGTCTATGCTTTCCTGGCAATCGCTTGGTTCTGGGGGATCGAGCCGCCGATTTGCGGCTATCTGACCGTCCTGCCGGCGCTGATTCTCTCGGGCTTGATGCTGGGGGCGATCGGGCTCTTTCTCTCCTCCGCCATTCGCCAGTTGGAGAACTTCGCCGGGATCATGAACTTCGTCATCTTCCCGATGTTCTTTGCCTCCTCGGCGCTCTACCCGCTCTGGCGCATGCAGGAGTCGAGCACGCTCCTCTACGACATCTGCTCGCTCAATCCCTTCACCTATGCGGTCGAGCTCATTCGCTTCGCGCTCTATGGTCAGGTCGATTGGCTGGCTTTGGCAGTCGTGGTCGCTGGCTTTCTTCTCTTCATGGGGGCGTCGATTTTCGCCTACGATCCCTCGAAGGGTCTGATGGCTCGACGCGGACGGCCGGGCGGCTGAGGGCGAAAGCATGCGGCCGATCCTCCTCGCCCTTCTGCTGCTGCTCGCGACAGCGCCTCTGCGCGCCGAGGAGGTGTTGCGCGTTGCCGTGATGAAGGCCGGCACTGTGGCTTGGGAACTGGACACGCTCAGCCACTACGGCCTGGACGAGGCCGAGGGCCTACGCCTCGAGCTCTTGGAACTGGCCAGCGGCGGCGCCACCAAGGTCGCCTTTCAGGGCGATCAGGCTGATGTCATGGTGGCCGATTGGGTCTGGGTTGCGCGGCAGCGCGCGGCCGGCCGAGATTTCGTTTTCATCCCCTATTCCAAAGCCGTCGGCGGCCTGCTGGTGCCGGGCGATTCACTGATTGCCAATCTCGTCGATCTCGCCGGCTCGACGATCGGCATTGCCGGCGGACCGATCGACAAGAGTTGGCTCATTCTTCAGGCCTATGCCGCCCGAATTCTGGGTTTCGACATTGCTTCCGGGACGGATCAGGTCTTCGGTGCGCCACCCCTGATCTACCAGAAGACGGTGCAGGGCGAAATCGAGGGTTCGATCAATTACTGGCATTTTACCGTACGCCTGAAGGCGAAAGGCTTCCGTTCGCTTGTCAGTGTCGCCGAGGCTGCAGAGGCGCTTGGATTGGACCCCGACCTGCCTTTGATCGGCTATGTCGTGAAGGGCTCCCTGCTGCGCGAGAAGCCGGACTTGGTTGCCGGCTTGGCGGCGGCGACGGTGGCCGCCAAGCGGCGCCTTGAGCGCGACGAGGCGGCATGGGAGCGCCTGCGGCCGCGGATGAATGCCAAGAGCGATTCCGAGTTCGAGGCTCTGCGCGCTGGCTTCATCGAGGGTATTCCGCCGGCTGGCCCGGTCGACCGACTTGCTGCCGCCAAGTTCCTGGATCTCTTGATCGAGCAGGGCGGAGAAACCTTGGTCGGCGAGATGCGAAGCCTGCCGGATGGTCTCTTCTATGCGCCGGGTGACTAGAGTCGAACGCTGGCCCATCCCGCTGCTTTCGCTTGCGGCCTTGCTGCTGGTCTGGGAACTGGCGGCACTGCTCACCGCCGATCCTAGCCTGCTGCCGGCGCCGCAACGGGTCGCCGGCATCATCGTCAGTGAGGCGCGGTCCGGCGTTCTCTTCGAGCATCTGGCGGCCACCTTGCTGCGCGTCCTGGCCGCCTTTCTGGTGGCCATGAGCCTGGGCTGTGCGATCGGCTTTTGCCTAGGCCGCAGCGACCGGGCCGATCGCTGGGGCGACCCTTGGCTGGTCGCCTTTCTGAACCTCCCGGCCTTGGTGACCATCGTACTCAGCTATCTCTGGATCGGTCTGACCGAGGCGGCAGCCGTCGCCGCGGTGGCGGTCAACAAGATTCCGCTGGTTGCCGTGATGCTGCGTGAGGGAACGCGGGCGCTCGATCCCAGTTTGGATGAGTTGGCGCAGCTTCACCGCATGAGCCGCTGGTCGAAGCTGCGCCACATCTGGGTGCCGCAGCTGGCGCCGCATCTGGCCTCCGCCGGCCGCACCGGCGTCGCTTTGATCTGGAAAATCGTGCTGGTGGTCGAGTTCCTCGGCCGCTCCAATGGCGTCGGGTTTCAAATTCACCTCTATTTTCAGCTCTTTGAAGTCGGCTATGTGCTGGCCTACTCGGTCTGCTTCATCGCCGTGATGCTGGCCATCGAGATCCTCGTGCTGCAGCCTTGGGAGCGGCGGGCCAGTCGCTGGCGTCGTTATGCAGGTTGAGATTCTGGCGAAGTCCTACGGCAGCAAAGCGGTGCTCGGTAAGATTGCCTTCCGAGTCGACAAGGGTGAGGTGCTGGCCGTCACCGGCCCCTCCGGCATCGGCAAGAGCACGCTTTTGCGGGTGATCGCCGGTCTGGATCGCGACTTCTTCGACGGGCGTGTCGAGGGCGTCGGACATTTGGCGATGGTGTTCCAGGAGCCGACCTTGCTGCCTTGGCGCACGGCCCTCGACAACCTCCTCATCGTGACCGGCTGCGGTCTCGCGGCGGCCCGAACGGCCCTGCGTGAGGTTGGACTGGCGGATGAAGAGGCTGCCTTCCCGAGCGCGCTCTCGCTTGGACAGCAGCGCCGCTTGTCGCTTGCCCGCGCGATCGTGGTGGAGCCCGACAGCTTGCTGCTGGACGAAGCCTTCGTGTCTCTGGACGACGAGACGGCATGGCGGATGCGCGCCCTGACCTTGGCGCTGCTGCACCGGCGCCAAGTCGCCAGCCTGTTGGTCACGCACGACCTCGCCGAGGTCGCCATGCTGGCCGATCGGGTGACCTATCTGGACGGGGCGCCGGCAAGCCTTCTGGATATCAGAAGCCTCGAGACACCCCGTCCGGAACGCGATCGTACTGCACTCACGCAAGACCTGCGCGCTTGGATCAAGCGGCTTAGGCCGCCTTTCCCAGAAGGCTTGCCTTAGATTAGCCTTTGGCCTTCACGATGTGCGTGGCGATGAAATCCATCAAGTGCGGCGAGAGGCAATCGTAGGGTGCCAGGCCCAACTCGTTCAGCCGCTCTCGAATGGCCCCATCGTCGCTGGATCGGTGCTGGTCTCGATGATCGAGGAAACGAACTCCATCGGCGACCAGCCTTGCTGGTCCGACAGATCGGTGTGCACAAAATCCAGTCCTTAGAGGGATGGCCGCTGTTCTCGATGCGGCCGTACATATGCGCCCCGCAGTCGCGGCAGGCATGGCGTTGAATGGCAGCGCCGGCATCGACGACGGCAAGCTTGTGAGCATTGCGCGTGACCGAAACATTGTCGCGCGAAACTACGGCGATCTGCGAGAAGGTGATGCCCTCCGGCTTTCAACATGTGCTGCAGCCGCACACGTGGTTGTGTGCGGTCTGTGCGCTGACGGTCACCTCGACCGGATCGCTGCCGCAGTTGCAGTGCAAGGTGCCACCGGAAAAGTCCGCAGCTCCGGCCGGGACGCCGTTATCGACCGCCGGATGCATTGAAACGCTGTCAGTCATGCTTGATTCCTCCGGTTTCTTTCTCTTTGTTCGCTTCAACCCTGTGCGTCTCTGCGCTTTTGCAGCAGTATTCAATTGCACCTTTGGATAGGGGAGGAGGGCGATGCCGAACTCCACGCCAAGGCGGCCATGTTTGCGGGCCGACGGACGCGGTGACATTGCGCAGTCCAGGCGATCAGGTCGATCGGACCGCGCCAAAGATCAATTCTGTTTGGGAGGTGACGGCTTGGCGACTGGGCAACTCGATCGGTTCATCCAAGAACTTGCAAGGGCTCGGGACGACAAGCTTGCGCGGCGGGAAATCCTCGAGCGCGCCAGCCTCGTGGTGCTGCGACGACCAGCCGAGGGCGCGCAGCTTGTGACACGCCTCTGTGCGACCACCCAAGACAGCGCCGAATTAGAGAATCTGCGCGATCTGCCGTCCTCCCGCTCTCGACACGGCCCGTATGGCGCGGGAGAATGGCCATAAACGTGGCGATAGCTTCCTACATTTGGTCGAGGAGGCACTGGAGCGCTTGGACCGGCGCGGCGCCCTCGATATGCCGCATCGACTGCTCCTCGCGAGCATCTGGACGCGGATCGGGCTGACGGCACCGGCAGTGCTGGAAGTCCTGCTGGAGGCGATTGAGGCTTAGCAGGCGGTACCCCTCGATCCGGACCAGATCAGAACTATGTTGGATGACCTGTTCGGCGACCTTGTGCGCCAGGCAGAGGGTGACGTCCTGGCAATCCACGCGAGTCTAGCCGAGGAAAAGAAGCCCTGGGAGATACAATCGATACTGGGGTCGCTGCCGGATGGCGCCGGAGCCCTGAGCATCGGCATCGCCTTGAAGTCGGGGTGCAAGCGCGCCGTCGCAATGTTGCTGTTGAAACAGGGACAAGGTATCAAAGATGCCTATGTCATCCGCTTCGCCACGGCCGCCGAGCAGAATGGGATCATGAAGCAGTCCTTCGACGCGGCCGCCGCGCAGCAGGTTGCGCTCGCTTATCTCGAGCCGACGCTGTCCGCTGCGCTGGGTGAAGGACTGGCTCATGGCCGCCCTCCCTCTCCCGGCCTGACCGAACTTCGGCCGCTGGAGGTCGATGCAAAAGCAATGGTCGGATCGCTTTCCGCATGCCCGCGCATCAGCAAGCGCTCCGCGTCAGCCCGAGGCCGCTTGATCAATGCCAGCGAGGGCTGGTGGGAATGCCACCAGATGGTGAGCAGCTGGTTCGAAGAGAGCGACGGCGTACATCCCGCGCGATCGAAAGGGCACTCTGGAAGTGGCTGGAGACACGGCCCGATTGGTGGGTCCTGCTCATCGCCCGCGGTGCGGCCATGCTGGAGGCTGGCGGGGACAAGGATGCCGAGAGCTTCGCGGCGACCGCCATGGCTTTGCTCGAAGGCCGTGATCTCAAGAAAAATCCCGGTGATGCTGAACGTCCACGAGCAGATGATCGAAGCTTGGCTTCACGACGACCTGGGAATGGAGGAAGACGACGTTCTCGACAATCTCACGGCCTACGCAGAGATGCTCCAACCGGCCAAGCGGGAGAAGAAGGGAGAACTCGCCAAGCTGCTCAAGGGTGCTCCGATCTCCACAGCTTGGATCGACGGTTTTTTGATGGCGGTTTCCATTGCTCCCAAGATGATCGAATCCAATCGTTGGCTTCACCACGTCTTGAACGACACAATTCCGGAACTGAATGAAACCACGATCCAGCAGTTCCTGGATATCTTGGTGATGCGCGTCAATGGCGCAGCCGAACTCGCAAGCGACGGCGCGCGCTACGTCGAGCAGATGCGCAAGCTTTCGAGAGGTGCAGGACAAGACTGGGCAGCCGGTTTCGCCATCGCTTACGAGAATTTCCAGCCCTCCTGGCCGGCAAAGGCGACGGGCCGGGATGACAAGGCGATACTGCGCCTGATCGCCGATGCGGCAGCATCGGGCTTCAGCGGTGCGTAACTGAAGTTACTCAGGCAATGGATCACGGCGCGCTACAACTGCAGTCTCAAGGGATCCTAGTGTGGAGGATCGGAAGTTCGCAATTTCCTAGCGGCAACAGCGAAAGCGAACTTCGGATTCGGGACACCGGAGTCTCTCTCGAAGCGCGACAAAAGGGGCGCCCCCTCGCCCGGTCAACTCTTTTGTGATCGACACCTACTTTGGTCGTAGATGGAGAATTGAGACTCTAGGGGCTATATTCCCGCTCATAGTATGGGGACTGCTTCGGGCTTTGCGCTTCTGCGGAGTGGTCGAGGGGCGGCCAAACGATGCGATAGGACCGAAATGTCCGCACTGAGTGAAGACGAAGGCGAGGGGCTGCAGCCGCTGCTGCGTTCCCTCCTCTTGATCGACGATCATCCCCTATTCTGCGATGCCTTGGCGATGACCATGCAAGCGGCCTTCTCACTGCATGTGATTGCAAAGGCCCACAGCCTGGAGCAGGGCCTGGATCGCATGCGCAAAGGTTTCGAGCCCGATGCCATCGTTCTGGACCTCAATCTGCCCGATGTTTCCGGCGTCGAAGGCTTGGTCCGCTTGCGAAATTTCTCGCCCTCGACACCGGTCATGGTGGTCTCGGCTTTAAGTGGCAACCAGGTGATCAGCGGCGTGATCGCTGCCGGTGCTGCGGGATTCATTCCCAAAGACGCCGCCCGCGACACCCTTGTTCGCGCCGTGCGCAAGATTTGGGCCGGTGAGATCTTTACGCCCGAAAGCTATTCCGCACCAGAAGAAGACGAGACAGAAAGCGCGCCGACTGATATCATCGTCAGTCGCTTGTCTAGTCTAACGCCGCAGCAACTCCGCATCTTGGAGCTTGTGTGCGACGGCAAGCTGAACAAGCAGATCGCCTACGACCTGTCGATCGCGGAGACGACGGTCAAGGCGCATGTGACGGCAATCCTCCGTAAGCTGGGGGTGCAACGCCGGACACAAGCCATGTTGCTGGCAAACAGGGTGCAGTTCTCCGTGATGACGGGGTGATCGGTGCTCAGGTTCTTATGGCCGGGATGGAGGGGTAAAGAGCAGGACGAGGCGGGCAACGGGGCAGCAGAGGAAAGCTCGCCGGTGAACGGCAAGGCGACTTTGCTACCGATTGGTCTCTCTTATGGGGTCTCGCACTCCGCCGATCCGATAGTTGCCGCGGCAGAACTGAAGCAGAGCTTCACTGTCTGTGATCCTGCCTTTGTGTTGATCTTCGCATCGTCCGACTACGACCGAGACCGCCTGGCCGAAGGATTGCAGCGGGCTTTCGGTCAGGTTCCGCTGTGCGGCTGTACCACTGCGGGCGAAATTACGCCGGACGGCTATGCCACCGGTACGCTGACCGGGGTTGCCTTTTTCGACCGCCATTTCCGGATTACGACGCAGCTCTTTACCGATTTGTCACGCTTTTCGATCGAATCCGGGGCTCAGGCTCTGCGCACGCTGGTGTCGCGCTTCGGGCAGACCGAGGGCTGGCGGCGCTTGGCGCTGCTCTTCGCCGACGGCCTTTCGTGTCAGGAGGATGCGCTGCTGGCGGCGTTCGAACCGCAGTTGGCACCGGTCCCGCTGGTCGGCGGTTCGGCTGGCGACGGCATGCACTTCGGCCACACCTTCGTCCTCGCGGACGGCACCTTTCACGAAGACGCGGCCCTGCTGGCCTTGATTGAGACCGACTACGTCTTTTCCGAACTGCGCTTCGATCACTATCGACCGACCGATATTCGAATGGTTGTGACCGAGGCCCTGCCGGCCGAGCGGCTGGTCCGAGAGATCAATGCCGAGCCGGCGACCAAGGAGTACGCGCGGGTCATCGGCATGAAGCATCAAGATCTTTCGCCGATGACCTTCGCCACCCATCCGACCATGGTCCGAGTTGGCGGCAACTACCATGTTCGTGCTATCCTGAAGGTCGAAGACGAAAGCGATCTGCGCTTCTACTCGGCCATCGATTCCGGCCTGGTGCTGACGATCGGTGAGGCTCAGGACATCGCTGAACACCTGGAGTGCGAGCTGCAAAAACTATCCGAAGAGTCCAAGCCGCCGGAAATGGTCTTGGGGTTCGATTGTATCCTGCGACGGCTCGAGGCTCAGCAGCACCAGAAGGAACGGGTAGTGTCGGACATTCTGATGCGCAACAAGGTCATCGGTTTCAACACTTACGGTGAGCAGTATCACGGGATGCATGTGAATCAGACTTTTGTCGGAGTGGCCTTCTACGCGCCCGATGGCCTGCAGCTCCATGATCGATCCTGACGATTCGCCGGAACGGCAGAACGAGAAGCTGCAGAAGATCAACCATGCCCTGATGATGCGGGTCGAGCGAAGCACCGATATCTCCGGCTCGGCCTTTGCGCTCTTCCAAACGGCGCTCTCGCTGGAGAACGAGGTTCTCGCCCGGACGCAAGATCTGCAAGGCGCCCTAGACGATCTCGGTCTTACCAATTCTCGCCTGGAAGCCGCCCATCAAGAGGCCGTGCGGGCGCGCCGCGATCTGGCCAATGCCTTAGAGGCCGTGCGGGAAGGCTTTGCGCTCTTCGGAGCAGACGACCGCTTGGTCATGTGCAATCGTCGATTTCGCATGCTGCTTCCCGATACGGCGCCGCGTATCCGCACCGGCATGCTGTTTGCCGCCTATGTCCAAGCGGTCTCCAGCAGCAGTCATCTGCAGCGCCAGGCAGGCCAAAGCGTCGGCGACTGGGCGGCCATGCGCACTGGCCAGCACGGCAAGCCCTATGCCACCTTCACCATCTCCCTGACTGGCGATCGCTGGATCCAGGTGTCGGAACGGCGTACGCCGGACGGCGGTGCAGCGATCCTGCAGACCGACATCACCGACATGGTGCGCCAGCAGCGCCTCGAGCGTGAGAAGGATCTTGACAAGCAGGCGCAGCAGGTTCGGGTCATCTTGGACCACATGAGCCAGGGCGTCTGCACCTTCGATGCCGAGGGGCGCCTCAATGCCTGCAATCTTCGCCTGAGCGAGCTTCTGGCTCTGCCGTTCGACCTGACCCAGCCGGGGACGGGCCTCAAGACCATATTCGGCTATATTCACCGCAATCGGATCTTCGTTCAGGCCGAATCCTATCGACGGCTGAACCTTTGGCTAACGGATGCCCAGAACCGCCAGCCCTTGCAGCTTGAGCTCCGGCGTAGCGACGGGACCATTCTGGATGCCCACTTCCGCAGCATGCCGGACGGCGGTTTCGTCGCCAGCTTCACCGACGTCACCGCCGAGCGCGAGGTGATCGATGCCCTGCACAAAGCCAAGGAGACCCTGGAACAGCGGGTGAACGAGCGCACCGCAGCCTTGACCGCTGCCAACAAAGCGCTCGTGCGGGAAAATCGCGATCGCGAGCAGATCGGCATCGCACTGCGCGAAGCCAAGGAGGCAGCGGAGGGGGCAAACCTTTCGAAGACGCGTTTCCTGGCGGCCGCCAGCCACGATCTGCTGCAGCCGATGAATGCAGCCAAGCTCTTCATCTCGACTTTACGAGACTCCAATCTTTCCAGTGATCAGACGGAGATCGCCAATCGTCTAGACCGGGCCTTCACCTCGATCGAAACCTTGCTGCAGGCCCTGCTCGAAATTTCCAAGCTGGATGCCAAGGGTGCGGACTTCTCGGTTACGAGTTTTCCGGTGGCACCGGTTCTGGAATCGCTCAGCGATCAGTTCGCACCGCTGGCGGAAGCCAAGGGGCTCAAGTTTCGGGTCATGCCGAGCATGCTCCTCATTCGCACCGATGCCGGCTATTTTCTGCGCATCCTGCAGAACCTCGTATCCAATGCCATCAAATACACAGAGCGCGGCGCCGTTCTGGTCGCCTGTCGGCGACGCGGGAAGATTGCCTCGATCGAGGTCTGGGACAGCGGCCCTGGCATCGAATCTCGAGATCAGCGGCGGATCTTCGAGGAGTTCCAGCGGGTGACGCCGTCGCAGGGAGATCCCGGTATGGGCTTGGGTCTGTCTATCGTCGAGCGCGCATGTCGCCAACTCGGACACCCAATCGGACTTCGATCGATACCCGGTCGCGGCTCGGTTTTCTCCATCGGGATTCCGATAGAGTCGAGAATCGCACCGCCGATCGAAGCGGTTGCCAAGGAGGACGTCGGCGAAGAGGAAAGCGATTTCGACCTGATCGCGGCAGTCGTCGAGAACGATCCGGAAGTCAGCTTTGCCATGACCACCTTGCTGGAAGGCTGGGGTGTGAGTGTGGTCCCGGCCGACTCCTCGCAAGCTCTGCTCGATGCGGTCAAAGAGATCGGCGTGCCGCCGGATATCGTTCTTGCAGACTATCATTTGGGCGGCGAGGACACCGGCTTGCACAGCATCAGCCTGTTGCGTGCCGCCGCTGGGCGGCAGATCCCTGCCGTCCTCATCACCGCGGACCGAAGCGGCGAGTTGCGGCGCATGGCACGCTTGGCTCAGGTGGATATCCTGTCCAAGCCGGTAGAACTGCAACGGTTGCGTTCGCTGGTCTCCTGGCACAGAAGCGCCAGGCGATGAGGCACCGGGCGTCGGTTTTGCTCTCGGTTTGGACATGATACGACTTGCTTGGCTGACATCGCTCAGAACGCGCATGATCGCAGGTGTCGGTGCGATCGCGCTCCTGGCTATCTTTGCCGCCTTGCTTGCAGCGTACGGCTCTGCCGAGACCGCCCGCAGTATCGATGAGGCCAATGCGGCGCAGTCGCGTATGGAGCAGTTGGCGGCGCTCTCCAGGCGGGTCGGAGACTATGCCATTCTCGCCGTGGAGACGGCGGCCGGCGGGATGCCGGCGGAGGTGCGCGCTTCGCATCTGGAGGTGCGCGCCGCCGAGGTTGAATCTGCTTTCGCCCGCTTGGATCATGCGCTTGGATCTGCCGTCAACGCTGCGGAGAGCGAGTCCGAGGAAACCCAGATGCGCCACGCCACTCGCGGCCTTACTCTGGCGCGTATGCGCGCGCAGTACGATGCGCTGCGCGGCGCCGTCGAAGGTCAATATGCCGGCCGAACTCCGCTGGAGCTTCGACCGGTGCTGGATGGCTTTGCGACCCGCTTCTCGCCGCTTCTGAACGAGGCGATGGAGGAGGAACAACGGGAACGCGATCGGGCTACGGCCTCGGTCCAGGCGCTCAGAGGCTGGATGCTCGACCTGGCGATCGCCGCAGCCATCTTGTCGCTGGTTCTCTTGATCGGCTTCTATCTTGGCTTGGTGCACCCGCTGCTGGCGCGCCTGCGGACCTTGGGCGAGGCCACAACCAAGATCGGGCAAGGCAATGTCGCCGTGCAGGTGCCTTTGGCTCAGCACGATGAGCTTGGTGTGCTCTTTGCCAAGATCAATCTCCTGGCGGCTCGCTTGGCGCGCCAGCGAAGAGCCGTCGATGCCGATCGGGCGCAGCTGAACCAGGTGATCGAGGCGCGCACCAGAGATTTGAGCGCGGCCAATCAACGACTCTCGGAGGCCGATGGCGAGCGACGTCGTTTCTTCGCCGATATCGGTCACGAACTGCGCACTCCGCTTACCGTCATTTCGGCCGAAGCGGAGCTGCTACTGAGTACTGAGGCGATTGAGGACGCGGATATGCGCAGCGGTCTGGTGGTCGTGCAGTCGCGGGCGCGTCGTTTGAACCGGCGGATTGACGATCTCCTGCGCGTCGCCCGCTCGGAATCGGGCCAGATCGAGCTGGATTCCAAACCCTTCGCGCTGGCGACCTGTCTGCGTGATGCGATTGAGGACATGAGGCCGGCCTTGAAGCACGGCGGGGTCCGTCTGCTGGAAGAGGTCTACGAAAGTATCTCGGTCAAAGGCGATCGCGACTGGTGCCGGCAGGTCGTCGGTGGCCTGATCGACAATGCAGTCCGCCATTCTTGTGCAGAGGGGCGGATCCTCGTTCAAGCCGCTGTCGAGCGGGGGGCGGATGCGCAGTGCGCATGCATACGCGTCCTCGACGAGGGCAGTGGCCTCGATGCCGGGGAGCAGGAGGAGGTCTTCTCCCGCTTCGTTCGCGGTAGCCGGAGCGAAAGCAGCCTCGGCTTTGGCGTCGGCTTGGCTCTGGCCAAGTGGGTGATCGAGCAGCAGGGCGGGCGAATCTCTCTTGCCAGTCCGGCCGAGTCCCCGCTGCCGCGGGGTGAAACTGCACGCAAGGGTCCGGGGCTCGAGGTGAGCCTTTGGCTTCCGCTGGCCTGTCGGCCCGGCGCGGAGAGACTGGTGACGGCGGAGGAAGGAGAGCTATGAGCGCAGCGCAGAAGCGTGCCCTGATCGTAGAGGACGACGACGACATCGCCTCCGTGCTGTCGCGCGGACTGGTGCGCGACGGCTATCTGACAGAGGTGGCCGACGGCGCCTCCGCGGCGCTCGAGCTGGCCGGTCGCCTGCCGTTCAATGCGGCCATCGTCGATATGATGCTGGGCAAGGACCGTGGCGTCGATCTGGTGCGCGCACTCAGGGCCGGCGGGATGACGGCGCCGATCGTCATCCTGAGCGCGCTTTCCGGCGTCGAGGACCGTACCAGCGGTCTGGAGGCCGGTGCCGACGACTATGTGGCCAAGCCCTTCGATTTCTCGGAACTCCTGGTCCGCCTGAAGGTGCAGGAAAGACGCCGAAAGGCGGAGGCAGCCGGGCGCAAGGCCTTCGGCGGCCTAGTGTTCGACGAGACCCTGCGGCGCCTCAGTAGCGATACGGGCCATGTCGAGCTGACCGAACGCGAAGCCGACTTGATGCGTTTCCTGTTGCGCAACGCCGGCCGCGTGGTGACCAGAAGCGAGATCTTCGACACGCTTTGGGCGGTGGAAGGCGGTTCGTCGGAGAACGTGGTCGACGTCTATGTCGGCTATTTGCGGCGCAAGCTGACACCGATTTCGGATTCTGGCGTAACCATTCGAACCGTGCGCGGGCGCGGCTTCGTCCTCATGGAGAAAAGAGATGAATAGGTCCTTCGCGAGCGTCCTGCTAGCGGCTGGGCTCCTGGTCGTAAGCGGTCTTGCCGCTTCGCCTGCGGTGGCCGGCGAAACCAACGATCTGCTGTTCCGCGATCGCCAGCTGGCACCCCTGGCCGAGGGGACCAGCCTGCACTACGAACACCTGCGCGAAGGTGGGAAGGATTCGGAGCTTCATCCGATCGAGGATGGGACGATCGAGCTCTCGATCGAAGCCGCAGCCGACGGCAGTCGCGAAGCACTGGTCCGTATGCGCGACGGCGGCAAGCGGCGTGAGCTCGATCCCTTCCCTGGAAGTGCCGGAAACCCGCTGATCATGGTGTTTCTGGAATCGAGCCTCCGCAGTATGGCGCAGGTCACCGGCGGCAGCCCCTTCTACATACGCAACCGGATCAAGGAAGCGCTGCGCGTGGGCGGAGCCATGCAGGAGGTGGAAGCAGTATTGGAAGGAGAGCGCGTTCTGGCGCGCGAGATCCGGCTGCTGCCCTTCGCTGAGGATCCCAACCGTCCCCGCATGGGTGCTTTTGCCGACTTGGAAATGCGCTTTCTCGTCTCCGAAGCCGTGCCTGGGGACTATTTGCTGTTTTCGGCCAGCACGCCGCCCGATGAGGACGGGGCCGTCGCCTATCGTGAAGAGATCCTGCTGACCTCGGTCGAGGAGGACTAGAATGCGCCTGTCGCCGATCCCCCTTATCCTGGCTCTCACTTTCGCACTGGTGCCCCTAGCCCAGGCCAACGACGACCTGAGTATTGTCAACGACTATCCGACCGAGGCGCGCGCGGACTATGTCTTCGGCTGCATGGCGGTCAATGGACAGACAAGAGAGATGCTCTCGCGTTGCTCCTGCTCCATCGATGTGATTGCAACGATCCTGGACTATGAGAGCTATGTCGACGCAGAGACCGTGCTGTCGCTGCGTCAGCTCGGTGGCGAGCGCACGGTGATCTTTCGGACGACCGAACTGGCAAAGGGTGTGGTCTCCGACCTCAGACGCGCCCAGGCGGAAGCCGAGATCCGCTGCTTTTAGGGAGAACGGCCTGCCCGCTGCCGAGCACCTCAGCTGGTTCCGTCGGCAATCGGGAAGCTGCGCTCGAAGCTGCGGCCGTCGGTGTCGCTGGCCTTGACCTCCAGCGATCGCGCGCCGCGGTCGCGGTAGGTGAAGCGGAAGGTCGGGTCTTCGCTGATCGAGATGCCGGCACTCATCTTGAACAGCAGGTTGCCGGCCTGGCTCACCTCCAAGCTGTCGACGAAGAGAGCCGGGATATAGAGCTGGGTCATCTGGTCGCGCTGCAGGCCCGAGTAGTTGGGGTGGCGGATCATGACCTGCGCCTCACGCAAGCCTGACTGCGCCGGCTCTGATCGGGAGTACTGGCGCAGCTTCATCTTGCCGATCAGGGCCAAGGCGGCTTCCGGGTCCTTGCCGGCCGGGGCCGAGCAGCCGCCCGATGCCTTCACGAAGCGCCCGGTCATGTAAATCGTACCGTCTTCGGTTTCGGCCAGCGCTCGGACGTTGGAATAGGCATTGACCCGCACCCGGGTCTCGAAGCTGACCCGGCCCATGGCCTCGCCGAACTCGAACTCGGCAGCGACCGGGGCTGGATTCTCGTCGACGATCAAAGTCAAACGCACAATTTTTTGATCGCTGCCTCTGGCTTGTCGAATGGTGATCGGAACCGTCGCGGCGTCATGCGCGCGATAGGGTGCCTCCAGCGTGATGAGATGGCTGCCGTCGAGAATCGGCGTGTCGCCGACGATGTCACCCTGCAGATCGGCCCAGGTTTCGCCCTCGATCAAGGGATTCTTCACCTCTTCGGCCAAGGCAGGCCCCGACAGCAGTGCGAAAGCGAGCAGCGCCGAACACATTCGTTTCTTCATGGCATAATCCCTCTTCTCGACAGCGGTCCGCTCGTTGGCCGAGCTTTTCTCGCGTTTGGATCGATCCAAACACGCCGCGATGGCTTTGTAAATTCAACTTGAGTAGGGGGCAGCGCCGAGGAGGCGCTCGGTCTATAAGTTTGCGGGCGATGCGGTGACCCTTCTCCAGCCCGGTGGCAGCGATGTTCGAACTCCTCGTCACTCTTTGCCTACAGGCCGATCCGGCGATCTGTGCCGAGCGCCTCCTGCCGCGCCCGGACCCGGTCAGTGCCGCCGTCTGTCAGGAGCAAGGGGAGGTGCGGGCGCAAGCCTGGCTGGCCGACTATCCAGACCTGAGCCTGATGGCTTGGCGCTGCGAGGCGCGTGAGGATTGGCTTGCCGGACAAGAGGATTTCGCGATCAACGAGGTCGCACCTGGGCTCTTCGTGCATCAAGGGCGCCATGAGCCCTTCACCGCCGATAATGCGGGCGACATCGCCAACATCGGTTTCGTCGTCGGCGAGGAGGCGATCGCAGTCATCGACGCAGGTGGCTCTCGCCAGCTGGCCGAGGGGCTTCTGGCGGCGGTGTGGCGGACCAGCGACCTGCCGATCCGCTGGCTCATCCTGACCCATATGCATCCCGACCACGTGATGGGGGCGAGCCTGTTCCAGGAGGCCGGCGCCAGGCTCATCGGTCATCGCAAGCTGCCGGAAGCCCTGAGCAATCGGCGCCAGACCTATGAAGACAATATGCGCCGCCTCCTGGGCGATGAGGCCTTCATCGCCAGCCGGTTGGTCCTGCCCGATGAGACGCTCGAGGACCGCCGAGAGCTGGATCTCGGCAAGCGCCCACTTCTGCTGCAGGCCCATCCGACGGCCCACAGCGACAACGACATGACGCTCCTGGATCGCGCGAGCGACAGCTGGTGGCTCTCCGATCTCGTCTTCGTCGGTCACACGCCGGCCTTGGACGGCTCGATCACCGCGTGGCTCGCGCTGCTAGAGAGCTTGAGCGCGCAGCCGGTGGCTCGGATCGTGCCTGGGCACGGGCCAGCAAGCCTGCCATGGCCCGAGGGTGGGCATCCGGTGCGAGACTATCTGACCGCCCTGGCGGAGGAGACCCGCGAAGCCATTGCCCGCGGTGAGAGCATGGGCGAGGCCATCGGCCATCTGGGTCAGAGCCAGGCCGCAGATTGGCTTCTTTTCGAGGACTACAACCCGCGCAATGCGACGGCCGCCTTCAAAGAGTTGGAGTGGGAGTAGTCCGCTGCCGTAGGTCTTGAATCGGCCCACTAGGGGCCGTGCTTGGCGATGGCGCGGGCAATTGCAAAGGCGCGTTGTTCCAGCAGCACCGGGGTTTCGCAGACGTAGGTGAGCGACTGCGCCCGGTCGTTGTAGATCCGGGTGTCCCAGGCCAGTTTGTCCTCCAGTTCCTCGATGCGGTCGAAGTCGGGCTCCTCCTCTGCCTTGATGGTCGAGAGTTCGCTCCGGTCGGCTTCGATCAAGGTCGCGAGTTCGGCTTGGGTTCTGGCGTAGCGGCCGATGCCGTCGATGATCTCGGCCCTTTGGCGGTCGATCAAGTCGAAGGTCGCTTGGAACAGCAGGGCCAGACGCTCCTGCTCGCCGGCGGTTTCCGATCCAGCGAAGTCGGAAATCAGAACCTCGGCTTCGTCCAAGCTGGTCCGCCGCGCGGCCAGCAGCGGCGCCAGGCGCTTTATTACTGCGTCCTGCTGCCAAGCCGAGGGATCCTCGACGATCGAACCGTTCCACATCTGACCGATCGACATACGCGGCACCTTGCGCTGAATGCAGGGCCAATCGGGATCGGAGAAGTCCGCCGCCTGGACCGGAATGACTGCGACCCCAAGCGAAACCTGGAGCGCGAAAAGCAGGGATACCCGCAACACCTGTTCGACCTCCTTGCCGTGGCCTGCCTTAGACCTAGCATAGCCTTTCTGCACCCGGCCACAGCGCCGTCGCCATTCAGCCAAGGTGCCAGTCCGATGTCTCCTCCGACATAGCCCTTTAGTCGGATCAAGCCAGTCGGAACAGGCTCGGTCACATCGGACAGCGTCTGGCCGATATCGCAACTCTGGACCTTCTATCTATCCGGCCTGGATCACCCGGCTCCATGAGATCAAGAACCGACAGGCAGGACCCAGCCACGGACGAATCGTTGCAACACAGCTGCCTCGTGCCGCGCGCGCCCAGGGTACCAGCGCTTTTCATCCAAGTTCGAAGACAGGATCGACACGAACTCGCCCGAATCGATGCCGACTTTCTGCCGTACGATACAGTCTATCCCTGATTATTCATCACGCGCTGCCGTCTCTGTTGAAGTCGCTTCTGATTGGGTGATCGGACAAGGTTGATGGTAGCGCGGGCCTACGGGCGCGGGCGTCAGGGTTTGTCGGATTTCGGGTCTGGGTGACTGGCCAATGGCGATGGTTTGTCAGGGCGCTTGTTTGGGTTGGGGATGGCCCGCCCATGAGGGTTCTCAGAAGGTTGACAAAGGCAGCCTTGTCCAGACAGGCGGTATAGGTCGTCTTGCAAGGGGCCTGGTGCAGGGGCAAGTTCTTCTCGGCCCGGAACACCGCGCAGGCGTCCGTTGCCGCGGCGAGCACCGGGTCGGGTCGCGGCACGGCATTCATCGGCGGGCCAAACAGGAACCGGCAAGGCTCATGCAAACCGTAGAAGCCACCACCGAAATTATAAACTGCCGCATCAATATTTCAGATCTCCTCACTTCCAGAACGAAAAACGACACGCATTGTACCGAATTACTCGTGTTTTACCTGGCAGCCACCACTTCTTTCCTGGTCCGATTGTCCAACTACTGCTGTACTTTTTACGACCCGAACTGTAGCGCTCGCAAGTGTCACCTACGCGACACCAAACGGCTTCAATTTTTTTGAACATAAGTTTACAAGGTATTGTCTGCTTACATCATGTTCGGAGACCCATTCATGGTTGATGCATTTCGACACCCATCTGTCCCCCTTCCCGCCACACGCTTCTGCAGCCCCCGGGAAGGACGCCAGAACGATGAAAGCCAACACTACCGAAAACCATTTCATGCCGTGAAATCCCCCCTGTGATGGTTTGAACCAACATTCTTCAAGTGGCGTGCCGATTGATGGGAATGTCCCGTCCGATGTTTCGGCTTGGCGCAAGGGGTGTGTCTGCGCAATGGCCCGGCGTACGGACCAGAGCAAGCAGCATGCGGCGGTATGCAAGATCAGCCTGACCTGATTGGCCAGTGCCGAATGACGGGACGTGCGGTCGCTTTTGAGCTGGATCTTGTGGAGTTTGATGAGGTTCCCGGCTTATATTCGCATGCAATAGTTGAACTCCTAGATCTGCTCGGGCATGCTGCCGGTCAGCGACGTGACGACGGCACGGATGTCCATACCCAGCGTCGTGGCGTTGATGCGGGCGATGGTTCGGCGCTTGAGGCCACCCCAGCTGTTGGCGGCATAGCTCGTCTCGCAACGGGTCCGGTGCAGGGGCAAGTTCTTCTCGGCCCGGCGCCAGAATGCCTGCCCGCGGGATATCCCCCAACAGATGGCCAACCCGCCTCGGATCACGCAGGTCAGGCACCAGTTCGGCCAATCTGTCGGCGATGGCGAGCTTGCGTTCCGCCTCCGCCAGCAGCATGACACCGCCATCCGACGCGATCCGGCTGCCATCGAAAGCGGCAGTGACCTTCTTTCCGGAAAGCGCTCGAAGTGAGAGGAAAAGCGGGGCAGGATCGCCCATGGCGGCGGGGCGGTTTTTGTACAACGGAGGGAGTGGCTTCGACACCCAATTCCCTACCCTGGATCAGAGGTCTATGCCACCGACGCCAGCCTGCAAACGCCTGCCTGGTGAATAATCCGGGCTAGAGCAGAACGATACAACCCGTGCGCTCGTCGGCAAGTATGTCGATACCCAGGTCTTCGCGGACGGTCGGCTCCAGGTGCGTTGGAGAAGTCTTTCGCTGCCCTTTGATAAGGATCGGCGCGTCAGTCAACCCCGCGGTCGTCGAGAACGAGCACCTGAGCGCCGTTCTGTCCCCTGTCCGCGAACAGCCAGCCGGCAAAGCCGAAAGTGCGGGCCGACAGCGCGAAGATGAGCTATCGGGCGATTGGCCGAAAACAACGTAACCGGCCCGCAGATCAAGAAACGAGCTCAAAAGACCAGGCAGGCGAGCAAACAGCCCGCCCGACCCGACAGGACTGCGATCTGTTGAGGGTCTCCGCCCTATCAGGCCGGGCTCCCTTAAGCGCCAGTGTGACCTTTCTGCTTTGCTCAGATAGCAACATTTCTACCCTGTTGCAACAGGCTGACGATAACGCAGCCCTCTATAAACGCAACGGCTTCCAAGCGACCGGCGTGACCGACAGCCTGCCGCCGCCACGCCAGCACGTGAAAGAACACCAGCTGAGACTGCTCCTGCGATAACCCAGCTCAGAGCGTCTTCAGACGCCTGGGATCCTTCGCCAGGCGGTCCAGCGCCACCAGCTCGCCGAGCAGCGGGCCGACCCAGTCCAGCGGCAGCATCACCGGGCCGTCGCTGGGCGCATTGTCGGGATCGTCGTGCGCCTCCATGAAGACGCCGGCCACGCCGACGGCGACGGCGGCGCGAGCCAGAACCGGCGCAAAGGCGCGCTGCCCGCCGGAGGCGGCACCCAGGCCGCCCGGCTGTTGCACCGAATGGGTGGCGTCATAGATCACCGGATAGCCGGTGGCCGCCATGGTCGGCAGGCCGCGAAAGTCGGTCACCAGGGTGTTGTAGCCGAAGCTGGCGCCGCGCTCGGTCAAGAGGATCTTGCGATTGCCGCCGCCGGCCAGCTTGTCGGCCACGTTCTTCATGTCCCAGGGAGCCAGAAACTGCCCCTTCTTCACATTGACCGCCTTGCCGGTCGCCGCCGCCGCCAGCAACAGGTCGGTCTGGCGACAGAGGAAGGCCGGGATCTGCAGCACATCGACGGTCTCGGCCGCCACCGCGCATTGCTCGCGCTCGTGCACATCGGTCAGCACCGGACAGCCGATCGCATCTCGCACGTCGCTCAAGATCCGCAAGCCCTCGTCGATACCCAGGCCGCGCTTGCCGGAAAGCGAGCTGCGGTTAGCCTTGTCATAGGAGGACTTGAAGATGAAAGGCACGCCGGCCGCCTTGGCCGCGCCTGCCAAGCGCTCGGCCACGAAGAGCGCGTGATCGCGACTCTCGATCTGGCACGGGCCCATGATCGCGGCGAAGGGCCGGCTGTTGGCGATCGTCAGATCCCGGATGGCGACGCTCTGCTCACTGGTCTCTGGCATGACCCGGGTCTCGCTCTGGAAAGGCTGATGGCGTATCTCCCATAGTACGCGCGCGACCTGCAAGCGACAAGGTCGGACGATCGGATAAGGACTGAATCGTGGACAACCTTTCAAAGAGTGGCTAACACTTCCAACCAACCTTGGCTCGCCATATCGGAGAACGAGACCATGCCCGTCTATTTCGGATCTGCCGGCGAAAACAACAGCATCACCGGTTCTGACCTGGTCGATAGAATCTATGGATTGAGCGGCGACGACCGCATCTTCGGCAGCGACGCTCTGCTCTATGGAGGCAAGGGCAACGACAGCATAACGGGCGACGGTGCAGCAGACCTAGAGCAGATGCACCAATCACTGAATCGATTGTGATGTGACGGGATGATGCAAGTCTGATTCAAGGTCTCCAGACATGGAGGTCCTGGATGGGACGAGCATTGAGTGGCGATCTGCGGGTTCGTGTTTTGAAGGCATCGCAGGCGGGTCTGTCGGCGCGTGGTGTGGCGGCGCGGTTCGGTGTGGCGCCCTTGATCGCGCCGATGGTGCTCGACGGCGCCATGAATGGCGTCGCTTTTCTTGCCCATATCGAGCAAGCGCTGGCGCCGACCCTTAATCCCGGAGATATCGTGATCATGGATGACTTGCCGGCGCACAAGGCCGCCGGCGTCCGCCAGGCCATCGAGGCCACAGGCGCCACCCTCACATCTGCCGCCCTACAGTCCCGACTTCAACCCAATCGAGATGGCATTCGCCAAGCTCAAATCACTGATCCGCACAAAGGCCGAAAGAACCGTCAGCACCCTCTGGAATACCGTGGGCGACATCATCGGTCTGTTCGAGCCGCAAGAGTGCGCAAACGATTTCACACCAGCAGGCGACACTTCATAAAATGAATGTGCTCTAGCTGTGGAGTCTCGACAGGTTGTTCACGTTGGTGCCTGGTCGGCTGATTGGTGTTTTTCTGTTTATCCCGACATGTGGCCGATGCCAATTGTATTGGTGCAGCCAGTACGGCAATTCGTTCTTTCGCCGATCAGATTCAGATGAGGTATATGCCCTGGCATGAGCCCATTCGCGCAAGGATGACTGGATGAACCGCTCCGCCTTGCCGTTGGTCTTCGGTGCGTAGGATTTGGTTCGGATGTGTTTGATCCTCAACGCCCTGCAAGCCGCTGCAAAGGCTTTGGAACGGTAGCATGATCCATTGTCGGTCATGACCCGGTCAATGGTGATGCCAAGTTTTCGATACCGGGCCACGGCTGCCTCGAGGAAGGCGATGGCGCATTGCTTTCTTTCGCTTTCCAGCACCTGTGAGAAGGCGATGCGGGAATGGTCGCCGACACATACGTGAACGAATTCCCAACCGATACCGCGTCCCCTGGACTGGCCATGGCGATCACCGGTGATACGATGGCCCACGCGGTCGAACTTGCCCAGCTTCTCGATATCGCTGTGTATCCTCTCGCCGGACGCGGCGCGCTCATAGCGAACCATCGGCTCCTGCGGTTCCAGGTCCCGCCAGCGGTTGAGACCGTGGCGCTTGAGAATACGCCCTGCCGTCGCCCGCGAAACACCAGTCTGTTTGGCGATCCGATCGAACGTTCGTCGCTGCCTGCGCAATTCAACAACTCGTGCCTCAATCGCGGCACAGGTCCGTGTCGGGCTTTGGAAGGGGCGCGAGGAGCGATCTCTCAGCCCGGCCAGACCTTCCTGGTGATGCCGCTTGCGCCATTTGTAGACCGTGCGCACCGACACACCCATGGCTGTTGCAACATCCCGGGGGTGGTCGCCGCGTTCAAGAGGGGCAATCGATAATTCTCGACCTTTCGGGGTTAAACGGGCATTGTGGTGAATGTTCATTTGGTTCTCCTGAAAAAGCTTCGTTGTCATAAACTCAGCCTTTCAGAGCAGGATCGAATGAACAACCTCGTGAATAATCATATCTAGGTTTCTTCGGCGGCACCGGCGACGACAGCGTCCTTTTTGGCAGCAATGGAGACGATCGGGTCCGGGGCAACAGCGGCGGTGACAGCTTCCTGTTCGAAGCCGGCGGCGGCGATCATGTCAACGGCGATGGCGGCAGCGACTACGCGCGTTACGGTAAAACAGGCAGCGATTCGCTCTACGGTGGCAGCGGATTGGACTTCGGCCTCTCCGGTGGGGCCGGCGCCGATCTCATTTCCAGCGACGGTGGCGACGATCTCTACCTCTTCGGCGCCGGGGGGGACGGGGTAGCCTCTTCGGCGGCTCCGTCAGTGATCAACTGCTCTATGGCGGCTCCAGCGATGATAGCATCACCACCGACGATGCGGCCGACCTCCTGATTTTCGGAGGCGCCGGCGACGACGGCAAGCTGGATCAGGTCGAGGTCGATAGCGACGGCAATGGCTCGCTGGACATCGTCTTTGCGCTTTCGGGCGTGAGCCGAACCGGCCAGCTGACGGCGACAGACTTCCTGTGGTTGTAGCCGCTACCACATAGCTTCGAGCAGGTGCAGGATCGCCTCCGGACTCTGTGCCTCACTGCCGGCGCTGGCGGTCTCGGCCGCGACCTCCTCGGCGACGAGGGAAAGCTCCTGCTGCCGCCCAAGGAGATGATGATGTCCGCCTCGGCCACCGCCGCCAGATTGCTTTTCGGCACATGCTGACGGACATCGGTCATGGTTCCGACGCATGCCGGACCCAGCAGGTCCCGCAGTCTCGTGAAGCGCGGGGTCTTGCTGGCCAGGGAGTTGCCGGTGACGATGCAAGCGCGGTTGCCACCCAGGCGCGCGACCTCCTCGGGCAGCGCAGCTACTGCACCCGCGCCATGCAGCACGCGGCCGGTTCCGGTGAAATGGAAGCTCCTATAGCCCGGCGATGTCATCTGGCGATCCCCCTTGCCCCTAAGGTCACGCAAGAGAAGGGGACAAAGGGGCAGCCGTCAAGCGGCGCCTAACCGGCCTCTCCGGTCTGGACGCCGACCAGATGAACCAAAACGGCACCCCATCCGGTGCGAATGATCATCCTGACCGGGAGCTCCGGCAGGTCGGGTTCGGGCGGCGCCAGATAGGCTTCGATCACGCGTGGCAGGTTCCTGGTATCCCGCCCGTCGAAGCGATAACCGGCCAGCGGCTTCACCCTAATTTCACAGAGCCTGGCCGGGCCCGAATAGATATTGATGGAACTCTTCTGCAGCTCACGGATGCCGGCATCCTTAGAGACTGCGTCGAAGCGGCGACGCCCGTCGAACATGCCCACCTTCACGTCGCAGCCCTGGGTCGTCAGGGTCTGCTGCACGACCTGAAGCAGGCCCGACAGGAGATCCAAGGCACCCTTGCGTCGGCCGTCGGTCACCGGCGGTCGCGCTTCGTCGGCCGGCAGAGGATCGCCGGTCACCTGCGGCACGCCTCGCGTATCGAAGTTCAACTCCAGCCAATCGGCCTTACGCTTGCTGCCGTTGATCGAGTCGTTGCGATAGCGCTCCGGGATCGGTCCCGTCTCACTCATCTTGCCCTCGGCCGAGAGCGCGATCTCATAGGTGAAGAGCAGCGCCGGCGCGCCGACCAGTTCGCCTTCGAGGCCGATCAGATAGCGCCCAGCCTCGCTCAGATCGAGCGCGATGCCGATGTCCATCACCCGAAAGCCGCCCTTGAATGCCTTGTAGTCCAATGCCACACGCTCGCCCAGGATCGGCATCATCGCCGTTTCCTCGGCCAACGAGGGCGAGGCGGCCGGTGCCAACAGCCAGAGGCTCAGCAGTGCCACGGCGAAACCGCGCTCGAGACTCATAAGACGAGGCATCGTGTACTCCTTTGCGGCCGAGTGAGACCCAGAAAGCCATACGCAGGCTGGTCCCCAAGTGTCTCCGTCCGCTTATATCACACCCTTGACTCGCCGGGCACGCTTCGCTAACCACGCTTCTCCTCACGCCAGCCGGGCAACCGGGCCATGGCGAGGTAGGGCGCGTAGCTCAGCGGGAGAGCACTGTCTTCACACGGCAGGGGTCGCTGGTTCGATTCCAGCCGCGCCCACCATTCTTTTCAAAGGCTTAGCCATCGCGTGGACAGTTACCTTTTCATTTGGAAAGTCGAAACCATCGCCAGCGGTCACGAGGCCTCGCGAATTGACGAACTCCTGTCCTGGATTTGTCAACCAGCATCAAGCCGATACTCCGACGGCCTTCGCGCACCGCATACGTTGCAGCCGCCTTGTGAGATACCCCCGCTGTTAGAATAGGTTTCCGGATAGCTTGGCGCACAAATGGCCAGTTTGGCCAGAGGTGGCTCAGATTGTTTGAACAGGGTTGGAGCCATCGCCAAGTGGATTTCCGTCTGGGTTAAACCGCTGCCGGGATTGGCTGCAGCGCGCTGATGTGAGCCTGATCGGGCGTCTGCCCGCCAAGCGACGCATGTGGCCTCGTGCTGTTGTAGAAGGCCAGGTAGCGCCCGATTGAGGCGCGCGCCTCCGGCAGATTGGCGTCGGCGTGCAGGTCGATCTCCTCATACTTGACCCCTGCGCCAGAGGCGCTCCACAAAAACGGTGTCCCTCCAAGCTCCTTTGCCGTCCATGGAGATCGCGATCTGCGCGTCCTTTGGGACCTGAACGCAGTCCAGCGACGTGAATTGTTGACTGCCCTGGTCGGTATTGAGGATCTCTGGCCTGCCATGGCGTGCCAGCGCCTCCTCCAGGGCCTCGATACAGAACTCTGCCTCACGCGTGATCGACAACTGCCAAGCCAGAAGCTTGCGGCTGAACCAGTCCAGGACAGCAGCAAGATAGACCAAGCCCCGTGCCATGGGCACGCAGGCGATGTCCATCGCCCAGACTCGGTCAGGGCGCCTGACAGCGAGGCCGCGCAGTAGGGAGGGATGGATCTTGTGTCCCGGTGCCGGCGTCGAGGTCTTCGGGCGGCGTTAGAGCGCCTCAATCCCCATGTTCTGTATCAGCGTCGAAACACGCCGCCGCCCCACCTCATAGCCTTCTGCCTTCAGCAGGCCTTGCAACATCCGGTTGCCGACAAAGGGGCCATTCAGATGCAACGCGTCGATCCGGCGCATGAGCGCGAGATCGGTCTGCGAGGTCCGTCTGCGAGGTCGGGCGCAGCAGATAGGAGACGCTCCCTCGGCTGAGGCCGAGCCGCTGCGCCTGACGGCTGATGCTCAGTCTGTCGTCGCGCTCGATCATCGCTTTGCGCGCGCCAACAGACCGGCCTTGCCGAGCGCTGCGGACAAAAAATCCTTCTCTAACGTCAGCTCGCCAATCTTCGCCACGCTGCCCCACCAATCTATCGGCATCCTCACCGCCCCTTATCTTATCCTGACCTCTACCATCGAAGAGGTTATCGTTTCCGCTATCTCCAAGGGGAATGTCCCAGGTTCTGTTGAAACTTTGATTTGGTGTGCTGTTGCTTCCCCTGAGCCCTAGGTTCGGGGTGTTCGAACCGAAGAAGGAAGCAACGCCATGAAGACGGTCGCCATATCCCCCTGGTTTTGGCTACCGCTCTCTGCAGGTGCCTTCGCTTGTGGATGAGGCCTATGGCGCGCTGACGGAGAGCTTCGAGCCATTCTGTCCGATGGCAGGCATTGAAAGCCTGACCCCGGTTGATGAACAAAGACATGACGCGGCTTGCCAGGGGGCGCTATGAGCATTGTCCGGACAAGCTAGGCTACCGTTGGGACCACTCGCCGGCGCAGGTTGGCTTTCACGGCGGCAAGATCGACGTTGATCGCCCTCGGGTTCGCAGCAGGACCACAGGCAAGGAGATGCCCCTGCCGAGCTGGGAGGAGGTTTCGGCGGGTGAATGTCTCGATCGGTGGGCAATGAACCCGATGGCGATGAATGTGGCCACACGCACGTTTCACCGCGCCGTTGGGTTGTCCGAGACCGGTGTTTCGGTCGAGGCGGGCAGCGGCTCGTCCAAATCTGCGCTATCCCGGCGGTTCAAGGCGCTGACGCAGGCCAAATGCGATTGAGTGGATGGGATCCGATCTCTCGCAGCCGGATCTTGTGGCGATCCGGATCGACGGGCTGTATCTGGACGACCCTCTGTTGACGATCGGGGCTGTCGGCATTGACGTTTCCGATCACAAGCACCCACTGGGCGTCGTCGAAGGAGCGACAGAGACCGCTGCCAGAGTACAAGCGCTGCGCGACACTCCGATCGAGCGCGGGCTCGATCCCGAAGACTGCCATCTCTTCATCCTGGACGCAAGCCAGAGCGCTCGGCAAGGCGCTGCGGCGCACCTTCGGAGCAGACATGCCCCTCCAGCGTCGTCAGATACACAAGGCACGCAACATCGCCGTCCGGCTGGCGCCCAGGCACCGTGCCGCCCTGCGCCGCGCTCGGAAACAGGCCTGGGAACTCGACGACGCCGACAAGGCCGAACGCCCGATGCGCAAGCTCGCGCGGCGCTTCGAGCAGGAAGCAGCGGATGTGTCCGGATCGATCCTCGAAGGTCTCGACGAAATCCCGATCGCGGTCAGGCTGGGCTTGCCTCTCGAATGGCGCCGCTCCCTGGCCGGCACAAACATCGTCGAAGCCATGAACAGCGTTATCCGGCAGGTCTGCCGCAACGTGAAACGCTGGCGGGACGCCAAAATGGCCCTGCGCTGGACAGCAGCTGGATTGTTCGAAGCCAGGAAAGGCTTCCGTCGCATCGAGGCCTACAAGCAGCGACCCCTTCTCAAGCAGGCTCTCATCGAGCACCGCCAAAAGCGCCAGCTTGACAAGATCGAGGGCGCCGCATAACCTCCCACCGAGCAGCGCCGCTCAGGCGAGTTCCAACATCACACGGGACAATCCCACCTGGCACGCTGGTAGACTGCCAGGGCTCTAGACTACGATCGAGGATCACGCTTGGCCGAGCGGCCGGGGTTCGAATTCGTGAGCTGGAGGCGCAAGAGTGTCGTCATTTCGCTTTATCCATACGGCCGACATCCATCTCGACAGTCCGCTCAGGGGCTTGTCTCACCACGAGGGTTCGGCGGTCGAGCGCATTCGCTCTGCGACGCGGGAAGCCTTTGACAGCCTCATCGGCCAGGCGATCGAAGAGGAAGTCGCCTTCGTCGTCATCGCCGGAGACCTCTATGACGGCGAGTGGCGGGACTTCCAGACAGGTTTGTTCTTCTCCCAACAGATGGGGCGACTCGGCAAAGCTGGCATCGCGGTCTTTCTCCTCTACGGAAACCACGATGCCGAGAGCCAGATCACGAAGCGCTTGTCGCTGCCGGACACCGTGAAGGTCTTCCCTGTGCGCCAAGCCGGCAGCTTCACGCTTGATGAGATCGGCGTCGCCCTGCACGGCCAAAGCTTTCGGCAACGCGACGTCACCGAGAACCTGGTGCCAAACTACCCCGATCCGCTTCAGGGCCTGTTCAACATCGGTGTCCTGCACACGGCACTGGGCGGCCGTCCCGGCCATGCCAACTATGCCCCCTGCTCTCTCCAGGATCTCACCAGCAAGGGATACGACTACTGGGCGCTCGGGCATGTCCACCGCGGCCAGGTTCTGCACGAGCATCCGCATGTCGTCTTTTCCGGCAACTTGCAGGGGCGCCACATCCGCGAGACTGGTCCCAAGTACGCCCAGCTGGTGTCGGTCGAGGATCACCAGATCGTCGAGATGTCGCGCCTCTCCACCGATGTCGTACGCTGGACCCACATCACGGTCGCCGTCGAGGCCTGCAGCCGGTTTTCCGAGGTGGTCGAGTCCCTGCGCCAGGCGATCGAGCGGACGGTCGCGGACGAAGCCGAAGGTCGGCTTCTGGCCTGCCGCCTGGAGGTGACCGGACGAAGCCGGCTTCATGCCGAGCTGCTCGCGGCAGAAGACCGGCTTCTGGCGGAAACGCGCGCGGCGGCCCTCGGAGTCGGCGACGACGCAGCCTGGATCGAAAAGCTCAGGGTGGCGACGGAGCCGGCGTTGGACCCGGAGGCCATCGCCGGTCGGCAGGACGCCCTGGGCGATCTGCAGCGTCTGCTGGGCGAGGCGAGCGCCGACGAAGCCCTCATCCAACAGCTCGAAGCGGATGTGGCGGAGATGGTCCGGAAACTGCCGTTCGAGCTCAGGACCGATGCCGAAGACCCGGTGCTGCGTTCCGCAATCGAGAAAGACTACGCGGCACTGATTGAGCAGGTGAGCGGCTATCTGAACGGCCGACTGGGCAGCGGAGGAGACTGATGCGCATCCAGAGGCTCGATCTCCTCCGCTACGGCTGCTTCAGCGATCGGACTCTCGAATTCAAGCACCAGCAGGCCGACATCCACATCCTGTTCGGATCGAACGAGGCGGGAAAGACCACCGCGCTGACAGCCATCGAAGACCTGTTGTTCGGGATCCCACCGAGATCGCCTTACGGCTATTTGCATGACTACGGCGCCATGCGCATCGGCGCGCTGCTGCAGAACGGCGAAGAAGCGCTGGATTTGCGTCGCCGCAAGGGCAGAAGGGGTCAAACGCTACTGGACGCTGAGGAGGTCGCGTTCCCGTCAGAAGAAAGCGCCCTTCTGCCCTACCTCACCGGCGCCGACCGGACCTTCTTTACCCGCATGTTCAGCCTCGATCACGAACGGCTGGCACGCGGCGGCCGTGAGATCCTGGAAGCCAAAGATGAGATCGGCCAGACCCTGTTTGCGGCAGGCTCCGGAGTATCCGGCCTGCACGATCAGATCCAAGCGCTGAAGAAGGAGGCCGAGGATCTCTGGGCGCCGCGGCGGGCCGGGTACCGGACCTACTACCAAGCCTTGGATGCCTTGGATGAAGCCGGCAAAGCACTCAGCAAGCATACGGTCACCGCCAGCGCCTGGTACGACATGAAGCGGGCTTTCGACGCAAAGCAGAAGACCTGCGCCGAGCTGGAGCGGGAGATCGAGTCCCATAGCGCCGAGCAGCGACGACTGAGCCGCATTCGCCGGGTCTATCGCTGGGTCCACAAGCTAGAGGAGGTCGAGGCGAAAAGCGCCGAGCTCGGCGCAGTGATCCTGCTGCCCAAGGATGCCGGTGAGAGACTGGAACGGGCCAAGCGAGATGCAGCCAACGCGCGCTCGAGGATCGAGGAACTCTCGAGCCAGCACGACAGCCTGAAAGAGGAACGTGCGCAGCTCGCGTGCGACGAGACCCTGCTGCAGCGCGCCGAAGAGATCGATCATCTCCATGAACTCAGGATCGAGGTCCACAAGGAAAAGCTGGACCTGCCCAAGCGTCGTGCGGAACTTGAGAAGGAAGAGGAAAAGCTGCGCTCTCTGGCGGAGAGATTGGAATGGCGCGGCAAGGGCGTCGAGGCCCTGCTGTCACGCGTCCCCCGGCGCACCAGCCTCAAAGCCGCCCACGATCTTCTCATCGAACGCGGCAAATGGGCATCGCGCATCGATTCGGCCAAGACCGCACTGGAAGAAGCGGAGGGTGCTCTCAGCGACCTGACTTTGGATCTGGAGGAGACGGAAGAGGCGGGCGATGTAACGGCGCTTTCCGCAGGCATCCTTGCGGCCCGAGAACAGGTCGACATCGCCAGCCGGATCAGAACCGCGGAGAAGGACGCCAAGGACAACGAGGCGGCGATCCGAAAGGGCTTGAAGCCGCTTCGCCCTCAGGTCGCCGACGAGCAGGCCCTCACCGAAACGCCGGTGCCGCCGCGCCCTGTCGTGCAGAGAGAATGCGACCTACAGCTAGAGCTCGAAGAGGATTTGCGCAACCTTCACCAACGCATCCGGGACATGGAGACTGAGATCGCAGAACGGCGAGACAGCTATGACGCCAAGACGCGCGACGAGGACTTGGTCCCGCCGGAAACGCTTCAGAAGGCGCGCGAGAAGCGCCAGACGGGATGGTCGCTGCTGCGCCGACGCTTCATCGAGGAAGACCCTGTCACCGAGGTCGAGATCGCCGTCTTCCATGACGGTCCTGAGTCCTTGCCCGATGCTTATGAGATGGCCGTGGGTGAGGCCGATCGCCTGGCGGACAGGCGCTTCGAAACGGCCCAGTCGGCCGGCGAGATGGCGGCGATCGCGGATCAAATCGAAGACCGAAAGAAATCTCTGAACAGACTTTATGAGGAGCAGGCAGAACTCCTGGTCGAAAAGAACGTGCGCGATCAGGCTTGGGCAGAGCTCTGGAGCGAAGTGTCCTTCGAACCGCTTGCACCCGACTTCATGCTGTCATGGCTCGATGCGCGCGATACGGTGCTCGGCTGCGTCGAAAGTCGCGATCGCGCCCAAAGCGAGCTTGCCACTCTTCGGAAAGATGAGACAGAGGCCGCAGCCCCGATCGTCGAGGCACTTGCGGTGCTGGGCGAAGACTCTACCGGCCTGAAGAGTCAATCCCTGCGCGTCGTTCTGGAAGCGGCAGACGCGGTTCGACAGCGCCATGAGGCTCGCGCCAAAAACAGGGGTGACCTGGAAAACAGACTGCGGAAACTGACGGCGAAGCGGGACCAGAAAAGGACCGCGCTGGAGAAGGCCAAAACCGCCTGGCGCGACTGGGAAGAGGCCTGGAAGGCGGCACTGGAGGCACTGGAACTAGACCCCTCCGCCACTCTCGAGACCGTTTCCGGTCAGCTCGAAACAATCGAGGACATGCGGAATGTCGAGAAAGTCATCAAGCAGCTTCGCCATGAACGCATCGACAAGATTGAGCGCGATATCACGAGCTTCACCGTGGCTGTCAAAAAATTCATGATTACTACCGACCCGGATCTCGCAGCCGGAGACCCGGACGAGACCGTCCGCGCCATGGAAGAACGGCTGAAGAAAGCACGCCAATTCCATGACCGGCAAATCGAGAAGGACAAGCACATCGCCTCTGTCGAGAAGCGGATCGAGGAGTGCGAGGCCCATGCTCGCGAGGCACGCGAGAACCTGCAGGCACTCCAGGATATCGTTGCGGCTGAATCCCCCGAGGAGTTGCAGAACGTCTTGGCCAAGTCGCAAAGAAAACGACAACTCGAGAGCGAACTGGCTGAGCTTCATTCGACCCTCACCAAGGAAGGCGACGGCCTTCCCCTGCCCGATCTTCGCGCCGAGTGCGAGGGAAGCGATCTCGATCGGAATGCAGCCCGCGAGCAGACCTTGGAGACGGAGTTGACCGAGCTTCGAAACCGCTTGAAGGATGCGACCGTAGAACGCGCAGAGGCGCAGCTGGCCTTCAGGGCAATCGGCGGCGATCGGCGCGCCGCGGATGCTGCTGCGGCCCGCCAGGAAGCTCTGGCCAGCCTGCGCGACTGTGCCGAACTCTTCGTGCGTGTGCGCACCGCAGGCACCCTGCTGCAATGGGCGATAGACCGCTACCGACGCCAACAGCAAACGCCGCTGCTGAAGCGCGCCAGCAAGATGTTTGCCACCCTGACATCGAATTCCTTTAGCGAACTCAGGGTCGATTACGACGAGCAGGACCACGCCCGTCTCACCGGAATCCGTCCCGACCGGCAAGCCCCGGTCACGGCCGAGGGGATGAGCGACGGGACCGCCGATCAGCTCTATCTCGCGCTCCGTCTGGCATCAGTGAAGGAGTATCTGAGCCGGGCGCAATCCCTCCCCTTCATCGCCGACGATCTCTTCATCAATTTCGATGACGAGAGAGCGGCGGCGGGTCTAGCCCTTCTCGCCGAGCTGTCGCAGAAGACCCAGGTTCTGTTTTTCACCCACCATCGCCATCTGGTCGAGATCGCCCGCTCGACCCTGGGGCGTTCGGTTTCCGTCATTGATCTCTAAGCACCGTCGGCTGGCCACAGGGTCGTTTCACAAGACTGGACAGGCCTCGAGCGGCCTGGCATCACTGCCGGTCGCAGTGACCGCTCCGGGCGGACTGGCATTGTGATACCTACAGCTTTTGGGAGCGTCGCTATGCAGTTTGCATCGATGGTCGATCGTGTCGCCGGCCGCGGGGCCGAAGCCTGGGCCCTGCACATGGAGGGCGTGGCGCAGCAGCGCCGAACCGGCAGGGAGGTGCTCTTCCTCACCGTCGGCGAGCCCGACTTCGACACGCCGGAGATCATCCAGCAATCCGCCATC
Organism: Rhodospirillales bacterium; assembly: GCA_965202755.1. GTDB lineage: Bacteria > Pseudomonadota > Alphaproteobacteria > Kiloniellales > JACOMY01 > JACOMY01. The sequence continues at coordinate 63,035 of CBDBCL010000030.1, read as the reverse complement.
GCCTCGATGCAGGGCGGCAACACGCACTATACCCCGATCGTCGGCACCCGCGCGCTGCGTGAAGCCATCGCCGACTGGCAGAAGGAACTGACCGGACAGCAGGTCGACCCCGACCAGGTCGTGGTGGCACCTGGCGCCCAAGCGGCCCTCTTCGCCGTCATGCAGTGCCTGGCCGAGGCCGGCGACGAGGTGATCACCACCGACCCGCGCTATTCGACCTACGAGGCGGTCATCGGCGCCAGCGGTGCCAGCTTGGTCTCCGTACCGCTGCTGCCGGACCGGAATTTCGCGCTCGATCTCGAGGCGCTGCGGGTCGCGGTGACGCCGCGCACGCGGGCCCTGCTGTTGAATTCGCCGCACAACCCCTCGGGCGCCGTCCTGTCCGAGGCAGACTGGCAGGCGATCGCCGCACTCTGCCAGGAGCGGGACATCTGGCTGGTGTCCGACGAGGTCTATGGCTCGCTCACCTATGATCAGCCGCACCGCTCGCCCTCGATCCTGCCGGGTATGGCGGAGCACTGCGTGGTGGTCTCCAGCCTGTCCAAGTCGCATGCCATGACCGGCTGGCGCATCGGCTGGGCCATCGGTCCGATGCAGCTGAGCGAGCATCTGCACAACCTCTTGCTCTGCATGCTCTACGGCTGCCCCGGCTTCATCCAGGAGGCCGCAGTGACGGCATTGAACGATGGGCGCGACGAGGTCCGGCGTATGCATGCCGCCTATACCCGCCGGCGCAATTTCATGGCGCCCTGGCTGGATCGTCTGCCGGGGCTCTCCTGCGCCAGCCCCGCAGGTGGCATGTTCGTCATGCTGGACCTGCGCCGCAGCGGCCTGGATGCGGTGAGCTTCGCCCGCCGTCTGCTCAAAGAGGAGAGCGTCGCTGTGCTTCCGGGTGGTGGTTTCGGCGATCAGGCCGAGGGCTTCTGCCGCCTGTCCCTCGGTTTCTCTGACGAGACCCTGACCGAGGCTTGCCGGCGGATCGAAGCCTTCGCGGAGCGTCTGGCCGCTGCGGAGCTGGCGCTAGCTGCTGTAGGCTCAGGCCGGCGATCACCAGCGCTAGGCCGAGCGCGTCGGCCAAGGTAAAGACCTCACCCAGGAACGGCACGCCCAGCAGGCTGGCGGTCAGCGGATTGAGCCCCATGAAGGCGGTCACGTTGGAGGCCCAGATGTGCCTGAGCGCGTAGAGCCACAGCAGATAGCCGACACCGCTCACCAGACCGATGGCGAAGAGCGCCGACCAACGCCGAGGCTGTAGTCGGGCCAAGCCGCAAAGAAGCCCTCGGAGATCGCCAGAAGACCGAGAAAGAACGTGGCCGAGACCATCGCGAGACTGCCGATCTGCAGGGTCGGATAGCGCTGCAGGAAGGGTCGATAGTGCACCGAGCAAAAGGCGCCGGTCAGCGCGCTCAGAAAGGCTGCGCCGGCGCCCAGCCACTGCGCGTCGGAAAAGCCGCTGCTCAGCGCGGTAGTGTCCAGGGTCTTTCGCACATTGGGTTTGGCGGGCTGTTCCATCAGGCACCCCTGTCCCGCTGCTTGAGCAGGTCCCTGTTCATGTAGCGCTTGCTGGACCCTTTGGTGCCAGCGATGTGTCTCACCCTGGCCGCGGCCGGGTTGAGGGCCGATTGGCCGTCGGGGAAGGCTCCGACGACGCGGGCTCGCCGCCGGATCTCCCGCATGATCCTCTCCAGAGGAGAGTTGGTCCTGATCCGGCGCCAATGCTCATTGGGGAAGGCATGGTAGACCCAGGTCTCCTCGACCGTCTCCTCCAGCCAGTCGGCGCCCTTGGTCAGGCGCATGGCTCTAAGTTTGGCCGCGTGGCCTTGGCGCGGGCCGCCTCACGGCTCTCCTGGGCATGGATAGCCTTCAGCATGAGAGCGACGTCACGCATCTTGCCGGTCGGCACCGGGCACGAAGGCATCCAATGCACGACGCAGCGCTACCACTGGGCGTCCGGATAGAACTCGGTCGCGCTCTCGACGCGCCCCATGCAGGCATTCGAGACGATCAACGCGACACCCGTCAGGCCGTGCTCCTTGAGGTGCTTGAGGAAGGCGCTCCAGCCCTTCTTGTCTTCCTTGGCTCCCTCGAGGCTGCCGAGGGTCTCGCGGTAGCCGTCGGCCTTGACAGCGACCGCAACCAGCAGCGAGACGTTGCGCACTTCACCTGCCCAACTGCGCTTCAGGACAATGCCGTCCAGATAGAGGGCCGTCCAGATAGAGGTAGGGGTGTTCGCCCTCGATCGGCCGGTTCCGCCAGGTCTCGATCTGGGAGTAGAGCTTCTTGTTGAGAGTGGAGAGCGTGCGGGGGCTCACCCGCGTGCCCCACAGGGCCTCGGTGATGGCCTCCACCCGGCGTAGCGACACACCAGCCAGATACATCTCCATCAAAGCCTCTTCGAGCGAGCGCGCGCGCCGGCGATAGCGCTCGATGATTGCCGTCGTCGATGCGTCTGCCTGCGAAGCTTCGGCATCTTGCACCTGCACCTCTCCGGCGTGCGTGTGCAGCTTGCGCTCGGAGCGGCCAGCTCGTGTGTCGCGGCGCGCCTCACTGCGCTCATAGCGCCCTGCATTGCAAAGCCGATCCGCCTCTGCCTCCAGCAGGCTGTTCAGTGTCTCCTCGACGCTGCCTCGCACGATCTGCCTCAGATGATCTTCTATCCGACCGGCGTCGATACGGACCAAGTTCGACAGGCCCTTCGTGTTATCCTCGTCCATGGTGGCTCTGGCCTCTTCTATTGGCTTCTCCGTCTGGCGACTGAAAGCCTGAGGGATGCGGGGCCACCAACCCCACACAAATGGGCGAAACTTTCTCTACGTTATCAGACGCTCTCATCCACCTCGACGGTGCCAAGGAAGGGGCGCTGAGCCTCACAGGCTGCGAAGATCCGGTTCACCGTGTTGCGGTTCAAGCCGCAGAGATCTGTCTAGATCTGGGCTGTCTGAAAGGCCGTGAGATCAGCCGCGAAGCACTTCACGACGGCCCGAACGTGGTCTTCGGAAAGTTTCGAACTTTCTGCTTTTCATTGCCATACAGATCTTTATGCCTTGATTGGCTATACTCTGATAGGCATGACCCAAAGACAGATATGGTGCGGAAGGGTATTGCCAAGTTGTTTTGTGACTGGTGAGGGGTTTCCGGTCTGGTGTTTCATGCGGTCATTTCGAGGGTGTAATCACCCCACAACCGAAAGGCTTCGGAGCGGGCGTGGCGGTAGGACATTGAAGAGAGTTTGTAACGGCGGGGCTGGAAGAGGGTGTTGATCTGGCCATGAGCATAGAGAAATCTCTGGGCCTGCCAGGGTGACTTGAACCGCCCCATGATTTTCTCGCGCCGTCGCGTTGGACGGTGAGAGACCTCGGCCCTGTTGTTCAAGCCCTTGTGTGCCCGGTGGTCCGCCCCGGGCGCAAGATCGTGAATTGGCTTTATGTAGCTGCGCAGTTTGTCGGTGACGATGACACGCGGGTCGTCGAACCGAGCCGTCAGCCTGCGCAGGAACCGCTTTGCTGCCTTCGCGTTGCGACGCGGCTGCACCAGAATGTCGAGGACATCTCCTGCCGCGTAGATCGCGCGCCAGAGCCTGTGTGTCCTGCCGCTGATCATGATGACCACCTCGTCCAGCGTGCCATGACTCCGCACTCGGCGAAGCAGGTCCTCGACATCGGCCGTGCTCAGGGCAAAGCGGTGGTAGGCCCAAACAGCATGGGCGATGATCTCGCGTGGAAAACGAAAGCCTTTCAGGTGCGGCATGGAAACAGGTATCTTCCATTCCGTAAACGTAGCTATCCGAAACAGCAAAAACAACTTGGAAATACCCTTCCGGGTCCTCCAGATGGCTGAGATAGCCGATGTCGCGAAACTGCCGCGGCGCCGTGACCGGCCAGCACCGCTCGCGCAAGAAAGCCACCGCATGGTCCAGATCTCTGGGCGTGATGCAGATCTTCCAGTAGAGGTCCGTCGCGCCCGCTACAGGCGCCAATCGGCCGCCACGCTCGCCGTATCCAAAGAGGCCGGGCTCGGCCTCGGACATAACCCAAGACCTGGCGATAGAAGCCGCTGAAGAGGATCGGATCGGAAACCCGCAAGCGGATCTGCGCCAAGCCCCTCGGCATGCCCGCGCTAATAGGCAAGCTCGGTGAAGGCCGGGTCTACGGAGCGCTCCCAGCGACCGTGATAGGCCTCCAGGGCACGCTCGGCCGGCGTCAGGCCGCTCTCGGCGATCTCCTTCAAGGGCGCGATGAAGTGGCTCTCGTCACTGATGAGATCCAGGGTCTTGGCCCGGCCGTGCAGACCGGCTTCCGAGATCGCCAAGACCTGTTTGGCCAGATCGCCGACGGTGCCGCTGCGGAAGGGGGCCCTCAGCGCCTGGCGCGGCACCGCATCGCGCAGCAGCTGATACTCTTCGACCGTCCAGTCCTTCACCAGGTCCCAAGCCGCATCCAAGGCGCCCTTGTCATAGAGCAGGCCGACCCAGAGCGCCGGCAGCGCACAGATCCGCCACCAGGGACCGCCGTCGGCTCCGCGCATCTCCAGGAAGCGCTTCATTCGCACCTCGGGGAAGAGCGTGGTCAGGTGGTCGGCCCAGTCATCGATGGTCGGCAGCTCGCCGGGCAGCGCCGACAGGCGGCCTTGCAGGAAGTCGCGGAAGGACTGGCCGCTGGCGTCGATATAGACGCCCTTTCGATAGACGAAGTACATCGGCACGTCGAGCACATGCTCGACATAGCGCTCGAAGCTCATGCTCTCCTCAAACACGAAGGGCAGGATGCCGCAGCGATCGGGGTCGGTGTCGGTCCAGACGTAACTGCGGAAGGAGAGGAAGCCGTTCGGCTTGCCTTCGCCGAAGGGCGAGTTGGCGAAGAGGGCGGTCGCCACCGGCTGCAGGGCCAGGCTCACCCGGAACTTCTTCACCATGTCGGCTTCGCTGGAGAAATCCAGATTCACCTGAATGGTGCAGCTGCGCAGCATCATGTCGAGACCGAGATTGCCGCGCTTGGGCATGTAGCTGCCCATGATCTTGTAGCGCCCCTTCGGCATCCAGGGCGTTTCTTCGCGGCTCCACTTCGGCCGGAAGCCCATGCCCAGCATACCGATGCCAAGCGGTTCGGCGACATGCTTCACCTCGCTCAAGTGGCGATGCACCTCGCCACAGGTCTCCTGCACGGTGGCGAGTGGCGCGCCCGAGAGTTCGAACTGGCCGCCGGGCTCCAGGGTAATGGAGCAGCCCTCTTTGATGAGCGCGATGGGGTTGTCGCCCTCGCGCACCTGCTGCCAGCCGAAATCCCGCGCCAGAGTCTCCAGCAGGGCACGGATGCCGCGCGGCCCGTCATAGGGAAGGGGACGCAGGTCGCCCCAGGTAAAGCCGAACTTCTCGTGCTCGGTTCCGATGCGCCAATCGCTGGGCGGCTTGCAGCCGGCCTCGAGGTAGGCGACGAGTTCGTCCTTGCTGCCGATCTGCGCCTTCGGGCTCTTTTCGGCGGACTCCTGTGGCGGTGCTGACACCCGTTTGCGTCCCTTCCCTCTGCTGCGCCCCTCACCCGAGGAAGACGCCAAACCTTGTTCACACACGCAAGGGGTCGGCCGATTGCGGCTAGGCCTCCACGTCATCGGCCAACGGTCCTAGCGAGACCCGTCCAGCCACTGCACGGCGCTCCTCCGGGCGTTCCTTACCGTCGCCGCGCAGGGCCTGCCAACAGGAAAGCGCCGCCAGGGCCGCAGTGTCCGCGCGCAGGATGCGCGGCCCAAGACCAACGGGCCTAACGAAGGGCAGACGGGAGAGCGCGTCAAGTTCCTGCGCGGCAAAACCGCCTTCCGGTCCGGTCAGCAATGCCTGCAGCGGCCGATTACCGGGGTCGGTGAGCTGTTCGGCGAGTGGGCGCGCTTCACCGGCCTCGGCACAGACCAGAAGATCCCGCTCGGCTGGCCAAGCACCCAGCAAGGCCGAGAGCCTGACCGGCTCCGAGACCTCCGGCAGGGTCAAGCGCTCGCACTGTTCGGCCGCCTCGCGGGCGTTTGCACGCAGGCGATTGAGGTTCACCCGCTCGACCACGGTGCGTTCGGTCATCACCGGCTGCAGACGCGATACACCCAACTCCGAGGCCTTCTCCACCAGGAAATCCAGACGAGCGCGCTTGATCGGCGCGAAGCAGAGCCAGATGTCGGACTCCGGCCGCTGCGCGCTCTGCAAGGCCTCGACGGCCAAAGAGACCCAGCCCTTGCCCAGCCCCTCGATGCGCGCCAGCCAGGCACCGTCGCGGCCGTTGAAGAGCGTCACCAAGGCACCCGGCTTCAGCCGCAGGACCGAGCGCAGATAGTGTGCCCGCGGTGAATCCAGGCCCACCACCTGATCTGCCGATAGGTCGCAGTCGACAAAAAGCCGGGTTTCGATGCGCTCGCTCATACAGCCTTCCGTCTGCTCACCGCTTCACTTTGCGTCGGGCGGGGATCGGCGACAAGTCCCCCTGGCTCTGCTATTTCGAGATCTTCACGACAAGATATGCGCGCCATGAGTCTCGACACCGCAACAGATATCCGCCCCGACCACTGGCTCGTCCGCCTGAGCCCGCGGTCCCTCTGGCCCTACCTCAGCCTGATGCGCGCCGACCGGCCGATCGGCTTCTGGCTGCTGTTCCTGCCCTGCTTCTGGGCCCTGCTGATGGCGCCGATCTCGACTGGTCAGCTGCCGAACTGGTGGCAGCTGCCGCTCTTCGCGCTGGGCGCAATCGCCATGCGCGGCGCTGGTTGTACCTATAACGACATCGTTGACCGCAACTTCGATGCCCTGGTCGCCCGCACCGCCAGCCGGCCGCTGCCCAGCGGCCAGGTCAGCCTGCGCCAAGCGATTGCCTTCCTCGGTCTACAGTTGGCGGTCGGGCTCGCGGTGCTGCTGAGCCTGCCTCGGCTCGCCATCCTGCTGGGCGTGGCCTCCTTGGCCCTGGTTTTCACCTACCCCTTCATGAAGCGCGTGACCTATTGGCCGCAGGCCTTTCTCGGCCTGACCTTCAATTGGGGTGCATTGCTGGCCTGGGCGGCCGCGGTCGAGACCCTGCAGTGGCCGGCTTTGGCGCTCTATCTGGGCGGCTTCTTCTGGACCATTGGCTACGACACCATCTATGCTCACCAAGATCGCGAGGACGATGCGCTGATCGGGGTCAAGTCCACGGCCCTGAAGTTCGGCCGCAAGACCCGGCATTGGGTTGGACTCTTCTATATCCTTGCCGTCCTCGGTTGGGGTCTGGCCGGTTGGCTGGCGGATCTCGGCTGGCCCTATGCCCTGGGCCTGCTGGCCGCAGCACTACAGCTGGGCTGGCAGGGCGCCAGCCTTGACATCGACGACGGTGGCGGCTGTCTGAAGCGTTTCCAATCCAACAAATGGGCCGGCCTGTTGCTGGCCGCCGGCATCCTGGGGAGTCACTGGGCGCGGCCGATAGCGTAGAGGCCGTCGAGATCGACCCCTTCGCCTGCGCCGCGATCGCAATGAACGCCACGCTGAACAGCCTGGAGATCCAAGTGCGCGAGGAGGATCTGATCGGTAAGGACGAAGGCTGGCCGATCGTTCTGGCCGGCGACGTCTGCTACGAGAGATCCATGGCCAAGACGGTGATCGCCTGGCTTCGAGCCCTAGCCAAGCGTGGCGCTCTGGTGCTGCTGGGCGACCCTTCGCGCACCTAATCTTACCGCGCGAAGGCCTGCAACAGCTCGACCGCTATGCCATGTCGACGACTCGGGAGATCGAGGACAGCGACCTGCGCAACGCCGGGGTCTGGAAGGTCCTGCCCGCCCAATAGACTTGGCAAGGCCTCGAGCCTGGGGCAGCATGGCTGATCGCTGCGGCGATCAGCACAGCCTTCGAAGAGGACGAGCGCTATGGACAGCATTCCTGGCGACGGCGCCACGGCCGTCACCCATCCCCTGGCCCCCTTGACCAAGAGCGAGCTCGAACTGGCGGCCACTATCGTCCGCGCCGCACTGATTGAAGAGGAGCCGATCCGCTTCGAGGTGATCGAGTTGAAAGAGCCGGACAAGGGCCTGGTGCGTGCCTTCAAGCCCGGCGATCCGATCGAACGGCAGGCGCGGGTCAATGCCTACTTCAGGCGCGGCATCGGCGTCTGGCGCTGTCTGGTCTCGCTAAGCAAACGGGAACTGCTCTCCCTGGAACACAGGCCCAAGGCCTGCCCGATGATCCAACTGGAGGAATTCGAAGAGGTCGAGGCCGCGGTCAAGGCCGATCTGCGTTTCGTCGCCGCCTGCGAAGCCCGCGGCATCGGGGACATGGGCCTGGTCTGCGTCGATCCCTGGTCCGGCGGCAGCTTCGGCGTCGAAGAAGAAGCCGGACGGCACCTCTGCCATACCTTCGCTTGGGTCCGCTCTTTCGAAGACGACAACCTCTATGCCCACCCGATCGAAGGCCTGAATGCCCTGGTCGACGTCAAGACCGGCGAAGTTGTACGTATCGACGATCACGGCGGCGCGCCGATTCCCAAGGGCAACGGCAACTACGCGGCACAGTTTCAGGAACGCCAACGCGACGACCTGAAGACCATCGACGTGGTGCAGCCCAAGGGTGTCAGCTTCAAGGTCGAGGGCCATCGGCTGAGCTGGCACGACTGGTCGCTCACCATCGGTTTCAATGCCCGCGAGGGCCTGACCCTGCACGATATCCAGGTGCAGGGCCGACCAGTGGTCTATCGCGCCGCGCTGTCGGAGATGGTGGTGCCCTACGGCAGTCCCGAAGCCGGCCACTACCGCAAGAGTGTCTTCGACATCGGCGAGTATGGGCTCGGCAAACTGACCAACGCCTTGACCTTGGGCTGTGATTGCCTGGGCACGATCCACTATCTGGACGTCTGGCTGAACGACCCGGACGGCAAGGCCTATGCCATTCCCAACGCCATCTGCATCCACGAGGAGGACAACGGCATCCTCTGGAAGCACTGGGATTTCCGTACCGACAAGACCGAGGTGCGCCGCGCCCGGCGTCTAGTGGTCTCTTCCATCGCCACCGTCGGCAACTACGAGTACGGCGTCTATTGGTACTTCTATCTGGACGGCTCCATCGAGTTCGAGATGAAGGCCACCGGCATCATCAATACCGTCGCCTGCGAACCCGGCCAGCCCTCCAAGTTCGGCGTCGAGGTCAAGCCCGGCCTGGTCGGCCAGGTGCATCAGCACCTCTTCTGCGCGCGCATCGATTTCGCCGTCGACGGCGATCGCAACGGCGTCGTCGAGTGCAACACCAAGGCCCTGCCGATGGGCCCCGACAATCCCTACGGCAATGCCTTCTATGTCGAGGAGACACCGCTCACTCGCGAAAGCGAGGCCGGACGGCGCGCCGACGCCGAGAGCCAGCGCTATTGGAAGTTCCAGAGTGCGGAGCGGACCAACGCCGTCGGCAAGAAGACTGCCTATAAACTGGAGCCCAGCCACACGATAACGCCCTACCTTGCGCCCGAGGGGCCGTCGGGCAAGCGCTCGGGCTTCATCTACAACCACCTCTGGGTCACCCGCTTTCATCCCGAAGAGCGCTATGCCGCCGGTGAGTACATGAACCACTCCGACGGCAGCGACGGTGTCACGGCCTTTGCCGCGCAGGACCGCTCACTCGAGGGCGAAGATTTGGTCGCCTGGCATGTCTTCGGCCTGCACCACCTGCCGCGGCCGGAGGACTTTCCGGTCCAGACCTGCATCAGCAGCGGCTTCAAGCTGATGCCGAACGGCTTTTTCGACGGCGCACCGACCATGGACCTGCCGCCCTCCGACGACAAGGCGAGCCGCAAGGCCGAAAGCTGTTGCTGAAGTAGACGGCAAGTGGATCGCTGATCGCGATCGGCTGGTCCTATTCCTGCGATCTGCCTAGGATCGGGACATGGTAAAGCGTACCGCCTGATAGCAGCCGCTCCTTAAGCTGTTGCCCTACGGCCAATTCGAGCCGTGTGTGCCTGCGCGTTCACTTTCCAATAGCTGTCTTCTTGAGCGACTGCCCATCCTTTTGGGCGATGCGGTGCCGTATCCCGGCGATCGCATCGCAGTCCCCTATCGCCGTAAACGGCAGCAGCAAGGACGTTCATCATGTCGGAAGATCTGTGGCGCTGGAGCGCCGGCGGACTGGCGCAAGCCGTCAGAGAGGCATGTCTCAAGCCGTAAGGTCGTCCAGGCGCACCTCGATCGAATCGGGTCGATCAACACCAAGGTCAATGCACTTACGGCCGTGTTCGCTGAGGAGGCGCTTGCCGCGGCAGATACAGCCGATGCCAGCACCGCAGCGTGACCCCTCCACGGCATTCCGATCACTGTCAAGAACAGCATCGATGTCGGCGGTTCGCCGACCAGCATGGGGGTCGTCAGCCTCAAGGACCGGGCCGCCGAACAGGATGCCCCGATCGTTCGTCATCTCAAGGCTGCAGGCGCGATCGTCATCGCGCACACCAACATGCCGGACTTCGGCTTGCGTTGGCAAAACGACAACGATCTGCATGGCGCTACCCTCAATCCCTGGGACCTGGCGCGCACGCCGGGGGATCGGGTGAGGCAGTCGCGCTGGCAATCGACATGTCTCCGCTCGGCATCGGCAACGACGGGGGCGGGGAGAAGGCGCATCGGCATGATCCTGGATCCTTCCGGAGACGGGGTCGCCCCCGCGGTCGCCCAGGCTCTTGCGGCCGCTGCGAGGGCTCTTGAGCAGGCGGGATATCTGGTTGAAGACATCGGCCGCCTCTGCTCGAGGAGGCCGATGAGGCCATCCAACGTCTCTACGAAACCGAGATGGCCTCCTATATCGACGGCCTCTTGCCGATGGTCTCGAGGGACGCCGATCGATCCCATTTAGAAGGCATGAGCTGACAGAGGGCGGCAGAGTAAGTACGCGCCTACTCCAGCAGACCGTCCAGTCGCTTCAGTTGTTCGAAATCGCCTGGCGCATCGATGCCGTTGCCCGGCAGGCAGGCCAGAAAATCGGCACGCAGGCCGGCATTGGCGATGCGCTCCAGGAGGACCTCCACCAGCGGCCGATTGGGTAGGAAGAGGTCGATCAGGTGTTGCTGGATCGAGCGCTGGGACATGGTCACGTGCGGCCGTCCCTGGGCCTGTATCGCCTCCAAACCGACCGGGGAGCCTTCCATCAGTAAGGCGCCGCGATTGCCGACATAGCTGGCGAGGCTTTCCGGTCTCGGTCCTACTTCCGGCATGAAGGCAAAGGGCGGCAGGTGGCCGAAGCTGTAGTTCATCCGCTCGCTCTGGTGCATGCGCGCCAGCTGCTGGCGGGTGAGCCAGGTCACGGCGACACGCGCTTGGCAGCCTGGTATCGAAGCCAGGGTCGAGGTGATGGCGCCGTAGCGTGCGACATGCGCGCCATAGACCACATCATAGCCGGAGAGCCAGCCGTAGGTGACCGGGATGACGGCGGCGGTGCCGAACTTGCGCAGCAACTGCTCCGGCGAGCGGTTGGAGCCATGCGCGACGACGGCATAACGCTCCTCGAAGAGCTCCTCGTCCTGCCGATCGGTCATCGGTATAAAGGCGCCGACGCGCAACAGGTAAGACCACTCCGGGGCTTCGTAGGGATAGTCGAGCGCCAAGGAGAGCAGCTCTTCCGGATCCTGCGGTAGAGCCCAAATCATCCCTCTGGCCCTTTACATCGAAAAGTCAGTAACAAACTCAATCCGCCAAGCTCACGCTCCGATTAGTCGGAACATGGGGGGCAGTCGTCGCTTATACACTCGATACGGTAGCGCGAAAAGCAATTGTCTACTTTTTGCCAAGACCGTTTCTGCCACTCCGCTTTTGCAATATTGTAGTTGCCAAACGGACCGATCCACTCTTCGTCCTTACCAGGAATCACAGCAGTGAATCGGGTGGTCGTATACTCACCCCCAACAACCCAGTACTGTTGCATTGCCCATCCTTCTCCGTACGACAAAGCCGATTGACTGGCCTCGTTCCCCGTGAATTCAATCTGATGCCGTTTCGCTGCCACTGCAAGCGGTGATTGCTATGACTATAGGAAGCCGAACCCGCGGAGAGGCATGAGGCTTTTGCAAGTCCGATGCGGGAAGAGCACGGCTTTAGGCGCCGGGTACCGCATGGGGTCGGATATGTCGTCTTTGACGGCGCCTTTTGACAAAATGTGTCCAATTTCCGGGCAGTTGGCCTCGTGCAAACTCGGCGTCAGATCTCAGAGTTACGAAAATGACACATATAAGACAATTAGCCGTGATCGAGATTATTGAGACCATTAGACCAGCCTGGCGTGCCGAAGTGGCCGCGACGCGGCAGACTCGAGCAGTCCTATTGAAGAGCTTTCGATACACTTTTAGTGGCGATCGCAAGGCTTCCTGTGGTGACAGTCAAGCCGATGCGGTTCTTCCATGGCTCTGATTCTCACCACTAGGCTATTGCAAGAGCGGGCCGATTCACGCAATGCTCGGAAGGTGACGCGTTGCGATCGGACTACCGGAGGGCCGCCGACCCGGACCGGACCCAAGTAAAGGGAACAGCCATGCCTTATCGCTCGCTGCGCGAGTTCATCGACCGCTTGGAGCAGCAGGGCCGCCTGGTTCGGGTGAGCCACCCCGTGTCGCCGATCCTGGAGATGACCGAGATTCAGACGAGATTGCTGGCCGAGGGCGGACCGGCGGTGTTGTTCGAACGGGTTTTGCGGCCGAACGGGCGGCCCTACGAGATGCCGGTGCTGGTCAATCTCTTCGGCACGGTTGAGCGGGTGGCCTGGGGCATGGACTGCGAACCTTCCGGCCTACGTGAGGTCGGCGAGACCCTGGCCTTCCTGCGCCAGCCGGAGCCGCCTGGCGGCTTCAGAGAGGCCTTGGACTACCTGCCGCTCCTAAAGACGGTCATGGCCATGCGTCCCAAGAGCGTCGGCCGCGCGCCCTGCCAGGAAGTGGCGCTGACCGGCGAGGAGATCGATCTGGACGCGCTGCCAGTGCAGACCTGCTGGCCGGGCGAGCCAGCGCCGCTGATCACCTGGCCGCTGGTGGTGACGCAAGGTCCCTCGGCGAAGAAGGAGGATGCCTTCAACCTGGGCATCTATCGCATGCAGGTGCTGGACAAGCATCGCACCCTGATGCGCTGGCTGAAGCATCGCGGCGGCGCCCAGCATCATCGTCGCTGGGTTCTGGAGAAGCGCGAACCGCTGCCGGCCGCCGCCGTCATCGGCGCCGATCCCGGCACCATCCTGGCCGCGGTCACCCCGGTGCCCGATACCCTCTCGGAGTATCAGTTCGCCGGTCTGCTGCGTGGCCGCAAGGTGGAACTGGTCGATTGCAAGACGATTCCGCTGAAGGTTCCGGCCGAGGCCGAGATCGTGCTGGAGGGCCACGTCAGCCTGGAGGATTACAGCGACGAGGGCCCCTATGGCGATCACACCGGCTATTACAATTTGGTCGAGCCCTTTCCGGTCTTCACCGTCAGCGCGATCACCCAGCGCCGCAAGCCGATCTACCTCTCGACCTTCACCGGCCGCCCGCCGGACGAGCCCTCGGTCTTGGGCGAGGGCTTGAACGAGGTTTTTATCCCGCTGCTGCAGCAGCAGTTCCCCGAGATCGTCGACTTCTGGCTGCCGCCGGAGGGCTGCAGCTATCGCATCGCCGTGGTCTCGATGAAGAAGGCCTATCCCGGCCACGCCAAGCGTATCATGCTGGGCGTCTGGAGCTACCTCAGGCAGTTCATGTACACCAAGTGGGTGATCGTGGTGGACGAGAGCGTGAATGCGCGGGACTGGAAGGAGGTGATGTGGGCCGTCTCCACCCGCATGGACCCAGCGCGAGACATCACCGTGATCGAGAACACGCCGATCGATTACTTGGATTTCGCCTCACCGCTGTCGGGGCTGGGCTCGAAAATCGGCCTGGATGCCACCGACAAGTGGCCGCCGGAGACCGCGCGGGAGTGGGGCCGGGAGCTGCGCATGGACGAGGCCGTCATCGATCGTGTCGATCAAATCTGGTCGAAGCTGGGCCTGCCAGGCAGCGGCAAGGACATCTGGCGGCGCTGACGCCGATCGAGGCTTTTTTGCGCGAGCTCTTGGCGGCGGGCCTCGCAGTAGCTACCTCCTGAGGCAAGACAGAAAACCAAGCCCGAAGGAGCTGCCCCTTGCCGACCGATCCCGCCACCCTAGACCACCTGACCGATCTGGTCGCCCTCGCCAAGCGCAAGGGGGCCGAGGCTGCCGACGCCGTCTTCGTCCGCTCCGTCGGCATGGCCCAGTCGGTCCGCCTGGGCCAGCCGGAGCGGCGCGAGCGCGAGGAGAGCCAGGACATCGGCCTGCGCATCCTGATCGGCAAGCGCCAGGCCGCGGCCAGCTCCGCCGACATGAGCCCGGCCGCGCTCGAGGCCCTGGTCGAGCGCGTCGTGGCGATGGCCAAGGCGGTGCCGGAAGATCCCTACATCGGCTTGGCCGAACCCGAGCAGCTCACCCGCTCCTTCCCCGACCTCGACCTGGAAGATCCCAGGGAGCCCACGCCGGAGGAGCTCTCGGCGCGGGCTTTGGCCTGTGAGGAGTCGGCGCGCGCCGTTGAGGGGGTCACCAACTCCGAAGGCGGCGATGCCAGCTGGAGCCGCAGCGAGGTCGCGCTGGCTACCAGCAACGGCTTTGCCGGCGGCTATGCCAGGAGCGGCCACTTCGTCTCGGCCGCGGTCATCGCCGGCAGTGGCGACGGCATGGAGCGCGACTACGACTACTCGAGCAGCCTGCATCTCGAGGACCTGGAGGACCCCAGCGCGATCGGCCGAAAGGCCGGCGAGCGCGCGGTGAAGCGCCTGAACGCGCGCAAGGTCGAGACCGTAAAGGTACCGGTGGTCTATGACCCGCGCGTCTCCAGCTCGCTGATCGGCCATCTCGCCGGCGCCATCAACGGCTCCGCGATTGCCCGCGGTACCTCCTTCCTCAAGTCCAAGATGGGCGAGCGCATTCTGCCCAACGGCGTCGAGGTGATCGATTCGCCCTTCCGTCCGCGCGGTCGCCGCTCGCGCCCATTCGATGGCGAGGGTCTGGCCGGTTCCGAGCGTGCGATCATCGACAAGGGCCACCTCACCGGCTGGTTTCTGGACCTGGGCACCGCCCGCCAACTGGGCTTGGAGAGCAGCGGCAATGCCACCAGAGGTACCGGTGGCCCGCCCTCGCCCTCGCCCACCAATCTCTATCTGCAGCCGGGCGAGATGACACCGGAGGTGTTGATCGGCGAGATGCGCCTTTAGCCCGCATTGCCCAGGTGGGGTTGAGGTTGCGCCATCCACGGTGCTGATTCATGGTTACATATCATGGTGTTGTGTCGATTGAAGCGAGGTTTTCATGGTGCATCCGATGGGTGAATCCAAGAACGGGCTGCTTCGCGTGGATTTCGACCGCCGCGTGAAGCTGGAGTTCCCTGGATCGAAGGTAACGTCGGACGGCGGCTTGCTCGCGTATCGGGAACTGGACGACGCGCTTGGCCTGACAGAGATGGCGGCCGGGGCGCTGCGAGACGGTCGTCGCGGCAAGAAGATCGAGCAGGGCTTCTACGTGACCGAGATGATGGGTCGCGGCGTCAACGACAACACCGGCGACTACAGCCGCGGCGCGGCCGGCTTCTGGATCGAGAAGGGCGAGATCACCTTTGCCGTCAGCGGCCTCACCATCGCCGGCAACCTCTTGGAGATGTACCCGACCCTGACGGTCGCCAACGACCTGGTGTTCCGCACCGGTATGGACGCACCCACGATCCGCATCGACGGATTGACCGTGGCAGGAGTGTGAAGGGCGCGCGCCCAGCGCAATTTTGTTCCCAGGTGCCGCTTTGCGCCTTTAGATGCGCCTTTAGATGAATTTAGATCGTTTTTGGTCTTGTTCCTTCCGTTCGTGATGCTTGGCATCGAACCAAGTGGTGCGAGCGAGTGCGATTACAAGAGTGTTGGATCGAGTTCTGAGGGGGGCACTGAAAGTGTTCTTGTTGAGAACTGCGAAGCATATACCTACCGGCTGATGTCGAAGGAACCGGATTGGCAGGTTAGCGGGCTTGGCTGGCATGCCGACGGCGCCCTATCTTGTTAGACTTGTGAATTAATCGGTGCTGCCGGAAGCTATGTATTTTACCGTGATGATGGCACGCACTTCAGGCATCAGCGCCAAGCACGACTGAATACACTCAGAGATTCGGAAAACATCAAGAATCCGAGAGAGTTTTCCTACCTTGTTAGCAACTTGACTTTCGAACCAGGGGATCTACGAGCAGTCGCCACTCAGGGCAGTGCGTCGATTTCTGATCTAACGGGATATGCCTTCTGGTATGAAATTCCGGTCACCACCGAAATGCGACCAGGCCACATGAGCGGTGAGACCTTACACATACTGAATCTTGAACTGCGGGGTGGCTACGCGCACTTCGCGGGTAAGATATTCTACCATGTCGAGTCAGGCGATACTGACGCAGAAATTCTCAAAACATTGCTCGCCGAACTCAGGATAGACGTAAGGCACGAAACTCTGGAACCAGTTGTCAATGATCGCGTGGAACGCAGCTGTATCCCTACCAGAATCAAGGTTCCGGAATGGCTCGGCGCCTGCCAACAGGGCGCCCCAACCACAGTTCCCGCCGGCAATTGACTCGGCCGCCCATTATGATGGACGTTGCCGGCTGTATATCTGGCAAGCCGAATCAAAGACACCGAGCCACATGCTCCGGCGGGTCGCCTCGTGTCGACATCAGCCGTGATTCTGGCCCGAACGACCTCCGTCCGAAATCAGACTCCTCACGTATCCCAAGAGCCCCGTGTCGCTTTCCAGCGAGGCTTCGACACCCACGCAACACGAGCTGAGTTCGCGGGCTGCCGCCATCTTCTCGCTCAAGAACACCACCTCGCCGATGTTGCGGCGGTCCTTGCTTGCAGCATCTCTGGGCATTGCCGTCCTCCCCTGATCCTCGACGTCGGCCGCGCCGCCAGCGATAGGCAAGCCCGACCTATCACAAGCCTGCCTCCGCGACCTCAGCAATCAATACCGGCAACGACAGAACTTCCCTCCGATAAGCGCAGCAGGCCTTGGCGGATCTCCTCCTCGACCTGATGGCTGTAGAAACGCCCGAAGCCCTAACCCGCCACACAGGCCTGCATGTTGGGCCGGTTCATGTTGCTGATGAAGCGTCCGGCGATCTGCTGAGGCAGCGGCTTGCCGCCTTCTCTGAAAAGCCAGGTCAGACCGGCACGATTGCCGTTGAACTGGATGCAGGGCTTGCCGGCAAGATCGCGCGGGATGAGACGGCCGGCCGTAGCACTCCAGAAAGGCGGGACTGGCGCAGAGCATCTCGCACTGGCAGCCGATCCGCCGCGCGGTCAGCGAAGAATCCTCAAGATGGCCGATGCGCACGCCGATGTCGATGTGCTCCTGCACCAGATCGACCGGCCGGTCCAACAGCAAGAGACGGACCTTGAGGCCCGGATGATCGCTCAGCAGCCGGGTGACCGCCGGAACCACGGCGCGCTCGCCGAAGAAGATCGGCGCCGTCACATGCACTAGGCCCACCGGCTTCTCCCGATCATCGCGCAACTGACCCTCGACCAGTGCCATCTCGGCCGACATTCTGCTGCAGTTAGGTCAGATAGATCTCGCTCTCTTCGGTCAAGGCAATGCGCCGCGTCGAGCGGTTGAAGAGGCGCACGCCCAAGCTCTCCTCCAGGGACGCCAGCGCGCGCACCACGGCGGGTAGGGAGCGGCCCAAACGCTTACCCGCCTCGGTGAGCGAGCCCTGTTCGGCGATCGCCATGAAGACCTCGATCCCGCGGAGCTTGTCTATCCAGAGATTGCTCCGAAATACGCAACAATCTTTTCCGAAGCAAAGCATTTATTGCACAAAATGGCAAGATATTCTGAGCACAGCGATTTGGAAAGGGAGGATATCATGCGAATTCTAACGGCCCTCGCGCTCTCGATGAGCATGGCGACAACGACGGTACGGGCAGGCGAGGCGACTCTTGTCGCGGACGACGAGGGCGAGGCCTTCAAAACCTATGTCGCCGGCCCGGCGGATGCCGAAGCGGCCATTCTCATTCTCCACGACTGGTTCGGCGTCACCGACTTCACCAGGCAATCGGTCGAGCAGCTGGGCAGGAAGGGCCTCAGGGTCCTCGCCATCGACCTCTACAACGACCGTTCGGCGGCAACGCACGAAGAGGCCACAGCGCTCTCGAGTGCCTTGGACCCGGGCCGGGCGCAGCGCCGGGCCCATTCTATCGATTGTGGGCTCGGCGGATACCTGGTCCTATCTCGAACAAGCCGTGCTGGAGGAGCGCCTCGGAGCCGTCGGCCGGTACTGGAGAGCCATGTCTATCCGGGCGCCGACCATGCTTTTGCCCAGCCCCTCTACAATGCTGGCGAGAGCTACGACGCGGCCGCGACCGAGGCCCTGCTCGATCTCTTCTTGGCGCGGCATCTGAAGGTCGATCTTGCGGGAGGGTGAGCACAAGCGGCGCCGACTCCGGCCAAGACCGAAAGGTGTACTCTGGGCTCGGATCCTCATTCGAGACCCCAAGGCCTCAGGCGTTGCGCGCGGCCGACATTTCGGCTCGGCGTTTCAAGACCGCTTCCCACTTGCCGATCTCTCTTACCTGCGCCTCGGAGAGACGCTCCTGCTGAGAACGCAGGATCGTCAGCTCCGCCGCGGCTTCCTTCTCGCGCCGAGCATTCAACAGCACGCGCAGGCGACGGAGGCGGATCTTCTCTCGGCTCGGATCGAGGGTCAAGGCCCGCCCGTAAGCACGTACCGCCTCCTCGGACTTGCCTTGATTGTCGTAGAGTTTGCCCTCCAGTTCCGCGCAGTCTGCGTCCTTCAGCTTGAGATCCTGCGAAAAGTGCCCGATCACCCCGGCAAGAATCTCCAACAGCATGTGGCTCGACAGCTGCCGTGGTGCCAGTTTGGTGCCCTCGGGCGCTGTCTTCTCCATGCGAAAGAGGTCGGGTTCGTCGGGGAACCAGCGTCGCTGCATCGCTTCGTTCGATTCGGCATAGCGCGCCATCAAGGCCCGACGCGCCCTCCAGGAGGGCGATTGGCCAGGGCCCTGCCGGTGACTTTGAAGATATCTGAAAAAGGAGGCACGTCCTTGGTGATCGTCAATCGGGCCGATCAAGGAATAGCGGCGGTTCAACTGGCGCATAAGCTCTTGGGCCAGCGGATCCAGGGAGACGTTCTTGTTCTCGGGCCGTTGGAATCCCTCGATGCTGTCGAGGCCGATGGCTTGGGCGAAGTCGGCGAAGAGGTCGCCGTTCGGCCAGCGATCGCGCCGATAGAGGCGTGGAGAAAGCTTGTCCGCGCCGAAGATCTCGGCCCAAAGGTCCAGCACATTGGCATAATTAATCAACAAGTCGTGCTCGTGGGCAATCCACTCAGCCATCGTCGAGCCAAAGCCTGTCTCCAAGGCCGTGGTATAGCAACTGATCAGGAAATCGTCTTGCCGACGCAGGTAGACGACAACGCGGATCTCCTCGAAATAGCGATCGAGGAAGGCCTTCAGGCGCTCCACGCCATTGCGCCCGACCCGCACACTGCAGACGCTGGAATCGGAAAGCAGCAGGGTCTCGATCCCGGCATCCAGCCCCGCCAGCTCCCGCTCCAGCCTTTCCTCGACATCGATGCAGAAATCGTCCCAGGCAGCCGGCGAGGAGATGCCCATCCGCTCGTGCCGCGTGGGCAGGGATTGCCCAAGGTCTCGCGCCTGCCAGGGCTGCATATAGAGGCTGAGGCGCCAATTTTCGGGCTGCCCCAAGCTTACGGCATAGCGAAAGCCCTGCTTCTTGAGCGCCGGCCGATTGGCGGCCAGAAAGGCCTGCAGGCTGGTGCTGCCGGTCTTCGGCAGGCCGATGTGAAGGTAGGCAAGACGGAAAACCATGGAATCTTGTCTCCGACCGACAGGCCTCGCCGAAGGTAGGCGAGGCCATCCCCTGCCGTCAAGAGTAACCCGCGCGTCTCTCCGGTCGTTTCGACCCGCCTACAATCAGACAAAACCAGTGCCGGTCAGCAGGTTGGCCGCGGTGATGCCGTCCACCAGAAAGGCTTGGTCGACGGAGCCGTCGCCGTCGTCGTCCACCTGAGATCCGCTCGGAGCCGGCATAGCGCGCCTCCGAGTTGCCGCCGCCGGAGAAAGCCGCGCCGTCGATATAGGTGAAGCTGCCGACCTCGACCCCGGTGGCATAGACGATCTTATCTTCGCCGTTGGCACCATTCGCAGAGACCCCGTCGAAACCACCGATCAGGGGCCCGCCCGAGCCGGCGCTGCCGAGATTGCCGCCATTGAAGAGGAAGCTGTCGCTGCCCGAGCCGCCGAAGGCCTCATCGCCGGAGGCAATATGCAGAGTGTTGGACCCGCTCTC
The DNA here is from genome assembly GCA_965202755.1 of Rhodospirillales bacterium. Taxonomy (GTDB): domain Bacteria; phylum Pseudomonadota; class Alphaproteobacteria; order Kiloniellales; family JACOMY01; genus JACOMY01. Next base: position 42,691 of record CBDBCL010000030.1, on the reverse strand, counting down.
GCCCTCGAAGGTATCGGCGCCGCGGCCGCCGAAGAGATTTTCATCGCTCTCGCCGCCAACAACCCGATCGTTGCCGCTGTTGCCTGCCAGGCGATTATCTCCGCTGTTGCCTTCGAAGGTGTCGTCGCCCGATCCCCCGGACATGGTTCCGCCGCGGCCGTTCAGGATGTCATTGCCGCTGCGCCCCAAAACGCGTTGGAGAAGGGATTGCCCAGTACGGTGTTGTCGCTGTCGCTGGCGTCCAGGCGCGCGGTACCGGCACCGGTGCGCACATTCACCAGTTCGAAGAAGCCGCCGCATCAGTTACTCCCCGATCCCTAAGCCAAACACTAACCTGGATCGGGGTCTTTCTGCCGAAGCATCTAGGCCGCCTCGCGGTTATTTCCCTCCAGGAGGTCGGCGATGTCGGCCATGATGGCGGTCAAATCGAAATCCTTGGGCGTGTAGATCGCGGCAACGCCGATCGTGCGCAGGCTCTCGGCATCCTCCGGCGGGATGATACCGCCAACGACAACCGGCACCTCGCCCAGGCCCTCGACCTGCATCAGCCGTAGAATCTCCTCGACCAACACTAGGTGCGAGCCCGAGAGGATCGAGAGACCGACGACATGTACGCTCTCTTCCAAGGCGGCGTTCACGATCTCCTCGGGCGTCGAGCGGATGCCCTCGTAGACCACCTCGAAGCCACAGTCGCGGGCGCGCACCGCCACCTGCTCGGCACCGTTCGAATGTCCGTCGAGGCCCGGCTTGCCGACCAGCATTTTCGGCCGGCGGCCCAGACTGGAGGACAAGGCCTCGATCCGGGCACGCACCTGTCCGACCCGCGCCTCGTCGGCCGTGGGCAGGCCGGCACCGACCCCGGTTGGCGCACGGAACTCGCCCAACACCCGGCGCAGGGCAGCGCCCCACTCTCCAGTGGTGACCCCGGCATGGGCACAGGCGATCGAGGCCTCCATGACATTGCCGCCGGTAGCCGCAATGCTCTCGAGCTCCTGTAGGGCTGCATCGGCCGCTGCGCCGTCGCGCTCTGAGCGCCAAGCCTTCAGGCGCCCGACCTGTTCGGCCTCGGCCGCCGGGTCAAGGGTCATGGTGTCGCCGTCTTCGGCTCCGGTCGTCAGCGGCGAGGGCTCGCTGCCGGTAAAGGCATTGACGCCGATGATCTTCAGATCGCCGCTCTCGATTGCTTGCATGCGCAAGGTCGTGCTCACGACCAGGGCACGCTTCATCGTGGCATTCTCGACGGCAGCGACGGCACCGCCCATGGCCTCTATGCGGGCCAACTCTGATTTGGCTTCCTCGCAGAGCGCTGTAACCTTGGCTTCGATTACGGGCGAGCCGTTGAAGATATCGTCGTACTCCAGAAGGTCGGTCTCGAAGGCCACGATCTGCTGCAGACGCAAAGACCACTGCTGATCCCAGGGACGCGGCAGACCCAGGGCCTCGTTCCAAGCCGGCAATTGCACGGCGCGGGCGCGGGCGTCCTTGGAGAGGGTCACAGCCAGCATCTCGATCAGGATGCGATAGACGTTGTTCTCCGGCTGCTGCTCGGTGAGACCCAAGGAATTCACCTGTACGCCATAGCGGAAGCGCCGCAGAGCCGGATCCTCGACGCCGTAGCGATTCCGACAGATCTCGTCCCAGAGGCGGGTGAAGGCGCGCATCTTGCAAAGCTCGGTGATGAAACGGACGCCGGCATTGACGAAGAAGGAAATGCGCCCGACCACCTTGGCAAAGGTGGCGTCGGGCACCTGACCGGAGGCCTTGACGGTATCCAATACGGCGATCGCGGTGGCCAAGGCATAGGCCAACTCCTGCACCGGCGTCGCCCCGGCCTCCTGCAGGTGATAGCTGCAGACATTGGTCGGGTTCCAACGCGGCACCTCGGAGACGGTGAAAGCAATTACGTCGGCCGTCAGCTTCAAGGAGGCCTGCGGCGGGAAGATATAGGTACCGCGCGAGAGATACTCCTTGATGACATCGTTCTGCGTGGTGCCGGTGAGCGCAGAGCGGGCGACGCCCTGTCGCTCGGCCGCGGCGATATAGAGCGCCAGCAACCAGGGCGCCGTCGCATTGATCGTCATAGAGGTGTTCATGCGATCCAGCGGGATGCCGTCCAGCAGGGTCTGCATGTCACCGATATGGCTGACCGGAACACCGGCCTTGCCGACCTCGCCCTTGGCCAGGACATGATCGCTGTCATAGCCGGTCTGGGTCGGCAGATCGAAGGCGATGGAGAGGCCGGTTTGACCCTTTTCCAGATTTTTGCGATAGAGCGCGTTGGACGTCGCCGCCGTCGAATGGCCGGCATAGGTCCGCATCAACCAGGGACGATCGCGTCCCGCCGCACCGCCTGTACTCCGCTCCTGTCGTTCGCTCATCGCCCTATCTCCACTCTCGGCAATCCGTCGCACGCAAGATAATGTCTCACACCGCCGACAACAGGTATGATCCTTTCTATTGCAGTGCAACACAGATAGAGCCTGCCGCCTGTCGCGACGGCTGGCAAGAGGGCAGCGGCCTGGAGCGCTACGGATGCAGAATTTCCGCCCTTTTGTGCGCTGGGCCGCAGATGCAGGCCTGCAGGCTTGCCTCATTGAGACAAGTTGACACACATCTATTCAAAAGGTGATTTATTGCGCCGCAGCAGGAGAAAATTGAGGCTATTTAGCTGCTACGGTGATAATGGGCGGCCGTACGAGCAAGAAAATTGCTATATGTTTGTATAAAGCGAGGGGAAATTGCCGATTGCCAAGGCGGTCTGGAACGCGTTAAGAGGCCGAAATGTTGCACTGCAGAAAACACCGGGTGCCGGAGAACAAGATCCACCCTGAGACGGCCCCGCCGATCAGGCAGTGAGGGAGCTATCGCCAGGACGGCGGCCCTAGGGTAGAATTGAGGAGCAGAAGATGATGACAGAGGCTAGCAATGTGGTGCCCCTCAGAGACGAGCAGCCGATGAAAGAGCTTTACGAGGTCGGTGAGATTCCGCCGCTGGGCCACGTGCCCAGCAAGATGCACGCTTGGCTCATTCGCCGCGAACGTCATGGCAAGCCGGAGACCGCCATGCAGATCGAGGTCGTCGATACGCCGGCACTGGACAGCCACGATGTGCTGGTCATGGTGATGGCCGCCGGCGTCAACTACAACGGCGTCTGGGCTGGCCTCGGCACCCCGATCTCGCCCTTCGACGTTCATAAGGCCGAGTTCCACATCGCCGGTTCCGATGCGTCCGGCATCGTCTGGGCGGTGGGCTCCAAGGTGAAGCGCTGGAAGGTCGGCGACGAGGTCGTGGTGCACTGCAACCAGGACGACGGTGACGACGAGGAGTGCAATGGCGGCGATCCCATGTTCTCGCCCTCGCAGCGCATCTGGGGTTACGAGACGCCGGACGGCTCCTTCGCCCAGTTCTGCCGCGTCCAGGACCGCCAGTTGATGCCGCGCCCGCGCCATCTGACCTGGGAGGAAAGCGGCTGCTACACGCTCACCCTGGCGACTGCCTATCGCATGCTCTTCGGCCATCGCCCGCACATTCTGCGGCCGGGCCACAACGTCCTGGTCTGGGGCGCCTCCGGCGGCTTGGGATCGATGGCGATCCAGCTGATCGCGACCGCTGGCGCCAATGCCATCGGTGTGATCTCCGACGAATCGAAGCGGGACTTCGTACTGTCGCTGGGCGCCAAGGGCGTGATCAATCGCAAGGACTTCGACTGCTGGGGCCAGCTGCTGCCGGTGAACGGCGAGGGCTTCGGCGCCTACATGAAGGAGTGCCGTAAGTTCGGTAAAGCGATCTGGGAGATCACTGGCAAGGGCAACGACGTCGACTTCGTCTTCGAGCACCCCGGCGAGGCGACCTTTCCGGTCTCAACCTTCGTGGTGAAGCGCGGCGGCATGGTGGTCTTCTGCGCCGGCACGACCGGCTACAACATCACCTTCGACGCCCGCTTCGTATGGATGCGCCAGAAGCGCATTCAGGGCAGCCACTTCGCCAACCTGCTGCAGGCCGCCCAAGCCAACCACTTGATGGTGGAGCGCCGCATCGACCCCTGCATGAGCGAGGTCTTCAGCTGGGACGATATCCCGCGCGCCCACACCAAGATGATGCGCAACCAGCACAAGCCCGGCAATATGGCGGTGCTGGTCCAGGCCAAGCAGCCGGGCATGCGCACCATCGAAGAGGCCCGCGAGGCCTAAGAAGCCGAGGCAGGGAGCAAGGCAAGCGGATTTGCCTCGCTCCCGCTCTCTATTAAGGCGCCTGCCCGAGCGGAAACCTCTGTGCCTCGCCGGGCGCGACGCCTTTGTCCCACTCAGCCGCAGTGGGCCACGGGAAACACAATCACCCATGCCGCAAGCCGCCACTGCGACCGAGCACCCTGCCAGGCAGGACGATCTGAGCTGGAGTAATCTGCTGGCCGATTGCGCCGAGGCCCTCGAGGCTGCCGAACGCTTCGGTGCGGCCGCCCGGACGGCCGTGGCGAAGATGATCGCTCCCGGCGGCAAGGTCGATCCAGCCCTGCTGGAGCGCGAGCAACAAGGCGCGCACGGCCTCGCCTGGACCCTGACCTACGTGGCGGCCCTGCGGGAGATGCTGGCCTGGGCCGAGCGTCTCGAGCAGTCCGGCAAGCTGGGCGAGATGGAGCGACTGATGCTGCAGGCGGCCTATGGCGAGTACTTGCAGCAGCTCTGGGGCGGCTTGCCGATGAGCCAGGGCGAGATCCTGCGCCCGGCCGACATGGGCATGAGCGACGAGGAAATCCACGCACTCTGGAATGCCGCCATCAAGCGTCTGGTCGCCGGTGGCAACACGCCGGCCGTCAGGCAACGTATCGCGACGCTGATGAGCGAGGGCAGCTTCGGGCGCGGCGGCCTCGACGACGAGACCCTGGAGATGATCCGCGAGCAATCCGCCCGGATCGCCGACACCCATGCCGAAGCGGCGCATGACTGGCACCGCAAGGACGAGCTCATTCCCGACGCCGTGGTCCAGGAGTTGGCCGATCTCGGCGTCTTCGGGCTGACCGTGCCGGAGGAGTACGGCGGGTCGGGGCTCGGCAAGATGGCGATGTGCGTGGTGACCGAAGAGCTGTCGCGCGGCTACATCGGTCTGGGCTCGCTCGGAACCCGCTCTGAGATCGCCGCCGAACTCATCCGTCTGGGCGGCACCGAGGCGCAAAAGCAGCATTATCTGCCGCGCATCGCCTCGGGCGAAATTCTGCCGACCGCAGTCTTCACCGAGCCCAACACAGGCTCCGATTTGGGTTCGCTGCGCACCCGCGCGATCCTGGAAGGCGAGAACTATCGCATTCAGGGCAACAAGACCTGGATCACGCATGCCAGTCGCTCGGACCTGATGACACTCCTGGCCCGCAGCAAGCCTGAGACCAAGGACTGGCGCGGCCTTTCCATGTTCCTGGTCGAGAAACCGCGCGGCAGCGAGGCCGAGCCCTTCCCGGCCAAGGGCATGAGCGGCGGCGAGATCAAGGTGCTGGGCTATCGCGGCATGAAGGAGTACGAACTGGCCTTCGACGGCTTCACCGTACCGGCCGGGAACCTGCTGGGCGGCGAGGAGGGCCTGGGCTTCAAGCAGCTGATGGCAACCTTCGAATCGGCCCGCATTCAAACCGCGGCGCGCGCTGTCGGCGTTGCCCAGAACGCGATGGAACTGGGCCTCGCCTATGCCCGTGAGCGGGTGCAGTTCGGCAAGGCGCTGATCAACTTCCCGCGGGTCGCCGGCAAGCTCGCCTGGATGGCGGCCGAGACCATGATCGCACGCCAGCTCAGCTACTTCGCTGCCCGCCAAAAGGACAGCGAACGGCGTTGCGACATCGAGGCCGGCATGGCCAAGCTACTGGCCGCTCGTGTCGCCTGGGCCAATGCCGACAATGCCTTGCAGGTGCACGGCGGCAACGGCTATGCCGAGGAGTATCGGATCAGCCGGGTGCTCTGCGACGCGCGCATCCTCAACATCTTCGAGGGCGCAGCCGAAATCCAGGCGCAGGTGATCGTCCGCGGCCTCCTGGCCAGCGGCCGCAACTAGAGTGGAAAGTAAGGACGCTCCGATGCGTATGGATTCCGTACCGATCGGCAGGAACTCGCCCGAGGAGGTCAACGTCATCATCGAAGTGCCGGTCGGCAGCGAGCCGATCAAGTACGAGATGGATAAGGCGATGGGTGCCATGTATGTCGACTGCTTCCTCTATACGCCGATGCGCTATCCAGGAAACTACGGCTTCGTCCCGCACACGTTGTCGGATGACGGCGATCCCATCGACGTGCTTGTCCCCAATCAGCGTCCCATCGTTCCCGGTGCCATCATGCGCTGTCGACCGATCGACGTCCTCGTCATGGAGGATGAAGGCGGCGGTGACGAAAAGGTGATCGCAGTCCCGCACAGCAAGATCACGCGCCGTTACGAGAAAATCCATTCCGTCGACGATCTGCCGAGGATCACGGCCGAGCAGATCAAGCACTACAAGGACCTGGAGAAGGGCAAGTGGGTGAAGGTCGTGGGCTGGGAGGGCATCGAGAAGGCCATCAGATGATTGCCGAGGCGATCGAACGCGCCAAAGCCTGAATCTGAGAATGGCCATCACAATGACTGGTCGACCGACCCGCAAAACACTATCCTGATCCGGTTATGGAAAGCTTCGCAATCATCCTGATGATCATCGCCATGGCGATGACCTTGGTGGTGCTCTTCACCGGCCTGATCTCCTTCGCCCGCGGCGGCAAGTTCAACACCAAGCACGGCAACAAACTGATGCGCTGGCGCGTGATCGCGCAGGCCGTCGCTATCGGGCTCTTCCTCCTGGCCGTGCTGCTGCGCGGCTCGGGTCAATCTTGAGGTCAGTCACTTTTGGTCAAGCTCACCAAGATCTACACACGCGGTGGCGACAAGGGCATCACCTCTCTGGCCGACGGCACGCGCGTGGCCAAGCATCATCTGCGAGTCTCCGCCTACGGCACGGTCGACGAGACCGGCGCCGCGATCGGACTGGCCAGACTGCAGGGACTTGCAGATTACGATCAGCTGCTATCGCTGATCCAGAACGATCTCTTCGATCTGGGTGCCGACCTGGCGACGCCGCTCAGCGAGAATCCCAAGTACCCGCCGCTGCGCATCACCAAGGCGCAGGTGGACCGCCTGGAGCGCGAGATCGACCGCTTGAATGCCGATCTCGCGCTGCTGAACTCCTTCGTGCTGTCAGGCGGCAGCCCGGGTGCCGCCCATCTGCATATGGCGCGCACCGTCGCGCGGCGCGCAGAGCGTGACATAACCGCGCTCAGCGATATCGAGCCGGTCACGCCGGAAGCGATCAAATACATCAATCGGCTATCCGACCTGCTCTTTGTGGTGGCCCGCCACGCCAACGACAAAGGCCGAAACGACGTCCTTTGGGTGCCTGGGGCCAATCGTTAGGAAAGGCTGCTATGCGCTGGCCTCAGGTATGATTGACAGGCTTTCCGCCAGGCACTTATTGTGCAGCGCGAAATGAATCAGGACTGACCACAAAGCCGGCATTTTCGGAACCAGGCGTGCCGCGGTCCTTCGAAAACGAACAGCACGCCATCGGAACTCTCCTAGAGGAACGCCTGAGGCCTACAAAATGAAAGTACTCGTACCGATCAAACGGGTGATCGACGCAAATGTGAAGGTGCGCGTCAAAGCGGACAAGAGCGGCGTCGAGACGGCCAACGTGAAGATGGCCATGAACCCCTTCTGCGAAATTGCGGTCGAGCAGGCCGTGCGAATGAAGGAAGCCGGAACCGCGAGCGAGGTGATTGCCGTCGCCGCCGGTATCCAGCAGTCGCAGGAAACTCTGCGCACGGCACTGGCCATGGGTGCCGACAGGGCCATTCTGGTCCTGACCGACGTCGCGCTGGAGCCCTTGGCGATCGCCAAGTTGCTGAAGGCGGTGGTCGAGAAGGAGGAGCCGGGCCTGGTCATCCTCGGCAAGCAGGCCGTCGACAATGACAACAATCAGACCGGACAGATGCTGGCCGGTCTGCTGGATCGTGCCCAGGGTACCTTCGTCTCCAAGATCGAGGCCGACGGTGACAATCTGGTCGCGACCCGTGAGGTCGACGGCGGCCTGGAGAAGGTCTCCTTGAAGATGCCGGCTATCGTCACTGTCGACCTGCGTCTGAACACGCCGCGCTACGCCAGCCTGCCGAACATCATGAAGGCCAAGAAGAAACCGCTCGAGACGGTCTCGCCCGAAGATCTGGGTGTTGACGTGACCCCACGCCTGACCATCGTCGAGGTCAGCGAACCGGCCGGCCGCAAGGCGGGCATCAAGGTCGAATCCGTTTCCGAGCTTCTGGACAAGCTCAAGAATGAGGCGAAGGTCCTGTCATGAGCACTCTAGTCATCGCCGAACACGACGACGCCGGTCTCAAGTCCGGCACTCTCAATGCCGTCTCTGCCGCCAACCTCTTGGGCGGCAACATCGTCGTTCTGGTCGCCGGCAGCGACTGCGCCGGTGCCGCCGAGGCCGCAGCCGCCCTGCCTGGCGTTGCCAAGGTCCTGAAAGCGGATAGCGCCGAATATGCCTATCAGCTGGCCGAAAACCTGGCTCCGCTGATCGTGCAGATCGCTGGCGACTACAGCCATTTGGTGGCCGCCGCCAGCACCTTTGGCAAGAACGTCATGCCGCGGGCAGCCGCTTTGCTGGACGTGCAGCAGGTCTCCGACATCTCGGCGATCGAGAGCCCGGACACCTTCGTGCGCCCGATCTATGCCGGCAATGCGCTGGCCAAGGTGCAGTCCGGCGACGCCATCAAGGTCCTGACCGTGCGCACCACGGCCTTCGAGCCGGTCGAAGAGAGCGGTGGCGGTGCGGCCATCGAGGACGTCGCCGCCGTCGGCGACAGCGGCCTTGCCAGCTTCGTCGGCCAGGAGCTCACCAAGAGCGAGCGGCCGGAGTTGACCACCGCACGCATCGTCATCTCCGGCGGTCGCGGCATGCAGTCCTCCGACAACTTCTCCATCCTGGAGAGGATTGCCGACAAGTTGGGTGCAGCCGTCGGTGCCAGCCGCGCGGCGGTCGATTCGGGCTATGCCCCGAACGACTACCAGGTCGGTCAGACCGGCAAGGTCGTGGCCCCCGACCTCTACATCGCGGTTGGTATCTCCGGCGCCATTCAGCATCTGGCCGGGATGAAGGACTCCAAGGTCATCGTCGCGATCAACAAGGACGAAGAGGCACCGATCTTCCAGGTCGCCGACTACGGCCTGGTCGCCGACCTCTTCCAAGCCGTACCTGAGTTGGACAAAGAACTGGGCTAGCCGAGACGGCGGGTGAGGCAGAGGCTTCGCCCGCCCTGGCAGCAGAGGAAAGCCTTCATGAGCAGTATTCGATCGGTGGGTATCATCGGGGCAGGACAGATGGGCAGCGGTATCGCCCACGTCTGTGCGCTTGCCGGAATGGACGTTCGTATGAGCGACATTACCGAGGATGCCTTGGCACAGGGCAAGGCCATGATCGGGCACAATCTTGATCGCCAGATCCACCGCGGCAAGATCACCGAGGAGGTCAAGACAGCCGCCCTCGGCCGGATCCAAACCGAACTGGGTCTGGAGGCGATGGGCGACTGCGATCTAGTGATCGAAGCGGCCTCCGAGAACGAGCAGGTGAAGCGCGAGATCTTCAAGGCGCTTTGCCCGGTTCTGAAGGCCGATGCGCTGATCGCCAGCAATACCTCCTCCATTTCCATCACCCGCCTGGCCTCAACCACCGACCGGCCGGAACGCTTCATGGGCATGCACTTCATGAACCCCGTTCCGGTGATGAAGCTGGTCGAGCTGATCCGCGGCATCGCCACCGACGACACGACCGTCAAGGCCTTCCGGGCGCTGGCGGTCGAGCTGGACAAGACTCCGGTTTCGGCCGAGGACTTCCCGGCCTTCATCGTCAATCGCGTGCTGCTGCCGATGATCAACGAGGCGGTCTACACTCTCTACGAAGGCGTCGGCTCGGTCGATTCCATCGACACCGCCATGCGACTGGGCGCCAACCATCCGATGGGCCCGCTGGAGCTGGCCGACTTCATCGGCCTGGACACCTGCCTGGCCATCATGCAGGTGCTCTACGAGGGCCTGGCCGACACCAAGTACCGCCCCTGCCCGCTGCTGGTGAAGTACGTCGAGGCCGGTTGGGTCGGCCGCAAGGCCGGCCGCGGCTTCTACGACTATACAGGCGAGGTCCCGGTTCCCACGCGCTAGCTGAGCGGCACCTAGTCGCCTACTTCACCGCAAAATCCGTGAGCTTGCTGGCACCCAGCTGCATCATCAGGTGGTTGACCCAGGCGCGATCGTTCATCTTTTCGGTGATCGAGTAGAAGGCGTAACCCAGAAAACCGCGACCGGACACATTGAGTGATATCTGCAGATCGGCTGCGGCGCCGGTCATGGCATCGCGACCGGAATAGAAGCCCGCTTGATTGGCGTGCTCGATCTCGTCAACCTGTTGGTTGTAGCCGAACGCGCCCGGATCTTCGGTCCAGTCAGCGACAAGCGCAAAAGTCTCGATGAAGATCTGCGGCGCCAAGTCTCGAGCCTCCTCGTAGTAATCGGTTCGATAAATACCGACGATCAAGGTAACGGCATCACTCTCTCCCTATGCCACCAGGGCGCCGTACTCTTCGTCCCAGAGGAGGACCAGGTCGGCAGCAGGCAGGCCGAGGTCGTCAGCGAGGCGGATCAAAGCGAGGTCGGCTTCCAGCAAGGCTCTTTGCACCGCGGCCTCGGTCTGACCACCGACCGCTTCGCCGAACACCAGGATCGAGTCGTAGCCGTCCATCGCGTGCAGTGCGGTCATGGCATAGCCGGGCTCGGGCCAGATGAAACCCGTTGCCTTGCCGCCACCCGCCTCGGCGATGCAGCGGATCTGGACGATCGAGCGGGCGCTCTCCCAATCCTTGGCACTTTCCCAATCCTTGGCACTTTCCCCGCCCAAGCGCGCCGCCTTGGCTGCCGAGGCATAGACAGACTGCGGCGAAGGCCGCCTGTGGGCTTCGCCGGTCAAAGATCATTAAAAACCTTGTCCCTCCAGGCTCCTTTGCCGTCCATGGAGATCACGATCTCCGCGTCCTTTGGGACCTGAACGCAATCCAGCGACGTGAATTGACTGCCTTGGTCGGTATTGAGGATATTTGGCCTGCCATGGCGTGCCAGCGCCGCCTCCAGGGCCTCGATACAGAACTCTGCCTCAAGCATGATCGACACCTGCCAGGCCAGAACCTTGCGGCTGAACCAGTCCAGGACAGCAGCAAGATGGACCAAGCCCCGTGCCATGGGCACGCAGGCGATGTCCATCGCCCAGACTTGGTCAGGGCGCCTGACCGCGAGGCCGCGCAGTAGGGAGGGATAGATCTTGTGTCCCGGCGCCGGCGTCGAGGTCTTCGGGCGGCGTTAGAGCGCCTGGTAGTGTCCAGGATCTTTCGCACATTGGGGTTGGCGGCTTGTTCCATCAGGCACCCCTGTCCCGCTGCTTGAGCAGGTCCATGTTCATGTAGCGCTTGCTGGACCATTTGGTGCCAGCGATGTGTCTCACCCTGGCCGCGGCCGGGTTGAGGGCCGATTGGCCGTCGGGGAAGGCTCCGACGACGCGGGTTCGCCGCCGGATCTCCCGCATGATCCTCTCGCCTTGGATGGCTGCCAAGGCCACTTTCGCCTTGAATGCTGGACTGTGGTTCCGGCGCGGGCGTCTTGCCATGCTCTCTCCTCGCTCTCGGCCATCAGGCCGATCTCACGCGAAAACCCCACTTAACTCACCTGTCCAGTTTTGCCGAGCCACCTCTCTCTTCGCTGGCAAGGGCAACAACCTTCTCTTCAGCTACAACAACAGTGACCGTCTCTCGGGCGGGGCCGGCGACGACACTTTGTTTGGCGGGGCAGGACTCGATCGCCTGAACGGAGGGTCGGGCGTCGACACGGCGGCTAGCGGTGCCAACAACGATACCTACATCGTCAATGACAGTCGCGACTTCATTCAAGATCTGGACGGCGGCGGTGCAGACGTCGTGCTCCAGGAGGTGGCCTTCTACGGTCTCTCCAAGATCACCCAGTCGAACTTCATCAAACGACTCTACATCAATCAGCGAGGTGGTTGGCAACGGCAATGCTGCCGGCAATCAGTGCGACAACGCCCTGTTCGGGAACTCCTCATCCAACGTTCTGTTCGGAGAGGCGGGAGACAATATCCTCAATGGCCGGAGTGGGATCGACGCCCTCTCAGGTGGCCTCGGCAATGATACTTTTCTTGTCGACACGGCGGCCGCCCAGGTCACCGATCTGGCCGACGCCAACAGCGATCTGGTTCGCAACTATACAAACTACACACTGTTCGATAGCGCGACCAAAGGCGTCATCGAGCGCCTGCGCGGGCGATATCGATGGCACCGGCAACTGCCTGGACAACACCATCGAGGGCAACAGCGGCGACAATCGCTAGGCCGGCAATCAGGGTGCAGACCATATCGAAGCCGGCGACGGCGACCACCCTCTTCGGCGGCGGCCAGACCGACCGCATGCAGGGTGAGAGCGGCCAGGACAGCCTCTTCATGGGCCAGGGCGACGTGGCCTTCGATAGAACCGACGAGGATTGCTTCGTCTTTAGCGGCGGCACGCTGGGCGCCGATGGATCGGGCGGTCCGGTGATCCGTGATTTCGACGGTGTCAGGCTGAACGGCGCGAATGGCGAAGACAGCTTCGTCTTCAAGAGCGGGCTGGAAGTCGGCAGCTTCGCCTACGTCAAAGGAGCTGCCTTCTCCGGCAGCGGCGACAGCGAGGCGCGATTCGACGGCCCGCGCCAGGTACAGATCGACCAAGACGGCGACGGCTCTGCCGACTTTGCCTTCCAGGTCGACGGGCTCAGCCTAGCTGGGAAGCTGACCCCGAGCGATTTGCTCTGGTTGTAGACTGAACGGTGGGTCGAGCGGAGGTCTCTTGGCCAAACTGGCAGGGACCCCCAGCTCAGCGACTACCAATTCTTTGACCTTCCCACTCCATCGTGCAACGATGGATGGATTTCGAAAAGTGGAAGCAGGATCGGAACTTGGGTTTGCAAGCCTGTAGGGCCGAGCTAGACTACGATCACCCCGTCTTTCTGTCGTGGCCTGATTGGCTCGAAGGACCCTAAGTGCTAAAACAACCGACTTATGAACATCTTGTGGCTTCAATCGTCCGCTATATTTTCCGGCACTTTTACTAGGACGGAGGAGGCATAAACCTGCCTCCTTTTGAGCCTTTCGACACAATGTGTGTGGGCTACTTCCAAATCCCAGCAGGTGTACTGGAGCGAATGAAAATACTATCACCTCTGGACGACATCGGACGGTGATGCGTTTTCTCTTGTGAACAAAAGGATTTTGGAACCGTCGCCGCGGCGAACGCGAGTAAGGGTTGCGCTTACGACACTGTCGTGCTGGTTGCCATCTGCCTGATAGATGACTATGGTCCAAGGCCCAATCTGGAACTCTTTGAATGTCTTGTCGGCCTCGGACTGTGTACCTGTCCCTGCTATCTGCCGGGGATGTCCCGTTTGATGTTGAAACTCGTCTGAGTGCTGCTGCTTGATGTGAGGTTATGCGGCGTCCTCGATCTGGTCAAGCAGGTGCTTTTGGCGTTGCTCGATGAGAGCCTGCTTGAGAATGGGCAGTTGCTTGTAAGCCTTGATGCGCCGGAAGCCCTTCTTGGCTTCGACCATGCCCGCCGCGGTCCAGCGTAGGGCCATCTTGGCATCTCGCCAGTGCTTCACGTTTCGGCAGACCTGCCGGATGACGCTGTTCATGGGCTCGATGATATTGGTGCTGGCGAGCGACCGGCGCAATTCAAGCGGTAAGCCGCGCCTGACCACTGTCAGGATTTCGTCGAGACCTTCGAGGATCGATCGGGACACATCCGGCGCTTCCTGCTCGAAGCGCCGCGCCAGATTACGCATCGGGCGTTCGGCCTTGTCGGCATCGTCCAGCTCCCAGGCCTGCTTCAAGGCGCGTCACACGGCGGCATGGTGCCTGGGCGCAAGCCGGTCGGCGATGTTGCGTGCCTTGTGGATTTGGCAGCGCTGGATGGGGATATCCGCGCCGAAGGTCCGCCGCAGTTTTTACCGAGAGCCTTGGCACCATCCACGATGAAGAGGTAGCAGCCTGCGGGGTCGAGCCCGCGCTCGATCGGATCGTCGAGCAAGGCCTGTAGGGTTGCGGCATTCTCCGTGGCCCCGTCAATGACGACCAGGGGGGTGTTTTTGCCCGGAAACCTCAACGCCGACAGCCCCGATCGTCCACAGGCGGTCGTCCAGATGTAGCCCGTCGATCTGGATCGCAACGAGCTCCAGTTCCGATGGATCGGACCCCATCCACTCTGCGAATGTGGCCTGCGTCAGCGCTTTGAACCGTCGCGAGACCGCCGAGTTGGACAGGCCGCTGCCCACGTCCGCCGGAACGCCGGCCTCGGGCAGCCGAACGGCGCGGCAAAACTTGTGCGGGGCCACATTCATCGCCATCGGGTTCATGGCCCACCGGTCGAGAAACCCTGTGGCCGCAATCTCTTCCCAACGCGGCAAGGGCATTTCCTTGCCCGTGCCCTGGCTGCGTACCCGAGGGCGATCCACGGCGCTCTTGCCGCCGTGAAAGCCAACCTGCGCTTCCGAATGGCCCCAACGCTAGCCGGGCTTCTCAGGTGAATGCTCGTAGCGCTCACCGGCAAGCCGTGTCACGTCCTCGTTCAGCAGTCGGGTCAGGCTTTCCATGCCTGCCATCGGACAGCATTGCTCGAAGCTCTCCCTCACAGCTTCAAACGCTTCATCGACAAGCGAAGGCGCAGTCGGCGCTGTGGCCAGAGCAAGGGGGATGTGGTCGTCGTCTTCATGGCGTTGCTTCCTTCTTTGGTTCAAGCACACCGAGCCCAAGGCTCGGCGGAAGCAACGCCACACTAATGCAAAGGTTCAACATCAAACGGGACATTCCTCCCCGAACGATCCCTTGTCATGTGGCCTTTGAGCAGTCCGGCACGATCTCGGTATAAACTTGGCCATCGCGGTCGAAGATGCCAAAGACGCTGGTCTTGCCATAGGCGCCACGCCCACGCTTGCCTTTGACGCGGCGCGGACCGAAGAGGCTTTCATCAAGCTCGACGACACCGAACAGGGCGCGCAGTGCTTCGCAGGCGGCGAAGATGCCTTCGCGCAGGCCGCGATCAATGCGGTTGAGCGTGTTGCGGTTCACACCCGTCAATTCTGCGGTCTGTAGCGCCGTAAGATCGGCTGCCAAACAGCGAACAATCTCACGACTTCTGGCTGCCGAAATACGTGAACGGATTGAGTATCTATTCTTCATCCCTTTTCATAGCCTTGTGACAAAAAACTGTCACTCAGATAGGCATCACCCTTCAACAAGGTCGACACTCGCCCCTACAACCAAAGAAAATCTGACCCTGTCAAGGCACCAGCGCTGCTGAGCCCGGCCACTTCGACGCTGATGTCTGCGCTACCGTCGCTGTCATAATCAACCTTCACCACGCCAGTGCTGGCAATGCGTGCCTTGCTGTCGCCACTGCCGGAGAAGGCCGCGTCCTCGACATAGGTGAAGCTGCCGACCTCGAGACCGGCGGCAAAGACGAACCTATCGGACGCGTCGCTGGCATTGAGGCTGGCGCCGTCGAAATCGCCAATTTCCGGACGCTCGTCCATTGCAATCAAATCGCCGTTGAAGCGGAACCAGTCGACGCCCGACCCGCCGAAAACCAGATCTCCTGTCGTCAGATAGAGCGTATCGCTGCTGCTGCCGCCGCCGAAAAGGGGGTCCCCTCCGTCGCGCCCGGAGAGGCTGTCGTCGCCGCCAAGACCACGAAGCGCATTATGACCGCTGTTGTCCAAGCTGTTGCCGGTCCCGTCGATATTGCCGAAACCGCCCTGAAGACGTAGGTGCTCGATGAAAGTGAAAGCCGAGCCGTCGGGCAAGGTGAAGTCGATTTCGGCCCCCACCAGATCGCCCCCCTGACTGCTGTCGTCGCGCACCATGTGATTTTGGTAGTCTACGACGAAAGTATCGTCGCACATACCGCCGACCACCAGGTCTCGGCCCTCGGCGTCGTTCAGAACATCGCCACGGCCGCGCAGCTCGTTACTGCCGCTGTTCAAGGTGTAGTCGAGCGCATTGGAGCGCACCATGTCGGCGTCACTGCCGCCGGCCCTCTCCTGCACCAGGTTGCTCGAGGTTTCGACGATGAAGGTATCGTTCGAGGAACCGCCGGCCATTTTGTCCAAGCCGCTGCCACCGTTCAGGAAGTCGCGACCGCTGCCGCCCGCGAGGCTGTCGTTGCCGGCACCCTGATCGTCATTCAGGATATCTTTGCCGGCGCTTCCATAAAATTGGTCGCTTCCGCTCTCGCCATTCAGGGTGTCTTTGCCGGCACCACTATGCAAGATGTCGGCGCCGGCGGCACCGAAGGCAATATCCTTGGCCGAACCGCCGTTCAGAAAACCGTACCTTGCTCTCCCTCCATAGTGTTGGCGCCGGCCCCGCCGAAGATGCTGTCATTCCCGCTACCGCCGCTCAGGCTAATGTCTCTGCCCTCACCGCCGTAGAGGTGACCGTCCCCGGTTGCACCAAAGAGACGATCCTGGCCGCTTTCGCTGGTGAAGCCGATGCCGAGAAAATCGTCGCTGCCGCCGCCAAAGATCCGGTCATCGCCGGAGAATCCGCTCTGGTAGTCCTTGTCGCCTTGGCCGCTGACCGTGTCGTTGTCGAGCCCGCTATATAGCAGGTTCGATCTGCTGCCGCCGAACAGACAGTCAACACTGAGCGCCCCATAGGCAAAGTCGTTGCCCGCAGCGCCGAAAAAGCGATCGTTGCCGTCATGGTTGCGACCGATATCGCCTAGAGCGTAATGATCGCCGAAAATATCATTGCCGCCACCGCTATACTCTGTCATTTCCGTGACTGCCGGCCAAGCTGTCGTTCCCACATTGACCGAAGATGAAGTCGGCGCCGTCGCCGCCGTTTACTGCATCGTTGCCGCTTCCTCCGAAGAGAATCCCCGCCGCTTCCACCGGCCATGGCATCGTCATCGAGACCACCGAACACGACATCGCTGCCGCTGCCGACCGCGATCCGATCGTTCCCGCCATGGCCGAAGACTAGGTCCTAACCCTCGCCGGTCCGATCGTTCCCGCCATGGCCGAAGACTAGGTCCTAACCCTCGCCGGTCACGTAGAAATGTTCGTCGATCGGATCATTTCCGCTGCCGCCGTGGACCGTATCATTGCCGAAATCACCGTAAACGGTGTCGTCACCATATGAACCATGGAGGCTGCCATTTCCGGAGACACCGAAAATCGTGTCGATGCCAATGCCGCCCGAAAGAACGTCGATGCCGCCGCTGCCGGTGAGTTCCGCCATGGGAATTCTCCTTTCCCGAATGAGTCAGCCGTCGCCAAAGCGTGGCATCGAACACTTATTTCGGTACTCAGAATACAAATTCTACCTATTTTTTGTAAGGGTACGATTTATCGCGTCCTGCCAGCCTGCGTAGCGGGCCTCCCGGTTCGTCTCATCCATTGCTGGCTGGAAGCGGCGGTCCAATGCCCAGGTCTCTGCAAAGCCCTCTGGTCCCGGGTAGAAGCCGGCGCGCATCCCGGCGAGCCAGGCAGCTCCAAGCGCCGTGGTCTCCAAGATTTGCGGACGGTCGACTGGAGCCCCCAGCATGTCGGCCAGGAACTGCATGGTCCAATCCGACGCCGTCATGCCGCCATCGACCCTGAGCACGGTCTCACCGCCCATGCCCTGCAGCCAGTCGCGGAACATGGCCTCCAGCAGATCGCGGGTCTGGAAGCCGACGCTCTCCAAAGCTGTTCTGGCCAGCTCGGCGGGCCCCGTGGCCCGGGTGATGCCGAACAAGGCACCGCGCGCCCTGGCATCCCAATAGGGCGCCCCCAGTCCGGTGAAGGCCGGCACCAGATAGAGCTCTTGGTCCAAGTCGGCGCCCTCGGCCAGGCCTTGTGTCTCTCCGGCGTCCCGGATCACGCCCAGACCGTCGCGCAGCCACTGCACCACCGCGCCGGCGACGAAGATCGAGCCTTCCAGCGCATAGGTGCGCTTGCCGCCCAGCTGATAGGCGACGGTGGTCAGGAGGTGATTCTGCGAGGGGACCGCGGTCTCGCCGGTGTTCAGCAAGGCGAAGCAACCGGTCCCGTAGGTCGACTTCATCATACCGGGCCGAAAACAGGCCTGGCCGATGGCGGCCGCCTGTTGATCGCCGGCGACGCCCAGCACCGGCAACGCGCGGCCGAAGAGATCCTGCTCCGTGGTAGCGAAGTCCGCAGCGCAATCCTTGACCTCGGGCAACAGCGAGGCCGGAATATCGAAGATCCGCAGCAACTCCTCGTCCCAGCTGCCGCTGTGGATGTCGTAGAGCAGAGTGCGCGAGGCATTGGTGGCGTCGGTCGCATGCACCCGCCCGCCGGTCAGGCGCCACATGAGCCAGGTGTCGACCGTGCCGAAGACCAGCTCGCCGCGCTCCGCCTTGGCCCGCGCGCCCTCGACATTGTCCAGAATCCAAGCGATTTCTGTGCCGCTGAAATAGGGATCGAGCAGCAGGCCGGTCTTGGCCGTGATCAGCGGCTCCAGGCCCTCGTCCTTCAGCCGCTGGCAGTGGGTATCGGTGCGATGATCCTGCCAGACGATGGCGCGGTGCACCGGCCGGCCGCTAGCGCGCTCCCAAACCAGGGTGGTTTCGCGCTGATTGGTGATGCCGATGGAGACGATGTCCGCTGGCCCGGCATCGACCTTGGCCATGGCCTCGCGGCAGGTCTCCAAGGTCGTAGACCAGAGATCCTCCGGATCGTGCTCGACCCAGCCGGAAGCGGGAAAGTGTTGCGGGAACTCCTTCTGCCCGACGGCGGCGATCTTGAGATCGGCATCGAAGAGGATGGCGCGGCTGGAGGTGGTGCCCTGGTCCATGGCCAATACGTAGCGGGTCATGCTGCTCTTCCTTCCGCGTCGCGCAAAAAAAGGGGCCAGAACGCAATGCAGCGATCCGCCCCTTATGCCTCTACCCGAGAGAGCGGACTCCGGCTACGCCAGAGTCCGCTCCAGGCTCGGTTCTTAGTTGTCCTGGGCCGAGGCTTTCCAGGTCTTCAAGAGCTCGTCGTAGTCGACGGTGACCGGGGTCGGCTTCTCATTGTCGAGCTTGGCCTTAGGCGCACCCGGCAGCGCCAGCCAGTAGCTGGCGTCGCGCTTCTCGTTGAGCTTGGGACCGCAGTCGCCCTGCACCCCGGCACGCTCCAGGCGCTCCATCACCTTGTCCTGCGCTTCGGCCAAGGCGTCCATGGCTTCCTGCGCAGACTTGGCATCCGAGGAGGCATCGCCGATATTCTGCCACCAGAGCTGAGCCAGCTTCGGATAGTCAGGCACATTGGTGCCGGTCGGGGTCCACTGCAGACGGGCCGGCGAGCGATAGAACTCGATCAGACCGCCCAGCTTTGGCGCTCGCTCGGTGAAGGAGGGATCCCAGATGTCGCTCTCGCGGACGAAGGTGAGACCGACATGGCTCTTCTTCAGCGAGACGGTCTTGGAGACGGTGAACTGGGCATAGAGCCAGGCCGCCTTGCGGCGATCCTCCGGCGTGGACTTCATCAGTGTCCAGGAACCGGCATCCTGATAGCCAAGCTTCATGCCCTCTTCCCAATAGGCACCACGCGGTGAGGGAGCCATGCGCCACTTCGGCGTGCCATCGGCGTTCACCACCGGTAGCCCTTCTTTCACCATGTCGGCGGTGAAGGCGGTGTACCAGAAGATCTGTTGGGCGATCGCACCCTGGGCCGGAACCGGGCCGGCCTCGCCGAAGACCATGCCTGCCGCTGCCGGCGGGGCATAGGCCTTCAGCCAGTCGATGTACCTGGAGACCGAGTAGACCGCGGCCGGGCCGTTGGTGGCGCCGCCACGCTCGACCGAAGAGCCGACCGGACGGCAGCCTTCGACGCGAATGCCCCACTCGTCGACCGGTAGTCCGTTCGGGATGCCCTTATCGCCGGCGCCGGCCATGGAGAGCCAGGCGTCGGTGAAGCGCCACCCCAGCGAGGGATCCTTCTTGCCGTAGTCCATGTGGCCATAGATGGTCTCGCCGTCTATGGTGCCGATGTCCTTGGTAAAGAACTCGGCGATGTCTTCATAGGCCGACCAGTTGACCGGGACGCCCAGGTCGTAGCCGTATTTCGCCTTGAACTTGGCCTTGATGTCGGCATCAGTGAACCAGTCGTAGCGGAACCAATAGAGGTTGGCGAACTGCTGATCGGGCAGCTGATAGATCTTGCCGTCCGGACCGGTGGTGAAGGAGATGCCGATAAAGTCGCCGACTTCCAGATAGGGGTCGGTGACGGCCTTGCCGTTGCCTTCCATCCAATCCGACAGCGGCACGATCTGCTGATAGCGGAAATGGGTGCCGATCAGGTCGGAATCGTTGATGTAGGCGTCATAGATGTTGCGGCCCGACTGCATTTGCGTCTGCAGCTTCTCGACCACATCGCCCTCGCCGATCAGGTCGTGGTTCACCGTGATGCCAGTGATTTCCTCGAAGGCCTTGGCCAGGATCTTGGATTCGTACTCATGCGTGGTGATGGTCTCGGAGACGACGTTGATCTCCATGCCCTTGAAGGGTTCGGCAGCCTTGATGAACCACTCCATCTCCTTCATCTGATCGTCTTTCGACAAGGTCGAGGGCTGGAACTCGCCGTCCACCCACTTCTCGGCCGCCTCCATATCGGCGACCGCCGGCCCACCGAGGCCGACCAGCAGCGCGAAGGCCGAGGCCGTCGCCAGTGCACGAAGTCGTATCATTCTTGGGTCCTTCCTTTGGTTCCCCTACAAAAATCGCACTAAAACCCGCCTCAATCGGATCGAGGCGGGCCCTCAGACGTCACACCCAGCGGAAGACCGCAGCGGCATAGACGAGTGACATGGCAAGTCCGCCCCAAAGCGGCGGCCCAAAGGCTGCCAACCAGGCCAGACAGATGAAAGCGGTGCCCAAGAGCGACACGAAGAGCCGGTCGCCGGGCGTGGTGGCGAAGCGTAGGATACCGACCCTGGGTGCCTGCGGCGCAAGCGCGGCCCAGAGGGTCATGATCACCAGGATCAGGAAGATCGCCAGGAAAAAGGCGGCGCTCGGCCAAGTCCAGGCCATCCATTCGATGTGCATGGGTCAGCGCCTCCCTATACCCGGCCCAGGGCAAAGCCCTTGGCGATGTAGTTGCGCACGAACCAGATCACCAAAGCGCCCGGGACGATGGTCAACATACCGGCCGCCGCCAGCACGCCCCAATCCATGCCCGAGGCAGAGACCGTGCGGGTCATGGTCGCCGCGATCGGCTTGGCGTCGACGCTGGTCAAGGTGCGGGCCAGCAGCAACTCGACCCAAGAGAACATGAAGCAGAAGAAGGCCGCCACGCCGATGCCGCTGGCGATCAGGGGCATGAAGATGCGCACGAAGAAGCGTGGGAAAGAGTAGCCGTCGATGTAGGCGGTCTCGTCGATCTCCTTCGGCACGCCCGACATGAAGCCTTCCAGGATCCAGACCGCCAAGGGCACGTTGAAGAGGCAGTGCGCCAGAGCGACGGCGATATGGGTGTCGAAGAGGCCGATCGAGGAATAGAGCTGGAAGAAGGGCAGCGCGAAGACGGCCGCCGGCGCCATGCGATTGGTGAGAAGCCAGAAAAAGAGGTGCTTGTCGCCGAGGAAGCGGTAGCGCGAGAAGGCATAGGCCGCCGGCAAGGCCACGGTCACCGAGATCACCGTGTTCATGACCACATAGATGATCGAGTTGATGTAGCCTGAGTACCAAGAGGGATCGGTGAAGATCACCCGGTAGTTGGCCAAGGTCAGGTCGGCCGGGAACAGCGTGAAGGTGGAGAGGATCTCCTCGTTGGACTTCAGGCTCATGTTCAAGAGCCAATAGATCGGCAGCATCAGGAAGACCAGATAGACGGTCATGATCAGACCGCCGCGGGTGACGCGAAAGCCAGTCCTGCTCATGCCTCTTTCTCCCCGCGCGGCTGATCGACGCCAACATTGGTCATGACCGTATAGAAGACCCAGGACAGCAGCAGGATGATCAGGAAGTAGATCAGCGAGAAGGCGGCCGCCGGTCCGAGATCAAACTGCCCGATCGCCATCTTCACCAGATCGATCGAGAGGAAGGTGGTGAAGTTACCCGGTCCGCCACCGGTGACCACGAAGGGCTCGGTATAGATCATGAAGCTGTCCATGAAGCGCAGCAGGATGGCGATCAGCAGTACCCGGTTCATCTTCGGCAGCTCGATGTAGCGAAAGACCTTCCAGCGGCTGGCGCCGTCGATCCGGGCGGCCTGATAGTAGGCCTGCGGGATCGACACCAGACCGGCATAGCACAGCAGCGCCACCAGTGAGGTCCAGTGCCAGACGTCCATGACGATGACCGTGATCCAGGCATCCAGCCAATTCTGCGTGTAGTTGTACTCCAGCCCCAACCAGTTGAGCGCTGCGCCCAGCAGGCCGATATCTACGCGCCCGAAGATCTGCCAGATGGTGCCGACCACGTTCCAGGGGATCAGCAGCGGCAAGGCCATCAAGACTAGGCAGAGCGAGACCAGCCAGCCCTTCTTGGGCATGGAGAGCGCGACTACGATGCCCAAGGGTACCTCGATGGCCAGGATGATGAAAGAGAAGATGAACTGACGGAGCAGCGCGTCGTGGAAGCGCTCGGAGGCGAGAATCTGCTCGAACCACTCCAAACCGGCCCAGAAGAACTGATTGTTCCCGAAGGTATCCTGGATCGAGTAGTTGACCACGGTCATCAGCGGAATCACGGCGCTAAAGGCGACCAGGACCACCACGGGCATGACCATGAACCAGGCGCGATGTTTAAGCGGCTTGTCCATCACACGGCCCTCCCCTCGACCAGCCAACCGTCGGCATAGACGTTTACGTTCTCGGGATCGAAGCGCACCCGGCTCATCGCTTCGTTGAGCGGCTCACCCTCGCCGACGATGACGTTGATTTCCTGGCCCTGGTAGTCGGTGCGCACGATGCGATGGCGGCCGACATCCTCGATCCGCTTCACCGTCACCGGCAAGCCCTCCTCGCCGTCGCCGAGGGTCACGAACTCCGGTCGGATGCCAATCTCGACTTTGCCGCCGGCCACGGCCTCGTAGTGGCTGGCGAGCGGTACTTGATTGTCGCCCAGCAGGGCCTGACTGCCCTCGACGCTCGCCGGCAGCACATTCATGCCGGGCGAGCCGATGAAGTAGCCGACGAAGGTGTGCTGCGGGCGCTCGAAAAGGGCTTCGGGCGCCCCGATCTGTACCACCTCGCCCTCGAACATGACCACCACCTCATCGGCGAAGCTCAGTGCTTCGGTCTGGTCGTGCGTCACGTAGATCATGGTGTGGACGAACTCGCGGTGCAGCGCTTTCAACTGCGTGCGCAACTGCCATTTCAGCTGTGGATCGATCACCGTCAGCGGCTCGTCGAAGAGGATGGCGGCCACGTCTTCGCGCACCATCCCGCGCCCCAGCGAAATCTTCTGCTTGGCATCGGCGGTCAGCCCGCGCGCCTTGCGCCGAAGCGAGTGGAAGAGATCCAGCATCTCGGCCACGTTGCGTACGCGCGCCTCCACCGCGGCCTTGTCGATGCCGCGATTGCGCAGCGGAAAGGCCAGATTGTCGAACACCGTCATGGTGTCGTAGACGACCGGAAACTGGAAGACTTGGGCAATGTTGCGCTGCTCGGTCGGCAGTGCCGTCACGTCGGTCTCGCCGAAAAGCACACGACCTTCGGAGGGGATCAGCAGACCGGAAATGATGTTCAGCAGAGTGGTCTTGCCGCAACCCGAGGGCCCCAGCAGAGCATAGGCCTTGCCGTCTTCCCAGGCGTGATCGATGCGCTTCAAGGCATAGTCGGCCGGGCCTTGCGGCTTCTCCAGATAGGAGTGCGCCAGGTTGGAGAGGGTGATGCGTGCCATGCTATCGCCCCGCCTTACGCTGCCGCCGCATAGGCAGCCGTAGCCGCCAGTGCGCCGTCTTCGCGGAAGAGATAGAGGTGGGCCGGATCGACGAAGACCTCCACGCTCTGCCCCACGGCCGGTACCCGTGGGCCATGCACCAGCGCGATCCAGCGGTCTTCGCCGTGGTTCAGATGCACGAAGCTCTCGGATCCGGTGAGTTCGGTGATTGCCACCTCCGCGGAAAACCCCAGAGCTGCGCCGTGCGGCCGCTCAATGCGGAGGTGATTGGCGCGAAAGCCGGCGCGATAGCGGCCGTCGCCCAGATCTGCCAGAGCGCCGCTGGCGGCGAGGATCAGCCCGCCGGGGAAAATCACCTCAGTCCCGGTTTTGGTCAAGATCATGAAGTTCATCGGCGGATCGGAGAAGATGCTGGCCGCGGTCGCATCCTGCGGCCGCCGATAGACGACGGGCGTGAGGCCGAACTGCGTTACACGCCCCTGCCAAAGGGTCGCCGTATTGCCGCCCAGCAGCAAAGCCTCGTGCGGCTCGGTCGTCGCATAGACGAAGATCGCCCCGGATTCCTGGAAGAGGCGTGGAATTTCGGCACGCAGTTCCTCGCGCAGCTTGTAGTCCAGATTGGCCAGCGGCTCGTCCAGCAGGATCAGTTCGGCACCCTTGACCAGGGCACGGGCGAGCGCTGTGCGTTGCTGCTGTCCACCGGAGAGTTCCAGCGGCTTGCGCTCCAGCAGCGACGTCAGCTTCACCAACGCGGCCGCTTCCTCCACCTTGGCGCGGATCTCCTTGCGGGCCATGCCCTGCAGGCGCAGCGGCGAGGCGATGTTCTCAAAGACCGACAAGGTCGGATAGTTGATGAACTGCTGATAGACCATGGCCACGCGGCGCTCCTGCACCTTGCGGCCGGTTACATCGACTCTATCCCATAAGACCTTGCCCGCGGTCGGGCGGTCCAGGCCGGCCATCAAGCGCATCAGGCTGGTCTTGCCGGACAGAGTCGGGCCCAGCAGAACGTTCAGGCTGCCGCGCTCCAAGGTCAAGCTGGTGGTGTGGATGTGGATCTTGCCATCCACCTCTTTGGTGACCTCGTCCAGACGTAGAGTCATAGGCTGTTCCCTCGCTCAGGCCGCGACCTGGACCGAGCGGTGCTGCCGCATCCAGTCATTCAGCGCCGAAACCTGTTCCGCCGTGATCTTGAGCCCGAGCTTCGAACGTCGCCATAGTACATCGACCGCCTCGTGCGCCCACTCCTCGGCCATCAGGAACTTGACCTCGGCTTCATAAAGATCGGCACCGAAGTGCCGACCAAGAGCCGCCAGGCTCTCTGCCTCGCCCAGCATGGCCCAAGCATCCTTGCCATAGCTACGGATCAAGCGCCGCGCGGTCTTTTCGCCCAGGTAGGGGTGGTCTTGGTTCAACTGCTGAGTCAGACCGCGGGTTGCGGTCGGCTCGAAATCGCCACCGGGGAGGCTGGGCCCGGCCGTCCAGTCGCCGCTCATCTCAGGATAGAAGGGCGCCAGCTTCACCAAAGCAGCCTCGGCCAGCTTGCGATAGGTGGTGATCTTGCCGCCGAAGACGTTCAGCAGAGGGGCCGCACCCTCGCGATCTTCCAGCTTCAGAACATAGTCGCGGGTCGCCGATTGCGCCTTATCGGCACCGTCGTCATAGAGCGGCCTTACGCCGGAATAGGTCCAGACGACGGCACCGCGACGCACCGGCTCTTTGAAGTACTCCGAGACAGCCTGGCAGAGATACTCGATCTCCTCTTCGGTGCAGATTGCCTTGCCGGGATCGCCCTGGTGATCCTGATCGGTGGTGCCGATCAGGGTGAAATCCTCTTCATAGGGAATGGCGAAGCATATGCGTTTGTCGGAATTCTGGAAGATGTAAGCGCATTTGTGCGCGAAATGCCGTTTGACCACGATGTGGCTGCCGCGCACCATGCGTACCTTGTCGGAGGAATTGGCGCGAAGCTGTTTCCGGATCACCTCTTCGACCCAGGGGCCGGCCGCGTTGATCAGGGCGCGCGCGCCTGGACCTGATAGGCCGATCCGCCGCCTGCTCAAGATCGCTCGAGGGTGGCCTGCCACAGATCGCCCGTCCTGCTCGGCTGAAACGCACCGGCAAAGCGGGTTCGCACCCGGATCTCCGCGCACCGCGGGCGGCGGCATCGCAGGGCGTTGAAGCACGACCAGGCGGGCATCCTGGACCCAGCAATCGGAATACTCAGAACGCCTTGGTGATAGTCTGTCCTTCGAGCGCTTTGCCCGCCGGGTCGCGCCTGAGGTCGATGGCGCGCGAGCCGCCGGCAGCCGCTCGCGCCCGCCGAGGTGGTCGTACACGCAGCAATCCCCAAACGCAGGATCATCCAGGCCGGCCGCAGTCCGGCGGATGATGCGGCAGCACGAAGCGTCATCGGCCGGATGATGTGCGGCGCCGCCCTGCAGCAGCACCTCGCGCTCGATCAGGGCTTCGCGCACCAGGCGGAACTCGTAGTACTCGAGATAGCGCAGGCCGCCGTGGATCAGCTTGGTGCTGGCCGAGGAGGTGGCTTGTGCCAGATCCCCCTGCTCGCAGAGAAAGACCGACAGTCCTCGGCCAGCCGCATCGCGAGCGATGCCGCAGCCGTTGATACCGCCGCCGATAATGGCGAGGTCGTAGATCTTCGCCGTGGTCATCCCCGGCCAATCCCCTCAATGCGCTTTGCTCTCTCACGCGCGAGCAATCTGCGCATCGCACGTGACGCACAGATTTTCGCTTTTTTCGATCCTGTCAAGTATATGTTCGCTTTTAATCGTATTTTTTGAATTGTCCACGCAACACTCGATTATGCTCAAAGTCACTCAAAAACAAAGATTTCTGTCCAAAAATGAACATGCCTTGACAGTTTTCCTGTGCGATCCGAACACTGGGCGGTGGAAGTCGCGCTTGCAAGGGGGCGCCTTTCCCATGTGATTCGATCAGGAGAGCATGCGCCATGCCACTCGCTTTTCGACAGCAGGAAATCGTGGACTTGGCGCGCAGCCAAGGCCGTGTCTTGGTCGACGAGTTGGCCCAGCGCTTCGGCTTGTCGCAGCAGACCGTGCGCCGAGACCTGAACGAGCTATGCGACCAGGGCTTGCTGGCCCGCGTTCATGGCGGTGCCGTCTTGGCTACGGCAACGGAGAATCTGGCCTATGAAGCGCGCCGTGCGCTCTCCGCCGACGAGAAGGATGCGATCGGACAGGCCTGTGCCGCCGAGATTCCGAACAACTGCTCGCTGTTCATGAACATCGGCACCACGACCGAGGCCGTCGCCCGGGCGCTGACGCACCATCAGGGTCTGCTGGTCATCACCAACAATCTGAATGTGGCCAGCATCCTCATGCCCTCGACCGGCTGCAAAGTGATCGTCGCCGGCGGCATGGTCCGGCGCAGCGACGGCGCCTTGGTCGGCGAGGCCACGGCCGACTTCGTGAAGCAATTCAAGGTGGATTTCGCCGTCATCGGCGCCTCGGCGATCGACGACGACGGCTCGCTCTTGGATTACGACTATCGTGAGGTTCGGGTGGCGCACGCGCTCCTCGAGAATGCCCGCCAGGCATTCCTAGTGTCCGACCAGAGTAAGCTCGGACGCACCGCGCCGGTGCGCATCGGCCATTTCCGCCAACTCACTGCCTTCTTCACCGATCACCTGCCCTCGCCGCGCCTGCGCCGGCTCTGTCAGTCGCTTGGGGTCGCGGTGCACGAAACGGGCCAGACCGTAGAGACCTCGGCACCGGATTTTACCGACGATCCGATTTAGGATGGATTTGTTCGATCTGAAACGGCGCTGCTCTCGATCTCTCGATCTTCGCCCTTGCTTTCCGGCGTCAGCAGGCCGCCGGAGACGATCATCTTCATTGCCTTCTCGACCGACATACTGAGCACCACGGCATCGTCGGGCGACACGAACAGCAGAAAACCCGAGGTCGGATTCGGTGTGGAGGGCACGAAGACATTAATCACCGACTGCTGCGCACCGGCCTCCAGCAAGGTCGAGTGGCCGCCAGTCACGAAGGCAATGGCATAGACATTGCGGCGCGGATACTCGATCAGCACCACTTCGCGAAAAGCCATGGACTGTTGCGAAAAGAGAGTCTCGAAGACCTGTTTGATCGCCTTGTAGATCGAGCGCAGGATCGGCACCCGGTTCAAGAGGTTCTCGCCGGTCTTCAGGGCCCAACGCCCGACAAAGCCGGCAACGAACATGCCAAGCAGGATCAGGATGGCCAGCACGATCACGATGCCGATACCCGGAATCGCGAAGGGCAGATAGGTCTCCGGATTCCAGTCCTGCGGGATCAGGGGGCGAACCCGGACATCGAAGAATGAAACGATCTGCCAGGCCAGCCACACGGTGATCGAGATCGGTGCCGCCACCAGAACCCCGGTTACCAGGTAGGTCCTGAGACGGAGTAAGAAAGGACTGCGTTGCTTTGGCGCGCGATGCAGCGGGCCTTCCTTGGCGGTCCGCTCCAACTCCTCCAATTGCTTCGACACCCGAGCTTCGGCAGCCTGGCGTGTGCTGTTGTCAGTGGCATTGTCGCTGTCCGGACCGACGATCCCACCGGACATGATCATTTTCAGCGCCTGGTCGACGGTGATGTCGAGGCGATGCACTTCGTCGTCTGAGAGGAAGATCAGGAAGCCGCCGGTGGGATTGGGCGTCATCGGAATGAAGACGTTGATGACCTTGTCCGCCGTCAGTTCCTGAACCTCGCCGACCGTGGTGCCGGTCACCAACCCGATGGCCCAAGAACCACGACGTGGGAACTCGACCAGCGCAACCTCTCGAAAGGCCGTTCCCTGGCGCACCAGCACGGTCTCGAAGATCTGCTCGGTGGCGCTGTAGATCGAGCGCAGGAAGGGCACGCGGGCCATCATGGCGGCACCCTGCGCGCGGATGCCGCGACCGACCATCCCGGCTGTCATCATCCCCAGCAACACCAGGAACGCCAACACGATCAGCAAGCCCAGACCGGGCACGGAGAAGGGTAGATAGGTCTCGGGATTCCAGCGCTGCGGGATCAGGGGCATGACCGAGTTGTCGACGAAGTGCAGGAACCAAAGCGCCAGCCAAACGGTTATCCCGGCCGGGGCCGCCACCAAGACGCCGGCCAGGAGGTAGGTGCGCAGGCTGGCCAGAAGGCCGCGCTTCTCGGCCGGTGGCTCCGTCTTCTGCTTGCCCCCGACCTCAGTATAGACCCGACGGCGCGCCCGCTCCTTCAGCTGGCCCGGCCGTCGGTCCGGTTTGTTGCGCCCGCGGGTTAATCGAGAAACTCCCTCAAAGCGTCGAGGACATCTTCGGGTCTCTCTTCCGGCAGAAAGTGCCCGCCGTCGATCGCATGACCGGAAACCTGCGTGGCTTTCTCGCCCCAGCTCTCCAGCGGCCGGAACTGCTTGCCGATGATGGAACGCGCACCCCACAGCACCAGCAGGGGACAGGCGATGCGCGCCCTGCCATCGGCCCGATCATGCTCCAGATCGATCGAAGCCGCAGCGCGGTAATCCTCGCAGGCAGAATGCAGATTGGCGGGATCGCCGAGCGCCCTCTTGTAGGCTGCGACCGCGCGCGAATCGAAGTCGCCGCCGCCCCAAGCGCGCAGAGTGCGATCCATGTAGGCGTCGAACGCGCCGGCGATCATCTGCTCGGGCAAAGGCGCCGGCTGAATCAGAAAGAACCAGTGATAATAGGCCGTTGCGAAGGCTTGATCGGTTGCCTCGAACATGCTCGATGTCGGACAGATGTCGATGACGCAGAGCTTGCTCACCCGTTCGGGATTATCCAGTGAGAGGCGGTGGGCGACCCGCCCTCCACGATCATGACCGATCAGCTGAAAGCGCTCGAAGCCCAAGGCCGACATCACGGAAACCTGATCGGCCGCCATCGCCCGCTTGGCATAGCCGGCATGGTTTTCGCCGTCGGGCGGGTTCGAGGAGGCGCCATAGCCGCGCAGATCGGGACAGACCAGCGTGTAGGTCTCGGCAAGCGCCGGCGCCAGCCGATGCCACATGACATGGGTCTGGGGATAGCCGTGCAGCAGCAGGAGCGGTGGCCCGGAACCACCGATACGCAAAGCGATCTCGGTATCCTGAGTGGCAATTCGCCGTTCCTCGAAGCCTTCGAACATTCCCCGCGTTTCCCCCCAGATCCAAGATCGCCGAACCGTGATCGCCGGGCGCCCGGTCGACAGTCTAGAATCTTCGTTGGGAAATCGCGACGCCCAGCTTGCCGACAAGGAGAATATTTTGCCTTCGGCTGCCTCAGCCCCTTGTCTAGAAGCTTGTCTGACTAGGCGGGACCGTCCCAAGTTGGATGAACACCGCTCTAGGCGCGCTTAATGGCTGCAGAGCTTGGCAGAAGAAGAGCACATGGGCGACCTCACCATCGAAACCCTGGAGATGCACACCGGTGGAGAGCCGACACGCATCGTGCTGTCTGGCTATCCGGACCTGCAGGGCAGCACGCTCCTGGAGAAGCGCCGCGACGCGCGAGAACGGCATGATCGCCTGCGCCGCCTTTTGATGCGCGAGCCGCGGGGCCACAAGGAGATGTATGGTGCCCTGCTGGTCGAACCCGACCACCCGGACGCCGATCTGGCCGTCCTATTCCTGCACAACGAGGGCTACAGCACCATGTGCGGGCATGCCGTGCTGGCCTTGGGCCGCTTTGCCGTTGACCGAGGTCTGGTCGCGGCTGAAGAGCCGGAGAGCCTGGTGCGCATTCAATGCCCCTGCGGCCTGGTCCCGGTCACGGTCGCGGTCGCGGGCGGCAAGGCCGGGGCCGCCCGCTTCACTTCGGTGCCAAGCTTCGCCCTGGCGTTGGATGCCGAGGTCGATAGCGAGGCTTGGGGCAGCGTCCGGCTAGACATCGGCTATGGCGGCGCTTTCTACGCCATCCTGCCGGCCGAGCGCCTGGGCCTGGACCTGGCGACCACGCCACTGCCGCGCCTGGTCGAAGCGGCCGCCGAGATCACCCGTCTGACCGCAGCACAAGCCAAGATCGAACATCCCGAAGAGCCGGACCTGGGCTTTCTCTACGGCACGATACTGACCGACGGCGGCCTCGGGCGCGACGGCAGGGCCAGCCGCAACCTCTGCGTCTTCGCCGGCGATCAGGTCGACCGCAGCCCGACGGGATCGGGCGTCACCGCACGGCTTTCGGTCATGCGGGCGCGCGGCGAAGCCGCCTTGGGCGAAGCGCGCCTCTTCGAGAGCATCGCCGGTAGCCGCTTCAAGGCCAGGATCGACGCCGAGATCAGCTTGGCTGGCCGCGCCGCCGTCACGGTGGAGGTCGAAGGCAAGGGGCACTACAGCGGCAGGGCCAACTTCACCCTCGAGGCGGACGATCCCTTCCCGGAGGGCTTTCTGCTATGAAATTCGTCCGACCCTTATCCCAAGGAGACGAACGGCGTGAGTTTCTTTCCATCCATCCCCACCGACAACGATCTGCTTGCCCTTTGGCAAGGCCACCATCGCGGCCTGAAGTCATCCTCTGGCCTATCACGACGCGGTGCTGCGCGGTCCCTCGGCCTTCAGCGAGGGTGAGCGCGAGCTGGTCGCCGCCTATGTCTCCGCACTGAACGGCTGTCGCTTTTGCTTCACCGCCCACCGGGCTCACGCCTTGGCCTGGCACATCGCACCCGAAGTGTTTGGTGAGATGTCCGTCGACATGGCGCATGCCAGTCTTCGCCCTGCCATGCGTCCGGTGCTCGCCTATGCCAAGACCCTGACATTGGACCCACATACCATCGCCGCGGAACAGGCAGAGGCCTTCTACGCGGCCGGTTTCGACGAGGCCGCGCTCTCCGATCTGATCAGGGTAGTGTCCAGGATCTTTGGCACATTGGGTTTGCCGGGCTGTTCCATCAGGCAACCCTGTCCCGCTGCTTGAGCAGGTCCATGTTCATGTAGCGCTTGCTGGACCATTTGGTGCCAGCGATGTGTCTCAACCTGGCCGCGGCCGGGTTGAGGGCCGATTGGCCGTCGGGGAAGGCTCCGACGACGCGGGCTCGCCGCCGGATCTCCCGCATGATCCTCTCCAGAGGAGAGTTGGTCCTGATCTGGCGCCAATGCTCATGGGGGAAGGCATGGTAGACCCAGGTCTCCTCGACCGTCTCCTCCAGCCAGTCGGCGCCCTTGGTCAGGCGCATGGCTCTGAGTTTGGCCGCGTGGCCTTGGCGCGGGCCGCCTCGCGGCTCTCCTGGGCATGGATAGCCTTCAGCATGAGAGCGACGTCACGCATCTTGCCGGTCGGCACCGGGCACGAAGGCATCCAATGCACGACGCAGCGCTGCCACTGGGCGTCCGGATAGAACTCGGTCGCGCTCTCGACGAGCCCCATGCAGGCATCCGAGACGATCAACGCGACACCCGTCAGGCCGCGTTCCTTGAGGTGCTTCAGGAAGGCGCTCCAGCCCTTCTTGTCTTCCTTGGTTCCCTCGAGGCTGCCGAGGATCTCGCGGTAGCCGTCGGCCTTGACAGCGACCGCAACCAGCAGCGAGACGTTGCGCACTTCACCTGCCCAACTGCGCTTCAGGACAATGCCGTCCAGATAGAGGTAGGGGTCCAGATAGAGGTAGGGGTGTTCGCCCTCGATCGGCCGGTTCCGCCAGGTCTCGATCTGGGAGTAGAGCTTCTTGTTGAGATTGGAGACCCTGCTGGGGCTCACCCGCGTGCCCCACAGGGCCTCGGTGATGTCCTCCACCCGGCGTAGCGACACACCAGCCAGATACATCTCCATCGAAGCCTCTTCGAGCGCGCGCGCTGGCGATAGCGCTCGATGATTGCCGTCGTCGATGCGTCTGCGTGCGAAGCTCTTTGGCACCTTGCAGCTGCACCTCTCCGGCGCGCGTGTGCAGCTTGCGCTCGGAGCGGCCAGCTCGTGTGTCGCGGCGCGCCTCACTGCGCTCATAGCGCCCTGCATTGCAAAGCCGATCCGCCTCTGCCTCCAGCAGGCTGTTCAGTGTCTCCTCGACGCTGCCTCGCATGATCTGCCTCAGATGATCTTCTATCCGACCGGCGTCGATACGGACCACGTTCGACAGGCCCTTCGTGTTATCCTCGTCCACGGTGGCTCTGGCCTCCTCTATTGGCTTCTCCGTCTGGCGACTGAAAGCCTGAGGGATTCGGGGCCACCAACCCCACACAAATGTGCGAAACTTTCTCTACGTCATCCTGATCAGCGTCGTTGCGCTCTATGCCTTCATGAACCGGATGGTCGAAGGCAGCGGCATCAAGCAGCCGAGCACGGCCAAGCAGACGCGCCCCGAGACCAAGCGGAAGATCCGCTATTCGGACATTTGGGCGGCGATCGAAAAACAGCAGGCTTAGCGATGGAGAGAGGTTGGTGCGGCTGAGTGGACTCGAACCACCACGGATTGCTCCACAGGTACCTGAAACCTGCGCGTCTACCAATTCCGCCACAGCCGCACGCTGTGTTTTGAGGGTCTAGGCCCTCTCCTGCGAACGCCGCTTCCGACATTCCTCCTGAAGGTGATGGTGCGGCTGAGAGGAATTGAACCTCCACGGGATTTCTCCCACAGCGCCCTCAACGCTGCGCGTCTACCAGTTCCGCCACAGCCGCCGATCATCGCCAAGGCTCACTCTCGGCCGGCAGCAGACCACTGCCATTCGAAGCGCCACAGGGGCGCCCTTATAGCGAGCGGCCCTCGAGAGTGCAAAGGGTATTTTTGCTATAGCGTTACGCCTAGAGCAGGTCGCGATCAGGTGAAAACGCCTGTTCGCGTGAATCTGCTCTATTTTTCAGACAAGTAGAATGCGATTCAGACGACAAATCGCTTCGATCTGTCGTCATCGCGCTCTAGCACGCAAAGAGGTCCGGCTTGCTGTCTCGCAACAGGTTCTTTTGCACCTTGCCCATGGTGTTGCGCGGCAAGGCCTCCAGGACGAAGACCCGCTTAGGCTGCTTGAACTTGGCCAGGCGCCCTGAAAGCGCTTCCTGGATCGCCCTTTCCTGCAAGGCTGCGCCCGCTTCAGCGACCAGGAAGGCCACTACGCCTTCGCCGAAATCAGGATGCGGCAAGCCCACGACCGCCGATTCCACGACGCCGGGCAGGGCATCCAGCATCTCCTCGATCTCCTTGGGATAAACGTTGAAGCCACCGGAGATGATCAGGTCCTTGGCCCGGCCGACGATGACCACATAGCCCTCCTCGTCATAATGCGCCAGATCGCCGGTGATGAAGAAGCCGTCGGCGCGAAACTCCTCCCGGGTCTTCTCCGGCATCTGCCAGTAGCCTTTGAAGACATTGGGTCCCTTGACCTCGATGACCCCGACTTCGCCCTCGCCAACAGCGTTACCGCTGGCCGGATCGACGATGCGCAGTGCCACGTCGGGCAGCGGCGGCCCCACCGTTCCGGCCCTGCGCGCGCCCTCCAGCGGGTTGGAGGTGCACATGTTGGTCTCGGTCATGCCGTAGCGCTCGAGAATGCGGTGCCCGCTGCGCGCCTCGAAGGCGATGTGAGTTTCGGCCAGCAGGGGCGCCGAACCGGAGGTGAAGAGCCGCATGCTCCGGCAAACTTCGGCGGTGAAATCGGCCGAGACCAGCAGGCGGGTGTAGAAGGTCGGCACCCCCATCATGCTGGTCGCCTGGGGCAACAGCCGAATCACGGTTTTGGCGTCGAAATGCGGCAGGAAGATCATCGAGCCGCCCGCTGCCAGGATGATGTTGGTGGCGACGAAAAGCCCGTGCGTGTGGAAGATCGGCAGGGCATGCAGCAGGCGATCTTCGGCCGTGAAGCCCCAGAGATCGGTGAGCGTGAGCGCATTGGACAGCAGGTTTTCTTGCGTCAGCATGGCTCCCTTGGAGCGCCCGGTGGTGCCGGAGGTATAGAGGATCGCCGCCAGGTCGTCGGGCGACCGCTCGGCAACCTCGATCTCGGAAGGCTGCTCTGTTGCGGCGGCACTGAGGCTACCGCGTCCCTCTTGGTCCAGGGTCACGATCGCCGCGCCCTCGGCAAACGGCTCGAGGGTCGCCTGCTTACTCGGATCGGCGATCAGCACTCGCGGCTGGGCATCGCCCAGAAAGTAGCCGACCTCGGCCGGCGTATAGGCCGTGTTCAGCGGCAGGAAGACGGCACCCAGTTGCAGGCAGGCAAAATAGACCGCCAGGCCTTCCGGCGACTTGGCGATCTGTGCTGCAACGCGGTCACCGGGAACGGCGCCTTGGGCTTTCAAGGCATTGGCCAAGCGGCCTGAGAGCGCAATGGTCTTGGCATAGGAAAGCCGGCTGCCGTCCGGCCGTTCGATCAGCAGGCGGTCGTCTGCGGCGTAGGGCGCCAGCAGGCGATCGTAGAGCGGGTTCGACACCGCTACTCCCCTTTCTTCCATCAAATCGCGCGCCC
Source organism: Rhodospirillales bacterium (assembly GCA_965202755.1). Classification (GTDB taxonomy): domain Bacteria; phylum Pseudomonadota; class Alphaproteobacteria; order Kiloniellales; family JACOMY01; genus JACOMY01. The sequence continues at coordinate 7,318 of CBDBCL010000030.1, read as the reverse complement.
CATCATCGCCTCGGGCAGCCAGGTCGCCAGTTCCGGCACCAGGCAGAGGATAACGATGGCCAGGATCATACAGCCGGCGAAGGGCGCCGAGCCCAGCAGGATCTCCTTCAGCGAGATGTCCGGCGCAATGCCGTTGATCACATAGAGGTTGAGGCCGACCGGTGGGGTGATCAGGCCGATCTCCATATTGATGGTGAGCACCACGGCAAACCAATAGGGGTCGAAGCCGGCGCCGGTGATGATCGGCAGCAGGATCGGTGCGGTCATCAGGATCACCGCCACCGGCGGCAGGAAAAAGCCGGCAACCAACAAGAAGAGATTGATGATCCCCATCAAGACCCAGCGATCGACCTCAAGCGCGGCAATCCACTCGGCCACCGACTGGGTGACGAAAAGCAAGGAGAGGGTGAAGCTGAAGATCTCCGAGGCACCGATGATCATCATGATCATCACGCTCTCGCGCAGCGAGGAGCGGAAGACGTTCCAGATCGGCCGCGCCTGCCACATCTTGTAGATCACGATGGCCAGCAGCAGACAGAAGAAGGCGCCGGCGCCAGCCGCTTCCGAGGGCGTGGCGACACCGCCGTAGAGCACGAAGAGAATGGCCAGCACGATGAAGAGGAAGGGCAGCACCCGCGGCAGGGCTTGGAAGCGCGCGCGCATGGAATAGCGCTTGGTCATGTCGCTCAGCGAGTAGCCGCGCCGCCAGCAGTCGAAAACAGCCCAGGCCATGAAGAGGACAGTCAAGAGGATGCCCGGAATGATGCCGGCCATGAAGAGCCGGCCGATCGAGGTCTCGGTGGCAATGCCATAGACGATCATGGTGATGGAGGGCGGAATCAGGATGCCGAGCGTTCCGCCGGCAGCGATCGAGCCGGCCGCCAGGGATTTGGGATAGCCTCGCTTGGTCATCTCCGGGATGCCCATCTTGCCGATCGCAGCACAGGTCGCCGGCGAGGAGCCGGAGAGCGCGGCGAAGAGCGAGCAGGCGCCGATGTTGGAGAGCACCAAGGCGCCCGGCACACGGTTCAGCCAGCGGTCCAGGGCCTCGTAGAGATCGCGACCGGCCGGCGAGGAGGAGACTGCGGCCCCCATCAGAATGAACATCGGGATCGAGACCAGGCCGAAGTGGGCCAGACCGGCGAAGAAGGTCTCGCCGGAGAAGACGACGGCGGAGAAACCCTCGGTCAGCCACATCGCGGCCAGCGAAACCAGTCCCAGGGCGAAGGCGATCGGCATGCCTAAGGCCAGCAGGCCCATGAGAACGCCCAGCACCAGAACACCGGCTTCCAAGGGGCTCATGGCGCGAGCTCCTCCAGCGGCTCGCCGCTCAGCAGGCGCAGCACTTCGGCGATGTATTGCAGAAACAAGAGCGCCATGCCGAGCGGGAAGGGCAGCAGGGGTATCCAGAGCGGCAGCGCCCATACGGTTTCCGTGGTCCAGCCGCCGGACAGCGCCTCATGGAAGTAGACCCAGGCCGAGTACCCCAGTAAGCCGATGAAAAGCATGGAGAGCGCCGCGCAGATCAGCTGCAGGATCAGACGCCAGCGCGATCCGACATGCTCCTGCAGCAGATCGACGCTGACATGACCGCGCAGCATCAGCACATAGGGCGAGGCCAGAAAGGTCGCCGCCGTCAGACCGTAGGTGACGAACTCAGTCTGCCAGATGGTCGAGGCATTCAGCACGTAGCGCAGGACGATCATGTGGCAGACCACCAGAATGCTGGCCGCGAGCAAGGCGATGGCGATCACACCCCCGGCCCGCGACAGCATCGAGGCCAAGGCGATGAAGCTGCGCATGGCAGCGCTCCCAAGTTGTTAAGAGATTGGACGACCGCGGCCGGCGCCCCCTTGTCGTGCGGGACGCCGGCAGCAGTCGGCTAGGCTGCTAGTCGACCGCGAGTGCCTTGCCGATCAGCTCTTTGCCGCCATCGACGCGATCGGCGAACTCCTTGTAGGAGGTCTCCTGCGCGATGGCGCGCCAGGCCGCGGCCTGCTCCGGCGTCATCGAGACCACCTTCACGCCAGCTTTGGTGTAGGCCTCGACCAGCTTGTCGTCCAAGTCCTTGGCGGCCGAGAAGAAGTAGTCCTCGGCGGCCTGCCCGGCGGCCATCAGGGCTTCCTGCTGCTCGGGCGTCAGGCTCTCATGGCTCTGCTTGGACATCAGGATCGACTCGTACATGAACCAGAGCGCATTGTCGCCCGGCTCGGTCAGGCAGCCGGCCTGCTCATAGATGCGATAGGAGACCAGGGAACCAGAGGAGGTATTGGCGGAATCCAGCACGCCGGTCTGCAGGGCGGTGTAGATCTCCGACGACGGCATGGAGGCGATCGAAGCGCCGGCCCCAGCCAGCATCTTCTCGAAGGCGGCACCGGCCGCGCGCACCACATCGCCCTCGGCCGAGGCCGGATCGAGGATACAGCTGTCGTCCTTGGTGACGAATCCCCCGGCCAGCTAGGCATCGGCCAGAACCACGACCCCTGCCTCATTGATGATTGCTTTGATATTGCTCATGAAGTCGGAATCGTTCAAGCGCTTGGCGTGCTCGTGATTCTTCACTAGGCCCGGCATCAAGGTGGTATCGAACTCGGGATGGCGACCGGCCGCATAGGCCAGTGGAAAGGCCGAGATATCCAGGCGGTTCTTGGTCATCGCGCCCCACTGCTCTTTCGGCTTGTAGAGCGACTTACCCGGATAGACCTGGATGGTGAGACCGACATCGGCGGCCTCGGCTTCTTTTTTGATCATTTGCACCATCTCGTCGCGGACGTCGCCCCTGCCGCCCGGCCATTGGTGCGAGGCTTTCAGAGTGACATCCTCGGCCCAGGCCGTAGTGCTGGCCAGTGCGATCAAAGAGACGGCGATAAGGCTGTTACGCATGCTGTTTCCTCCCGTGACTGCGCAATTGGATAGCATCTTTTCTGCTTTTCAGCCAACCTGGCGATGTTTGCATGCTATGTCAACATTCTTGTATACAAAAACTTCCTCCTTGTCTTCAAACATCAGTCGATTAGGATTCCGGCATGACTAGGTCCGCCGACGCCATCGCCGACGCCCTGGAGAACGACATCGTCGCCGGGGAGATCGTGCCGGGTGCTCGCTTGGACGAGACGCTGCTCAGCGCCCGCTTCGGAGTCTCCAGAACCCCGGTGCGCGAAGCCCTGCAGCGCCTCGCCTCCTCCGGCTTCGCCGAGCAACGGCCGCGGCGTGGCACCTTCGTGCGCAAGGTCAGTCTGCGCGAGATGGTGGAGATGTTCGAGGTGATGGCGGAGTTGGAGGCGCTGTCCACCAAGCTCGCCGCACGCCGACTGTCGAAGCCGCAGGCCGAGGCCCTGGACGAGGCCCTGGAGAGTTGTGCCAAGGCGGCGGCAACCGGCGATACGGACGCTTACTACCGCGCCAACGAGGTCTTTCATCAGTTGATCTACCGAGCCTCGGGCAATCGCTTCCTGGCCGAGCAAACCCGCCTGCTGCAAAGCCGCTTGCAGCCCTACCGCCGGCTGCAGCTCCGGGCCGGCGATCGTATGCGGCAATCCCTGGCCGAGCATCGAGCGGTTGTCTCGGCACTGAAATCCGGCGACGGCGAGCGAGTCGAGGCGCAGGTGAAGGCCCACATCATGATCCAGGGCGAGAAATTCACCGATCTGATGGTCTGCTTCAGCGAAGAGGAAATTGCGAGCGAGGCTTGATCGGGTCGGCGACAGGCCGACCCGGATCTCTTAAGTCATCGACAACTGCCGCCCTAGAGTGCGATTCAGACGATAGATCGTTTCGATCTATCGTCTGAATCGCACTCTGGAATCTTCCCCTTGGTTTAAAAAATTAGGGATCATGCCTGTCTGAGAGGGTATTCTCTAAGGTAGCGTAGGAAGAGCTTTGGCTTGTCGGAAGCCCGATGATTGTAGCGCCACTCAGTTTCTTTGAGATGCAAATGAAAGGTGTATTTGGGCAAGCCCTTGAGCTTTGCCAGCCGCACCTTGGCCATGCCCCAAAATCCCTCGATAGCGTTGATGTGAACGCGGCCACGCGCGAATTCGTCTTTCGAACGGTCGACGCGGAAGTGGCCATAGCCGGGGTCGACGAGCCCGTTGTATGTGCCAGCCATCCGAGTCGATCACGCTCTCTGGGTCCACCCGGCCCCCCTCGAACGATCCCTTGTCATGTGGCCTTTGAGCAGTCCGGCACGATCTCGGTATAAACTTGGCCATCGCGTTCGAAGATGCCAAAGACGCTGGTCTTGCCATAGACTCCACGCCCACGCTTGCCTTTGACGCGGCGCGGGCCGAAGAGGCTTTCATCAAGCTCGACGACACCCCGAACATGGGGCGCAGTTCTTCGCAGGCGGCGAAGATGCCTTCGCGCAGGCCGCGATAAATGCGGTTGAGCGTGTTGCGGTTCACACCCGTCACTTCTGCGGTCTGTAGCGCCGCAAGATCGGCTGCCAAACAGCGAACAATCTCACGACTTCTGGCTTCCGAAATACGTGAACGGATTGAGTATCTATTCTTCATCCCTTTTCATAGCCTTGTGACAAAAAACAGCCACTCAGATCGGCATCACCCAAAATTAGAGAGTCACGCGAACAGGTGATTCCACCTGTTCGCGATCTGCTCTAGTTGTTCCACTTGATCTGCGCGCCCTCGGCCGCAAGGGTCAGCTTGGCCCCGGTCTGCGTGGCACTGAGGTTCATGATGACACCATTCTGATTCTGCATGTGCGTGCCGGAAACGCCGCCGCCCAATACCACACCGACTTGGCCAGCAACGGAATTCCCCGGGAAGTCCTCAAGCTTGTTCATGTGGTAGATCTTGCCGATTGCAGTGACGCCGGAGACTCCCAGATCGACAACCGAGAGGCCGTTCACGGATAACTTGTAGACCTTACCCTGATAGGTCAACTCGCCCTCGCCCCAGGTAACGCCGATGCCGAGCGCAATCGAGGCGCTTTCGATCTTGATCGTGCCGGACGGTGCATCCTCGGCCAGAGCCGGACCGGATAGTACCAATCCGCAGGCCGCCGCGGCCAGAAAAACCAAGTGTTGCACTTCTGTTCATCATGATCGCTCTTTAGAAGTTCTGCACTGGGATCGAGCGAATCGGCACCAGGCACTAAATGCGCGCAGAGCGAACGGGTTCGATAGACAGGCCGTCCAGCGGTTAGCTGGAAGCGTTCTTTCCCTCGCTGGCCTCGATGACCCCGGTCTCCTGCAAGAAGGGCAGCCACTGCGTGCGAAAACGGGTGACGCCCTCCCGCGCGCGCTTCAAGATCGAGTCGTAGCTCACCTTCTTGCGCCCCTTTTTGTCCACACCGGTCAAGCCATGCACACGCTCTGCGACTCGCTCGACCAACCCCTCCTCGCCGGCCTCCGAGGCATAGAGGATGGCCACCATCATCGGCGGTGGCGGCACGAATACCGGTGCCTTCTGAAACGGCAAAAGGAACCGGAACCTCCGGTCGATAACTCACAACCAAACCCTGGGCCATCGCCGCACGCACCATCATCGAAGGGAAAGAACCGGCCGCTTTCGCGAACAGCGGATCTGCCTTCACCTCGGCAAAGAGCCCGGTCAAGCGACCCACCATATTGGTGCGCTCGATCGCCTTCACGACTTCGCAGGACCGCCCGGTTGGGCTAGGCCGAAGCGCGCCTCGTCGGGGATGACGGACGGCCGATCGAGATTCATATCCGCGCTCTTGGTGAAGATATCGAAACGCAAGGCTTGCGCCGTGGAGACGCTGGCCAGTTCTTCCAGGGTCCGGGGTCGTCCAGCCAAGTTGCCCGGCTTTGCCTACCCTTGCCGGCAACCCAGCCGGTGCAGGAGACATCGCCGCAGAAATGCAAACCAGCCGCCTCCCTCTCGCCGGCCACTTCGACGAAGGACAGCGGGTGCCAGTAGGCATTGAAAAATCGTGGAAGAGATAGGTCTCGTCATGCTTGGGCCAGCGCTCGACGCGGCTGTCGGCCGAGGGATAGCGCGCGAAGAAGGGCTGCTTGGTCTCGCGCATTCGGCGGACCAGGGCAATGGCAGCCCGGCGTTTATCGACCGGTCCACCTGGCGCCACTTCGGCTGCTCGCATCAGCAGCTGCTGCAGGGGATCCATCGAGGCATAGCCGGCCCGCACGTTGTATGAGATCATCGCCAAGCCTTCCGGCGTCAGCCGCTTGGCGATGGTATCGCGTAATTCCAGGCGCACCGCCTCGCTGCCCCAAGAGTGGACACCATGCGCGCTCGCCAGATCGAGCGGCGGCAGGTCCTCGTCACCCAGGCTGGCAAAGGAACGCGCCAGGAATCGCAGATTGCCCAGCCCCGCCGCATCGGCGCGCGCCTGAGCCTCGATCACATGCTCTTCGTTCACATTGATGCCGAAGAACTGCGAGCGGGAAGATGCTGGCCAGGACCAACAAGGTCATGCCGCGCCCGCAGCCGAAATCGGCATAGGTGAAGGGCTTGTCCAGGGCCGGCGTCGCAACGCCGGCGGCCTGTGCCGCCGTCACCACCTGCCCGAGCGCCTAATGGGCATAGAACTTGATGGTGTAGGGCAAATCGGTGATGTAGCCCTGCGCGCCCGTCATCTCGCCGCTGTCTTGCACGGATGGCTTCCTCTAAGAAACCTCAATTCCGCGCGGAGCCTGACCGATCCGCGCGACGGCACCTAAAGTGCATGCAAGCGATCAAGGCGATGCAATTGGAGCACCGTGCGTAGAGACCACACAAGCCTACTGCATTGCAATCACACCGTTTCCCGTGAAGAAAGGACGTCAAATCTCGGCATAGCGGCGCATGGCCCCTGGAACGCGGTCACGAACCTGCTCCAGGCTTTCGCGCTCTTGCCCAACCTCATCGACACTCGTCATGGCGTAGACGCGCCGGGCCACGCGTTCCGCCATGTCAGCCTCACCCTCCACTTCGGCCGTCAGAACGGCAGCCACCAACGGCGGCATCATGACGGCCGCACCGATGCGTGGAGCCGGGCATGGGCAAGACATGGCGGGCCAGCGATTCGTCCAAGAGGAGGCTGCGCCCCAAGGGTGTCGTTACGCTTGGGGCTGTGGGAGCACCTGCCGAGATCTCCGGACGCGGTGGCATCCAGACCGACACCAAGCCCTGCAACATGGCGGCGCGCAGCGCGCCTGCCACGGCCCAATCCTAAGCATCCTGAAAAGCAGTGACGGCAGAGAGCGCGGCGAAGGACTTCGGGCCTTCGACCAAAAGATCGATCACACGCCCCGGAGACCAAGCTTTGGCCCGCGCCAGAGCAATTTCCGGCGCTTGCGGCGGCAAGTTCAGGTCGAACAGGCGCTCCTCGGCCATCT
>CBDBCL010000029.1:0-28775 GCA_965202755.1 Rhodospirillales bacterium | reverse complement strand
GTGGCAAACTTGGCAGGCGGCCTTCGCCTTCTTCTTTCCGGCCTCGAGATCGCCGGCGCTTGCTTGGCTTGGAATGAGCGCCGAGGCCAGAAGTAGCACGGTCAAGGAGGCAAAGAGGGAACGTTTCGACATCGCTTCGCCTTTCATCGATAGGGTTTTGGATAGGCAGCCGAAGGGCCGCTGCGGCCGGTCGCCGAGGCGGCCCTTCGTCCTTAACGGGCAGGTTCCGGTGGCTGGTTAGTTGCCGTAGGAGATGCGGTAGACGGCACCGACCAGATCGTCGGACACCAGGAGCGAGCCGTCGCGCAGCTGAGCGACATCGACCGGGCGGCCCAAGTACTCACCGGTCTGGGAATCGAGCCAGCCCGAGGCAAACACTTGGGTGCCGGCGGCATTGCCCTCGCCATCGACGGTGGTGAAGAGGATGCGCGCACCGACCGGATCGGTCCGGTTCCAGGAGCCGTGCTGGGCCGAGAAAATGCCGCCCTTGTACTGCGCCGGGAACTGATTGCCGGTGTAGAAGTGCATGCCGAGATCGGCTGCATGGGCATCGGTCTCGACGGCCGGGAAGACGGCGTCAGCCGGCGGCTCGGAATTGGCATACTCGTTCGTGCGCACCGATCCGCCGCCGTACCAGGGGAAGCCGAACTGCTGGCCGCCCGAGGTCTGACGATTGATTTCGCCGGGCGGGATCAAGTCGCCCATGCCGTCGACCTGATTGTCGGTGAACCAAAGTTCGCCGTTGGCCGGGTTGAAGTCCATGCCGACGGAATTGCGCACGCCACGGGTATAGACTTCACGCTCACTTCCGTCGCCGTTCATGCGGACAATGCCGCCGATCCCGGTCTCGTTGTAGAGATCCATCTTCTCCGGTGCGAAGACGTTGAAGGGTTGACCGAGGGAGATGTAGAGTTTGCCGTCCGGGCCGATCCGGCAGACCCGCGCGGTGTGGTTATAGGACTCTTCCGAAACCGGGATCAGATTGCCCTGCGGCACCACCTGGAAGGCGGCCACGTCGGGCGACTCATAGAAGAACTCGGCCGCCGGGAACAGCAGCACGCGGTTCTGCTCGGCGATGTAGAGGAAGCCGTCCTTCGAGAAGCAGACGCCGTTCGGCAGCACGAAGTCGATCGAGGGGGCGAAGACCTTGACCTCGTCGGCGACGCGGTCCTTGTCGCGATCGGTGACCGCCCAGACCTTGGTCTTGCGGGTGCCGACGAAGGTGACGACGCCCTGCGGTCCGACCGCCATGTGGCGCGCATCGGGGACGATGGCATAGAGGTCGATCTTGAACCCCGGCGGCAGATTGATCCGCTCCAAGACGCGTGAGATCGACTCGGCGCGTTTTCCGCCCTGTTCGATTGCCGGGATCTCCAGTGCAACCCCGGTCGTCTGGAACGCACTCAGCTTATCGAGATTGTTGGCCATGGCACTGCCACCGATGGCCGTAGCCGCCGCAGCGGCAAAACAAACTGTCCGAACGAACTGCATTAGTCCCTCCCTTGAGACAAAAGACTTGTTCTCAGAAAGACAGAAACAGCTTCCCAGTCCTTAGATTCTAGACTTGTTTTCATTCTGTCCTCCCTAAAAGGCGATGCTATATCGGTTACACCTTCTTGGCAAAGCCCAATTCTTGGTAAAGCCCAAAGCGATGGGCGCGACCTTAGTACAGACTGCCGCGAGGCTCAGGAAGGATAATTCCCATCAATATGTTGTTAATTTAGCTTTGTAAGATTTGCCAATTACTGTAAAATGCCAGTTGTGTAGCCATTTCGGGCGAGACCATGTCAACGGAGGGGCGCCGGGAGAGTCCCCAGCGGCGTCTCCCTGCCTGTCTGAAGGATCTCTCGCCCGATCGAGCGATCACGAGACGTTGGAATCGTTGAGTTCGATCTTGTAGCCGTCGGGGTCCTCGATGAAGGCGATGACCCGGGTGCCGTGCTTCATCGGCCCGGCCGGGCGGGTGATGGTCACCCCTTCCGAGGCCAAGAGTTCGCATGCGGCATAGACGTCAGGCACCTCGACGGCCAGATGGCCCCAGCCGTTGCCCTTGTCGAGGCTCTCCTTCTGGTCCCAGTTATGGGTGAGCTCGATCGTCGGGTGAGTGGCCTCCGGTCCATAGCCGATGAAGGTGTTGGTGAAACGGCCGTCTTCGTAGTCGCGGCTGCGCAGCACCTGCATACCCAGGAGACGGGTATAGAAATCCAGAGATTTCTCCAGGTCGCGCACACGGATCATGGTGTGTGCTAGGCGATAGTGCGTCTTGACGTCCGTTGAGTTCGGCATTGCTTGGGCTCCTCTGCGGGAAGTCGATTGGGTCGGGTGGATAGGATTCTGAGGCTTGGTCTTTGGTCGGGTGTCAGCGAACCGCTTCGACGATCATTTCCTGAAAGCGTCGGACACTGTCCTCCCAGTGCGGGGACAAGAGGCCGCCGTCGGCGGCGACCTCCGATGCGCGCCCGGCCTGCAGGCGCTTGCACATGGCATGGTCTTCATGGTGAACTTGAGTCCAAAGTCGTTTCAGTTCCTTGATCTTCGCCTCGCTCACGGGCGAGCCGCCGACATGATAGATGGCCCGTCTTTGTCGCGTGCGGTCCGGCGCCACCGGCAGGTTCTGGTACACACCGATCTGCTCGACCGGATAGAAGCCGAGGATAAAGTTGGGAAAGAGGGTGAGGTAGCGGGAATCGATCGCCAGCACGTCCTCTTTCTGGCGTGCGCCTGCCATGGCGCTGACCGGATCGCTGTCGATGTCGTAGAGACTGCCGACGCAGGCCCCCTCGGCGAAGGTGCTGTGGCCCTGCAGCGGTTGGTCCGTCGTCTTGGAATGCACGAACTGCACGTGGTAGGGCTCGATGAAGTTCTCCATCAGGAACTTCCAGTTGGTCTTGACCTCGCCGAAGTCGAGCATGGCGACCGGCTGCATCGTACCCATATCGATGCTCTCCAAGCGCTTGGCCAGCGGCGCGACATAGTCCTCGAACTCTATGGCTTCGCCGCCGAGGTTGACGAAGACCCAGTCGTGCCAGACGGCGGAGCGCACCGGGACCAGGCTGTGCGCAGCCTTGTCGAAGCCGCTCGGCATCTTGCGTTCCTTGCCGCCGAAGTAGGGGGCTGCCCGCAGTCTGCCGGTCAAGTCGTAGGCCCAGGCATGATAGGGGCAGGAGATCAGGCGGCCGACGTTGCGGGGCTCGTCTACCAGCTCCAGGCAGCGATGGCGGCAGACGTTGTGAAAGACCCGAATTGCCCCCTCCTCATCGCACAGCATGACCAGGGGGCGGCCGGCGAGCTTGACGGGGCTAACGTCGCCCGGGCGCTTCAACTCGTGGGCGAAGCCTAGGAAGGCCCAGCTCTCGCGGAACAGGGTCGCTGCTTCGCGCGCGAAAAAATCCTGACTTGTGTAGGCAAAGGCCGGGAGACCGTGGCGGATCGTGTCGGGCGCTTGAAATCGCTCGAAGCCGGTCATGGCGTGCACCTTTCTGTGTGGCTCCTAGGTTTGCAAGAGTTCGGTGATGGCGGCGTCGAGGAAACGCGTGAAGCGTGGCTCGTTGCCGGGCGAGGCCACACAGTGGCCCCAAGGGGACTCGAAAATGCGCAATTCGGCATTGGGCATATGCCGTGCCTCGATCTCGTTGTCCGCAGGCGGAAAGTAGAGGTCGTCGGAACAGGCAATCAGAATCGCGCAGGCCTCGATTGCGGCGAGCGCGCGGGGAAGGTCGCCCCGGTAGAGAGCATTGGCGCTGATGTCGCACTGCTGCCAGGCCCAGAGCTTGGCGAGTAGATCGTTGGCGTCCCAGTTCCGCACATGGTCTTCTTCCCAGTCGAGTAGCAAGTCCTCAATGCTGTCGAAGCCAAGGCTCTTGTAGAGGCTTTCGCGATAGAAGCTCTGCGAGAAGGCCCAGCCGGCATAGACTCGCGCGAAGGCTCTGAGGCCGCGTTCCGGTGGGGCCTGGTAGGCGCCGTCGTTCCAGCCGGCATCGGCCTGCAGGGCGGCCTTCACACCCTCCAGAAAAACGAAATTGTGCGGTGATGTCTTGGCCGAGGCACAGAAGGGGAGAATAGCCCGGACCCGCTCGGGGAACTGTGCCGCCCATTGGTAAGCCTGACAGCCGGCCATCGACCAGCCGGCGACCAAGGCGAGTTGCTCGATGCCGAACAGCTCCTCGAGCAGGCGCTGCTGGCAGGCGACATTGTCATAGAGTGTCACCCGCGGAAAATCTCGACCTCCATACGGCGTCGGCGCGTTGCTCGGCGAGGAGGAATGGCCATTGCCGAAGAGATTGATCGAAACCACGAAATAGCGAGAGGTGTCGATCGCTCGCCCGGGTCCGAAGAAGCCTTCGTTACGCTCATGCGTGCCGGTGTAGAAGGTCGGTAGCAGCACGGCATTGTCCTTGGCAGCGTTCAAGCTGCCATAGGTCTTGTAGGCCAGCTGCGCGGCCGGCAGGACCTCGCCCGACTGCAAATTCAAATCGCCTGCTTTGAAGCGCGCGTGCACTGCTCGAGTTCCTTCCGTTTCGCCCCGGCAGGGCTATGCGAAGGTCAAGGCGAGATCTCTGCTGTGGTCTTCAGTGCACTCTCTCGCCCGCGATCGATAGGCTGAGGCCGCCACAACCATAACCCTGCGTCCCGGGACCCCTGCTTCCCAAAATCCTAATAGAGCCTTAGGTATTCCTGCACCTCCCAGTCGGTCACTGCCTGATGGTAGCGCTCCCACTCGTCGACCTTGTACTGCAGGAAGGAGCGATGCATCTGTTCGCCGATGACCTGCTTGGCAAAGGCATCGTCGCGCAGGATCTCGGTGGCCTCCCAGAGGTTTCGCGGCAGTCGCTGCGCACCGGACTGGGCCACCTCCTCCTCACTCATGGAATAGAGGTCTTGGTTCAGTGGCCTGCCGGCATCGTAGGTCTTGACGATGCCCTCGGTCATGGCCGCGGTCGTTAACCCCAATGCCAGGTAGGGGTTCATGCAGAGGTCGGCGGCACGGTTCTCGATGCAGAAGCGATTCTGCGGCAGACGCAGCATGGCCGAGCGATTGTTGTAGCCAAAGGTCATGTGCGTCGGCGCCCAGGTGACGGTGCCGCCCTCGAAGCCGCCGACCCGCGGCACCAGGCCATTGTAGGAATTCACCGTCGAGCAGGCGATCGCGGTGAGCGCGCCGCCGTGGCGCAGAAGACCGCCGATCGCGTGGAAGATGCTGTCGGACCAGGTGCCGTCCGGGCCCTCGAAGATGTTCACACCAGGCTTGTCGATGGCCTCCATGGAGGTGTTCATGTGCGCGCCCGACCGCCAGTCGCCGACGGTCGGTTTCGGCATGAAGGTCGCGAACATGCCGTGCTTCTTGGCAATCTCCTTCACCAATATGCGCAGGAACACCAGACGGTCGGCCATGGCCAAGACGTCGGTGTAGTGGAAATCCAGCTCGAACTGGGAGTAGGCACCCTCGGCCACCACGTCATGCAGGTCCCAACCCAGTTCCCCATCGACGATGTCGATGAGCTCGCCCAGGAAACCTATGGAGTCGATCGAGAACTCGGCATCGTAGCCGAAGGCCTGGCGGCGCGGCCGCAGACCCTGATCGGGCAGGGGATCGTTGTCCATGGCCTTCACCGGCTGCCCGTCCTGCCAGCGCATGGCAATGAACTCCGGCTCCACACCGGCCATGACCTTGTAGCCCTGCGCGGCACAGTCGTGGACGATCCGCTTCATCGCCGAGCGTGGGCAGAGGTTGTAGGGCTTGTCCTCCCACCAGAGATCGGCGAGCTTCCAGACCCAGGCGCAGGTCTTGTCCCAGGGACAGATCACCAAGCTGTCCAGATCGGGGATCACGATCTGGTCGGAGTCTGCCGGCCCTAGTTCCGGCACGAAAGAAATCGAGTGGACGGCGAACTGCGGCCCCTTGCCGACGCAAAGCCGCTCCCAACCGCTGATTGGCACAGGCTTGGTCTTCGGCAGGCCCATGAAGTCGATCCAGTTGCAGAGGATGTATTTGATGCCCGCTTCCCGCAGCTTGGCGCCTGCCTCTTCGATACGCTCCTTAGATGCAATGGCCTCGGCCATGCTGCCAGGCAAAGCTGCCGTCATCGTCTCTCTCCTCTTGCGAAGGCCAATCGGAAATTCAAGATGTTGCGGAATTCGTATCCAAGTGATTTCAAGATTGCATAATCAGGAAAGAATCACAAGGGAATTTTTGATTCCGTCTCGTGTCGACAGATCTGGGTCCAGCCTCTATGATTCCTGCAACGTCCCCCTTACCGAGCTGTGGAGAATCGACCGGCCTGATGAGCGCAAAGGTTGAAGAGACTCCGGTCCCTAGCGGCCGCCCTGCGAGCAAGAGCGAAGCCAATGGCGCCAAGCGCAAAGTGACCGCACGTGCCTCGCCTACGGATCAGCTCAACAAGGAGATTATTCGGCTGCTGCAGGAGGATGGCCGGCTTCCCTACGATGTCATTGCCGCCAAGCTTGGCGTATCGGCCAGCACGGTGCGCAACCGGGTAAACTGGATGCGCGACGCCGGCATGCTCAGCATCCTCGCCGTCGTCGATCCCATTGCGGTGGATTACGCTGCCGATGCCATGCTGGGCGTGAAGGTGGCACCGGGGACGACACCCAAGACCGTGGCCGACCGCCTGCAGCAGTTTCCGGAAGTCGTCTACATCATCTGGGTCAGCGGCCGTTTCGACCTCTTGGTCGAGCTGGTCTGCGATGCCGACAGAGCGATTACCGACTTTATGAACGAGCAGATTTTCAATCACGCGGACATCGCCCATGTGGAAATCATGACCGCGCTCGCCATGTTCAAAAACCAATTCCTCTTGAAGCGCAACGTGCTCTGACTGCGCGACCCCGACGATCCGCGGTTCGGGTCTACGCATGATCAGCCTGATTGCGAAATACGCATAATGAATGTAGTTTCCGTGCGCAGACCCACAGCTGTTTTGCGGATTTCGGAACTTCTCCCTTTACTTTTTGCGAATTCGTCGCCTAGGGTCCCGCCGAATTCAGCGCTGTAAGCGACCGAACCGTACCATGTCGAAAGGGTGAGAAGACGAAGCCATAGGCAACAAACCACGGCTCTACAAGTTCGCCGACATCGAACATCGCCTGCAAACGCTGCAGCCCGGCAAGAGCTACATCAAACCCTTCCTCACCAGTGCCGTCAGCGACACCATGTGTGGTGGGTTGAACTTCCTGAACCGGGTGTCGGTGCCCTGGGATCTCACCTGCGACGAGATCGTCTACTGCATGAGCGGCACATTCCGCCCGACCTGCGATGGCGAGAGCTACGAATGCAGCCCGGGCGATGTGCTCTATGCGCCGAAGGACAACCATATTGCCTATGCGTGCGACGAGGTCTGCGTGATCTTCTACGCCGCCTATCCGCATGATTGGAAACAGCAAGCCGGCATCACTCTCGTACCCGGCATCGATCCCGAAGACATGCCGCAGGCCAGCTAAAGGGCTCGGTAACGATGCTCGCGCGACGAGAGAGCTTGCGATGGGGGAGTTTGATCGGCATTACATCCGGGCGCGGCGGCGAAGCGAGGCTCCCGCGCGCCCTCCGGGTATGACTCTTACGATTTCCAGGCCGCTCGCTCGACAGGGACGGCTACCTCAAAGTGAAGCTCATCGCGGTCCAGCCCGGTCGGGGCCGCATTTGGAAGGAACCTCTCATGGAACGTGAGCGTCTGGTCGATTTCTCCAACAATGGTTCCAAGGTTACGCCGACATTTTCGGCAGCGGAGATGGATCGCCGTTTGACGGCGATCCGAACGGATATGGCCAAAAACGATATCGATGCGGCTCTCTTCACATCCTATCATAACATTTGCTACTATTCGGACTTTCTGTACTGCCAGTTCGGCCGCAGATACGGACTTGTCGTCGATCAGGACAAGGCCACCAGCATCTCTGCCGGCATCGACGGCGGTCAGCCCTGGCGGCGGACCTTCGGCGAGAACGTCACCTACACCGATTGGCAGAAAGACAACTACTTCCAAGCCGTGCGCCGGTTGATCGGCGGCGTCAAGCGGCTGGGCGTCGAGTTCGACCATGTGAATATCGACCTCTGGCGGCTCTTGCGGTCCGAGTTTCCCGAGGTCGAGCCGGTCGACATCGCCGAAGCGGCGATGCGGCTGCGCATGATCAAGTCGGCCGAGGAGATCGCGCACATCACCGAGATGGCGCGGATCGCCGATCTCGGTGGTGGCGCCTGCGTGGAAGCGATCGAAGTCGGTGCGCCGGAGCATGAAGTCGCGCTGCACTCGACCGGGACGATGATCCGCGAGATTGCCAACATCTGGCCGCACGCCGAACTGCTGGACACCTGGACTTGGTTTCAGTCCGGCCTCAACACCGACGGCGCACACAATCCGGTGACCAGCCGCAAGATCGAGGCGGGCGACATCCTCAGCTTGAACTGCTTCCCGATGGTCGCCGGCTATTACGTGGCCTTGGAGCGGACGCTTTTCGCCGAGAGCGCCAGCGACGAGAATATCCGGCTCTGGAACATCAATTGCCAGGTTCACGATCGCGGCAAGGAGCTCCTGCTGCCCGGCACGCGTTGTAGCGATGTCGCAAAGGAGTTGAATGCGCTTTACGCCGAGCACGACCTGCTGCGCTATCGCTCCTTCGGTTATGGCCACTCCTTTGGCGTGCTCTGCCACTACTATGGTCGCGAGGTCGGATTGGAGTTGCGCGAGGATTGTCACACCGTGCTGGAGCCGGGGATGGTGGTGTCGATGGAGCCGATGGTCGCCCTGCCGGACCATCTGCCGGGCGCCGGCGGTTATCGCGAGCACGATATCTTGGTGATCACCGAAACCGGCAACCGAAACATAACCGGTTTTCCCTATGGCCCCGAGCATCTGATTGTGCCGAGCAAGGCAGCAGCCTCTTAGGTTGCCGGAGGTGAACAACTGTTGGAACGTTGGAACAAAGGTGATCGAATTGATATGGATCGACTCGTTGGGAGTGGACAGACGGGCCGACAACGCTCACTATCGGCCTCGGCACTGGGATGAAACCTCATGTCAAAGAGAACAAGCGGCCTGCTGCGCCGCCGCAGCGTAACGGAAGCGGCGGCAAAGGCGGTTCGCCAAAGAACAAAAAATGTTAGGTGAGGCTTACAGTTGGGAGGCGCTTTATGACCGGCGAAAGCACCATGGTCCACTTCGAGCAGGTGCAAAAGAGCTATGACGGCGAGAACCTTGTCGTCAAAAACCTGAACCTCGAGATCGGACGCGGCGAGTTCTTGACTATGCTGGGTCCTTCCGGATCCGGCAAGACGACGTGCCTGATGATGCTGGCGGGTTTCGAGACAGCCACCCACGGCGAGATCAAGCTCGACGGTCAGCCGATCAACAACATTCCACCGCACAAGCGGGGCATTGGCATGGTTTTCCAGAACTATGCTCTCTTCCCGCATATGACCATCGCGGAAAACTTGGCCTTTCCCTTGCAGGTTCGAAAGATGAGCAAGAGCGATGTCGAGCAGAAAGTCAATCGTGCGATGGACATGGTCCAGATGGGCGACGGCAGCTTCCACGGCCGCCGCCCGGCACAGCTCTCGGGAGGACAGCAGCAGCGCGTGGCGCTTGCGCGCGCGCTGGTTTTCGAGCCGGAAGTGGTGCTGATGGACGAGCCCTTGGGCGCCCTGGACAAGCAACTGCGGGAGCATATGCAGTACGAGATCAAGCATCTGCACGAGCAACTGGGCGTGACCGTCGTCTACGTCACCCACGATCAGTCCGAGGCCTTGACCATGTCGGACCGGGTCGCGGTCTTCAATGACGGCGTCATCCAGCAGCTGGCCGATCCGGAGACGCTCTACGAGCGGCCGGAGAACGCCTTCGTCGCGCAGTTCATCGGCGAGAACAACAAGCTGATGGGGCGCGTCGAGGCGATTGAAGGGAGCGATGCCGTGGTCACCCTGAATGGTGGCCCGCAGATCCGCGCGCTTGCGGTCAACTGCGGCGGTGTCGGTCAGCCGACCCAACTCTCGATTCGCCCCGAGCGTGTCGTGCTGGGTGCGGATGCGCAGAACAATGCCATGACAGCCAAGGTGGTCGAACTCATCTATTTGGGCGATCACATCCGCTGTCGCATGGAAGTTGCCGGCGATAGCGACTTCATCGTGAAGGTACCCAACAACCATGCTCATGCCGCCCTGAAGCTGGGCGACGAGACGCCGGTTGGCTGGGTTACCGACGATTGCCGCGCACTCGACGCGGCTTAACTTTCGCCAGCCCGCTCTGCCCGAGGCGGGCCTTTAGCGAATCGCAATCGGGTGAGATAAAAAGGAGAACCTCATGAAACTTGTACAACTCTTGTCAGGGGCTGCTGCGGTAGCGCTGGTATCCACCTCGGCCTTTGCCGAGGACATGACCATCGTGTCCTGGGGCGGTGCCTATTCGAACTCGCAGCAGAAAGCCTATCATGAGCCCTATATGGCCAAGAATCCGGGCGTCAACATCATCAATGACGAAAGCGCGCCCGAGGCGGTCGCGAAGCTGCGGGCGATGAACGAGGCCGACAACGTGACTTGGGATGTTGTCGACACGGTCGCTGCCGATGCAGTGCGCCTCTGCGACGAGGGGCTGGCCATCGAGATCGACCCGGCCAAGCATTTGGCGCCGGCTCCGGACGGCACCTCGGCGGCCGACGATTTCGGCGAACTGATGGTCTCGGAGTGTTTCATTCCGAATATTGTCTATTCGACGACCTTCGGCTATCGCACCGATGTCGATGCCTGGAACGGTAAGGAGCCGACAGACATCTGCGCGCTGTTCGATACCGAGACCTTCCCGGGCAAGCGCTCTTTGGAGAAGCGGCCGATCAACAACGTGGAGTGGGCGCTGCTCTGTGACGGCGTTGCCAAGGCGGACGTCTACGATGTATTGGAGACTCCGGAGGGCCAGGCGCAGGCACTGGCGAAACTCGGCACCATCAAGGACGACATCATCTGGTGGTCGGCCGGTGCCGAGACACCGCAGCGTCTTGCCGACGGCGAGGTCGTCTTGGGCTCGACCTACAACGGTCGTCTCTTCGCGCTGATCGAGGAGCAGAAACAGCCGGTCAAGATGATGTGGGACGCTCAGGTCTTCGACCTGGACGGCTGGATCATCCCGGCCGGTCTGTCGGAAGAGCGCCAGAAGCGGGCGCTTGACTATATCTACTTCGCCACCGACACCCAGCGGTTGGCCGATCAGGCAAAGTACATCTCCTATACCCCGGCTCGTGCCTCCTCTGTGCCCTTGGTCGGCAAGCATGCCGAACTGGGCATCGACATGGCGCCGCACCTGCCGGCCGCTCCGGAGAACGCGAAGAACATCTTCATTTACAACTATGAGTGGTGGGCGGACAATCGCGACGATGTGGATGCCAAGTTCCAAGCTTGGTTGGTGCAGTAGCGTCCAATCGGGGTTCCACGCAGAGCCCCGAGTCTAGGTCTACTTGGTCAGGGCGGTGCAGCCGCTGCGCCGCCCTGACGATAAAGCGAGGCAGCTAACGATCTTGCTGACATCAAAGACGGATTTGAGGGAGTCTTAGAGATGACGACGAGCGACGCCACGGGGGGGTCACCCCATCCGAGCGAGGCAGCCAGCGCAGCCGACAATATCGATGCGCAAGGTCGTCTTCTGGCCGCCGACGGCAGGCCGCTGAAGACATCCCTTGCGCGCTCTCTGCGCCGCGAGAAGCTGCGGGCGCTGATATTGATCGTGCCGCTACTCTTCTTCGTTTTGCTGACCTTCATCGCACCGATCGCGGATATGCTGTTCCGCTCGGTGCAGAACTCGATCGTTCCCGACACCTTGCCGCATACCGTCGCCGCGCTCGAAAACTGGGACCCCCAAAGCGAACAGCTTCCCGACGAGGCGGTCTATGCTGCCTTGGCCGAGGATCTGCGCGCCGCGACCAAGGAGAAGACCCATACGCGTGTGGGATCGCGGCTGAACTACGAGAGTCCCGGAATTGCCAGCCTGTTTCGCAAGACGGGCCGCAAAGTCAAGAAATTGGAAGACGGCAACTACAAAGAACAGTTCATCGAGATCAACAAGGATTGGGGGGATCTGGAAATCTGGCAAACGATCGATCGTTTCGCCGGTCACTACACATCAGGATACTTTTTGGCCGCCGTCGATGCCGAGACGGGTCCGGACGGCATCGAGTTCAAGCCGGACAATGAACAGATCTACCTGACCTTGTTCTGGCGCACCTTGGTGCTGTCTCTCACCATCACCGGCACCTGCCTGCTGATGGGCTACCCGATCGCCTGGCTCTTGGCGAACCTACCGAACCGCACGGCGAACTTGCTGCTTATCTTGGTGCTGCTGCCGTTTTGGACCTCGCTATTGGTGCGCACCTCGTCGTGGATCATCCTTCTGCAGCAGCAGGGGGTCTTGAACAACACCTTGGTCGCGCTCGGAATCGTCGACGATGACGGCCGATTACAAATGATGTTCAATGAGTTCGGCACGGTCGTGGCGATGACCCACATCCTGTTGCCCTTCATGATTCTGCCGCTCTATTCGGTGATGAAGACCATATCGCCCACCTATCTGCGCGCCGCGAAATCGCTGGGGGCAACAGACTGGATGGCCTTTTGGCGGGTTTACTTTCCGCAGACCGTGCCGGGCATCGGCGCCGGCGCGATCCTCTGTTTCATCCTCGCCATCGGCTACTACATCACGCCTGAGTTGGTCGGCGGAACCTCCGGTATCTTCATATCGAACCGGATCGCCTATCACATCTCCTCAAGTCTCAACTGGGGCTTGGCGGCGGCGCTCGGGGTCATTCTCTTGGGAGCTGTGTTGGTACTCTTCTACTGCTACGACCGAATTGTCGGCATCGACAACGTGAAGCTGGGGTGATGGCCATGTCCGACGCGCTTGAGACCCCCACTGCGATGAACGGAGGCGATATTCGTGGCTAAGCTCCCCATCTATGCGACCACCGGCCAGAAGGCTTGGTACTACAGCTTTCGCGTTATCTGTGCGCTGATCTTCCTGTTCTTGATCGCGCCCATCCTGATCATCATACCGCTCAGCTTCAATGCGGAGGATTTCTTCACCTTTACCCGCGCGATGCTGGCGCTGGACGCCGACGGCTACTCGCTGAAGCACTATAATGACTTCTTCACCAACTCCGACTGGCAGGGTGCGCTCTACAACTCGATCCGCATTGCGCCGATGGCGACCCTGCTGTCGGTCAGCTTTGGCACCTTGGCGGCGATCGGTCTCAGCCAAACCCATGTGCCCTTCCGCGGCGCCATCATGGCGGTCTTGATTTCGCCGATGATCGTGCCGCTGATCATCTCGGCGGCGGGGATGTACTTCTTCTACTCGCGTATAGGCTTGCAGGGCACCTACTGGGGCGTGGTGCTGGCGCATGCGGCGTTGGGCACGCCCTTCGTGATCATTACGGTCACCGCAACCCTGGTGGGTTTCGACAAATCCTTGGTGCGCGCCGCGGCCAATCTCGGCGCCGATCCGGTCCGGACCTTCTTCAAGGTGCAGATGCCCTTGATCCTGCCGGGTGTCATCTCCGGCGGTCTCTTCGCCTTCATCACCTCCTTCGACGAGGTGGTGGTGGTGCTCTTCGTCGGCTCCTCCGGCCAGAAGACCCTGCCCTGGCAAATGTTTACCGGCCTGCGTGAGCAGATTTCGCCGACCATCCTGGCGGTCGCGACGATCCTGGTTGCCTTCTCGATCGCACTCCTGATCACGGTCGAGATCCTGCGCCGACGCTCCGAGAAGTTGAGGGGAATGTCTCCGGGTTAGTTTGACGTCTCGCCTTCTCGCGAATAGCCTCTGGAGCGGTTCAGCTGTCCACAGGATCACCTGAACCGCTCCAGCAGGTTGGTAGATAGAAAATCGTCTTCGCAGACCTATCCGTCTGCTTGGGATTTGCTCTCGCTCTCTGGGGGCCATGACCTTCCGGCGCTTCGCTTGGTCCGATTTATCCCTGGCCGCTTGCCGTTGGCAACGATGTACCGGCAAGCACCCTTACCTCGAAGAAATTCGCATCTGCCGCGTGTTTCGGTAGCAGGACAAGGGCGATGGTGCAAGCAAACCTACCCCTGAAATCGCGCTGACGGCGGGAGGGGTGCAAGCGTGAGCGCCTCAAACCTGCGGTTCCCTTGACCTGCCAAGAGGCTCGTGGGACGCTTTCCACGATTTTTTCTGCGATGCAAGGACCTTGAGAGATGGCGATCATCACGGGCACCGATCTGAACGACACGCTCACCGGCACCGAGCAGAAGGATACGATTTTTGGGCTGAGTGGGGATGACACTCTCAATGGATCGAACGCGAACGATAGTTTGTTCGTTGGTAGTGGGCTTTATAGGATTGGTCGAGGGAGTGGCAAAGGCTTTCTATTTGGCGGGGATCATACAAGACATCCGCCTCCGTGGTGGCAGCGGCGCCGATCTATGGCGGCACCGGAAGTGACAGGGGCTTAATTGGAAGCGATGGTGACGACAAAATCTTCGACGGTTTGGGAATTGATAACGGATTTTACGGAGATGATGGCGACGACCGGCTTTTCGGAGGCAGTGGGGGCGATGACGCTTTCTATGGGGGGAGCGGCAACGATCGGCTCTACGTGGTAGCGGAGGCGATGGGGAGTCAGGGAGGGTATGCTGAATGGTTTCTAGAGCACATTCATTTTATGAAGTGTCATAGTCTGCTGGTGCGAAATAGTTTGCGCACTCTTGCGGCTCGAACAGACCGATGATGTCGCCCACGGTATTCCAGAGGGTGCTGACGGTTCTTTCGGCCTTTGCGCGGATCAGTGATTTGAGCTTGGCGAATGCCATCTCGATTGGGTCGAAGTCGGGACTGTAGGGCGGCAGATATGTGAGGGTGGCGCCTGTGGCCTCGATGGCCTGTCGGACGCCGGCGGCCTTGTGCGCCGGCAAGTCATCCATGATCACGACATCTCCGGGATTGAGGGTCGGCGCCAGCGCTTGCTCGATATAGGCAAGAAAAACGACGCCATTCATGGCGCCGTCGCGCATCATCGGCGCGGTCATTCCGGTCAGCCGAAGCGCACCGGTAAAGGTGGTTGTCTTCCAATGCCCGTGGGGGATGACCGTGGGGAATGCCCGCGCGACAACGCTCGCCCCGCCTGGAACGCCTAGGCAGCCGCGCCATCTTCGTCGACAGGCCCGTCTCGTCGATGAAGACCAGCCTGGCCGGATCGAAGTCGAGTTGGCTGTCAAACCAGGCTTGGCGCTTTCTCAAGACCTCCGGCCGCTCCTGCTCCAATGCGTGCGCGGTTTTTTTGTACGTGAAGCCACACCTGCGCAGCCAGTTGTTCAGCGCGCACCGGCCAATCCGGACGTCGCGCTCGTCCGCGAGGCGCGCCACCATCTCATTGAGCGTGATGTCCTTGTCAGTCTCAATCAGGCCCACGATGAAGCCTTCATGCCCCTCAAGGCTCGACCCGCGTCGACGACCGGTCGGTCGTGGCTCCACCTCACCGGCTTTGGCCCGCGATATCCAGCGGATCGCGGTCGATGGCTCCACACCAAACCGCGCCGCCGCACCACGCGCCGACAGACCCGCCTGCGATGCCTTCAAAACACGAACCCGCAGATCGCCACTCAATGCTCGTCCCATCCAAGACCTCCTTGTCTGGAGACCTTCAATCAGACTTGCATCATCCCGTCACATCACAATCGATTCAGTGATTGGTGCATCTGCTCTAGAAGGTTTCGGAAACGATCGCCTCTACGGCGGCGATGGGGGTGACGGACAATTTTGGGGAAGTGATGGCGCTGATCTCGTCGCCGGCGATAGTGGGGACGATGCCAGCTTCTACGGTCGCTCTGGCAACGATAGCATTTTCGGCGGCAGCGGCGCCGATTCTGAGCTGTTTGGCAGTGTCGGCAGAGACTTTGTCACCGGTGAACGCGGATCGGACGCATCCCTCTTTGGAGGTGGGAACTCCGACAAGGTGTTTGGCGGCGCAGGAAACGATGTTTCTCTCTTCGGTGGCCCGGGCGTGGATGCCGTCAGCGGCATTGCAAGCAAAGACAGCAACCTCTATGGCGACGACGGTGCCGACAAGGTTCGGGGTGGTCGCGACAATGACGCCTTTCTCTTCGGAGGAAACGGCATCGACAGCGTCTTCGGCGGGAGTGGCCGGGACACCCTGAACGCTGCCAGCCAGGGTGAATTGCAGTCGAGTGATCTCTTTAACGGCGGAGCCGGTATCGATACCCTTCACTTGGCCGCTGGCGTCAGCCTACCGGCTGGCGTGACGCTCTCCAGCATCGAGTTTGTGGTCGACGGGCAGTCTCGATGAAATCCACAGGCGTCCGACGTCGAAGCAGCGCGACATCCAGATCAGCGATCGCCAACACCAATCTGTCTTTCAAGAGCAGAACGACATCGGAACAGGGCCGCAGAAAATGTTGTACAAACAGGCTGGACAGAGTTGGCAGGTTCCCACTCTGTTCATGGTAGTCAATCTTCCAAGTCATTAAAATCTTTGGTGGGCGCACAAGGACTCGAACCTTGGACCCGCTGATTAAGAGTCAGCTGCTCTACCAACTGAGCTATGCGCCCGCCCAAGAGAGCGCGGGGTATAGCAAGCCCCTGTGAAGCCTGCAAGCGCCTTTTCGTGCAAGGCAGAAAAGCCATACTGCATCGGCGATCTCAATCCTCGCCCAAGCCGCGCCGGGCGATCTTGATCTCACGGTGAACATAGGCCGAGATTGCCAGCCCGTAGGAGACCATGATCGCCAGCATCGCCGTGCCGCCGTAGGAAATCAGCGGTAAAGGCACGCCTACCACGGGGACTATGCCAGTCACCATGGCAATGTTGATGAAGACGTAGAGGAAGAGGTTGACGGTGATCCCCAAGACCAGCAGGCGCGCGAATTGGCTGCGCGCCGAGAGCGCAATCGCATAGCCGTAAGCCAAGACCAAGGCATAGAGCAGCAGCAAGCCCAGACCACCAACCAGACCCAACTCCTCGGCCAGCATGGTGAAGATGAAGTCGGTCTGCTTCTCCGGCAGAAAGCTCAGGTGGCTCTGCGTCCCCTGCAAGAACCCTTGCCCCCAGATGCCGCCGGAGCCCAAGGCGATCTTCGACTGCAGGATATGATAGCCGCTGTTCAAGGGGTCGCTCTCGGGGTCGAGGAAGGTCAGGATCCGGGCCTGCTGATAGTCGTGCAGCATGTCCCAAAGAACCGGCACTGCCGCAGCCCCCAAGGCCAGGACCACGGCGAACATCCAACAGCGCACCCCGGCACAGAAGAAGACCGCACCGCCGGCGGCCAGGAGAATACCGGCGGTTCCCAGATCCGGTTGCCTCAAGACCAGGGCCACCGGCACCAGAACCAGCGCCAAGGGCACGATCAACTTGACCGGCCGGCCGGTGTCCTCCGGCGCCATGGTGTGAAAATAGCGGGCGAGCGCCAGCACCAGGGCAATCTTCATCACCTCGCTGGGCTGCAGCTGGAAGACCTTCAGGTCGATCCAGCGCTGTGCCCCCATACCGGTGCTGCCGACTACCTCTACGGCACCCAGCAGCAGCAGGGCGACGCCGTAGATCGGAAAGGCCATGCGATACCAGAAACGAATGTCCACCAGGGCGATGACCAGCAGGATCGCCAGGGAGACGCCGAAGCGGACCGCCTGGCGCGTCGCCCAGGGGTCGGTGCTGCCGCCGCCGGCCGAATAGAGCATCAAGAGGCCGACCCCGGTCAGCAAGCACAGCAGCAGGATCAAGACCCAGTTGATCTGCAGCAGCTTTTGCCCGAGGCTGAAACCGAGATCGCCGCGATAGTTACTGAGAAGCGACAAGGTCTAGCTCTCCTGGCGTTCGTGATCGCGGTTGCGGACCGCCATCGGCAGGGCCGGGGTCGTCAGGGGCGCCAGGCGCTGGGTTTCGATCAGCAGGTCGCGTGCAATCGGGGCCGCCGCCTTCGAGCCGTTGCCGCCGTGATCCACCACCACGGCGCAGGCATAGCGCGGCTCCTGCACCGGTGCATAGGCGACGAAGAGGGCGTGGTCGCGCCGCCGCCAGGGCAGGTCCTCGTTTCGGGTGACGCCGCGGGCACGCTCGCCCATAGTGATGCGTCTGACCTGACTGGTGCCGGTCTTGCCGGCCATCTCCCAGCCTTCCTCGGTTATGCGGGCCCTGCGCGCCGTGCCGTGCCGGTGGTTGACCACCTGGTCCATGCCCTCCTTGACGATCGCCAGATGCTGGCGGGGAATGCCCAGATCCTCCAGCGGGTGGGTGATGGTGACCGCGGTGTTCTCGTCGCGCAGGCCGCGCAGCAGACGGGGGATTACCTTCTTGCCACCATTGGCGATGCACGCGGCCATGACCGCCAGCTGCACCGGCGTCGCCAGCACGAATCCCTGTCCGATAGCCGAGTTCAGGGTCTCGCCGATCTGCCAGGGCTGGCCCAGTTTCTCCTGTTTCCAGGCCTTGGTCGGGATCGTACCGCTGGGCTCTCCGGGTAGGTCGAGATCCGTTACCGTGCCTAGGCCCAGCTTCTTGGCCATGGCGGCAATCCGTTCGATGCCGATCCGCCGGGAGATGTCATAGAAGTAGACGTCGCAGGAGCGGCGCAGTGAATCGACCATGTCCATGTGGCCGTGACCCCAGCGCCGCCAGCAGTGAAAGCGAGCCTTGCCGAGCTTGTAGTAGCTTGGGCAGTAGGCCGTCTGGTTGGGCCCGATGCCGGCCTCGAGTGCTGCCAAGGCCACTACCATCTTGAAGGTCGAGCCGGGGGCATAGAGGCCATAGACCGAACGGTTGGACAGAGGTTTCAGGGGGTCATGGGTCAGGCGGTTCCAGTCGGCGCCCGAGAGCCCCAGCACGAAGTTCATCGGATCGAAGGTGGGGACCGAGGCCAGCGCCAGCAGGTCGCCCTTGTAGATATCCATGACCACGGCCGAGGCGGCGGTCTCGCCGGCCAGGCGCTCATGGGCAAAGCGTTGCAGCCGCGAATCGACCGAGAGCACCAGATCCTTGCCGGGCTCGCCTTCCTGGCGGGCAAGATCGCGGATGGTTCGGCTGTAGGCGTTGACTTCATACTCCAGAGTGCCGGCGCGGCCGCGCAGGCGCTTGTCGTAGTTCTTCTCGATTCCGCTCTTGCCGATGCGCAGATCCGGCAATTGCATCATGGGGTCAGCCGAAGCCTTCAATTCGCGCTCCGAGACCGGACCGACGTAGCCGACGATGTGCGCCATGGATTCGCGCAAGGGATAGATGCGGGTCTCGCCGACGTCGATCGAGATGCCGGGCAATTCCGGGGCATTGACCTCGATTTGACTGACCTGGTCCCAGGTCAGGTTCTCGGCCACCAAGACCGGAATGAAGGCACGGGTCCGTCGCAGTTCGCGGGCCAGGCGTTCGCCGTCAGCTTCTTCCAGAGGCACGATCTCTTGCAAGAGCGCCAGGGTCTGGTCCAAATCTTGGCTTTGCTCGCGCACCAGCATGACTTTGTAGTTGCGCCGATTGATCGCCAGGTCAGCGCCGAAGCGGTCGACGATGCGTCCGCGCGGCGGTGCCAGCAGGCGCATGTTGACCCGGTTCTCCTCCGCCAGAAGGGTGAAGCGGTCCTTCTGGACGATCTGCAGCTGGTAGAGCCGGGCGCTGAGGATGCCGAACAGCCCGAGCTGTGCGCCGCCCAGGATGAGCGCACGCCGGGTCAGGCTGCGGATGCGGCGCAATTCCTCGTTATGTTGGCGAAATCCCATGCCCCGACGATCCTCGCTTTAGGCCTGCTTCAGGAAGCTGTTCTGGGTCAGCACGAAGACCCAAGCCAGACAGGGATAGATGGCGATCGTCATCAGCACTTGGAAGGCCGCCGGCTCGACCGCGAGGATGGCGCGCAGCGCGATCATCTGGCTGAGGAAGAGCAGCGATTCGGCCAGCACGGCGATAATCGCAAAGACGACCCATTGGACGACGAAGGAATGCGGCAGGATATAGCGCCGCTGGGCCTTCGCTGCGCCATAGATCAGCAGCAGCGTGAAGGTGCCCGGGCCGACCGGACCGCCGCTCAGGAGGTCGCTCAGCAGGCCCAGCCCGAAGACCGCCCAGATCGGTAGCAGGTCCGGGCGATGCACCGTCCAGAAGTAGATCAGGATCAGCAGCAACCAAGGGGAGATCGGCGTCAGCCCGGCTAGGCGAATGGGCACCATGCCGATCAGAATCAGGATCAAGGCCAGAAGCCCCGGCAGGAGCATCCGCGTCCAACGGTCGATCTTCTGCAGGGCCGTTAGGAACATGCTGAACTCAATCGTCTTTCCGGCGGAGCAGAGCCGGGTGTGGTAAGTCTTTACGACAGTGCTCGGATTACCGCGACTCGACTGCGCGCGGTTCCGAGTCTCGGACCACACCATAGTCGATCAGCCGCAGAATCTCCAACCGATCCCAATCGACGAAGGGTCGAACCGCAGCCTTGCCTTCGTGGATCTGGGAGAGGCGTCCGATCGGCAGGCCGTTGGGAAAGATACCGCCGTCGCCGGAGGTCACGACATAATCGCCGGCAGTCAAGGAGACGTCGGGATCAACATAGAGCAG
This sequence comes from Rhodospirillales bacterium, assembly GCA_965202755.1. Classification (GTDB taxonomy): domain Bacteria; phylum Pseudomonadota; class Alphaproteobacteria; order Kiloniellales; family JACOMY01; genus JACOMY01. The sequence goes on along the minus strand of CBDBCL010000029.1, from coordinate 8,219 downwards.
ATGCGGCTCGGGCGAGTTGTCGCCAGCCAGCACGGCCCGGTCCCGCTGCTCGCCGACCAAGACGGGAATGCGGCTGTTGATGTCGGTCAGCAGCAGCACCCGGGCGCTGCGCTCTCCGGTGCCGACCACGCGTCCGACCAGTCCGTTGCCGGTCATGGCCGCCTGTCCCCGCCCGACGCCCTCGGCACTGCCGGCATTCAGCAGCAGCGAGCGGGCAAAGGCGCCGCCCTGATCGCCGATAATCCGGGCGCTGACGGAGCGCGCCCCGGGATCGGGCACGAAGTTCAAGAGCGCAGCCAGCCGGCGGTTCTCGGCCTGCAGTTCCAGCGCCTTGGCCTGCCAGGCGAGCAGGTGCTCGTTCTCGGCCTTCAGCTCCGCGTTCTGGGCCCGAAGCGCTGCCATCTCCTCGGCATAGTCGATGATGTCGTTGACCGTGGTGACCGGGCGCGAGAGGGCTTCCAGCAGCGGCGCGACGGCGTCGTCGACAGCAGAGCGCGCCCGCTCGATGACGGCCACGTCGGCCTTCGACAGCAGCATGAGGGTAAAGGCAGCGGCGACCAGAAAGGCGAAAGCCAAGCGTCCGGCCCAGGCTCTCAAAGGGGTGGCAAGTCGCGCTACGGACAATGGCCGTTGCATTGGCGGGCTCGACCTTCAATCAACCATCGCTCACTCGTCTCGCCTGCAGGCTCCTGGCCGGCAGGGCAAGACACAGTCTGGATTCACGTTCGACACTATCGCACACGACTCGTGTCGTCCAAGTTTCAAGCCAAAATCTGTTATGTTTTGCGAAAAATCGGCTCAATACATAGAAATCAGGACGTTGCGCAGCACCTTCATCTCTTCCAGGCAGCGTCCGGTGCCCAGCGCCACACAGGAAAGCGGATCCTCGGCAATCGAGACCGGTAGCCCGGTCGCCGCCCTCAGGACGAAATCCAGATTGCCTAGGAGGGAGCCGCCGCCGGTCAGCACGATACCCTTGTCGACGATATCGGCGGCAAGCTCCGGCGCGGTGTGCTCCAGCGCAACCTTCACCGCCTCGACGATGGCGCCGACCGGCTCGGCCAGGGATTCCGAAACCTGATGTTCGGTGATGATCAGCTCTTTCGGCACGCCGTTCATCAGATCGCGACCCTTGACCTCCATCAATCGGCCATCGCCGTCTTCCGGCGGACAGGCGGAGCCGGTCTCCTTTTTGATGCGTTCGGCTGTGCTCTCGCCGACCAGAAGATTATGGTTGCGGCGGATGTAGGCGATGATGGCCTCGTCCATCTTATCGCCGCCGACCCTGACCGAGCGCGAATAGACGATGCCGCCCAGAGACAGGACGGCCACCTCGGTGGTACCGCCGCCAATGTCGACGACCATGGAGCCGGTCGGCTCGGTCACCGGCAGGCCGGCGCCGATCGCCGCTGCCATCGGTTCCTCGATCAGGAAGACTCGGCGCGCGCCGGCGCTCTCGGCCGATTCCTCAATGGCGCGGCGCTCGACCGCGGTGGAGCCGGAGGGCACGCAGACGATGACCTGCGGCGAGTGGAAGGAGCGGCGGTTGTGCACCTTACGGATGAAGTGCTTGATCATGTCTTCGGCGACTTCGAAGTCGGCGATGACGCCGTCGCGCAGCGGGCGGATGGCCTGGATGTTTCCTGGCGTGCGCCCCAGCATCATCTTGGCCTCGTCGCCGACCGCCAGCACCTGCTTCTTGCCACGTCCTTCGGCGATGGCCACGACAGAGGGCTCGTTCAGAACGACGCCGCGGCCCTTGACGTAGACCAGCGTATTGGCGGTCCCCAGATCGATGGCCATATCGGCCGACAGCATGCCCATGACACGCGATAGCATAGTCGAATCTCAATTCCTGTTTCGGAGAGAGTCTTTCGTGGCCGCTCTCTTCGGAGCGCAAGCCAAATCGCCAGTCTGCATCGCATAGCGCCAGCCCAAAGGCTTTGCAAGGCGCAGATGTTCAAGGATCTCGCCCATTCGGTCGCGGACTTTTTCGTCAAAGCCGCAAGGGCCTTTTGAATCCGCATCTTAGAGCGCGATGGCGAGACCCTGCGGCAAGCACGCTTCTGTGAGCGCTACGATACGGCCTGCTGCGATGGGAGGGGAGAGAGGACGATTCGATGGGAGAAGGCGCCAGTCCAAGTCGCCGTCCGCGACGATCTTCTAGCGCCTTTGCCCGCAACTCCCTCTAGTCCAGTGCGCTTGCCGCCCGGCCAAGCCAGCGCCAGACATAGTCCTTGCTGGCGCGCTCCATCAGCAGGAGGGCGCTCTCGTTGCCGGTGACGATCAGGAGGGCCGGAAGTTCGGCAAAGCGCAGCACGGCACTGCTGCCGGCCGGCAGGGCAGTCGGCGAACAGTCGGTGCTGCTGCCCATCGCCAGCAGGTCGCGTAGTTTCGGACCTTGGATCTGCACGACGAAGCTTCCATCGGTGACCTCGCTCAGCGGGGCCGCCTCGCCGAAGGCCTTCGGCAGGCTGGCCAGGATGGCATCGCCGTCGCTGTGGCAGTAAATCAGCCAGCGCTCGTAGCCCTGCCAGACCAGCAGCGGGTCGCTGCCGCTCTGCGCGCCGGGCTTGGGCAGGTTCACCTTCAAGGCCTTCTTCACCGCCGCGGCGAAGGCCGCGTCGGCGGCGCTGCCACCCAGAAGGATCAAGGCATCCGGATTGGCGACGGAAAGAGATAGACCGGCGATGGGCGGCGCATCGGCAAGGTTGGCGGCGGTGTCCTCGGCCAAAAGCTCAGTCATTGAGACGGCCTCCCTTGGGGTCGAAGAAGCAGGGCGAGACGACCCTGGCCGGGCGGCGGCTGCCGAGGTGGAAGACCTCGACCTTCGCCCTTTCGGCTTGCAGGGCACGTCCCTGCGACAGCAACGCCAGGGCAATCGGGCGTCGCAAGTTGGGGCTCAGGTAGCTGGAGGTGACATAGCCGGTGCTGACCATGCGCCCCTGGCGTTCCTCGATCGTGTGGGCGCCGTTGGCGAAGGGTTCGCCCTCGTCCAGGACCTGCAGGCCGACCAGTTGGCGCCGATCCCCGCGCTTGGCTTCCGGCAGCCTGAGCGAGCGCCGGCCGACATAGTCGATGTCCTTGTCCTTCAAGGGTCCCAGCATGCCCAGGTCTTGCGGCATGGTGGTGCCGTCGGTGTCGCGTCCGATCAGAATATAGCCCTTCTCGGCACGTAGGACGGAGAGCGATTCGATACCGTAAGGCGCGATGCCGAAGGGCTTGCCGATGGCCATCAGGTGGCGCCAGAGTGCCGCGCCGTAGCGGGCCTGTACCGAAATCTCGTAACCGCGCTCGCCGGTGAAGCTGACCCTGGAGATGCGCGCTTTGACGCCCTCGAGGGTGCCCTCTGCGAAGGCCATGTGCGGTAGGGCCGGGTCGCTCCAATCTATGTCGGTCGAGAGCGCTGCCATGACATCGCGCGACCGGATGCCGGAGATCGAGAACGTGGCCCAGGCTTGGGTCTCGTCCAGGAAATGCACCTTGAGGTCGGGCCACTCGCCCTGGTGCCACTCCTCCAGGGCATGGAGTACGTGGTCCGTGTGGCTGGAGGAGGGCGAGAGCAGATAGCGCTGCTCAGACTGGCGGGCGACCACGCCATCGTCCAGCACGATGCCGGTCTCGTTCAGCAGCAGGCAGTAGCGCAGACGGCCCGGCTTTAGATTGTCCAGGCGATTGTAGTAGAGGCGATTGACGAAAGTGGCCGCATCCGGCCCGACCACGGCGATCTTGCCCAGGCTGGAGGCATCCAGCAGGCCGACTTGACGGCGCGCCTGCAGGGCCTCGCGCTGGATGGCCTCGGCCTGGCTTTCTTCGCCTTGGGGATAGCAGGCCGGTCTCGACCAGATGCCATAGTCGCGGAAGGCGGCTCCGGCCTCACGCTGCGCGGCCAAGGCCGGCAGCTGGCGACAGGTCGCAAAGAGCCTGTCGCGCTTGAGGCCGGCGATGGCGGCGAAGGAGAGCGGCATGTAGGGTGGCCGGAAGGTCGTGGTCCCGACCTCTCCCGGCTGGCGCTTGGTCTCCTCGCCCAGAATGGCAAGACCATTCACGTTCGAGGTCTTGCCTTGATCGGTTGCCATACCGAGCGTGGTGTAGCGTTTCAGATGTTCGACCGAGACATAGCCCTCGCGCGCGGCCAGGGTCACGTCCTTGGCGGTCACGTCGTTCTGGAAATCGACCCACTGGCGCGCGCCCTGCACCCGGGAGCGCCAGAAGGCTTGGATATGATGACGGCCGAAAGGTGAAACTTCTTTTCCAGTCAAAGGGTTGGAGGACACCTTTCCGCCAAGGACATAAGCTGCTGCCTGGGCTGCGCGATGGCCTTCGCTGAGGCAGCTTTGGAGAGAGAAGCTGCCGTTGGCAGCGCCCACGCTCTCGGCCTCTTGCACCGAGAGACGCGGGCGAAAGCCGGCAATCTCCGGGTCGTAGCGCAGCTTGCCACCCGACTGGGAGAGCAGGTGAACGGCCGGTGACCAGCCACCGGAAAGGCACAGCAGGTCGACGCTGCGGCCCGAGGTGGCCCCCGGTCCGTCCTTGGCTGCGACGGAGGTGCTGGTTCGGCCCAGCTTCACGCCGGTGATGGCTTTGCGGCCCTGGATCGCCAGCGGCTGGTGGCCGATGGAGACCTCGATCCCGGCGTCCTCCATGGCCGACAGCAGCGCCGGGGCCGGTGTCGAACGCAGGTCGGACAGCGCAACCTCGGCGCCGGCCTGCTTCAACACCATTGCGCTCTCATAGGCGTCGTCGTTGTTGGTGGCGACCAGGATTTGGCGCCCAGCCAAAGCGGCAAAGCGCTTGGCATAGACCGCAGCCGCCGAGGCGCTCATGATGCCGGGTCGGTCGTTGTCGGGGAAGACCAGCGGCCGCTCGTGCGCGCCCGTGGCCAGGATCACTCGGCCGGCCTGCAGCACCCAGAGCCGCTCTGCCGGCCAGCCTTGGGCGCGTGCGCCCTCGTCGCGATGCTCCAGCAACAAGACGCGATTCTGGTCGTAGTAGGCGGCCGCTATGGTGCGGGTGAGGATGCGCACGCCGGCCGCTTCCAGTGCGCCGCGCAGGGTCTCGACCCAATCGGCGCCGCTCCGGCCCTCGATCTCGGTCTGCCGCCACAGCAGTTGCCCGCCCAGCTTGCGCTCCAGATCGACCAACCAGACTGAAAGCCCGCTGTCGGCGGCGGCACGGGCAGCGGCCAGCCCGGCCGGCCCGGCGCCGACGATCAGGAGATTGCAGCGTGCATTGCGCAGGTCATGCGGCGGCGCGACGGCGTTGGGGTCCAGGCGTCCGAGGCCGGCCATCTGGCGAATGCGCGGCTCGTAGTCGGCCCACTTCGGCCGCATGAAGGTCTTGTAGTAGAAGCCGGCCGGAATGAAGCGAGCGAAGCGGTCTATACGGGCGTGGCGATCGCTCTCCAGGTCTGGATCGGCATTGACCCCGCGCGCGATCATGCCATCCGCCAGATCGACCAAGGTGGCGCGTGCGTTGGGCTCGTGCCGCGGGCCCAGGGTCACGTCCAGCAGACCGTTGGGTTCCTCGGCGCCGGCGGCATAGAGGCCGCGTGGGCGGTGATACTTGAAGCTGCGGCCGACCAGGCGCACGCCGTTAGCAATCAAGGCCGAGGCCAGGGTGTCGCCGGCATAGCCTTGGTAGGGTCGGCCTTCGAAGAGGAAGGAAAGGGCGCGGGATCGATCGATCTCGCCGCCATCGGGCAGGCGGTGGCTCTGGCTCGTCTCCTGGCTCATGACAGTACCTCGGCCGCCGGGCGGCAGGAGAGGACCCAATGCGTGACGGTATCGCGCTCGATCACCAAGAGGGTGCCGCAGATGTGGCGATAGAGCTCTCGATGCACGCCCTTCTCGTTGTTCTCGAAGTAGAGGTATTGCCCCCACTCGCCATCGCTGACCTTGGAGTTCGGCCGCGGTTTGGGTTCGGTGAGGTAGTGGAACTCCTGCTCGTCGCGGAGTCCGCAAGAGGGACAGGTAAAGCGTTGCATCGACCGCGGATCCTATGGCGAGAAGCGATGTGGATCGCCCGGACAGCAAGCCGCGCCCGCAAGACCGGGCGCAGTGGGGCGAAGACCTATGCTGTACCCTCTCAAATACCGGTCTGCCAAGCGAAGTCTTGTGCCCAAGGCCTAGGTTCGCCCTGCGCGAGAGGCGTCAGCCCTTGTCGACGTCTGCCAGCCGTTGCTTCAGGAACGCGGCAACCTCACACAAGGATTGCTCGGCCTCCGGCAGCTCGTCGTAGAACTCGAAAACGTGCCACAGCCCGTACCGGACGCGCAGATCTGCGCTGACGCCAGCCGAGCGCAAGCGTTGCGCCAGGCGCAGGCAGTCGTCGAGCAGCAGATCGCGGCTGCCGGAGGTAATCAAGGCGGGCGGCAGGTCAGCTGAAAAGTCGGCGAAGAGCGGAGAGATTTCCGGCCGTGCGCGATCCTCGGCGCCGGCGTGGCAGTCGGCCGCCAGATGCGGTTTGGTGAGGCTCAGTGTGGGGTCCTTCTGGTCTCGCGCGATCTCGTTCGTCAGATCGCACCAGGGCGAGAGCAAGGTAATGGCCGCCGCGTCGCCACACGATACGGCAAGACCGCCACAAGCTACCTCGGCTTCATCGAGATTCTCACAGCGCGCTTATGCTTCCGCCATTTGTCAACATGACTTGGCAAAATCTTGGTCCAATGCGACAGCAAACAGGCAATCCGCGATCGAGTTTCCTGTATTCATGAATGGCGGATCGGAAGCGACCTCCGTCGGATCTACTCTGGGTCGACATCCTCTGAAAACGTCGGGCGACCTATTGCACCATGGATTCAACAACAGACTCGTCGAATAGGAGCAGACGTCGGAGTCGATCGAGCACATTGTCACCGTTCGCCACGTCGATGCTTGCGGTCTCCAGGATGGTCTCCTGGCCAGTTATTCGGTGTCGAGCATGAACAAGCTCTTCGCTGCCTAGAATCGGATGATGCGGATACAGAAGTGTAAGGCGTGGCGCGCGGTAAAGCTGTGCATAGGCCATCATCTGGTAGACGTCACCTTGGGATACACCCTGCTTCGGATCATCTATCCGATGGGAAATCCGCTTCCATTTCGTGTCAATCACATGGATCACAGTGCCTGCGCGACGGATCAGTATGTCTGGTTTTGTCTGGAAAAGCCCTCGCTCTGAAGTGTCTGCAGTGAGGCAAAATAGCCGCCCGCCCTGCAGGGATACAGTCAAATCGGTCCCGGCCAAGGCCCGAGAGATCAGGCGACCGACATATTCCTCGAACAATTTATTCATCTCGAAGAGTAGCGCTGTATCCTGACTCGTGCCGCCAGTCGTGGTCTGATAACGGCCCTGCAGGAAAAGTCGTGCCATGCCCAAAAGCTCCTGCCACCGGCGATTGGTACGGTCGATTACAACGTCATTCCATCGCAAGGCGGAGGGCGGAGTGTCCCCGATACCCGCATAGACGAAGGCCAGTTCGCGCAGTCGTTGTCGTTGCTGATGTGCTGTACTCCGAGATGTCCGGAACAGATACGCTACGGCCGCCTTCATGATCCGATTCAATGCCGTATCCTCAGAAAGATCATCAAACTGGCATGCGAGACGGGAAGGATTGACTGCATGCCGCGTGTAATTGGCGTGCAGCGTCAAGCCCGCCGCGCAAGACGGACAGATCGTCCTCTTGCTCGACATAACGGCGGGGCATTCCTTTCCGGACCGCCTCGGTAAGCTTGTCGCAAAAAATGCGGATCAGGATTTCGAGCAACGTCTCTCGCTGCCACGCCAAATCCGTTATCGACCCAAGATCGACCTTTAGATTGAGCGCCACGGCCAGCATGTGGATCAGACGTTTCCGGATCGCAGTATTCTGCTGATCGACACTCTCGCCAGGCGCAATGTCGATTTTGGGCAGGATCTCCAGACTGCAATCCCTCGCGGCCAGGATCCCAACTACCCCCAGCGCGCGCAAACTGTGCCGACCGTGTTCGAGCACACTGCCAGCGAATGACGAGCGTTGCGCCACATCTGCGAGCCGATCCGCGAAGTGGTCGGGGATCTGCCGGTCACCGTCACCGTAGGGGAGTTTGTCCTATTCGCGAACCGTGTAGGATTGCATCAGGCTTCGAACTCAGAAAAATCGAATTCTGCTTTGACACTTCAACGCAGCTTTTCGCCGCCTGGTTCATCTTCAGAAAATCCGACGGGAGGTTTAAGCGTCTCTGATTCAAGGAAGTGTGACT
>CBDBCL010000028.1:0-8871 GCA_965202755.1 Rhodospirillales bacterium | reverse complement strand
AAGTTGCCAAGCTGGTCCTGGCCCTCCTTGTCGCTGCCCGTGATCCGCATGACGTAGCGCGCGTTCTCGGCCACGAGGTCGGCGTTCTCGTTGATCAGCGCCTGACGCATGCGCGCGGCGTGTTCCTGATCGACGCAGAACACGATGGTCTTCTGGTAGCGATCGCCGCTTTCCCTGAGGAACGCCGTGATCTTCTTCGCCGTCAGAAGAGTGCGACCGTCGAGCACCAGCGTGCGGTCGAAGTCCTTGGCGTTGTAGATGCGGTCCTCGACCTCGTTGCCGTCGCGGTCGAGTTGGCCCTTCGCCGGCCGATAGCCTTCCACGTCCCTGTCGATGTGAACCTTGATGACCTTGTAGGGCGCCAGAAAGCCGTCGCTGATCCCCTGCTTCAGCGAATAAGTGAACACCGGCTCGCCGAAATATTCCGTGTTGGAGACGTATTTCGTCTCCTTCGGTGTGGCGGTCATGCCGATCTGCGTCGCGCCGGAAAAATGGGCCAGGATTTCACGCCAGGCGGAATCCTTGGCAGCGCTGCCGCGATGGCATTCGTCGATGACGATCAGGTCGAAAAAGTCCTTCGAGAACTCCTTGAACAGCTTCTGGTGCTCTTCCGGCCCGGTGAGCGCCTGATAGAGGCAGAGATAGACCTCGAAGGCGGTGTCGATGCGCCGCTTCCTGTCGAGCGCCAGCGTCAGATCGACCGAAGCGCCGTCCTGCCGTTCGATGGTCTTGGCATTGGTGGAAAGCTTCGCCATCGCCGCGCCAAAGGGGCGGAAGTCGTTCACCATGGTCTGGTCGATCAGCACATTGCGGTCTGCGAGAAACAGGACGCGCTTGTTGCCTTCGGGGTTCCAACGCTGCGATTTCCAAAGCCGCCAGATGATTTGGAAGGCGGTGTAGGTCTTGCCCGTGCCGGTCGCCATGACGAGTAGAACCCGGTCCTGGCCCTTGGCGATGGCCTCGATCGCGGCGTTAATGGCGTTCACTTGATAGTAGCGCGGCTCCTTGCCGCTGCCGTCGTCGTGGTAGTCCTGAAGAACGATTTTCTCGGATTCGCCGTCGAGCCCTTTCCAGGCGCGAAACCGCGCCCAAAGGTCGGCGGGCGACGGGAAGGTGTCGAGGCCGAGGTTCGCCTCGCGCGGCGTGCTGGCGCCGGTGCGGTCATGGAACACGAACCCGTCACCATTCGAGGTGAAGACATAGGGGATCTTCAGGGTTTCGGCATAGTCGAGCGCCTGCTGCATGCCGTCGCCGACGCTATGGGAATTGGCCTTCGCCTCGATCAGAGCGATGGGGATGTTCGGCTTGTAATAGAGAACGATGTCGGCCTTCTTCGCCTTGCCGCGCGTCACAAGCTTGCCGCGCACGATGATGCGGCCCTTGGTGAAATACACCTCCTCCCGAACCTGCACCATCTCGTCCCAGCCCGCACTCTTGATGGCGGGCAGGATGAACTTGGTGCAGATGTCGCGTTCGGTGAGGCTTCGCTTGTCCATGCCGGTCAGCCACCCATTGCCATCGTCTGGCTCACGTCTGATTCTCCCGATCGTTCGGGCTCTTGCGCAGGTCCAGCGCCTTCAGACGCTCATGCTCCTCGATCGCCATAACGACGACGACAGGACGCCCGTGCCTTGCCACCGCCAGCGGCTCTGCCCGAGCCAGATCTATCAGCCGTCCGAAGCCATGTCTCGCGTCTTTCGCGGTCAAGATCTGCATACGATTTCCTGCCTGCCCTTGGCATACTTTTGACCAGTTTGGCCGAATGCGCAATGGGTTCCGGATTCCAGTGGATTCCCAAAAAAACGAGTCCAGTCACTGGCGATATGCCGCGCTTCGCCCGCCAGCATACGCAGGTCGCCCGGAAGGAACCGCGAACTTCCTCTTGCAGGCGTCGAGTTTGGGCGATTTCCGCTGCCACGCTGGACTGGCTTTGCACCTGGGCTCCCCGCATACTAAATCCGCCGGGAGGAACCCGCGGTCTGATATGCTATCCGTCCACATCTTCGATTAGCCCGCGCATCGAGCGGAGGAGCGCCGCCAGTTCCTGCCGTTCTGCGATGGCGTCGGCGGTGTAGCGGCCATGCTTGCGCGCATTGGCGTTACCGATCGGTGCGCCGGGAGACTTGCCCCCGTGCATCCGGCAGCGGCCGTTCGCCATCGCTGGGGACCGGCACGCTGTGCCGTTCCGCGTCCGCGCTCTGCAGCGAGGGCTCCGGTGCATGGGCAATCTGCTTTGCACGGGGTTGTTCCTCCGTTCCGCTATGATCCCCTCCCCCCGGTCGCTCGATGTTGCCGACCACCGCCTGGCCGCCCGCGTGGACATGGACATGCTCGACCGTGACCTTCTGCTGGCCCTTGCCGCGATGCTTGTTCAGCGCGTCGAGCAGCGTCGCCCAGGTGCGGGACAGCTTGTTCGCCTGGTTTAGGTTCTCGCGCCTGCCCTCGAAGGTCTGCTCCCCGATCATGGCGCGGCGGTTGCATTCCATCGCGGCGTTGTGGGCGGCGATCGGCTGCGCCGCCATCATGCCTTCCAGCTCATCCTTCGGGCCGATGCCCGCCAGCCCGGCGACGGTGGCGCTTAGCCGACGGTCCCGTTCCTGCACATCCGAGTTCTTCACCCACAGCGCCTGCACCGCCTGGTCGGCCAGCGTGTTGTTCCAGTGGTCGGACTGCGATCCGCCGATCGTCTTGAGCGCGCCCTTCCGGTCCTCCGGATCGTTGGCGACGACGGTCGTCGGTTCATTGACCTTCTTCGCCTTGCTCTTCGTCATCTCTTTTCTCCTGTTTTGCTCCTGTATTGAATCCCCATGGCCCTGAGGGCGCCGACCGCATCGGTCTTCCTGCCCGCGCGCCATGCGAGCCAGCAGCGCGAATGCAGCCAGACATGGCCGGATGGCTCGACGCCCTGCGGCAGCAGGGCGTCAAGGGCACTATCGCCGCCACCGCAGGCGAGGCATCTGCCGGGCGGCGAGCGCTCGAAGGTGCGGTTCAAGCATTCGACCAAGCAGCATTCGAAAGCCTTGGCCTCCGGGCGCGGCAGCCCACCATCGAACTCGGCGATGCCCGCGCGCCGATCGTCAGCCGACCAACCGTCATCGCCAGGTTGCAAGAGTATGATCGATTCCACCTTGTGGTGGGTCAGCAGATCGAGGACGGCGGCGGGCGGCGGCGCTATTGCTTCCAGAACCAGATCGACGCCATCCACATGGAGGCCGATCCCGGCATCGCGGGCGGCCCGCAAGGCTTCCGCTGCCCTCATAGTCTTGCCCTACCATTCGGTGGTCGACGGCAAGGTCTATGTCTTTCTGAACAAGGACATCTACGACCTCTATCTGAAGGATCGCGCCGGCACCATCTCCAAGGCCGAAGACCAGTGAGCCAAGATCGAACACGTCGCCGCCGGCGAGCTTTGATACAACTTTAGAGTTTGATCTCCGCTTCCCGGTCGCTCCGCAGCCTCGTCGTCAGCCGCTCGCTCATCCCCTCAGGAGCGATCGGCAGTTCATCGCGGAGCGACCGGGGACCATGCGAGCGATCCGGCCCTGCTGCTCCTGCGATGGCTCGGATCGCTCGCATACTTTTCACTATCGCTGCCGGGAGCGTGGCCATAGCATCCCTGTGACGCGAAATTGGACAAGCGAAGAGATGAGATCATGGCTCCAGAAGCGTTGCTGCCGCAAAAGCTCTACCGGGTTTGCGAATGCCAGGACTTCAACTTCAAGACCACCGACGACCTGGAGCCGCTGAGCACGCTACCCGGCCAGGATCGCGCGCTGGAGGCCATCCGCTTTGCCGCGGCCATGCCGCACCCGGACTATCACCTCTTCCTGCTGGGCGGCCACGGCACCGGGCGCCATCGCAGCGCCCAGGCCCTGTTCGAAGAGGCGGCCGAGGCTCGCGACACGCCGTACGACTGGGTCTATGTCCACAACTTCAACACACCCCATCAACCGCGCGCCTTGGCTCTGCCGCCGGGGCGCGGGCCGGCCTTTGCCGCCGAGATGCGCAGTTTCATCGATGATCTGACGAAATCGATCCCGGCTGCCTTCGAACGCGACGAGAACCGGGCGCAGATCCAGGCCATCGACGAGCGCTATCAGAAGCAGCAGGAGGCGGTCTTCTCGAAGCTCGACGGCGAGGCCAAGGCGCAGGGCTTTACCTTGTTGCGCACCCAGCAGGGTCTGGCCTTTGCGCCCTACGTCGACGGCGAGGTCAATCCCAAGGCCTACGAAGGCGCCAACGAGGAGCAGTCCAAGGCACTGCAGGAAATCCTCGGCCAGCTGCAAAGCAAGCTGAAGGAGATCCTGCAGGAGTTCCCTCGCTGGGAGCGGGCGCGGCGTCAGGAGCAGATGGAGCTGCACCGCGACATCATCGCCGATGCGGTGCGCGAGCCCTTGGCGGCGGTCCGTGCGGTCGTGGTCGATCTTCCCGAGGCTCTGAAGCACCTGGACAAGGTGCGCAAGGACATCAAGGCGAACTTTCAGGCCTTGATCGCCGGCGGCCAGGGTGGACAGGGGGCACCGCCGGAGCCCCAGCCTCGGGCCGAGCCGCTTGGCACCGTGACCGGCCTCAGGCGCTATGAGGTCAATGTTTTGGTACAGCATCGCCCAGAGGGCGGCGCACCGGTGGTGCATGAGGACAACCCCACCCTGGCGAACCTGACCGGCCGGGCCGAGCATGTGGCACAGATGGGCACCCTGGTGACCGACTTCAGCCTGATCAAGGCGGGCGCCCTGCATCGGGCCAACGGCGGCTTCCTGATCCTGGACGCGCAGAAGCTCTTCACCCAGCCCTTTGCCTGGGAGGCGCTGAAACGCAGCCTCAAGGCCGAGCAGGTCACGGTCGAGAATCCGGCCCAGACGGCCGGCCTGGTCTCCACCGTCTCTCTGGCGCCGCAGCCGATTCCCCTGAAGGTGCGGGTGGCGATCATCGGCAGCCCGCGGCTCTTCTACATGGCTCAGCAGGCCGATGCCGACTTTGCCGCCATGTTCAAGGTGGCGGCTGACTTCAGCGAGACCATGAAGCGCAGCCTGGAGAGCGACGAACTCTTCGCCCGTCTGATCGCGGCCATGATCCGCGAGGCCGAGCTGCTTCCCTTCGACGTCGACGGCGTCGCTCGTCTGATCGAGGCGGCCTCGCGCCGTGCTGCCGACTCGCAAAAGCTTTCGCTGGATCTCCAGCATGTCTATGATCTGGTCCGCGAGGCCGATTTCTTCGCCCGGCAGGGTGATGCCAAGCTTGTGTCCCGTAGTCACGTGCAGGAGGCGATCTCTGCCCGCATTCGCCGGATGGATCGCATCCGCGAAGCCAGCCACGAGCAAATCACCCGTGACATCATGCTGATCGACAGCGCTGGAAGTACGGTCGGCCAGGTTAACGGTCTCTCGGTGATGCAGCTCGGCCGTTTTTCTTTCGGCAAGCCGACGCGTATCACCTGCAATGTCCGTCCGGGTTCGGGCCGCATCATCGATATCGAGCGCGAGGTGAAGCTGGGCGGCCCCCTGCACTCCAAGGGCGTCTTGATCCTGCAGGGTTTCCTCGCCGGACATTTCCTGCCGCGGGCGAAGCTCTCCCTGGCGGCCAGCCTGGTCTTCGAGCAGTCCTATGGTGGCGTGGACGGCGATTCGGCCTCCTCGACCGAGCTCTATGCTCTGCTGTCGGCGCTCTCGAAGTTGCCGCTGAGGCAGGAGTTGGCGATCACCGGCTCGGTCAATCAGAAGGGCGAGGTGCAGGCCATCGGCGGCGTCAACGAGAAGATCGAGGGTTATTTCGACATCTGCAAGACGCGCGGCCTGACCGGCAGCCAGGGGGTGATGATCCCCAAGTCCAACGTCGTGCACCTAATGTTGCGCGACGATGTCGTCGAGGCCGCCGCCAATGGCCGCTTCCACATCTATCCGATCGAGACCATCGCCCAGGGCATCGAGCTCTTGACCGGCGTCGAGGCCGGTGCCCGCGACGAGGAGGGGGACTATCCCGAGGAAAGCGTCTTCGGGTTGGTGGAAGCGCACCTCAGGGCCTTTGCCAACCTCGGAAAGAAGGATAAGGAGGATCCGGAGGACAGCAACGATGCCTAGGACTCGGACGAGGAGGAAAGCGACGGCGAGGACGCGGGCTAGCGCTGCCGAGGAGTCTGGTCCGACCGTCTTGCCTGAGATTGCCTGAGGGGGCTGCCACCATCTTCGATCGCTTCTATCGCTGGTCCATGCAGGCCGCCCAGGGTCGACGCGGCCTCTGGGCCTGTGCGATCGCCTCCTTCGGCGAGAGTGCGCTGCTGCCTTTGCCGGTGGATGCCATCCTGGTGCCGGTCATGCTGGCCGACCGCCGGCAGGTCTGGCGGGCGGCCATCATCACCGCGGTGGCCTCCGTGCTGGGTGGTTGCGTCGGCTATCTGATCGGGCACCTGCTCTATGAGACGGTCGTGGTCTGGCTGATCGATCTCTACGGCTGGCAGGAGACCTTCCACCGTATCCAGGAACGCTTCCACGAAGAGGGCGTCTGGATCGTGCTCTTAGGGGCGATCACACCTTTGCCCTACAAGCTGATCGCGATTGCCAGCGGTGTGCAATCCTTGCCGTTCCTGCTGTTCCTCGTCGCCTCGATCCTGGGGCGTGGTGTGCGTTTTCTGGCGGTCGGCGTGGCGCTCTATTACTTCGGCCCGCAGATCCGGGTACTGTTGGATCGCCATGCCCGGATTGTCGGCTGGATCGTCGTGATCACCCTGATCCTGGGCTTCGTAATGATCGAATGGGTGCTGTAGCATCTCGTCCAGCGGGCAAAAAAGGTTGGCGATGTCGGAAGACAGCGAGGTTTTTCCAGAGACGAACAGTCAGGAGGCCAGGCTCAGTTCGACCTGCTGATTGCCGTCACGCGCGTGCAGTTGGCTTTGCACGAAGAGGGCTTCGATTCCGAACGTTTGTCTCTCTCAGAGGAAGACTTGGAGCGGATGATCGTTGGCAAATTCGAGGAGGAAATGGCCTACCCGGGGCATGGGAGCGGCATTCTTGAGTCCGCGTTCCTCTACAAGATCTTTCAGCTCTACGAGTACCTCTACGATCACTACATCAAGGTGGTCGATCCCCCGGAAGACCAGACGCTGAATCAGGTGCAGTACGAGATTCTGGTCAAGGCAGGAGAGATCCTGGAGGCACAGCAGCGAGGCGGCGGTCGTGCGGATCTTCGCGCTTTCCTGGTGATGAACGCCGTCGACATTGCGGAGTGAAGGTATCGTCGCGGCGCAGCAGGTGATCGGGGCTATCGACCTTGACACGCTGGCTCACCGAGAAAGCGCAATGATCTCCGGGCTGGTCTCCAAGACGGCGCTGCGATCCCGGTCACCGTAGAGCTTGACCTCGTCGAAGCCGGCCTCCTTAAGCCAGCCGGAGATCTCCTGCGGACTGGAGAAGCGCAGGCGGTAGGTGGGACCCGTCGGGCAGCAGGTAATGCACTTCACAGGTCACGAAGGGCGGCTCGACGGCGGCGATGTCGTAGTGAACCTCGACCCGGCCGATAGCGGGGGCCTGCAGGATCTCCCGCATCGCGTCGGGCCGCCAGCTTTCCCATTCTTGGACCGGCGGATTGCGACTCTCGAAGGCCAGGCGCCCGCCGAGTGCCAGATGGCGCTTGAGTGTCTTCAGGACCGCCAGGATGTCGGCTTCCTCCAGGAAGACCTGGAAGACATGCCCGGTCATGACGATGAAGTCGAAACGTGTCTCCAGATCCAGACTTGCCGCCTCTGACAGAACCCAGGTGACCGCTTCGGCACCGGGCTGACGTCGGGCATGGCCGGTGAGGGTTCGGCGCCGCTCGTCTGGTGGCCGGCGGCGGCGAAGGCGCGCGCCAGGCGACCGGTGCTGCAGCCCATGCCGAGCACCCGGGCCGGCGCCTTCCCGAGCGCCGCAAGATAGAAATCATAGTCTTCGCCACCGGGGTTCGCGGTGTCGTAGAGTGCGGCGAGACGGGGATCGGCATAGAGGGGTAGAACCATGGGTCAGCCTGTCGGCACGATAGGTTGCAAGCGGGTCAGCGGGATCTGACCTAAGGGGAGCTTCAGATAGGCGCGGCCGTCGCGCAGGACCAAAGGCAGGGCGATCCAGCGGCCCGGCTTGCCAGCCCGCGGCAGCGCCATGCCGCCCAGCAGGCCACCATATGTCTTGGCCAGTGCCGGGTCCAGGATTCCAAGCACCGCCAGCGCGTCCAGGATCGGCGGGGCGCCTGATAGCTGTAGATTCAGGGTTCCCGACGGGCGCAGCGCCTGGTCGAGGCCCAACCTGCCGGCGGCCTCGACGGAGAAGGGCCCCCAGGTCAAGGCGAGTTCCTTCAAGTCCAGGCTACCGCCGCCCAGCCGCCAGGCTTGCAGCACCGCCGGCGCAGGGCCCGGCGACAAGGGTCCGCTCAGGTCCGCGCGCAGGCTGCCGCTCTCGATCTCCGTTCCCAGCGAGGGCAGTTGCATGCCGATGACAGCCGGAAGCGAGAGTGACCTGAGATCGAGCGCGACCGCCGTTTTCTGTTCGGCGCTGAGCAAGGGCGGCAGCGGAGCCGCTGTCAGGTCCAGACGCTTCAGCTTGGCCTTGCCCAGATCCTTGGCCAGATTGAGGTCGGTCTGGCGGAGCGCTGCCTCGATGGCTTCGAGGCCGCGCTCGCCGACCTCGACCAAGGCCTCGGCCTCACGGCTGTCGAGGGTCAACTTGATGCCGTTCAGATCGAAGCGATGCTTGCCGCTGCCGTCGAAGCGCAGGAGGGTGGGATCGCTGAAGGAGGTTTCGCCGATCAGAATCTCCGGACCGCGCCAGGAGCCTGCGCCCCAGTGGGCGCGCGGGTTTGCCAGTTCGGCCGAAAGGGTGAAGGGAAAGCCGGAGAAGGAAAGCCCCT
>CBDBCL010000027.1:0-17161 GCA_965202755.1 Rhodospirillales bacterium | reverse complement strand
TTCGACACGGAGGATGACGAGGAGGAGTACGAGGATGACGGCGAGTGGGAGGCCTTGGAGGAGCGTGCCGAGACAGCCGAAGCCAGGGTCGAGGAACTGGAGGCCCAAGTCGAGGTGCTTGAGAACCGCATCGACGCGCTCGAAGGCGAACTGGCGACTCTCAAAGGCGCCGGCGGCCCGGCCTAGCGGTCCCGTCACCTTGGCTCGCGATCCCATAGTCTGATGCCATCGTGCTGCGCCCGCATTGGCCGCCCCAGCGAGAGCCGGATCTCTCTCTCATCTCCAGCAGTCGAACAGATCCACTGCCTTTGACCAAGGCGACACCAGTGCATCCTTGACCATTTTTCGATCCAGAGTAGGACACGTGATCTCGTCATGAATTCAGCTCTTGCAACGCCTTTTTCCAAAAATATTCTAATAACAGACGGTAATATATTGCCCCATATTGATGCTGACTAAAGCAAAGAACAAGATAATAAAGATTTAGGCGCTGTTCTCAAATCATTATCTGCCGCTGGCTTCTTGACGATCACGGATGACGAGCGGGCCAGGGCTGTAGACAAGTGGAAAATGGACGGCAAGTCACTCTTGGAACTCGCGTCTGCTTGGCAGGCGGGGAGCCACCGATTGGCGGTGATCGCACTGCTGGGTCCCTACGTAAAGGAGCATCGGCGCAGCGCCTCCGTCTGGAATCGATTGGGTCTCATCCTGAAGGCGAAGGGAGAAATGGCGCAGCCGCCTATGCCTTCTCTTCCGCCATCAAGCACAGCGCCTCTCCGTCCAGGTAAAGCATTTGGCACTTGGCAGACGTAAAGATCGTCGAAGACCCCGGCGAAGTGCTCAAGCTCTTTGCAGCCATCAGTGCCGATTTCGATCCCGACCCGAGGTTCCGGCTTTATGTCATGATCGCCCAGGCGTTGCTTGGAGATGTCGATGCCGTCTTTGAGCGTTTCACTGCAGAAGACCCGAAGCCGCTCTACGACGGTCAAACGAAGGGATTCAAGGAACGCGAGTTCGACATCGTCAGCGATGGGATCCTCGCCAAACTGGACGGCAATGACGAGAACAGCGGTCGGTCTTTGCTGAAGCTTCTATGTCATCGCCCTGCACCTTCGATTCAAAGTTCCGGAAATCGCAGCTCAGGGTGCTCTTCCCCTAGCGCTCCTAAGCCTCGACCAGCGGCTGGTTTTGATAGACCTTCTGCTGAAGGCCGGTCAGGCCGAGCTGTTGCAGCGGAGCGTGGCATCCATACTTCAGGTCTCGGAGGGAAGCGAGGACGAATCCATTCCAGTAAGCTTTGTCGATACCCTCGACGCCCTGGTCGAATCGGACCGAAGCGAAAACGCGACCCTCTTGCTGGAGGTTGCCGCCGGTCTGGAGAGCATCGGTGTTTCGACCCTATTCGAAGCCCTGCGCAGCCGAGCCAGTAGCGAGACCACAGATCTAGAGCACATCCATTTTATGAAGTGTCATAGCCTGCTGGTGCGAAATCGTTTGCGCACTCTTGCGGCTCGAACAGACCGATGATGTCGCCCACGGTATTCCAGAGGGTGCTGATGGCTCTTTCGGCCTTTGCGCGGATCAGTGATTTGAGCTTGGCGAATGCCATCTCGATTGGGTTGGAGTCGGGACTGTAGGGCAGCAGATATGTGAGGGTGGCGCCTATGGCCTCGATGGCCTGGCGGACGCCGGCGGCCTTGTGCGCCGGCAAGTCATCCATGATCACGACATCTCCGGGATTGAGGGTCGGCGCCAGCGCTTGCTCGATACAGGCAAGAGAAGCGACACCATTCATGGCGCCGTCGAGCACCATCGGCGCGGTCATTCCGGTCAGCCGAAGCGCGCCGGTAAAGGTGGTTGTCTTCCAATGCCCGTGGGGGATGCCCGTGGGGGGATGCCCGCGCGACAGCACTCGCCCCGCGTCGACAACCGGTCGGTCGCGGCTCCACCTCACCGGCTTTCGCCCGCTTTTATCCAGCGGATCGCGGTCGATGGCGCCACACCGAACCGCGCCGCAGCACCACGCGCCGACAGGCCCGCCTGTGATGCCTTCAAAACACGAACCCGCAGATCGCCACTCAATGCTCGTCCCATCCAGGACCTCCATGTCTGGAGACCTTCAATCAGACTTGCATCATCCCGTCACATCACAATCGATTCAGTGATTGGTGGATCTGCTCTATTGTGCTGTTTATACGATCACGCCTCAGCATGTCGCGAAACTGCCCTCGATATGGGAAATGCGGGTTGAGAAGAGTCCGATGGACGCTGGCACGGGCAAGCGGTGACACTGTTCGACGCTGCAAAAGGAGGAGCCGGTGGCGGGCCATGCGCCTTCACAAGGGCAACACGATCAGGATCGAGCCGACCGGCGAGAAAGCGAGCTTTTGGGTCGTGCGCAAGCGCGACCCGAAGAACATGCGGATCGGCATGGTGCCCCACGACGCGGCAGGGCCATTCGCGCCATCGGACTACAGGCACCTGACCTATAGCCGTTTGCAAGAATACCTGGCGCAACACGTCGAGATAACGGTGCTGGAGAGTGAGCGGCCGGGGTCCGGTGATGCACCGGTCCCAGCGGCTTAGGTCGCGGCGCTGCCGATTGGCGATCGGGGACCAGCCACAATCCGCCTTCTTGTTTAGAAAGCCCTTTCTTCTAGCACCGTTGCGGATTGCGGTCACGGTGAAGCTGGAATCGCTCACTCTCAGAAGAGGGTGAGCTGTTGGGCGTCGGCAGCCTTTTGCCGCCATGCGAGCGTATCGGCCTCGGCGGTGAGCCAGGCGAGGACGTACTCGACCGGCCCTCCGGCTGCCTGCACGACGCTCTGCGAAGTAAAGTGCGAACGGTAGCCGGCTCCCGTGATCGGCAACGGCTCCGCACCCGAGTTGCGCACATGAAGGTGCGCAGCGGCGATGCTGAAGCGGTCTTCAAGACCGAGCCAGTTCGGCTCCCACGAGATTTCGATGCTGAGGCCGGAGCCGTTGCGGTGGTGCCGGGCGGCTCCGACGCGGGTCCAGATGGGCTTTCCGCTGTGGCGGTTCTCGCGCACCTGCCACGCGATCAGCGCCGGTGCCTTAGTGTCGGTGGTCTTGGTCATGTCCGTTCTCTTTCGTTTGCATCCGCCCCGTTCGGACGTGCCCACGAAAGAGCCCGGCCGCGATGGTGCGGCGTCAGCAGGAAAATCGGGGGACCTTCAGGGGGAGTCGAGGCTTCCTGTTGACGCGGAAAGCGCCCGCGGCAGGCAGGGGACAAGAAGAGCCCGAAGGGAGATACAAACGAAGGGAGGCAACGGTCGAGACAATCCGGACAGATGGTGGCGCTGTGACGACGGGTCTGGCGAGAAAGGCCGGTAGCGTGGCACTCTATGGGGATGCGGCGGCGAGACCGCTCCGCAGGGAGGCTGGTTTCAGCCCGAACTTTTGGCCTCGCCCTGGGACGGATCGGTGTCCGGAGCGGCCTGCTCCGACGCCTCGGTTTCGGCGGTAAACAGGGTGGCGAGATATTTGTGGTAGGTAGCCTTGAGATGAGCGACAGAAGCGTCGCGATCCGGCGCGTAGTTGAGTTTTTCGGAGAAGAACCGGAGCCACGCTCGACAGTCGTTGATGATCTGACTCCAGGTCTTTAACCAGATGGTGATCGAGGGATCGTCGCTCTGGTGCAGCATACCCCTCGGCCGATCGTGTTCGGAGACCTTCCGGCGGGCATGGTCGTCCATCTCGCTCGACACGGCCCAGAAGACCCATTTCGTGGGCACGTCGCGGAACCGGGAATCTTCGGCGACGGCAAAAGCGTAGCTCTCGATCTGGGTTATCGTTTCGGCCTTGATGGAGACGTCCGGGCGCTTCAGCTCGACGATCAGGTGCTCTCGCTCCTCCGACCCGGCGAGCTGAATATTGTGCGAGAACATCAGATCGACGATGCCTCGGCGTCCGTCGGGACGGGTAACGATCTGGTCGATTTCGATTTCGCGACCCGGGACGGCGATGTGCTGCTTCAGCACCTCGGTGAGGGACTGATTGTCGACGGATAGGTGGTACTGCTCGCCGAATATCCATGCGTTCTCGGCGAGGATGCGGTGAAGCTGGGTGCGTTCCCGGACTTTGTGTTTGAGGTCGGGGTCGAAAACCAGCGTCGCGAGTCCTTGAACGAAGATCGCTTTCCGGCGACCGACGAAGGCGATGTCGGGACGGCCGGGCAGGTCCTTCCGATGTAGCCGGTAGCGATAGCCCATGCAGTAGAGCAACCGCCGCACCGTGAGCTCGGGCGCCGTGTTTTTCGTGCCGACGGTTTGCATAATCCGGCGGCGTTGTTCCGGCGTCCTCGTATCCATCGCCTACTATGTACCTCGCTCCGTCATCGCGTCAGGTTCGGCCCCCTGCCCCGACCGCCTCTGCCGCGACCGCCACCGTCATCGTCGCGGGCTTCCTTCTCTGCCCGGCGTTCCTGCCGCCGCTTGAGCCGTTCGCGCGCGCTGCTCGGTCGCTTCGCAACGGCGCACGGATTCCTCGATGTCGCGCTTCTGTTCGGCCACGAGCTCCTGCCACGCCTGACCCACGGCCTGGCGGAACTGATCCTTCTTGGCTCCGGCCAGCCGGTTGCGGGTGCGTACCGACCGGTTGTGATCGGCGCGGCTCTTGCCGCCGTCGATCTCGGGCCAGCGGATTTCTCTCCCGGTGTTGTGCAGTGCCATGAGTCTTCCGAAGTGGACCTACCCGGACCTACCTGGACCTATCCCGCATTTCTCATACAAGGGAGCGCATCGTTCCTTTGAATTCTGTAAGGTTATTTTACAATAACGACTTGACAGAATTCGGAGTGAGGCCCGATGCGACCAGAGTGTATCCCGGAACAGCTTGAGTTCGAAGCCTTCGATGGGCGGCGCGATCGGTACGGATGCCGGCGCGCTTTTGTTGCGCCATTGCGACCGCGCGATCGGACTGTTCGATCGCGTCGCGTCCTGCTTCATCGATTGCCGGACGCCGGTTGAAGCACGGATCTTTCTGGATCTCGACGCCACGGACGACCCGGTGCAGGGCACCCAAGAAGGCCGGTTCCATCACGGCTATTACAAGAGCTACTGCCAGC
Source organism: Rhodospirillales bacterium (assembly GCA_965202755.1). Classification (GTDB taxonomy): domain Bacteria; phylum Pseudomonadota; class Alphaproteobacteria; order Kiloniellales; family JACOMY01; genus JACOMY01. The sequence goes on along the minus strand of CBDBCL010000027.1, from coordinate 12,075 downwards.
TTCCGCTCTACATCGCCTGTGGGCGCCACCTGCTGGCGGCGAAGCTGCGGGCGGCCAACATCGATGGCGCGGCGGGCGCTCTGGAGGAGGTGGCGCGGATCATCGCACAGATCCGCGAGCGCTGGCCCCGGGTCGGGATCCCCGGGTTGGGATCCTGTGGCGCGCCGACGCGGGCTTTGCGCGCGAAGACATGATGGCGTGGTGCGAGGCGAACGGCGGCGGCTTTCCGTGCGACCTGGCCCAGAACGCCCGGTTGCGGAAGCGGGTCGCGCGCGAGGCGGCGGCGAAGGCGGCGCATCGAGATCGCCATGGCCTCGGCGCATCCCTGGCAGGCTGAATTCTCGATCGCCCACGAGCGATCATCCAGGGCGGCTTGCCGACGCCGCCGATCCCAAACCCCGAGACGAAACACACGAGGAAAATCCAGGTCTGCCCAACCGGCAAAACCGCCGGACCTCTCACCATGCCCGGAAAAAAGTCAGGCAGACGGGCAAAGAAAAAACGGCAGCGAAAAGCATGTGCGTCCCTAAGGTGAGAAGGCCGGGCCAGTCACCGCAATCCGCTATTGAAAGCCGGTACCCGGACTGCCAGCCTCTCCGCAGCGTCGCGGCCGTCCGCGCAGAGGCCGAAGAGGAAACCATGACCGATCCACTCGTCGTCTACCTGAACGGCCAACTGGTGCCGCAGGCCGAGGCCATGCTCCATATCCACGATCGCGGCTTTATCTTCGCCGACGGCGTCTTCGACACCCTGCGCACCTTCAAGGGTGAGATCTTTCGGCTGGAACAACACATCGACCGCCTCTTCGATAGCCTCGCCTATGCTCGGATCGACTCCGGCATGAGCCGCGAGCAATGGGCCGATGCCACCTTGGCCGTGGTCGATGCCAATCGTCCCCACCTGCCGGAAGGCGAGGACTACTGGGTAACGCAGCGGGTCACCAGCGGCCGTCACTCCTTCTACGACGCACCGCCGGAGCCGAGCGGACCCACCGTCCTCGTGGACTGTGTGCCGATCCCGTTCCGCGCACGCGCGCCTTACTTCGCCCAGGGCGTGGACATGGTGCTGGCCGCACGCCGCCGGATTCCGCCGGAGGCCCTCTCCCCCAACGCCAAGACCTTGAACTACCTGAACATGACCCTGGCGCAACGTGAGGTCGAGGCCAGCAGTCCCGGGGCTTGGGCGCTGATGGCCGACAAGAACGGCAATCTGGCCGAGGGCGTGGGCTGCAACATTTTCTTTGTCAAGAACGGCAAGGTCTTCACTCCGACCAGGGAGTTCGTGCTGGCCGGCGTCAGCCGCGAGGTGGTGATCGAACTCTGCGCCGAATTGAGCCTGGAGGTGAGCGAGCAGGACGTCTCACCCTATCTGGGTACCACCGCCGACGAAGCCCTTCTCACCTCGACCAGCCTCTGCGCCGCACCGGTCCGCAGTCTCAACGGCAAGGTCTATCCCGGCGGTGCACCCGGCCCGGTCACCAGGCGCCTGATGGAAGCCTTCTCGGAGCTGGTCGGCATGGATCACGCCGGTCAGTACCTGCGCTTCCTTACCAACGCATCGCCCAGCACCGGCCTCTGACCGGGTTCAGTAGAGCAGGCCGTGCGTGCCGAGCACAGCGGCGCCCAGGGCGATCGCGCTGGCGGCCAAGAGGACCTGGTGTGCCCTCTGGACAAATGCGAAGGTCGCCGCCGGAGCTGGCTTGGCACGACGGCGCAACCAGGCATCGAGGAACAGGGGCTCGGCGAGGAAGAGAATCAGAGCGAAGACGAGCCAGATCAGCACCATGGCGTGCATCCACCAATAGCCGATCTGGAGGAATCGATCCCAGGCGTCCAGCAGATCCGTCATGTAAAAGCCGCTGAGGCCGACCAGGGTCACGGAGAAGCGGGCCTGAAACGCGAAACGCCGTTCGATCGCCTCGAAGAGTGCAAGGCGGCGCTCCGGCTCGACAAAGTGCCGAACCGCCGGCAGCACGACCAGGGTCACGAAGGCGACGCCACCGATCCAGTGCACCAGGCCCAAGGTATGGAGGGCGCGTGCCAGGGTCAGGCTATCCATGGCCCAGACCCGGCGGCAGCGGCGACGCCCCGATCACCGGAGGATGCAGGGCGACCAGACCCGGGAACAGCAGAAGCGCAAGCCTCAGGCGCAAGACGAGCGACACCGAGGCCCAGCCCGCCAGGCGCGTCCGCCCCAGGCGCCCGAAGGGAAAGAAAGGCGCGTCGACCGCTGGGGCCTGCCAAGCTTTCAGTCCCAATTGGCGCTGCCGCCTGCGATCGATCGCCCTTGCGCCTGGTAACGAGAAGAGTGCGAAGGCGGAGAAGAGGGCGACATGGGCCAGATCCCCCCTGGCCAGCGCGTGCGCGCCGGCCCAAGGCGCAAAGGCCCAGAGCGCAAAGGCCCAGAGCGCAAAGGCCCAGAGCAGAGGATGGCGGGCGATGCCGGCGATCCCCGGCCGTTCCGGGTCGAAGCCCTCTGCCCGGCCACCCAAGGAGAGGGGAACGCCAAGCCCCAGCACAGCCAGCAGACAGACGAAGGGCATGGCGAAAAAGGGCACCCAATGATGCCAGGGCTGCAAGGGCCAAGGTTCAACAGAGGGCGCGCGGCCGACCGCGAGAATCGACCAGGCCAGCAACAGCAGCGACAGCAGGCTGCAGAGCGCGATGTAGCACCGCCGGCCCAGGCCTGCGATCGGGGCGGCGCGCAGTCCCGGAATGGCCGGAACGCCATGGCTCGCCAGAAAGGCGGCGAGCGCCAGAATGACCTTCCACCAACCGCTCACGCCTTCTCCAGCGGAAGCGGACGGTGGAACACGATCTTGCAGCGGAGCGCCCCCCTGGGTTCGACCCAGTGCGGCGTCTCGGGCGGGATTGCGATCGCGTCGCCTTCCTTCAGCGATGTCCGCTCGACCTCCGCGCCCGGCTGAATGTAGTCCAGGGCGCCGGAGAGCATGATCAGCTTGCCCCAGGTTCCGGCCTTCAGGGCATGCCGGGATCGCAGCTTCTGCGGCAAGGTCTCCTCGGTGAAAAGCGGCGACTCGGCATGGGCCTCCAACCCCTCCGGCAAGTCAGCGCGCATGCTGCCCGCCGAGCGACGCCAGTTCGGGCAGCCCGAACAGGGCGAGTTGCAGGCTGGCGCCGATGCGCTCGGCGCGATCCATGAAAAGGGCGGCTGCAGCCTCGCTGGGCGCCGTGTCCGCGAGGGTCTGGCGGAAGAGTGAGAGCCAGGCCGTGAAGTGCTCCGGCCGGATGCCCTGCAAGGCCATATGCACCGGCACCGGCTTGCCGGAATAGCGCCCACTGCCGAGGGCCACCGAGGACCAGAAGGCCTTCAGGCGGGCCAGGTGCTCGGGCCAACGCTCACCGATGACGCCGTTGAAGAGGGGTCCCAGGCTTTCGTGCTGGCGAACCCGGGTGTAGAAGGTGTCGACCAGGAGAGAAATATAGTCCTCGTCGATCCCTGATGCAGATGCCTGGATCTGCACCGCCAGGCGCCGTTCGCGCGCCGGAACCACCGCTATCTCCATCAGGCAGCCTCCTCCAGGAGCAGGGCGTGCAGCGCCGGGTTGCACCCTATCGGGTCCTGCAGGCTGTAGCGGTCCAGGATCGCGAGAAAGGCCTCGACGGCCTCGTTCAAAACCTCCTTCAGACGACAGGCCGGTGAGATCGGACAGGCGTCCTTCCCGCCCGGCAAGCATTCCACGACGGCAAGGTCGGGCTCCAGGTGACGCACCACCTGTCCCAGGTTCACCTGCTCCACCGGCCTGGCCAGCCGCAAGCCGCCGCCTCGCCCGCGAGCCGTCTCGACCAGGCCGGCGTGCACCAGCTGCTGCGCCACCTTCATCAGATGATGCTTGGAAATCGAGAACCTGGCCGCGACCTCGCCGACCGTCGCCAGGCGCGTATCGTCAGCCGCCAGGTAGGTCAGCAGCCGCAAGCCATAGTCGGTCTGCAAGCTCGAGCGCATCGCAAATTCCTCAAGACAGGATTCCAATGTACTCGTTTCATCGCTGCTTTCCAGGGGATGCGACGCAAAGGCGCCTTGCGGCATCGAAGTGGCCCGGCGGTTCCGATGAGGCCGAGATGAAAACCATCCAGGTCAAGCGCATGCGGTGCAGCCTGGCCATTCCAGGCCGTGCTGAAACCCCCTCGAGACGAAACCAGCACGAGGAAAGATCCGAGTCTCGGCCTCGATCTCTACCTTCAAGGCCGCGCAGCTGCTGCTGCCGGTGGCACCTCAGCAGGTCTCGACCGGAGGCAAAGCTCCGGGTCATGGCCGGCCTCGGTCATCAAGTCCGCCGCGGGCACGACCCGGGTGACCAATCCCCGAGCTGGCGCCTCCTCTGCCGATAGCATGCGACAAGCCAGCATCGGATTCGCCCGCAACAAGCCGATGTCGCCGGGCCAGATAGAGGTCGAGCTGCCATCCGGCGAGAAGCCGGAGGCGGTACGGCTGCCGAGACGAAGCGCGCCGCATCGGATGCCAGGACATGGTCGCCGGAGAGCGCCAGCGAGAAGCCGGCGCCGGCTGCCGTACCATCGACAGCGACCACCAGCGGCGCGTCCATGTGGGCGAAGCGGGTCACCACGTTGTGCAGCAGGGCGCGACTTCGGTCACCAATCGAGGGGCCGCATCACCCTCGGCAGCAAAGCGCTTCAGGTCTCCGCCGGCGCAGACCATCCTGCCCTCGCCGGTCGAGAGGACGGAGCGAATGCGATCGTCTCCGGCGCAGCCGAGCGCAGCATCGAAGAGCGCCTCTGCCATGGTCAGGTCCGGGGCGTTGGCAGCGTCCGGACGATCCAGAACGATGCGGGCGCTGGCAGCGGCCACCTCGAAGCGAAGGGTTCGACAGCTCACGCATTTGCTCCTTGTCGCTTGCCTCTAACGATCGGGGGTCTCGGCCTGCAGGCTGAACTGCGGCTTGAACCAGGCCGGCGCCAGACTCTCCTCCAGGCGCAGACGCTCAAGGGAGTCGGGATCGACCACCTCGATCACCGGTCCGGCGTGCCGCTCGACCAGGACGCCGTCCAGGAGGCGCACCGCCATGTCGACGGCCAGCCGACCCTGCAGAACCGGATGGTCGGTCGGTGCTGCCAGGACGGTGCCACGCTTGATGCCGCGATAGACCCCGTGCGTGAAGTAGTCCGCCACCACGCCGATCTCCTCACCCAGCCCCCGCGCACGCAGCAGCCCGATGGCCGCCTCTGCCGTGACCGCACTGCCGACCAGATAGTCGACCTGCGGATGGGCCTCCAGGGCCTCCTCCACCAGAATATGCTGAATTTCACGCCCGGTATCGCCCCATTTGGTCACCACGACCTTCACCGCACCATCGGCCAGGCCGGCATGAAAGCCCTCCTGCACGAAGCGCACCCAGCCGGCTCCCTCGGGTCCGGGAAACCAGGCCACGGCGACCGGAGGGCTGCCCTTGGGGTGGCGCTCGGCCAGATAGGCGCCGACGGCCCGTCCCATCTCCTGCCAGGAGACCCCGGCCATCGCCGCGATCCCGCGCTTGTCGATGTCATTGACGGCCGCGACCACCGGTACCGGAGACTCCAGCACCAAGGCGGTCATGCCGTCGTAGGAGACCGTGCCGAGGAGGATGACATCGGCGCCTTCCTCGATGCAGCGGGCGAACTGTCGGCGCTGACGCTCCAGGTTGGGATAGCCGCCGGCCTCGAGCACTTGCAGGGCCACGCCCAAGCGACGTGCCTCCTCGACCATGCCGAAATTGACGCTGAGCCAATAGGCATCCTTCAGATGCGGGTAGAGCGCGCAAAGTTTCCAGGGCTGCCCGGCACTCGCCAGGGGCCTGTAGTCACTCAATGTCAGCGCGCCTTCGAAAGAGAGCGGTGGATCGAAAAAGGTGACGGTCCAAGGCGCATTTGCTGCATCCGGCGGGCTCTCCTCGGCAAGGGTGCCGACGGCGACCAGCAACAGGATCGGAAGCAAGATCGGAAACAACAAGCGCAGCATGGCCCCAGGCTAATGGCTTCCGTCGCCCCTGTCGTGCGCGAAAGCATCCTCATGCGCGAGGCTGTCCTTCGGGCCGAACCCTGCTTTTGCCTGGGCCATCGAGCGAGGCGGTGTAGGATCGTCACCCATGCGCAGGCCTTTCGGTATCGGCGGACGGCTGTTCCTGGCCTTTCTCGCCATCGCCTCCTTCTCGCTGACCTCGGGTGTGGTCGGCTGGTTGAGCCTGCGCGGCGTCACCGAGACCCAAGAGCGGGTCTTCGGCGAGGCCATGCCGGCGATTGCCGCCGCCCAGGCCATCGCGCAGCGCGCCGAGCGGATCGTCGCCCAGGCTCCCCGCCTGACCCAGGCGCAAAGCGAGTTGGAACGCCAACTGCAAGCCCATTCGCTGCTGCGCCAGGCGCGAGGCCTCGAGGTCTTGCTGAGCGAGGCCGCCCTGCAGTCCTTTGCCAGGGACGACCTGGGCCGGATGCGCGAGACGATCGCGACGCTCACCGGCAATCTGTCGCGCATGAACCGCCTGGTGGAGCAGCGGCTGAAGGATCGCGCGCGCCTGGAGTTGCTGTCCGAAAAGGCCTTGGCGGCCGCGTTGGCCATAACCGATCTTTCGGAAACCCTGGTGTCGAACGCCGCCGCCGCTGCCAGCGCGGTGATCTCCAACCTCTATCGTCTGATCGAAGAGCCGGCCCTGCGCGAGGAGGCCTATCTTGCCCTCGACCGCCTGATCGAAGAAGACATCTACTCGATGGAGCGCATGTTCGAGCTGCGCCTGCGCTCCTCGCAGCTGAGCCTCCTGATCAGCCGCCTTCCCGATGCCGACCGCCTGGAAGCCGTGTCCGCCATCGAGGCCGACTATCGCAAGCAGCTGCGCGTCGTCGCGCGCCGCGCCGAGAGCGTGCCGGATCCCCTGCGCCGCAGCCAGGCAAGCACGAGCGCCAAGACACTGGCCCTGGCCGCCGCCGTGAGGTCGGACGGCAACCTCTTCGCACTGCAGCGCCGTCTGTTGCGGGTTCGCGAGTTTCAGAGGCTGCTGGCGGAAGAAAATCGAACCCTTTCGGAAGATCTCGGCCAGGTGGCCGCCCGGCTGGTGAAGACCGCACAGGGTTTCTCCGAGGCCGCGGCCGAGCGCGCCGAGCGCTCGGCCCGTTTTGCCTTCTACGCCCTGATCGCGGTTTCTCTGGCCAGCTTGCTGCTCTCGGCCGCCATACTCTGGCTCTATGTGCAGCGTCGCGTGGTGCGGCGCCTGACCGGGATGGCGGCCTCGGTTCGCAGCCTTGCCGGTGGCAACTTCGATATCGTGATCCCAGCCCGGGGTCGCGACGAGCTGGCCGACATGGCGCGCGCACTCGAGGTGCTGAAAGCCGAAGGCCTGCGCAAGCGCGAGCTGGAACAGGAACGCGAACGCATCAACGAGGAACTGCGCCGGCACCGCGAAGAGTTGCAGCTATTGGTGGCCGAGCGCACGCACCAACTGGAGGAGGCCAATCGCCAGCTCACCCGCGAAGCCTTCGACCATGCCGCTGCCCGCAAGGCAGCAGAGGCGGCGAACCGCGCCAAGACCGAGTTCCTGGCCACCATGAGCCACGAAATCCGCACGCCGGTCAGCGGTCTGCTCGGTCTGTTGCGCATGTTGCAGGACGAGGCCCAAGACGGCGAACAACGCCGACAACTGGAGTTGGCGAGCGGCGCCGGCGAAACCCTGCTGTCGCTGCTGGGCAATGTCCTGGACTATTCGAAGATCGAAGCCGGCCATCTGGAGCCGGAGCTGTTGGACTACGATCTGGCCGGCCTGATGGATGGCATCGCCCTGCTGCTGCAGCCGGCCGCCCAGGGCAAGGGCCTGACCTTCCATCTGGAGGTCGATCCGCATCTGCCGCCTCGGCTGCGCGGTGACCTCGGAAAGATCCGCCAGATCCTTTTCAACCTGGCCGGCAATGCCGTGAAGTTCACGGACCAGGGCGCCGTCACCTTGAGCGCGCACCGCGGCCCGGCAAGCGGAGAGCAGACCGGGGACAATCGACAGGAGACCCTCGTCTTCGAGGTTGCCGACAGCGGTCCGGGAATCCCGAAAGAGTCTCAGGAGCGCATCTTCGAACCCTTCGCGCAGCTCGACCCCTCGATCGCGCGCCAGCATGGCGGCGCCGGGCTCGGTCTCGCCATTTGCCGGCAGTTGACGCAGCTGCTGGGCGGCCGGCTCATCCTGGAGAGTGGGCCAGACAAAGGCAGTTCCTTCAGCCTGACCTTGCCGCTGCTCGAAGCCGGGGCCCCGGCGCCAAGCGAAACACGCCTGCCTCAGGGTGCCGCGCTGCAGGCAGGCCGCAGCCGCAAGATCCTGGTCGCAGACGACGACCCGGTCTCGCTTCTGGTGGTCAGGGCCTTTCTGCAGAGGATGGGTCATCGCGTCGCCAGCGCTCACAACGGCGCCGAGGCGCTTTCGCTCATGACCCTGGAACGCCCCGATCTGGTGCTGATGGACATCTCCATGCCGGGGATGGACGGCCTGGAAGCCACACGGCGTATTCGCGCGCTCAGCGATCCCCGGCTGAGCAGGCGCCCCATCATCGGCATGTCCGCACATGTCTTCCGCGAGGAGATCGATCGCCACCTCGCAGCAGGCCTCGACAGCCTGCTGACCAAACCGGTCTTCCCCGAGCGTCTGTTCGACACGATCGAAGCGCTGCTCGACGGACCGGATGCAGCGCAGCAGCCCTCTCCCGGCGCACTCGATGACGCCATCGAGGGGAGCGCCTTTTCGTCGAGCCGACTGCTTGCCGAGGAGGTCTTGATCGAGGATGCCGGCATGCTGGGGTTTGCTGCCTTGAACGGCATTCTCGACACCTATCGCCAGACACTGCCGCGGCAACTTCAGGCGCTGGAAACCGCCCGTCGGCAGGCTGCCTTGCGGGAGTTATCCGGCGCCGCGCATGCCATCAAGAGCGCCGCCGGAGCCGTCGGCGCCACGCGCCTGGCCCAATCGGCAAATCGGTGCGAGGTGGCGGCACTGGCCGGCCGGTCGGTCGAGGCCCTGCATCTGGCGGGTCGCATGGCGGCGCTTCACGACGAAAGCCTGGCGGCGATCGAGCGCCTGATCGAGCGCCTGCAGTTGGCTGCCGAGTAGCCTTGCCATCGGCTGGTCCGCACTGCGCAGGAACCGAGGTCGGTTCGATGGACATCGGAAGCGCGCCACCGCTCTCCTCGATAGCGACGGTGTCGTCGCCGAACCGACTGGCAGTCTTGTCATCGCCGATACGACGAAGATCAAGGATGGTATCGACCGCTTTCACTCCAGAGAAAAGACCGTTACCCATGAAGGCTCCATCGATCGAGACCAGCAACAGAGGTGGCTCGGTAACACTGGACAGGTGAGTCTGGGGTTTTCGCGTGAGATCGGCCCGATGGCCGAGAGCGAGGAGAGAGCATGGCAAGACGCCCGCGCCGGAACCACAGTCCAGCATTCAAGGCGACAGTGGCCTCGGCGGCCATCCAGGGCGAGAGGGCGCTGGCCGAGTGGGCCCGGCAGTTTGACGTACCCCCCAAGCAGATCATCCAGTGGCGCCGGCAGTCGTTGGATGGCGCTGCCGGTCTGTTGGCGCGCGCAAAGCGACGATCGGGCGCGACGGCAGACTGAGCATCGGCCGTCAGGCGCAGCGGCCCGGCCTCAGCCGAGGTAGCGTCTCCTATCTGCTGCGCCCGGCCTCGGCGCGCGCCTCGATCGGGCGCTACCTGGCCTTCTACAACAGCACGAGGCCACATGCAGGCCCCGATCGGGCAGACGCCCGATCAGGCGTACATCAGCGCGCTGCAGCCAATCCCGGCAGCGGCTCAACCCACACGGAAATCCACTTGGCGATCGCCTCGAACCCTGTTCAAACGATCCGAGCCACCTCTGCCTCGTCAGGGGTCTGCAACGTCCTTGCAGGCGGCTTGCAGCGGGGTTGCAGGAGGCTGGAAGCGCCGCTGTTCGTGCAAGGCAGATGGGAGGCCGCCCGGGCGCTCGAGGAAGCGCGGCCTGACAGGGCGCAGACCCTCGACGGATCGCAGCCCTGTCAGGCCGGGCGGGCCGCCTGCTCGCCTGCCTGGTCTTTCGGGCTCGTTTCCCGATTTGCGGGACTGGCGTGCGCTCAGGTGTAGTTAGGTGTCGAACCCGATGGGCTGGCCGTTCTCCAGGTAGCCGGTGAGGTTGCCGTCGGCGTCGCGTTCGGCCCTGGGCTCCATGGGACTGAGTTCGACGCCGTCGAAGACGGGCGGCAGGGTGGAGCGCAGCGGCTCGCGGAGGATCGGGAAGAAGGATGTGACCAGCAGCCAGAGAAACTCGGCGGGATCGTGTCCCGGGGTCTTCGAGGTAGAGCAGGCGCCCTTCGGAGGGGAGGTCGAGCGGCCTGGGCCGCGCCAGGTTCCGCTGCATGCCGGGCACATCGGAATGCGTGCCTTCCACGGTGCCGGCGACGTCGTCCCAGATGACAGTGCGCGGCTCGTCGCCGTAAGAGCATGTCGGGGAGCATGATGGTGTGGACTGCCATGGGTCTGCCTCGTGGGGTGTGAGCTGTCAGGCAGGATCGTAGTGGAAGAGCAGCCCCAGCACCAGATCCAGCATTTCAGGGTCGCGGCGCGCCAGCTTGTCGAGATCGACGCCCTCGTCTCCCGGCAGTTTGTGGAAGAGCAGCTGGAAGGCGCGGGTCATGACCTCCAGTGCGGGGGCGTTCGGGGTCGTATTCCAGGGATTGCAGCATGTCGCTGTCGTACTCCCGTCCGAAATAGGCGTCGGCGTACTGGTCTTCCCGCCCCGTGCTGTCGATGTAGGGATGGAGATCGACCACGGGCCTCGCGCGTGCCGTCGGGTTGTGTGGTGCGTCGTCTGTGGAGCGCCTGGAAGAGGCGGTCGAGGGCGGGCATCGCGGCTTTGCAGGTGGTGGACGTATTCGTGGGTGGCGGTGCCGGGGTCTCGGGAGACGAGGGTCCAGCCTTCGCCCTCGGGGCTTTCTGCCGCCGCCGATCTCAGGGGTGCCTGCCGCCGGGAGGTCGGCGGCGATGGCGGAACCCTCCGCCTCGACCCGTCCCCGCAAGCGGCCCCGGGCAGCCGCATCGCGATCACCGCCGCCGCCCCGACGGCTGGAGCCTCCAGCACGCAAGACAGGCCGCCGCGCGCAGGCGCGTCACCTTCTGTTTCACGCCGCAAACCGGGACAGCCCCCGACCGATTACCGGCGCCGCCGCGCCCGGCGCCGCCGATGACGGCCTGAAACCGGCGCCCCGAAAACCGGCGCTCAGGGGCGGGAATTTTCCAGCCCGAAACGCCCCGATTTCCAGGCCCCTTTTTCCGGCCAGGATCGCCCTGAACGTTTAGCGGTCCGATAGACCGAACCTGACGGCGGACGGCGACCGATCGATCCGGCAGCGGAAGAAGAGGGGGCTTGGGCGCGCCAATTTTCTGCGGGCTCTTGGCCGAGTAGAGTGTCCCCGAGGCGGTCGGGGCTTCGGGACGCTCGGGCGTCTCTTCCATGCGGACCGCGCAGGGTCCGCGCGGGAGACAGTCGAGGCAGAACCGACCTTCAGGGCAACGGCGATGCGGTTTGCGCCGGGGCTTGCGACCCGATGGATCGGACGATGCCGTTCGCGGCATTCCTGCGCTCGTGTAAAACCGTCGTGACAGCAGAGCGGCGCGGTGCTAGACAGAGGTCTGCAAAGGATCGCCCGCGTTGCGGCAGATTGGGATCCTGCGTCGCGCCAGCCGCGGGTCGTGGAGCGCTCCCGGCAAGATCCCCTGTCCGCAATTCGGGGTTGGAAGTGGGAGGATGACGGTGTGAGGTTGAAATCGTTGCGATCTTGACGGCGCTGGCGGTCTGTCTGGCCGTGCCGGGCGCGCGGGCGCAGGCCGACTGCGCAAACTGGAATAGCTGGGGTTTCTTCGAGACAGCAGCGCTGCGGATGTGCGTGTCTGTCTATGGGCCGGCGCCGATCCCAATGCGCGGGGCAAGAATGGCTGGACCCCGCTGCACTGGGCTGCATGGGGGGCAATGCCGCCGCGATTGCGGCGCTGCTCGACGGCGGCGCCGATCCCGATGCACAAGCCAATGATGGCAAGACCCCCTGCACTTCGCTGCAC
>CBDBCL010000026.1:0-46512 GCA_965202755.1 Rhodospirillales bacterium | reverse complement strand
GCTCGCGCGGGACGTTCTCGAGAGGCTGCAAGGACTTCGCCGCCGCGCGAATTCCACGACGCCCCACGACGTCCTGTCGCAAGCCGTCGATGTGCTGCGTGTTCGTCCGATCCTGCTCCAACGCCATCGCGGTCAGGCCGAACGCGCCCTGGCGAATGTCGACCTGTATCTCAGCCTGGCACGCGCCTACCCGGTGCGCGGCCTGCGCGCCTTTGCCGAGGCCATGGCCGCGGCCTGGGCCGATGAATCGCGGGCCGTGGAGGGCCGGCCCGACGCCCAGGAGGCGGCCGTCGCGCTCTATACCATGCACGCCGCGAAGGGGCTCGAATGGTCGATTGTCGTCCCCGTCAACACTATGACGCGCGTCATGGCGCCGGAGAGCGCCGTCATCGATCGCGAAAACGACCGCTTCTATTTTCCTGTATTTGGCGTCCATCCCGTCGGATACGACGACGCGCGCGACGCCGAGAAGGCAGCGCTCGATCGCGAGCGGATACGGCTGTGGTATGTGGCGGTGACTCGCGCGCGGGAGCTGCTCGTACTTCCCCGTCTCGATGTGGATCCGGCCGGAAAGGCGTGGCTGGCGTTGCTCGATCTGTCATTGGCCGATCTGCCCGCGATCGATCTCGCTCATCTGCCGGTGGAACCGGGGGCCACCGAAGCACCGCATGTGAATCCCCAAACGCGCGAGGTCTTCCAGCAGGAAGCTGCCGCGATCGCGGAGCAGCAGCACCGCCTTGTTTGGCTGACTCCGAGCCGAGACAAGGGCGTGGCCACGCCTGTCGTGTGGATCGAGGAGCCCGATGTCGTCTTTTCAGCCGACGACAGCGAACCCCTAGACGGAGGACTACCTATTGCGGTTCAGGGAGGCCGAGAGCGGGGTCTGATCATTCACAAACTGTTCGAGGAAGTGCTTACCGGCGAGACAGTCGACGATAGCGGTTCCTTGACCGAGCGTGCGACCCTACTCGTTCGCGCCCTGGGGCAACCGGTTGCCGACGATCCGCGGGAAGGCCTCTCACCTGGTGAAATCGCGAACTGCATCACGCGGACTCTCGCTTTGCCCGAGATCGCAAAACTGCGGCCGACCCTCGTGCCAGAGTTTCCGGTCTATGCATCTGAATCGGTGGAGGGTGCGGAGCAAGCCACGGCCGGAATCACCGACGCGACTAGTTTCGGAGCCGATGGTGCTCCTCAAGCGATCATTGAATGGAAAAGCGATGTCAATCCACAGCCCGAGGCGGTCGAACATTATCGGACCCAAATTCAAAGCTATCTGCGAACGACAGGATTGACGAAGGGGTTGCTGGTGTTTGTGACGCACGGCACAGTGGTCCAGGTATCGTAACTACCGGTCTCTGCCCCAGCCTCGATGCTACAGGATGATTGGATAAGGTTGGACGGCTACGTCGCTGCTTGGAACAGGCCCTGCTTCTGTCGATGGTTGCAGGCCCACGAACGCTTCGATATCAGCAAGTTCTTCCCAACAGCATGTGTCCTTAGGAGAAGCCTTGTCGTTTGGCCAGCCGATCACTTTACCTCCATCCACTTTGGCCGATTGTCATGAAACGGCTGCTGACATCGAGATCCCTTCAGCAATCCGATCGGCAGCCAATTTGATCGGATCGTTTGCCAGATGCGCATAGCGGGCGGTCGTCTGGATTTGCAAGTGTCCTAATAGCTTTCCGATCATCGGCAAGCCTTCGCCAACGATGAGACCACGGCTGGCGAGTGAGTGGCGAAGGTCGTGGAGCCGCCGTCGTTGAGGCCGGCCGTTTTTCGAATTCGTCTCCACGGATGCTGTAGATCTGTGAGGCGGCCCCCGAACTTCTTCCCTGTAATGACGCATTCATTGTCCTCAAGCTTCGCGACCTTCTTGAGCCGGTCGATCACGGCGGTGCCGAGATGAACAGTCTTGGCAACCGTTTTCGAGTCGGGCAGGCGTAGCTCCTTAGCTTCGAGATCAACATACGCCCACTTCAACGTCATGATCTCGTTCAGCCGACAACCCGTCAGCATGAGTAGCCAGATCGCATTGATTGCTGATTGGGTTTCTGTCTTCCCAGCCTCGGCTTTGCGCAGCGCCTCGCCAAGCTGGCTTATACTCTTCGTCAGAAAGAAAGCGTTCAGGCTTTTACTCTTTGTACTTCTTCATATGCCGGCAAGGGTTCGAGCCGTCCGGGCGCGGGCCCCAGATTTCGGCAGCCAGAAGTCGTGAGATTGTTCGCTGTTTGGCAGCCGATCTTACGGCGCTACAGACCGCAGAAGTGACGGGTGTGAACCGCAACACGCTCAACCGCATTTATCGCGGCTTGCGCGAAGGCATCTTCGCCGCCTGCGAAGCACTGCGACCCCTGTTCGGTGTCGTCGAGCTTGATGAAAGCCTCTTCGGTCCGCGCCGCGTCAAAGGCAAGCGTGGGCGTGGCGCCTATGGCAAGACCAGCGTCTTCGGCATCTTCGAACGCGATGGCCAAGTTTATGCCGAGATCGTGCCGGACTGCTCAAAGGCCACATGACAAGGGATCGTTCGGGGCCGGGTGGACCCAGAGAGCATGATCGACTCGGATGGCTGGCACGTACAACGGGCTCGTCGACCCCGGCTATGGCTACTTCCGCGTCGACCGTTCGAAAGACGAATTCGCGCGTGGCCGCGCTCACATCAACGCTATCGAGGGATTTTGGGGCATGGCCAAGGTGCGGCTGGCAAAGCTCAAGGACTTGCCCAAACACACCTTCCATTTGCATCTCAAAGAAACTGAGTGGCGCTACAATCATCGGGTTTCCGACAAGCCAAAACTCTTCCTACGCTACCTTAGAGAATACCCTCTCAGATAGGCGTGACCCAAAAACAGACCCTGCTGTCCTCGTCGCTGCTGAAGGATCCTTCCCGGTGAAGGCGGTTGCCGACAGCCTATCGGTGTCGCCCTCGAATCTAGTGCAGCGGCTTGCATCCGACACTGAGCCGCGTCGGCGCTATCGCAAAGCGCAAGACGCGGCGGTCTTGGCGCCGGTACGGCCGCTGGTCGATGCCCGACCGAGCTCCGGCTACCGCCGTATCACCGCACTGCTGAACCGCGATCGGGCCCGCCCGGGGCGAAACGCCCTTCAATCACAAGCGCCTCTATCGGATCGTGAAGCACCATGGCCCACTGTTGGAGAAGCACTCCGGCACGCGGCTGGGACGTTGTCACGACGGTAAGGTCGTGGTCATGCGCTTCAACTTGCGCCGGTGTTCGGATGGCTTGGAGTTCATCTGCTGGAACGGCGAGGCGGCCCGCATCGTCGCCCAGATTCGTCAGCGCTGGCCCAAGGTCAAGATCATCCTGCGTGCCAACTCTGGCTTTGCCCGTGATGATCTGATGGCCTGGGTGGAGGATAATCGAGTTCACGACCTCTTTGGCCTGGCCCGCAACAGCCGGCCGGTCGCGCACACCCATGTCGCGCTTGCCTGGGCCGAGGAAGAAGCGCTCAAGACCGGACAGCCCGCCCGCCGCTTTGCCGACTTCCGCTGGAACACGAGAGACAGTCGGAGCCGGCGACGGTGCGCGGTCGCCAAGGCCGAGTGGATGGCGGGACGCGGCGACAAGGGCGCCACTCCGCGCTTCGTCGTCGCCTCGCTCAAGCCCAAGGACTACGACGCCCGCACCCTCTACGAAGAACGCGACTGCGCGCGCGGCGATAGGGAGCTCATAGCGCCGGGCTTCACCCCGCATCGAGGACTGCCAGCGCGACCTCTTCGCCGCCCGCACCTCGGCTGCCAACATGCGGGCCAATCGGCTCCGCCTCCGGTTCGCCTCCTTCGCCTATGTCCTACGCCCTGCCTTGCGTCGCATCGCCCTGCCACATACCCAACTCGCCAGGGCCACCTGCGCCACTCTCCGAAACGAACGCCTCAAAATCGGCGCGCAGATCAACCGTTCCGTCAGACGCAGCCGCATCCCCATGGCCTCCGCTTGCCCCTACGAAGACGAGGTCCCTATCGCCCACGCCAGGCTCTGCCCTCGATCACTCCCCAGCAGCGCTCCGACCGAACGCGAACTACCGAGGGACCGGATCCGATGACCGAAACGCAGACACCGACTCGCCGACCGTCCCATGCGTTACATTCTTTCCCACCACGCGGCTACTTCACAGCCCTAAAATCCCTCTCATCTCATTACACTGGCGAAACATCCGGGCTAGCCGCACCATCTTAGCCAGGCGGACTTGCGTTCCGACAGGCCTCTTTTGTTAACGCGAAAGCGAGGGCTACGATTGGGGATCAGGAACTCGGCCGATTGCCGAAGCCGGTGACGTAGTCCCAGACGACATCGAGGTCGATCACCGACCAGGCGATCAAGAGCAGGATCAGGGTGCTGAGGATCGGCAGATACCAGGGATAGACGACCGGCGTACGCGCCCCACAGCGCGCGCAACGGATATCGTCCGGATCCAGAGGCGCCGAGCAGCGCTGGCAGTGGCGCTCAGTCTCCGCCATCGAGACGCCGCCGGTCGAGCAAGCTAGCCACAGTTGGAGTAGCCGCAGTCGCTGCAGAGCGCACAGCCCTTCTGACGGATGAGACTGGCATTGCCGCAACGCGGGCATTGGCTGGGCGGTCGTTGGCCTTCGCCGTCACCAGTTTCGGCGTCCTTGCCAGGGCCTGCCCCGCTCCCTTCGCGCAGCTTCGCCGCAGCCTCCAGGCCCATCGGACCGGCGAGAAAGCCGATCGCCTGCAGATGCCGTTCGATCACGCCGCCGATGGCCGCCAGCAGCGAGGGCACATAGCACCCCTCGATCCAGGCGCCGCCGCGTGGGTCGAAGACCGCCTTCAACTCCTCGACGACGAAGGAGACATCGCCGCCGCGCCGGAACACGGCCGAGATCATCCGGGTCAAGGCCACGGTCCAGGCGTAATGCTCCATGTTCTTGGAATTGATGAAGATTTCAAAGGGGAGGCTGCGCAGATGGCCGTCTGAGCCGGGCTGCTCGATGTCGTTCAGGGTGATGTAGAGCGCATGATCGCTGTCCGGCCAGCGCTGCTTGTAGGTATGTCCTTTCAGCTGCTTCGGCCGATCCAAGGGCTCGCTCATATAGACGACCGCGTTGTTCGCCTCGCCGCTCGCCGGAAGCGGCACCGTAGCTGGTGCCTTGCTCTCCTCCAGGACGGAACCGCGCAACTCGCTCGGTCGATAGGTGGTGCAGCCCTTGCAGCCCATCCGCCAGGCCTCGCGATAGACTTCCTTGAAGTCCTCGAAAGCGATTTTCTGCGGCAGATTGACGGTCTTGGAGACCGAGGCGTCGACATAGCGCTGAACCGCTGTCTGCATCGCCAGGTGCGCGGCAGGTTCCAGATCGCCGGCAGCGACGAAGGCCGGCGGCAAGGGCGCATCGGGGCCCTTCATGGCCCGGTAGCGGCGGTAGGCGGCATCGCTGACTTCCTCGCTGTCGCGGCTGCCGTCCGGGCGCAGGATGTTACGGCGATAGATGAAGGCAAAGACCGGCTCCAGACCCGAGGAGACATTGCCGGCGAGCAGGGAAATCGTGCCGGTGGGTGCAATCGAGGTCAGCAGACCATTGCGAATGCCGGACGCGGCGATGCTCCGCCGCAGGGTTTCCGGCAGGGCCGCGATCCCCGGCCGCTCGAGAAAGGCTTCACGGTCGAACAGCGGAAAGGCTCCCTTCTCTTCGGCCAATGCGATCGAGGCGGCATAGGCGCTGTCGCGAATGAGCTGCATCCAGGATTCGCTGCGGGCCACGGCCTCGGGAGTGCCGTAGGTCAGCCCGCAATAGATCAGCGCATCTGCCAGACCGGTGATGCCCAGCCCGATGCGCCGCTTGGCCTCTGCTTCGGCCCGCTGCTCAGCTAGTGGGAAGCGCGAGGCGGAGATGGCATTGTCCAGCATGCGGACCGCCAGGTGCACCAGTCGCTGCAGGTGCGCCTCGTCCAAACGCGTGCGCGGCCCAAAGGGATCAAGCACCAGACGTTCCAGATTGATCGAACCCAACAGACAAGCACCATAGGGCGGCAGCGGTTGCTCGCCGCAGGGATTGGTCGCGGCAATGGTCTCGCAGTAGGCTAGGTTGTTGGCCTGATTGATGCGGTCGATGAAGATCACCCCGGGCTCGGAGACCTCGTAGGTTGCCCGCATGATCTGGTCCCAAAGTGCACGCGCCTGCAGAGTTCGATAGGTCTTGCCCTCGAAGCTCAAGGGCCAGGACCGATCGGCCTCGACCGCCTCTAGAAAGTCGTCGGTGACCAGCACCGACAGATTGAAATTGGTAAGCTTGCCGGCCTGCCGCTTGGCGGCGATGAAGCCTTCGATGTCGGGGTGATCGCAGCGCAGGGTGCCCATCATGGCGCCGCGCCTGGACCCGGCCGACATGATGGTCCGGCACATCGCGTCCCAGACTTCCATGAAGCTGACCGGCCCCGAGGCATCGGCGCCGACCCCCTGTACCAAGGCTCCCTTGGGCCTGAGGGTCGAGAAGTCATAGCCGATGCCGCCACCCTGCTGCATGGTCAGCGCGGCCTCACGCAGGTGCGTGAAGATCCGGCCCACGTCGTCTGGTACGGTCCCCATCACGAAGCAGTTGAAGAGCGTCACCTGACGCTCGGTGCCGGCGCCGGCGAGAATGCGACCAACCGGCAGGAAGGCGAAGTCTTCCAGGGCACCGTAGAAGCGCTTGCCCCAGACGGCCGGCTCAGGCTCGGCAGCCGCCAGAGCCGTCGCCACCCGCTGCCAGCTATCCTCGATTCGGGCATCGCGCGGCGCGCCATCGGCCGCGTGCAGGCGGTACTTGCTTTCCCAGATGCGCTGGGCGATTGGCGTCAGTTCGATCATCGCTAGCCTATCGAGTCGGGCGGAAAAGACTAGACTCGGTGTCCGAGAAGGTCAAGTTTGTGTTCTCTTTTTGTTCTTTCCACTGTCAGGCCGAGCGCAGCTGGCTCAACCCGGATCGTAGCCGCGAGCCCGCAAGTCTGCGCGCCCTTCCTCGATCAGGCGCGCGGTCGCGGTTTCGATTCGGGTTTCGAGCTCGCGCAGGAAGTTCTTTCGATCCAGCCCAGGTGGGATCGGCGGCAAGGCTTCGATGACGATCCGCCCGGGAATCTTGGCGAAGCTGCCGCGCGGCCAGTAGAGCGCGGAATTCAGCGCGATCGGCACGATCGGCACCTTTAGCTCCTTGTAGAGCCCGGCGACACCGGGGAAGTAGCGCGGTTTCTGACCGATCGCGGTGCGCGTGCCCTCCGGATAGATGATGATGGTACGGCCTCGATCCAGCGATTCGCGCGACAGGCGGATCATGTCGCGTATCGCCTTGGCGCCGAGATCGCGGTCGATCGGAATCATGCCGGCGCGGCGGAAGTAATAGCCATAGACCGGCATCGAGGCCAGCTCGCGCTTCAGAACCGTGGCCGGCAGGTCGACGATGGTCGAGAGCTTGATCGTCTCCCAGGAGGATTGGTGTTTGGCCGCCAGGACCACTCGCTTGTCCTTCAGGTGTTCCCGGCCGCGGAGCTCGGCCTTGATGCCCAAGAACACGGCCGCACCGAAGACCACGCCATGCGCCCAAACCTTGGCGAAGCGCATGACGATGTTGGAGGAAAACAGCAGGGTCGGCCCGAAGACGCAAGCCATGCCAATGGTCCAGATTTGCAGGTAGATGTTAAACGCGATGGCGCGGAGTAGGTTCATGCCCTCTTGGTGGTCGAGGCCGCGAAGCGCGTCAAGGGGCCTCTTGTGCGGTCTCGCCGTCTTCGAAGGGGCTGGACACCAAGGCTACGAGATACTTCAGGTACTCGCCCAGCAGCAGGCTGGCACTCCCCGAAGAGGTCCACCAGCGTTTCTGCTCCACGCTGGCCGGAAAGACCGGATTGGGGATCAGCTCCACACCCGGCAGCGTGCGCTGCAGCTCCAAGAAGCTGCGCGGCATGTGGTAAGCCGCGGTCACCACGCGCAAGGTGTCGATCTGGTTATCCTTGACCCAACGGGCCGTCTCGCGGGCATTGCCGACGGTATTGGCGGCGGCCCGATCCAAGGTAATTCGCGCGGCGAGGCTGGCCGGCACCTCCGGCGCCAGAGCCAGCAAAGCTGCCAACTCCGTGTCCGGATGAACGCCCGAAATCAGCAACACCGCCCCCTGATCGGCGGCCAGCAGCCGCAGGCCTTCGGCCACCCGCGCAGCACCGCCGGTCAGCACCACGATTGCATCGCTGCGCCGGGTGTCGTCGCTAGGAACGCTCGGCAGCGCCTGCGTGAAGACGATGAAGCCGATGCCCAAGCCCATAAGAAGGAGCAAGGCGGCCAGGAATGTTCGCACCATGATCGTGCTCGGAGGTTGTACCAGGTTGTTTAGCCAGCCTGGGTTCGCGTCGTCTTGCAGAAAATGTGCCGGCGCACGCCCAGGACTTACGCTACTGCAGCCTTCCAAGCGTCCTAATGACTGTGAAACGTGCCGTAAGCATGGCAATCAGGCAGGTGACCAGTAGCACCACCGCCACAATCGCCCAATCGAGGATCGCCAGTTCGACGCGCGGCAGGAGACCGCTCTCCATCTGACCGCCAACATAGCCGAAGAGGCCGAGCACCGCGGCCGCGGCGGCAAAACCGACGAGCCCGCCGCGCAGGCTGAAGCGCAGGGCATGGCCTTGGAACTGCTTGGCAATATAGCGATCTTCGGCGCCCATTAAGTGTAGCAGCTCGATCACCGGTCGATGAATGGCAAGGCTGGCCCGGGCGACGAAGACGACAGTCGCAGTACCGGCCATGGCGACCAACGCCAAGACCAGCAGGGCCCCCAACTCCACCGAGCGTGCCAGGCCGACCAGGGCGCCCAGCCAGCGCTGATGATCGTCGATATGGGTTCCGGCCACGGCTTGATCCAGCGCCAACTGCAAGGCCGGCACGTCGACTTGCTGGGCCGGGTCGATGCGTACCGCCAAGAGGCTGGGCAGGAAGGGCTGCATCTCCTCTCGGTCTCTGCCGAGCCAGGGTTCGACCAGTTGCGCCACCGCCTCCTGCGAGAGCACCTGCGCATCCAGGACACCGGCGGTGTTCGCCATCACCGCCAGCACCTTGTCCATGCGCTCTTGGCGCAAGCCCTGGAGCACCTTCAGGCTACCGCTGCCCTCGGGCGGCGGGATCTGTACCGTCAGTTCGGCGCGCAAGCCCCGATCCCAACGCTCTACCAGGCTTTCGACCACCAGCAGGCTGGCCAGCGCCAAGCTTGCCAGGAACACCATGAAGGCGATCAGCCAAGGCAGGAAACGGGCCGAGGAATCCTGATCCAGTGGAATGTCGGGACGTGCGAACAGCATGGCTGAGGGTTTAGGCCTCTTCGTCGTTCGCGGCTAGGACTCGCGCATGGGATTCGTCCAGCCGGATGATGGGATGCTTGAACTGTTCCACCAGATGCTCGTTGTGGGTGGCGATCAAGACCGTCGTGCCCAAACGGTTCAATTCTTCGAAGAGATAGAGCAGGCGCTCGGCAATCTGGTCGTCGACATTGCCGGTCGGCTCGTCGGACAACAGCAGGCTTGGCCGGCCGATCACCGCGCGGGCAATGGCAACGCGCTGCTGCTGCCCGCCCGAGAGCGTATGCGGCAGCGAATCCAGCGCATCGCCCAAGCCGACCCAGGACAGCAGCTCGCGCACGTGATGCTCCACCTGCGGACCGGTGTGACCGATCAGCCTCATCGGCAGCATGACATTGTCCATGACGCTCAGATGATCGAGAAGTCGGAACTCCTGAAAGACCATACCGATGCGCCGCCTGGTCTCAGCCCGCTCGTCGCGATTGAGGCTGGTGCCGTCGCGGCCGAAGATGACGATGCGCCCTTCGCTCGGCCGCTGCGCCAAGGTCATGAGGCGCAGCAGGCTGGTCTTGCCCGCACCCGATGGGCCGGTGACATAGTGAAAGCTGCCCGGATCCAGGGAGAAAGTCAGATCGCGCAAAACGAAGGGTCCATCTTCGTAGCGCAAGGATACCTGTTCGAACCGGACCACGTCCTTGCCGTCTCCCTGATCTCGACCCTATCCGTTCGGAACGCAACTGCGTCGGCGCGCACCTGCAGGCGGACATTGGCACGGGCCGCGGTTTTGTGCAAAGGCCCCGTGGTGCAAAGGCCGCAGGGTTTCGCCGATGGCAGTCCTTCTCTTGCACGCCCCGATGGCCGCTCCTATAAACCGAAAGCTTGGCTCAGTCCTCGGTTTTCCGGAATTACATGATCATCACCTGCCCGGCTTGCAATGCCCGCTTTCGCCTTGCCGACGATGCTCTCGGCGAGAAGGGTCGCCGTCTGCGCTGTAGCCGCTGCCAGCATGCCTGGCAGCAAGCACCCATCAGCAGTGAAAGCCAATCGCAAGTGCAAGGGTCGCAAACAGCGAGAGAACCTGCCGCCAATCCCAATCTGCAAGGCGGCTTGCGACCTCCCTCTTTGCATCCGCTCTCTCCCCATCCATCGGCGAACAAGACGCCGGCCGCTGCACCGCCACCGCTACGCCCGGTCGCAAGCAATCCGGCTGCGCCGCCGCCCGCACCGCGACCACAAGCCGTTCCGCCGCCCAGTCGAGGCTCGGCAGTGCCGGAAGGCATCCTCTCCCAGCAGCTCGGCGACACCGATGTCTCCCGGCGCGCGCGCGTCGAAGCCAAGCAGGAGAGCGACCGCAGACGGGGCGGTCGGCAAGAGGGCGCAGGATCGAGCGGGCGCTTGGACCTCAATCCCACGAAGCCAAGTTCGACCGGGCCGCTGGTCGTCGGCTGGCTGTTGGTCCTGACCCTCTTGGGCGGATTCCTGGCCGGCGCCTGGTTCTTCCGCGATCAGATCGTCGCCGCGATACCGGAAATCGCCCGCCTCTACGAAGCGCTGGGCATCGAAGCCGAGGGTGGCCGCAACGACGGTCTGGAAGTCCAGGGTGTGGCTTTCCGCGAAGCGACCTTGGCGGGAGAACCGACCCTGGTGGTGACCGGTGCGATCTTCAACAGCTCGACCTCGACCAGACCGGTGCCGACCGTAGTCGCCATTGTCACCGACGCGGAGGGCAAGACCTTGACCGAGTGGCGCTTTCGCGTGGCCGTGCTATCGCTCCCACCTGGCGGCAGCGAGCCTTTCGAGGCGCGCCATCCCTATCCCAACCACAGCGGCCCGATCTCGGTTACCATCGAACTGCAACCGCCGAAACGCTAAGGCTTATCGAACCGGACGGCACCGTCCCACCTCAGGCGGAGCGATCCCGTCCGGACTCGACCCCAGATTCGACCAGGGCCCGCAAGTCCGCCAGTTCCCGGCGCAGTGCTTTGACGTCGGTGCTCAGTTCTTGGCGCGCCTCCACCGCGGCCGCTTCCTGCTGGCGCTGTTCCTCGTCGTGCTCTTCCTGCATGGCGCCGACGACGATGCCGACCACTAGGTTCACCACGGCGAAGGTGGTGAGTAGGATGAAGGGCACGAAGAAGAACCAAGCATTGGGATGGGCCTCCATCACCGGCCGCACGATGCCCATCGACCAGCTCTCCAGAGTCATGACTTGGAAGAGCGAATAGGCCGACTCGCCGACACTGCCGAACCACTCCGGGAAGCTGGCGGCATAGAGCTTGGTGGCGATCACCGAGAAGACGTAGAAGATCAGGCTCATCAGTAGCAGGATCGAGCCCATGCCGGGGATGGCGCGCGCCAAGGCCTCGACCACCTTGCGCATCGAGGGTACGACCGAAATCAACCGCAGAATTCGGAGGACCCTCAACGCCCGCAGGACCGACAAGGCGCCCGTGCTGGGCAGCAGGGCGATGCCGACGATCACGAAGTCGAAGATGTTCCAGGCGTTGGTGGCGAAGCGCCAGCCGAAGGCGACGATCTTGCAAGCGATCTCGACCACGAAAATCGCCAGGAAGATACGGTCTAGGCTGGGCAGCAGTTCGCCGGTCGCCAAGGTGACGCTGATCGAGGTCTCCAGACCCAGGGTGACGGCATTGGCGACGATCACCGCGGTGATGAAGTGCTGCACCCAGTTCGAGGCGATCCAATCGCCCAGTATCCGGCGCCAGACGGCACGCTCGTTCATGAAAATCCTCTCCTTGTCCGCGAACCGGGCTTTATCTGCTGCTTCGGACGGGCAGGAACAAGGTGCAGGATGGCCGAGAGGGGCTTTTCGTCACCGTCGGCCGAAGAGTTTTTCGATGTCGGCGCGGCTCAAGGAGACATAGGTCGGGCGCCCGTGGTTGCACTGCCCGGAGTGCGGTGTCGCCTCCATCTCGCGCAGCAGGGCATTCATCTCCTCGGCATTCAGGCGGCGACCGGCACGCACCGAGCCGTGGCAGGCCATGGTGCCGCAGACCTCGGCCAGACGCTCCTTCAGGGTCACCGCCATGCCGAGTTCGGCCAGCTCGTCCGCCAGATCGCGGATCAAACCCTGCAGATCCAGCTTCTCCAGCAGGGCCGGCACCTCGCGGACCACCAGAGCGGTCTCGCCGAAGGCCTCGATCACCAAGCCCAGCTCGGCCAGCTCGGCATCGCGCGCGGCCAGTGCCTGCACCGCTGTGGCCGGCAGTTCGATCACCTCGGGAATGAGCAGGGCCTGGCGCGCCACGCCGCTGGCCGCCAAGGCCTCTTTCATACGCTCGTAGACTAGGCGCTCGTGGGCGGCGTGCTGGTCGACGATGACCAGGCCTTCGGCGGTCTCGGCGACGATGTAGGTCTGGAAGATCTGCGCCCGCGCCGCGCCCAGCGGATGCGAGGCCTCGGGCAGAACAGCGGCAGCCGCAGCCGGCATGACATTCGGAGCGTCAGGCGGCAGTGCCAGGTCCGGCAAGCCCGCTTCGCGCGCCGGCAACGGTGCCTGATAGGCAAGACCGCTCTCAGCCAAGCCCTGCGGCAGGGTGCCGCCGCCGCGTTGGCTCGGCCAGCTTCCCGACCCACCGCCGCGGAAGGCACCCAAGGCCGCGTTCGAGGCCGATGTGGAGGCGCGATGGCCAGCACCGGCCAGGGCGTGGCGGATGGCACTGACCAGGAGACCGCGCACCAGGGCCGAATCGCGGAAGCGCACCTCGGTCTTGGCCGGATGCACATTCACGTCTACCTCTTCGGACTCTAGGGTCAGGAAAAGCGCCACCAAGGGATGGCGATCGCGCGCCAGGAAGTCCTGATAGGCACCGCGCAGGGCACCCACCAGCAGCTTGTCGCGGACCGGCCGGCCGTTCACGAAGAGATACTGATAGCGCGAGGTCGCACGATTGAGGGTTGGCAGGGCGGCATAGCCCTGCAGCCTGACACCCTCGCGCAGGGCATCGATCTCTAGGGCGTTTTCGGCAAACTCGCGTCCCATGATGGAGCCCAGGCGGGCGAGACGTGCACTTGCCGGATCCAGATCCTGTCTGACCGGCAGGTCCAGCAGATTGCGGCCGTCCGCCTCGAGCCGATAACCGACCCGGGGATTGGCCATGGCCAGACGGGTAACCACGTCCTCCACCGCCATGCGCTCGGAGCGCTCGCTCTTCAAAAACTTGAGCCTGGCCGGCACGGCATAGAAGAGATCGCGCACCTCGATGCGCGTGCCCGATGGCCCGGCCGCCGGTCTCGGCTCCTCGGCCCGGCCGCCTTCGATCGCCAGGCACCAGGCCGACTCCGCGTCCGTTGGCCGGCTGGTCAGGGTGACCCGCGCAACAGCAGAAATCGAGGGCAAGGCTTCGCCGCGGAAACCCAGGAAGCGAATCTCCCCAAGATCGTCCTGCGGCAACTTCGAGGTGGCATGGCGCAGCACCGCCAAGCTCAGATCCTGACGGCTCATGCCGCAACCGTCGTCGCTGACCACAATCGCCGCGGCGCCGCCGGCGCGCAGGCTGACGGCGATGCGGGTGGCGCCGGCGTCGAGCGCGTTCTCGACCAGTTCCTTCACCACCGAGGCGGGCCGCTCCACCACTTCGCCGGCGGCGATGCGGTTGACCAGGGTCTCGGGCAGGCGACGGATCTCTCGCGGCGCTTCGCCGATCGTCGTCGTTGCGCTTTCAGCGTCGGCCATTGCCTCCCTTTCGGCGTCGCCCGCCAGCCGGCAACAGCGGCCTAATTGGTTTCCGTCGCGGCCGCTTCGCTTTGCCCCTCCGGAGATAGCGCGTTGGCGGGAGCGCCGGCAATGACGATGGCCAGGGCATCCGGGTCCAGCCAACGCTTGGCTGCAGCACGGACCTCCTCCGGCGTCAGGCTCTCGTAGATGTCCTGGCGGCGATCGATGTAGTCGATCCCCAGATCCTGCCGCTGGATCGCAACCAGCATGCCGGCAATGTCCTCGGAGGAGGAGATCGAGAGCAGAAACGAGCCGACGAGATAGTCGACCGCCAGTTTGATCTCCGCATCAGTCGGCCCGGCCTCGGCCATGTCGCGCCAGACCTGTTGGATCACCTCGACCGACTCGGCGACTCGCGCGGTCTGGGTCGAGGTGCCGGCATACCAGATTCCGGCCTTGTCCATCGGCCGCAGGCTGCTCCAGACGCCATAGGCTAGGCCGCGTTTCTCACGGACCTCGTCATAGAGCCGCGAGGAGAAGCTGCCGCCGCCCAGAACCTTATCGACCACCACCAGGGCATAGTAGTCGGGATCGTCGCGCAGCGGCCCATGCTGAGCCAGCATGATGCTGCTCTGCGGCACCGGAATCGCCACCTCCTGGCGATGACCAGCGGCCTGAGTCGCAGTTTCCGACACCGTCACCGGATGCGCCGACTGGGGCAGGCCGGCGAAGACCTTGTCGAGGTAGCGACCCATTTCCTTGGCGGTGATGTCACCGACCGCGCCGACGACGAGCGCATCGCGGGCCAAGCGCTCCTCCAGGAAGGCGCGAAGATCGGCTACCTCGAGGGCGCTGACGCTGTCCTTACTGCCCTGGCTCGGGCGCCCATAGGGATGATCGGGGAAGAGGGCCGCCTGCAGGGCCAGGGCAGCTTGCGCGTTCGGCTGGCTTTCGCGCCGCGCCAGGCTGCTCAGCATCTGCCGGCGCACCCGCTCGACGGCTTCTTGGTCGAAGCGTGGCGCGGTCAAGGCCAGGGCCAGCAGTTCGCCGGCCTCGTCGCTGCGATCGGTCAAGGTCACCAGACTGCCGTGCAGACCGTCGCGCCCGACGTCGAAGGAGAGATCGATCGAGCGGCGCTCCAAGGCGCCGCGGAAGGCGGCGGCATCCATCTCACCGGCGCCCTCATCGAGCAGCGAGGCGGCGAGCCTGGCCCGCCCCTCCTTGCCGAGCGGATCGCTGGCGGCCCCGCCATCGAAGAAGAAGGAGAGCGCCAGGATGGGATTGGTGTGATCCTCGACCAGCCAGGCCTCGATTCCGCCGGGACTGGTGACTCGTTGAATCTCCAAAGCGCGGGCCGGCGCCGCGACGGCGACCACCAGGCCAAGTGCGACGATTGTGGCCAGGGGTGGGGCCAAGGGTCGGGAGAGACGAAAGAAGCTCATCACGAGGGCATCTCCGGGTGCAGAATTCCGGTCACCGAACGGCGCGGATCGATCACCTGGCGTGCAAGATCGGTGACCTCTTGCGGCGCGACTGCGGCGACTCTTTCAGGCCAAGCCTGAAGATAGGCCAGACTCTCGTTGACGGCCATAGCAGAGCCGATCACGCGTGGCGCCGTCTTGGGGTCATCGCGGGCGAAGACCGCCGCGGCCACCAGGCGATCCTTGGCATCCTGCAAGGCCGCCGCATCGGCGCCCTCCTCCAGAAAGCGCTCGATCTGGCCATCGACCTCGGTCTCCAAAGCAGAGACCTCGACGCCGGGCACTGGCTGCGCGTAGAGGTGCAGAGTGGGATAGTCGAGCACCTCCGAACGATCGTAACTGCCGGCCGAGATCGCCAAGCCACGCCCCAGGACCAGGTCACTGTAGAGGCGGCTGGTGTTGCCGCCGCCCAAAACCATGGAGAGCAGCTGCAGGGCCTCGAGACCGCCCGGCTGCAAATCCTTGCGGTGCGGCACCAGATAGGTGCGCGAAAGGCGTGGCTGCGGCGTCAGGGACGAGCGCATCTCGACCCGCCGGGTGGTGCGCGAGGCCGGCTCTCTCGGCCGCTGGCGACTGTCGCGGCCGCGGCGCGGCAGCTGGCCGTAGGTCGCCTCGATCAAGGGACGGGCCTGGTCCGCATCGATATCGCCGCCCAGCACCAGAATGGCGTTCTGCGGTCCGTACCAGGTCTCGTAGAAGGCGATCGCGTCGGCCGTGTTCAGCTGGTGAATCTCTTCCTCCCAGCCGATGATCGGAATGCCGTAGGGGTGGTTGCGGAAAAGGGTCGCCATCACCGCTTCGCTCAGCTGCGAACCGGGGCGGTTGTCGACCCGCGATCGCCGCTCCTCCAGCACCACCTGGCGCTCCGGCAGGACCTCTGCGTCCTGTAGTTGGAGGTTCAGCATGCGGTCCGACTCGAAGCCCAGGACGGTCTCCAACGCGCTGCGCGGCACGGTCTGCCAATAGCCGGTATAGTCCTGATGGGTGAAGGCGTTCTCGCGACCGCCGACCGCGGCGATGGCATCGGAGAAAGCGCCGGCCGGGTGCGTCTTGGTGCCCTTGAACAGCAGATGCTCCAGGAAGTGCGCAATCCCCGACTTGCCGGCCTCCTCGTCGGCGGCACCGACACGGTACATCAGCAGCTGCGTGACCAGCGGCACCCGGCGATTGGTGGTGACCACGACGGTTAGGCCGTTGTCCAGGGTGAAACTCGCGGCCGGAAAGATATCGGCCGAGGCGGAGCGCCCGGCAAAAAGCGGAAGACCGGCGAAAGGCAAGGCGGCAGCTGCCGAAAGCAGGCTGCGCCGTGACAGGGTGAGATCAGGCATGGATCGCTTGAAGACTCCTCTGGGCCGCATGCAACTTTGGAAATTAGTCACTTAATGGCAGGCTCTGTCTAACATATGGTGCCTTGATGACCATACGCCTATCCTTGTCGCCACAATGACGCGCAGATGTGAAGTCGGCGCAGGCTCGGCAGCCCTCTTGGGCGACACGGCGAGGCAGCAAGTATGGATCCGCAGACGCTGATTGCGATGAATGCCTTCGCCGCCGTGGTCGAGGCCGGATCCTTCACCGCGGCGGCCGGAGCCAAAGGCCACTCCAAGGCGGCTCTGTCGCGCCATGTCGCTCAGCTCGAAGATCGTTTAGGCGTGCGTCTCTTGAACCGCACCACCCGCCAGCTGTCCTTGACCGAGGCCGGACGGGCCTTCTACGAGGGCTGCCAGCGCATGCTGGCCGAGGCCGATGCAGCCGAACGGCAGGTCACTGCATTGGCCGCTCGTCCGCGTGGCGTGCTTCGGCTCTCGGCCCTGGTCTCCTTCGCCTACCACTATCTCAATTCCTGGCTCGGCCCCTTCCCGGAGGCCTGTCCAGAGCTGGATCTGGATTTGGTCCTGAGCGACCGCGTGGTGGATCTGGTCGAGGAAGGCTTCGGTGCCGCCCTCAGGATCGGCCGCCTGGCCGAATCGATTTTGATCACCAAACGCCTTTGCAGTCTGGACAGCTATACTGGTCGCAGCACCCAGCTATCTTCGCGAAGCCGGTCTGCCGCAAGACCCACGCGAGCTGAAGGCACACAACTGCCTGCGCTATAGCTATCTGCGTGGCGGGCGGCCCTGGCACTTTCTGGATCCGGAGGATCCTCTCGATATCGAGGTCAGGGGTCGTGCCCTGGCCAACAACGGTGACGTCCTCTTGGCCCTGGCCTTGGCCGGTCGGGGCATTGCCCTGCTGCCCAGCTTCTTTCTGACCGACGCGCTGCGCGGCGGGCGGCTCTTGCGCCTCTGTCCGGCCTGGCGGGTCGACAGCGAGGTCGCGAGTTCCCTAGTCTATCCGGCAAGGTGCAATGCCCCACCGAAGCTGTGCGCCTTCCTGGATTACATGAGCCAGAAGATCGGCGATCCCCCGGCCTGGGAAGGGAACCTGCCCCCCGGCTTGGGAAGGGAACCTGCCGCCGGCCGTCCGGCGCCTGCCATGGAGGCTACCATACGACGCCACGGCAAAGGCCTTGCTCCGCGCCCTGGGCGGTGTTACTTGCCATGACAGCGCAGCTTCCCGGCTGCGTCCGATTTTGGGGGTGTCCCGATGCAGATTGCTGGGTTCCGACGACGACGATAGAGCAGAAATGCCCGACAGACCCTTGGGCTGTCGGGCAATCGTTGTTACCGGACTTCTGGCAAGCAGTCGCCCCGAAGGCAGTTCTGAAGAGCACGAGGGCTTTAAACTGACGAGCTTCACACGCTCTTGCGGGCGACGCAACGACGGGACCCAAAGATGAGCGACTATCGGATCATCCTGGAGGAGCCGCAGCATGCGGCCAAGATCGAACACCTGCTGAACCGCACTTTCGGCCCCTCACGGCTGGAATGCACCGTCTATAGCCTGCGCGAAAACCTGGCGCCTTTGGCCGATATCTCCTTCGCCCCAGTGGATTCCTATGGCGGGCTCTTGGCCTCGCTGCGCTTCTTTCCGGTGCTGATCGAAGAGGTCGAGGCCATCCTGCTGGGGCCGCTCGCGGTGGAGCCGGCCCTGCAGGGGCGTGGCATCGGCAAGGCATTGGTGCGCCACGGCCTGACCTGCGCCAAACGTCTGGAACATCGCGTCTGCCTGGTGGTGGGCGAGCCCTCCTATTACGGCAATTACGGCTTCCGTAACGCCTCGGAGGTCGGATTGGTCCTACCCGGCCCGGTCGACCCGCGGCGCTTTCAGGTCTTGGAGCTCAGCGCCAACGCCTTGGACGGCGTCAAGGGCCGCATCCAGCGCGACGAGCGCCAACGCAGCAACCGGCCCAGCCCGGAAGCCGAATGGGCCGCCTCGCTGCTGTCGCGCAGTGGATGAAAGGACGAGCCTTAGAAGCCTCTCTGTCCCTGCACGCTGCCGACCCAGACAAAAGTACCAACTATCTCTTTCGAAAAGGGTCCTAAAGCGTGACCTTGACCTGCGCCATCGTCTCGGCGACTCGAGCCTCGCCCCAGCGTTTCGCCCGCGGTACCGACATTTCCAGCGGTACAGTCGTTCCCTGGCCGGCCGAAAGCCGCGCGCAACCGCCGGCCTTGCCGCTGACTTCGACCAGACCGCCGACAACGAAGACGGCGGAGGATTGGGCTTGGTTCTCGGCCACGAAATCGGTGCCGCGCACCGAGGCCACCGAGGTCGAGGCCTTCACCGTGCAGTCCTCCCAGGCTCCGCCGCCTTGCAGGATGAGTCGCAGGATGCCGTCGCCCATGACCACTAGGCCACGGCCGGGCAGACCCTGCGCCGGCAGGGCCACGTCTTCCAGGCACAGGCCGGTGCCCCCACCCTGGACCAGCAGAGAGCCATCGTTCAGCCGTATCTGCAGCTTTGCCCCTGCGCCGGTCTCAATCTCGTCGGCGGGGAAGATCAGGGTGCCGAAGCGCAGTGCCGTGCGCTGGCCGGAGCGCAGGCGAAAGGCATTGCCCTCGACTCCCTCGAACCGTGCTATCGCTGCTTTCGTTCCTGCCCACAGTGCCTGCGACAGACCGAGAGCCAGAAGCCCGGTTGCGGCCGCTGCCCGCATGCTGCGTCTTGCCCACTGCATTGCCTATCCCTCCGTCGTGTTGCCGGAAGACCTGGGCAGGCCCGATTGCCGCCACAAGGCGTGCTGTACCACAGATTCACCTGCCCACGACGCAGCCCTGCTATCGCCTCCTCGGACCAGGGCCTATGCTGTCGCCTAGCATGAGTGAAGCCAAACCGATCCCGACGCAGCAAGATCCGGCCAGGGCGATTCTGGCCGTACCGGCTTTGGTGCTGGCGGCCGACGGCCTGCTGCTTCTGACCGGCGAGGGTGAGGTACTGCGGCCCGGCGGTGCAGAGGCCGCGCGCCTGGCCCGTGAAGAACCGCCGCTGGTCTGCCACCTGCCGGCGCTCTGCCGGCGTCTGGACATCGTTCCCTTCCGGGCGCTCGACCTGCTGGAGCTCTTTGCCTTCGTTCGGCCGGCCAAGGCCTGCGTCCCGACCCCGCGCGGGCTGGCGATGGCGCTGGACCTGCCGGCACCGGAAACCGCCGAAGCCGCCGCGCAGAGCCTGCAGGCGGTCGCTGCCCAACTGCTTGGACAATCCGGCGCGGTGCAGCCACGCCAGGCCGCTGGTTTGGCCTTTGCTTTGGCCCGCGAAGGCTGGGTCTGGTCGCCGCTGCTGCTACGCGCGCTGGGACTCGACGAGGCTTCCCAGCCGGCGGCGCGCGGTCTGGCGATCTGGGAGCGACTGCCGCGCTGGCAGGACGAGGGACCGCCGCCGCAAGCCGGCCAGCAGCCGGTGAGCGAGCAGGATGCGCGCACAGCCCTCGCCGCCTTGCGCCCCTCCGGAGCGGAAGACCGCCCACAGCAGGCCGACTATGCCTCCGCCGTCGCCCGTGCCTTCCAGCCGCCGCCCAGTCGCGACGCGCCGGCCGTGGTCCTGGCAGAGGCCGGCACCGGCGTCGGCAAAACCCTAGGCTATCTGGCGCCCGCCGGCCTCTGGGCCGAGCGCAACGAGGGCACGGTGCATCTCTCGACCTTCACCCGGGCCCTGCAGAGTCAGCTTGAGCGGGAGGTTGGCGCGCTCTATCCCGACCCCGAGGAGCGCGACGGCAAGGTGGTGATCCGCAAGGGGCGAGAGAACTATCTCTGCCTGCTGAACTATGCCGAAGCGGTCAGCGCGGCGGCCACCCAGCCGGGCGATCTGCTGGCGCTCTCCCTGATGGCGCGCTGGGCTCTGGTCAGCCGCGACGGCGACATGGTCGGCGGCGACTTTCCGGGCTGGTTGCCGTATCTGGTCGGGCGGGATCTGGACGAGCGGGCCCGCATCCTGGGTCTGACCGACCGTCGCGGCGAATGCATCTATGCCACCTGCGAGCATTACGGCCGCTGTTTCATCGAGCGCTCGCAGCGCCGCGCCAAGCGGGCCAGGCTGGTGATCTCCAACCACGCCTTGATGATGGCCCAGGCCGCCGGTGCACTGGATGAGCAGAACGCCCCGCAACGCCTGGTCTTCGACGAGGGCCATCATCTCTTCGAGGCCGCCGACCAAGCCTTCTCTCTGCATTTGACCGGGCGCGAGACCCAGGACCTCAGGCGCTGGATCCTGGGCGGCGACAGCGGCCGTGGCGCCCAGCGGCTGCGCGGCCTCAGGCGCCGATTGGAGGATCTGGTGCTCGACGACGCCGAGGCCCTGGAGGCGCTGCAGGAGGCCCTGGTCGCGACCGCGGCACTGCCTGGCGAGGGTTGGCGCCAGCGCATCGCCAC
Source organism: Rhodospirillales bacterium (assembly GCA_965202755.1). Classification (GTDB taxonomy): domain Bacteria; phylum Pseudomonadota; class Alphaproteobacteria; order Kiloniellales; family JACOMY01; genus JACOMY01. The sequence continues at coordinate 25,313 of CBDBCL010000026.1, read as the reverse complement.
CGGCTCGGCCCGCGGACCGACCGAACGCCTGCTGGCCGCCGTCGCCGATCAGGTCGAGGCCTATGCACCGCGCAAGGACGAGGGCTATGATCTGGAGTGCGACAGCCAGCCGGTGCAGCCCCCAGTGCTGGAGGCCGCGAAGATTCTTGGCAAGGCGCTGGTCGATATCGCGACGCCGCTGAAGCGGCTCTCGACGCGTCTCCAGGCGCTTCTGGATGAGGAGCCGGAACTGCTGGACAGCGATCAGCGCCGGCGCCTCGAGGGCAGCTTGCGCAGCTTCAGCTGCCGGGTGCTGCTGCAGCTGGAGGGGTGGCGCGGGATGCTGGCGAGCCTGGAGAGCCAAACACCGGAGGGGCAGATCGATTGGATGGCGGTCGCCCGCAGCGACGGACGGGCCATCGACGTCGGCCTGCACCGACACTGGCTGGACCCCATGGAACCCTTCACCGAGGTCGTGCTGAAATCGGCGCATGGCGTGGCCGTCACCTCTGCCACACTGACCGGCGCCAGTGGCGAAGAGGAAGCCGACTGGAAGGCCGCCGAGCGGCGCTGCGGCGGCAGCTATCTCGAGGTCCCGGCGGTACGCGCCAAGGTTCCCAGCCCCTTCGACTATGCCAGGCAAGCCCGCGTCTTCATCGTCGACGATGTCGCCAAGACACGACCGGAAGCCCAAGCCTCGGCGCTGAACGGCCTCTTCCAGGCTGCCGGCGGCGGCGGGCTCGGGCTCTTCACTGCGATCCGGCGGCTACGCGCCGTGCACCACCATCTGGCCCCGCGGATGGCCGCGGCGGCCTTGCCGCTCTATGCCCAGCATGTCGATCCGCTGGATACCGGGACCCTGGTCGATATCTTCCGCAGCGAGCGCGAGAGCTGCCTTCTGGGCACCGACGCACTGCGCGACGGCATCGACGTTCCGGGCGACAGCCTCCGCCTCTTGGTCTACGATCGCGTTCCCTGGCCCAGGCCCGACATTCGCCACCGCGAAAGGCGCAAGGCTTTCGGCGGCCGCGACTATGACGAAGAATCCGTGCGGCGGCGCCTGCGTCAGGCCTTTGGGCGGCTCATCCGCCGGGCCGATGATCGCGGCGTGCTGATCATGCTGGACGGCGCCTTTCCCAGCCGCTTCCTGACCGCCTTCCCCGAGGCCGTGCCGGTGGAACGCTGCGGCCTGGCGCATGCCATCGCCGAGACCAGGACTTTCCTCACGCAATCTCCAGCAAGATGAAGAGCAGGAAGAGACTGGCCAGAGACAGCAGGGTCGAGACCAGGATGACGGCCACCGAGCGCTGCAGATAGACGCCATAGCGCTGCGCCAGCACGAAGCTCAGCGCCCCGGTCGGCAAGGCTGCCAGAACCACGGCCGAAGCGGCCTCGATAGGCGAGAGGTCCAAGAGGTGGAAGGCCAGCAGGTAGGTAATCGCCGGCTGCAGCAGCAGCTTCAGCCAGGTCACCCACAGCACTTCGCCCAGCCCGGTGCGAACCGACTTCCCGACCATGAAGAGGCCGATGGCGAAGAGCGCGCAGGGTCCGGCCGTCACACCCAGCAGAATGCAGAAGGTCTCCAGAGCCGTCGGCAGGGTGAAGCCGCTGGCCGAGACCGCCAAACCGCCGACCGCGCTCGATACCAAGGGCGAGCGCACAACACCGGCCAGCGCCTTGCCGGTCATCGCGAGCACGCCGCTGCGTTCGCTGGCGTCGACCTCCAGAATCATAGTGACCATGCCCATGATCACCGTTCCATTGATAACCGTGGAGATGATTCCGGGCATGCGGGCCGCATCGCCGAAGGCGATGGCCAGGAGGGGAATGCCCATGTAGCCGGTATTGGAGAAGACTGCCGACATACCGTGCAGGGCAAGCGCGCCGGGTCTGTTCGGGAAGGCGAGCCGCGCGATGACAATCGACAAGACGAAGACTGCCAGCATGCCGCCGAAGTAGGTGGCGATGAAGGGCAGGTTCAAGGCCTCGGCCACCGGGACCTGAGCCAGGGACACGAAAAACAGGGCCGGCAGGGCGACATAGTAGACATAGGCATTCAGCGCCTGACTGGAGCCCTCGCCCAGCACCCGGAAGCGACCGCAGAGAAAACCGGCCAGCATGATGCCGAAAACCGGCAGGATGACATTGAGGATTGCGAGCATGACGGCGCGAGACTGCGTGTTTTCGCCTCTAAGGGTCCAGCATCGGCTTGCATCATGAGACGGAAGGCCTCACAAAGCAGCCTCGCTTATGATGCTAGATGAGCTCGCTTTCGACGCCAGCCGCCCTGGGCGCAATTCGGAGCGGGCAAAGAGGAGCAAAACGTCCATGTTCACCCACCACTCGGCCCTTATCGCTAGCATGGTTTTGGTCGCCGGCGCCGACCGGGTCATGGACGATTCCGAACTGCAGATGATCGGCAATCTGGTTCAACGCCTGCCCGTGTTCCGCGACTACGATATCAACGAGTTGACCGAGGATGCGCGCCAATGCGGCACCATCCTGCAGGAAGAAGACGGCCTGCAGAAGGCCCTGGCGGCGATTGCCGCGGCCCTGCCCGACCGTCTGCGCGAGACCGCCTATGTGGTGGCCTGCGACGTTGCCGCGGCAAACGGCGTGGTCGCCGATACCGAAGCGCGTATGCTGGAGCTGCTGCGCCAGCGTCTGCGGCTGGGTCGTCTGGTCTCGGCTGCGATCGAGCGCGCCGCGCGGGCGCGACACATCACCCTAGAGCAGGCACGCATCTAGCCGGCGGCCTTCCAGTTTCAGAGAGCGGGCCATGCGTCATTGCATCTTGCACATCGGCGGTCACAAGACCGGGTCGAGCACCCTGCAACATACCTTCATGGAGCAGCAGGCGCTGCTGGCCGAACGCGGAATCCTCTATCCGCTATGCGGCCAGACCACAGTGACGCAGCGCAATCTCTTTTTCGATCTGGCCAACCACAAACAGTTCGACCCGAAGCAGCCGACCTGGGCCTGGTTGCATTCGAACCTGAAAGCAAGCGACTGCGAGGTCGTCGTGCTCTCCTCCGAGATATTCAGCGCCCTGCCGGCGCATTCCAACATGCCGAAGAAGATCGAGCGTTTCTTCCACAAGCTGGACTTCACCGTACAGGTCGTCGCCTATGTCAGGCCGCAGCACGAACTCTTGAGCTCGATGTACGCGCAGCGACTGCGCCTGCTGAACAGCAATCAGCATTTCTCGCGCTGGGCACCGCGCGAGCTCACCAGTCATCTCTATCACTATGAACGTATGCTACGCCCCTGGGACCGCAGCGGCGACTTCTTTCTGACCGTCCTGCCCTATACGCAGGCGACCAAAGAGGCCGGCATCCTGGGCGACTTCATTGCGGCTTGCGGCCTTTCCGAACGCTTGGCCGGAACCGAGCTGCCGAACCTCGCCGATCGCCGCAATCGGTCACCGGGCCCGAAGACGGTGGAAATCTTCCGCCGCCTGGCTGCCGGCAACGGACGTCGCAAGTACCGCAAGAACCGGCACCACCTTCGCGACATGGTGATGGGCGAGAGCTTCAAGCGCGACTGGAACGAGCTGCCCTTCAACGGCGTCAACGATCGCATACGCGCCCGCATCGCGCGCCGCTTCGCCAAGGAAAACCGCCTGCTGGCCCAGCAATACTTTCCCAAGTCCTGGAAGGCGACCTTCCAAAAGAGCATGGACCTGCCGCTACAGGTCAACGAGTACGATGCCAAGTCGGCCTCAGCTGCGGACGAGAAGGAGATCGCCGATCTCCTCGCAGCGGTGCGTGCGCGCTTTGGCACAGTGGCCTAGTCCGGCTAGAGCGCCCTAGCGCCGACATGTCATCACCATGGCCGCCGTGACGCTGCCTCGAACGAAACCGCTCGCCAACCCCAAGGCACTTGGCCTTTGGCTCCTCGCCGTGGCCGGCATGATCTTCCTCATGGCGGTGATCGGCGCCATCACGCGCCTCACCGAATCCGGCCTGTCGATCATGGAGTGGGCACCGATCAAGGGCAGCCTGCCGCCACTCAGCGAGGGCGAGTGGGAGCGGCTCTTCACGCTCTACCGCGCGATTCCCGAGTACCAGCAGATCAACGCCGGCATGAGCCTCGGCGAATTCAAGTCGATCTTCTGGTGGGAGTGGATCCATCGCCTTTGGGGTCGCCTGATCGGCCTCGCCTTCGCCGGTCCCTTCTTCTGGTACCTCTGGCGCCTGCGCCTGCCGGGCTGGCTGCAGCGCCACCTCTGGATCGCCTTGGCTTTGGGCGCGCTGCAAGGCTTGCTCGGCTGGTTCATGGTAGCCAGCGGCTTCGCCGAGCGTACCGACGTCAGCCAGTATCGCCTGGTGGCTCACCTGGGACTGGCCTTGTCGATCTATGCTTACCTCCTGACCCTGGCTTTGCAACTGCTGGAACCGCAGTCCACCCTGCGGGACACAGGAAGGGGTTTGCGGCCGGCACTCTGGGCGGTTCTGGGTCTCATCGTGCTGGCCTTGGGCTCGGGCGGTTTGGTTGCCGGACTGAATGCCGGACTGATCTACAACAGCTATCCCCTGATGGACGGCGACCTTGTTCCCGCGGGCTATGCCGAGGTCGCCCCCTGGATCGCCAACTGGGGCGAGAGCGTGACCGCCGTGCAATTCAATCACCGCCTGCTTGCGCATGTGACTTTCCTTGCCTGCTTGGCACTCTGGATCTATGCCCGTCGAAGCCTGTTGCCGTCCAAAACCGGCCGTGCTTTCGACCTGCTGGCTTTGGCCGCGCTGGCGCAACTGCTGCTGGGGATCGCGACGATCCTGCTGGCCGTGCCGATCTGGCTGGGCGCGGCCCACCAGGCGGGCGCGATGTTGCTGCTCGCCGCTCTGGTCCTGGCATTGCACCGATCCCGGCCGGATCGCGAGGCAAGGACATGAGCGAGATCCCGATTTCGGCACCGGAAGAGCCCTTTCCCGTCAGTGTGCTGACCGGCTTCCTGGGCAGCGGCAAGACCACTTTGCTCAGCCATCTCTTGAGCCAGCCGGCGAGCGGTCGCCTGGCCGTCATCGTCAACGAACTGGGCGAAATTGCGCTGGATCACCACCTGATCCGCCAGGTCGACGAGAGCACCCTGGTGCTCGACGGCGGCTGTCTGTGCTGCAGCGTGCGCGACGACCTGGTGGCAAGCCTGCGCGAACTGGTGGGAAAGCGCGACGAGGGCAAGGTCCCGGCCTTCGACCGCGTGGTCATCGAGACCACGGGGTTGGCCGATCCCGCACCCATCGTCCACACCCTGATGCGCGACCCCATGCTGGGATACTTCTATCGTCTTGATGGGCTGATCGCGACGCTGGACGCGGTCAATGCCGCCACCCTCCTGCGGCAGCAGCCGGAAGCGGAGAAGCAGGCGGCCATGGTCGATCGGCTGCTCATCACCAAAGGCGATCTGGTCGAAGCACCCGCTCTGGATGGACTGGAGGGACAGCTTCGCAGGCTCAATCCGGCGGCGCCAATCCACCGGATCTCGCACGGACAGATCGATCCGCAGCAGCTGTTCAACGCCGGACTGTACAACGGTGAGACCAAGACCATGCAGGTGCGTCGCTGGCTGGCCGCCGAGACCTATGCAGCGGCCGATGCGCCGGGCGGCGACGATCACCGACACCGGGACCACGACCACAGCCATCCCGATCTGCGTCACGATAGCGCCATCAAGGCCTTCTGCCTGACCCGCGAGCAGCCGCTGGACTGGGATCGCCTGGCCGCCTGGATCGAGACCATGATCTTGACCTACGGCGAGCGCCTCTTGCGCATCAAAGGCATCGTCAATGCCAAGGGCGAGCGTTGTCCCATCGCCCTGCACGGCGTACAGCACCTCTTCCATCCGCCGGTCATGCTGGACGCCTGGCCGGATCTGGATCGACGCACCCGCTTGGTTGTCATCGCTCGCGATCTCGACGCCGAGGTCCTGGACCGCAGCCTAGCCAGCTTCCTCGGCGGCTAGCCCTCAGGTCGACGACTCTGCTTGAGGGGTGGAGCGGGTGAGGGGAATCGAACCCCTGTCGTAAGCTTGGGAAGCTTCTGCTCTGCCATTGAGCTACACCCGCGCATTTTCTACCCTATCCTCATGATATAGTCCGTTGGTGCCGAGCACCGCAAGAGCGCTCGGCAGGGCGACAGTGACTTCCAAGAAGCAATCACCATGAGCCAGCCTTATCGTAAGCCAAGCCAGCAACGGCCTTCTCCCCAGCCGCCGCGGCCTGCCCGGCGGCCGCAGCGGCGCCCTCCTCCCGGCGGCCGCAGCCCTCGGCATGCTGGCCGGCTGTGCGACGGCTGAGAGCAGCCAGGGCGATGCCAGCGCCGAGGACGCCGGCGGCAGCGGGAAGCGATGCGATCTATGGAAGCGATGCGATCTATGTCGGGCGCTTGCAGTTGCAGAATGTTGCCTCGGCAGCAGACGTCTTGTCCTTGGCGCAATCGCTGGAGGTCGGGGCTGCCGATGCCTACCTCTCCGTTCTGCCCCACTTTTCCGATCCACTCTTCGGACAATTCTCGGCCCGGATCGCCGCCGACGAGGTCATGCACTGGACCGCGCTGGCCGGTGCGCTCGGCCAAGCACTGCCGGAGCGCGCCCTGACCTTTGGCGCCGCCTGAACCTCACACGGTGTTGCCACATGAGCCTCGATGCTATTCGGCCGGACGAAAAGCACGGCCTGGTGACCGTTCGGCGATTTCCGTCACAGCGAACCAAGGAGATGCCGAGGCCTTGGCGAATCAAACACTTTCACCGAATTGCCGGTTGCGATCCGCATTTTCTGACTGACATGCGGCAAGGACTGTGGCACAAACAGCACAGACGGGTGTGATACCGTCCCTTAACTGCTCTTTGCGGCTTCAGGCTTTTGACAGACGAAGTTCAGCTCTCATAGAGTGTTTAAGTGGAAAGTTTGAGGGGGCAAGGCGGGGGGTCTTGTCCTCAGAGACCGTGGGGTTGGCTGCCAGTAACCATGCCAAGAGGCAGCTACACCTGTCTGAAGGACGAGAGGCGAAGGAGGGATGTTATGGCCCACAAAGTTGTCGGAGCGGTCGCTGCGCTCGCCCTTCTGGGCGGCTGTGCTTACGACATTGAAGATATGCGGTCGGTTCAGGCTGACGGCAATCCGTTTACCCAAGCATTGACCGAAGAGTATCGGGAGATCGTCGCGTTCGAAGCCGACGAGATGTACGATTGGATCGATGCTTCCTATTTCGTTCACAAGGGTCTGCTCGCAGCCCAGGGCGAAGAGGTACCGCCGGAGCTAGTCTCCGATTGGTCGATCAGCGACCCCGCAGCGCGTGACGAGTTGGTCGTCGCCCGCCAGCGTCTGGAAGATGTGTTCGACCTGGGCGCTCGCGAGCGTTATCCGGCCATCGCCGCCCACGCTCAGGGCCGCTATGACTGCTGGATCGAGCAGCAGGAAGAGGGATGGCAGACCGAGGACATCGCCGCTTGCCGCGATGGCTTCTACGCCGCCATGACCGAGCTGGATGCCCTGCTGGGCACCCCGGCAGCCGGTCCATCGCCCTACACCATCTACTTCGCTTGGGATAGCGATGTCGTGACTGCCGCCGGTGATGTCGCCGTCGACAATGCGATCGCTGCCGCCGCGAAGATGGGCCTTAGCGAGTACGCAGTCACCGGCTACACGGATACCTCCGGGTCCGCTGACTACAACCTGCGTCTCTCCCTGCGCCGTGCGAATTCGGTGAAGGAGGCCATGATGGCTCGCGGTGTTCCGAGGAGAACATCTCGGTCGCAGGTCGTGGTGAGAGTGATCTTGCGGTGCCGACTCCCGACGGAGTGCGGGAGCAGGCGAACCGCCGTGCGGTCATCATCATCCAATAAAATCGTGGAAACGTCTCTCTAACAAGAGACCTTACAGCAGGGGCGCCGCGTTCTCGGGAACGCGGCGCCCTTCGTTGTTTTGGGCTCGACTCGACAGCCTAGCCCCCATTGGCTTCAGGAAAGGCTTGCACTTAGATTGCTGGGATTGGAAGCTGTCGTATTCGGCAGCGTAGAGAGAGAGCGACCCGCCAGGGCATGACACAGGCAGTCTACAGCAAGCGCACACGCGACCTTCGGATCACCGTCAGTCCTACATTCCTGGCCGAGCAGTCTTCGCCCAGCGAGCAGCACTATGTCTGGGCCTATCACGTCGAGATCGCCAACGAGGGTGAGGTGACGGTGCAACTGATGACTCGCTGCTGGCACATCACCGATGCGCGCGGCCAAACCCGGACGGTCGAAGGACCCGGCGTCGTCGGCGAGCAGCCGCTGTTGCGCAGCGGGGAGACCTTCTCCTATACCAGCGGCGCACCGCTGCAGACTCCGTCTGGCTTCATGGTCGGCACCTACCAGATGGTGACGGCCGACGGCGATCGCTTCGATGCCGAGATACCGGCCTTCTCGCTCGACAGCCCCTTCGCACCGACCAGCGTCAACTAGCTGGCCGACCATCGGCCAGTGTTCCGAACGACGCTCCCACATAACTCAAAGGAAAGTGCCCACGCCGTGTCAGATCGCCCTTTGCGCCAGCAAGCCCTGGCTGCCGTCGAAATTCTGATCCGCTATGCCGGCGACGACCCGACCCGGGAAGGTCTGCTGGGTACGCCCGATCGCGTCGTGCGTGCCTATGACGAGCACTTCCAAGGCTACGGCGTCGACCCCGACGCCCTGCTGCAGCGCACCTTCGAGGAGGTCGAGGGCTATGATGAGATGGTGCTTCTGCGCAACATCCGCTTCGAGTCGCACTGCGAGCATCATATGCTGCCGATCATCGGGCACGTCCATATCGGCTATCTGCCGCGCAAACGCGTGATCGGAATCAGCAAGCTGGCCCGCGTCGTCGATGCCTATGCCCGCCGGCTGCAGATTCAAGAGAAGATGACGGCCCAGATCGCGGCCACCATCGACACCATTCTGGATCCCAAGGGTGTCGGGGTGGTGGTCTCGGCCACTCACCAATGCATGACCACGCGCGGCGTCCACAAGACCGGTGTCACCATGGTCACCAGCCGCATGCTGGGCCTCTTCCGCAGCAATGCCGCAACCCGCCGCGAGTTCCTGGCTCTCGTCAGCCAAGGAGAACGCGGCCCGGATCTGGCCTGAGCCCGGCCCAGGCGAGACCACACAGAACAGTACTATGGTCAGCCTGCGCCCAGCTTTGGAGGCAACCGGCCTGCTGCTGGTGATTCTGGCCATGGCCATGTTGATCCCGGCGGCCCTCGACCTGGCGCTGGACAATCCCGACTGGCAGTCTTTCGTCGGCGCGGCTGTGGCCACGCTCTTCGTCGGCGTCGCGCTCTATGTCGCAAGCCTGCGGCCGACCCGCCGTCACGTCACCCTGCGACAAGGCTTTCTGGTGGCCAATCTGAGCTGGCTCTCGCTCTGCTTCTTCGGGGCACTGCCCTTCTATTTTGCCGGCCTCGAGATCGAGCCGATCGAAGCTCTCTTCGAGTCGGTCTCGGGCGTCACCACCACCGGTGCCACGGTGCTGGATTCTCTCGACGCACTGCCGCCCGGCCTGCAGCTCTGGCGCGCGCTGCTCACCTGGCTGGGCGGGATCGGGGTCATCCTGATGGCCCTGGCGCTGCTACCGGTGCTGCAAGTGGGTGGCATGCAGCTCTTCCGCCTGGAGGCAGAGGCCTCGGAACAGGCCTTGCCGCGCGTGGCCGAACTCTCGATCGGAATTGCCGGGCTTTACCTTCTGCTCACCCTCTTCGGCACGGCAGGCCTGATGATGGCCGGGATGCCGATCCTGGACGCTGCGACCCATGCCATGTCGGCGATTTCGACCGCCGGCTTCTCGACGCACGAAACCTCCATTGCCTTCTATGACAGCCGTTTGGTCGAGGCCGTCCTGGTGATTCTCATGCTGTTGGGCGCCCTGCCCTTCGTCGCCATGCTGCGCGCTGCTCGCGGCAAACCCTTATCCCTGGTGCGTGACGGTCAGGTCCGCTGGCTCTTCGGATTCCTTGCCTCAGGTACCGTGCTCATCACGCTTTGGCGCTGGTTGGAGCTCGACCAAGGCGCGCCCGAAATCCTCTGGAACTCACTCTTCACGGTGATCTCGATGATGACCGGCACCGGATTTCGCATCGAAGAGACCCACAACTGGGGGGCCCTTCCCGGTGCCACGCTCCTGTTCCTGATGCTGATCGGCGGTGCGGCCGGCTCGACCTCCTCGGGCGTCAAGCTCTTCCGCGTCCAGATCTTCACCGCCTTGGCCCTGGCCCAGCTGCGCCGCCTGACCCGACCGCACGGCATCTTCCTGGCACATCTGGGGCGCCGCGAGATCCCGGAGACGGTCTCCGATGCCGTGCTCGCCTACTTCGTGCTCTTCACCTTGGCCTACATGGCGCTGACCGTGCTGTTCGGCTTGACCGGCCTCTCGCTCGAGGACGCTATCTCGGTGACCGCCAGTTCTCTGGCCAATGTCGGACCCTCGCTCATCGATCCGAACTTTGCCCGCGGCGACTACGACACCCTGAGCGACGCCGGCAAGCTGGTGATGATCGCCAGTATGTTCCTCGGCCGCCTCGAACTGCTGGTGGTTCTGGTGCTCTTCACACGGCGCTTCTGGCGCAGCTGAGGTACCGGGGCGGATCGGACGGCCTTAGCCGCTCAAGCGAAATTGGCCTAACTTCAAGCTCGTAGGGCAGGAGCCGCACGACAAATCGTTTCGATTTGTCGGCGGTCTGCTCTAGGATCGTGGCTTCGTACCATTGGCAAGAGCAAGGCTTTTCTCCCATGTCCCTTCCCCGATACAGCGCTGCCGAGATGCTGGAGCATCTGGTTGGGTTCGATACCACCTCGCGCTACACCAACTTGAAGCTCATCGCCTTCGTAGAGGATTACCTGACCGCTTATGGCATCGCCTCGACCAGGATCCCCAACGCGGAGGGTGACAAGGCCAACCTGCTGGCCAGTATCGGGCCGGAGCGCGCCGGCGGCGTCATCCTCTCCGGCCACAGCGATGTGGTCCCGGTCGACGGGCAACCCTGGACCAGCGATCCCTTCCAGCTGATCGAGCGCGAGGGCAAGCTGTTCGGGCGCGGCACCAGCGATATGAAGGCCTTCCTGGCGATCGGCCTGGCCCTGGTGCCGGAGATGCTGGCCAAGCCGTTGCAGGTGCCCTTTCACTTCGCGATCTCCTACGACGAGGAAATCGGTTGTCTCGGGGTCCCGCCGATGGTCGAACGCATCGCCGCCGAGGTGCCGCGGCCGCGCGCCTGCATCGTCGGCGAGCCGACCGAAATGGGGCTGGTCGTGGCGCACAAGTCGATCAACTCCTACCATGTCGCTGTCCGCGGTCGCGAAGCCCACTCCTCCATGCCGCAACTCGGCGCCAATGCGATCCATGCCGCCAGTCTGCTGGTTGCAAAGCTGGTGGAGATGCTGCGCGAACGCGAGGCCAAGCCCATTCCCGGCAGCGAGTTCACGCCGCCTTGGACCACCATCCACGTCGGCCGAATCGAAGGCGGCACGGCGCAGAACATCCTGTCCTTGGACTGCAGCTTCTCCTGGGAGTACCGCCTGCATCCCGGCGATGACGGCGAGGCCATTCTGGCCGCCTTCACCCACTATGCCCGCGAGGAGGTGGAACCCTGGCTGCAGCGCCATGCGCCGGAAGCCTCGATCACCATCACCACTCTGTCCGAAGCCCCACCTCTACACCCCGAGCCAGACAATGCGGCCGAGGCTTTGGTGCGCCAGATCTCCGGCATCAACACCGCGAAGATGGTCTCCTTCGCCACCGAGGCCGGACACTTTCAGGGCAGCGGTGTCCCCACCGTGGTCTGCGGCCCGGGCTCGATCGAGCAGGCGCACAAGCCCGACGAGTTCATCTCGCTCGGCCAGATGCAGGAGGGCGAAGGTTTTATGCGCCGCCTGATCCGCTGGGCCCAAGAGGAGGTCGCTTAGTGCCGGCTCTCGCCTAAGTAGCGCCGCCGCAGGTGGGCGGTGAAGATCTCGGGGTCTAAGGACTTGCCGCTAGCCTGGGCGACAAGGTCCCGGCTGGAGAGCAGCGAGGCCTTCTCGTGAATATTCTCCCGCAGCCAGGCCAGGAGGCGTGAGAAGTCGCCGCGCGCCAGGCCGCTCGGGATCTCTGGCTCGGCCTCGAGCGCAGCGGCGAAGATCTGCGCGGCCGTCATGGCGCCCAGGGTGTAGGTCGGAAAATAGCCCCAGGCACCGTCGTACCAATGGATGTCCTGTAGACAGCCTAAACGGTCGTCGGGCGGCGTGAGACCCAGCAGATCCTGCATGCCCTCGTTCCAGGCGCCAGGCAGCTCGCCGACCTGGAGATCGCACGAGAGGACGGCCTTCTCCAGCCTGGTGCGCAGAATGACGTGCAGGGGATAGGTCGCTTCGTCCGCCTCCAGCCGGATGAAACCAGGAGAGACGCGATGATAGAGGCGTCGGAAGTTCTCCACCGTCCAAACCGGGCCGCTGCGACCGAAGGCAGCGGCCGCGAAGGGTGCCAGGAAGGCCAGAAACTCCGGACTGCGGCAGGCCTGCATTTCCATCAGCAGGGACTGGCTTTCGTGGATCGCCATGCCGCGGCTCTCGCCGACCGGCTGTCGTCGCCAGCGCTGCGGCAGGCCGCGCTCGTAGAGCGCATGCCCGGTCTCGTGGATGACTCCCATCAGAGAGGAGGTAAAGTCGCCGGTCTCGTAGCGAGTGGTGATGCGAACGTCATCCGGTGTACCACCGCTGAAGGGATGCAGCGAGACGTCGAGACGCCCGTGCTCGAAATCGAAGCCGGCCAAACCCATCAGCCGCTGCCCCAACTGCGCCTGGGCGGCAATCGGAAAGGGACCTTCCGGTGGCAAAGGTGCCGGTCTCTGGCCTTGCCGCTCCAGCGCTTCGTGCACCAGAGCCGGCAATTCGGCCGCAAGCCTGGCGAAGAGAGCATCGATCTCCGCCTCGCTGACGCCGGGCTCATAGCTGTCGAGGAGCGCTTCGTAAGGCGTGCAGCCGAAGGCTTCGGCTTTGCGACCTGCTTCTTCTCGGGTGAGGCGGACCACCTCCTCCAGTTTAGGCTGGACCAGGGCGAAGTCGGCCTTGTCGCGAGCCTCGCGCCAGACTGCCTCGCAGGCATGGCAAGCCTTGCTGTAAGCCTCGACGAAGGCTCCATCCAAGGCTGTCTGGTGCCGCCAGTTCCGCCGCATCTCGCGCAGATTGGCGCTCTGCCAAGGGTCGAGCCCATAGGCTTGCTCGGCTGCATCGAGCTGCTCGGCCAGGGCCTCGTCGCTGACCAGTTCGTGGCGCACGACCGAGAGTGCAGCCAGCTGCTCCGAGCGGGCTTCACTGCCGCCGCTGGGCATCATCACCGAGAGGTCCCAATGCAGCATCGAAGCAGCCTCACCGATTGCGCCCAGGCGCTGAAAACGACTCTCCAGCCAGTCGTAAGCAGATCTCATGCCTCGGTCTCCTCCTCGGAGTGCCTGGGACCCAAAGAGTAGATGACGTAGATCAACACTAGAGCAAAAGCCAAGGCGTACCAGGTTATGGCGTACTGCAGGTGATCATTCCGCATTGCCGTGGGCGGCGGCGGCGTAAAGGGCAGGTGCGCCTCCTGGTCCTCGCGGTAGAGGCCCAGATAGAGCGGATGGATCGCGTTCTCCAGGCCGGCGGCCTTGGCCATGTCGGCCGGATGAATGAAGAACCAGACATTGCCCTCGGCGTTGTTGCCGGGCTCCACCCAGTCGCTGCCCTGCCAGCCGCCCGGCAAGACGATGCCCTCGATCCGGGTGACGCCTTCGGGATTGCCTTCGCTCCGGCTCGAGGGATCCTGGCGCGAGGTCGGCACCCAGCCGCGGTAGACCAGCAGGCCACGTCCGTCGGTCAGCTCGAAGGGGGTCACGACGCCGACGCCGGCGGAGCCCTTGTAACTGCGTCCGGGGAGATAGAGTTCCCGGTCGTGGCGATAGATACCTTCCAGTGTGACCCTCCGATGCAGGAGTTTGGCCTCGTCAGAGAGGTCTTGCGGCAGAGTGATGGCCGGCGTCGCCCAGTGTGCCTGTCGCTCGGCGATCAAACCCTGTTTCCAATCCAGACGGATCGCCTGCCAAGTGCCGAGGCCGATCAGTATGGCGAACATCACCAGAGCCGCGATGCCGGTACCCAGCCGCGGCTGGAAGGGACGATTGAAGAGCGTCATGACCTCGAGATCTTCGAACGCCGGGCCCGGCACTGCGCGCCGAAGCCTGGGATCAGTCGTAGTGGACGTTACCGCTATCGCTGGCGCGGTGCTTGTAGTGAAGCTCGATCTGCAAGGCTTTTGCGGGCCGCAGCAGGGACAAAGACAGGCCCAGGATGAAGGCCGGCAAGATCAACATATGAACCCAGATAGGAGGTTCGGCACTGCTTTCCAGCCAAAATGCCAGAGGAATGACCAAACCGCCGACGATGAAGACCAGAAAGACGGCCGGTCCATGGCCCGAATCCGCTTTGCGAAGATCGGCGCCGCAGGCAGCGCAGCGTTCCACCACCGTCAGATAGCTCTTCAAGAGCTTTCGGCGGCCGCAGCGTGGGCAGCGGCAGGAGAGGCCGGCAGCAAGGGGCGAAACCGACAAGCTTGGGTCCTGCTCGACGGCAGCCTTAGTGCGCGTAGTGGTCGCCGCCACCCCACCAGTAGACACAGATGAAGAGGAACAGCCAGACCACGTCGACGAAGTGCCAGTACCAGGCAGCCGCCTCGAAGCCGTTGTGCTTCTCGCGCGTGAAGTGGCCGGCGCGGGCGCGCAGCAGGCACACGAAGAGGAAGGTGGTCCCGACCAGCACATGGAAGCCATGGAAGCCCGTCGCCATGAAGAAGACGGAGCTGTAGACGTCCTGATCGAAAGAGAAGGCAGCGACGTTGTACTCGTAGACTTGGAAGCCGGTGAAGGCCGCACCCAGGATCACCGTCAGAGTGAGGCCGCGAATCAGGTTGCGACGATCGCCGGTGAGCAGAGCGTGATGCGCCCAGGTCACCGTACAGCCCGACAGCAGCAGGATCAGGGTGTTGAGGAAGGGCACGGCGAAGGGATCGAAGGTCAAGATGCCTGCCGGCGGCCAAACCCCGCCCAGGACCTCGACTCGGGTCTCCTGGATTGCCTCGTCGGGGAAGAGTGCCGGGTCGAAGTAGGCCCAGAAGAAAGCGACGAAGAACATCACCTCCGAGGTGATGAAGAGCAGCATGCCGTAGCGCAGACCGATCTGCACCACCGGGGTATGCACCTTCTCGATCACCGATTCCCTGATGACGTCGCGCCACCAGAAAAACATGGTGGCGATCACCAGAATGACGCCCAGGAAGAAGGACCAGTATTCGATGCCGTGCATCCACATTATACCACCGAAGGTAATGGCGCCGCCGGCAACAGCGCCTACGAGTGGCCAAATGCTTGGGTTAACCAGATGGTAAGGATGCTTTGGCTCCTCGTGCGCCGCGCTCATGTCTCTCGTGTTCCCTCTCGTTCGTCCGCTCGGGTTCTTACGACTCACTATAACCGCAAGCGTCCGGACAAATCCTTATCTAATTGACGCGGGGCGCCTCGCCCCCGGTTGGCGGCAGCGAAGCCAGCTCGCTGTCTGGATCGACAAAAAAAGTATAGGACAGAGTGATGGTCTTCACCTCATCCATGTTCGGGTCTTCGACCAAGGCCGGATCGACAAAGAAGCTGACGCCCATGTCCATCTCTTGCCCCGGCTTCAACAGCTGCTCGCTGAAGCAGAAGCACTGGGTCTTGCCGAAGTACTGCCCGGCCTTCTGCGGCGTGACGTTGAAGGTGGCGGTGCCGGCGGTGGCCACCTCGGCCTCGTTCAACGCCGTGTAGAAGATCAAGGTCGGCTCGCCCAGCTTCACCGTCACTTGGCGCAGGTCGGGCTTGAAGGCCCAAGGCAGACTCGGGCTGACATTGGCATCGAAACGGATCTTCATCTCTCGCTCCAGCACCAACTCCGGTGCCGACTCGGCAACCTGCGTGGTGCCGCCGTAGCCCGTCACCTGGCAAAAGAGCTGGTAGAGCGGCACCGCGGCGAAGGAAAGGCCGACCATGCCGCAGACGACGACGCCAAGCCCAAGAGCGAGCCGTCCGTTGGCCCGGCCGCGTTTGGCAGCTCGTTGCGTATCCGCCATGACCTAGAGCCCTCCCATCCGCACCATGGCGACGAAGTAGACGGTCACGATGAAGCTGATGAGGACGGCAAAGATCGCCCAGTTGCGGCGTCGGCGCGCTTTCAGCCAGGCCGCGCGGGCCGGGCCGGTCAGTTCGGTCGGGCTCTTGGTCTGACTGTTCTGGCTCATCTGGGCGCTACTCATGGCAGGAGGGCGCCCGGGCCGCCCAGGAGGAAGGGCTGCTGATCGACGATCAGCAGAGCGAAGAGCAGGAAGAGGTAGAGGATCGAGAAGCCGAAGGTCCGCCGGGTCGCCTTCTCGCTCGGATCGCGCTTGATGGCGAGCGCGCAGAGCAGGAACAGCAGGCCCAACAGCAAGGCAGCACCACCATAGAGCCAACCCGTGATCCCCAGAAGTGTCGGTGCGACCGCAATCGGCAGCAGCACCAGAGTGTAGAGCAGGATCTGGTTCTCGGTCGCTTTGCGCCCGGCGACCACCGGCAGCATCGGCACGCCGGCGCGCTCGTAATCCTTGGCTCGATAGAGCGCCAGGGCCCAGAAATGCGGCGGCGTCCAGAAGAAGATCAGCGCGAAGAGCGCGATCGAGGCCAGCGAGACATCGCCGGTCACCGCCGCCCAACCGATCATCGGCGGAACGGCTCCGGCGGCGCCGCCGATCACGATGTTCTGCGGTGTGCGCCGCTTCAGCCAGACGGTATAGACAAAAACATAGAAGGCGTTCGCTAGGCCCAGCAGTGCGGCTGCCACCCAGTTCACCGCCAATCCCATCAACATGACCGAGAAAAGCGAGAGGATGACGCCGAAGGCCAAGGCCTCTTCCGGTGCCATCAGGCCGCGCACCAGCGGACGCTGACGGGTCCGCGCCATGATCGCGTCGATGTCGCGGTCGTACCACATGTTGATCGCCCCGGCCGCACCGGCACCGATGGCGATACAGAGCACGGCGATCGCGCCCAAGATCGGGTGCAGTGTCCCTGGCGCCACCAGCATGCCGGCCAGCCCGGTGAAGACCACCAGGGACATGACCCTGGGCTTCAAGAGGGCGAACCAAGCCTTGAGCGGCGCCGCACCGGCCAGTTCGGCCGCGCCGAGGGCAGTCGATTCGCTGGCTGCAGCGGGAAGAGGGAGGGACATGCCTGCGCTACCTGCTAATCACTTCAGCCGATCAATGCTGCTCCTGCGGCTTGATCACCGGGATCTCGTCGAAGGCATGGAATGGCGGCGGCGAGACGACGGTCCACTCCAGGGTCATAATGGAGGGCTCGACGTTCCAGTAGTTGGCGCCGACGCGCCGTCCGGCCAGCAAGGTCCAGATCAGCATCGCCACGAAGAAGAGCGTCGAGGCGGCGGAGATGTAGGAGCCGATGGAGGAGACGAAGTTCCAAGGCGCATAGACGTCGGGATAGTCGACATAGCGCCGCGGCATGCCCTGCAGTCCCAGGAAGTGCTGCGGAAAGAAGATCAGGTTCACGCCGACGAAGGTGGTCCAGAAGTGCATCCGTCCGGCCCACTCCGGATACTGCCGGCCGCTCATCTTGCCGATCCAATAGTAGATACCGCAGAAGATGCCGAAGACCGCGCCCAGGGACAGCACGTAGTGGAAATGCGCCACCACGTAGTAGGTATCGTGCATATAGGTGTCGATGCCAGCGTTGGCTAAAACCACGCCGGTCACGCCACCGACGGTGAAGAGGAAAATGAAGCCAAAGGCCCAAAGCATCGGCGTGTCGAATCGGATAGAGCCGCCCCACATGGTCGCGATCCAGGAGAAGATCTTCACGCCCGTTGGCACCGCAATCACCATCGTCGCCGCGGTGAAGTAGGCGCGCGTATCCACATCCAGGCCGACCGTGAACATGTGGTGGGCCCAGACGATGAAGCCGACGGCGCCGATGGCGATCATCGCGTAGGCCATCCCTAGATAGCCGAAGATCGGCTTCTTGGAGAAGGTCGAGACCACCTGGCTGACGATGCCGAAGGCCGGCAGAATCATGATGTAGACCTCGGGATGGCCGAAGAACCAGAAGAGATGCTGGAAGAGGATCGGGTCGCCGCCGCCGGCCGGAACAAAGAAGTCCGCGCCGAAGTTACGATCGACCAGCAGCATGGTGATGGCACCGGCCAGCACCGGAACCGCCAGCAGCAGCAGGAAGGCGGTCACCAGCATCGCCCAGACGAAGAGCGGCATGCGGTGCAGGGTCATGCCCGGCGCGCGCATGTTGAATATGGTGGTGATGAAGTTGGCGGCGCCCAAGATCGAGCTGGCACCGGCCAAGTGCAGGGCGAAGATAGCCATATCCACCGAGGGCCCTGGATGGAAGACCTCGGCCGAGAGCGGTGGATAGATGGTCCAACCGGTACCGGCACCCGGAGGCCAGAGCGCCGAGCCGAAGAGCAGCAGGAAAGCCGGCACCAGGAGCCAGAAGGAGATGTTGTTCATCCGCGGGAAGGCCATGTCCGGCGCGCCAATCATCAGCGGAATGAACCAGTTGCCAAAGCCGCCGATCAAGGCCGGCATCACCACGAAGAAGACCATGATCAGGCCGTGCGCGGTGATCAGAACGTTCCATTCCTGACCGTCCTCGACGAACTGCACGCCGGGATCCTGCAGCTCCATGCGCATCCAAACCGAGATGCCGCCGCCGATCAGACCGGCGATCGTCGCGAAGATCAGATAGAGCGTACCGATGTCCTTGTGGTTCGTAGAGCAGAACCACCTGACGAAGAAGCCCGGCTTGTGGTCGTCGTGGGCGTGCTGCAGATCCTCTCCCGCCGCCTGATAATGAGCCATCGCTCCTGTCCTTCCCTGCGTTTGGCCGCCAAGAGCGATACCCCGGCGACTTTAACGTTTGCTAACTGCGCTGATGCGGCTCCGCGTCCGGCCACTCGCGCGATCCGTCAAGCCCTACTGCGCAGCGTTCTCCGCGTAGGTCATCAGTGCCTCGAGTTCCCTTGATGCCGTATGCGTCTTTACCCAAGTCAGATAGTCCGTTTTCGAGACCACCTTGAAGGCGACCGGCATGTAGGCGTGATTGACCCCACAAATTTCAGAGCATTGGCCGTAGAAGGTGGTGCCCTCCCACTCTGCCGAGACTGTGGTCCAGGACTCGTTCAGACGGCCCGGCACGGCATCCTTCTTGACGCCCCAGGCCGGCATGGCAAAGGAGTGCAGGGTATCGGCCGAGGTTATAATGAAGCGAATCACCGTATCGGAGGGGATGTAGGCCACATTGTCCACCGCCAGCAGGCGCAGATCGGGATTCTTCACATCGTCCTCCGGCACCATGTTGGCATCGAAAGAGAACTCGGGATAGGAGAAGCCCTCGCTGGCGTCCTCGCCCTGCAGCTTGTTGTTCGCCGGATCCTGATACTCGAAGGACCAGTACCAGGCATTGCCGATAACCTTGACGGTGATATCGCCGTCGACGGTTTGATCTTCGTAGTAGAGCAGCTTGAACGAGGGTATCGCGATGATTACCAGGATCATCACCGGCGCCACGGTCCAGATTACCTCGATCAAGGTGTTGTGCGTGGTCTTGGAGGGCTTGGGGTTCTGCTTCTCGCTGAAGCGGTACATAACCCACAGTAGCAATCCCAAGACGAAGAAGGCGATGATGGTGATGAGCCAGAGCAGCAGCTCATGGAAATCATGCATTCGCTCGGCAGAGGGAGCTGCGGCCGGCTGCATGCCCATGCCCCAGGCCACGCCGTGGACATTCTTTGTGGTTTCCTCGGCCAGTGCCGGCAAAGAGAAAAGCGCGCCGCCCAGCATCGCCAGCGCCGCCCCGATAAAGGCTTTGATTCGCGCCATTGTCCCTAAGCCCATCCTTCCTGCTTCAACCGTCGCCGTCATAGCGATGCCTCGGTCGCAACTTCACCCTACATTCGCATTGGCCTCTGCGGGTCGACCGAAGACCGCTTTCTGCCCCTTGCTTGGGATCTTTCCAGGTCCTACTCGGCCAGCCGCTTGGCCATCGCCGCACTTCCACCGCCCCGAAAGACCGGTCTTTGACTAGGCAACAGGCCACCTCTCCGCGACTTAATTCCACATTAACTTATAGAGCCCGGGGCAGACGCTCGGTTTGTGACCGGACGCCGCACCGTTGCAGCGCCGTTTCCGCCGGGCGATCCGAAAAACACCCGCCGGCAAGGGTCTTGGACCTCGCGAGTGCTGGCGCCCGAGGCCGGCAGTCCCTACTTCTAGTGACAATCGGCGCTGAATCGAGACTCATCGCCTCGCACCGACCTCATGCCCTTGGAGGAAACATGTCGCATCTCGAGATCACGGACCGCCTCTTCTTCTCGGACGGCGACCTCGATCAAGTCCGTGTCGAGCGCCTCACTGAAGACGCCCTGGAGGGCGCCGACGACGGCGAGCTTTTTCTGGAGTACCGCCAGAGCGAAGGCTTGACCTTCGACGACGGCCGGCTGAAGACTGCTTCCTTCGACACCTCGCAAGGCTTCGGGCTGCGCGCCATCTCTGGCGAGGCAGCGGGCTACGCGCATGCCAGCGAGATCTCCGAAGCGGCCCTCAAGCGCGCCGCCGAAACCGTCTCGGCGGTCCGCAATGGCCATTCCGGGAGCGCTGCCGAGCGACCGCAGGGCACCAACCTCAAACTCTACAGCGACGACAATCCCATTGCCGCCGTGCCCTTCGCCGAGAAGGTGGCCTTGCTGGAGAAGATCGACGCCTATGCGCGCAGCCGCGACACGCGCATCCAGCAGGTCGGCGCCTGCGTCGTCGGCTCCTGGCAGGCAGTCCAGATCATCCGCGCCGACGGCAGTCGCATGGCCGACGTGCGCCCGCTGGTGCGTCTACAAATCAACGTGACCGTGGGTGAGGGCAACAAGCAGGAGTCGGGACATAATGGGTCGGGCGGACGCATCGCCTTCGCCTCGCTTTTCGACGAGGCGCATTGGCAGGCAGCGATTGACGATGCCCTGCGCCAGGCCTTGGTCAATCTGGACGCGGTCAACGCGCCGGCCGGAGAGATGCCGGTCGTGCTGGGTCCCGGCTGGCCCGGCATCCTGCTGCACGAAGCCGTGGGGCATGGCCTGGAAGGCGACTTCAACCGCAAGAAAACCTCGGTCTTCTCCGACCGGATCGGCGAGCGGGTGGCAAGTCCGGGCGTCACCGTGGTCGACGACGGCACTCTCAACGATCGCCGCGGCAGCCTGACGATCGACGACGAGGGCACACCCACCAGCCGCACCGTCTTGATCGAGGACGGCATCCTGACCGGCTACATGCAGGATCGCCAGAACGCCCGCCTGATGGGCATGGCACCGACCGGCAACGGCCGCCGCCAATCCTATGGCCACATCCCCATGCCGCGCATGACCAACACCATGATGCTGAACGGCGACAAGGACCCGGCCGAGGTCTTGGCCAGCGTCAAGGACGGCCTCTATGCCGTCTCCTTCGGCGGCGGCCAGGTCGACATCACCTCGGGCCAGTTCGTGTTCTCCTGCCGCGAGGCCTATCTGATCGAAAACGGCAAGGTCGGCCCGGCGGTCAAGGGCGCCATGCTGATCGGCAGCGGCGCCGAAGCCATGCAGAAGGTCAGTCTGATCGGCAACAACATGGAGCTGGATCGCGGCGTTGGCACCTGCGGCAAGGACGGCCAAGGCGTGCCGGTCGGCGTCGGCCAGCCAACCCTGCGCCTGGACGCCATTACCGTCGGCGGCACCGGCTGACACCGCTAAGAGCGTACCACGACAAGAGAGGCCGGACGTCCGACGCTCCGGCCTCTCTTATTCACTATCGCTTACAAAAATTATTGTTTGACATGAATTTTTTCTGCTTTAAGTGATTCTGGGAGGAATCATGAGATCAGAACCTCTGCTCCGCACTCGCCGCGTCAGCCGTGCCATGGTATGGCTCGTGACCCTTGACGTGCTTGCTTTGCTGGGCCTTTTCATTTGGTTCTGGAGCGATCCCAATTTGCTACGGGAGACGCTCGCCGAAATGACAGGCATAGCAGTCTCCGAGCAGCTGACGCCATTGGCCTACTGGGGCAGCCTTGCAGCTGCATGCCTGCCCTTCTCTCTGGGACTTGCGACGCTGTGGCTGACCCGCCGGCTCTTCCTGGGTTACGCCCGCGGAGAGATCTTCGCCGTCGCTGCGACCGAGCGGCTGGGCGGGATCGCTTGCCTCTTGCTCATTAGCGTTGCCGCCGACGTTTTGACCCGAATCCTGGCGGTCCTGGCCCTCACCTGGGAGAACCCGCCCGGCCAGAGACAGCTGGCCATTTCGCTCAGCAGCCACGACTTCGGGCTGGCGGTCCTGGCGCTCTTGTTGATGGGGGTCGCTTGGATCCTGGGCGAAGCTGTGCGCTTGGCCGAAGACAACCGGCTTTTCGTCTAGGCTATGCCCATCGTCGTGACCCTGGACGTCATGTTGGCCCGCCGCAAGATGCGCTCGAAGGAGTTGGCCGCACGGATCGGCATCAGCGAGCAGACTCTCTCGCTGCTGAAATCGGGCAAGGTCAAGGGCGTGCGCTTCGAAACCCTAGCGAAGATCTGCGCGGTGCTCGACTGCCAACCGAGCGATTTGCTAGCCTATCGGCCGGAGGCGAGTGAGCATGGCCTTTGGCGAATACCTGAGTGACGGACAGCGTCGGCGTGCCTTTATCGCCATGCTGGTCCTGGTGTCGCTGGGCGGTGCCGCCACGGATATCTACATCCCCTCGTTACCGGCGATGGCCTAGGATTTCCAAGCCGATCCCTTTGCCATCCAGGCCACCCTTCTGGTCTTCATGGCCTGCTATGGGATCGACGAGATTGTCGCCGGGCCGCTGACCGAACTCCTTCGGCCGGCGTTTGTCCACACTGCTCAGCACACTGGTCTTCGTGCTGGCCTCGCTCGGCATCGCGCTTTCGCCGCCCTTGTGAGTGGTCATCGTCCTGCGCGGCGTGCAGGTGATCTCCGTTGCCTGTTCGGCCGTCGGCGCGTGGGCCATCGTCGCCCACTGCTATGACGGCGACGGCCGCACCAAGGCCAGCAACTGGATGATCATCGCTTGGGCGACCAAGCCGATTCTCTCCCCGGCCCTGGGCGGCTATCTACAGCATTGGTTCGGCTGGACCACCTCCTTCTGGTTCCTGGCCGGCTGGGGCACGCTGGTTGCTTGGCTGGTGCTGCCGCAGACCCGAGCCCAAGATCTGCGCGAAAGTTTCGGCACGGCCTTCAAGCTCTACGGCCCCATGACCGTCGACCGGGTCTATCTGCCGACCGCCTTAGGCATGGCCTGCCTGATCTCGGTCATGTACGGCTTCGAGGTGCTGGCGCCCTTCTATATCCAGGACGATCTCGGCAAGAGCCCTATTTTCTACGGGCATCTGCAGCTGGTTCTGGACGCGCTCTGGCTCTGCGGGAACTTCTTCAACTGCATCGCCAGCCGGCATGTGAAGTTGATCCGCATCATCACCGCGGCGGCCGGTATCTCCTCCTGATCAGCGTCGGCGTGCTGCTGCTCGACCTTTCCGGCGTCTTCTCGGTGCTGGCTCTGGCGATCCCGGCCGGAGTTATCCGCTTCTTGGTGGCGATGATCTGGCCCAACGGCTATTCCATGTGCCTGGGTCGTTTCCAGCAGGCCGGCGGCAGCGTCAATGCCTTGGTCAGCGGCCTCTTCTTCATCATCGTCAGCGCCGTCTTCACCGCGATTGCCTCGCTGCTGGCCTCGCCGACCGCCTAGCCGATGTGGGTGCCATACATCTTCGTCAGCGGCGCGACGCTCTTCTTTTTCCTGGGCTTCCTGCGCAAGGATTTTGACTACAAGGTGAAGTAGGAGTGCCGATTAGTCGAGCTTCAGCTTGGAGGAGTGCTTTTCGAAGCGACGCTCGATGAAGGCCATAAAGCGCAGATCGACGGCGAAGAAGTCGCCGAATTTCTCCTTCATCTCCAACCCAGTCTCCTTGTCCTGCTCGCTGGAGCCGGTCGCATTCCGGTGCATCGGCTCGAGATCGGGTTTTCCATAAAGCCGTGCCAGCAGCTTTTGGCAGTCGTTCAGCTGCTCTGTCGTGCAGACCATGAGTTATTCGTTCAGGACGACTTCTTTTGCGCGCTTGAAATCCCGCACGCCGATCAAGAAGTTGGTCGCACTGGGTCCCAAGAATTTGTTCTTGCCGATGCGCTCCTCAATGAACTGCGCCAAGGTCACACTCCGGGTGTAATACCAGCGGCACAGCTTATCGACCGATGAGTGCCCACTTTCTGGCGCCGATGGAGGTTATGGTTTGGGGTTCAGCCAAGAGCGTGTTGCAAGCCTCGCATCCCGCGTCGATGATGTCCTCATAGGTATCGAAGACGGGGTTGGAGAGCCAGTTTTGTCGGAGGTCCTGCCAGATGTTCTGGACCGGGTTGAGCTCTGGAGATCGAGAGGGCAACAGTATGATGGCGATGTTCTTTGGACGCTTGAGTTTGTTGGTGCTGTGCCATCCGGCCCGATCCATAAGGACGCCGGCGTGAGCGCCCTTGGCGAGGTTGCGACCGATCTCGTCGAGGTGCATCTGCATGGCCTCGGTGTTGGCCTTCGGTAGTATTGAGAGCGGCAGCGGTGCCGCGGCGCGGGCAGACGGCTCCAAAGAGACAGGCATTCTCGTAGCGCCGGTCGGCCGGCAGGCGTGGGCGGGTGCCGGTCCTGTCCCAGCCTGGCTTCATCTTGGAAGCAGATCTCGATCGGTATCGTCTTGGGCAGATGGCCTCTGTGTGCTGCGAGCGTGTGCGAGAAGTTTTTTCGAATGCCTCCAGGACAGGTCGATCTTGGGCCAGATGCTGCGGGTGTCCGCCGATAAAGGAAAAAAGAACCCGGAGCAGTGCGGAGACGCTACGCTCACTATCGATGACCTTGAAACGCTCTTCGATCCTTGAATCACATCTCCACCCGCGTCGGGAATCACCCAAGTCAACCTTTCTTGCCGCTGGTATAAGCCTTGATCGGCTCGGCAGCCCGCTCGAGATTGTAGTGGTAGTTCGAGGTCATCCGGTCGATCGGATCACGCATGATCCCGAAATAGAGTGAAGGCCCCTCTAGCCGGAATTATTCACCAGGCCCGCGTTTGGAGGCTGGCGTCGGTGGCATAAGCCGCTGATCCAGGTTAAGGAATTGGGTGTCGAAGCCACTCCCTCCGTTGGACAGAAACCGCCCCGCCACCATGACCGGTCCTGCCCCGCTTTTCCCCTCACTTCGAGCGTTTTCCGGAAAGAAGGTCA
>CBDBCL010000025.1:0-42900 GCA_965202755.1 Rhodospirillales bacterium | reverse complement strand
GCAGTTGCATGCCGATGACAGCCGGAAGCGAGAGTGACCTGAGATCGAGCGCGACCGCCGTTTTCTGTTCGGCGCTGAGCAAGGGCGGCAGCGGAGCCGCTGTCAGGTCCAGACGCTTCAGCTTGGCCTTGCCCAGATCCTTGGCCAGATTGAGGTCGGTCTGGCGGAGCGCTGCCTCGATGGCTTCGAGGCCGCGCTCGCCGACCTCGACCAAGGCCTCGGCCTCACGGCTGTCGAGGGTCAACTTGATGCCGTTCAGATCGAAGCGATGCTTGCCGCTGCCGTCGAAGCGCAGGAGGGTGGGATCGCTGAAGGAGGTTTCGCCGATCAGAATCTCCGGACCGCGCCAGGAGCCTGCGCCCCAGTGGGCGCGCGGGTTTGCCAGTTCGGCCGAAAGGGTGAAGGGAAAGCCGGAGAAGGAAAGCCCCTCGTGTTCCAGCCTGACGCCGTCGCGTGCAGCGTCGCGTTGAGCAGACGTGACAGCCGTTGCGATCTGATCGCGGGCGATCCACCAGATCGTCGGGATCGCGACGACCACCAGCAAGAGCAAGGCGCAGGCGCCGATCACCAGGGGCCGCCGACGCGCTCTGCCGTCCTTCTTGGCCATTGCCGTCTTACCTCGCTTCAGGGTGGGGGACTGCGTCTGCTGCCAGTTCTAGGAAGCACATGTTCTACGAGGCTCCGGTCGGCAAGGGAACCTCGGCTTTGTGCGAATAGCACTCTCTTCTCGCTGCATCACGTCCTGTGCACGCCCTCTTGATCCATGGCCTGGGCTGGCACCCCGTAGGATGGCTGGGGATCATAGGGAGTATGGCCGCTATGCGCCTCTTGGCTTTGATCCCGCTCCTGCTGGCACTGACGGCGATGGCCGGCGAGAGCGCCGCACCTTATTGGATGACGCGGGAATGGCCGCAGACCGACTTCAGCCTGCACATCGTCGATCTGGAGGAGATCGAGTCCGGTGGCCCGCCGAAGGATGCCATCCGCTCGATCGACGTACCCCGCTTCAGCCAGTTGCGTCAGGGGCAGCCACAGGGCTGGGTGGCGCAGATCGAGGACAGCGAGCCGGTCATCGCGCTGGAGATCGACGGCGATGCGCGGGCCTATCCGCTGGGCATCATGATCCGCCATGAAATCGTCAACGATGTGGTCGGCGGCTTGCCGGTGGTGGTGACCTACTGCCCGCTCTGCAATGCCTCGCTGGTCTTCTCCCGCCTGGGCGAGGGCGAGATCTTCTCCTTCGGCGTCAGCGGTTTTCTGCGCAAGGCCGATCTCATCATGTTCGACCGCCAGGAGGAGAACCTCTGGCAGCAGTTCGAGGGCCGCGCCATCGTCGGCCAGCGGGCCGGTCAGGCCTTGAGGCTGCTGCCCTCGCGGCTGGAGTCATTCGGGCGCTTCAGGGCTCGCTTTGCGGACGGCAAGGTGCTGATCCCGGAAGACCCGGAGCGCCGTGACTATCTAAGCAATCCCTATCGCGACTATAACCTGCCGGGTGGCCTCTCGCCCTTCTACGACGGGCCGCTGCCGAGCGGCATCGAGCCCATGGCCCGCGTGGTCGTGGAGGTCGAGGACGGCAAGGCCGAGGCCTGGTCGCTCACCTTGCTGCGACTGGAAGGCGAGATCCTGGCCGGAGACCTCAAGATCACCTGCTCCAAGGGCCAGAACACGGCGCTGGGTGTCGAACGCATCGCCGAGGACCGCGACGTCGGCAATGTCGTGGTGCAGCGGCGGGTGGGTGAGGCTTGGGTAGATGTGCCGCACCACCTCGTCTTCGCTTTCGCGTTCCACGCCTTCGAGCCCGAGGCGAAGATCCATGGGTCCGAAGAATGGTCGCCCTGATCGACTGAGGCTCGTCGTCTCGACCAAACGTCGAACAATCTGAACATTACCATCGGACCGACCTGCACTGCCATTGGGCCGTTTCTTCGAGCGAGTGGCCGCGTCAAATGGGCCGGGCCACCGCAGCGATTCGCAATTCACCGTGAAATCACTCTGCTATGGTGCCAGACTCGGAGACGGTGGCAAACCATCGCTCCGTCGAATTGGACGGGGGAGGACCAAAGGGAGCCTCCCCGCCGATGGATCGGAGGAAGGCGCAAAGTCATGAGCAGCGAAGACCGGATCCTCCTGCAGTCATTGTTCAAGGCCGCCGTCGATGCGGCCATGCCCGAGCGGGTTCTGGCCAACCATCTTCCGCCCAAGCAGAAGGGCCGTACGCTAGTCGTCGGTGCAGGCAAGGCCTCCGCGGCCATGGCGGCCGCCCTGGAGGCCGTCTGGGATGGCCCGCTCGAGGGCATGGTCGTCACTCGCTACGACCATGCCGTGCCCTGCCGGCAGATCGAGATCGTCGAGGCCGCCCATCCTGTGCCCGATGCAGCCGGCGAAGCGGCCGCGGGGCGCATCCTGGATCTGGTCTCCGGTCTCGGCGAAGACGATCTGGTGATCGCGCTGATTTCGGGCGGCGGCTCCTCGCTGCTGGCCTTGCCGGCACCGGGCCTTACCTTGGCCGACAAGCAGGCGGTCAATCGAGACTTGTTGGCCTGCGGTGCCTCGATCGGCGAGATGAACTGCCTGCGCAAGCACCTCTCGGCGATCAAGGGCGGGCGCCTGGCGGCAGCGGCCTATCCGGCTGCGACCGCGACCCTGATCATCTCTGACGTGCCGGGCGACGATCCGGCGGTGATCGCCTCCGGTCCCACGGTCGGCGATCCCTCCAGCCAGGCCGACGCGCGCGAGATCCTGCGCCGCAACGGCCTGACGCCTGGTGCCGCGGTCGAGGCGGTGCTCGATGACCCGGCGAACGAAACGCCGCTGCCGGATGATCCGCGTCTGGCCAAGGCAAGCTGGCGGATGATCGCGGCGCCACAAGCCTCCTTGGAGGCTGCGGCAGCAGTTGCCCGCGAGGCCGATGTGACGCCGATGATCCTGGGCGATGCGCTTCAGGGCGAAGCTCGCGAAGTCGGCAAGGTGATGGCCGGAATAGCCCAGCAGGTGCGCCAGCACGGGCAGCCGCTACCGGCGCCCTGCGTGCTGATATCAGGCGGCGAGACCACCGTGACCTTGCGCGGCAAGGGCCGCGGCGGGCGCAATGTGGAGTTCCTCTTGGGCTTGGCCGGGGCTTTGAAGGCAGCACCCGGAGTGAGTGCGATCGCCTGCGATACCGACGGCGTCGACGGCGCGGCCGAGGTCGCCGGCGCCCTGGTGACGCCCGACACCATCGCCCGCGGCCTGGCGCAAGGCTGTAAGTTGAGCCGTGCCTTGGAGGAAAACGATGGGCATGGTTACTTTGGCACGCTGGGCGACCAGATCGTGACCGGTCCGACCTTGACCAATGTGAACGACTTTCGGGCCATTCTGATCCGCTAGGTCGTTGAGGGGGGAAGCGCGATGAACAGAGAGCGCCAAGTTAAGATCGTCGCGACGCTTCGGTCCCGCGTCCTCCGATCGCGAGACCATCAAGGCCCTCTTCTTGGCCGGCGCCGACGTCTTCCGGCTGAACATGAGCCACGGAACCCAGGCGGAAAAGCGCCAGCGCTATGACATGAATCCGCAGCATCGAGAGCGAGCTTGGCCGACCGATCGGCGTGCTGGCCAATCTGCAGGGCCCGAAGATTCGCTGCGGTACCTTCGCCGAGGGTCCGGTTAATCTTGCCTCCGGCAATGCCTTTCGCTTCGACGGCGATCCCAGCCCGGGCAACTCTGCACGGGTGTGCTTGCCGCATCCGAAGGTGCTGCAGGCTCTGCATCAAGGCGCCACTTTGCTGGTGAATGATGGCAAGATTCGACTGAAGGTCACGGCTGTGGGCGCCGGCTTTGCCGATTGCCAGGTCGAGGTCGCCGGCGAGATCTCCGACCGCAAGGGCGTCAGCTTTCCCGATGTGGTCCTGCCGGTGGCGGCCCTCTCCGACAAGGATCGCGATGATCTGGAGTTTGCCTGCGAGATGGGGGCCGACTGGATCGCACTCTCTTTCGTGCAGCACCCGGAGGACGTGCAGGAGGCAAAGGAACTGGTTCGCAAGCGTGCCTCGGTGCTTTCCAAGATCGAGAAGCCCTCGGTGGTCACAGTCTCCGCGGCGATCGCCACCGCAGCCAAGGAAATCGCCGAAGCCATCGACATTAAGGCCATCTGCTGCTTCACTTTCGGTGGCACGACGGCGATGAATGTCGCCAAGCGGCGGCCGAGCGTGCCGATCATGGCGCTGACGCCTTTCGAGCCGGCAGCGCGACGTCTGACCTTGGTGTGGGGTCTGCGTTGCGTGAAGGCGGCATCGGTCGGACGCTTCAAGATGGCGGTGGGCGAGGCCGTGCGCGGCGCCCAGTCGCTGAACATCGGTGCGGAGGGCGATCGGATAGTGGTGGTTGCAGGAGTCCCCTTTAATCGCCCCGGCACAACGAATATCCTGCGGGTGGTGCCACTGGACGAACAGGCCGTCTACGAAGGCGAAACCGCGAACTAAAAATCAACCGAACCGCTTGTTCTGAGCGGGGCGAAGCCAGCCAAAGAACCCAACGAGAAGAGGGGATCATGAACGACAAACAAGCCGACATCGACCCAGGCGAAACCCAGGAATGGCTCGATGCAATCGAAGATGTCGTCGAGCGTGACGGCAGTTCGCGTGCCCATCACTTGTTGGATTCGGCTGTCTCCCGAGCCCGCTCGCTTGGAGTGAATCTGCCTTTCAGCGCGACCACCGCCTATGTCAACACGATCCCCACCGAGGACCAGCCGAGCTTTCCCGGAGACGTGGAGATGGAGTGGCGGATCCGCACGATCAACCGCTGGAACGCCATGGCGACCGTGGTGCGTCGCAACAAGGTGTCGAGCGAATACGGCGGGCATATCGCCTCCTTCGCCTCCTCGGCCGTGCTCTACGACATCGGCCTCAATCACTTCTGGCGCACACGTGGGCCCGAGCATGGCGGCGACCTGGTCTTCTTCCAGGGCCATGCGGTGCCGGGCATCTATGCCCGCGCCTTCATGGAAGGCCGCCTCGACGAGGCCACCCTGGACAAGTTTCGCGCCGAGGTCGGCGGTGAAGGGCTCTCCAGCTATCCGCATCCCTGGCTGATGCCGGAATTCTGGCAGTTCCCGACGGTCTCCATGGGATTGGGACCGCTCTGCGCGATCTATCAAGCGCGCTTCATGACCTACCTGGATCACCGCGGGCTGATCGACCGGGCCGACCGCAAGGTCTGGTGTTTCCTGGGCGACGGCGAGATGGACGAGCCGGAGAGCCTGGGCGCGCTCTCCATCGCCGCACGCGAGAACCTGGATAATCTGATCTTCGTGGTGAATTGCAATCTGCAGCGACTGGATGGGCCGGTGCGCGGCAACGGCAAGATCATTCAAGAGCTGGAGGGCGAGTTCCGCGGTGCCGGCTGGAACGTGATCAAGGTGATCTGGGGCTCCGGCTGGGACGATCTTATCGAACGCGACGAGAGCGGCCGCCTGCTGCAATTGATGCAGGAGACGGTCGACGGCGACTACCAGGCCTTCAAGTCCAAGGGCGGGGCCTACACCCGCGAGAACTTCTTTGGCCGCTATCCCGAGACCGCGGCTCTGGTCGCCGACATGAGCGACGAGGACATCTGGAAACTGCAGCGCGGCGGCCATGATCCGCACAAGGTCTATGCCGCCTTCCGTTCGGCCGTCGAGACCAAGGGCCAGCCCACCGTCATCCTGGTGAAGACGGTCAAGGGCTATGGCATGGGCGAGGCCGGTGAAGGCCAGAACATCACCCATCAGCAGAAGAAGATGGCCGAGGAGCAGCTGCGGGCCTTCCGCGACCGCTTCAAGATCCCGGTCGCCGACGAGGAGGTGAAGAACGCGCCCTATGTGCGTTTGGGCAACGAGCAGCGGGACTACATCCTCGCCCATCGTGACAAGCTTGGCGGCGCCTTCCCCAAACGCAACCCAAGACCCGATACGGATCTGGAGATCCCGGCGCTTTCAGCCTTCGATGCCCTGCTGAAATCGACCGGCGAGCGTCAGATCTCGACGACAATGGCCTTCGTTCGGGTCCTGAACACACTCTGCCGCGACAAGAAGATCGGCAAGCAGGTTGTCCCGATCGTGCCGGACGAAAGCCGCACCTTTGGCATGGAGGGCATGTTCCGTCAGCTTGGCATCTACAATCCCAAGGGCCAGATCTATAAGCCCGAGGATGCCGATCAGCTGATGTACTACAAGGAATCGAAGTCGGGTCAGGTTCTGCAGGAGGGCATCAACGAGGCCGGTGCCATGGCCGACTGGATCGCCGCGGCCACTGCCTATTCCGTGCACGGCGTGCCAATGATCCCCTTCTTCATCTTCTATTCCATGTTCGGCTTCCAGCGGGTCGGCGATCTGGCCTGGGCCGCCGGCGACAGCCGCGCGCGGGGATTTCTGATCGGCGGCACCGCCGGGCGCACCACCTTGAACGGCGAGGGCCTGCAGCACGAAGACGGTCATAGCCACGTGATCGCCGGCACCGTGCCGAACTGCGTTTCCTACGACCCGACTTTCTCCTACGAGGTGGCGGTGATCGTACATAACGGTCTGAAGCGGATGTTCGTCGATCACGAGGACGTCTTCTTCTACCTGACGACCATGAATGAGAACTACAACCATCCAGAGATGCCCGAGGGCGCCGAGGAAGGCATCGTCAGAGGCCTCTACCGCCTGCAAGCGACCTCGCGACCGGTCAAGCGCCACGTCAATCTCATTGGCTCCGGCACGATTCTGATCCAAGTCATCGGGGCGGCGGAAAAGCTGAAGGCCGATTTCAAGGTGACGGCCGATGTCTGGTCGGCGACCTCGATGAACGAGCTCGCACGCGACGGGCAAGATTGCGAGCGCATGAACCGCCTTGATCCGCTGGCCAAACCGCAGCTGCCTTACGTGACCCAAGCGCTGGCCAAGGCCAAGGGTCCGGTGATCGCCGCGACCGACTACATCAAGGCTTATTGCGAGCAGATCCGCGCCTTCGTGCCCCTGCCTTACCATACATTGGGAACCGACGGCTTCGGGCGATCCGACAGCCGTCAGGCCTTGCGCGACCACTTCGAGGTGGACGCCAATCATATCGCCGGCGCGGCCATGGCGGCACTCTATCGCGAGGGCGCGGTCAGCAAGGCCGACATGACCAGGGCCCTCGACCTCTATGGTATCGACCCCAAGAAAGCCAACCCGCGTACCGCCTAAAGGCTGGAGAGAAGCAAGAGGAACAGCGACATGTCTTTGATCGAAGTAGAAGTTCCCGACATCGGCGACTTCTCCGATGTGCCGGTCATCGGCGTCATGGTCTCGGTCGGCGAGGAGATCTCCGAAGAGCAGACCCTGATCGAGTTGGAGAGTGACAAGGCCACCATGGAGGTGCCTGCGCCCGCGGCCGGGATCGTGCGCGAGCTGGCTGTGAAAGAGGGTGACGCGGTCAGCGAAGGCAGCCTGATCCTAAAGCTGGAAATCGCCGAAGTTTCCTCGCCGGTCGAAGCCCCGCATCCCGGTGGCGTGCAGGAACCGGAAAGCGTGACGCCCTCGCCGGCGCCGGCATTCAAGCCGGCAGCGGATGCGGCTCCGGCCGCCGGCGCCCTGGCGGAGGTTAACGAGGCGGGCTTTGCCGTGGCGCATGCCTCGCCCTCGGTCCGGGCCTTCGCCCGGCAGATGGGGGTGGACCTCGCCAAACTCAGCGGCAGCGGCCGCAAGGGACGCATCCTGCGCGACGATGTAACTGCGGTTTTGAAACAGGACATCGCTTCGGCGGCGCCTGCGGTGGAGGCAGCGCCTGCCGGAGGCATGGGAATCCCACCGATCCCGGCGCAGGACTTCTCCAAGTTCGGCAATGTGGAAGAGGTGGAGATGAGCCGGATCAAGAAGATCTCCGGCCCGGCCCTGCACCGCTCCTGGCTGAACATCCCGGCCGTCACCCACAACGAAGAGGCCGACATCACCGAGCTGGACCACTACCGCAAGGAACTCGATACTGCGGCCAGGGCCGAGGGCTATCGCGTGACCCTGCTGTCCTTCATGATCAAGGCCTCGGTCTCGGCCCTGAAGCAGCATTGGGAAGTGAACAGCTCGCTTCATCCCGACGGCGACAAGCTGATCCGCAAGTCCTATTACAACATCGGCTTCGCCGCTGACACGCCGCAGGGCCTGGTGGTGCCGGTGATCCGTGGCGCCGACGCCAAAGGCATCGTCGAGATCTCCAAGGAACTGGGGGCACTCTCGACCAAGGCGCGTGACGGCAAGCTTGGCCCCAACGACATGACGGGCGCCAGCTTCACCCTCTCCTCCTTGGGGGGCATCGGCGGCACCTCCTTCAGCCCCATCGTCAATGCACCGGAGGTCGCCATTCTGGGCGTCACGCGCTCGAAGATCGCGCCGGTCTGGGATAAGGAGAGCGAAAGCTTCCTGCCGCGCAACATGGTGCCGCTCTCCTTGAGCTATGACCACCGGGCCATCGACGGCGCCTTGGCCGCGCGCTTCTGCGCCACCTTGAAATACCTGCTGGCCGATGTGCGCCGGTTGATGCTGTAGGAGGGCGGCGATATGGCACAGCTTGAGGTCAAGGTTCCGGACATCGGCGATTTCTCCGATGTTCCCGTCATCTCGATCATGGTGGCGGTCGGCGAGGAGGTGAGCGAAGAGCAAGCGCTGATCGAACTGGAGAGCGACAAAGCGACAATGGAAGTCCCGGCACCGCTCGCCGGCAAGGTGGTTTCGATCGCGGTCAAGATCGGCGACGCCTTGAGTGAGGGCAGTCCGATCCTCACTCTGGAGACCGTTGCCGAAGCGCCGACGCCGGCACCGGTTCCGGCGGGCCCCATTGCCAAGGGCGAACATCACGCCAGCCTGGTGGTCCTGGGATCCGGCCCCGGCGGCTACACCGCTGCCTTCCGGGCGGCCGATCTGGGCCTCGACGTGATTC
Organism: Rhodospirillales bacterium; assembly: GCA_965202755.1. Taxonomy (GTDB): domain Bacteria; phylum Pseudomonadota; class Alphaproteobacteria; order Kiloniellales; family JACOMY01; genus JACOMY01. The sequence continues at coordinate 33,991 of CBDBCL010000025.1, read as the reverse complement.
TGATCGAGCGTAACCCCACGCTGGGTGGGGTCTGTCTCAACGTCGGTTGTATTCCCTCCAAGGCCCTGCTGCACGCCGCCAAGGTGATCACCGAGGCCGAAGAAATGGCCGAGTTCGGGGTCAATCTGGGCAAGCCGAAAATCGACCTGGACAGTCTGCGCGCCTGGAAGGACAGCGTGGTCGGCAAGCTGACCGGTGGCCTCGACAGCCTGGCCAAGGGCCGTAAGGTCAAGGTCGTTCGCGGTGTCGGACGCTTCACCGGCCTTCATGCCATTGAGGTGGCCAAATCCGAAGGCAGCACCACTACGGTCTCCTTCGAGCAGTGCATCGTTGCCGTCGGCTCCGAGCCGGTGGAGCTGCTCTTCATCCCGCACGACGACGAGCGGGTGATCGACAGCACCGGAGCCTTGGAACTGCGCGACGTGCCAAAGCGCCTGCTGGTGCTGGGCGGCGGCATCATCGGTCTGGAGATGGCCTGCGTCTACGACGCGCTCGGCAGCAAGATCACCGTGGTCGAGCTGATGGATCAAATCATCCCCGGCGCCGACAAGGACTTGGTGCGGCCCTTGCAGAAGCGTATCGAGGGACGCTACGAGGCGATCCGGCTGAAGTCCAAGGTGACCAAGGTGGAGCCGGAGAATAAGGGCCTTGCGGTCACCATCGAGGGGCCGAAGGAGACGACGACGGAACTCTACGACCGCGTCCTGGTCGCCGTCGGCCGCAAGCCCAACGGCAAGACCATCAATCTGGAAGCGGCCGGCGTCTCGGTCGACGATCGCGGCTTCGTCGCTGCCGACAAGCAGCAGCGCACCAACCAGCCGCACATCTTCGCCATCGGCGACCTGATCGGGCAGCCGATGCTGGCGCACAAGGCGGTGCATGAGGGCAAGGTGGCGGCCGAGGTCGCGGCCGGCCACAAGCGGGCCTTCGACGCCCGGGTCATTCCCTCGGTCGCCTACACCGACCCGGAGGTGGCCTGGGTCGGGCTGACCGAGAACGAGGCCAAGGCCAAGGGCATCAAGTACGGCAAGGGGGTGTTTCCCTGGGCGGTTTCGGGGCGTTCGCTCTCGATCGGCCGCGACGAGGGCATGACCAAGCTGCTGTTCGACGAGGAGAGCGAACGGGTGATCGGCTGTGCCATCGTCGGTTCCAACGCCGGCGACCTGGTGGCCGAGGCGGCCTTGGCCATCGAGATGGGCTGTGATGCCACCGATATCGGTCACACCATCCACCCCCATCCCACCCTCTCGGAGACCGTCAACTTCGCCGCCGAGATGTTCGAGGGCACCATCACCGACCTGATCCCGCCGAAACGCAAAAAGAAATAGACATAAGGGACCCCGTGATAGACTGTTCTGGCCTCAAGCGATGAGAGGTCTGGGCCATGCCGGGAACGCAAGCGGTCACTCTTGATGTGTCGTTGGACGAGGAGCGGCCGCAGCTCTGGTTCCTGAGGATCGAGCCGTCAGGCCGAGGTCTGCCCACGATCTTCGACAAGGATATTCTGATCTTCTGCATCGGCCAGTTGATGCGCATGAAGGATCAAGGCAGGCCAATCGGCAAGCGCGTGCGCTTCTCCACCCGCGAAATGATGATCGTCACGAACCGGAAAACAGGCGGCGTCGAATACCAGAGGCAAGAACAAGCCCAGAAGATCGCGGCTTTGATCGAAGACCAAAGCGCCAAGCCTAAGGGGCTCTGGGCGAGACTGGTGGGGAAATGAATAAAGGCCGATGCGCCAGCCATCGTATTCATCCACGGGCTGGGGCTGAACCGGGCCTGCTGGCAGTGGACGCTGCCGGCGCTGTCGGGTCGGTTCCAGCTCCTCACCTACGATCTCTTCGGGCATGGGGAGAGTGTGACACCGCCGGAGACGCCGAGCTTGTCGCTCTTCTCGCGGCAGCTGGCGGCGCTGCTGGACCACTGCACCATCGCCTCGACCGGCATTGCCGGCTTTTCCCTGGGTGGCATGATCGCTCGCCGCTTCGCTCAGGATGTGCCTGAGCGGGTCGCGGCTTTGGCGATCCTGCATTCGGCCCATCGCAGAAGCCCGGAGGCGCAGGCGGCGATCCTGAAGCGGGTCGAACAAGCCCATGACCAGGGTGCCTCCGCGACCGTCGAGGCGGCCTTGCAGCGTTGGTTCACCGAGGCCTTTCGGGCGCAGAATCCGGAGATGATGGATCTCGTCCGAGGCTGGGTCGTCTCCAACCGCAAGGAGATCTATCACCGGGTCTATCGGGTCCTGGCCCAGGGCATCGAGGAAATCCTCGCTCCGACCCCGCCGCTTCGCTGTCCCACCCTGGTCATGACCGGAGACGAGGACCATGGCAACGGGCCGGAGATGACTCGCGCCATCGCTGCCGAGATCGCAGGTGCCGAGGTGCGGATCCTGCAGCAGTTGCGCCACATGGCACTGGCAGAGGCGCCGGAGCGTTTCAACACACCGCTCGCGCAGTTCTTCGAGCGGGCCCTCGGCGGGATGGCTCGGTCGGGCGGACCGGCCTAGGGAGGCCGCCGTGGCGGAAGAGGAGCATCGCCCCTGCCTGGCAAGGGGAAAGGGGGCCCTGCGCTACGTCTTCGGCTGCTTCGCCGCAGGGGTGACGATCGTCACCACCCGGCAATCGGACGGCACACCGCGCGGCTTTACCGCCAACTCCTTACAGCTTCGGTGTCGCTGGACCCGCCGCTGGTGCCGATCTGCCTCGCGAAGTCGGCCCATGGCTGCGATGTCTTTGCCCAGGCCAATCACTTCGCCATCAATGTTCTGAGCGAAGAGCAAAAGGCCGTCTCCGGGCTCTTTGCCTCGCGCTCGCCGGAGAAGTTCCAGCTGGCCGGGCGGTCTGCGGGCCAGGCCGACATGCCGCTGCCGGAGGGATCGCTTGCCAGCCTCGTCTGTGCCCACCATCGCGTGGCGAACTCGGGAAAGTTGTCGCCTTCGACGAGAACATCCATCGCGAGGGCGGGCGGCCGGTGGAACCGCCCCTGCGAATGATCGGCGTGGCCGCGGTGGTGGCCAATCCGGTGGCCAATCCGGTGGCCAATCCCTGGGCCGGGCAGGGTCATGTCGAGGATCTCTCGCCGGAGATCCGGCGGATGGCGCCGCCCCTGGCGGGGGCTGCTCACCGATCGAGGCCCATGGCAAGGCCTGCATCGCCGGCACCGACTGCGAGTTGGAGCATGCCTCGGCGTCGATCCATACGCTGCACTTCGGCAACTTCCATCGCGAGGCGGTGGGGGCGAAGAGCTCTCTGGGCTTTACCAACACCCGCGGCCCGGCCAACACGCAGATCGACATCCCCTCGATGGACAGGCACGACACCGGTCGCCGCTCGCACTATCTGACGGTGCGGTCCTCGATCCACGATGCGCCGGCGGGCGATAGGTTGGTGGTGGCGCTGGGCGCTGCGACCGGCGGTCAGCCGCATCACCGCATCGGCGACCGCTATTCCGACCTGGCCGATCCCGGTCGCGACCTCGACAATCCGGCGGAGGTCAAGGCCTGGGCGATGGGCCGCGGTGCGAACGTTGGCGCTGTCGTTTCGATGTCTGTCATGGCCGGCTCCTGGGGTGTGCGGTGAAACCGCCTGCTATCGAGGTCCCCGGGTCGGCCCTGAACTCCAGCCCGAGCAGCAGGCTGATGGTTTCACTCGTGTCTCCGGCGTAAAACGTCGCCGCTGTGCCCAGTTACCGCGCAAAGAGTATTGGCGTCCCCGACAGGATTCGAACCTGTGACCTACAGCTTAGGAGGCTGTCGCTCTATCCAGCTGAGCTACGGGGACAGCATGACCGGCTCATAGCAGCTTTCGCCGCCGTGGTCACCAGGATATGCGATCACGAGGACAGAAAGGACACAGATGACAAGATAGCCACGCCATAAGCTATTGATTTCAAAGAAATGTCCAGATTTGTTCTGCGGAAAGAGGGTGCCGGAGCGCCCGAACTTGGACAGTTCCTCGACCAACCGAGAGGAGAGTTACTGGCTGATGCGCGCCGTTGCCAAGCCGTCCGTGAAGGCTGTGCAGTTTGAGCGGTAGAGCGCCCCGGATTCCGCCTCCTCAAGGACTAATGCCACCGGTGCCGTGAGGCGGAGCGATGTGGCGCTTTCCACCCCGCGCGGCACCCAGGTGACGCCGTTGTCGAGGCTTCGCTCGATCTGGACTGTGCCAGTAAAGGTTCCGCTTATCGTAACGTTGAGCCGGCCGGCGGCAAGGAAGAGGCTGGCGCCAGCGCCGGTGGCCTCGTGATCGTGCTCGACTACCTTGTTGAACGACATGCTTTTTCCTTCTCTTCCTGTTCAGCGGGTCCTGTTCAGCGGGCCTGCGCCGCCCGCCTTGCTGCGAGTTGCCACGTCATTTGCTTGTCGGCCTCGGCGCCGCGCTGGCCCGGATCCGGCGATAGGCCAGCCAAGAGGCCGAGCCAGCGGCAGATCCGGCAGGGCGCCGGCGTCCAGTCCACGATGGTGGTTCTCACGGCAGCGCATGGGCGGCTGACGCCGACCGAAAGGCGGCACTAGCCGGGATCACCGAACTCTGTGCAAATCAGGGCTCCTGTGTGGCGATAAGGATATCCAGCGAATGTGCCGGTCCAGCCTGCACCTCAGACATGGGAACGGTCATAGCCAAAAACGCCACGCCCATGGCCAACACCCCCCATGTCAAGAACCTCGCGTAAGTGTATCCTAGCATTTCTGTCTCTCCTTCACAGCCTCTTTTGATCGCTCCCTACTAAGGTCACGATTTTTAAGTGCTTGATCTCTAATATTCCTGGCCTCCTCAAGCTCGGATAGCACGCTTGCATCGCCGGGATTTTTTTCTAACTCAATATGAAATTTCAAAATCTCGTGTTTTTTCTTTAAATATAATGTATAGTATCCGATCATTCCGATCTGCAAGGATAACGCCTCTTCCGATGCGTCTAAATGACATTTAATCTCATCCGCATAGCCTTTAGTTGCAAAGTATCCTATCGACCAAACCATTGCCGATCCCAGTGCCGCTACTACAACAACGGCCGCTGCAGATGACACCAGAAAATCTTTCAGTCCAGTTATTTTATATAGCATTATCTTTTTCCTTCTATATCTTGGCCAAACAAAATAGATTTCAGGAAACCCAGGTCCCCTGAACTGACATTAGGGAGGATACCTGAGGCTGGGCGCGCGTGCAAGCGGCGAATCCTATGGTGTCGGAGATAGGACGATTTGGCGCACTTCGGGCGCTCGTCCGTTCACGCGGGGGTCGGACGGGTCGAAGGCTCTGTATCCGGCGCCGGGACTGTTGGGCGACGCTGCGGGGGCGGGCTGTGACGGGAAAGAGGACGATCCCAAGCGAAAGGTTGAAGTCGATCTCCTTGTCCGCCTTCTGCCGCACGGCGTCGTGGAACCTGCGATAGAGCTTCTCCTGCCAGAGAAAGAACCCGTCCAACACCCAGAACGCCAGCACCGGCAGGATGCCCAGCAGCAGGAGCAGCGGTCGGCTCTCGGCAATGGCCAGGAACACCAGCACCGTCGCCAGACTGCAGCCTTTGAGAAAAAAGAAATTCATCGACAGGCGGTTGATAACGCCTTGAATAAATTCCAGATGTTTGCGCTTTCGTTTGTCTGACATTCAAGAACCTCCATTCAGCCAGTCGTCGTGGCGAGCCGCAGTTCTCCGACAATGGCACCGTAGCCCAGCAGATCGATGTAGTCGTCCCGGTTTTTTCTGCCCTGTTGGCAGCGTGCCAATTTCATCAGAGCGAGCATTTCGGCGACCTCGTGCGGCTTGGCGGCAAGTTCCGGCCTGGCTCTCAGGAAGAGGGTCCAGTAAGCGGCGAGAACATCGTAGGTAATCACAGGGTGGCCGTGTTATTTCTGACGCGGTCCCATGACGAGCTTCTTGGCTTCGTCGAGCAGGCCGTCCCTGGTTGTCTCTCGGGTCATCGTCGGCCTTTTAACCGGGATCGCCCACGTAGCGCCCGATCACGACGTTCATATTGCCTTGGTCGCTGCTGGGATGCAATCTGTGAGGCGTCGGGGATTGGGAAACGGCCCAGAACGGCCAGGACAACGGGCCGCTGATCGGAAACCCACGGGCCAGTGCCAATTTCGTAGCGTTCCGGGCACAGGTCTCCCGTCGTGAAGTCGTTTTGATTGGCATAGCGTTGGCTCACGCTGGTGTCGGCCGTGGTCGCAAGCGGTCGATCCGATCCAGGATATCGGCGAACAGGTCGCGCGGGAGCGCGACCTCGGCCAATTGGAAGGTGACGCAGCGTCCGTGACGCGCGACTTTTGCCCCAATTTTCACCAGCTTCTCGCGCAGCGTCGTCAGCGACCAATTGCTCACTGGGTCTGGCAAAGCTAGCGTGCGCATGAAGTTGCCCAGGTTGTAGGCCAGTGCATGAAGCTGAAGCCGAGCCGCGTTGGCCTTGAAGCGTCGGCAGGATAGTCGCGTCCAACGGATCGCGTTCTTGCCCTCCCTGATGTGTTGTTCCGCCGTGCCACGCTGGTTGTAGAAGGCGACGATCCGCTCGGCGGGCCGGGACAGATTGGTGACGACGAACCCGACGCGGGGATACAACTCGCCCGGATGCCATTCCACTTTCGCCACCACGCGCCGCGCCTGGGTCCAGCTTCCAGCCCGATAGCTGAAGCTGGCGAAGTAGCGACGGACTTCCATCGGGGGCCGTCCCTTTGGGCGCCGTAGCAGATGGGCGACGTATCCCTGGAGCACGCTGTTGGCGGGAAGCCGGATGGCGTAGCCGAAGCCCTCGGCCTCCAGATACTCGTAGATGTCCGGTGAGGCGAAGGCGGCATCGCCCCGAAAGTATCGCCGCAGCTTGCGCTCGCGATAACGCGCCACGACCGGGTCCAGCACCGCGCGCCAGCCATCGGCGCTGTGCACGTTGCCGGGTCGCAAGGCGCAGCGCTCCAGATCGACGAGCTGGTTGAAGACAAAAAGCGGGTGATAGCAGGTGCAGCCGAAGTGGCCGTTGTAGGCCGTGCCTTCCTGTTCGCCGTGGGTGGGGCTGACCGAACTGTCCATGTCCAGGATGATCAGCTTCGGCGGTTTGCGACGATGAACGCGGTCGATCCACAGCCCGGACAGAGCGCTGAGTGCGGTGAGATTGACGTCACCCGTCAGCCATTGCGTCTCGAAACGGCCCATCTGGCTCGATGAGGCCGCACCCCGATCCGTCGCCTTGCCGCCGACAATCCAACGCATCGCTGGATCGCGAGAAAGCCGCTCGGCGTCGTTGACATCCTCGTACCCGGCCAAACGCCCGAACACCGCTTGCCGAAGCATCCCGACGACAGCGTGCCAGCCGTTCTTGCCGCGACGACCGTCTCGCAGCGCCCCGGCCGCCATCTCTGTCAGGCCAAGCGCGTCGTCCAGTTCCCGATACGCGAGCAAGCCGCCGTCCGACGTTACCTTCGATCCAGGGAACTCCAGCTTCACGCGGCGGTCGAAATCCACGCGAAGCAGCCCGTTCTTGGATTCACCCATCGGATGCACCATGAAAACCTCGCTTCAATCGACACAACACCATGATATGTAACCATGAATCAGCACCGTGGATGGCGCAACCTCAACCCCACCTGGGCAATGCGGGTTAAGTAAGCTCTCTGATCATGGGTCAATGTACATAATGACCAGCACTCAGGCGATGCCGTACATTGATATATATCTTAGCCGGGATCGCCCACGTAGCGCCCGATCACGACGTTCATATTGCCTTGGTCGCTGCTGGGATGCAATCTGTGAGGCGTCGGGGATTGGGAAACGGCCCAGAACGGCCAGGACAACGGGCCGCTGATCGGAAACCCACGGGCCAGTGCCAATTTCGTAGCGTTCCGGGCACAGGTCTCCCGTCGTGAAGTCGTTTTGATTGGCATAGCGTTGGCTCACGCTGGTGTCGGCCGTGGTCGCAAGCGGTCGATCCGATCCAGGATATCGGCGAACAGGTCGCGCGGGAGCGCGACCTCGGCCAATTGGAAGGTGACGCAGCGTCCGTGACGCGCGACTTTTGCCCCAATTTTCACCAGCTTCTCGCGCAGCGTCGTCAGCGACCAATTGCTCACTGGGTCTGGCAAAGCTAGCGTGCGCATGAAGTTGCCCAGGTTGTAGGCCAGTGCATGAAGCTGAAGCCGAGCCGCGTTGGCCTTGAAGCGTCGGCAGGATAGTCGCGTCCAACGGATCGCGTTCTTGCCCTCCCTGATGTGTTGTTCCGCCGTGCCACGCTGGTTGTAGAAGGCGACGATCCGCTCGGCGGGCCGGGACAGATTGGTGACGACGAACCCGACGCGGGGATACAACTCGCCCGGATGCCATTCCACTTTCGCCACCACGCGCCGCGCCTGGGTCCAGCTTCCAGCCCGATAGCTGAAGCTGGCGAAGTAGCGACGGACTTCCATCGGGGGCCGTCCCCTCGGGCGCCGTAGCAGGTGGGCGACGTATCCCTGGAGCACGCTGTTGGCGGGAAGCCGGATGGCGTAGCCGAAGCCCTCGGCCTCCAGATACTCGTAGATGTCCGGTGAGGCGAAGGCGGCATCGCCCCGAAAGTATCGCCGCAGCTTGCGCTCGCGATAACGCGCCACGACCGGGTCCAGCACCGCGCGCCAGCCATCGGCGCTGTGCACGTTGCCGGGTCGCAAGGCGCAGCGCTCCAGATCGCCGAGCTGGTTGAAGACAAAAAGCGGGTGATAGCAGGTGCAGCCGAAGTGGCCGTTGTAGGCCGTGCCTTCCTGTTCGCCGTGGGTGGGGCTGACCGAACTGTCCATGTCCAGGATGATCAGCTTCGGCGGTTTGCGACGATGAACGCGGTCGATCCACAGCCCGGACAGAGCGCTGAGTGCGGTGAGATTGACGTCACCCGTCAGCCATTGCGTCTCGAAACGGCCCATCTGGCTCGATGAGGCCGCACCCCGATCCGTCGCCTTGCCGCCGACAATCCAACGCATCGCTGGATCGCGAGAAAGCCGCTCGGCGTCGTTGACATCCTCGTACCCGGCCAAACGCCCGAACACCGCTTGCCGAAGCATCCCGACGACAGCGTGCCAGCCGTTCTTGCCGCGACGACCGTCTCGCAGCGCCCCGGCCGCCATCTCTGTCAGGCCAAGCGCGTCGTCCAGTTCCCGATACGCGAGCAAGCCGCCGTCCGACGTTACCTTCGATCCAGGGAACTCCAGCTTCACGCGGCGGTCGAAATCCACGCGAAGCAGCCCGTTCTTGGATTCACCCATCGGATGCACCATGAAAACCTCGCTTCAATCGACACAACACCATGATATGTAACCATGAATCAGCACCGTGGATGGCGCAACCTCAACCCCACCTGGGCAATGCGGGATAAATGCTTGAAGATTTAGCGTACCAATATTATATCACTAGTGAATCCAACCCACGCACGATATCGTGGGGAATAGTTGTGGCTGGTGCCATAGTTGCTGCACTTGTCAACCGATCTGCATCAGAGTTGAGGCGCGCGCCGTATTTTGCCCTTCAATGGCTCTTGCTCTTGCTGACTGCCATTGTCTCATCTGGGTCGATAGCTTTTCTTGTTCAGGCAATTGCCGGAGGTTTCGTTTGGATGGTTGTCGCGGTTGAAGTGCTTGCGACAGCCGTTTCCGGTTTCTTCTTTGGACATATTGCGATGGCGCGGTCTCGTGACGCCTACGGCCACAGCCGCGCGGCGGTCTTGGCGTTTATACCGCTTGCAAATCTATGGCTGATGGTTACGCCATCGAAAAACGAGATTTCTGCAAATCGAGTACCGACAATCCCGCTACTATCCGGCGGTCTCGGAATTCTGTCAGGTTTTGTGATGCTTGCAGGAGGGATATTTCTGGAAACTTACATTGAAGTGGTGGCATCGCGCGCGATTGAAAAAGCATCAGAAGAAGGTGTTTTTAACAAGCGGTTTCTTGTTCGGACCCTGGAGAAAAGTGCAAAAGAAGTTGCAACTCCCATGACCGTGGATGAAGTGACCACTTTGCTTCGTGTGGAAGCAGATGGGCGAACTCTGCGTTACGTCTACGAGATATCTTCTGATCCTGAGATTCTGGCCGTATCAATGCGTACGGAACTGGTGAACCAAATTTGCACTTTCCAAGCTTTGCGCCCTGTTATTGAAGCAGGCGCAACGATAGAATATCTCTACTTGCGTCGTGACCTCAGTGAGGTTGGGACAGTGACGATCACGCGTGAGATTTGTGGATACTAGAGCAGATCCATTTTATGAAGTGTCATAGCCTGCTGGTGCGAAATCGTTTGCGCACTCTTGCGGCTCGAACAGACCGATGATGTCGCCCACGGTATTCCAGGGGGTGCTGACGGTTCTTTCGGCCTGTGCGCGGATCAGTGATTTGAGCTTGGCGAATGCCATCTCGATTGGGTTGAAGTCGGGACTGTAGGGCGGCAGATATGTGGATGACGTCGCGCTCGTCCGCGAGGCGCGCCACCATCTCATTGAGCGTGATGTCCTTGTCAGTCTCAATCAGGGTCAGTCTCAATCAGGCCCACGATGAAGCCTTCATGCCCCTCAAGGCTCGACCCGCGTCGACGACCGGTCGGTCGTGGCTCCACCTCACCGGCTTTCGCCCGCTTTTATCCAGCGGATCGCGGTCGATGGCGCCACACCGAACCGCGCCGCCGCACCACGCGCCGACAGGCCCGCCTGCGATGCCTTCAAAACACCAAACCGCAGATCGCCACTCAATGCTCGTCCCATCCAGGACCTCCATGTCTGGAAACCTTCAATCAGACTTGCATCATCCCGTCACATCACAATCGATCCATTGATTGCTGGATCTGCTCTAAGTCCGGCCCAAGGCGATCCGGTGGCCGTCTTGGCTGCACAGCGCCGATGGCAGGGCGCGCCGGTGATGGATGACTTCACCGGGGATCGTCCGGAGGAGGGCGCTGGACTGCTCGTCGCGGAGGACGCGGCGGCGGGACCCTTCCTGCCGCGAGGCGCCCTCTTGCTGGACTGCTGCTATTCGGCCGGAAGCGTGCGGCAGGACACCCAGCCCGAGTGGTTGTTCCATCCCATGCCGGAGCGTCTGCGGCCGCCGGAGGACTTCCTCTCGACTTTCGCCAAGGCGGCACTGGCCAATCCGCAGGGACCGCTGGCCGTCTTTGGCCATGTCAATCGCTCGCACCAATACACGCCTACTACGACCCCTCGCGAAGCTGGCCCTCTATGACGTTTGGCGTCTACCTGGAGATGCTCTATGCCCTCAAAACCATCGGGCTAGGCCGCGAAACCTGCAGGCAAATGGCGGTCGCCTACATGGCGCAATGTCAGCAGATCGCCTACCAAATCGAGCACAAGCTGACCGGAGGAAACCGCGGCGGCTGGCAGTTCACCGGCCTTAGTCGGCCGATCGAGGAATACGCCCACTCCTTTGTGCAGTACAGCTTCGGCACCTGGAACTTTCGCAACTACACGATCCTGGGCGATCCTATGGTTAGGTTTCCGAAGATGCGAGGTGGAGCGTGAGCTTGAACATCAACCGCGCAACCCGCAAACGTGCCGTCGAACTCTTGAGCGAGGCGGAACTGGCCGAGCCCTAGTTCTCGGCGATTTCCGGCCGCAGGGGGCCTTCGACGTCTTTCGCCGGGCCGAGATCCTGCTGCCCAGCGAGATCGACGCGGTGAAGATCGCAATGGAGGACGAGCGGCTCTACGGCACGCGCTTTTATGTCGGGATGGTGCCGCCGGGCGACCGGTAGATCACCGAGGCCCGCATCGATCTGAGTTGCCAGTCTCCGGCCGGGCGATTGCAGGCTTGGCGGCCGAGCGATCTTTTCAGCCTGATCCGGACCAGCGAGCGCAAGGTGTCGCTGACGGCCGAAGCGGACAGTGCCAAGCTCTTCCCCGATCGCGGTGAACTCTTGGCAGGTCGGCGTCGGTCTGCCCAGCCTGACCGCCCGGCTGGACCAGAAGAGCGAGCGCAAAGTCGAGCACCACGCCAGCCTGGTGCGCGCCATCACCGACGGTCAGAGGCGCCTGACCTTCCAGCTCTTCGAAGATCCCAAGACCGCGAAAGACCAGCGACAGCTGGTGGCCGAGGTGCTGTTTGCGCTCGGCAAGGAGGAGCCGCCGGAGGTGGCGGAAGCGGCCTTGGAACTCGAGGTCTCCTGCAAGTGCGGTCTGCTCGGCATGCGCCGTGCCGTGGTGCAGGAGGTGGATTTGCTCTTCACGTGATATGAGGGCCGGCGCTCGCAGAACGCCTAAATATCCGGTCCGTTGCCTTTGTGTCGCGGCAGGTCGTCGGCGGTATCGAACCAAGGGATCCGACTGTCCGTCCAGATGTGATACTGAGGCGCCAGACGCACGGGATCGTCCAGGGTGACGAGGTTGATGTCCGTCCGTTCAGGCATCTCGAGATCCCGAAAATGGATCTGTGTGCCGCAGGTGCCGCAGAAGGCTCGCGTCCCCTTCGGGGATGAGCGATAGTGCTTCGCTTGGCCCTTGGACCAAGCGAACTGGGGGCTTGGGAAGGTTGCCCAGGCCAAGACCGGTGCTCCGCTGGTGGCTTGGCAGATTCTGCGGTGACAATAGCCGCTGTCTATCATCGGCAAGACTACCCTGTAGCGCAGTGCCCCGCAGTGGCAGCCCCCCTGCAGATCTCCTCAGGCGTCGGCATTGCTATTACCCTCAAGCTAATCAAGCGAGACCAAGAGGCGTTCGCCCTGCGGGTAGCTGACCACCTCAGGCGGGCGATGTGCCCAAGAGGTCTCCTCCAGGGCGGTCTTCGGCCGGCTCGCCAAGGCCTCGGCCAGGGCGTCGAAGCGGGCCAGGTCGTCCGTTTCCAGCGCCATTCGGTCCGAAGCCGCGTTGGCGTGAGCCCAATAGTTGGCGTGAGCCCAATAGTCGTAGGGCAGCAGCTCATCCAGGGCGCAGGCAGCGGCGTCGCGCTGCAGGCTTCCGGCCAGAAACCAGACGCCGCGGATGTCGAGGAAAGATACGCCAAGGCGGTTGCCGTCGATGCGACCCTCGCGCCAGGCCTTCCAGGCATCGGCCGCGAACAGGAAGCGATCGCGCGGGACATGCTCGCTCGGGAAGTCGATGGCGAAGCTGGCGCGTTGGGTCGGGCAGAGTTGCGTATCGGCCAGCCGCCAACCCGCTTCGATCGTCCAAACCTCGGCAACCCAATGGTCCTCGCGAAAGCCCGGCGTGAAGTAGTCGGCAAGATCGACGCGGACCCGTGCCGGTACCTGCCACTCGCGGCAGACGGCGACGGTCAGAAGCGCGAAGCGCCGACAGAGGCCGAGCAGGCGTTCATCCGATTTGCGCGCCTGGTTCAGCGGAGCCGCGTTTCTGGCGAGGAGCAGTTCCAGCAGATTCTGCACTTTGCGGAGGCTTGCATCACCGCGGCGGGCGTTGGTTATCTCGTCGCAGAAGAAGGTATGCTCCACCAAGCCCTCAAGGATCAAGGCCAGGGCCCTCGGATCGGGCGCTAGGCGCTGCAGCTGCTCGGCATAGGGGCCGGGATCGCTCCATCGGGAGTGCGCTTTGTAGCGGGAGGTCAGATCGTCATTCACGTCGGCTGCTCCTTCCTTGCGTCAAGCCGACAGGACTATGACCGCAAATTTTTGGCCTTTGTCAATGGCGTTCGGCTACCAAGCCGATCCCGGCAGCCAGAGCGACAGAGCCGGAATGGTCAGGATCGCCAGCAGCACCAGCGCATCCAGCAGCAGGAACCAGGCGACGCCGCGGAAGACCTGCTCCAGGCGCACGTCAGGCGGTGCAACCGACTTGATGACGAAGACATTGAGCCCGATCGGTGGGGTGATCAGGCCGATTTCCAGAAGCTTGACCACCACCACGCCGAACCAGATGAGATCCAGCCCATAGCTCTCGACCAGAGGGACGGTGAAGGGCAGGGTCAGGACCAGGATGCCGATGGAATCCAGAAACATGCCGATCACCAGGTAGAAGATCACCAGGCCGGCCAGGATCAGCAGGAGGGGTGCGCCCGAGTTCAACACCCAGTCCAAGGCGGCCGGAGTGATCCGGGTCAAAGAGACGAAGGCAACGAAGATCTTTGCGGCGAGTGCGATGGCGAAGATCATCGCCGTTTGGCGCACCGCCGTCGCCCCAGCCTCGATCAGGCCTGAGGCGGTCAGGCGGTCCGTCGCGAATCCGATCATGACGGCCAGCAGCAGCGAGACGGCGGCAGCCTCGGTCGGGGTGAAAATGCCGAGATAGATGCCACCGACCACGACGATCAACAACAACAAGGTTGGCCAAGTGGCGAGCAGGGCCGGTGCCAGGGGCTGGCTTTGCTCGTCCCGGTCGGGCAGCGGGGCATCACCCGGCCGAAGGCGCACCCAGAGCCAAACGGTCAGCAGAAAGCCGGCCAGGGACAGCAGGCCGGGCAGCACGCCGGCCAGAAAGAGCGACTTCACTGACTGCTCGGTAAAGATGGCAAAGATGACGAACAAGAGGGAGGGCGGGATCAGTGAACCCAGGGTGCCGCCGGCTGCTACCGCACCGCAGGCCAACTCCGGCCGGTAGCGGTAGCGCAGCATCTCCGGCACAGCGATGCGTCCCATGGCGGCCGCGCAGGCGACGCTGGAACCGGTGATCGCCGAGAAGCCGCCGCAGCCCATGATCGAAGCCATGGCCAGGCCACCGGGCGTGCGCCCGAGCGCCAACCGCAGCGCGCGATAGAGGTCGGTGGTGATCCCGGCCTGATAGGCGACATGCCCGAGTGCGATGAAGAGCGGAATCATCGAGAGCGGGTAGTTGTGGATGAAGCCGAAGGAGGTGGAGCCAATGATCGACAAGGCCGGCCGCAAGCCGCGCTCCAGATCGAAATCGCCACCCGGGCGCCAGGAGAAGAAGAGCAGAAGGCCCAGGCAGGCCACCGAGCCCAGGCAGTAGGCGATGGGAACCCGCAAGACCAGCAGGAGGAACATGGCGAACAATGCCAGCCCTGCCAGCAGCAAGGGCTCCATCGGCTAGCGGTCTCGTCTGGCGAAAAGATCGTTTCCCAAGAGCGCTAGCAGGCGCAACTCGAACGCCAAGAGGCCGGCGAAAAAGAGGCCGTAACCCAACCAGTGCGGCACCCGGATGTCGCCCTCATAATACTCGCCAGAGAGCCAAGCCGCGGCTAGCAGGCGCCAGGCAGCCCAAGCCAGAAAGCCGATGAATGTGAGGCCTGCCAGATGCCCCAAGCAGGCGAGCCGCCGCTTGGCATTGTCGGTAGCCCGCTCGGTGAAGATCGTGACCTCGATGTGCTCGCGCGCCGCGGTGACCAGACCGAGCGGCGCCAGCACGACGACAACCATCAGTTCCTGCACCCAGAGCACGTCATCGGGAATTAATCCGCGATAGAGCCAGCGGCTGATCGCCGTGACTGAGACGAGGAGACAGAGGAGCGTCAGCCCCAGGTTTGCCAGATCGCCGAAGCGCCGCTCCAGCCAGACTGGTGGAAGCGGCGTAAGCCCTAGGCCTAGCGGGTCCATGGATAGCCCTTGGCGTCCTTCTCCTGTGCGTACTTCTCGATGGCGGTCTCATAGGCCTCAAGAATCGCCTTGCCGTCCAAGCCCTCGCCGTCGGCGTCGTTCCAGGCGTTGATCTGCTCGTGGCTCTCGGCCAGGAGCTTTTGCCGCTCCTCCGCCGAGAGCAGGGTGACGGTGATGGTCTTGCCGTCGATACCGGCCTCCATGGCGGCCTTGTCGGCGACCTGGCTTTCGATCATGGACTTGGCGAAGTGATCGATGAAGTCGGAGGCGACCGCATGCAGGGTCTTGCGCTGGCTGTCGCTGAGGGCCGCGTGGCTCGCCTTGTTCATGATGATGCCGAAGGACATGTTCTGGCCCCAATCCAGATCCAGCACGAAGGAGGCGACCTCGTACTGCTTATAGGCCTTCATCGAGTAGTAATAGTTCTGATTGCAGTCGACCAAGCCACTGTCGAGCGCCTGATAGACTTCGCCCTGCGGCATGCGCACGACTTCAGCGCCCAGTGCGGCCAGGGTCTTGCCGTAGGGGCCGGAGCTGCGGATCTTCTTGCCGCTCAGATTCTCCAGGGTCCCGACCTTCGTGGTGCAGATCAGCTGAATGGGCCCGGTGGAGTAGTTGGCGATGTAGACCACATTGGCTTGGTCGAATTCGTCGAGGAAGACCGGGTTGTGGCTGGCCAGATCGTAGAGCGCGCGCATACCGATCCAGACGTCGGAGTTCTTCACCGGTAGATCGCCGATGTTGTAGGCACGCAGTTTTTTGGGCGTGAAGAAGCCGATGACAGAGCCCATCTCGGCGACACCGTCAGCCACCCCCTGCAGCACCGCTTTGGCGCCGAGTAGCGACTTGCCCCAGAAGAACTCAATCTCGAGGTCGCCTTTGGAGCGCGCCTTCAGCTCATCGGCAAACCACTGCAGCTCGGCCGCACGGGTGCCGCGATTGGGGCCGAACTCGGCAAATGTCAGGGTCTTGGCCGCGCTCTCGCCAGCCAGCGCGACGCCGGTGACCAGCAGAGCCGCCGTTCCCAAAGCCTTAATCCCCATGTCAGATCCTCCCTTGTTTTGTCTTTTGAGCTAACCGCAGCAGTTTCCGGGCAGTGGCGCTGCGGAGATGCCACTGTGGTCGCAGCAACCGCCCTTCCAGAAGGCGGCACCCTTGCCTTGGCAGTACTTGTCGTCGGCACCCACCATCTGCATGAAGAGCGGGTGATCCTTGCGGCAGATGTCCAGCTCCGACTTGACCCATCGCAAGGGATCGCGCCCGTAGTGCTCCCAATAGTCGCCGGCCATGTTGAGGCCTGGTACCGCCGGGTTCCAGGACTCGTCCAGCCAGAGGTCCGGGTCGCCGTAGTTGGCGGCGATGCGTCGGATCTTGGGATCGTCGAGACCGAGCAGGCGGCCGTCCTCGATCAGCACCTCGTCGTCGCCCTCGCGTTGCAGCCGATAGGTCGGGAAGTAGAGATGCAGGTGCCAATGGCCGACCAGATGGCCCAGGCGCGCCGCGCGCCGCTCGTCCATCGAGGAGATGATGGTGCCGAACCCCATATGGATGACGCCGGAGCGTACCCGCTCGTAGAGGCAGTTCACGAAGCCCGAAGGGAAGTCCTTGCGCGGCCGGTGGATATGCGGGTTGGTGCCGATCGAGGCCTCCCACCAGTAGAGCAGGCCCTTGCCCGGAAAGCCTGGGTAGTGAATGTCCCGGGTCTTCTCCATGACCTCGCGCAGCTTGTCGCCGAAGTCGCCGCCGGCATTGATCTCGATGATCTTGGAGTTCTCGACCGTCAACTGGGTCCAGTCGCAGGGCGCGATGTGATTGGTGGTCCCGGCGATGACGCCGTTGCCGTCCTCCTTGCCGGGTAAGTAGATCCATGGGCGTCCGGTGATGTGGCCGGGCAGGTAGGTGGCGCCGAACTCGGCATTGCCTTCCCAGGTGCGGCCGACGGTGTCGGCGTTGTAGCGTTCGCGGCGCTGATCCCAGTAGCCGTCGTGATTGGTGAACTCGATGTCGGTGCCCTCGGGGTCGGTTATGCGGGCTCGCTTGCAGCTGCGTACCCGGTCCCAGGTCCAAAGGTCGAGCGCGGTCAAGAGATCGGCCGGCATGGTATGCGCCGGCGAGGCTAGGATCTCCGGCGTGATGAAGGGCATACGCTGGATCTTCACAAAGGTATCGGTCAGCACCGGGCCGCCGTAGCCTATGAAGATCTTGTCGTACGCCTGCTTGGCCGCGACCTCCTCCCACTCGTCCATCCACTGGGCCAGTTCCTTGGTGCGGAAGAGTAGTACTCGACTTCGTCGGCGCCGACCCACTGGCGGATGGAACCGCGGTCGACGCGCTTGATGTCGTAGCGGATGCGGTGTTTCTCGAGCAGCTTCTTGCAGGCCTCGATCACCAGCTCGCTGTGCCAGTTATCGACCCTGAGCAGCACGCGATCACCGGGCTTGAGATCCCAGCAGGCATTGAGGCCGTGGTTGTAGGGACGGCGCGCCACATGCTCCAGATAGGGCAGAAGCTGATCGGCCTCGGTGACCTCGACAAAGGGCGGACAGCGCGGCGGACGCGATCTCGCCAGAGGCGGATGGGCAAACTGCGGTCGCTTGGGAGCCGTCTCCAGAGGCACCGCTCCATCGTCCATGGTGTCCGTCCTTCATCGCTTGCCGTTTTCGAAGGAATGCATGCAAGTTTCTCTAGGTCAAGCTCCAACAGCTAGATTAGTATCTATTTTGTGAAATTTTGCATGCAAATCATGCGAGGATGGGCGTGAGCGTTCAGCTTGAGGCCGCCACGGCCGCCCTGCGTCAGGCAATTCTCGGTGGTGCCTTCGCGCCGGAGGAGCGTTTGCGCGAGGTGGCGGTGGCCGAGACGCTGTCGGTCTCGCGAACCTTGGCCCGCCTGGCGATGAGCGCGCTGGAGACCGAGGGTCTGTTGCTGCGCTTGCCCAACCGCGGCTCGCGGGTGCGGGCCTTCAGCCTACTCGAAATTGCCGATGCGATTGAGGTGCGCGGCGAACTGGAGGCCATGGCGGCACGCCTGCTCGCCGAACGCGGTCTGCCGGAGGTGGAAGGTGCGATCTTGCAGTCTTGTGTGGAGCGTGCCGAGTCGCTGCTGACGCAGGGAGTGACTACGCAGTCCCAACGCCAAGAGTGGGTTGCGATGAACCAAGCCTTTCACGATGCCATGATCGCCGGATGTGGCAATCGGGCGATTGCGTTGGCGGTGCATCAGGTGTCTCTGCTTCCCTTGGCCTCGGCCTCCTCGATCATCTTCGACCTGGGTGACAGCGCGCACGGGGCCACCCAACTGCGGCGCTCGCACGAGGATCATTGTCTGCTCCTAAAGGCGATCGCCGCACGACAGGGTGGGCGGGCCGAGGCGATCCTGCGCGAGCACGCCTTTCGCAGCGCGGAGAATCGGCGTCACAATCTGGTTCGCTCCAAGAATACGGCAGCGATCGAGGGCCTGCCGGGTGCACATTTGATCCGTTTCGAGGAATGAATGGGCCGAATGGCCGCGCTCCTGCCCTCACAGCACCTCAATTTCCTCGCTTTCCCGTTTCATCTGGCTGGGCGAAACTGTCTATAACGCCCAGATAGTGAGTCTGAGACAAGTGGCTGGAGGTCTTGGGGGATGGCGCTTTCGTCCCAGGGTGGAAGTGACGCCGGGCGGCTCTGCCCGGTGGTTTTGTGTATTCTGGATGGTTGGGGAGCGCGCGAGCCGGCGCCCGACAATGCGATCGCCTTGGCGGACACCCCCTGCCTCGATCGCCTGATGGCGACCAGGCCGCATGCCTTGATCGACGCCTCGGAGCTGGAGGTCGGCCTGCCCAGCGGGCAGATGGGCAATTCCGAGGTGGGGCACATGAACCTGGGCGCCGGTCGGGTGGTAATGCAGGACCTGCCGCGCATCGATCAGGCGCTGGCGGATGGCAGCCTCGCCAAGTCCGAGGAACTGGCCGATTTCATCGCCGAGATGAAGGCCTCGGGGGGCCGCGTGCATCTGCTGGGTCTGCTCTCGCCGGGTGGCGTGCATGCGCATCAAGATCAGATGGCCGGCCTGGCCGAGATTCTGCGCGGCCAGGGTCTGGAAGTCCTGGTCCATGCCTTTCTGGACGGCCGCGACACACCGCCAAAGAGTGCAGCGGCCTACCTCAAGCAGTTCCAGGCCAAGACCGTGGTCACCTTGGCAACGCTCTGCGGCCGTTTCTTCGCGATGGACCGCGACGGGAACTGGGATCGTGTCGGTCGCGCCTACAGCTGCCTGGTCGAGGGTGAGGGCGAGCGTACGGTCGATGCGGCCTCTGCCTTGGATCTGGCCTACGATCGTGGCGAGAGCGATGAGTTCGTCTCGCCGACGGCAATCGGCGACTACGCCGGCATGGTAGATGGCGATGGCTTGATCATGGCCAACTTTCGTGCCGATCGTGCGCGGGAGATTCTGGATGCCTTGGTCGATCCGGATTTCGAAGGGTTCCGCCGCGATGGGGCCCCAGCCTTTGCTGCCGCACTCGGGACGGTCGACTACTCCAGAAACCTCAATCGCTTCCTAGCGACCCTGTTTCCTCCGGAGAGCCTGGAGGGAACCTTGGGCGAGCGCGTGGCCGAGCAGGGTTGGACGCAGCTGCGCATCGCCGAGACGGAGAAGTACGCGCACGTCACCTTCTTTTTCAACGGCGGCCGGGAGGAGGCCTTTCCCGGCGAAGAGCGTATCCTGGTGCCCTCGCCCAAGGTCAGGACCTATGACTTGAAGCCGGAGATGGCAGCGATCGAAGTCACCGACGAACTGGTAGCGGCGATTGCCGGGGGCGGCTTCGATCTGATCGTCGTCAACTATGCCAATGGCGATATGGTCGGCCACACCGGCAACTTGCCGGCGGCGATCGAAGCGGCCGGCTGCGTCGATCACTGCTTGGCCAGGTTGGAGGCGGCGGTTGCGGCAGCCGGTGGCGCCCTCGTGATCACCGCCGACCACGGCAATGCCGAACGCATGCGCGACGACGAGACCGGGCAGGCGCACACGGCCCACACCATGAACCGCGTCCCGGTAATCTTGGCGCATGCACCCGGCGCGTTCGACCGCCTGCACGATGGGCGCTTGGCCGACGTCGCGCCGACTTTGCTGGAGCTTCTGGGCTTGTCGCAGCCGGCGGCGATGACCGGACGCTCTCTCTTGCAACCCTTGGCCGCCACGGCGGCAGCCTGAGTTTCGGATCTTGTACTCCTTGCTTCGCTCTGCCTTGATCTTGCTGTCCTGTTTGTCTGTCCTTGCCGCCTCTCAGGCCTTGGGGCAAGGCAGTGATCAGGCAGACAAACTGAAGGAACTGGAAACGGCTGTGGAGGCGACGCAGGAGCGGGCCGAGAAGCTGGCCGCCCGCCAGGCGGCCTTGGCGCGGGAAAGCGAGAGCCTGAGTGCCGAGCTGGCCGAGGTGGCCAAAAAGACGGCCTATTGGGAAGAAGAGTTGATCCAGGTCGAGATCACCCTGGAAACTCTGTTGGAAGAATCGGAACTGCGCCGCGAAGATCTGGTGATGGCGCGCCAACGCCTCTCTGTCCTGACCGGGGCCTTGCTGCGCCTGTCGTTGTTGCCGCCCGAGATCCTGGTCACGCGCGCGGGCGCGCTTAGCGAAACCGTCCGCGCCGGTCTGGTGATGCGGCGCCTGGTGCCACAGCTCGAAAGCCAGGCGGCCAAACTCCGCCACGAGGTTGCCGACCTGAAGAGCCTCGAGGTGCAGATCGAGCAGGAGAACGCCGAGGCCTTGCAGGCCAGACGCGCCCTGCAGGCCGAAGAGGAGCGCCTGGCTCTCCTGCTGGGACGCCGCCGCGATCTCCTGAAAGTGACGGAGAGTGAACGCAGCGAGGCCGAGAGCGAGGCCATCGCCTTGGCGAGATCCGCTAAAGATCTGAAATCTTTGATCGATTCGGCAGCGCGGCAGGTCGGATTGGGCCCGCCGAAAGTACCGCCCGCACCGCCCAAGGATCGACGGGTGGCGCTGACCGCGGACGGCAGAATCGACCAGGCTCTCTTGAAGGAGATCATCGCCAGCAGGCCGCAGGAAACGGTTGTTGCAGTGGCAACGATCCAAGAGGGCGATACGCTGCGTCCGGACGAGCGCCAGACAGCTCCGCCGCCGCCGGAACCGGCCTCGCTTCGCGATCTGCCGCCGCTTCCCGAGGAACTAGGCGGTATGGCTTGGCCGATCGCCGGCAAGGTTTCGAAGAGTTTCTCCGAGGGACGCGGCGACCGTCAGGGCGTGCGCTTGGCCGGGCGCCGCGGGTCCCCGGTGCTGGCGCCTTTCGATGGCTTCGTCGTCTACGCCGGTCCCTTCCGCAGCTATGGCCTTGTCTTGATCCTGGAACACAGCGGGGGATATCATTCGGTCTTAGCGGAACTTGGACTGATCGACGCACTGCTGGGTCAGCGCGTTGTGACAGGGGAGCCGATCGGCACCCTGTCCGAAGGGTCAGGGGAAATCTCAGAGTTGTATGTTGAATTGCGACGCAACGGCCGGCCCATCGATCCGGAGCCTTGGTTCGTGCGTGCCGAACAATGAGGACAAGGAAAGATATGATAGTTTGTCACTTGGCCGCCGCCGCGGGATTGGCATTCGTGGCGATCGTCAGCGCCGGCCCGATCGGGGCCGAGGAGCCGACCAAGGAAACCTATCGCCAGTTGAAGCTTTTCGGTGATGTTTTGGAGCGCGTCCGTGTCGACTATGTCGACGAGGTAACCGATGAGGAACTGATCGAGGCCGCCATCCGCGGTCTCCTGACCGACCTCGATCCGCATTCCAGCTACCTGGATCGTGATGAGCTGGATTCCGTACAGGAGCAGACCCGCGGAGAGTTCGGCGGGCTGGGCATCCAGGTCACCATGAAAGACGGCTTGGTCGAGGTGATTGCACCGATCGACGAAACGCCGGCGGCGCGCGCCGGTCTGCAAGCCGGGGATTTGATTGCTCAGATCGAGGGCGAGACGGTGCTGGGCCTCACACTGAACGAGGCCGTCGATCGCTTGAAGGGCAAGGTCGGAACCGAGGTGACCATCACCATTTTGCGCGGTGAGGAAGAACCCTTCGATGTCACCTTGGTGCGCGACATCATCACTGTGGCCTCGGTTCGCCATCGCACCGAAGGCGACATCGGCTATATCCGTATCACCCAGTTCAACGAGCAGACCACCGAAGGCCTGGAAGAGGCGATCAAGGAGACCGAGAAGGATTTGGGCGATCGGCTGATCGGCTATGTCTTGGATCTGCGTAACAATCCCGGCGGCCTGCTGAACGAAGCCATTTCGGTCACCGACACCTTCCTGGACCAGGGTGAGATCGTTTCCACCCGCGGGCGCCACGAAGAAGACATGCAGCGCTACAATGCCAGGGAAGGCGACCTGACCGACGGCAAGCCGGTGGTCATTCTGATCAACGACGGTTCCGCCTCGGCGTCGGAGATCGTTGCCGGAGCGCTCAAGGATCACCGCCGCGCCATCCTCATGGGCACCCGCACCTTCGGCAAGGGCTCGGTGCAGACCATCATTCCGCTACCCGGACACGGCGCTATGCGTCTGACCACGGCGCGCTACTACACCCCTTCGGGGATCTCGATCCAGGCAACCGGTATCGAGCCCGATATCGAGGTGGCACTGGCGACCATCGAGACCATCGATCAGGGTCGCCTGCGGCATGAGGAGGATCTGCGCGGTTCGCTGGAGAATCCGCACGAGGACGAGGAGGGCGAGGCCAAGCCGGCGGCAACGGAAGACGAAAGCAAGCCGGATGCGGCGGAGGACAAGGATACCGTCAGCGACGACTCCAAGCCCGAGGAGCCCACTGTCGGCAGCGTCGATCCAACCAACGACTATCAGCTGAGCCGTGCGTTGGATCTGCTGCGCGGTCTGGCGCTCTTCAACACCAAGACCAGCGCCTTGCAATAGGTGCGAAATGGCCCGTTTCTCGAGACTTGGGAAACGGCCCTTCATCGCTGCAGCAAGGGTTCGGAGAAACGACGATGGGTCTTCACCGCTGGTTGCAGCTCGGCCCATGTCTTCGCCCGGTCACGCATCGCGGTTTCAGGCCCCCTCTACCAAGGGCCTCTCCAAGAGTTCATCGATGAAGAGGGAGATGAACTGTCCGCGTGCGGAGGTGCCGGACTTGTCGTAGATATGGGAGAGTTGGGCTTGAACGCTCCCGGCCGCGACAGATCGCAATGCGGCGATCTACTTGCAATCGAATCCCTTGAGCGTGAGCAAGGCGACCTCGGTTTCGGCCGGCGTCAGTCGCCATTGCGCGAAACGCGCCTCGACCAACTGGGCAAAGGCACCCGAAGCCAACTGTAAGGTCGCTTCGGTTCGCCGCACCCGTACCAGCGTTCCCCAGATCTCTATGGAACCGAAGACGACGCCGAGAATCAACGCCAGGGTCGTGATCGCCTCGTAGATCGTGTGTGTATCGAAGCCCACCTCGAGCGTGTCTTCCACCACGTCGCCGAGGAAAAAGCTGGCGCTAAGGGCCTGCAGTGCGACCAGTAAGATCAGCAGTGGAACCCTGCGCTCGATGCCGCTCTTAAGGCGCCGGCCCGGCGCGAGCGCGCCGTTTGCTCCCGGTGCAAGAGAAAACTGCCATTGCGTGCGCCATGACTGTTACGGAAGCGTCACAGTAGCCAGACCCGACGGGCGCTTCAATAGCGGGCATAAGCGGCGGCTTATGGTCTGGACTGGCCGCCAATTGGAACGGGCACCCGTCGTAGCCCTGGAGGCTTGAGGATATCCTCAAGGATAGGCTTGTATCGGAAGAGGGATTTCAGCGTATCGAGGTGATCGCCGGCGTTGCTCGTCGGCGTCGCCGGTCGGGAGATCGGAAGCTGTGGAGTGTTGAAGAAAGTCTGCCGCCGGGAGAAAGCGTGTCGTCGACCGCACGGCGCCATGGCGTTGTGCCGCACTTGTCGTATCGTTGGCGGCGTCCGATGAGCGAGGGAGGCGCTACGGCGGTGCAGGCTGACGATGGAGTGACGGGCAATGGCGAGGTTCGCCGCCTGGAGGCGCGGGTGCGCGCGCTTGGTCGCCATCCTGGTCGCAAGATGCCTGAGGTGGAGATCTTGCAGGAGGCTCTGGCCAAGTCGCAGTCAAGAAAACAGACCTTGCTGTCCTCGTCGCTGCTGAAGGATCCTTTCCGGTGAAGGCGGTTGCCGATAGCCTATCGATGTCGCGCTCGAACCTGGTGCAGCGGCTTGCATCCGGCACTGAGCCGCGTCGGCGCTATCGCAAAGCGCAAGACGCGGCGGTCTTGGCGCCGGTGCGGCCGCTGGTCGATGCCCGGTCGAGCTCCGGCTACCGGCGTATCACCACACTGCTGAACCGCGATCGGGCCGCCCGGGGCGACACGCCCTTCAATCACAAGCGCATCTATCGGATCGTGCAGCACCATGGCCTGCTGTTGGAGAAGCACTCCGGCACGCGGCTGGGACGCTGTCACGCCGGTAAGGTCGTGGTCATGCGCTCCAACTTACGCTGGTGTTCGGATGGCCCGGAGTTTACCTGCTGGAACGGCGGGTGGTCCGGGCGGCCTTCGTCATCGACGCCCATGACCGTGAAATCGTCGCCTGGAAGGCGCTGACTGGGGCTGGAATTTCGGGCTCGGACGTGGCGACATGCTACTCGAAGCCGTCGAGGGCCGGTTTGGCGGCCTCCAGGCACCGCAGAGGATCGAGTTCCTGGCCGACAATGGCTTCCACCCTACACCGCTCTGGAAACACGCCGCTTTGCCTACCCAGCTGGGCCTGCTGCCCTGCTTCACGCCGGTTGCCAGCCCGCAGAGCGACGGCGTCTCGGAGTCCTTCGTCCGGACCTTCAAGCGCGACTATGTCCGCGTGAAATCCTTGCCGAGTGCTGCCAACGCTCTCGGCCAGATCGCCGGATGGTTCGAGGATTACAACGAGAACCATCCTCACTCAGGGCGCAGGATGGCGTCTCCAAGGGCGTTCCGAAGCGCTCAATACCTAGCCGAGGGGTCCGCTTAAACGGGGGCAACACCATGGTCCAAGGCTGGTCCTAGCGGTAGGGATAGCGGATGGAGTGATCGGCTGGCGTCGCAAGATCAAGGCGGAACGGCAGCTTGGCTTCGGCAGCGGACACGAAGGATCTGGCGATGACCACTCTGACTGGGAACACGGGCAACGACAGCTTGGTCGGGACCGAACAGGACGATCTGTTGATCTCACTGGGCGGGACGGACAGCTTGAGCGGCGGGAACGGTGCCGACGACTATCGTTTGGCCCAATCGAATGGGGTAAGCAGGGTCATGATCGACGATAGAGGGAGCGATGCCGCCTTCGATCTGGTGAGTGGCACACGCGGACTCTACGCCAGCGCCTCGCTCGGCTATCAGGCCTGGGCGACGACCGAACGTTTGGGCGACGACCTGGAACTTCTGCTGCCGTTCAAACCCACGCGGTTCCGCGATCCGGGCTGGTCCGAGGTGACGATCGAGGTCAAGGATCACTTCGTGGACAACGAGGTGGAGTACCAGCAAGCCGGCTCGAACAGCTATCGCCTGGCAAGCGGGCTTGACGGCTCCGGCGATGCGGACATTGTGGCTGGAAGCAGTCTTGGCGAGACTCTGTCCTCTTTTGGCGGGGACGACTTCGTCGACTCCGGCGGCGGCGGCGAAGTCGTTTCCTCTGGCGTCGGCGCGATGTGGTCTTCGCCTATAGCGGCGCCGATTTCGTCAAGGCTGGCGCAGGCGACGACACAGTCTTCGGCGGCTTGGGAGACGATGAACTGCGTGGCGGAAAGGACTTCGATTGGATCGAGACGGGTGATGGCGACAACAGCGTCAGAACCGGCGCCGGCGATGATTTCGTGTTCGCCGGGTCCGGTTCCTATTTGCTCCGCGGCAACGAGGGTTGGGACCGGCTTAGCGGTGGCTGGGGCGACGACCGTCTGATCGGCGGCAATGGGGGCGATGTCTATGGCTTCGGCTATGATCGCGAAGTATTGGGATCGAGCGATCGCTGGGGCATGATCGGATCATCGAGCGGGGTGAGGCCGCGACTTTCGATCCGCAGCACAGCGCGCTCATCAGCGATTTGATCGAACTTTACGGTATCTACGGGCCAAGCGACGAGACCGTGGCCGGCGCCATCGCTTTGTTGCAGATCTCCCGCCAGGGCGATGCCATGGTCATTGAAACCATGGATGGTCTCTCCTGAATCTCGGTATCCAAGGCCTTGCGCCCCGATTCCGACGCCCTTTTCGTGGAGGATGTGCGGTTTAACGCCGGCTACTGGACGCCGATCAACTTTCGCGTCGCCTCGGCTGAACGCGAAGACATCGGCGATGATCGCGGCCTGCTGGGGGAACAGAACGAGTTTATTTTCGCGACGAATGGGAATGACCGAGTTTTCTCGGATGTCGGCTACAATATCTGAACGGGCGCCGGTGAAGACCGGTTGGTCTATAAAGAAAGCGATCCGAACAATGGCTATGGCACTTCCATCGGTGCCGTGATCGACACCGTAATGGACTTTAACGTCACACGGGATCTCTTCGATTTCACCGAGATAACGGGCCTTACCTACAGCGATCTAGCGTTCGGCAGTGACGCCGAGGGTGATGCCACGACATTCTGGTATTCAGGAAGTATCGAGGTCGTCGACATCATGATCGAGCTGCGTGATGTCGGCGAATCCGAGCTGAATTCGCAGTTGTTAGAGTTCGGTTAGAGCACTGTCCCTCCAACCAAAATCGGTGCAGGCTCATGTCGACACCCAATCAGCCGGGCGCCTGTTTCGGAATGGGCGGCAAAGCGGCGGAGTGATGAGGTGCTGTCTGGTTGGGTAATGGGCTAAGGGCGCGACGACAGCAGGTCGAAACGACCAGCGCTAAACCTCCATGCCAAGCGCCCGCTTATAGAGATCCAGCAGGTGCTCCTGCTCCTGCCGGTCGTCCTGCTCCAGTTTCCTTAGCTTTAACACCTGGCGCATGATCTTGGCATCGAAGCCATTGCCCTTGGCTTCGGCATAGACCTCGCGGATGTCGCCGGCCAGGGCGGCCTTCTCCTCCTCCAGTCGCTCGATGCGCTCGATGAATGATTCCAGGCGATCGGCTGCGATGCCGCCGACCGAAGGTTCGGAGGGGCTGCTGCTCGCGGCCGTGTCCGGCGCGACGTCGCCGCTCTCTTCGTCCATGCTGGCCTCCTTGCCAAGACTATTGATCCAAGGCCGGAGAGACTAATGACCCCTTGGCCCCTAGGGCAACGCCTGAGGCCTGTGGAATGCTGTGGATAAGGCGGGGGTGTGGGCCGCTGCCGTTTGGTCGAAGGACGCCCTAGTCGTGCTGTTTGATGGATTCGGTGAACGCGGCCTTTTGTGCGTCGCTGGCTTCCGACTGGTACTTGTCCTTCCACGCGCTATAGGGCATGCCGTAGACGATCTCGCGAGCGGCCTCCTTGCCGACCGTCAAGCCCTCGGCTGCGGCGGCCTCGTCATACCAACGTGACAGGCAGTTGCGGCAGAAGCCGGCCAGGTTCATGAGATCGATGTTCTGTACGTCGGTACGGCCGCGCAGATGCTCGACCAGCCGGCGAAAGGCGGCGGCTTCCAGTTCGGTACGGGTCTTGTCGTCCATAGGTGTCTCGTCCTTAGGTCCTTGGGCACAGCGGTGCCTGTCGTTTGGTTCGGGCCCGTCGGTCATGTTCGGGATAGATTAGAAATTGGGCGCCGCCGGGCTGCTCGCAAGCGAAGGACGCTGTTCGGTTATGACTTTGAGGATTTTCGGTGCGCCGATGACACGTGCCTTTCGCTGTTTTTGGCTGGTCGAGGAGATCGGGCTGGACTACGAGGCCATCTCGGTGACGGCCGAGGAGGCCGCGACCCACAGCGGCCTCCTGGCGGTGAATCCCATGGGCAAGGTACCGAGCCTCGACGACGAGGGCCTGCACCTTTGGGAATCCTACGCCATCAATCACTATATCGCCCGCAAGTACGGCGGCGACTTCGGTTCGCGTGACCTGGCCGAGGAGGGGCAGCTTCTGAGCTGGACCTTCTGGACTGCGACCCAGATCGAACCGCAGGCCCTGATCATGCTGATGAACGGCTTCCTTGGCGAGGAAAGCGAGCGCGATCCGGAGAAGATTCCGCCTGCGATGGAGGAACTGCGCCGCCCGCTGGACGCTCTGGAAGCGCACATCGACAAGACCGGCTATCTGGTCGGCGAGCGCTTCACCGTTGCCGATGTCAACCTGGTTTCGGTCTTGGGATGGGTTGCGGTCAGCGGCGGCGACCTGGCGCCCTACGGTAGCACCGTTGCTTGGTTGGCGCGCTGCGGCGCGCGTCCGGCGGCCAAGAACGTCCTTGCCCGCATGGGCCTCTAGATCTGGATTCCCCGATGTATACCGTGATGGAAACGCAAGACCCGGTACTGTTGAGCTTCGCCCAGGCGGTGCTGCGCGATGTTGGCATCGATGCGCATGTCTTCGACAGCAACATCTCCTTTACCGAAGGCTCGGTTGGGATCTTTCCGCGCCGGCTTTGCGTCGCCGACGCGCTGGCTTGTCCGGCCAGGCAAGCCCTGGAAGATGCTGGCCTCAAGGGAGAACTGACGCCGGCGTGAACGCCATTCGTTGCGGGGCAGCTCTGCAGCGCTTCGCTTTTTCTTGCGTCCGAGGTTCGGGCCCTCTATACACCCCGTTCTTCGAAGCCACCAGCGGTCGGGCTTTCTGGCATGCCTTGGCCGCGCCCCAGTCGTCGCAGATGTCGGCGGCGGCTTCCTCCAAACTTCGAGCCTTAGGAGCTTCAAATGCCGAAGTTGAAGACCAAGAGCGGCGCCAAAAAGCGCTTCAAGCTGACGGCGAGCGGCAAGGTCAAGGCCGGTGTTGCCTACAAGCGCCATAACTTCTCCGCTAAGTCGCCGAAGATGAAGCGCCAGGCGCGCGGCACCTTCGTGCTGGACGAGAGCAACGCGCGCACCGTGCGTCGGCATTTCCTGCCGAACGGCTAGGGCGGCTCAGGCGACCGCAGGATCACCTGTATCGATCTAGCGCACTGTTTCAAAAGCAAATCGTAGCCGCAGATCTTTCCGTCTTCTGGGGGTTTGCTCTAAGCGCTTCAGACTTATTACGATTTACGGAGACGTTACGACATGGCACGCGTCAAGCGCGGTACCACCGCACATGCCCGCCACAAGAAGGTTCTACACCAGGCCAAGGGTTTCCGCGGCCGTTCCAAGAGCAGCTTCCGCCCAGCCTTGCAGCGCCTGGAGAAGTCGCTGCAGTATGCCTATCGCGACCGCCGCAACCGCAAGCGCGACTTCCGTGGCCTCTGGATCCAGCGCATCAATGCAGGCGCCCGCCAGCACGGTCTGACCTACTCGCAGTTCATGCACGGCCTGAAGACGGCCGGCATTGGCCTCGACCGTAAGATCCTGGCCGATCTCGCAGTCCGCGAGCCCGAGGCTTTCAAGAGCCTGGTAGAGCAGGCCAGCGCTGCACTGGGTCGCTAGGGCCGGCGCACAGCGTTTCAATAGACAACACAGACGTCGAAGCCGAACAGAGTAGGTGAGGGGGGTGGAGTCGTCACCGAAGGCGGATCCAAACTGACCTCGTCCTCGGCAGTCCATGGGCCCTCGAATCGCGGTCAGCTCGATGTCCACGAGGCAAGGTTTTTCCTACAGGAACTTGGCTGAATGCAACCGGGAGGTTGGGGCAGTTTCCCATCGAAGCTGATGGCCTAGGCAGAAAAAGAGACTGGATCTCGACGCCGCCCTGCATCGACCTGGGCCAGACCCCCCTTGGCATTGCCTGCGATCGGCGCTAAGCATCGGCCGCACATCCGATAAGTGAGGACCGAAATGCAGGAATGGAGTGCCGAGGCACTTGGCGCGCTTGAGGCCGGCTTGCTGCAGCAAGTGGTCGAGAGCAGCGACAGCGCAGCCTTGGAAGCGGCGCGCGTCGCCATCCTTGGCCGAAAGGGCAGCCTGACCGAGAAGCTGAAGGGCCTCTCAGGCCTTGCACCTGAGCAGCGCAAGGATGTCGGGCGTGCGCTTAACCGCCTGAAGCAGGCGGTGGAGGCGGCAATCGAGGCCCGCAAGGGCGATTTGGCCGAGATTGAACTGGAAAAGCGCCTGGAGGCCGATTGGATCGACGTGTCCTTGCCAGCGCGGGTCGGGCATGTCGGGCGTTTGCATCCGCTGCCGCAGGCGATCGAAGAATTGATCGCGATCTTCGGCGAGATGGGCTTCGCTTGGGCCGAGGGGCCGCACATCGAAGACGACTTCCATAACTTCACGGCGCTCAACATCCCGCCCGATCATCCGGCCCGGCAAGAGCAAGACACCTTCTACCTGTCGCCCGATGCAGATGGACGGCAGAAGGTACTGCGTACCCACACCTCGCCGGTGCAGATCCGCACCATGATGAGCCAGAAGCCGCCGATCCGGATCATCTGTCCGGGGCGCACCTTCCGCTCCGACCACGACGCGACGCACAGCCCCATGTTCCATCAGGTGGAGGGGCTGGTGATCGACGAAGCCATCCACATGGGCCATCTGAAGGGCACTCTGGTGACCTTCCTGCGCGCCTACTTCGGAGTCGAGGATCTGTCGGTCCGCTTTCGGCCCAGCTATTTTCCCTTTACCGAGCCCTCGGCCGAGGTCGATATCGGCTGCAATCGCTCCGGCGGCCGCTTGGCGATCGGCGCCGGTAAGGACTGGCTGGAGATTCTGGGCAGCGGCATGGTGCATCCACGCGTACTCGAGAACTGCGGGCTGGATCCGACGCGCTATCAGGGTTTTGCCTTCGGTATGGGGATCGAGCGCATCGCCATGCTGAAGTACGGCATTCCCGATCTGCGTCCCTTCTTCGAGAGCGATGTTCGGCGCATGCGCCACTATGGATTCCTGCCCCTGGAGGTTCCCTCCATGGTACGCGGCCTTTAAGGGGTAGATGAGGACATGAAATTCACCCTCTCCTGGCTGAAGGATCACCTGGAGACGGAGC
Source organism: Rhodospirillales bacterium (assembly GCA_965202755.1). Taxonomy (GTDB): domain Bacteria; phylum Pseudomonadota; class Alphaproteobacteria; order Kiloniellales; family JACOMY01; genus JACOMY01. The sequence goes on along the minus strand of CBDBCL010000025.1, from coordinate 2,558 downwards.
GCTCCTTGGAGGAGATCGTCGCCAAGCTCTCGCTCATCGGCCTGGAAGTCGAGGGCGTGGAGGATCCGGCTGCGGCCCTGGCGCCCTTTCGCGTCGCTTTTGTGCGCCAAGCCAAGCAGCATCCCAATGCCGACCGTTTGCGCGTCTGCACCGTCGAGCATGCCGAGGGTGTCTCGCAGGTGGTCTGCGGTGCGCCCAATGCGCGAACCGGCATGTTGGGCGTCTTCGCACCGCCTGGGAGCCATATCCCTGGAACCAGCCTGAACCTGAAGCCGGGCAAGATTCGCGGGGTCGAGTCCAACGGAATGTTGGTCTCGGAACGCGAGATGGGACTCTCCGACGAACACGACGGCATCATCGAGTTTGAGGGCGAGCCCGAGATCGGCACGCCGCTCGCCCAGATCCTTGGCTTGAACGATCCCGTCGTCGAGATTGCGATCACACCCAACCACGCCGAGGCTCTGGGCGTCCGCGGGATCGCCCGCGACCTGGCTGCGGCCGGTATGGGGCGTCTGAAGGACTTCGATCCTAAGCCGATCGAGGGCAACTTCGAGAGCCCGATCGCTTGGCACATCGAACCCGGGGAGGCCGAGATCTATTGCTCGGCAGTGGCTGGGCGTTATTTCCGCGGCGTTACCAACTGCAAGAGTCCGAACTGGCTGAAGCGGCGGCTGGAAGCTATCGGCCTGCGGCCCATTTCAGCCTTGGTCGATATCACCAACTTCGTCACCTACGACCTGAACCGCCCGCTGCACGTCTTCGATGCCGACAAGGTCGCCGGCGACGTCACCATGCGCATGGCCAAAGCTGGCGAAGAGGTGCTGGCGCTCGACGGCAAGAGCTACCCCCTGGATGGCGAGACCTTGGTGATTGCCGACGAAAAGGTTCCAGAAGCCATTGCCGGCATCATGGGCGGCGAGGAGACCGGCTGCACCTTGGAGACCCGTAACGTCTTCCTTGAGGTGGCCTACTTCGATCCGATCAGGGTGGCGCGTGCCGGGCGGCGCCTGGGGCTGAGCTCGGATGCGCTCTATCGCTTCGAGCGGGGTATCGATCCCGAGGGCTTGTGCTGGGGCGTCGATGTCGCCAGCGCGCTCATTCTCGAGATCTGCGGTGGCGAGGCCAGTCATCCGGTCTTGGCCGGTACCATTCCCGAACCGCAGCAGCAGGTGGCACTGCGCCCGGAACGGGTCGAGGCCCTGGGCGGCGTCGCCGTTCCGACCGAGCGTCAGGCGGCCATTCTCGCCGATCTCGGCTTTGCGGTCAGCCGGGAGGACGGCCGGCTTTGCTGCCAGGTGCCGACTTGGCGGCCCGATATCGACGGCGAGGCCGATCTGGTCGAGGAGGTGCTGCGTATCGAGGGCTACGACGAAGTTCCGGTTACGCCGCTTCCACGCCAGGGTGACCTGCCGGCCGCAGTGTTGACGCCGCCGCAGCGCCGGCGGACCCAGGTGCGACAGACCCTGGCCTGGCGCGGATTGGAGGAGGTCATCACCTTCTCCTTCATGGACGGTCGCCAAGCCGCACTCTTCGGCGCGGTCGATGAGAGCTTGCGATTGGTCAATCCCATTTCCAGCCAGCTGGACGTGATGCGCCCTTCGGTTTTGGGCAATCTGGCGGCGGCGCTGCAACGCAACGCCGATCGCGGCAGCACGGATCTGGGTTTCTTCGAGGTCGGACCGATCTATCGCGACGACACGCCCGAAGGCGAGCCCTGGCTGGCCAGCGGCCTGCGGCATGGCTTGGCGGTCGGGCGCCAATGGCAAGGCGGCAGCCGCCCGCTCGATGCCTTCGATGCCAAGGCCGACGTCATGGCCGTCCTCGAGGTGCTGGGCGCGCCGGTGGAGAACCTGCAGACCAGCACGGACGCGCCCTCCTGGTATCACCCGGGCCAGTCTGGCCAACTGCGGTTGGGTCCCAAGGTCCTGGCTGCATTCGGCAGTCTACATCCCAAGGTGGCTGCGGCCTATGGATTGAAGGGCAAAACCGCAGGCTTCGAGATTTTTCTGGACCTGGTGCCCTTCCCCAAGGCGAGAGCCAAGGCGAAAGCACCGCCGGAAATCTCCGCCTTCCAAACGGTCGAGCGCGATCTTGCCTTCGTTCTGGACCGCAAGGTGACGGCGGAAGCCCTGCTGCGGGCGGCGCGTGGCGCCGATCGGGGCCCGGTGTCTTCGGTCCGCCTCTTCGACCTCTATGCCGGGGCCGGCCTGCCCGACGGCAAGAAGTCGATGGCGATCGCGGTCACCCTGCAGCCGAAAACGGCGACCTTGACCGATGGTGAGATCGAGACCGTGATGAGCAGGATCGTCGGTGCGGTGACCAAGGCCACGGGCGGGGTGCTGAGGGGTTAAAGAAAGTGGTGAGGTGGTGCGACCGACCAACCTGAGAGGGGGGAAGGGGCGGTGATGAGTCGTACCACATCGAAGCGGAGCAGCCAACTGTGGTTGGGGCCCCTCAGGCTTGCTCCTGAAGAGCTATATGTAAGGCAGTCGGCAAGAGTGCACGGCCCCTCTCGAGATTTCTTTTGGCCAGCTGACTTCGGTGCTTCGGCATTGAGG
>CBDBCL010000024.1:0-9252 GCA_965202755.1 Rhodospirillales bacterium | reverse complement strand
TCGTCGTACTGCTGGCAAACACCAAAGCCGGAGCCTTTCTTTTGGCAGGAGTTTTTCTGCTTTCGGCTCTGACCATGGGGATCGGCAAGGGCGTGCACTCGATTGCCGAAAACAGCATCATCGCCGACCTTTGGCCGGTGTCGCGACGCGGCAACATGTGGGTGCGATGCAAGCAATTACCGGCATCGTCTCCGTCATTGTCGCTCTGGGTACCCTGCTGCTGGGCTCTGGCGCCCCGTCTGACCCCAACATGACCCTCGGTCGCGACAGCCGGGCCTGGCGACCCTCCTGTCCTTACTGGTGCGCGAAAAAACGATTCGGGAGATGCCCGCCGGCAAGGCCGACCGCAAGCGCCCGGGTACCTTGGCAGCGGAGCCAAGTCGAGCTACGCCAAACTGGCGGGGCAACGCTGGTATCGTTGGATGCTGATCGCCCGCAGTCCTTCTGGTCCCGGTCGAATACGGCATGGCCTTCTATGCCATCCATGCGGCCAGCAAGCATGGCAACCTGCCGGGCGCGCTGGCCGGCGAGGTCAGCGACTTCATGAATACGACCTGGGTCTACATGGTGATCTTCTTCGTGTTGACGATGGGCAACGTCTGCGCCTACACCGCGCGCGATGCCTACCTCATGGCCTGCGCGGATGACCTGGAGAACGGCCTAGCCGTCACCAAGGTCATCATGGACCCGGTCACGATCACCTTCATCACGGTGATGGGCGCGCTGACCGAGTTCCAACATCCAGCCGTGCCAATCGCCGGCATCGGCCCCATGAGCCTGGGTGGAATCTTTGCAGTGGTTTCAATGCCGCACTCCAGCCACCTTTCTCGTGCTAAACTCGAAGCGTGATCTGAGAGACGTTGACACTGCCAAGCTGCCCATCGCATGACACTAATGTGAGACCTAAAGGCGTAATTTGCAGCGTTGGCACGGGCACTGTCCGAGGGGCGGTCACATCCAGGCGCGTAGCGAGAGATCGCGCGACGCAGATGACATGGCCGAGACGTCCCAGGGAGATCTCGCATGAGCGGCACCGGCCACAGCATCAAATCCATGTCTCCGAGCGGAAACCAACTGATCGACGGACAGCAGAGTGGGCTCGGCTGGAACGATTCCCTCGTCACCTACTCCTTTCCCTTGAGCGGCTCGCAGTACAACTATGGCAACGAGCGCATCTCCTTCGGCCGCGTCTCGTCGCTTCAGCAAACCGCAGCCCGCTTCGCGCTGGACAAGGCCGACGGCAACAGTGCCAACGACGGCTTCTCGGTCGAGGGCTTCACCGATCAGACTATTGTCCTCACCAGCGCCAGCAATGCCCATGTCCGCTTGGGTGAGTCCGATGCGCCCTACACCGCTTGGGCCTACTACCCCGCCACCGGCAACTGGGGCGGGGCGTCTGGTTCGGCCACACCTTCGATTATCGCTCGCCGCAGCCCGGCAACTACGAATGGGCGACGGTTCTGCACGAGATCAGTCATGCCCTCGGCCTGAATCACGGTCATGAATCCGATGTCTATGGCCCCCTGCCGAGCAGCCAGAACTCGATGGAATTCTCCATCATGACCTATTGCTCCTATGTCGGGGCGGATCTGAGATTCGGCTATCGAAACAGTCAATGGGACTTTGCCCAGACCTACATGATTTCCGATATCGCGGCCCTGCAGAAGATCTATGGTGCGGACTTTTCGACCAACAGCGGCAACAGCGTCTACCGCTGGACGCCGGGCTCCAGCAACACCGAGATCAATGGCGAAGTCGCCATCGACCCTGGTGGCAGCAAGATATTCGCCACCGCTTGGGACGGCGGCGGCTGCGATACCTATGACCTCAGCGCTTACAACAAGGCTCAGTTTACAGATATATGTGTTCATGGTATGTTTCTTTCTAGATCAGAGGGATAAATTGGTGATGGATCACAAGCAGTTTCAGGAATGGCTCTCAGGGATAGAGCAACTCAGCACGGCGCAGCGGCAGGAAGCCGAAGCTGTGTTCGCAGGAGGTCCGCAAGCGTCAGCTTCACTGGCGGCTCTTGAAGCGAGCGTGGGTGAAGATCGCCGTTGCCCGCATTGCGGCACAGCCGGAGCGATATCGCGTGGCAAGGCGCAGGGCCTGCGGCGATATCGGTGCAAGGGGTGCAAGAAGACATTTGATGCTGCGTCGGGCACAGCCTTGGCGGGTCTTCATCGCAAAGACAAGTGGCTTGCCTTTGGACCCTGTCTTGCGGATGGGTTGACACTTCGCGCGTCGGCCGAGCGATGCAGGTTTGCCGTCAATACCGCATTCCGCTGGCGGCACCGGTTCCTCGCCGCAGAAACCGGGGGAGCTCACAAGCTCACGGGCATTGTCGAGGCCGACGAACCCTATGTTCTGGAGAGCCGCAAAGGCGAGCGGCACCTGAAACACAAAGCGCGTCGCCGCGGTGGCAAGGCCAGAAAGCGCGGCCTGTCAGATGAGCAGGGGCCGGTGCTGCTTGCCGCTGACCGCAGCAGTATGACCGTCAGCGCAGTGCTTCCGGCGGTCAATGCCGATACCCTGCGCGCGGTCATTGAGCCGATCGTGGATGAGCATATCGTGCTGGTGAGCGATGGTCACCGCGCCTATCCGCCCTGCGCTGCCGCTCTGGGCGTTCGCCACGAAGCGCTTGACCTGTCCAGGGGAGAACGCGTGCGCGATGCCTTTCATATTCAGACGGTGAACAACCACACAGCCGCTTGAAGGACTTCCTGCGACGCTTCCGGGGGATCGCAACACGATATCTCGCCAACGATCTGCGATGGTTTCAACGCGGTTGTCTCGAAAACGCATCCCCACGCACATGCCTCGCCGTCGTCATCGACAGGTCATGCATACGATTTGTAAACTGAGCCTAAAACAATGCACTCTCGATTGATTTGAGACTTGGCGAGGCCTCGGTCTTCAGCCAAAGCCAGCTTGCCCATCTGGTGGATGGCAACTACGCGCGCGGCAATATCTTCAAAGCCGTGCAGTAACACGACGACCCAAGATCCTTGATCGAGAATGCGATCGGCAGCGCTAAGGCCGACAGCATCGTCGGCACCGACGCCGCCAACGACCTGCGCGGAAAAGACGGCAGAGACCGTCTCTTCGGCGGTTCCAAAGGCGATGATCTCTTCGGAGGCAGCGGCAGAGATCGCCTGATCGGTGGCCCCGGTTCCGATACTCTGAAAGGCGGTTCGGGAGACGACACCAAGTTTCTGGGCGATGAAGGCAGCGACCGGCTGTTCGGAGGCGGTGGAGCCGATAGTCTGTTCTACGGTGCCGGCGGACCGGACAGACTTTTCGGCGACAGCATGGATAACAGCTCCTTCTTCGGCGGCCGGAGCAGTGACACTTTGGACGGCAGCGACGGAGCGGATGCCAAGTTCTTCGGCTAGTTCGGTGACGATCCGATTTTGGGCGGCTCCGGCGACGACTCGCAAATGTTTGGCGGCACCATGGATGACTCGATCTTTGCCAGCAGCGGTGCCGATATGAACCTGGAAAGCAAAGGCGGAGGCGATACGCTGTTCGGGGATCGTGGCGACGATAGCAAGCTCCGCAGCGGCCTTGCCGACGATCGCCTGGAAAGCCGCACCGGCGACGATGAGAGCTTCTGGGGCGGCCACAAGGCGATGACCGTATCTTCGGTGGCAAAGGCGACGACCGGAGTCTGGTCGGTAGCACCGGAGCTGACTTCATTCGCGGCGGCACTGGTTCCGACCTCTTGGGCGGTCCTGCGGACAATGACCGCCTTCATGGTGAATCCGGAGACGATCTGCTGCGTGGCGGCCGAGATAACGACATGCTAAACGGCGGCGAGGGTCGGGATACCGTCGATGGCGGCACCGGGAGCGACCAGTTGACGATCGGTCTGAGCGTGGACTCTCTCTTTGGGGGGCGGCAACGACACGCGCGAGATAGCCACCGACGACAGCGCTTTTGGCGGCAGCGATGACGACTGGTTCCTCCTCGATGTGGCAAGCCTGACCGGCGGCGAAGCCCTTGTCGACGACTTCCAAGGACGACAATTCGGCGAGGGAGCAGGCGATCGCGATCGCTTCATGTTTGGTACCGGGTCGGAGAGCGGCAGCTTCGATTATCGCGGCGATGCGGCCTTCTCCGGCTCGGGCGACAGCGAGGCTCGCTATCCTGGAAACGGGCGGCTTGCGATCGATGTCGACGGCGATGGCAGCCGCGAGTTTCCCGTTACAGTGAGCGGATTGACCGCGAACCAACAGTTCACTGCCAGCGATTTACTTTGGTTATAAACGCCTTTAGACTCAATCTTAAGATCAGACATTGCTTTCGCGATTGGGATCGGGTCGGCGTTATTGTCTAACCGGCATCTTAGCTACTTGCCGGGCGCCGATTCGGGTGGAAAGATGTAATTCGAATCTATCTTGAAACCTCTACAATTGAAGATCCCTATCATGCAACTCTCCAAATTCACCGACTATTCCCTGCGCGTACTGATCTACCTGGGCACCAAGAGCCAGGAACGCAGCACCATCGAGGAGATCGCCGAGCACTATGCCATCTCCAGAGAGCACCTGCGCAAGATCGTCCAAAACCTTATACCAACGAGCATAGGCTACGACCCATGCGTCCACTCTCTCATTCCACTGGTTCGGATGTTCCATGGCCACTCGATGAGCGTGTTCCAAGCCTCGCAGCATAGAGCGACGATGTCATCGTATGATCCGAAGACTCTGTTCGAGAGCCAATTTTCGCGGATGAACCGCCAGATGTTCTCGACCCGGTTCAATTCCGGTGCCCGTGGTGGCAACTCCATGAATGTAATGTTGTTCGGGACATCCAGTTTCGGCGTCGTGTGCCAGCCTGCCCGGTCGACCAGGATCACGGCGTGGGCTCCCGGGGCAACAGTCGCGCTGATCTCGACCAGATGCTCGTTCATGGCATGGGTGTCGGCATAGGACATGACCAGGCCCGTGCCTTTGCCCTTGGCCGGGCAGATCGCGCCAAAGACATACGCCCATTTGGTGCGTTGATCCTTTGGCGCTGACGGGCGCGAGCCGCGTCTGGCCCACCTGCGCGTGATCTTGTTCTTCTGACCCACTCTGGCTTCATCCTGCCACCACAGCTCGATTGCTACGCCCGGACCAAGCCGCGCCTGGATTTTCGCCAGTTCGGCGGGGACGTTTTTTTAAAAGCCACAACGACATACTCGTTTTGAGCGTGGTGACGGGGATGTGCGGAAATCTTTGCGTATCCCATCTCGCGCAGCGCCCGGCCAACGGTGCTTTCATCGACCGAGACGCCGAATTCTTCATGGAGGTCCTGGGCCAGATCACAGCGCCGCCAACGGACCACGCCATGGATCGCCGGGATTGGCCCCCGTTCCACCCATTCAGCAAGCGCCTTGCGGTGTTCGGCGATCACCTTGGGCTCAGGCCCGGAAGACCAGCAGTTCTTCAGGCCGTCCGGCCCGTCCGCGTTGAAGCGGATCACCCAGTCACGGACAATCTGCAGCGTCACACCGCCCGAGCTTCGCCGCATCCCTGCGCCTCCCGCCATCATAGATCACGGCCAATGAAAGCAGGCGGCGCGTCTGATCACTGTCGCTGCTCTCCCGTGCCAGACGACGGAGTACATCGCCGTCATAGTCTTTTCCTGGCTGAACCGCTCTGCCCATCGATGCCTCCCATCGTTCGGAGACGAGTCAGAGCTTTACCGCTTTGGGAATCACCCAAATAAGTCAGAGGTTGCAACTGCTGGTATAACGACCAGCGGCGTGATCGAGGGCAAGCGCGGTCGCAGCGGAGGCCTCAGGCTTGCCCGCCCTGCAGCCGAGATCTCAATCGGCGAGGTGGTACGCCAGACGGAAGAAAACTTCGCGCTGGTGGAATGCTTCGCACCCGGCGAGGAGGCTTGCAAGATCTCCAGTGCCTGCCGTTTCGCCTGGATGCTGCACGAGGCGCTGACTGCCTTCCTCCAGGTGCTGGGTCGCTACAGCCTGGCGGACATCCTCTCGGTGAGGCAAACCCTGCTGGAGCGCCTCGGCTTGGATGAGGCTCACCGCGCCCAATGAGGTGATACAACCCGATCAGATGATCGCGTGGCGTACCTTGGCCGAAATCCATTCACTCAGGACCACGGTCGCCAGGATCACCAGGAAGATCAGGGTCACCTGCGGCCAAGCCAGGACGTTCAGCGAGGCCTGTAGTTGTAGGCCGAGCCCCCCTGCCCCGACCAGGCCCAGGATGGTCGACTCGCGGATATTGATGTCCCAGCGGAAGACCGCGATGCCGAAGAAGGCCGGCAGGACCTGCGGCACGATGGCGAAGTCGATCACTTGGGCGTTGCCAGCACCGGTCGCGCGCACCGCCTCGACCTGCTTGGCATCGATCTCCTCGATCGATTCATAGAGCAGCTTGGCGACGAAGCCGATAGAGCGAAGGCCGATGGCGATTACCCCGGCTAGAATCCCGGGACCGATGATGGCCACCAGCAGCAAGGCCCAGATCAGCGAGTTGATCGAGCGCGAGGCGACAATGATGAAAAGCGCCAAGGGGCGCACCAGGGTCGCACTGGGCGTGGTGTTGCGTGCCGCCAGGAAGGCCACCGGAACGGCGATGATGATGCCGAACAGGGTGCCCAAGGTAGCGATGTTCAAGGTGTCCCACAGCGGTACGATGAGCCGATCGAAGTAGGACCAGCGCGGCGGCCACATGCGGCTGCCTATGTCGGCTGCCTGCGCAGGCGCATCGGCGACGAAGGCCCAGATGGTGTCCTTAGTCATCACCTCCCAACAAAAGACGAAAAGCGCCACCAAGGCCAGCCATCCGACCCAGAGCAGCAGGCTTTCCTTGGAGCTACGATGGCGCCAAACGGCTTCGCTCATTGCACCCACCGCCTGACATGAGAGGAGGCATACTCCGCCAGCATGACGATCAGGATGATGATGATGATGATGGCACCGGCGGAATCGTACTCATAGCGATCGACCGCCGTGTTCAAGGTAGCGCCGATGCCCCCTGCCCCAACGATGCCGATGACCGCGGACTCGCGAAAGTTGATGTCCAGGCGATAGAGCGAGAGGCCGATCAGTCTGGGCATGACCTGCGGCTGGACCGCGTAGTTGATCAACTGCCACCAGCTGGCACCGGTCGCGCGGATGGCCTCGGCCTGCGATTCGTCGATGTCCTCGATGTCTTCGGCCAGCAGTTTGGCGAGAAAGCCGATAGTGGCGAAGGATAGGGTCAGAAAGCCGGCAAAAGGCCCAAAACCGAACATGGCGACGAAGAGGATGGCGATGATGATCTCTTGAAAGGAACGCGAGAGCGCGATGATGGAGCGGCAGAGAAAATAGACCGGCGCCGGTGCCAGGTTGCGCGCCGCGCCGATCCCGATCGGTAGCGAGATCGCGATCCCGACCACCGTCGCCGTAACCGTCATGGTCAGGCTCTCGATCAGGCCGATCTCGATGTCGCGCCAGCGGCTGGTGAAGTCCGGGACGAGAAAACCTTCGACGAAGCGCCAACCACGGTCCAAGCCCTCGTAGACCCGGACCCAATTGACCTCCAGCGAGCCGATGGCCAGCAGCAGGTAGATAAGTGCGCCACCATAGACGATGGAGCGCCAGAAACGGCTTTCGATCAGGATGGGCGGACGCTGCCAGGTCCGCAGCGACTGGCTTGCCACCTAAGTGGTCCCCGCCATGCGGTGCTCTTGGGCCAGAGCTTCGGCAGCCTCTCGGTCCTCCTGCGCAGCCTTTTGCATCTGCGTCCAGTCTTCCTCGCCGTAGATCTCGGTCAAAGCCGCCTCGTCGAGCGCCGTGGGTGGGCCGTCGAAGACCACTTCGCCGGCCCTAAGGCCGACGATGCGTTCGGTAAAGCCCTGCGCCAAGACCACATCGTGGATGTTGATGATGGTAGGCAGATTGCGTTCCCGACAGATCTCCTGCAGCAGACGCATGATCTGGCGCGAGGTCTTGGGATCGAGCGAGGCCGTCGGCTCGTCGACCAGCAGCAGTTCGGGGTCCTGCTCCAAGGCCCGGGCAATGCCGACGCGCTGACGCTGTCCGCCGGAAAGCGCATCGGCGCGCTTGTCGGCATGTTCCGACAGCCCGACCCGATCAAGCAGACCAAAGGCCTTTTCGATATCGGCCGACGGGAAGCGCCGTGTGAAGGAGCGCCAGAAGGGCACGTAACCCAGGCGCCCCGACAGCACGTTCTCCATCACCGTCAGGCGCTCGACCAGAGCGTACTCCTGGAAGATCATGCCGATGCGCCGCCGCGCCCGCTTCAGCGAGCGACGCGGCAGCCCGGTGATCTCACTGTCGCCGATGTAGATCTTACCGGCCGTCGGCTCGACCAAGCGGTTGATGCAGCGGATCAGGCTCGACTTGCCGGCTCCCGAAGGGCCGATCAGACCCATGACCTGCCCGGCCGGCACCTCGAAGCTGACGCCCCTGAGTGCCTTGTCGCCGGTCTTGTAGGCCTTGCTCAGCCCCTCTATCCGCAGCACCTAGCGTCCCCCAGTTTGCTGCTGTCAGCCTATTGGCAAGCGTAAGAAACGCCGTTGGCCTCGTCGATCTTGCGAATGACGGCCCAGTGGTTCTGGAAGGTGATAGGGATGAACTGCGCCTCGCCGGACTTGGAGAACTCCTCCTCCAGAGAGCTGCCCTCCCAGGGGAAGCTGAAGAAGGCGTCCTGGATCTGCTGTTGCAGTTCGGGCGTCAAGTTGTGCGCCACGCCATAGCCGGTGGTCGGGAAGGTCTGCGATTTGTACAACGAGACCACCTGATCGGGCTTGACCACATCGCGCCTGATCATACGCTCCAAGACCGAGTTGGCGATTGCGGCAGCCGGATAGTCCTTGTTAGCGACGCCGAGAATCGAGTTGTCGTGCTTGCCGGAGAAGACCGGCTCGAAGTCCTCGTCCGGGACCATGCCGTAATCGGCTTTGAGAATGGCCGAGGGGGCCTTGAAGCCTGAGTTGGATGTCTCGGAGGTGAAGGCCATCTTGCCGCCCTTGATGTCCTCGACCTTCTCGATGCCGGAGCCTGGAAAAGTCAGGATCTCCATCTCATAGCCGAAAGAACCGTCGGCACTGGCCATGATGGTGAAAGGTCGGAAACCGGCGCAGGCCACCGCCAAGGGGTTCGAACCGGTGTTGAATCCGGCGATATGGAGACGTCCGGCCCGCATCGCCTCGATTTGGGCCGCATTGGACTGGACCGGAAAGAACTGCACTTTCTTGCCGGTCTTCTCTTCGAGATGGACCAGGAAA
>CBDBCL010000023.1:0-91153 GCA_965202755.1 Rhodospirillales bacterium | reverse complement strand
GAAGAGCGCGTGGTCCGCATCAGGGTCCCAGAAGGCCTGGCCGGGCGCATCCAGTCCCGACAATCCGCCCTCGGGGATCAGCACCCGCACAGGGCCCTCGCAGCGATTGAGTCGCTCGGCAATCCATTGGCCCATGACGGCATTCTCCTCCGCCGTGGTCCGCATCAGGGTCACCTGCGGATTATGGATGTGAAAGAGACGTCCCTGGTCCTTGGCCGGCACGCTGTCGCGGGCGCCGAAATTCACCATGTCGAGCGCGCCCAAAGAGCCGACATAGGGCAGCCGGCTGCGGATCACCGCGCCCAGACGGTCCTCGCCGGCCGAGAAGATGCCGCCCATGTGCAGATCGGCAATCTCCGTCGTGGTGACGTCGAGGAAGCCCGACAGCAGGCCGGAGTCGGCCAGCTTCTCCATCGACTGGCCGCCGGTGCCGGTGGCGTGGAAGACTAGGCAGTCGAAGTCTTCTTCCAGGGCCGGAGTCGCCGCCTGCACGCAGGGGGTGGTCAGCCCGAACATGGTGACCCCGATGGCCGGCCGCTCGAAGGTCGCGCGCTCGCTGCGGTGCGCGATCATCCCGGCCAAGGCGTTGGCGCCGTTCGCCAGGACCTGCTCCGAGATCCGGTTCAAGCCCGAAACATCGGTCACCGAGTACATCATGCAGATATCGACGGGCCCGACATAGGCGCCGACATTGCCCGAGGCCACGGTGGAGATCATCACCTTGGGCAAGCCGACCGGCAGCGCCCGCATCGCCGGGGTCGCCAAGGCGGTACCGCCGGAGCCACCGGCCGAGATCACCCCGCCCAGATCGCGCTGTTGCGGCAGGAAGCGGGCGAAGGCCTCGGCCATCGCCACCACTGCACTGCCGCGATCTTTGGTGAAGACCGCCTCTCTGCCCTTGGGATGGTGGCGCGCAACCGCCGAGGGCCCGACATTCGCGGCGGAAGGGCTCTGGCTGGTCGAGAGATCCACCGTCACCACCGACAGACCCTGCCGACGCAAGAGGTTGGCGATGAAGGTCAGCTCCCGGCCCTTGGTATCGAAGGTTCCGGCAACATAGGCCGCCCGGCCGAAAGTCCGCGAAATCGACACGAGGGGACGCTCCCAGGCCACCTCGCTCGCCGGGCTCCCTTCCGCCTCTTGCAGCGCCACCCCGGCACCCACTTGCGAGACCTGGCTCCAGCGCGTCGGCGCACTGTCGCGCCGATAGACCGCCGAGGCGATGGGTCCCTCCTCGGGTGGCGGTGGCGGCGTCTCGCCGCCTTGCCGACGTACGCGGAAGATCCGCGGTGCCTCCGGCGGCGGAGCCGGATCCTCCTCCTCGAAACTGTCAGTGGGGTGGATATCTTCGTCGGCTTGGGCGCCCATGCCCAAAAGGCGCTGCTGCAGGCCCCGGTCGCCGGCCAGATCTGCCGCCGACATCTCGCGCAGCAGGCGGCCGTTCACCATGATGCCGACCCGTTCGGCCACTTCCGTGGCGACGCCGATATTCTGCTCGATCAGCAGAATGGCGATATCGCCCTCCTCGACCAATCGGCGCAACAGGGCCTCGACCTGGCGTACCATCACCGGGGCCAAGCCCTCGGTCGGCTCGTCCATGACCAGCAACCGCGGGTTTGCCAGCAAGGCGCGGCCGATGGCCAGCATCTGCTGCTCGCCGCCGGAAAGCTGTGCGCCGCCATGGCCGCGCCGCTCGGCCAAGCGCGGGAAGGCCTCGTAGACCCGCTTGACCGTCCAGGATCCCTTGCGCCCGGAGCGCGCCGCCAGGCGCAGGTGCTCATCGACAGTGAGCGAGGGCCAGACCCGCCGCCCTTGCGGTACGTAGCCGACACCGCGCGCCACGATGGCGTTGGGCGCCAAGCCCAGGATCGGCTCGCCGGCCAGAGTGACCTTGCCGCCGCTGGCCGGCGTCATGCCGACGAGGGTGCGGCAGAGCGTGGTCTTGCCCATGCCATTGCGCCCGACGATGGCGAAGATGCCCTGCGCCAAAGTCAAACTGACGCCTTGCAGCACATGAGCATGGCCGAAATGGACCTGCAGGTCCTCGACTCTAAGGGTCGCCGCTTCAGCCATCTGTACCCCACAGGTAGATCCGCTGCACCTCGGGATCGTTCTGGATCTCTTCCGGCGTCCCCTCCTTGAAGAGCTTGGCGTTATGCATGACGCCGACCGAGGTCACGACGCGGAGCGCGACGTCGAGGTCGTGCTCGATGATGATGTAGCCGATGTGCGCCGGCAGTGCCCTTAGGATCTCGATCAAGGCACGCCGCTCGACCGGCGAGAGGCCGGCTGCCGGCTCGTCGAAGAGGATGAAGCGCGGCGCGCCGGCCAAGGCCATGCCGATCTCCAGCTGGCGTTGCTGGCCGTGCGCCAGATCGCCGACCAAGGTGTCGCCCTGCTCGTCCAGATGCACCGCATGCAGCAGTTCGGCAGCGCTCAAGCGCGCGCCGTCGGCGGAACCGGCACGCAGCAGCGAAAAGCGCCGGCGCATGACGCCGCGTGCGGCCATGAAGAGGTTATCCAATACGCTGAGCCCGCGGAACAGGAGGGAGTGCTGGTAGGTTCGCCGCAAGCCCCGCCTGATGCGCTCGTGCGGCGGCAGGGTCGTGATATCCTCACCGAAAAAGCGGATCCGACCGGCCGTCGGCGGAAAGTCACCGGAAATAGCATTGAACAGGGTGGTCTTGCCGGCCCCGTTGGCGCCGAGTACCGCCCGACGCTCGCCGGCTGCGACCTGCAGCGAGACCGCATCCATGGCGACAAGCGCGCCGAAGGTACGGCTCACCCTCTCCAGCTTGAGGGCATGAGCCGCACCCGCCCGTGCGACGCGATGCTCGGCCTCGACTGCAAGGTCGCTCATCGCGTCGATTCCGGACGGCTTACCAAGATGTTAGCCCTTCCTCTTAGGGGCATTCGGGATTGGTGCGGGACACCGGACCCAGCTTCAGGAACTCCTCGCGCGGCTCGCCCATGGTCTGGTTCACCTGCGGGATCACCTCGATCACCTTGTTGTAGAGCTTGCCGTCCGCGCCTTCCGTCACCTCGGTCAAGAAGATGTCGGCGATGGCCTGGCGGTTCTGGTCCAAGGTGACCAGCCCGGTCGGGGTCTCCAGCTTCAGGTTGGAAAGCGCCTCGTGGAAGGCCTTCCGATCGTCAGAGAGGTTGCCGTCGACGGCGTTAAGACCGGCGATGACGGCCTCGGCGCCGATGTAATAGCCGTGCGCGAAGAGCGAGGGTGAGGGAAAGCCGCTCGGGTACTGCTTCTGGTAGGCCGCGACGAAGGCCTGCCAGCGCGGATCGTCCCAGGTATCGGCAATCGGACCGGCCGAAGGCGTTCCCACCAAGTACTCCTTGCCCAAGCGAGCCTCCGAACCCATGACCGACTGATCCACCGTGATCGAGCCGCCGATCATCGGCTTGTCGCCACCGGCCTGCTGATACTGGCTGAGGAAGTTCACCGCATCGGCACCGCCGAGGGCGACGTAGATGGCATCCACCTCATCGGGAATCGAGGCAACGATGGTGGAGTAGTCCTTAGTTACCGATCGGGACCCAGAACTTCTCCGGCACCGTGCCGCCCAGCTTGCAGAACTCCAGCATGAAGCCCTGCACCTGGGAATAGGGGAAGGAGTAATCTTCGGCGATCACCACGGCCGACTTGTAACCCTTGTTCTCGAAGGCATAGGTGCCAAGCCCGGCCTGCCACTGCACGCCGTCGGTGGAGAAGCGGAAGAAGTTGGGCGCCGGATCGCGCAGAGTGGTGTCCTGCGCCGCCGAGGTGCCATTGACGAAGGTGGTCTGCGGCTGCGTCTTGGCATAGTCGCGCATGGCCAAGCCCTCGGAGCCCGACAGCGGCCCCAGCAGGATATCGACCTTGTCGTCCTCGACCAACTTGCGCGCGGCTTTCAGGGCGCTGTCCGGCGAGGCGTCGGACGAGCCCTTGACGATCTCCAGCTTCTTGCCGCCGGCCATGAAGTCGGCCTGCTCGAAGGCCAGATCGGCACCGCGCATGGAATCCTCGCCCAGCACCGCGAAGGCACCTTCCAAGGTCGCCAGCACGCCGATCTTGATGGTGTCTTCCGCCACGGCCGACGTGCCGGCCACGCCCAGCGATAGGGTCGCCGCCGCACCCGCCAGAAGAAGACGTCTCGTTAGGTGGGTCATAAACATGTTCCTCCCTCGTTGTCTGGCAGCCGGCCGCTCCCGGCCTGGCCTCGTGCCCGTTCTTGTGCGCCAGCTGTGCCTTATGGCTGGATGCTGCCGCTGCCGCTCTCGTCGCGGCCCTTGGCCAGTTGGCGCTTGGCTCTGTCCCACAGACCCAAAAGACCATCCGGCGAGATCAGGACGACCAGTAGAAAAGCCGCCCCGATGACTGTGTTGAAACGGTCCCGATCGATCAGATCGATGGCGAAGTTGTCCAAGAGAACGAAGACCAGGGCCCCGATGAAGGGCCCGATCGGGCGCCTGAAACCGCCCAGTACGGCGATCACCAGAATGTCTATCATCGGCCCCAGGCCGATGGATCCCGGCGAGATGCGCCCATTGAACCAGACGATGAAGATCCCGCCCAGCGCCGCCAGAAAGCCGGCCAAGGCATAGGCGGCGATGCGATGCAGGGCGACGTGAAAGCCCAGGGTCTCCATCCTGCGCGCATTGTCCCTGATCGCCTGAAGGGACAGGCCGAAGGTCGAGCGCTGCAGATAGACGACGGCGAAGTAGGCGAGGCCGGCAACGGCCAGAGCCAGGAAGTAGAAGGGCAGGGGCTCGCGCCAATCGATGCCGAAGAGCGGCGGCGGGCTCAGCCCGGCGAAGCCGTTGAACCCATTGAAGATCGCATAGTTTTGGCGGGCGAAATTGGTGAAGCCGACGCCGATCGCAAGGGTGATCATGATGGTGTAGATGCCCTCGGTGCGGACCGAGATGGCGCCGATCAAGGTGGCGGCCAGGGTGGCGATGGCGAGCGCGATGGGCAGCACCAGCCACCAGGGCAGATGCAGGCTGATCGGCGCCGTGCTCTCGCCGAAGATGGCACACATGTAGCCGGCGATGCCGGCAATCGTGAGCTGCGCCAGAGACACCATGCCGCCCAAGCCCGCCAGTAGCATGAGCGAGAGCGCGACCAGGCCCAGGAACAGGGTCTGCGCGCCGATCTGGACGATCCAGAAGGGATCGGCGACGAAGGGGTAGAGGATCAGCAGCAGCAGGACACCGCCATTGCGCGCAAGCGGCCAAGCGTTCCAGGCCTGCTTGTCGGTGAGCTTGTCAGCGGGTGCGACCATGGCCGGCTAACCCCGCCTACCCATGATGCCCTGCGGACGTAGGGCCAGCACGGCGACCATGATCACATAGGTGAAGACCACGCCATAGGTCCGCGAGTAGGCCAAGCCGAACTGCTCGGCCATGCCGATCAAGAGAGCGCCGATGGCCGCCCCGGTGATCGAGCCCATACCGCCGACAATGACCACGACCAGCGAGGCCAGCAGATAGCGCACATCCTCTCCCGGCGCGATCGAGAGGAAAGACCCGCCGATCACGCCGCCAAGTCCAGCGAGACCGGCGCCGATGGCGAAGGTCAGCGCGAAGACCAGCTGCACGTTGACACCGGTCGCCGACAGCATGGCGCGATCGTCGACGCCGGCGCGGATCATCATTCCCACCGCCGTGCAATTGAGGAACAGCCAGAGGGCGATGCCGATCACCACCGCGATCAGCAGCACGAAGAGGCGATAGCTGTTGTAGACCTTGACCCAAGGCATCGGCGTGGCGCCGAAGAGAAAATCGGGAACCTCGAACTGATAGGTGGTCCCGGTCCAGATCGCCAGCATCAGATCCGCCATGACGATGGAGATGCCGATGGTAACCAGGGTCTGGCGCAACTCCTCCCCTTCCATGCGCCGCATCACCAAGGTCTGCAGGGCCAAGCCGAAGACGGCGGTAGCCAGAAATCCGGCGGCCACCCCCAGGAACCAATTGCCGCTCCAGGCAGCGACGTCATAGCCGATATAGGCACCCAGCAGAGCGATCGCACCATGCGCCAGGTTGACGTTGCGCATCAGGCCGAAAACCAAGGTGAAACCGCTGGCCACCACGAAGTAGAGGCCGGCCAGGGTCAAGCCGTTCAGGAAGGTGAGCAGGAAGAGGCGCACGTCGCGGCCGGCCTTGACGTCGATGCCGGCGGCACCCGCGGCGATGATGCCGGCAGCCAGAAGGCCAGTCAGGACCCAGACGATATGGCGTGCGTTCGCGCTCACCGATCTCTCTTAAGATCTGGCCAAGTAGGTCTAGATCGCCATGCGGCCGCGTTCGGCCTGCATGTCGGGTGTGCGATGGAAGACCCCATCCTTCATGACCGCCAGAATGCGCTCGCGATCCTGCAGGATGCGAATGTTGGCGACCGGATCGCCGTCGACCAGCAGCAGGTCGGCCAGATAGCCCGGTTTGATCTGGCCCAGCTCGCCCGGGCGCCCCATGATCTCGCCGCCGTAGCGGGTGGCCGCGATCAGCGCCTCCATCGGGCTCATGCCCACCAGATCGACCAGATACTCCAGATCCTTGGCATTGGTGCCGTGTTTGATCCAGGCAAAGCCGTAGTCGCCACCGGGCAGCACCTTGATGCCGCGCTTGTGCATCTTGCGCATGGTCTCGACGGCGATCTCGGCCTCGCGCTTGTACTTCAACCCCAAGGGTCCATTGGGATCGACGCCATAGTCGCCGGCCTCCGTCGAGGTCTTGATCAGCCAGGCCAGACCAGGCGCCACGAAGTGCTTGTCCTTGTTGGCCTCTAGCAGATCCAAGGTGGCCTCGTCGGCGAAGGAGGCGTGGTAGATGTTCTGGATTCCATGCCGGATGCACATCTTGATCGATTCGTTGGAGCGCGCATGGGCGCAGACCTTGAGGCCGCGCCGGCGCGCCTCGGCCACGCCGATCGCCACTTCCTCGTCCGTCATCGGCGTCTCTTCCGCCGGCACCCCGGCAATCTCCTCGCCGGAGAGATTGAGCTTGATCAGGTCGCAGCCGTACTTGATGAAGCGCCGCACCGCCGCGCGCATCCCCTCCGGCCCGGAGATCACCACCCCGAAGGACATCTCGGGGATGTCAATATGCGGCGGCGCAGTGTCGCCGAGACCTCCCAGTGTCGCGATCTCCTGCGAGTTGGCCAGCAGCCTGGGGCCGGGTATGAGACCGCTGTCGATGGCGTTACGAATGACCACGTCCAGACGCGGCTTGGCCGCCGCCGCACCGACGACGGAAGTCCAGCCCATGTCCAGATAGCGCTTGGCGATCGAGGCGCAGAAGAGCGTGTGCTCCTCCGGCGGCATGCGTTGGATCGCATCCAGGCTGGGCTGGTCGTTCCAGGAGAAGTGAGTGTGCGCCTCGGTCATGCCCGGCATCAAGGTGGCGCCGGCGCCGTCCAGCACGGTGGCGCCATTGGCACCGGTGGTGCGCGATCCGCGCCCGACATGCTTCACCCGATTGCCCTGGATCAACACCTCACCCGTATAGGGATGCTCACCGCTGCCGTCGAAAACGCGCACATTGGTGAAGAGAACAGCGCTCATCGTTCCATCTCCTTCGTCCAGCGCACTAGCGCTGCATGCTGAGAAACTCCTTCAGGAGGCGATTGACCGCCTCGGCCGCCTCGAAGGTCGTCCAATGACCGCAGCGCGGCAGGATCTGGGCACGCGCACCGACGATCTTCTCGGCCAAGCCGCGTGCGACCGAAGGCGGTGCCACGACATCGTCCTCGCCGGTCACCAAGAGGGTCGGGCAGGAGATCGCGGTCGCATCGGCGGCGCTGGCGGCCGCCAAGGCTGCACAGGTCGCACCATATCCGGGACCGCTTTGACGCATCAGGCTCTCCCGCACCGCGGCCAGCACCACCGGCTGGCGTTCCTTGGTGGCACTGGCGGTCGCCACAGTCGCAATCGCATCGGCGATCTCGGCCATGGCTGTCTGGCCGCCCCCCCGCGCCAGCTCCGCACGGACCCTCAAGGCATCGCGCGCAACCTCCGGCGGTTCGCTCAAGGGGCCGAAGAGAGCCAGGCTCGCCACCAGCTTCCGTGCACGAAGGGCGATATGCTGGCAGAGGATGGTGCCGAGCGAGTGACCCAGGAAATGCGCGCTCTCGATCCCCAGGTCGCTCACCATGGCCAAGATACTCTCGATCAGAGACTCCATCGAGAGCGCCTCCGGCAGGGGCGAGCGCGCCGAGCCCGGCAGATCCGGCCTGACCGTGCGATAGCGGCCGGCGAAGACCGCCATCTGCGGCGTAAAGCTGTTGGAGCTGCCGCCCAGACCGTGCAGCATGACGACGGAGGGTCCCTCTCCCTCGATCTCGACGGCCATGCGCTGGATGATCTCGGTCGCCATTGCCATTACCCTCGGAAGGAGAAGACCGGGTTGGACAAGCGCCCGATCCCGGAGATTTCCATCGCCACCTCATCGCCGGCCTTGAGGTAGCGCGGCGGATCGAAGCCGATCCCTACACCGGCCGGCGTTCCGGTCGCAATAATGTCTCCCGGCAACACAGTGACACCGGCGGATATGGTTTCGATCAAAGTGGGGACGTCGAAGATCAGCTGGGCCGTGTTCGCATCCTGCCGTAGTTCGCCGTTCACCCAACAGCGCACGCGCGTGTCGGCCAGATCTATCTCCTCGGCGGTGACCGCGATCGGCCCCATCGGACAGAAGCTGTCCTGCGACTTGCCTAAGAGCCATTGCGAATGGCGGCCCTGCAGGTCACGCGCCGTGACGTCGTTCAACAGCGTGTAGCCCCAGACATACGAGAGTGCCTCTGCCTTGGCGATGCCGCGTCCGGCACGCGCGATGATCACCGCCAGTTCGACCTCGTAGTCGACGGCCTCGGTCACCCCGGGATCGATCAGGATCGGCGCGCCGGTCGGCACCACCGTTTCCGGCACCTTGGAGAAGACGATGGGATGCTGTGGGATCGCGCCGGCCTTGGCCGAGTTGTCGAAACCGCTGGCGGCGAACTCCTCGGCATGGGCGCGGTAGTTCATGCCGACGCAGAAGATGTTGCGCCGCGGGCGCGGTATCGGCGCCAGCAAGGTGACCGCCGCCGCCTCGACCGTCCGATCCGTCAGCCGCGCCGGCTGTCCCTGCAGATCCCGCTCGACCAGGGCGAGGATGCCCTCCCTTGCCTCCTCCGCGCTCAGCTCGAACAGCTGGATCGCTGCAGCCTCCGAATCCCACTGCCCGACTGCCGGCCGGCCGGCCTCTTCGAAGGCTACGATCCGCATACAAGGCCTCCCAAACGCCTATGCACAACCTGATCCAAAACTGAACCAATTTTGAAGGTATATCGTTACACTCTCGACGGGTGCTGTCAACGCTACAAAAAATCGCCTTGAAAAGGCATCTTCATGGCTCAATAATGGTTCATTATGGTTGACTCGGGACAAAGGCCGCGGCGGCTGCACCGGCAGGAGAAGGTGGTTCAGAGCCTGCGCGGCGATATCGTCGAGGGCCGCTATCCGCCGGGCAGCCGGCTGCCCCCGGAACGCCAACTGGCGGAACACTACGGCGTTGCCCGCAACACCTTACGACATCTTCTGGACGCCTTGGCAAAAGAGGGGCTCTTGGATCGTCAGGCCGGGCGCGGCACCTATGTCGCCGGGCCCAGCCGGCGCCTTCTCGGCAGTGCCGGCGGCCTTTCCGGCAGCCTGCGCGGTGCCAGCCCAGCCGACCTGATGGAGGTGCGGCTGATCATCGAGCCGCAGGTCGCTGCCCTGGCTGCCAGTCGCGCGACGGCGGAGGATCTGGCCAAGATCGACGACGCCTTGCGCCGCTCGGTCGCCGCCAAGGATCTGGCCGAGTTCGAGCACTGGGATGCGCAGCTTCATCTGGGCATCTTCCGCGCCGCCAAGAATGCCTTGTTGCTGGACTACTGTACGGCCATCAATGCGGTGCGTAACGAGCCCGACTGGTATCGCCTGAAGCAGCGTAGCGTGACCCCGGAGCGCCGCCTGCGCTACGACAGCGAACACAGCGACATCGTCTCGGCCTTGCGCCAGCGCGACGGCGAGACCGCTCGCAAGTGCCTGTTTCGCCATCTCTCGGGCATTCGCGACACGCTGCTCTCTCTCAACGAGTAGTCGGCTCGAATTGTGGAGGTCTGCCTTCACAGAGTGGCCCAGAAGATACCCTCATAGTTCGTTTGCAGAGCCTGCAAGCCAACCTCACATCTTTTGTTGAAGCAGCGCCCCCGAAAGGTCTGAGAGTGGTCTCGACCGAGATCGCGGCCAGACCCGGAGCGGCGCCAAACGCCAAGATGAGGGATTCGCCATGTACCAGAATGCCTACGCCTACCCGACATCGGGCATGACCGTCGCCCCTTGGGCGAGCGGCGTTTCAATCGATTGGTTCGTTCGCGCCCATGCCCGAGCCGACCGCAGGCACGACGCCCACGAGCAGTCCAGCTGCATCTTCGCCGACTGGTATCGCAGCGCCGTGGAGCGCCGCAAGATGCGTAGCATCAGCGACGAAGTTCCGATGGATATCGGTGTCGGCCGCAGCCAGATGCTGCGCGAAGCCGGCAAACCCTTCTGGCGCGCCTGAACCTACGCCTGAACCTACGCCTGCTCCCCCGCCGGATCCTGGCGGCGGGAAGCGACGTTATTGATGGACCTGCGACCCTGCCACACTAGTCGGCACGCCGTTTTTCGGCTTAACCTCCCGCCATAAAGTCACACGCGGACAGTAGGTGGGCGCCTCTTGACGGATCACGACACCAGGACCAATCCGCGGCACGGCAGCAAAGACGCGATCTACTACGGCCTGGCGATCCTGGTCGGAACCTCGGCTGGCGGCATCGGTGCCGTCTTTCACATCATCGTCGACTGGTTTTTTGGGCTGCACCGGGCGCTGCACCATCACATCGGTAGCGAGGTCCTCGAGGCCCTCGCCTTCATGACCATCTTGATGGTCATGGTAGCGATCGCCCTCTTTTTGACCCGTCGATTCGCGCCGGAGGCCAGCGGCAGCGGCGTGCAGGAGATCGAAGGCGCACTCGAAGGCATTCGCGTGGTGCGCTGGCTGCGCGTTCTGCCGGTCTGGCCGCGGCCTTCAACGCGCCGCTGGCCGCCGTTCTCTTCATCATCGAGGAAACCCGTCGCCAGTTCCCCTACACCTTGAAGACCTACAGCGCTGTTATCATCGCCTCCGCGCTCTCCGGCTTCGTGACCGAGGTGATCGCCGGCGTCGGGCCGGAGATGGAGATCATCGTGCACGCGCCGCCGCTGTGGCACTATTCCATCTTCATCGTGCTGGGCCTGTTGTTGGGCGCAGCCGGCGTGCTCTTCAAGCGCGTCATGCTGGCCTGCCTGGACGGCACCGATGCCATCACCGAACGCCAACTCTACCTCTTCCCGCTGGCCTTTGCCGTCCTGGTCGGCGCGCGCTTGGCACTGCTACCCGACGCCACCGGCGGCGGCGATGACTTCGTCTACCGGATGCTGCACGGCGAGCAATACACCTTGGGCATGCTGGTGCTGATTCTGATCGTACGCTCGGCCACCACCTGCGCGGCGAGCCGATCTACGAGATGCTGCTGGAGCGTACCCTGCGCCTGGACCGCCAAGAGGTGCCGAAAGACACAATCGATGCGGAGCGCGTGCCGGTCGAAATGGGAATCCGTAAAGGCAGCGAGGACGACAAGAAGCCGAAGACCTTAATTGTTCAGGCTGCCTCGCTGCTCACCAAGCTTTCGGAGGAGGCGATGAAACCGCCGCCCAGCAAGCGTTCGCCACGATAGGCGACGGCAGCCTGGCCCGGTGCGACGGCACCTTGCGACGACAGGAGACGCAAACTGGCGCCCGCGCCCTCGATGGCTTCGACGAGCGCCGGTGCCGCGTACTGGCGGGACCGCAGCTTGACTGAAATCTCCTCGCCCGGCTGCAGGTCGCCCAGCCAATTGGTTTCGCGCAAATGCACGCGGTCCTGTCGCAGCGCGCTTTCCGGCCCAACCACGATCTGGCGTTTGGCAGCGTCCAGATGCACGACGAAAAGCGGTCCCGGCTCGCGGTCCAGCCCCAGCCCGCGGCGCTGACCGATGGTGTAGTGGATGATGCCCGCGTGCCGGCCGAGTACCCGTCCGTTCAGATCAACGATCTCACCGGCCTCGGCCGCGCCGGGGCGCAGGCGCTCGACCAGGGTCGCGTAGCGGCCGCTGGGGACGAAGCAGATGTCCTGGCTGTCCGGTTTGCCAGCCACCATGAGACCACGCTCGGCCGCCATGTGCCGCACCTCGCTCTTGGGCAGCACGCCAAGCGGAAAGCGTAGGAATTCCAACTGCGCCTTGGTGGTGGCAAAGAGGAAATAGCTCTGGTCGCGGCCGGCGTCGCAGGCGCGATGCAGCTCGGCCCCATCGGGACCTAGAACCCTTTGTGCATAGTGCCCGGTCACCAGGGCCGCAGCGCCCAGTTCTCGCGCATTCTCCAGGAGATCGGCGAACTTGACCTTCTGATTGCAGCGCACGCAAGGGATCGGCGTCTCGCCGCGCGCGTAGCTGGCCGTGAAGTCGTCGATCACCTGGCGGCGAAAGCGTTCCTCGTAGCCCAGCACATAGTGCGCAAAGCCCTGGCGTGCTGCCACCGCGCGAGCATCGCGAATGTCCTGGCCGGCGCAGCAGCTCCCGGGCTTGCCGACGGCCTGACCCTGGTCATAGAGCTGCAGGGTCAGCCCGACCACCTCATAGCCGGCCTCATGGCAAAGCGCTGCCGTCAGCGCCGAATCGACGCCACCGGACATTGCCACCACGACCCGCGCCCCAGGCGGCGGGCTATCTTCGCCAAGAAGGTCTCTCATGACAGAGGCAATAGGCCGCCGCGGTCGCCAAGACAAGGCCCCGCATACGCCGGCCGGCACGCAGCGCTGCGCATAGCCGGACCGTCAGCCGGCACGCTTCCGCGGCAGGTCGGGATCGCTGGCGAGCACCCCATAGGGCCGGTCGTGTTCCAGCGCCGGGACCCGCCGCCGCGCCTCACCGACTTTCGAGAGATCGATCTCGGCCGAGACCAAGCCTTCGTCCTCGCCACCGTCAGCGAGGATACGCCCCCAAGAATCGACGATCAGACTGTGTCCATAGGTTTCGCGACCGCCGGCGTGGCGTCCGCACTGTGCGGCTGCCAGGACAAAGCAGCCGGTTTCGATCGCCCGGGCCCGCAGCAGCACATCCCAATGGTCGCGCCCGGTCGGCCGGGTGAAGGCCGAGGGCACGGTCAGGAGATCGGCACCGGCCTTCGCCAGATGCCGATAGAGGTGCGGAAAGCGCAGGTCATAGCAAACGGTCAGGCCGAGACGCCCCCAGGGCAAATCGGCCGCGACAGCCTGCGCGCCGGGCGCGGTGAAGCTGGACTCGCAATAGGCCTCGCCCGAACCGACCGCAGCATCGAAGAGATGGATCTTGTCGTAGCGCGCGGTCACGGCGCCGTTAGGGTCCAGGAGATAGCTTCGGTTCCAGCAATGCCCGGGCCCCGCCTTCACCGTCAGCGAACCCACCTGCAGCCACAGAGCGGTCTCCCTGGCCAGAGCTTGTAGGCGCGGGAGGGCGCGATGGCTCTCCTCGGGCTCGGCCTCGCGAAGTGCTTTCTCCTTGTCCGGCTGGATCTGGGTGCAGTTTTCGGGCAAGCAGACGAAAGACGCCCCGCCGCGTTTGGCTTCGCGCAGCAGGGCGTCAATCCGCTCGAGATTCTCGTCGATGTCGGGTCCAGCCGTCAGCTGAACCAGGGTCGTAAGGAAGGTTCCGCTCACGCCGCCGTCTGCAGCAGCGGGTCGAGGCCGCCGTACGACTCGAGCTCGTAGAGCTCGTCGCAGCCGCCGACATGCCGACCGTCGATGAAGATCTGCGGCACCGAGGTGCGTCCCTGGGCCCGCTGCAGCATCTCGCGCCGACGGCCCGGCTCAGCCATCAAGTCATACTCAGTAAAGGCCACGCCCTTCATCTCGAGCAACTTCCTGGCTCGATAGCAGTAACCGCACAAAAGGCTCGTATAGATTTCAACCCGGGCCATGGCCACTGCTCTCCTCCGCGTCTCCTTCACCATATGGGGTTTCGCGCAACACCCGGGCAAGGGTCAGAACAAGGATCTTTTTGGGCTTTGCGCGTCTCAAGACTTTGGATGCCTCGTCAAGGGTGGCACCGGAGGTCATGACATCGTCGATCAGTAGCAGGCGACGGTCTTGCAGCTGCCCCGCAACGCCTGGCGCCAGAGCAAAGGCGCCGGCGACATTGCGCTGTCGGGCCTGACGAGACCGCCGGCCTTGGCTGGGCGTCGCCCGCACCCGACGCAGCAGGTCCAGTCCGAGCGCAAGGCCGCTCTCGCATGCCAAGGCCTGAGCCAGCAGGGCCGATTGATTGTAGCGGCGGTGGAAGAGGCGCCGGCGGTGCAACGGCACTGGCAGGATCAGATCGGCCTGCTTCAGGAATGACCAGCCGGCCATCTGCATCCAGCGTGCGAAGGGACGCGCCGCCTCGGTCCGGTCGCCATGCTTGAAGGCCAGAATGAGCGGGCGGATGGCCTCGTCGTAGAGCAGCGCCGCGCGGGCCGAATCGAAGAGTGGCGCCTCGCGCATGCAAGCAGCACAAAGCGCGTTTGCTCCATGGTCGAAAGGAAAAGGCAGACCGCAGCTGGCACAGCAGGGTTCACCCAGGAAGGTTAGGCCGGACCAGCAGCCGGCGCAGAGAGAGGATTGGGCCGGGACGACGGTACCACAGCCGAAACAGCGCAGCGGCAGAATCGCATCCAGCAGGAAGCGACCGGAATTCGCCAGGGGCCGTAACCTCCGGGCCAGTAGGCTTTGTTTACTGTCCGCCTCTGTCACAACGCCAATCTGGACCTTCCGACAGCGGCCTGCCATAGCAGGCCTCTCGTCCCACGACGGAGCCACGATGTCAGATCAGAGCGGCGCACCGAAGCTTTTTGACCGTACCGCCCTGCGCCGCAATCGCACGCGGGCTGCGGCGGGCTTCGCCGAGCACGACTTTCTGCTGCGCGAAGTCGGCGGCCGCCTGCTGGAGCGGCTGGGCGAGACCATGGGAGACTTCCCGCTCGCCTTGGACCTGGGATGCCACGACGGCGTGCTGGCGAACTTACTGGCCGAACAGCCGGACCAAGGACCCGGCCGAATCGGGACTCTCCTGCAGTGTGACCTGGCCAGTGACATGGTCGCCCGCGCCCACCACAAGAGCGTCGCCTTCGTTGCCGATGAGGAGTGGCTTCCCTGCCGTGGCAGCAGCCTGGACCTGATCGTCAGCCTCTTTGCGCTGCACTGGGTGAACGACCTGCCGGGCGTCTTGGCCCAGATCCGTTACGCCTTGAAGCCGGGGGGACTCTTCCTGGCAGCACTTCCCGGCGGAAGCACGCTCACCAGCCTCAGGCAATCCCTTCTACGAGCCGAGAGCGAGACCGCCGGCGGTGTCAGCCCTCGCGTTTCCCCCTTCGTCGAGGTCCGAGAGGCCGGAATGCTGATGCAGCGTACCGGCTTCCAGCTGCCAATGGCCGATGCCGACAGCCTGCCGATCGACTATGCCGACCCCTTGGTCCTGCTGCGCGACCTCAGAGGCATGGGAGAGAGCAACGTCCTTACTCAGCGGCGCCGCAACTTCCTTAGGCGAGACACCCTGGCCGCCGCCCTAGCGAACTATCCCCGCCGCGCCGACGGGCGGATCGAGGCGGAGCTGGAGGTCGTCTATCTGACCGGCTGGGCAGCGGACTAGGATTCGTTGAAAAACAACCGAAGTTCATGTAGGCAGCATCGACAGAGAAGTACGACGGAAGCCGGGATTCGGGTTGGCTGGACGCAAGATTTCTGCATCCCGTAACCTGTCCCTGTCGTCTTCCGGTTCAACCGTAAGACGACTATACACTGGCCGAACAAGCGCAGCGCGATTCTCCGGTCGAACCGAAAAATGACAGTGGAGGTGTGTGGATACGCCAATTGGCTGTGAGCGACGAAATCGTTTTGACGAACGGACGCAATCAAGCCTTCAGCGCGCCCTCCAAGGCAATATAACGGATCTCGCTTTGCTACCGCTATCCTATTCCTCAGTACGTCTAAACACCCAAGATCTCGAGGCCGGCCAAACGCAGGTCCATCGGATCGCGGCGACCTCCGATGGCACGACCGGGCCGCGGGGAAAAACCGGTCATCAGATCGCTGCGCCCCTGCACCTCCACTTTGCGGGCTAGATCCTCGGAGACGACCAAGGCCACCCACTCCTCCGTCGCACTTGCTCCAGCCGGCTGGCGACATTCACCGTGTTGCCGGCGGCAGCTAGCTGGGTCTGGGTGTCGCCGCCCAGTTGCGCAATCACCACCGAACCATCTTGCAGGCCGACACGGGCGCTCAGGTCCGGGCGCCAAGCATGCAGCCCGAGGATCGCCTCTCGGGCGCAGGCCAAAGCCCGGACGGCGTCGTCGTCGCCTGCTTGTGAAGAGAGATCAGCATGCTCGTCCTACGTTCCGAACCTCGCCCAGGATGGAGCGTGCCACGAACAGCACCCGCCGGCGAGGATCTATGTGATCATCCGGGACGGAACACCAACGTCTCATCCATCGGCACTGCTTCCCAGGTTCAGCCTGCTCGCCGGAGGAAACTAGCCCTTAGGCGCACCGATGCAAAGCAAGGCACCACAAAAGCTTGCCCATTGGAAAACTTCGGCTAGCCTAGCGGCTCTGTCTCTCGACTTGGAGGAAAGTCATGAAGAACTTCTGGAAGATCGGGCTGCTGCTCGCGACGGGCTTGGCGGTGGGCGTATCTCAGGCCTCGGCGGCCAAGGACAGCCTGACCATGGGCATGGTGCTGGAGCCACCGCACCTCGATCCCACGGCCGGGGCGGCCGCGGCCATCGACGAGGTAGTTTATGCCAATGTCTTCGAAGGCCTGACCCGCATCAACCAGAATGGCGAGGTGCTGCCGGCGCTTGCGACGAGTTGGGACATCTCGGACGACGGCCTGACCTACACCTTCCATCTGGCCGATGTCGTCAGCTTTCACGATGGTGCGGCCTTCGATGCCGACGATGTGGTCTTCTCCTTCGAGCGCGCGATGGCCAAAGACAGTGTCAATGCGCAAAAACAGCTCTTCAGCGCCATCGACTCGGTCGAGGCCAAAGATCCCAAGACGGTCGTTGTCACCTTGAAACAGCCGGCCGGCAACATGCTGTTCAACCTGGGTTGGGGCGATGCCATCATCGTCGATGCAGCCTCGGCCGATGGTAACAAGCAGAACCCGATCGGCACCGGGCCCTTCAAGTTCGACCGCTGGGTCAGCGGCGACCGGGTCGAGCTGTCGCGCAACCTCAACTATTGGGGCGAGCCGGTGGCCTTGAACAAAGTGACCTTCAAGTTCATTCCCGATCCGGCGGCAGCGGCAGCGGCCGTGCTCTCCGGCGATGTCGATGCCTTCGCCAACTTCCCGGCAGCCGAGCTGGTGCCGCAGTTCGAGTCGGATCCGCGCTTTGCCGTCGTCGTCGGCTCGACCGAAGGCGAGACCATCCTCTCCACCAACAACACGGCCGAGCCCTTCAACGACGTGAAGGTGCGCCGGGCCATCGCCCATGCCCTGGACCGCCAGTCGGTCATCGACGGCCTCTTCGGCTATGGAAAACCGATCGGCACCCACTTTGCGCCGCATCATCCGGCCTATGTCGATCTGGTGCAGCGCTATCCCTACGATCCGGAGAAAGCCAAGGCGCTGCTCGCCGAAGCCGGCCACCCTAAGGGCTTCAAGGCAACCCTGAAGCTGCCGCCGCCATCCTATGCGCGTCGCGGCGGCGAGATCATCGCCGCCCAACTGGCCGATGTGGGCATCGAGGTGGAGTTGATCCCGGTCGAGTGGGCGCAGTGGCTGGATCAGGTCTTCCGCAACACCGACTACGATCTCACCATCGTCTCCCACACCGAGCCGATGGATATCGGCATCTACGGCCGCGATGCCTACTATTTCAACTACGACAACCCGGCCTTCAAGACGCTGCTGGCGGAGCTAAACGAGACCACCGATCAGGACAAGCGCTATGCCCTGCTGCGGCAGCTGCAGGAGCTGATCACCGAGGACGCGGTCAACGGCTACCTCTTCCAGCTGGCCAAGCTCGGCGTCTGGAACAAGAATCTGGAAGGCCTCTGGTACAACTCGCCGGTCCAGGCCAACGACCTGACCGGCGTGCGTTGGAAGGAGTAGCGCCAAAGCCGAGGATCCTCGCCGGGAGGACGGCAGCGACGCGGTGCGGAGCTGGAGACAGGCCATGAGCGTCTTCCTGGCCAAGCGCGGGCTGGCTTTGCTGGCCACCCTCCTGGTCGCCTCGCTGATCGTCTTCCTGGTGATGGAGGTGCTGCCGGGCGATCCGGCGCTGATCATCCTGGGCACCGGCGCGCAGGACGACACCCTGGCCGCCCTGCGCCAGCAGCTCGGTCTCGATAGGCCGATGATGGTGCGCTACTTCACCTGGATCGGTGGGCTGCTGTCGGGCGCCTGGGGCGAGAGTTACACCTACGGCAAGCCGGTCCTGACCCTGATCGGCGAGCGCGTTCTGGTCTCGCTTCCCTTGGCCGGTCTGGCCATCCTGCTGTCGACGGCGATCGCTCTGCCGCTGGGTGTCGCCGCCGCGGCCCGCCACGGCCGTGCCTCCGACACCGCCATTATGGGCTTCGTTCAACTGGGTGTCGCGGTACCGAACTTCTGGTTCGCGATGCTGTTGATTCTGCTCTTTGCCGTCAATCTGGGCTGGGTCCCGGCCGGTGGCTTTGCCGGTTGGGAGGAAGGGGTGGGCCCTGCGCTCGTCTCGCTGCTGCTTCCGGCCATCGCCTTGGCCCTGCCGCAGGCAGCGATCCTGGCCCGCATCACCCGCTCCTCGGTGCTCGAGGTGATGAAGGAAGACTATGTGCGCACCGCTAGGGCCAAGGGCCTGACGCGCGGCGAGGCGCTCTGGCGACATGGCGTGCGCAACGCGCTCATCCCCGTGGTCACCATCATGGGCCTGCAGTTCTCCTTCCTCCTGGCCGGCACCATCATCATCGAGAACGTCTTCTACCTGCCGGGTCTGGGGCGCCTGATGTTCCAGGCCATCGCCCAGCGCGATCTGGTGGTGGTGAAGGACCTGGTGATCCTGCTGGCAACCGCGGTGATCCTGGTGAACTTCCTGGTCGACTTGAGCTATGCCCTGCTCGATCCCCGCCTAAGGCTCGGCAGCGATGGCCACTAGTTCCATCCGCAGCGCCCTCAGCCAGGGCAGCAAGAGCCGCGCCTTCGCCATCGGCGGCCTGATCTTCGCCTGCTTTCTGCTCGTGGCCCTGCTGGCGCTGGTCTGGACGCCGCATTCGGTCTTCGAGATGGCGATCAAGGATCGCATGCAGGGGCCGAGCTGGAGCCATTGGCTGGGCACCGATCAGTTCGGCCGCGACCTGCTCTCGATGCTGATGGTCGGCGCCAGCAACTCGATCGGCGTGGCCGTGGTCGCGGTCGGCGTCGGGCTTGCCTTCGGCGTGCCGCTGGGCGCCCTCGCCGCCGCCAAGCGTGGCTGGGTCGACGAGGTGGTGATGCGCTTCAACGACTTCGCTTTCGCCTTCCCGGCCTTGCTCTCGGCGGTGATGATCACCGCGATCTTCGGGCCCGGCGGGGTCAACTCCATCATCGCCATCGGCATTTTCAACATTCCCGTCTTCGCCCGCGTGACCCGCGGCGGTGCACTCACCTTGTGGCAGCGCGAGTACGTGCTGGCTGCCCGCATCGCCGGCAAAGGCGGCGTGCGCATCACGCTCGAACACATCCTGCCGAACATCGCCTCGCTGCTGATCGTCCAGGGCACCATCCAGTTCGCACTCGGCATCCTGGCCGAGGCTGGACTCAGTTACCTGGGGCTCGGAACACAGCCGCCGCTGCCGAGCTGGGGCAAGATGCTGGCCGAGGCGCAAACCATGCTGTTCCTGGCACCACAACTGGCGATCCTGCCGGGCCTGGCCATCGTGTTCTCGGTCCTGGGCCTCAATCTCCTGGGCGACGGCCTGCGCGACCTGCTCGATCCACGCCTCAGACGAGCACGCTGAGCCATGGCCTTGCTCGAAATCGAAGACCTGAGGGTGGAGATCGACACGCCGCAAGGCCCAGCCTCAATCCTGGACGGCATCGAGTTCGGTCTGAAGCGGGGGCACAGCCTGGGACTGGTCGGGGAATCGGGCTGCGGCAAGTCGATGACGGCGCTCGCCGTGATGGGGCTGCTGCCCGAACAGGCGCGCGCCAGCGGCGCCATTCGCCTCGAGGGAGACAATCTGCTGGAGCGCAGCGAAGAGGCACTTTGCCGCCTGCGCGGACGGCGCATTTCGATGATCTTCCAGGAGCCGATGACGGCGCTCAATCCGGTGAAGTCGATCGGTCAGCAGGTCTCCGAGGGCCTGCGTCGTCATCTCGGCCTCACCCGAGCCAAGGCCGAGCGGCAGGCGGCCGTCTGGCTGGACCGGGTCGGACTGCAGGAAGCGCGCTTTCCCCTCTCTCTCTTTCCGCATCAGATCTCCGGCGGGCAGCGCCAGCGCGTGCTGATCGCCGCGGCCATGGCCTGCGGTCCCGATTTGCTGATTGCCGACGAGCCGACCACGGCACTGGATGTCACCATCCAAGCCCAGGTGCTTGATCTGATCGCCGAGCTGGTCGAGAGCGAAGGCTTGGCCCTGCTGCTGATCACCCACGATCTGGGGGTTGTGGCCGAGATGGCCGACGCGGTTGCGGTCATGTACTCCGGGCGCATCGTCGAGGCCGGACCGGCCGAGGCCGTCTTTGCCGAGATGGCGCATCCCTATGCCCGCGGGCTCTTTGCCGCCATACCTCGGGCACCCGGCCAAGAAGCCGACGGCACGGCCCGCCTTTCCACCATTCCCGGTCGCGTTCCCGATCCAGCCGAGCGGCCGCCCGGCTGCGCCTTTGCCCCACGCTGCAGCTACCGGCAGGAGGCCTGCAGCGGGTTGCCGCCGCGGTCCGCGATCTCGCCGCAGCACTGGGTGCGCTGCCTCTATCCGCAGCGCGGGACGCCGACGCCATGAGCCAGGCCCTGGTAGAAACCCGTGCGCTCTCCAAGGACTATCTGCTGCCGCGGCAACGCCTGAGCGAGCCACGGCCGCGCCTACGCGCCCTGATCGAAGTCTCTATGCGCCTGCAGGCTGGCCGCAGCCTCGGCGTCGTCGGTGAATCGGGCTGCGGCAAGTCCACCTTGGCCCGCTTGGTCACCGCCTTGGATCGGCCCAGCGCCGGCGAGATCCTGTTCGACGGCGAAGACCTCTTTCAGCTGCCGGAGCCACGTCTGCGCCGCCTGCGCCGCCGCTTCCAGATGGTCTTTCAGGATCCCTACGGCTCACTCGACCCGCGTCACCGCATCGGCCGCTCCATCGCCGAGCCGCTGCGCGCTTTGGAGAGCGAGCGCGGTCAAGAGGAGATCGAGACCCGGGTCGAAGCGGTGCTGAACGAAGTCGGCTTGAAGCCCAAGGACGCCGGCCGCTATCCGCATGAGTTCTCCGGCGGTCAGCGCCAACGCATCGCCATCGCCCGTGCTATCGTCACCCGTCCCAGCCTGGTGGTGGCCGACGAGGCCGTCTCCGCCTTGGACGTGTCGGTACAGGCGCAGGTTCTGAACCTCTTTCTCGACCTGCAGCAGAGCCACGGCCTGACCTACCTCTTCATCAGCCACGATCTGGCCGTGGTCCGCCACATCGCCCAGGCGGTGGCGGTCATGTATCGAGGCCGGGTGGTCGAGCGGGGGCCGACCGCCAAGGTCTTCGCCAAGCCGGCCCATCCCTACACCCGCAGCCTGCTGGACGCGGTTCCCCTGCCGGACCCGAAGCGTCGCCGCCGCGGCGGCCAGGCCGAGGTTCAGGCCTTGGACAATCCGCTGTATCCGCCGCCGGGATGTGCCTTCGCGCCGCGCTGCGCCCGCGTCTCCAGCACCTGCAAAGAGGCCGTGCCTCAGCTCACGGCCTTTCGGGACGAGCAAGAGGTCGCCTGCTTTCACCCGCTGGCGTGACCGGCGAGCACCTTTTACATGAGAGCACCTCATGAAAAGCGCCGAATTACTGAATTGCGCGCACAATGCGAGATGGGAAATTCTAAAGCCATGATTGCCAATCGAGGGTGCGGGATATGGAGCGGCAGGGGCGAGCGCGTCGAAGGGCCGAACCAGCGGCCGCCTGCCGCCGCTGGGCGGGCGCCTCGCACCGCTGAGCGATCCCAAGCGGCGCGCGCGCGATCCTGGATGCCGCGTCCGACATCCTCTCCGCTATCGGCATGGCCGGCACTCCCGAGGCCGTCAGAGACAAGGCGCTGGCAAAGGACGCAAACCTACGTCACGACGGCCGTCTGCTCTTCCCCAAGGCCCTGGTCGAGGATGCCCTCGCCCGCGCCGCCAAAGTGGTCTCCCTGCCCGGCTTCGTCGAGGACCGAGGCCTGGAGATCGGTAGCGGACACGTTCACATAGGCACCGGCGGGGCTGCCGTGCAGGTCTTGGAGGCAGAGAGCCAGTCCTTTCGTGACGCCAACTTAGACGAGCTCTATCAGACGATGCGGGTGCTCGAGGCCTCGCCCAATGTGCATTATGGCTTGCGGCCGCAGGTGGCGCGCCACCTGAGCGATCCCTACGAACTCGACGTGAACACCGCCTTTGCCTGCCTGAAGGCGACGGCCAAGCCGATCGGCGTCTCCTTCGATCGCGGCTCGCATGTGGCTGCCGTCACCGGGCTCTTCGATCTGGAGGCGATCGAGCGGGTGGTCACCGGCGCCGATCGCGCGCGTCTGGGCGAAGGTGCACGGATTCGATTCCGTCGCCGGCTGGAACCCGGGCGTCGTCAAGGCGGTCATGGAGAGCGGCAACACCACCACGGTCGGTGCCGTTCGCCAGCTGGATATCGTCGACGGCGGCGTCTTTCGCGAGACCCTGCTGGCGCACTCCGATCTGGATCACTTCTACAGCTACGACATCCTGGGAAGCCCGCTGCCAGTGACAGGCTATCGCTCGACGCATCGCTTTCTGGAGATCGCTGCCGGCGAACAAACGCTCAGCATCTGGGAAGGGCGTTTCGACGCCGCGCCCGATGCCGTCGAGGCCTTGGCTCAGCCGGTCGGCGACGAGATCTACCTGAACGGCCTGAAGGGCCTGAACGAGACCATGGGCCGCGAGGCCCGCTGAATCGAACGGAAGAGAATGAGATGGCAGATACCTTGGCACCGCGCGCCCTGATCGGAGTCATGACGCCGGCAATGAACACTGTGGTGCAGCCGGAGTCACCAATCAGATGCAGCGCTTTCGGCTGGGCGGTCAGGCCATCTCCGACGACTTGCCGGACCAGGCCGCGATCTTGATGGACTGCAAGCCGGGGGTCCTGGCCATCGGCCTCACGACCGACACCGGCCCCGGCGGCGTGGTCAGGCTGGCGGCCCGCTGCGCTGAGGTGCAAACGGCCGTCGGTATTCCGGTCATCAATGCCTCCGAAGCCAATCACGCGGCCCTCAGGGCCCTCGGCGCCGAGGGCATTGCCGTTGCCTCCCTTTAATGCCGAGGTCGACCGCGTCGTCCAGGCCGATCAAGAAGCCGCAGGCTTCGAGGCGGTCGCCATCGAGGGAACCGCGACACCCAGCCTCCCCGCCATCTGCGAGACGCCGCTGGAGGAAATCCGCGCGCTATTCCGGCGACTGGCGAAAAGCGACTGCGACGCCATCCTGCAGGTCGGCACCGCGCTTCCCGTTGTCGCCCTCATCGAAGAGCTGGAACGAGACCTGGGCAAGCCCATCGTCGCCTGCAATGCCGCGGTCTACTGGCAGGCCCTGCGCCCTATCGGGCGAGGATCGGATCCAAGGCTACGGCCGCCTGCTCCAGGATCACTAAAGGTGCGCAGGGTCCGTGTGGCGGTGATCGGCGGCGGTGCCGTCGGTGCCTCGATCCTCTATCACCTGACGCAAGCCGGGGTCGGCGATTGCCTGCTGCTGGAGAACGAGCCGACCTCGGGCTCGACCTGGCATGCCGCCGGTAACATCCCGACCTATGCCAACACTTGGCTGAGCATGCGGGCTGGAAACTACGCCTGGTCGCTCTACAAGGAGCTGGGAGACAGGGTCGTCGACAGCGCCATCACCTACCGCCACACCAGCACCTTCTGGCCGGCCCACAGCGAAGCGCGGATGGAGATCTTCCGCCACCTGGTCCGGGTCGCCAAGACGGCCGGCTTGGCGCTCTCGATGATCACCCCGGCCGAGATGGAGGCCAGGCATCCCTTCTACCGCGCCGCTACAGGGATCTTGGGCGGCATCCTCGATCCCTACGAGGGCGACATCGATCCCAGCCAGCAGACCCAGGCGCTGGCCACCGGCGCGCGGCAGGGCGGCGCCGAGGTGGCGCGCTTCACCCGCGTCATCGGGCTTAGCCAAACCGCTTCGGGCGGTTGGTCGATCGAGACCGACAAGGGCCACATAGAGGCAGGGATCGTCGCGAACGCCGCCGGCTTCTACGGTGCCCAGATCGCCGCCCTGGCCGGCTCGCCGCTGCCGATCGCCGTGCTCGAGCATCAATACCTGGTGACCGAGCCGATCCCGGCGCTGGCCGAGAACCCTGACCTCTTTCCGCTGGTGCGCGATCCCGACATCCGTTTCTACCTGCGCCGTGAGCGCGACTCTTTGCTGTTCGGCTCCTACGGCCACGAGGGTCGCGCGGCCTAGCCGGAAGGGCCGCCGGAGAACTTCGCCCACCAACTCTTCCCCGACTCCCTGGAAGACATCGCCGAGGTCCTGGACGAGGCCATAGAGCAGATCCCCTTGCTGGCCGAGGCCGGGGCGCGGCGCTTCGCGAACGGACCCACCGCCTATGCGCCCGACAGACTGCCCCTGGTCGGGCCTGCCTTCGGACTCAGGAACTTCTATCATGCGACCGGCGTGCAGATCGGCATCACCCACTCAGCAGCCATCGGCAAGGCGATCGCCGAATGGGTCGTCGAGGGCGAAACCGAGTGGGATCTGGCGGCCTTGGGACCCGCGCCGCTTCGGCGATTGGGCCGATGGCGACTATGCAAGCGCGCGCCGTCGAACTTTACGGCTTGCAGTACACAATTCCCTATCCGCATCGCATCCTGAAGTCCGCACGTCCGCTGCAGCGCACCCCGCTCTACGAGAGGCTGATTGCCAAGGTTGCCGTGATGGGCCAAATCGGCGATTGGGAGCGCGCCTTCTGGTTCCAGCAGCCCAGTGCCAAAGACGACGGCGTGCTTCCCTTCCACCGCGAGGCCTGGCACCCGGCGGTCGAGGCCGAGTGTCTGGCAGTCCGCGACGCCGTCGGCCTGATGGATCACGGCGGCTTCACCAAATACGAGCTGCGCGGCAAGGGGGCCGCGGCCTTTCTCGACTGCCTCTTCTGCAGCTGGCTGCCTCAGGTCGGCCGGGCTCGGCTATCCTACTCTTGACGCCGAAGGGCCGTCTCTGGTCGGATGCGACGATCGCCCGGCTCGCTGACGACCACTTCCTGCTGTGCGGGCCGACCCCGGCCGACCACCGCGACTTCGACTGGCTGTCGCAAGAGCGCCGAGCGACGGCTCTGTGAGCTTGAGCCGAAGTTACCGGCACGACGCGGCCTTGATGGTGATGGGTCCCAAGTCTCGCGCCCTGCTGTCCGGCCTGACCGCGGCCGATCTCTCCCCGGCCGCAATGCCCTGGATGTCGCTGGCCGAGATCGAGATCGCTGGCATTCCGGTCACAGCGCTTCGGGTCTCCTAATGTCGGCGAGCTGGGCTGGGAGTTGCATCTGATCTCGAGCGACCTGGTCGCACTCTATGAGGCCTTGATGGCCGCGTGCGGAGACCAAGGACTTCAGGAATTCGGCTCCTACACCCTCAACGCGTTGCGCATCGAGAAGGGCTATCACGGTTGGGACAGCGACTTCGGCAGCGAGTACACGCCTTTCGCCTGCGGCCTCGAGCGCTTCCTTGCCTTCGACAAGCCCGAGTTTCTGGGCCGATCGGCGGTTCTGGCCGAGCGCGATCGAGACCCCGATTGGGCCTTTCGCAGCTTCGAGATCGAGGGCAGCCCGGTCGACGCTTTGCCCAGCGCCCCAATCCTTCAGGAGGGTGGGCCGGTCGGCTATGTCACCTCGGCCAGCTTCGACTTTCGTTGCGGCAAATGCTGGGCGCTCGGCTATCTCGAGCGAGCCAAGGCGATCGCTAGCGCTCCCTTCGAAATCGAGATCCTGGGGCGGGCCTATCCGACGATCTGTAGGCAGGAGAGTGCCTATGATCCAAACAATCCGCGACTAAAGTCGTAAAGAGACTTCGCCCGGAAGAGCAGAGCATTATCGAGGATAAGAAGCAGGGCCCCTATGGCGACCGTGTCTATGCTAGCCTCGCGACCGCCCCGCTAACGCAGTGTTTCGATTCATGTCTACTGAACATAATGAGGAGTTTACACCGATGTCGATCAGCGAGACGGCCATGGCGTTCTTTGATGCCTGTGAGACCGGCAAGGGTTGGGAGGTCTGCAAGGCCTGGTGCCATGAGGGCGCGAGTTTTTCAGCACAGTCGGAACCCCTGGCCGAGATCGCCGGGCTCGAAGGCTATGTCGAGTGGATGAAGGGGCTTTTGACGCCGATCCCGGACGGCCACTACGAGCTGAAGAGCTTCGCTACCGACAGCGGACGCAATCAGGTCAGCGCCTTTGCCGTGTTCCACGGCACCCACACCGGCGAAAGTGGCCCGATTCCGCCGAACGGCAAGAGCGTCGCCTCGGAGTATGTCTATGTGATGCAGTTCGAGGGCGACAGGATCCGGCACATGACCAAGATCTGGAACTCCGGCTGGGCCTTGCGCGAACTCGGCTGGGCCTAAAGCAAATCCTGCGCAGACGCTATCGTCTGCGACGATGATTTGCTTTTGAAACAACGAGATAGAGCGGTTCGGGTGATCTTGTGGTCACCCGGACCTCTATGACCCGCAAACTCACGCGAGACCGCCGCTCTCCCGGCACTAGGCAGCCAAAGCTCCCGCGGGCCGGCTCCGGCGTCTTGGCAAAAGCGATGAAGGTCTCGCCGACGATGTCCTGCCCCTCGATGTAAGCCCTCTTTGCGTGGCGGTGCCCCAGCGACATGACGAATAGCAGTTCGTCCTCGAATAGGGGGGTGCGCGCTGTGCCGCTGCTTGCCGTCTCGCCGGAGACCAGGGCCAGATCGACACGGCGATTGGCCAAGGCCTGAGCCACATCCTTGCCCGCGCCGGCCATCACCTGCAGGTCGATCCCGGGTTGACTCTCTCAGGTACGCGAGGAACCCAGGTAGCCAGTGGTATGCGTTGTAGGACTCCAGCACACGCTCGGCCACCGCCGCCAGATGCTCGGTCGCCGGGGTCCTGCGCAGTCGCTTGTGCATGCGGGTGAAGAGTACGCTCGGCCTCGCGGTACGATGCGACAGGGCAGAGGGCGTCAGCCTCAGGTGCTCGGCCGCATCGGTCACCCGCCCGCTCTCGGCAATCGCACGGATCATGATCAGGTGGCGCATGTCCAGAAGCGGTCCCATCGGCAGCGCCTTGCTTGAAGGAAATTCACAATAATAGGTGAATTTCCCACTTGGCCTTCAGTCAAGAGATAATCGAAGCTCTCCGAGCTAACGGCGTGAGAGGCGAGCATGACGGCCCGGGAACAGAGTGCGAAGGAGCAGGATCTCTTGGCGCGAGCGGCACGGGTGCTGCCGGCGGCTGGTTTCGGCAACTTCGACCCTGCGATCGTCATTCGCGAAGGCCACGGCGGCCGAGTCTGGGATGAGAGCGGACGCGAGTACATCGACTTTCTGCTCGGCTCCGGCCCGATGCTGATCGGGCACGGTCATCCCGAGGTGCTGGCTGCCGTCGAGGGCCAGATCCAGCGCGGTCTCACTTTCTTCGCCAACAACGCCGAAGGCATCGCTCTGGCCGAGGAGATCTGCGAGGCGCTGTCCTGTGCCGAACAACTGCGCTACGTCTCCACCGGATCCGAGGCCGACATGTACGCAATGCGCCTAGTCCGCGCGCATCGCGGTCGCGAGAAGATCCTGAAATTCGAAGGCGGCTATCACGGCATGAGCGCAGAGGCGCTGATGGGCCTGGCGCCGCAGCGGCTGAACAACTTCCCGCAGCCGCAGCCGGATTCGGCCGGCCTGACCGAGGGCGTGCGCGATCGGGTGCTGGTCGCCCCCTTCAACGACATCGACTTCGCCCGCCGCATCATCGAGGCTGAGGCCGACAGCCTAGCCGGCGTGATCCTCGAGCCGCTGCAGCGCCTGATCCCGCCGCAGCCGGGCTTTCTGGAATGCCTGCGCAAGGAGACCGCCAAACACGACATCCCCTTGATCTTCGACGAGGTGGTGACCGGCTTCCGCCTGGCCTACGGCGGTGCGCAATCGCTCTACGGCGTGACTCCGGATCTCTGCACCTTGGGCAAAGCGATCGGCGGCGGTTTCCCGCTCGCCGCCATCGCCGGCAAAGCAGAGATCATGGCACACTTCGACAAGGCCAAAGTCGGCGAGGAGGGCTTCACCTATCAAGTCGGCACTTTAAGCGGCAATCCCGTCGCCGCGGTCGCCGGGCGCAAGACCCTGGAAATCCTGCGCCGCCCCGGCAGCTATGAGCACCTCCAGGAGACTGGTCGCGCGATCATGCAAATCCTGGCGGAGGAGTTGGGCAAGGCCGGCGTCGCCGCCCAAGTGGTCGGCCATCCCGCGCTCTTCGACGTGGTCTTCACCGGTGAGCCGGTGAAGGACTATCGCGACGTGTTGGCCGGCGATGCAGAGATACAGAAGCGCTTCAACCGCAATCTAAGGGCAGAGGGCATCCTGAAAGCCGACAGCAAGTACTACGTCTCCCTGGCGCACAACGCCGAGGATCTGGCCGACACCCAGGCAGCCATCGCTACTGCCGCTGCCAAACTCTAGTACCCACTTTCAGGAATAGGTGATTCTTGGGCTCGCAACACCTCTCCTCCGTCATTGCCGGGCTTGACCCGGCAATCCACGGCCACTTGCTCCAAGCGGGCTCTCGTGGATCCCCGACTCAAGGCCGGGGATGACACCGAATAGGAGAAGCCAGTGTAGCGCCCATTCATAATTCCGGGCACTAGCCGCAGCAGGCCCCGCCCTTTTCCTCGGCCTTCTCGGGGATCGCCACCGGGGCCGAGTCGGCACCGTAGGTGGTGATGGCCCCCTGCGTATGGAAAGTCTCCC
Organism: Rhodospirillales bacterium; assembly: GCA_965202755.1. GTDB lineage: Bacteria > Pseudomonadota > Alphaproteobacteria > Kiloniellales > JACOMY01 > JACOMY01. The sequence goes on along the minus strand of CBDBCL010000023.1, from coordinate 61,938 downwards.
ACTGCAAGCCTGAGGGGTCGGCGACCCAGGTCTTGTCGGAGACGGCGTAGCAGCAGTTGGCGCCCGTTTGCTGCAAAGAGGCCGCTCCGGCCTGGTTCAGACGCTGCGTCATCTCGGCCAGTTCCTCGGGCGTCTCGGTCTGAATGCCGACGTGATCGATACCGGCCTTGCCGCAGTTGCGGGTCGAGATCGAGAAGTTGACGCGCGGATCCTCCAGCATCCACTTGGCATAGTCGTCCTTGCGCACCGTCGGCTCGGCATCGAAGAGGGTGACGTAGAAGCGGATCGACTGCTCAAGATCCTCGACATGGAGGTTCACATGTAGACGTTTCACCTTGCGTTCCTCTTTCCGGAATTCCCCGGAATTTGGGAATATCCCGTTTGATGTTGAAACTCGTCTGAGTGCCGCTGCTTGATGTGAGGTTATGCGGTGTCCTCGATCCGGTCAAGCAGGTGCTTTTGGCGTTGCTCGATGAGAGCCTGCTTGAGAATGGGCAGTTGCTTGTAAGCCTTGATGCGCCGGCAGCCCTTCTTGGCTTCGAACATGCCCGCCGCGGTCCAGCGTAGGGCCATCTTGGCATCTCGCCAGGGCTTCACGTTTCGGCAGACCTGCCGGATGACGCTGTTCATGGGCTCGATGATATTGGTGCTGGCGAGCGACCGGCACAATTCAAGCGGTAAGCCGCGCCTGACCACTGTCAGGATTGCGTCGAGACCTTCGAGGAGCGATCGGGACACATCCGGTGCTTCCTGCTCGAAGCGCCGCGCCAGATTACGCATCGGGCGTTCGGCCTTGTCGGCATCGTCCAGCTCCCAGGCCTGCTTCAAGGCGCGTCGCACGGCGGCAGGGTACCTGGGCGCAAGCCGGTCGGTGATGTTGCGTGCCTTGTGGATTTGGCAGCGCTGGATGGGGATATCCGCGCCGAAGATCCGCCGCAGAACTTTACCGAGAGCCTTGGCACCATCCACGATGAAGAGGTAGCAGCCTGCGGGGTCGAGCCCGCGCTCGATCGGATCGTCGAGCAAGGCCTGTAGGGTTGCAGCGTTCTCCGTGGCCCCGTCAATGACGCCCAGGGGGTGTTGTTGCCCGGAAACCTCAATGCCGACAGCCCCGATCGTCAACAGGCGGTCGTCCAGATGTAGCCCGTCGATCTGGATCGCAACGAGGTCCAGTTCCGATGGATCGGACCCCATCCACTCTTCGAATGTGGCCTGCGTCAGCGTTTTGAACCGTCGCGAGACCGCAGATCTGGACAGGCCGCTGCCCGCGTCCGCCGGAACGCCGGCCTCGGGCAGCCGAACGGCGCGGCAAAACTTGCGCGTGGCCACATTCATCGTCATCAGGTTCATGGCCCACCGGTCGAGAAACCCTGTGGCCGAAATCTCTTCCCAACTCGGCAAGGGCATTTCCTTGCCCGTGCCCTGGCTGCGCACCCGAGGGCGATCCACGGCGCTCTTGCTGCCGTGAAAACCAACCTGCGCTTCCGAATGGCCCCAACGCTAGCCGGGCTTCTCAGGTGAATGCTCGTAGCGCTCACCGGCAAGCCGTGTCACGTCCTCGTTCAGCAGTCGGGTCAGGCTTTCCATGCCTGCCATCGGACAGCATTGCTCGAAGCTCTCCCTCACAGCTTCAAACGCTTCATCGACAAGCGAAGGCGCAGTCGGCGCTGTGGCCAGAGCAAGGGGGATGTGGTCGTCGTCTTCATGGCGTTGCTTCCTTCTGTGGTTCAAGCACACCGAGCCTAAGGCTCAGCGGAAGCAACGCCACACTAATTCAAAGGTTCAACATCAAACGGGACATCCCCCGGAATTCTCTTCGATCACTTGGCATCCGCGGGGGCGGCCGCCGGCAACTGCATGCGCAGAACCACGAAGCCGATGATGGCGGCGATGATCGAGCCCATCAGCACGCCGAGGCGCACGGCATTCAGATAGTCCGGCGTATCGAAGGCCAAGGTGCCGATGAAGAGCGACATGGTAAAGCCGATGCCGCAGAGGCAGGCCACACCGTGGATCTGCTTCCAGGTGACCCCGGTCGGCAGTTTGCAGATGCCCATCCTGACTCCCAGCTGGCAGAACAGCAGAATGCCGACCTGCTTGCCGACGATCAGGCCGAGCGCGATGCCCAAGGGCAAGGGCGCAAACACGTCGTCGATCGAAAGCGCCGCCAGGGACACTCCGGCGTTGCAGAAGGCGAAGATCGGCAGCACCAGGAAGGCGACCCAGAGGTGCAGTTCGTGCTCAAGATGCTTCAGGGGCGAAACGTGGGTGCTGGCATCGTTGGACTTCAGTGGAATGGTAAGGGCCAGCAGAACCCCGGCTAGGGTTGCGTGCACGCCAGATTTCAGCACCGCGACCCAGACGATGATGCCGATCACGATATAGGGCGCAATCCGCGCCACCCCGCCAAGATTGAGGCAGATCAAGAACACCAAGCCGATGCCGGCCATCATCAAGGAGGTCATGGACACATCGGCCGTATAGAAAGCAGCGATGATGACGATGGCGCCCAGGTCGTCGATGATGGCGACGGCCAAGAGGAAGATTTTCAGGGTGATCGGTACGCGCGGGCCCATAAGCGCCAGAATACCGAGCGCAAAGGCGATGTCGGTGGCGGCCGGAATGGCCCAACCCTGGATCGCAACGGGGTCGGTGAAGTTGATCAGCGCGTAGATGCCGGCCGGCACGACCATGCCGCCGATGGCTGCAACGATCGGCAGAGAGGCCTTGTCAAAGCTCGACAATTCCCCCTCGACGATCTCGCGTTTGATCTCCAGTCCGACCAGGAAGAAGAAAATCGCCATCAAGCCGTCGTTTACCCAGAGCAACAGCGGCTTGGCCAGTTCCAGCGGACCGATCTGAATCACGATCGGCAGATCGAGGAAACCTTCGTAGACCGGTGCCAGCGCCGTGTTGTTGACGATCATGGCCAAAACGGCGGCCGCTATGAGCACCAGCCCACCGGAAGATTCCTGCTTGAGGAAGTCTTGAATCTGTCCCTGAAGGTTCTGGATCATGCTGTCTCCCTCTGCCGGCTGGCACCAAAGGTACGGAGGATATCGGCCAATTCAAGCAGGCCCATATGAAAAACCGCAGAATCTCTGCGTAAATACGATAGCCTACTCCGCCGCCGCTGCGGTCTCCGGGACGAAGAGGCGATCGAGAAAGGCATGGAACCAGGCCGCCTGCTTGGCATCGTGCTCGGCTCCGAGGCGATCCTGTTCCTCGCGGGTCTGCGCCCCCGGCTTGCCGTATGCGGCCCATTCTGCCTCCTGCCAGCGGCGAAAGCAGAGGACCGAGGCCTCCGGGTGGAACTGCAAGGCATAGGTACTGGCACAGTATCGGAATGCCTGATTGCGATAGGCCCTGCTGGAGGCCAGCAGCTCCGCCCCCTCGGGAACCTGGAAGGTGTGGTAGTGGGCCTGCGTCACATAGAGGGCCCCAGGGAGAAAGTCGCGACCTGCCTCCGTCGGCACGATCTCATAGTATCCGAACTCGTGGTGTTCCGGGGTCTGAGGGCCGACCTCGGCCCCCAGACGATTGGCAATGATCTGACCGCCCAGGCAGACACCCAGGGTCGGAACGCCGGCTTCGATGCATGCGCCGGCATAGTCCAGTTCCTGCTGCAACCAGGGATTCTGCTCGATCGTCTCGAGACCTTGTCCGCCGCCGTAGATGACCAAGCCGTCCGGTCGGAGCAGGTCGAGCGGCTCCAGCCGATCCCCTTCGAAGGGACGGCGCCAGAGGAGTTCGGCGCCGCGCGAAGCCAAGTGAAGAGCCGCGCGATCGTCACCCGGCGAGCGGCTGTGTTCAATCATAATGCATCTCTTCATTAAATCCACTCCCCTTTAACATGCTTTCAACTCCGGCTGCCCCACAATAGCCGCAGTCTCGTCACGGCTTGGTTGGTTTCTTTGCGTACGCTACCAACACTTCTTACCAACATCCCTATCAACGAACGATGAGGGAGTTAAGGACCTTGAGGAAAGAGACCAGCCGCTATCAAGCCGTAAGCCCCGCCTACTCGGCGTCAAATGGCCGCTTCGCGCGTCTCCTGCGCGCGCTGCTTTCCAGCAAGCCCAGCCTCAAGAAGGCGAAGAAGCCGCTGGCCGTCACCCATCTCTACGGGATGCCGCGCCCCGGTTCCGTCTAGTGGAGCCTTCGCTTCCAACCCAAGGGCTGGGCCGAGAGCCCTAAAGGAAGACTGCCGGGAGCCGGTCGAGACCTTTCATGGCGACGACGACACTGCCTCCTGCTCCCGGCATTTCAAGTAACTCGCCTTCTCGGCCCCGGCTGCACCAAGTCGGCCCCAAGACCCCAGACCAATAAATTGACAGCGCGCCCCACGACGCCGCAGCCTTCCAGAAAGCTGTCTCCAACCACACATAGCATGCCAGACTACAGGTGTCGCTAGCCGGCAGACAGTGGTCTCGGTCGAGAGGGGAGGAATGGAGGGCTTTCTGGCACTGGGGTTCTTGATCGGCGCACCATGCGCTGGAGGCCGCTCACCTGGCTGCGGTCGGCGCCATGGCGGCCGGCGGGAGGGAGTCCAAGCGGCGCCTGGTCTTGCGCGGCGCGATCTGGGGCCTAGGGCATAGCCTGACGCTCTTCGCGATCTGCGCCGTCGCCATCCTGCTGGGTTTCACGCTCGCCGATCGTTGGACCGCGGCCTTGGAGTTCGGCGTCGGCGTAATGCTGGTGCTGCTGGGCCTCGACGTGCTGCGGCGCCTCTACGTGCAGCGCGTACACTTTCACCTGCACAGCCACGACGGGACCCGCCACCTGCACACCCACAGCCACCATGGCGCTGCTGGGCCACATAGAGAGGATCCGGCACCACCACAGCCACCCGCAAGGCTTTCCCTTGCGTGCGCCGGCTATCGGCCTGATGCATGGCGCAGCTGGCTCGGCCGGGTTATTGGCACTCGCTGTCGCCGCGACCCAGGAGGTCTGGACGGCGCTCGCCTATGTCGGACTCTTCGGCCTGGGATCGATCCTGGGTATGGTACTGCTGTCCTACGCCGCTTGGCCCCTGAAAGCGGCCGAGCGCTGGGTTCACAAGGGCATCTCCCTCGGCACTGCCGTTCTGGCCCTGGGGCTCGGTCTCCAGGTCATGAGCGAGGCAGGCGCCTTGGCCTGGGGACTCGGCTAAAACGCTCCCTCAGGAAAAGACTTCGGCCGTTTCCGAACTGAAATCTACTGACAAGGAAGACAGGCGATCCGGTAGCTGAAGGCCTATCGGATAAGGAGATGTCCAAGATGGAACGCCAAGCCTTTCGCGTCGAACCATTCGCCAGTTATCTCGAGCACGCCGGCTACGCCGGTGATCAGAGCCGACGATTTCCTCTTTGTGTCGGGTCTGCCGCCCTTCGCCCCGGACGGCGACGGCAACCTGCAGCCGCTGGCGATAGAGCAGCAGTCGGAAATCGTTCTCGATCAGTTGAAGCTCTGTCTGGGAATCGCCGGCTTGTCCCTGGAGAAGGTCGTCAAATGCAATGTGTACTGTACCGATCCCAACCACTTCGCGGCATTCAACGAGATCTACAGCCGCCGCTTCCCAAAGAGCCCACCGGCCCGGATATTCGTCTGCGTCCCCTGTTGGCCCAAGGAGTTCGATATAGAAATCGACTGTATTGCGCTGGCCTGACGCGTCCGGCGAGGAGGATGGGTCCGCCCCGCCATCAACTGCCGGGGGCAACCACCAAGCAGGGCGCCCCGTGGACGATACGAAAGTCGCAGGCGGCGCGCGCGTCGATCTCTGCCAGTCCGGCGACCCGGCCGCGGTAAAGGCGGTTCTCGCCCTGCAGAACCTCGACCACCTCGACATTGCCGCCGCCCAGGGTCTGGGTTGCCTGAATGGCCTCGCTGGCCGCCTTGCGCGCCGATTGAGAGAACGAGAAGGCTCCCACCTGAATCGACCAAAGGCCGCCGCCGGTTTGCGTGGGGAGCTTGGCCGCCACAGGCTTTACCGCTGCCGGCTTTGTGACCGCTGGCTGAGCTACGGCCGCGGTCAAGACGGGCTGCGGGGCTGCGGTGACCGCAGACGCTTTGGCAAGGGCGGGCTTCTTGGCCGGAGCCTTCTGCTGCGCCGGAGCGGCTGCCAGAGTGGGCGCCGGGGTCTGCGGCACCGGCAGCAGCGGCTGACCCCTCGGGGCCGTTCCGCTATCCGTAATCCGCGGCTGCAGCGCCGGCAGCTTGCCGCCCGACTGCAGGGCGACGAACTGCTGCTTGGGATGACCACTGTCGGCCTGCGGATAGGCCCGATCCAATAGCGAGGCTGCCCAGGTGTTGCGCTTGCCGGAGCTGTCGGCGCCGAAGACCACGGCGATCAGGCGCCGCCCTCCGCGTACTGCCGAGACCGAGATGTTGTAGCCGGCGGCCTGGGTGTAGCCGGTCTTGATGCCGTCGGCCCCGCCGTAACTGTAGAGCAGGCGATTGTGCGAGTTGAACTGCCGGCCCTCGTAGCTAAAGCCCGGCGCCGAAAAGTAGTGATAGTGCCGCGGAAAATCGTAGAGCAGAGCCCGCGAAAGCTTGGCCATGTCGCGCGGCGTCGAGAGCTGACGATCGTCGGGAAGGCCGGACGCATTGAAGAAGCTGGTGCGCCACATGCCCAGACGCCGCGCCATCGCCGTCATCTTGCGGGCAAATCCGGTTTCGCTGCCGCCCAGCGCCTCGGCCACCACGACGGCTACGTCATTGCCCGACTTGATCGCCAGGGCGCGAACGGCCTGCTCGACCGATATCGAGCCGCCGGCCTTGACTCCGACCTTCGACGGCGGCTGAGCGGTGGCGTGCTTCGACACCTGCAAGCGGCTCTGCATGGAGAGCTGGCCGCGTTCGACGGCATCGAACAGTAAGTAAAGCGTCATTATTTTGGTCAAGGAGGCCGGGTAGTGTCGGCGATCGGCCTGTTGCTCGTAGAGGATCGCACCGGTGACCGCATCGACCACGATCGCCGCCTTGCGGTTCTCTTTGGCACGCGCGGCCGTGGTCAGAAACAAAGCCGCTATGAGGAGCACGCATGCCCCCAGTCCCGATAGATGAATGCGCGCCATGAGCCGAAGCTCCCTCTATCTCTTAAGAAGCACCCCTAAGATCCTAATACAGGGCACATTCGCTATCGAATCGCAATGGGCAATGATTCGGAGATCAGGCGAAAGTGACGGAAAGGGGGTGGTGATGCTTGTACGCAACAGCTGCCTCCCGGGGGCACCGACTTAGGCGGAGAGAAGACGTCTTCAAAATTTATGCTGCATTGCACAAAAAAGCCTTGACCCACCCCGCGCTCCCACCTAATTTGCCTGTCATGCTGCACCGCACAAAAACACCAGTGACAGCACAGAGGTAAGGGACACTGGGGCTCGCTGGTTTGCCAAGCGGACCACTGCGAAGGAAAGAGGAAGCCGATGGCTGACACTGTCAAGAAGGCGCCGGCGACGACGCGCGGCACCGGAACCACCAAAGCAAGGAGCAAGACCATGGTTGCGAACAAGAAGGTTGAAGACACCATCGCCGAGACCCTGAAGCCGGTCGAGGCCGCCGCGAACGTCGGCAAAGAGACCTTCGAGCAGGCCGTCAAGGCCGGCACCGATGCCGCCCAGAAGGGCTATGAGCAGTATGTCGCTTTCACCAAGGACAACGTCGAGAAGTTCTCCGAGCAACTGTTCAAGAACTATGGCCAGCTGAGCGGCCTGCAGAAGGACAATGCCGAGGCTGTCATGCAGTCCAGCGCCATCCTGCTGAAGGGCTTCGAGCGTGTCTCCAAGGAGCTGGTCGCCCTGACCCAGGCCTCCCTCGAGGCCAACATGAACGCCGCCAAGGCGCTCATGGGCGTGAAGACCATCAAGAAGGCGATGGACCTGCAGAGCGAGCTGACCAAGACCCACATGGACAAGGTCATGGCCGACGGCACCAAGGTCGCCGAGATGTCCATGGCGGTTGCCAACGAGGTTTTCGAGCCCCTGCAGACCCGCGTGAACAGCACCATCGAGACCATCACCAAGGCAACTGCCGCCTAACGTGACAGCGCGAGCGAGCGCCGCTCGAGTGAGACTGAGGGTGGGCGATCGCCAAGGGTGACGCCCTACCTAGACGGAAGAAAGAACCCGGACGCCTCTATGGCGCCGGGTTCTTTCTGTTCTTGAATCAGGAACCGGGCGGGCCTGAAAGGTACCTTGAGAGCCTAATCGATTCCAGGGCGCCCCAGCTTGATCCAGCGCTTGATCTCCTTGCCCTTTAAGTCGAGCGCTATCGGCGAGCGCACACCCTGTAGCAATGGTAACGTCGTAGAGCTCGACGATGTGGCCCTCGATCCAGAGGTGATGATCGATCTCACCGGTCTTCATGTTGACCACGACTAACCCGCACTTCGGCAGCATGTCGGCGTCTTCCAGAACCTCGTCCAGAGGCAGACCTCCGAAGGTCTTCATATCGCGCGGCATGGAGACGCCGACCACCGCATATGTTGCCGATGAAGGTGAGGCCACGTCCGTAGCCTGGCAGCAGTGCAACCGGCGAACTGCCATTCGCCCGGCACCAGATAACCGGGCTCGCCCATGCCGGAGTTGATCACCCAGAGCTTGCCGTCATGCAGAGCCCGCGATAGACGATCTCTCTGTCGGCAATCGACATGATCAGCCCGCCGTCGCCGCGCAGATCTCGCCAGCCGTGACGCTCGTCGCTTTCGGCGATGGCAGAGATGTAGGCGGCCCGCCCGTCGCGCATGGCCAAACCGCTCAAATGGCAGCGATCTTCGGACTTCAGCTGGCTGATGAAGAGTGGCCGCCAAATCGGCACGAAGCTGGAGCTGGCGCTGGTCCGTCCCAGGCAGAAGAAGGCCGTGTTGGCGAAAATGCACTCACCCTCTGAGTTGATGGCGAGATCTTGCGCATCGATATTGCCGGTCACATAGCCCCAGGCGCAGCACGTAAACCCGGTCGTAGTGCTTGTGCATCATGCTGGGCATCAGAGGGTTATCGAGGCGCCAGATCTGGAACAGCGTGGCGACCCAGAGGGTCTGGCCGTCGCCCCAGAGCCCCAGGCAGCGCTCGAAGCTGGATTCGTTGATTCTGACCTTCTCGCTCTGTGTGGCGCCGATCAGCAGGAGGCGGCTGGCCTGATAGGTGCTAAACGCGATCGTCACGTTCATCTCCCGCATCCAAGCGGAAAAACCCTCGGATAGCGTGACCTTGGAGGACTTGTCCTTTTTCAGGTCGGCGTCGCCGCCGTCCGGGTCGACAGAGCAGATTCGTAGGAACCGCCCTCTCCGTTCGCACCCTCCCCACCGGCATCATCGTCGTTTTCGTAGGCCTCGTCGCGCTCCAAGACCTCCGCCTCCTAGAGCGGCTCGTTCTTATCGTCCATCGGTTACACCATCCCCTCTTGCATCTCGCTGGCCTCTGCGCTCGGTTCGATCATCACTCACTAGCGCGCTTGGCGGCCGGACGCTACGTTTTCCGTCCTGCATCCCGAACTCACGGCATTCTTGGATAGGCAGTTTTGGAGGCCCGGGCCGGAATCGAACCGACGTACAAGGATTTGCAGTCCTCTGCATAACCGCTCTGCCACCGGGCCTTTGCTTGGAAACGCTCGCATCGCTCTCGTCCGTCTCGCCGCCTTGGCGAAGAGTGCATCAAGATAGCAGCGTCCGAAGTGGCGGACCTTTTATACCGCTCGCGGGCGGCCTGCAAGCTTCCTCTGTCAGGCGCCGAAACGCGGTTCGGGTACACCGCGCACGCCCAGGCCGTGAAGGGCGAAAACGCTGCCGCGCAGCACGCCGTCGCCGGGAAAGCGCGCCAAGGGCGGCTTGGCCATGGAGGTCACATAGAGCACGTCCATATCCGGCCCGCCGAAGTTGACGCTGGTCACCTTTTTCACCGGCATTTCGATCACCCGATCGACCGTCCCGTCGGGTGCGTAGCGCACCAGCTTGGAATCATAGACCAGCGCGTTCCAGAGACAGCCCTCGGCATCGACTGTCGAGCCGTCGGCCGCACCGCCGCCGGAGGTGTCGACCTTGGCGAAGGTTCGGCGGTTGGAGACGCCGCCGGTCTCGATGTCGTAGTCGTAAGCCCAGATCTCGCCGGTCCAGGTGTCGGCGAAATAGAAGGTCTTGTCGTCCGGGCTCCAACAGGGGCCGTTGGAGACGATGATGTCGCTGTCCAGACGATGCAGGCTGAAGTCGGGATCGAGGCGATAGAGCGCCCCGTTCGTTCCCTCTTCCATGGTGTCCATCGATCCGGCGACGAAGCGCCCGCGCCGATCGACCTTGCCGTCGTTGATCCGATTGTTCGGCTTGTCGCTTTCGGGATCGACGATCAGCTGCGTCTCGCCGGTATGAAAGTCCAAGGTGTGGAAGCCCGTCGCCAACGAGCAGATCGCCCCCTCCCCATCCTTGCGCAGCGCGATCGAGCCGATCTTGGCCGGCACGTCCCAGGCTCTGATCTCGCGGCCGTCGGCGGTGCAGCGGAAGACCCGGCCGTCAAAGCTGTCGATGAAGTAGAGGCGCTGTTGCTCCACGTCCCAAAGCGGCCCCTCGCCCAAGGTGGTCTTCAGATCGATCAAGACTTCGATGCGCATATCTGCTCTCCTCTCTGCTAGAGCGTTTTCGCCTTGGACAGGTTCGTCTGCATTGCTCTATGCTTTTGTTTAAACACGAAAATCATCGTCGCTGATGAGCCTATCAGCTCGGGATTTGCTCTACCCGGCGAAGCGCGTCTCGGCGATGCCGGTCACCACCAAATCGGTGACCGCGAAAACCATTCCGGCCTCTTGCTCCATCGGACGGCGTCCGGCATAGGGCCGTGCCATACTGGTTATGAACGCAATATCCAGATTGGGGCCGCCAAAGGCTATGGAGGTGCTGGAAAAGACCGGCAGGCCGACCACCCGCTCCAGGACCCCGGCCGGATCGAAGCGCAGCAAGCGGCCGGCATAGACCTTCACGCACCAGAGATAGCCCTCGGAATCGACCGTGGCCCCGTCGGGATAGCCCTGAAAGCCTTGCAGCGACGCGAAAATGCGTCGGCCGCGCAGCCGGCCCGCGTCCTGATCGTAGTCATAGGCAAAAATCGTCTTGCGAAAGGAGTCGGCAAAATAGAGCGTGCTGCCGTCTGGCGAGAAGCAGGGGCCGTTCGAGCAGACGAAACCCTCGTCGAGGACAGAAAGCGCCAAGTGCTTGTCCAGACTGAAGAGGATGCCCAAAGGCTCGCTCTCTTCGCGATCCATCGAACCGGCTAGGAATCGACCCTGCCGATCCGTCTTGCCGTCGTTCAGCCGCACCCGGAGCGCGCCCGGATGGGTTCGCTCCAACGCGCACAGGGCGCCGCTCTCGAAGTCCAGCAGAAAGAAGCCCGACCGCAGCGCCACGACGGCGCCACCATGCGAACGCAGCGCCATGGAGCCGATCGGCTCCGGCAGGCTCCAGCTGCGGCGATCGCTGCCCTTCAGGTCCGAGCGGTAGATCGCAGGCCGGTAGCTGTCGATCCAATAGAGTCGCTCGCTTTCGACATCCCACACAGGCCCCTCGCCCAGGTTGTCCCGCTGCTGCGAGAAGACCTCAATTTTCATGCTCGTCTCCTCTTTATCTAATCACCTAGCGCACGCTTAGCCCGGCGCTTGTGAGCGGCCAGGGCCATCAGCCGCCGGTCGCGCCAAGCCTGGCGGGCCGCCAGTTCGCTCTTTGGGAGGGCCGCGCGCCGCGCCGCCTCGACCTCCTCCATCACTGCTCCGGTCCAATCCACCCGCGCGAGGGTCGAAGGATGGATGCGGCTGTAGATGCCTTGGTAGCGCTCGGCATAGTCGCGGACACCGCCGGGCGCATTCAGATCGATGGTCTCGAAGGGACCCATGAAGGACCAGCGCAAGGCCAGACCCTCGCGGATACCGATATCGACATCATCGATCATGGCATAGCCTTGCGCGACCAAGCGGAAGGCCTCTTCCAGCAAGGCACCCTGCATGCGGTTCATGACGAAGCCGTCCAGTTCCTTTCGCATGACGATGGGCGCCATGCCGCAGGCCTGCAGAAAGGCCGTGGTCCGCTCGATCGCGGCCTGATCGGTCCAGGACGCCGGTACCAGTTCGGCGGCCGGCACCAGGTAGGGCGGATTGATCGGATGCACGACCATGCAGCGCGCTCGCCCGGCCAGTTCGCTTGTAAAGGCCGACGGCAGAAGCGCCGAGGTGGAGCTGGCGATGACCGTCTCGGCCGCAGCCAGTTCGTCCAGTTCGGCGAAGACCGCCTGCTTGACCTCAAGGCGCTCGGGCGTGCTTTCCTGGATATGGAGGGCGCCCTCCAAGGCCGCTTCGAGCGAGGGGCTGAGGCTGAGGCGTCCGAGGATCTCGTCGGGGCTTTGTCCCTCCAGGAGATCCTCCTGCGAGAGCGCGGGCAGCATGGTCCGGGCAAAGGTCAGGGCTGCTTCGGCCGTGGCGCAGTCCCGGTCGAAGACGGCGACCCGGCAGCCGGCGCGGGCGAAGACCAAGGCCCAGGCCCGACCGATCAGCCCGGCACCGACGCAAGCGACTTTGCGCCTGCCCGCTTCGACCTCCTCGCCCATTAAAGCGCCTCCACGTTTCCATCCACCGGGAAGGATTGCCCGGAGAGATTACGCCCCATGTCGGAGAGAAGGAAAGCGACCAGCGCGGCGACGTCGGCCTGCGGGGTCATCCGCCGAAGCGAAATCCGCTCCAGATAGCGCGCCCGCATGGCCTCGTGCTCGATCCCGACCTGTTGCGCCCGCGCGGCGATCACCCCTTCAATACGCGGCCCCTCGACGATCCCGGGCAGGATCGCGTTCACGCGGATGCCGTCGGGTCCCAGTTCCTTGGCTAGGCTTTGGGTCAGGCCGATTACACCCCACTTGGCCGCCGCATAGGGGGTGCGATAGGCGTAGCCGAAGCGACCAGCCGCCGAGGACATATTGACCATGGCACCACCACCGGCCGCCTTCAGCAGCGGCACGCCAAAATGCGCGCAAAGAAACTGCCCGGTGAGGCCGATGTCGAGACAGCGACGCCAGTCCTGCGGCGCGATCTCCTCGACAGCGCCGGTCGGCCCGGCAATCCCGGCGTTGTTGACCAGCGCGTCCAAGCCCTGCCAATCGGCCGCGATCTTTGCGAAAAGCCCGGCCAGGGCTGTCTCGTCGCTGACGTCGGCGGCGCTGGCGCAATGCTCGGGATGTCTCTCGGCAAAGTCGGTCAGGGCCGAATCCGAGACATCGCAGACCCACAGGCGCGCGCCTTGAGCGATCAACAAATCGGCGATGCTGCGGCCGATGCCGGAGGCCCCGCCGGAGATGAAAACCCGCAAACCCGGGGCGATACCGCCGATCGCCCAGTCTTTCGGAATCACCGTCATTGCAGGGTCCTCCCAATCACGATCTTCGCTCGCGCAGGGCGACCACGGCACCCAGCACGACCAGGCCGAAGAGGATCGCGCGGGTTCGCATAGGGCAAGGTGGTACCCGCCAATAGGGTCTGCAGGCCGGTGAAGAGCAGCACCCCGCCGACCATGCCCAGATAGCTGCCGCGTCCGCCGGTGATCAGCGTCCCCGCCGACCACCACCACGGCAATCGAGGGCAGCAGGTACTCGTCGCCCATACCGAGACTGGCCTGGCCGGAGAAACCGGTCAACAAGCAGCCGACCAGCGCCGCGCAAAAGCCGGACAGCATGTAGACCAAGACGATGGTGCGATCGACCTTGATACCGCTGAGTGCACTCACCCGCTCGCCATTGCCCAGCCCATAGACCCGTCGCCCGAAGGGGGTGCGCGTCAGCAACAGCACGGATGCGGCGACGAAGGCCACGACCAGGAAACACCACCGGCGTGATGCCGATCGAGCGGTCGGTCCATGAACCAGCGCATCACCGGGGCCGAGAAGCCGGCCGGCGTCCCCTGCGAATAGAGCAGGGCCGCACCCTGCAGAATGCCGTTCATCGCCAGGGTCGTGACGATCGGCGAGAGCCCCAGGACGGAGATGCCGATGCCATTGACTGCGCCGATCAGGGTGCCGATGGCGAGCACCAGCGGCAGGGCATAGATGAGCGGTCCGTCCTGCCCGTTCAGCAAGCCGGTCAGCACGATGCCGCTCAGTCCGATGGTCCAGGGAACCGACAGGTCGAGCCCACCGGTCAGGATGACCGTGCCCTGTCCCAAGGCCAGAATCAGCAGGAAAGAGGAGAGCACCAGTAGCGAGTTGTAGTAGGTCCAGCTGAAGAGCGCGTTACCCAGCACCAGCTCGGTAATCACGACGCTGGCGATAAAGCAGATGTAGGCCGGCAGAGCATAGCGAATGGCCTCGCCGTGACGGATGTGGAAGGCCGGCCAGACCGTCGCGCCGCCGCCGGAGGCCGCGCCGGGCAGTCGAAAGGGCCGCACCGCACGCGCCCCCTGACGGGGCAGCATGCCATGCCGAGCCGCCTTGGCCCTCAACAGGGTCTTGCGCAGCCAGATCGCCAGGCGGGCTTGCCGTCCGAGCGCGCCGGCCAGGACCGCCAGGATCAGGATCACCCCCTCGGTCACGGTGGAGTAGTAGGCCGAGACATTCAGGACCAGCAGAATGTTGACGACGATCATCAGGATGTAGGCGCCGAAGATCGAGCCGACCAAACCGCCACGGCCACCGCCCAGGGTGGTGCCGCCGACCACCACGGCGGCGAAGATCTGCAGCAACATGGGGTTGCCGACCAGCGGATCGCCGGACCCCGTCAAGGCCGAGATGAAGACGCCGGCGAATCCGTAGCAGCCGCCGGCCAGAACATAGACCCAGAAGCGGACCCAGCCGACCCGCACGCCCTGGGCACGCGCTGCCTCCATATCCGAGCCCACCGCATAGATGGCGGTACCGAAACGCGAGTTCTTGAGCCAAAGCCAGAGCAGGATCAAGACGACGATCAAGACCAGAGGCATCGGCAGCAGCTCCGGCACGGCATCTGCCACCAGGGCTTCCGACAGGCCGTAGGGCACCTGACCGCCGGGCTTGTCCATCACCAGCAGGGTCAAGCCCTGGACGATGAACATGGTCGAGAGCGTGACCACGATGGGCTGCAGGCGCAGCACGGCGACGAAGAAGCCGTTGAAAGCGCCGACCGCAGCACCAATCCCAACGCCGACCAGCGACCAGAGCAGCATGCCGCCGGTGCTGTCCGGCATGTTGCTGGCTAGCACGACATTGACCAGAGAGACCACCGCGCCGGCCGAGAGATCGAAGCCGCCGGTCAGGATAACCAGGGTCTGGCCGGCCGCCGCCATCGCCAGGGTGGCGCCGCCCGAGGAGAGGAAGCTCACCTCGAAATAGCTCGTTTGACCGGGGGTCAGGAGGTCGTTGAAGACCATCAGCGCCACGAAGACGCCGACCGCCACGATCAAACCGCGATAGCCGGAGAGGCGGAATCGCAAGCGACCTTCGGCGAAGGCGCTGTCCGGCAACGCGCTCATTGGGCTGCCTCATGCATCGCCGCACCGCCCAATGCCGCTTGGACGATGGCCTCCTCGCTTTGCTCGCCCCCTCTGACTTCGGCGGCGACCTCGCCCTTGTAAAGCACCATGACCCGCTCGGCCACATGCACCATCTCCGGGATCTCGCTGGAGTAGAAGAGGATGGCCCCGCCAGCCTCGACGAAGGCTCGCATCAGGCGGTAGAGTTCCTGCTTGGTGCCCACGTCGACGCCGCGCGTCGGGTCGTAGAGCAGCAGCACGCGACTCTCGGCCAGAAGCCACTTGGCGATCGCGATCTTTTGCTGATTGCCGCCGGAGAAGGCGCCGGCCCGGGTCCAGAGCGCGCGCCGGTCCACCTGCACCTGATCGAAGACCTCTGCGACCGCCTTGCGTTCGGCCTGGCGGTCGATCAGCCCGCGGCGCGTGAAGCGCTCGATCACCGGCAGGGAGGCATTGTGCAGCCCCGTGAGCTTGAGGAACAAAGCTTCGGTCTTGCGGTCCTCGGGCACCAGAGAGATGCCGATACGGGCGTCGACAGCATCCGACGGCGCGGTCAGCACGACCGGCTTGCCGTCGACGTAGATCTGCCCTTGCGTCACTTCGGCCGCCCCGAAACAGGAGAGGAAGAGGTCGAGCTGCCCCATGCCCTGCAGGCCGGCGACACCCAGGACCTCACCTGCCTTCAAAGAGAAGGAGACGCCGTTTAGCTTGCCGTCGGTCTTGAGCTTCTCGCCGCGAAGCACCTCCTCGGCGGCGACCTCCGAGGCGCGCCGTTCAGGGAAGACCTGTCCGATGGAGCGCCCCACGATCTTGCCTATCACCTCCTCGTCGCTGAGGTCTGCGACCTTGGCAGTCTCGATGTGCTGGCCGTTGCGCAGAATCGTCAGGGTTTCGCAGAAGTCACGGACCTCGCGCAGACGATGCGAGATGAAGACGACCGTGGTGCCGTGCCGACGCTCGGCCTCGATCAGATCGCCCAACCAATCGACATCGCGGCCGGAGAGGGTCGAGGTCGGCTCGTCAAGCAACAGGATCTTCGGTGCGCGGTAGAGTGCACGGGCGATCTCGATCTTCTGCTTGACCGCAAGATCCAGGTCGCGAATTTCGTCGCTGAGATCGAGGTCGCCGAGACCCAAGCGAGCAAAATGCTGCGCCACCTCCCGGGCCGCCGCCCGCCGGCGGGTCAGCCCCAAGCGCGAGCGCGGTGCATAAGGCAGCAGCATGGCATCCAGGACGCTCAGATCCCGGACCAGGGTCATCTCCTGAAATGCTGTCTGAATACCCAAGGTGTGGGCGACGCGCGGGCTGGAAATCTTGGCGGGCTGGCCGAAGACGCGGAACTGGCCGCTGTCGGGATGCTCCAGACCGCTCATCAGCTTCACCAGGGTCGACTTGCCGGCACCGTTCTCGCCCAGCAGGGCGTGCACGCGACCGCTGCCCACCTCAAAATACACATCGCTCACGGCCCGGGTCGCACCGAAGGACTTGTTCACGCCCTCTACCGCAATCGCCGTGTCCGGCGCAACCGTGATGTGAGACGAAGCAACGCTCATGACGAATGGAGACCCGCTTGCCCTAGCCTAGTCCGAAGTGTCTCTCATGAAGACTTTACCGTCCTTTTCTCGCCGCGACGGCTGCGGTCAAAAAGGAAACGCCGGCCGGGCAGAACGACAGGGGGCGCACTGCCCGGCGCGGGGTTCCCTCGATCGGGGCGCCGACGTCTAGGGCTCGGGCTGTCCGATCAGTGCGGCCGAGAAGCCGACTTCCGGAGTCTTGTCCGAGAAGATGGACGCGAACCAACCGGGATTGGGCACCAGGGCCGGCGGGAAGGCATTGCAGCCAGCCGCCATCTCTTCCCAGGATCCTGTCTCGCAGTACTTGATGTTGTCGTTGGTGACGATCGGCAGCGGCAAGGTGATCAGCTGTGGCACATCCTCACCCTCAAGCGCTGCAACCGCACTCTTCAGAGCCAGAGCCCCGGAGTAGGGCGGAGACGCGTAGGAAATGCGCGGCGCACCCAAGGGGCAGTAGGGGCAAGAGCCACCCTCGACCTCGGTCCCCTGCGGCAGCATCTGGATGCGACCACCGTTGGCGCCCTCACCGGCGCAGGGGATCAACTGCTCCGCCGTATTATCGGCTTCCAGCTGCATGGCGTTGGCGGTGTAGCAACCGACCTGCATCCAAAGCCCGTCGATGGATTCCCAGCTGCGGGTCGCCAGGATCTTGGAAAGCTCGGTGCGGGCGACTGCCTGGCTCCACATCCCCACCGCCTCGGCGACGATGTTGATATCGGGATATTTTTCGAAAACCTCCTTGGCCGCCTTGGTGCGCAGCGTATCGACCGAGGTACCCGGCACGCCGGTGATGACCACGATGTCGCCCTTGCCGCCCAGCTTGTCGGCCAGCCACTGCGCAGTGACCTGTCCGGCCTCCTCTTGGTCGATGGAGATGTTGTAGGCGCATTCCTCGGTGATCTCGGCATCGTAGGCGAAGACCTTCACGCCCTTGTTGCAGGCATTGCGCACCACCGAATTTAGCGCCGTCGGCGAGATCGGGAAGACCACGATGGCATCGGCCTCCTGCTGCATCATGGCGTTGATCTGCTGGATCTGGCGCTGGGCATTGGGCCCGGCAACCTGGATCTGCAGATCGACCTTGTCGGCCATCCCGCTATGCGCGGCCATGGCTTTCACCATGTTGGCGGCCTCGGCCTGCCAGTCATTGCCGATGTAACTCATCGACAGGAATATCTTGTGTTTGTCATCGGCCGAGGCTGCTTGTGGCGCCAAGCCGGCCATCAGCCCCAAGACCAGCGCCGTGCCGACGCCTAAGGTACGCCTGTAGAGACTCATCTCGCTCCTCCCTTTCGTTGGTCGCCCGAACGAGGCGACAAATACAATCCTCAGTAGTATAATTGACAGTCCGATCTAGCAAAACGCTAGGCAGGCTGCGACAGCGATTGATCCTTTCATTTTTTTGATCAAAGATCAATGACTAAAGCGCAAGCCGTTTCGCAAGGGCTTTCGGGACTCCTAGGGCCTCGACTAAGGGAACAGCCTCAGACAGAGCGAGCGAAGAGACGTGAGCGAGAGACGCGAAGGGGCTGCCATACCTCTGGACCCGGCCCCGCGAGAAACACTACAGGACCATGTCTACCGCAGGATCAGGGATCTCATTCTCAGCGGTGAGATCCCGCCGGGCCGCTCGATTACCATCAAGAGCCTGGCGACAGCCTTTGCCGTTAGCCATATGCCAGTGCGCGAGGCGTTGCAGCGCCTGACGGCAGAGCACGCGCTGACCGTCGTCTCGGGGCGTTCCATGGGCATTCCGCCGCTTTCCGTCGAGCGGCTGGCCGACCTCAAGCGGGTGCGCAGCGAGTTGGAAGGCATGGCGGCGGCCTGGGCGGCCGAGCGCATCGACCCAGAGGCGCTGGCCCGCATTAACGCCTTGAACCAACAGCTGGATACCGCGGCCGCCAATAGCGACGTCAAGGGCTACCTGCGCGCCAACCGCGATTTCCACTTCGAGGTCTATGCCGCAGCCGGCTCTCCGACCTTGCTGTCGATGATCGAAAGCCTCTGGCTGCAGATCAGCCCCTATTTCAATCTCCTGCACGCCTCAGGCAATTACGTGGAATCGAACGAACACCACCGGGCCCTGGCCGAGGCCCTGCACCGGCGCGACGGCGAGGCCGCGCGAATCGCTCTGCAAAGCGACATCGGTGCCGCGGCCGCAGTCTTGGACACACTGCTCGATTGACTCTGGCACAAGTTCTCCTAGTCTCCCCGCCGACGAGATCCATAGCAGAGCAAAGGAGAAGAGGTCATGGCCGTCGGCACTGGTCACGGGCGCCCCTGGGGCATCGACAACGACTATGCAGCGCTGCACGACGTGCTGCTGGGCAAGCCGGAGTACTATCGCTGGACCGATGCCGGCCCGATTAGCGCCCGCACCTTCGCCAACCAGGAGAAGACCGGCGTCAGCTTCGACCTGCAGCGCGCCATGGCGCAGCATGCCGAGATGGTGCGCATCTATGAGACGGCCGGTGTGAACTGCCACTATCTCGAGGCCGATCCGGTGCTGCACCGCAATTTCTTCGCCCGCGATTCCAGTGCCATGACGCCCTGGGGCGCCCTGATCTGCCACATGCAGCTGAAGACCCGGCGGGCCGACTATGTCAGCGCCATCAAGTTTTATCAGTCAATGGGCATCCCGATCTGGAACTACGCCACGGCCGGCCACTTCGAGGGCGGTGATTTCGTCATCCTCGAGCCCGGCCTGGTCCTCATCGGCTACTGCGGCGAGCGCTCGGAGCAAGCGGGCTCGGAGCAGGTGGCCGACTTCGTCATGGCCGAGGGCTGGGAGGCGCAAGTGGCCCCCATCTCGCGCGAATTTGTCCATATGGACGGCCTGGTGGTGCCGCTGGCGCCCAAGCTGCTGGTCGCTTGCCTGGACGCGATGGAGGACTGGCTGGTCGACTGGCTGCGCGGCAAAGGCTTCGACTTCGTGGATGTCGGCTTTGCCGAAGCCAAGAACCTGGGAGTCAATCTGGTGGCGCTCGGCAACGGCAAGATCCTATCGATGCAGGGCAGTACCAAGCTGAACGAAAAGCTGCGCGCGCTGGGCTTCCAGGTCTATGATCCCGACATGTCGCTCTTCACCCTGGGCGGCGGCGGCGTGCACTGTCTCAGTCAGGCTCTAAGACGCGAGTCGACAGCTTAGACCATCCACGAAGGCGGCATATCGAAACGGCAGGCCATCCTCGCCACAGGATAATTCTCTGAAATTTCACTGTAATTCCATCAGTCATAGAACACGACCGACGGTGCTCGGCGGCACCGACCCGCATCGACGCCAGACCTCTGCTAGGAGAGCTCGGTGAAACGGATGAGTTTTTTGCCCTCACCGTCCAGGAAATAGAGGCTGCCATCCTCGAAGCGGTAGGTCTTGGTCTCACCCAGAGCCTTCAAAAAGCGCCGCTCCTGCTCGTCCACCGCCGGCAGGCAGGCCATCTGAGTCACTGCCACCCCATCGAAGGTAATGCTCTGGCCGGAAATCTCCGGATTCCCGGTGAAGTGGTTGCAGCCGGCCAAGCCACTCACCTTGCCTTCGTTCGAGACCTCGAGCGTGGTCTGCAGATTGTCGATCACGCCCTTGCCCATGATGTCCTCGGCCAACCAGGTAGCATCGCGGATGTTGTCTTCGGCCGATGCCATGGTACCGGCAAACATGAGCATGGAGGCGCCGACCAGACCCGCCAAGAGCCCGGAGCGCCTCATTGTGTATATCGGTAAGACATCGTACCTCCTTACAGCTACACGCAGTTAGCTCAGCTAAGTGGGAGGAAGCACGGAAGGCTCTGAGCAAATTCAAGGTTCGGCCTCAGGCAGCGCTTGACAGCCGATGTCAAGTCTCGGCATCTCTCCTCCCAGCGCCTGGCACGCGTCACCTCTGGGCCATCGTACGTCTCAATTCAAGGAGGGACAGGATGGAACCCACAGCAGCCACGGCAGACCTGCCGATCATCGATCTTTTTCCGCGGTATTCCGAGGGCGGTCAGGCCCGTCGCGCGCTCGCCGAGGAGATCGGCCGGGCCTGCGAGACCGTTGGCTTCTTCTATCTGCGCAGTCACGGCCTGCCACCGGACGCGATCGCCGCCGCACAAGCCCAAGCCCACGGCTTTTTCGCGCGTCCGGATGGGGAGAAGAAACTGGTCGCGCGCCGACCCGGCACCTACCGCGGCTATATCGCGCCAATGCGGTTTTCCAGCAACGCCGATGGCGCCGCCGAGGTCCGCTTTGAGGCCTTTTTGGTCGGGCCGGAGGTCGATCGGGCCGAAGCAGGCTTGGTTTGGCCCAACCGCTGGCCGTCACCACCGATAGCCTTCGCCGATGCGATCAGGGCCTACTACCGGGGCGTCACGGAGATCGCCGAGGCCCTGCTGCGCTGCTTCGGGCTCGCGCTGGCCGGGGACGAAGCGGCCTTGCTGCCCTTCTTTTCCAATCCCATGACCAACATCTCGCTGCTGCATTATTTCCCGCGCAGCCCGGACGCAAACGCCGAGGACGACAACAACGGCCATCACGATACCAACTGCGTGACCATCCTCCTGCCCAGCCCGATCGGCGGCCTGGAGGTGATGCGGCGTGACGAGCGCTGGGCCGAAGCGCCGCCCCTAGCCGGCTGCTTCACCTGCAACATCGGTACGATGCTGGCGCTCTGGTCCGGTGGCCGCTTTCGCTCGACCCGGCACCGCGTGCACCCGCCGTGCGGCCAAGACCGCCACTCCATCGCCTACTTCGCCTCTCCCGGCTACGACACGGAGGTCGAGCCCCTGGACCCGGCCAAGTGCGATGGAACGCGCCGCCATGCGGGCGAGGAATTTGCCGCCTTCATCCGGCAATTCGACCAAGACTGACGGACCGGCCCCGTGCTAGCAGAGGGGCCGAAACGCGAGCCTCGAGACCCTGGAACTAGATGCGAGAGCGATCCAACACCTTCTTCTGTGTCGACGGCCACACCTGCGGCAACCCGGTCAGACTGGTCGCCGGCGGCGGGCCGCCCCTGGAGGGCAACAGCATGAGTGCCAAGCGCCAGGATTTCCTGGCGCGCTACGACTGGATTCGCACCGGCCTCATGTTCGAGCCACGCGGCCACGACATGATGTCCGGCGCCTTCCTCTATCCGCCGACACGCGCAGACTGCGAAGTCGCCGTGCTCTTCATCGAGACCTCCGGCTGCCTGCCGATGTGCGGGCACGGCGCCATCGGCACGGTCACCTTCGCGCTGGAACGCGGTCTGGTGCAGCCCAAGACCCCCGGCGTTCTGGTCTTGGACACCCCCGCCGGACGGGTGGAGGCACGCTATGCCTGGGAGGGGCCGCATGTCGGCTGGGTGCGCATCATCAATGTCGCCAGTTTTCTGGCCGAAACGGCTGTCGCCATCGACTGTCCGGAGTTGGGCCCACTCACACTGGACATCGCCTACGGCGGCAACTTCTACGCCATCATCGAGCCACAGGAGGGTTTCGCCGGGCTGGAGGCAATGACTCCGGGCCAGGTGCTCCACCTCTCGCCGCAGGTCAGGCGCCTGGTGAACGATGCGGTCGAGGTCGTCCATCCACTGGACCCGACCATCCGCGGCGTCAGCCATGTCATGTGGACCGGCCGTCCGACCAAGCCCGAGGCGAACGCCCGCAACGCCGTTTTCTACGGTGAGAAGGCGATCGACCGCAGCCCCTGCGGCACCGGCACCTCTGCCCGCATGGCCCAACTGGCCGCGCGCGGAGAGCTCACACCCGGAGACGACTTCCTGCACGAGAGCATCATCGGCTCGCTGTTCAAGGGGCGGGTCGAGGCGGCGATAGGCCTGGGCGATCACCCGGCGATCCAGCCCTCGATCGAGGGCTGGGCCCGGATGACCGGGCTCAACACGATTTTCCTGGATCCGCGAGATCCCTACGTCGAAGGCTTTCAGCTTGTGTAGTACCTTCCGGCCCCGGCCTAGACCAATCCGACAGGCGGGCGACGTCTGAGGCCGCTGGAAGCCTGCAGGACCATGGCGCCCAACAGCACGCCGCCGCCGAGCAGAGTGGTTTCGGTCGGGGTCTCGTCGAGCGCGATCCAGACCCAAAGCGGCGCCAATACGACTTCACTCAAGGACAATAGCGTGGCCTCGGCCGCCGAGAGGCGCTTGGCGCCGGCGGTGAAGAAGAGCATGCCGATGCCGATCTGTAACGAGCCCATGGCCGCCGCCAGGCCCACGTCATGCAGTGACACGACCGGCGAGAAACCCTGTCCCAAGACCACCAGCAGCGACACGCTGCAACCGATAAAACCGGCCCAAGCAATCGCCGGCATGGTATCGCGCACCTTGGCGGCGCGTAGGGTCACGGCAAAGACGGCAAAGCCGACGGCCGCCAGCAGAGAGAGCAGATTGCCCAGCAAATCGCCTACCTTGAGACCGCTGTGCACCATGACCCCGACGCCGACGAGGGCCAGCAGCATCGCCAGAAGGGTGATGCGCTTCACCGCCTCGCCCAGCACAAGGCGCCCGAGCAGCGCCGCCAGGAGCGGCGAGATGCAGATCATCATCACCGTGTTGAAGACGGTCGTCAGGGTCAGGGCGACGACGAAGAGCATCATCGCAATCGCCAGCGCCGCCCCGGCAAAGAGCCCTTTCCAGCCCAGCGCCCGAATCGTCGGCCAGGGCGAACCGCCACTGCGCCAGGCCAGGAAAAGCATGACGAAGATGAAGGTAGCACCGGAACGATAGACCAGAATCTGCCAGGGATTGGCTTCCTCCATCCAGCGAACGAAGAGGCCGCCCAGGGAGAAGCAGACGCCGGCTGTCAGTACCAGAAGGGCGCCGGTCAGATGACTTCCATCAACCGGCTTGGCCTGGCTATGAAGCGCCTCGGACATCTGGAGGCTTGCCCCTTCTTCTCCGAACCCTGAAACCCGGCCAAGCCACGCAGGCTTTCTGGCCCTCTGCACGATTGGTGATCAGACGGCAAGACTGACGCGCGCGCAAGAGGCGAACTTCAGGGCTGCCGCGCGAAAAGGTGGCTTGACCCTTGGCCAATCCGCCAGCGAAGAGAGGAAGCATGCCGCAAAGCGACGACACTCTGGAGCCCGTGGGGCAGCGGGCCCAGTCCTGGTTCCCGTGGATGGTCTGGGGCCTGGCGGCGCTGTTCTTCCTCTACGGCTTCTTTCAGCGCGTCGCGCCCAGCGTCATGCACGACCACCTGATGGTGGAGTTCGAGCTGACCGGCGCCACCGTCGGCAATCTCTCGGCGCTCTACTTCTACACCTACGCCACCTTGCAGATTCCGGTGGGCCTGATGGTCGACCGCTTCGGGCCGCGCCGGTTGCTGGTCTTCGGCGCCTTGATCTGCGCTGCGGCGACCTTGCTCTTCGCTTGGTCGAGCGACGCCGGCCTGGCCCACCTGGCCCGCGCTCTGGTCGGTTTCGGTGCCGGCTTCTCTTTCGTCTGCGCGCTGACCCTGGCGGCGCGTTGGCTGCCGTCGGGGCGCTTTACCCAGGTGACTGGCTTGCAGATGATGGCCGGCATGATCGGCGGTTTCCTGGCCCAGGCCCCTTTGGCGGCACTGGTCGAGACCATCGGCTGGCGCCCCGCCTTAGCAGGTTCCGCTGTTTTGGGTTTCCTGTTGGCTGCCGCACTCTGGTTGGTGGTTCGCGATCACCCGCCGGGCCAGCGTCCGCCCAAGGTGCCGCCGCAAGGATTGGGCGGCCTCGCAAGCAGCCTGACCAATGTGCTGAGCCGTCGGCAGAATCTGATTACCGCCTGGCTCTGTGCGGCGATGACGGCACCGCTCCTGTCGTTCGCCGGCTTCTGGGGCATGGCCTGGTTGATGCAGACCAAAGGCTATGACCGGCCCGGTGCCGGCGCCGTAGCCTCGCTCCTGCTCTTGGGCTGGGCGCTTGGCTCGCCGCTTTCCGGCTGGCTGTCGGATCGTCTGGGCCGGCGTAGAGCGGTGATCCGCGCCGGCTGCCTGGTAGCCTTGATCACATTGTCGGCGATCATCTACCTGCCGGGGATGCCGGCGCCACTGCTTTGGTCGCTGTTCTTGATCACCGGAGCCTCCTGCGGCTGCATGTCCGTCGCCTACGCTCTGATTCGCGGCTTCAATCCCGCCAGCGAGACCGGCGCCAGCTTCGGCTTCGTCAATGGCGCGACCACGGCGACCGGGGCGGTCTTCCAACCCTTGATCGGTTGGCTGCTCGATCTGGGTTGGGGCGGCACCACCGAGGCCGGCGCGCGCATCTACAGCGCCCAGACCTTCCAGTCCTCGCTCTCGGTCCTGCTGATCTTCCTAGCCTCGGCCCTGCTGCTCAGCTTCCTGCTGCGGGAAGCCGAAGAGAGCGCCACTTCGCCATAGGAATTCATCAGAAGATCGCTAGACTGCC
This sequence comes from Rhodospirillales bacterium, assembly GCA_965202755.1. Lineage (GTDB taxonomy): Bacteria > Pseudomonadota > Alphaproteobacteria > Kiloniellales > JACOMY01 > JACOMY01. Next base: position 36,571 of record CBDBCL010000023.1, on the reverse strand, counting down.
CTTCCTGTTGGCATGGGGATGCACTCCCAAGAACGAAGGGGCTCAAGGATGCGCCGACAACGTAAGGCGAAGATCGTAGCGACTTTGGGTCCGGCGAGTTCCACGCATAGCAAAATTCGCGCACTCTTCGCGGCCGGAGCCGATGTCTTCCGCCTGAACTTTTCGCATGGCCAGCAGAAGGATCAGAAGGCCCGGATCGACATCATTCGCAAGATCGAGCTGGAAATGGAGCGGCCGATCGGCGTGCTGGCCGATCTGCAGGGGCCGAAGCTACGCTTGGGTACCTTTGCCAAGGGTAGGGTCGCATTGAAGGAGGGCGCAAGATTCCGCCTGGATATGTCCGACGAGCCCGGGGATCGCACGCGCGCGCCGCTGCCACACCCGGAGATCTTCGCCGCCTTGGAGGAGGGACAGATCCTCCTGCTCGACGACGGCAAGGTCAGCTTGAAGGTGCAGGCGCACGACGCCGATTTCGCCGACTGCAAGATTCTGGCCGGTACCGCCCTCAGCGATCGCAAGGGCGTCAATGTACCGGGCGCAGTCCTGCCAATCTCGCCGCTGACGGAGAAGGATCGCACGGACCTGGCCTACGCCTTGGACATCGGCGTCGACTGGATCGCGCTCTCTTTCGTCCAGCGGCCGGAGGACGTGGCCGAGGCCCGGCGCCTAATCCAAGGCCGCGCTCGGCTCTTGAGCAAGATCGAGAAGCCAGCCGCACTCAACCACCTGGACGAATTGGTCGAGCAATCGGATGCCATCATGGTAGCACGCGGCGACCTCGGCGTAGAGATGCCGCTGCCGCATGTACCGCGCTGGCAAAAAAAGATCGTGCGCAAGTGTCGGCAGATCGGCAAGCCGGTGATCGTGGCCACCCAGATGCTCGAATCTATGATTACGGCACCGATGCCGACTCGCGCCGAGATTTCCGATGTCGCCACTGCCATCTATGATGGTGCCGATGCGGTCATGCTGTCGGCCGAGTCGGCGGCAGGACAGTATCCGGTCGAAGCTGTCACCATGATGAGCAAGACCATCATGGCGACCGAGCGCGACCGCTTCTTCAAATCGATCGTCCATGCACTGCGGATCGACCCCGAAGCGACCGGGCCGGACGCCATTTCGGTTGCAGCAGGCCAAGTGGCGGAGACCATTAAAGCCGGCGCCATCGTCTGCTACACGACCTCCGGCTCGACGGCCAAGCGCGCCGCGCGGGTGCGGCCCAGTGTGCCGATCCTAGTCTTGACCGAGAACTTGGCGACGGCCCGCAGTCTGGCGCTGCTTTGGGGCGCGCACTGCGTACAGACCAGTGACGTTCACGACTTTCAGGAGATGGTCAACAAGGCCGGACGGATTGCCCACGACCACGGCTTCGCCAAGGCCGGTGCGAAGCTGGTGGTCACCGCGGGCGTGCCCTTCGGTACTCCGGGCGCCACCAACGTCCTGCGCATCGCCCGGATTCAAGCCTGAGCGGAAATTCGCCGCTTCTGCCGATCAATCGGCCCGGCAGACCGGCGGGGCCTCGAAGTCGAGATCGAAGCAGGACTGTCCCAGTCCGATAGCCCGATAGGTCTCATCGCGGGCCTCCTGCAGGATCGCACTGGTGACCAAAACCTCCTGTTGACAGATCTCCAGAGACTTGACCGCGCTGGCGACGAAGTCAGTGCCCGGAATGAAGCGCTCGGGCCGACGATCCAGCAGGGCGACTTAGAGCTTGCGATGCTCGGGATCGTGGAAGATCTGATCGTAGAGAATGCGCCAGGAGAGGTCGAAGTAGAGGTTGGAAAAGCGCTCCAAGAGATCCTCCGGGAGGACCAGCTGTTCAGCCGCATCCAGTGCCTGCAGTTCCTTCGACAGGCCCAGATGCGGCCAGATGATCTTGTTGTCGGGATAGCTTGAGAACACCTGCTCCATCAGGTGCAGGTAGTGCAATTGCGACTCGTCGTGGCCGAGATCGGAGTGAATGGTGATCGGAAAGTCCCATTCGGCCAGCAAGTTCATGAAGGGCTTCCATTGCCGGCTATGCTCCGCTTCGGCTCCCGGACGACCGCTGTCGAAGAGCGTCTGTTTCTTCAGGTTGACCTCTCCCATCATGCCGAAGACACCGGGAAACTCCTCCTGCAAGAGGCGCATGCGCGGCTCTACGCCGTCCGGATCGCTGAGGTCAGCGAAGGTCATGGAGAGGGTCAGGTAGATATCTTCTTCATCCAGGTCGAGCAGGCTCCGGGCGTTGTGAAAGTCGCTCTTCAGGCTTGGTTTCACCGGCACGCCCGGACAGTCGAGACAATAGGTACACTCGCCGTCGCCCGGCAGCCTCTGGCCGATCCGGTAGATGCTGGCGAAGAGCGTACCGCTGCCGCGCAGATAGTCCAGCAGAGCGGCGAAGGGCATCGGCAGGCCGCCGAAGGAACGCGCATGCACGTGGCTGCCGACCACCGGCAGACTGCGGTGCGCGAAGTGATCGACACAGCGGCGACCTCGACTCGAAAGTGATCCAGGGTCAGCGGCCCCGCGAAGGGACTGTCTGACTGTACTGCGGCGCCCGCCGATTCCTGATCGACACTCTCCCTTCACCTCCCCGGCAGTCGGCATAGGCCGAGACCGAGCGACAGGGCTCTAAACCAATAGGTCCCCAAGGGCTCCATCCCAGGCGGGCCATCGGTCTCGAACAGGGCCAGGGGCGCGTAGAGGCTGTTGCGTTGAACCTGGGTCTGGCCGACTGCCCGGATCAAATCCGCCATCTCGCGCGGTGTCACCTCCTGCCCGTACTTCGCACCGGAAGAACGAGAGATGCTCTCATTCATCAAGGTGCCGCCCAGGTCATTGACGCCGCAGTCGAGCATCTTGACAGCCATGGCATGCCCCAACTTCACTCAGCTCACCTGGATGTTGTCTATGTGGCCGTGCAGCATCAGGCGGGCGACTACGTATTCGGCCAATCGGGCCACACGCTCTTTCGGGCTCCAGTTGGGAAATCCCGCCATATCGTAGGAGGGGTCTATGGCCAGGCCGGTTCCGAGCCCCACCTCGGACAAGCGATCCAATGTAAGCGCCTGCCGTGCCAACATCGCAGGATTTCGAAAGAGCACCTGGCAGACGTACTGCGCCAAGCGGATTCGCTTAGTCTCACGCGCGATGCCGGCCGACGGGTGAAGGATTCGAGCCAAGGTCGCGACGAAGCGGTCCAATCGACGAAGTAATCGCCGGTCGTCGCCATGTCGAAGCCCGCATCCTCGACATGCTTGAAGCGCTGCAGCAACTGCTTGAAGTCGCCACTGGGCATGACAGCCACTTGAAAACGCAATGCATGTTTGATCACCCCTAGACCCCATTCCTAAACCTGCCCATCAGAGCGAACTGCCCTGCCGAAGGCCGCTCGAAACTTCAAGCCCACAACCGGCCGTGAGCCGCTTAAGACGTGATCAAGAAAGCAGGATTTGCGATCCCAACAGGAGATTGGATCAGCAGCCGGGGTCCGGATGAAAGCTGAGATCGGTGATGTCGGCGGCCAGGATGAAATCGCCATAGTCGAAGATCTGCCGATCAACGACGCCATTGACATAGAGCCGCAAGGTGATCTCGTGCGCCGGCAGGGCTTCCGGCTCCTTGGCGCGAAAGAAGGCCAGGTTGATCTTGTAGTAAGGCACCTTGGCCAAAGACATGATGCGGGGGATTCTGTCCTCGAAAGGGCCCAGCATCGCTGCCGAGGCTTCCATCAGGGCATCCGGGCCCTCCTCCGATCCGTCGAAGATGGGCGCGATCATGACCCGCTCTCCGGCCTCGGCCGCGGCCAGCACCGCCAGCAAATGCGCGGTCGGAAAGAGCGTACCCTTGGGCAGTTCCATGGTCATCTCCTCAGGCTCGTCATAGTGGGCCTTGCCGGCGCCGCTCAGATCCAGCACCGCCCGCCCGCGCATATCCGTCGAGGGAAAGTAGGTCGAGCGATCCTTCACCAGAAAGCGCAGGACTCTGCCGTCCTTGGCCTCCCAGGAGGTCAAAGCCGTGCCGAAACGCAGTTCCTCGCCCTCCGGGGTGAATAGCCGCACTCTGAGATCGAGGTTGGTCGTCCAACCGTCGCAGACGTCGGTCCAGTCGAAGACCATTGAGCCACTCGCCCCGGAAATCGAGTTGGTCCCGCCGATCGAGTTCGGGCTCAAGGCATTGACGGTCCGATGCGGTACGATCTCCGCCGCCGAAACCTGACAGGAAACGCCGACGAGAAACAGAAGCAGCAGGAGACGGGCGAAAGGCATTGGCAGAATTCTCCGACGGGGCAATCCGGTTGATCTGGATTTGCTGTAGCGCAGCGGCAAACCGCACTGAATTGTCAAGGGCGTTCACATGCCCTTGCAAAAACCCAAGCAAGGTGGCGAGAGTGGGGCGACTGTGACCCAAGCCTCCCAAATACTCTCCCCGCGTTGGGAAAAGGCAACGAGACAGGAAAAGAAGAGCACCTTGGCACCCAGCCTCTTGATCGCCCGTCCTATGCCCGATGCCGTGCTGGCTCGTGCCAAGTCGAACCACACCGTGACCGACAATCAGGAGAACGCCGATTGGGCGCAGTGCGAACTGGCCGCACGCGCCGCGGATTTCGACGCGATCATGACCGCGCCCGGTGCGGCGCTCAGCACAGCAGTCATCGAGGCGTTGCCTGATAGCGTGCGTATTGCTGCGACCTTCTCCGTCGGCTACGATCACATCGACCTGGAGGCGGCCAAGGGCGCGCGGTCTGATCGTCACCAACACGCCTGACGTGCTGACGGATGCCACTGCCGACATCACCCTACTGTGCATGCTGGGGGCGGCACGGCGCGCTTGGGAAGCGCAAGACATGCTGCGTCGCGGCGCCTGGACGGGTTGGACGCCGGTGCAGCTGATGGGCAGCCACCTGGGCGGACGCCGCCTCGGCATTTTGGGAATGGGCCGGATCGGTCGGGCGGTGGCCAGCCGTGCGCGTTCCTTTGGTATGACCATCCACTATCACAACCGCAGCCGGCTTAGCCCGGAGTTGGAGGAAGGCGCCGTCTTCCATGAGACGCCCGAGGCCCTGCTGCAGGTGAGTGACGCAATCCCGCTGAACGCGCCGGCAACGCCGGAGACGGAGAACTTCCTAAACGCCGAGCGCATCGAGCTGCTGCCGGAGGGCGCGATCGTGATCAACACCGCGCGTGGTAATCTGGTGGATGATACGGCCTTGATCGCAGCCCTCAGGTCCGGTCGAGTGCGGGCGGCAGGCCTCGACGTGTTCCGTGGCGAGCCGGCGGTGGATCCCGGCTACTTCACCTTGGAGAACGCCTATCTGCTGCCGCATCTGGGCAGTGCGACTCTGGAGACCCGCAACGCCATGGGTTTGTGCTGTCTCGACAATCTAGACGTCTATTTCGGTGGTCGCGAGCCGCCGAACCGCATCGCCTGACGAAGCGGAACTAGGAGTCCGGGAGCAGGCCGATCTCTTTGTAGTAGAGGGCTGCACCGGGATGCAGGGGTGGCGTCTCGACGTCCATCAGGGCATTCTCGATATTGATCTGAGGCCCCAAGGGCCTATCGTTCTCGGCTAGGTAGGTGGCGGTCGCCGGAGTCCAAAGCGCCCGCGTGATCTCGTAGACCAAATCCGCATCCAGATCCTCGGTCACCAGCCAAAGGGCACCGACCGAGAGGCTCGGCGTAATCGTCACGTGATCGTAGATACCGGACTGGATGAGCGAGAGGCGGAAGGGCGGCAACAATTCGCCAAGACGGTTTGCCACCACGCTGTCAATCGGCAGCAGGTCGATCATTTGATCCGCGGCCAGGGTCGTGATCGTATTGGCCGGCACGCCGCTGACGAGGAGAAAGGCATCAAGCGTCTCATCGCGGATTCCCCGCGCGGCCTGGACCGAGGAGAGGTCGACCAAATGCAGGCTGGATTTCCTTAAACCGAAGGCCTCCAGAAAGATGTCCGAATCCCGGTAGGTGGCGGCACCGCGCGATCCCAGTGACACCCGCTTGCCCACCAGGTCGGCAAGCAGGCGCATGCCTGCGTTACGGCGCACCACCACATGCAGGCATTCGGGATAGAGATAGGCCACCGATCGCAAGCGCTGGCCCAGCGCCTCGGGAACGCCGTCGATCTCTCCCTCGAAGGCGCGCATGGCGATGTCGGCCTGGCAAAATCCCGACTCCGCCTGGCGTGACAGGAGGCGCTGCAGGTTCTCGATCGAGCCGGCACTGGTCTGCGCCACCGCCACCAGGCCCGGTACTCCGCAAACATCCTCGATCGTGCAGTCGTTGCCGTCGGTCGGATTGCTGACCGCGGCCGCGATCAGGCCGGCCAGGGGATAGTACATGCCGCCGGAGGAGCCCGAGGAAATCCGGAAGAAGCGACGTGGCGCGGCCTCGCCGGCCCAAGCCGTCTGTCCCAAGCCGGGCAGACCGACCCCGGCAGCACCCAGAAGCCCGCCAGCTCCCAAAAGTAGGTTGCGCCGCGTTGTCAGATCGAGCCTCTGCCGCACCGTCATTGCGTCTCCTCTCCAGCGACCTCTTCTCTTCAATAGCAGAGCCTTCTCGCGCCCTTCAAACCGGAGCCGTGCCATCTATCCGGCCGCCGCGGCCAGGCTTCGGATTCGCTGCACCATGGCAAAGAGGCCATTGGTTCGACTGGGAGACAGATGGCCCTCGAGATCCAGTCCGCCCAAAAGACCACGGGCGTCGACCGCCAGGATCTCCTCGGGGCTACGGCCCTCGTAGAGCCGCAGCAGGATGGCCAAGAGACCGCGCACGATATGGGCATCGCTGTCGGCCCGGAAATGCAAGGCCTGTCCCGCGTCGCGGTCGGCGACCAGCCAGACCTGGCTGACGCAGCCGTCGACCTTGTTCTCCTTGCAGCGATCTTCCGCAGTCAGACTGGGCAAGGCGCGCCCCAGCTCGATGACGTAGCGATAGCGCTCTTCCCAATCGGGCAGCAGCTCGAAGGCCTCTTGCACCTCGGCAAAGTCTTCGGAGCTTGCCACAGGGCTATGATCGTCCGGCATCAGTTGCTCTCCATCGGCTGGCTGATCTCAACCAGAGCCTCGTCTCTCAGCGCCCGGTAAAAGCAGTTCGGGCGGTTGGTGTGGCAGGCTGGCCCCCGCTGCTCGACCAGGAGCAGGAGGGTGTCGCCGTCGCAATCCAGGCGCGCCTCGACCAAGCTTTGAACATGCCCGGAGCTTTCGCCCTTGCACCAGAGTTTTTGCCGCGAGCGCGACCAATAGCAAACCCGGCGGTTGCGCAGTGTCTCGCGCAAGGCCTCCGCGTTCATCCAGGCCATCATCAAGACTTGGCCGCTGCCGGCTTCTTGGGCTATGGCGGGCACCAAGCCACGCTCGTCGAAAGTCACATTGGCGAGGAAGGCCTCGTCGCCGGCCGTCATCTCGTTTCCTTTCCACCTGCCGTCCTGCAGGCTTCATGTCGGCAGCCTCACCTTGTTAGGCAAGCGCTGCTCGTCCTTATACTGCCCATGAGCGAAGGAAATCCGCTTCTGGTCGACAGTCTGAGCCTTCTTCTGCTCGCCCTCTTGATCGAGGCCGCGATCGGTTACCCGCAAAAGCTCTTTGACCGGGTCCGCCATCCCGTCGTCTGGATCGGCTTCCTGATCGCCTGGCTGGACGCCGCTGTCAACCGAGAGCGAACGACGGACGGCAGGCGTCGCATCGCCGGCACGGTCACCTTGGCGATCGTTCTGGCCGCTGCCGTTCTGCCGGGCTGGCTGCTGCAGGAGGCCTTGCTGTCCTGGCTTTGGCCGTTGGGCCTCTTGGCGCTTGCACTGCTGACAAGCTCTCTCTTGGCCCAGCGCAGCCTGAACATGCATGTAGCGGCCGTTGCCGAGGGGCTCGAGCACGAGGGATTGGAAGGCGGTCGGAAGGCCGTCGCCATGATCGTCGGACGCGACCCCCGGAGCCTGGACGAGGCCGGGGTCGCCCGCGCCGCAATCGAGAGCCTGGCCGAGAATTTTTCCGACGGCGTGGTGGCGCCGGCTTTCTACTGCGGCCTGGCCGGCCTTCCGGGTACTGCCGCCTACAAGGCCGCGAACACGGCGGACTCCATGATCGCGCACAAGACCGAGCGCCATCGCGCCTTCGGCTGGGCGGCAGCGCACTATGACGATGTCATCAACCTGCCCGCCTCGCGCCTGAGTGTCCTCTGGATTCTCCTTGCAGCTGCGGCTCTGCCTGCCTGTTCTGCGCGCCAGGCCTGGGCGGCCGTGGCCCGCGACGCCCGCAAGCATCGCTCGCCCAACGCCGGCTGGCCGGAGGCAGCCTTTGCCGGAGCCTTGGGCCTGCGTCTGGCCGGACCGCGGCGCTACGGCAAGGAGGAGGTCAGCGACGCTTGGATGGGAGATGGCCGAGCGGAGGCGACGGCCGACGACATTTTGCGAGCCCTTCACCTCTATCGGACAGCAGCCGTCGTTCAGGTCCTGACCGTTGCCCTGCTGCTCTTGGCTTTCAGTCTGCGAGGCTGAAAAGCGCTTCGCAATCGATGTGCGCCTCCAGATGAGAGGCCAAACCATCGAGAGTTTCTTCGACCGCCTGGTCGTGACTGTAGCCGCTGGGTGCCGCGCCCAATCGCTTCAGCCAGGCAGCCCGCTGTCGATCGTCGGCGAAGAGGCCATGCGAGTAGCTGGCGGTCACCAGACCGTCGGGTGAACCCGCACCGTCGAGCCGTCCGCCCTCCAGGCGCAATTGCGGACGGCTGCAATCGACGCCCTCGGTTCGGCCGATGTGCATCTCATAGCCCTTGAAGGGCACCGCATCGGGCAGGGAGCAGCCGCTGATCTCGATCAGATGCTTGTCGCCCTGCAACACGGTGTCCACGTCCAGCAGCCCCAGGCCCTCGACCTTGCAGACGGGTCCCTCGGTGCCGTCCGGGTCGGCGATCGAGTTGCCGAGCATCTGATAGCCACCGCAGAGCCCCAGAATGCGGCCGCCGCGTCGCCGATGCGCCAGGAGATCCAGATCCCACCCTTCCCGGCGCAGGGCTGCCAAGTCGGCGATCGTGGCTTTCGAGCCCGGCAGGATGACCAAGTCGACGTCGCCGGGCAGCGCATCGCCCGGGCGCAGAAGAACCAAATCGACCTCCGCCTCGCCGGCGAGCGGATCGAGATCGTCGAAGTTGCCGATGCGCGGCAACAGGGGCACGGCAATCTTGCGCTTGCCGTCCTTGCGCAGGCTCGCTCCGCGCTCGGCCAGATCCAGGGCATCTTCGGCCGGCAGACGCGCGGCCTCTGCAAAGTGTGGAATGAGACCCAGATCGCGCCAGCCGGTCATCTCGGCGATTGCTTGCATACCGGCATCGAAGAGGCTGGGATCGCCACGCATCTTGTTGACCAAGAATCCGCGGATCGTCGCGGCGTCCTCAGGCCCCAGCACCGCCTTGGTGCCAACCAGACTGGCGATGACGCCACCACGATCGATATCGCCGATCAGAACCACCGGCACCCCGGCTGCCCGGGCAAAGCCCATGTTGGCGATATCTCCGGCCCTGAGGTTGATTTCCGATGCGCTACCGGCGCCCTCCACGACGACCATGTCGTAGGCGGTGCGCAGGCGTTGGAAGCTCTCGAGCACGGCGGGCAGAAGAGCTTTCTTGCGGCTTTGGTAGTCGCGCGCTTGAGCCGTACCCGAAATCCGGCCCCGGACCACCAACTGAGCCCCTGTCTCACTCTGCGGCTTCAGCAGGATGGGGTTCATATCGACGCTGGGAGTCAAGCCGGCGGCTCGTGCCTGCAGGGCTTGCGCCCGACCGATCTCGCCGCCGTCCGGGGTCACCGCGGCATTGTTCGACATATTCTGCGGCTTGAAGGGTGCGACGCTCAAACCGCGACGCCGGGCCAGCCGGCAGAGACCGGCGACCAGAAGCGACTTTCCGACGTTGGAGCCGGTGCCCTGCAACATGACAGCACGGCCGCCACCCTGCCCGTCCATCCTCAGAACTCGATTCCCTCTTGCGCTTTCACGCCGGCTTTGAAGTGGTGCTTCACTAGGCTCATCTCGGTCACCAGATCGGCGGCCTTGATAAGCGGCTCTTTGGCGTTGCGTCCGGTGACGACGATGTGGAGATCCGGGCGCCGTGCCCGCAGGGTCGCGACGACCTCCTCCAGATCCAGATAATCGTAGCGCAGAGCGATGTTCATCTCGTCCAGGATCAGAAGGCGCAGCTCAGGATCCGCCATCATCGCCTCGGCTTGCTCCCATGCTGCCTGACATGCGGCAATATCGCGCGCCTTGTCCTGCGTCTCCCAGGTGAAGCCCTCGCCCATGGTGTGCCAACTCACCTGCTCACCGAAGGCCTTCAAGGCCTTGGCCTCGCCGGTATCCCAGGCCCCCTTGATGAACTGCACCACGCCAATCCGACCGCCGCGCCCCAGCATGCGCAGCGCCAGCCCGAACGCTGCGGTCGACTTGCCCTTTCCGGGGCCGGTGTGAACGATCAACAGGCCCTTTTCCAAGGTCTTGCTGGCCACCTCGGCATCCTGCACCGCCTTGCGCCTGGCCATCTTGGCCTTATGGCGGGCGTCCTCGTCCTCTTCGTTCACGCACTGCTCTCCTTCACCGTCATCGGCAATCCGGCGACCATGAAGATCACGGACCCGGAGCCGCCGGCAAGGCGTTGGTGAAGCCGACCGGCTTCGTCGCGAAAACGCCGAGCCAGGGCATTTTCCGGCACGATGCCCAGGCCCACCTCGTTGCCCACCAGCAGGGTCGGCGCCTGGCGCTTCCTCAGCATCTCCTCCAAGGCGGCAGTCTCGCCTTCGATATCCGCCTCGGCCATCAGCAGATTGGTCAGCCACAGAGTAAGGCAGTCGATCAGCAGCGGCTGGGCGGCCGGCGCGCGCTGCAAGGCCTGGGCCAGGGCAAGCGGCGCCTCCAGGGTGCGCCAGCCGGCTCCACGCCGCGCCTTGTGCTGCTCGATACGTTCGCGCATCTCTTCGTCCCAGGCTTCGGCCGTGGCGACGTAGGTCCAGGGCGGCGGCAAGGCCGTGATGGTATCTTCGGCATAGCGACTCTTGCCCGAACGGGCGCCGCCCAGCACCAAGCTCACCCATGGATGGGACACGGCAGAAGATCTCCCCACTGCAACCCGAAGGACCGTGCCCTGCCATAAGTCAAGCGCTTGTTCGGAACAAGGCAGCGCGCGCCGATAGAACAATCCATGTCGATCGCGCGATTGACAGCAACCCACCTGCAGCGTCAAGAATGTCGCCGACGGTCCCACTTTGGATAATCCGGTGGGTGAAAGGGGAATGTGGTGCCGATGGCAGTCCGACTGCCATCGAAAGCCAGAGCTGCCCCCGCAACTGTGAGCGGTGAGCTGAGCGTCGAGAGCCACTGAGGTCTGTTACGCCAGACAGGCCTTGGGAAGGCGACACTGAGCATCGAGCCGCGAGCCAGGAGACCTGCCGTCGTACGCGTTCTCGCGGGAGCGTTCTGAGCGGGGTGCCTCAGACGAAGCCCTTTGGACAAGCAGCACAAGCTTGACCAAGGTCCAGGCGTTCCCTCGCGAGGACAGGTTAAGGCTTGTTCTTGTCATTGGGGACTTGGAAATGCTCCTACGCGCTCTTGTTGTTGCACTGGCGGCCCTGCCGCTCTTCGCCGCCTCGGCTCTTGCCCACCACCCGCTGGGCGGTGCCACGCCTGCGACCTTTGCCGAGGGCTTCCTCTCCGGCATCGGCCATCCCATCCTGGGCTTCGATCACCTGGCCTTCGTCATCGCCGTCGGTCTGATCGCCGCAAGCCTTCGTAGCCGTCTGTCGATGCTGCTGCCCTTGGCCTATCTCGCGGCCATGGCGTTCGGCCTGCTGCTGCATGTCGGCGGCGTGATGCTGCCGGCAGCCGAATGGGTTATCGCACTATCGGTTATCGTGCTTGGCTTCTTGGTTGCCCGCGGGCGCAGCCTCTCGCCGACGGCGCTGGGCGGCCTCTTTGCGGTGGCCGGCCTGTTTCACGGCTTTGCCTTCGCCGAGGTGATCATCGGTGCCGAGGAGATCCCGATTCTGGCCTACATCGCCGGCCTGGTCGGAACTCAGTATGCCATCGCCCTTGCCACCTTCGGCGTCGCCCGCTTCCTCGCCAGCAGCAACGAAGCAATGAGCCCGGTCGGCGTACGCGTTGCCGGCGGCGTCGTGGCCGGTGTCGGCCTGACCTTCTTCCTTGAGGGTCTGGAAGGTGCCGTCTTCGGTGAGATGGAAAGCGCTGCGGCGCTGTTGAGCCTGCCGGTCTTCGGCTAAGGACCGCGCGGGTCGCGGGCGCGCGGCGACGAGCGCCCGCGACCCGTCGCACTGCTAACTGTCGAAAGCGAGCTTGATGGAACGAACGGTCTTACGCGTTTGCGTCACCTGCCGGCGCGACCCGACACGCGAGGTTGCGGACGGCGAGCGCGACGGCGCACGCTTCTACCGCGCGCTCCTGGATGCTTCGGCCGAGTTGGCGAAGGCCGGCATCGCGCTGGAAGAGGTGCGCTGCCTGTCCGGCTGCAAGCGCGCCATCACCGCGGCGATGGCTGCCACCGGAAAGTGGACTTACGTGCTCTGTGACCTGGACCCGGAGAGCGACGGTCCGACGCTGCTCGAATACGCCCGCCGCTTCGCCGGCACCGACAACGGCCAGGTGCCCTGGCGCGAACGGCCCGAGAGCCTGCGCCGCAAGACCCTGGCCCGCATTCCGCCCTTGGATCGGCCGAACACGGCAAAGAGAGACGAAGCTGCATGACCTCCGCCAGCAAAATCCCGACCACCGTCATCACCGGCTTCCTGGGTGCCGGCAAGACCACCCTGGTGCGCCATGTGCTGGAGAATGCCGGCGGCCGCCGCGTAGCGGTCATCGTCAATGAATTCGGTAGCCTCGGCATCGACGGCGAGATCCTGAAAGGTTGCGGCATCGAGATCTGCGGCGAGGAGGACATCGTCGAGCTGTCCAACGGCTGCCTCTGCTGCACCGTCGCCGACGACTTCGTCCCCACCATGGAGACCCTGGTCGCGCGCGCCGATCCGCCGGAGCACATCCTGATCGAGACTTCCGGTCTAGCCCTGCCCAAGCCGCTCTTGAAGGCCTTCGACTGGCCCTCGATCCGCTCGCGCTTGACCGTGGACGGGGTGATCGCGGTGGTCGACGGACCGGCCGTGGCTGCGGGTCGCTTCGCCGACGATCCCGGCCTGGTCGAGCAGCAGCGCCAAGCCGACGAGTCGCTGGATCACGACAACCCGCTGGAAGAGGTCTACGAGGACCAGCTCTCGGCCGCCGATCTGGTGATCGTGAACAAGAGCGACCTCCTGGATACCGGCAAGCTGACCCGGGTCGAGAGCGAGGTGGCGGCAAGCCTGCCGCGCGCCGTCAAGGTGGTCGCGGCCCGCGAAGGTGCGGTCGACCCGAGCGTGCTGCTAGGCTTGGGTGCCGCCGCCGAAGACGATCTCGACGCCCGCCCGTCACACCACGACGGCCTGGACGACCACGAGCACGACGACTTCGACAGCTTCGTCGTCACCCTGCCCGAGCAGACCTCACCGGACGCCCTGCTGGAGCGGTTGAAAGCGACGGTGCAAGCGCATGACATCCTGCGGGTCAAGGGCTTCATATCGATTGCCGGAAAGCCCATGCGCCTGCTGCTGCACGGAGTCGGCGCCCGCTTCCGACATCACTACGACCGCCCCTGGAAGGCGGAAGATGCGCGCGGCAGCCGTTTGGTGATCGTCGGCCGCAGTGATATGGACAAGGCGGCGATCACTCAGGCGTTGGCAGGATGATGCGCCATGCATCTGCTGGTCCGCGAGACCCAATCCCTTGACGAGGCGGAACCGGCCGTAGATCTGGAGCAGAGTCCGGCAGACCTGCTGTTTCTCTCCTTCACCGACAGTGATCTGGCAGCCGTCGCGCAAGCCCGACATCCGGACAGCCTGAGACTACGGCTGGCCAGCTTGGCGCGCCTGCGCCACCCGCTCTCGGTCGACCTTTACATCGAGAAGACGGTGCAGGGCTCCAGGGCCGTGGTGGTGCGGATTCTGGGCGGCCTCGACTACTGGCGCTACGGCGCCGAAGAGCTCGCGCGGCTCTGCCGGCAGGCAGGAATTGCATTGGCCTTCATCCCGGGCGATGCACGACCGGACCCGCGGCTGGCCGAGCTTTCCACGGTTTCGCACGATGCCCTAAGCAAGCTCGATCGCTATTTTGTCGAGGGCGGCACCGACAACATCGCCCGCTTCCTCCAAGAGTCTGCCTATCTGGCCGGCCTGCGGCCGGATCCGGCAGTCGCTGCCCAGGCTCTGCCGCAACAGGGATTCTATGCACCCGGCCAAGGCTCGGTCTGCAAGCTGCAGCTGCTGGCAGAGCGTCGCGCCGAGAAGCCGCTTGCCGCCCTGGTCTTCTATCGCTCCTACCTGCTGGCCGGGGATCTGGCGGCGATCGATGCGCTGGCCGAGGCCTTGTACGACGAGGGCTTCGATGTCTGGCCGATCTTCGTCGCCAGCCTCAAGGCGGCCGAGACTGCGGCCTGGTGCGCGCGCCTCATTCGCGAGGCGGCGCCCAAGGTGGTGGTGAACGCCACCGCCTTCTCGGCGCAACGCGATGCCAGCGGCGACACGCCCTTGGAGGCAGCCGGCGCACCGGTCCTGCAGGCGATCCTGGCCGGTTCCGACCAGGTCTCCTGGCAGGCCTCCGAGCGCGGCCTTTCGGCCAGCGATCTGGCCATGCAGGTGGTGCTGCCGGAACTGGACGGGCGCCTCGTCGCCAGCGCCATCTCCTTCAAGGCCAAGAGCCAGCCGCTCGAGGATATCGAGTTCAGCGTCACCCGCCACGCCCCCTATCGCCAGGGATTGACCGCAGTAGCCGGCAAGGCCGCCGCCTGGGCCAAACTCACCGACACTTCGCCGGCCGAGCGGCGCTTGGCTCTGATCCTCTCCGACTATCCGGGCGGCGGCCAGATCGCACATGCCATCGGTCTGGATGCGCTCGCCAGCAGCAGCGCGATCGCAGCACTTCTCGCCGGGGCCGGTTACGATCTGCCGGCGCAAGCCCCGGCGCCGCAGGACTTGGCAAGAAAACTCGAAACGGAAACCGGCACGGCCCTGCTTTCCCTCCAGGCCTATCGATCGCTTTGGCGAGACCTGCCGGCAGCCTTTCGCGAGACGGTCGCCGCCGCTTGGGGCGAACCCGAAGCGGACCCCGCGGTCCGCAGCGGTCGCTTTCACGCTCGCTGGCTGCGCCACGGAAGCTTGATCCTGGCTCTACAGCCCGATCGCGGCGACAGTCTCGACCGCAAGGCCAGCTATCACGATCCGGACCAGCCGCCACGCCATGCCTACATCGCCTTCTACCTCTGGCTTCGAAGGGTCGAGGCGATCCATGCGCTGATCCATCTCGGCACGCACGGCACTTTGGAGTGGCTTCCCGGCAAGGCCGTGGCACTGTCGGAGATCTGCGCGACCCGGGTGCTGACCGGCAGCCTGCCGGTGATCTACCCCTTCATCGTGAACAATCCCGGCGAGGCGGCCGCGGCCAAGCGGCGTCTCTCTGCCGTGGTTCTCGGCCACCTGACGCCCCCCTTGAAGTCGGCCGGCGCACAGGGCCCCTTGGCAGAACTGGAACGCCTGGTCGACGAGTATGCCGCCGCCGACGGCCTCGATCGGCGGCGCATGGCCTTGCTACGCAAAGAAATTCGCCGACGCGCCGAAGAGACCGGCCTCACCGAGGAGTGCGGCGTCACCCGAGACATGCCCGACGAAGAGGCCTTGGGGCGGCTCGACACCTACCTCTGCGACGTAAAGGATCTGCAGATCCGCGACGGGCTGCATGTCTTCGGCCAGGCCGCCGAAGGCGCCCGGGCGGATGCACTGGTCGCGGCCTTGCAGCACGGCAATGCGGGTTTGGACGGAGCCGAGGCGCGGTCCCGCATCGCCGCCTGCGCACGCGAGGAATCGCGGGCACTGCTCACCGCATTGGACGGCCGCTTCGTGCCCCCCGGTCCGGCCGGGGCACCGACGCGCGGGCGCGCCGACGTGCTGCCGACCGGGCGCAATCTCTTCACCGTCGATCCCCGTGCAGTCCCGACCCGCTCTGCACTTCTGCTGGGCAAGCGGGCCGCAGATGAGCTGGTGCGCCGGCACCTGCAGGAAGAAGGTGACTGGCTGCGTGCGCTGGTCCTCGATCTTTGGGGCAGTGCGACCATGCGCACCGGTGGCGACGAACTGGCCATGGCGCTCGCTTTGATCGGTGTGGACCCGCAGTGGGACGAGGGTTCCAACCGAGTGAGCGGCTTCGAGGTCCTGCCGCTTGCGCGCCTGGAGCGGCCGCGGGTCGATGTCACCCTGCGCATCTCCGGTCTCTTCCGCGATGTGTTCCAAGCCCAGATCGAGCTCTTCGATCGCGCCGTGCAGGCCGTCGCCGAACGCGACGAGGCTGCCGACATGAATCCCCTGGCGGCGGCCTGCAAGGGCCTGACCGGAGAGGCCCGCCGCCGCGCCTGCTGGCGCGTCTTCGGCGCGGCCCCCGGCAGCTACGAGGCCGGCGTGACCGCTCTGATCGACCGTGGCGACTGGGAGACGCGTGCCGAACTGGGTGCGAGCTACCTGGCGGCCGCCGGCTATGCCTATGGCAGCGGCATCGAAGGAGCCGCCGCCCGCACGGACTTTGCGGCGCGGGTCGCGGCCTCGGACGCCTTGGTGCACCTGCAGGATCATCGCGAGATCGACCTGCTGGAAAGCAGCGCCTATGCCGCCTTCGAGGGTGGCTTCGCGGCTGCGGCCGAGAGCCTGGGCAAGGCTGGGCGTGTCTATCACACCGACATCTCCGACCCGGAGAAGCCGCAAGCGCGAACCCTGAACGAGGAGTTGGCCCGGGTGGTGCGGGGCCGTGCCGCCAATCCGATCTGGATCGAGGGCATGATGCGTCACGGCTATCGCGGCGGTGCGGAAATGGCCAAGAGCCTGGAGAGCCTTTTCGCCTTTGCCGCCAGCAGCGGGCTACCGCTCAGCCGCCAGTTCGACCTGCTGCACGCGGCCACCCTGGGCGACGACAAAGTCGAGGCCTTTCTCGCGGATGCAAATCCGGCGGCCCGCGAGGCCATGCGCCGCCGCTTCGCCGAGGCCTTGCAGCGTCGTCTTTGGCAGCCACGCCGCAACGCCGTGGCCGCCGATCTGCTGGACCTCAAGGCATGAGCGCAGTCGTCAAGGGCTGGTGCCCCAGCCTGCTGCGGCCGATGCAGGCCGCCGACGGCTGGCTCACGCGCCTGATGCCGCCGCGAGGGCTGCTCGCGGCTTCGGCGGCCCGCCGGATCGCCGAAGCCGCGGAGACGCTGGGCAATGGGCAGTTGGAGCTGACCCAGCGTGCCGGCCTCCAAGTTCGTGGCCTTCAGGATTCGGGGCTCGAGGCTCTGGCGGATTTGGCGCTCGAGCTGGGCCTAGCCGTCGAGGATCCGGCGATCGAAGCCCGCCGCAGCATCATCGCCTCGCCGCTGATCGGTGCCGACCCGTCGGTGAGCCCTGCTTGCGAAGCCCATCTTTCCGCTTTGGATCGGGCAATCTTTGAGCGCCCGGCCTTTGCCGGGCTGCCCGAGAAATTCGGATTTGTCGTCGACGGCGGCGGTTTGCTGCCGCTGCGGGGCATCGGCTCCGACCTGGTCCTGCGATGCGAGCTCAATCGGATCGAATTGGGCAGGCTAGCGAGCGTCACTCTGCCGGCCGGATCGGACCTCGCCGCTGCAGCCATCGCGCTCGCCGAGACCTTCGTCCGCTTGAATGCGGGCCGTTTCCGGCGCCTGCGGGCCTACCTGGATGCTGAGGGGCCGGCAGCCTTGCCGAGAACAGCAGGTCTGACCGCCGCGGCTGCCGTATTCGAGCAGAAGCAGGCGGCTGCGCCTCGACCCGGCTTGCATTGCCTCCCCGATTCCGATGTCGGCGCCTTTCTGGCGGTCTGGCCCTTCGGAGCCCTCACGGCCGAGCGGTTGTGGGCGAGCGCCGACCTGGCCGAGCACCGAGGCGACGGCGCCCTTCGCATCACTCCTTGGCGCGCCTTGGCGGTTGCCGGAGTGGATCGCTCGGTTCAGCAGCCCTTGGCCGAGGCCTTCGTCGCGCTCGGCGCCGTTACGAGCCCTCATGCTTTCCTGCGCATCGATGCCTGTCCGGGAAAGGGAGCTTGTGCCGAAGCCAGTGTCGACACCCGGGGCCTGGCAAGCGCGCTCGCAGCGAAACTGCCGGCGCAAGGCGGCCATCTGCATCTCTCCGGCTGCAGCAAGGGCTGCGCCCATCCACGCGCGGCAGCACTCACATTGGTCGGAGAAGACGGGGGCTGGGCGCTGGTCCGCGACGGCCGCGCCGACGCTCAACCCTCACGCCACGGTCTCGGCGACCGCGAGATTTTGGACTTGGCACACCATGCCTGAACACCATGACTACATTCGCGACGGAGCGGAGATCTATGCCCGCTCCTTCGCCACGATCCGACAAGAGAGCCGGCTGGAAGGCCTTTCGTTCTGGGAGGAGCGCGTGGCCGTGCGCATGATCCATGCCTGCGGCCAGCCGGAGATCGCGCAGGACCTGCAGTTCTCGCCCGACTTTGGCGAGCGTGCGCGCTCTGCCTTGCTGACCGGCGCCCCGATCCTCTGCGATGCCGACATGGTCGCCAGGGGCATCACCGCGAGCCGTCTTCCCGCCGACAATCCGGTGATCTGCACCTTGAGCGAGCCGCAAGTCCCGGCACTGGCCAAATCCATCGGCAACACCCGGACGGCCGCCGCACTGGAGCTTTGGGGCGAGCGCTTGAGCGGCGCCCTGGTCGTCATCGGCAACGCCCCGACAGCGCTTTTCTACCTGCTCGAAGGGCTAGAGCGCGGCTGGCCGCGACCTGCGGCGATCATCGGCATGGCGGTCGGCTTCGTCGGCGCCGCCGCATCGAAAGAGGCCTTGGCGGACAGCGGCCTCTCACCCTTCGTCATCCTGAAGGGCCGCAAGGGCGGCAGCGCCATGGCGGCAGCAGCCGTCAACGCCCTGGCAAAGGAGCGCGAATGATGGGTGGAAGGCTCTATGGTCTGGGCGTCGGCCCGGGCGACCCGGAGCTCTTGACGGTGAAGGCTCTGCGCTTGCTGCAGGCCGCACCGGTCGTCGCCTTCTTCGCCGCGCGCAACCGCCCCGGCATCGCCCGGACCATCCTCGATGGAATACTGCCCGAAGTCGCCGAACTCATGCGCCTGGAGTACCCCGTGACCCTGGAGATCCCGATCGGCGACCCGCGCTACGCCGAGGCTATGGGGCAGTTCTACGACGAGGCAGCCGCACGCGTCGCCGAGAGGCTGACCGCCGGCCTGGACGTCGCCTTGATCTGCGAGGGCGATCCCCTCTTCTACGGCTCCTACATGCATGTGCATCGCCGGCTCGAGGGGCAGCACCCCATAGAAGTGGTTCCCGGTATCACCGGCATGTCGGGCTGCTGGTCGCGCGCCGGCCTGCCCATGACCTATGGCGACGACGTTCTGACCGTGGTTCCCGGAACCCTGCCCGAGGACGAGCTGGCCAAGCGGATCGGATGCTGCGATGCGCTGGTGGTGATGAAGCTGGGCCGCAACCTGGCCAAGGTGCGCCGCGTGATCTCCGCCGCCGGCCTCTTGGAGCGCGCCCTCTATGTCGAGCGCGGCACCTCCGAGGCCGAAGTCCGCCGCCCCTTGAGCGAGATGGAGGACGCGCGCGCACCCTACTTCTCCATGGTGCTGGTTCCGGGCCAGGGGCGCGCACCATGAGCGGCGCGGTCACCGTCGTCGGACTCGGACCGGGCGATCCCGCGTTGACCGCGCCGGCCGTCAGCCAGGCCTTGGCCGAGGCGGAGGATCTGATCGGCTATCTGACCTACCTCGCCCGAGTGCCGGAGAAAGTGGGCCAAGAGCGCCACGCCAGCGACAATCGGGTCGAGCTGGATCGTGCCAATCATGCGCTCGGTCTCGCCGCCGAAGGACGCCGGGTCTGCGTCGTCTCTTCCGGCGATCCCGGTGTCTTCGCCATGGCCGCTGCGGTCTTCGAGGCCCTGGAGGCCGGTCCCGAGGCATGGCGCAATCTGGACGTCAGGGTCCTGCCGGGCATCTCGGCCATGCAAGCTGCCTCGGCCCGCCTGGGTGCGCCGCTCGGCCACGACTTCTGCGCGCTCTCGCTGTCCGACAATCTTAAGCCTTGGGAGCTGGTGGAGCGCCGTCTGCGGGCCGCTGCCGGCGCCGGCTTCGTGCTCTCTTTCTACAACCCGATTTCCAAAGCCCGTCCCTGGCAACTCGGCCACGCCTTCGAGATCCTGCGCGAAATCCTGCCGGGCGAGACGCCGGTGATCTTCGCCACCGCCGTCGGCGACGGCCGCGAAGAGATCGACGTGCTGCGCTTGGCCGAGGCCGATCCGGCGCGCGCCGACATGCGCACCCTGGTGATGATCGGGACTGCGGAAACCCGCCTGATCGAGCGTGAGGCAGCCCGTCCCTGGGTCTACACTCCGCGCCGCGCGAGCGCCTCGTGATCGGCCGCGAGCCAGGCCATGGCCTCCTCGGCAGCGGTCACGCTCTCGGCCCCGGGCAAGTCCGGCCGGGCCAGCAGAAGGACCGGAAGCTGCAGGCGGCGCGCCGCCTCGATCTTGCCGTAGGTGGCGGTTCCGCCGGAGTTCTTGGAGACCAGTACCTCGATCCCCCGGTCGCGCATCGAGGCCTCTTCCGCGGCCGGATCGAAGGGTCCGCGCGCAGTGATCACCTGCAGGGAGGGCAGCGGCAAAGGACCGGGGTGATCGATGCTGCGGATCAGATAGTGATGCTGCGGTGCCTGGGCGAAGGCCCGAACCTCCAGGCGCCCCATGGCCAGAAAAACCCGGCGCGGCGTCGGGCCCAGGGCCTGAGCCGCGGCCTCGGCGTCGGCGACCTCCTGCCAAAGATCTCCCTCCAGTCTCGGCCAGGGCGGGCGCCGCAGGGCCAGCAGCGGCACGCAGCGGCGCGCGGCGGCTTCGGCGGCGTTGGCCGAGATTTGCGCGGCATAGGGATGGGTCGCATCGATCAGGCAATCGATTCCCTGCGCATCGATGTAGCGCTCCAAACCCGCAATGCCGCCAAAGCCACCCACACGGGTGGCGATCGGCGCCGCAGCCGGTTTCTCGGTGCGGCCGGCAAGCGAGAGCGTGGCGGCGAAGCGCGGATCCCGGGCCAGCAGACGCGCCAGTTCCGAGGCCTCGGTGGTACCGCCGAGAAGCAAGACCTTCATGCCCCCTGCTTAGGAGCCGAGGCACAGCGAGCGCAAGCCCCGGACCTCGGCCGATGACCGAAGCTTGGCTCTCACTCATCGGCATCGGCGAAGGCGGCATCGAGGAATTCAGCCAGAGTGCCCGCACGCTGGTGGCTTCGGCCGAACTTGTGGTCGGCGGCCGCCGCCACCTGACGCTCGCCGATCGGCTGATCCAGGGTGAACGCCTCGCCTGGCCCTCGCCGCTGGAGCAGGCACTACCCAGCATCCTGGCCAGGCGTGGCCAGCCGGTGGTGGTCCTGGCCAGCGGCGATCCCTTTCACTACGGCATCGGCGCGCGCTTGGCCCAAGCCGTTCCCGCGCGCGAAATCCTCTGTCTCCCCGGCCCCTCGGCCTTTTCCTTGGCGGCCGCGCGTCTGGCCTGGAGCCTGCCCGATACCGACTGCCTCACGCTCTGCGGCCGGCCGCTGGAGAGCCTGGCCCCGCACCTGCAGCCCCGGCGTCACCTGCTTGTCCTGAGCGCCGATGAGACCACGCCCGGCAAGGTCGCAGCCTATCTGACCGAACGTGGCTTCGGCGACAGCCGACTGCACCTGCTGGAGGCCTTGGGCGGGCCGGTCGAGCGGATCCGCCAGACCAAGGCCAAGAACTTCTGGATCGCCGATGCTCATCGTCTCAATCTTCTGGGCATCGAAGTTGCCGCCGCGCCCGAGGCGCTGGTGATACCGCCGGTCGGCGGTCTGGACGACAGCCTATTCGAAAGCGACGGGCAGCTCACCAAGCGCGAGGTCCGTGCCGTCACCCTCTCCAGCCTGGCTCCACGACCCGGCGAGCTGCTGTGGGACATCGGCTGCGGCTCGGGTTCGATCGCCATCGAGTGGCTGCTGCGCCATCCGGCCAACCGCGCCACCGGCATCGAGCCGAACGAGAGACGCCGGACGACCGCTTTGAAGAACGCTGCAAATCTGGGTGTACCCTGGTTGGAACTCCTCGCTGGCAGTGCACCCGAGGCCTTGGCAGGCTTGGAAGCGCCGGACGCCATCTTCATCGGCGGCGGTGGCACCGCAGAGGGTCTACTGGACGCGGCCTGGTCGGCGCTGAAGCCTGGCGGACGCCTGGTCGCCAATGCCGTCACCATCGAAACGGAGAGCAGGCTCTCTCACTGTTTCAACGCTTTGGGCGGCAGCCTGAACCGGCTTTCCCTGGAGCGCGCCGACAGCGTCGGCCGCTTTCACGCCTTTCGACCGGCGATGACGGTGACCCAGTGGAGCTGTCGCAAGCCATGAGCAAGCTCTATGCAGGCATCGGCTGCCGTCGCGGCTGTCCGGCCGAGGAGATCCTGGCCTTGCTGGAGCGCGCTCTGGGCGAACGGACCGCCAGCGAGGTCGCGGCCCTGGCAACCGGCGAAGCCAAGCGCGGCGAGCGCGGCATTGCCGAGGCAGCCAGCCGCTTGGCAAAGCCCCTGCATTATCTGTCACAGGCAGAGATGGCGGCCGTAGAGGAAGGGGTCGAGACCCGCTCCCGGCCCGCCGAACGAGCACTCGGCGTCGCCGCGGTCGCCGAGGCGGCGGCCTTGGCTGCGGCCGGCCCGCAGGCGCGCTTGCGGGTACCGCGGATCCAGTCGGCGCGCGCGACCTGTGCTCTGGCGGAGTCGTCCTCATGACCGTGCATTTCATCGGCGCCGGTCCCGGTGCGGCCGACCTGCTCACCCTGCGCGGCCGCGATCTCATCGCCGCTTGTCCCGTCTGCCTCTATGCCGGCTCCCTCGTTCCCGAGGCCGTCCTGGCGCACTGCCCGGCCGACGCCCGCGTGGTGAACACGGCACCGATGAGCCTCGGGGAAATCGTCGCCGCGTTCGAAGCTGCCCATGCCGCCGGCCTCGATGTGGCCCGTCTGCACTCCGGCGATCTCTCGGTCTGGAGCGCGCTGGCCGAACAGACGCGCGCACTCAAGGCGCGCGGCATTCCCTTCACCGTGACACCGGGCGTGCCCGCCTTCGCCGCCGCCGCGGCCGCCCTGGGGCAGGAACTGACCGTCCCGGAGGTGGCGCAATCCCTGGTGCTGACCCGCACCTCCGGCCGCGCCTCGGCCATGCCGGAAGGAGAAACCCTGGAGGCCTTCGCCGCCAGCGGTGCGACCTTGGCCGTGCATCTCTCGATCCATGCGGTCGAGAGCGTGGCCGAGCGATTGCTGCCTTTCTACGGCCCCTCTTGCCCCAGCGCCGTGGCGTATCGTGCCAGCTGGCCGGATCAGGAGATCCTGCGTGCGCCGCTGGGCGAGATCGCCCAGGCCGTTCGCGACACCGGCATCGACCGCACCGCGCTGATCCTGGTGGGTCCGGCCCTGGCCGCCGACGACTTCCGCGCCAGCGCCCTCTACGACGCCGGCTATCGGCGTCGCTACCGCGGACGCGACAACAATCCTGCGGCCGAGGGCGGATCGCTGTGAGCCACCAAGAGACCCTGACGATCGAACACCGCGACATCGACCTCGGTCGAGGCATCGACCTGCCGCTCGGCATTCGCAGCCGCCGCCCGGGCGACCTCCCGGCCGATGGGCAGGGCCGCCTGGCGACAGAGCTCCAGCACGTGCAGCGCCGAATTGGCATCGCGAATGGCGGTAACCAGATCGGGGCCGGCACCGATGGCCCCGGCCCGGCCGGCCAGCCAGTCACGATCCACCTGCCCGCGCGTGGCGTGCAGATCGAGCAGGCCCTGGCCCAGTTTTGTCATCTTGGCGAAACCGCCGGCCACGGTCACGCGCGGCACGGGATGCTGGCGCAGGTATTTCAGCATGCCGCCGACGAAGTCACCCATGTCGATCGAGGCGGCGTCGGGGAGACCGTAGAGCGCCTTCACCGCCGCCTCCGAGGTGGAGCCGGTAGCGCCCGCCAGATGCGTCAGGCCCTCGGCGCGGGCCACATCGATGCCGCGATGTATGGAGGCGATCCAGGCCGCACAGGAATAGGGGATGACGATGCCCGTGGTTCCCAGGATGGAGATGCCGCCCAGGATGCCCAGCCGCGGGTTCCAGGTCCTGGGCGCCAGACGGGCACCCTCCGGGACGATGATCTCGACGAGAGCATCGCCGCTGCTGCCCGCCGCCGCCGCGACCTCGGCGATGACCTGGCGCATCATCTGCCGCGGCACCGGATTGATGGCCGGCTCACCGGGCGGCAAGGGCAGGCCCGGCTTGGTGATCAGGCCGACCCCTTCTCCGGCTTGAAAGGCGACGCCGCTGCCGGAAGCGCCCGGGCGAACCCGGGCCTTGATCAGCGCGCCGTGCGTCACGTCGGGGTCGTCGCCGGCATCCTTGACCACGCCGGCTTCGGCCCAATCCTCGCCCAAGGCCTGGCAGGCCAGAGCAAAAGCCGGCGTCTGCCCCTTCGGCAGGGTCACCGTGACCGGGTCCGGAAAGCGGCCGGTCGAGAGCGCCGTATAGGCAGCCTTGGTCGCCGCCGTAGCGCAACATCCGGTGGTCCAGCCGCGGCGCAGGGCGCCCCTCTCTTCCTCGCTCATGGCCACCGTCATAGCCCGGCGGCCGGTGCCGCGACAACGCAGCAGAAAGCCTCGTCATGAAACTCTTACCACCCGGTCTGGTGATCGCCGCCCCGCGCTCCGGCGCCGGCAAGACCACCGTCACCCTGGGATTGCTGCAGGCCTTCGCCGACAGCGGGCTCACGGTGCAGGCCTTCAAGTGCGGACCCGACTACATCGACCCGGCCTTTCACGCCCACGCCACCGGCCGGCCCTCTTACAATCTCGACTCCTGGGCCATGCCGAAGGCCACCCTGGCCGAGATCGCCGGGCGCAGCCAGGGCGCCGACCTGGTGCTGATCGAGGCCTCGATGGGCCTCTTCGACGGCGTCGCGAATTCCGGTGCGAGCGGCAATGGCGCCAGCGCCGACATCGCGGCCTCGACCGGCTATCCGGTGCTGCTGGTGCTGGACGTCTCCGGCCAGGCGCAATCGGCGGCAGCCATCGCGCTGGGTTGCGCCAAGCTGCGCTCGGACATCTCCCTGGCCGGCGTGCTGCTCAATCGTGTGGCCAGCCCGCGCCATCGCCATCTGACCGAGAGCGGCATGGCCGAGATCGGAACGACGGTTCTGGGCGCCCTCGGCAGGAACGGCAGTTTGGCCCTGCCGGAACGCTACCTGGGACTGGTGCAGGCCGGCGAGACCGCAGACCTGGACAGCAAGCTTGCGGCGCTCGGCAAGGCCTTGCAGTCGGCTGCCGACCTCCAGGCGATCCGCGCCGCCGCCCGCCCCGGTCGAGTCGAGAGCGGCGGCACCGCCGCCTGGCTGCCGCCGCCGGGGCAGCGGATCGCGCTTGCCAGGGACGCCGCCTTCTCCTTCCTCTATCCGCATCATCTCGAGGGCTGGCGGGCCCAGGGTGCAGAGATCCTGCCTTTCTCCCCGCTTGCCGACGAAGCGCCCGACCCGACGGCCGATGTCTGCTGGCTGCCGGGCGGCTATCCCGAGCTACATTCCGGCTGCCTGGCTACCAACGCGACCTTTCTGGAGGGACTTCGCACCCTGGCAAAACGCGGCGCGCTGCATGGCGAGTGCGGCGGCTACATGGTCCTCGGCCAGGGTTTGATCGATGCCGAGGGAACGCGGCACCGAATGGCCGGCCTGCTGGGGCTGGCGACGGATTTCTCCAAGCGTGAGATGGCCTTGGGCTACCGCCGGGCGCGCTTGCTGAGCGATACGGCCTTGGGCCCGGCCGGCAGCCGCTTCGCCGGCCACGAGTTTCACTATGCCCGCATTGCCGAACCCGGCGGCGACCCGGCTCTCTTCCATGTTGAGGATGCCAATGGAGCCGTGCTAGGCGACGCAGGCAGCTGGCGCGGTTCCGTTTCCGGATCGTTTTTTCATCTGGTCGCCCCGCTTGCCGAGACCGCAGACGGCGCTTGAAGAGAAGAAGAACGAGAATGGATCGCCCGCCGAGCGACGAGAGCCGAAGGCTGCCGCAAGAGGCGGCCGGCGGCCGCATGGCCGCGCTGAGCCGCCTGCCGCTCTTCATCGCCCTTCGTGGCGCGCGTTGCCTGGTGGTCGGCGGCAGCCCGGCCGCCGCCTGGAAGGCGGAACTGCTGTCCGCCGCCGGCGCCGAGGTGCTGATTGTCGCCATGGACCCCTCGGAGGAGATCCTGGCCCTCACGGCAGCACCGACACCCAGCCCGGAGCATGGGCCGGTCTCGCTGCAGCGCCGCGACTGGTGCGAGGCCGACCTCTCCGGGGTGACACTCGCCGTCGGCGCACTCGCCGAGGATGCGGCCGCCGTTGCCTTCGTCGAGTTGGCCAAGAGCAAGGGCGTCATCGCTAGTCTGGTCGACCGCGCCGGGGCCTCTGTGACCTTCGGCAGCATCGTCAATCGCTCGCCCCTGGTGATCTCGGTCGACACCGGCGGCGTGGCGCCGCTCTTCGGGCAGGCCGTGCGGGCGCGTATCGAGGCGCTGCTGCCGCAGGGTCTGGCCGGCTGGGCCGCCGCCGCCAGGACCTGGCGCGAGAAGGTCAAGGCGCAGCTGCCGGGTCGGCCGGCGCGTCGGAGCTTCTGGCAGGCCTTCATGCGCGAAGCGCTGGAGCGGCCGGACGGCCATGCCGAACCGCAGACCTGGCAGCGCCTGCTCGGCAGCGCCGAACCGCAGGCTTCGGAGTCGCGCCGCGGCCGCATCGCCTTGGTGGGCTCCGGCCCCGGCGATCCCGAGCTTCTGACCTTGCGCGCCCTGCGCGCTCTGCAGTCGGCCGAGGTCGTCCTCTATGACGACCTGGTGCACCCGGCGGTCCTGGACCTGGCGCGCCGAGAGGCCCGCACGCTGCGGGTCGGCAAGCGCGGCTACGGCCCTTCCTGCAAGCAGGGCGACATCAATGCCCTGTTGCTGGAGCTGGCCGAACAGGGCCTCGAGGTGGTGCGCCTGAAGGGCGGCGACCCGATGATCTTCGGCCGCGCCGGCGAGGAACTGACCGCCGCGCGGGCTGCCGGCATCGCCATCGAGGTGGTCCCCGGCATCACCGCAGCACAAGGTGCCGCCGCCCGTCTCGGCATCTCTCTTACCCACCGCGACCATGCGCGCCGCCTACAGTACGTCACCGCCCATGCCAAGAGCGGGCGCTTGCCGCAGGACATCGATTGGCAGGCTCTGGCCGATCCCACCGTCACCACGGCGGTCTATATGCCCAAGCACACACTCGCCGAGCTGGTGACCGCCGCCGTCGCCTCGGGCCTGGATCCGCAGACCCCGGCGCTGGCCATGGCCAATGCGACCCGCAGCGACGAGTTCACCCTGTCGGCCCCGATCGCCGCCCTGCCCGATCGCCTGGCCGGGCAGATGCCGGAGGGCCCCATGCTGGTGCTGATCGGCCGGGTTTTCGGTGAACTGGACGCGCCGGAGGCGGTCCCGGCCTTCGCGGCGGCGCTGCTGGAACAGCGAGGGCTTCGGCAGGGATCGAACCGGCCCGGACGCAAACCCGACCTGCCCGAGCCCGCAACGGCGCGATGCCCGTTGTGCCGGCCCGCGCCACAGTGACGCGCCCCAAGCCCTTCAGACAGAGTATCACCCCGCTCGAGAGCGGGAAGCGCATCCCGACTGCTGTTGAGCGAACCTCTGATCAGCCATCGGATGCGGTCCGGGCGATGACCTTGTCGACCGGGTCGGCCGCGCTCTGGCGCATGGCCTGTTCCTGCAAGGCCTCAGGGCGTCATTCCGTCCCCTGGCGGACTCCACCCCGAAGACCCCTTGCCAGGACACCCTTGGGCGGCTGACTTCAGTCTCACCGGGCATCCCTCAGGCGCCAGTAGGCGCCTGTTCCGACGAGCGGAGAGTCGCCTGAGATCAGGTCGAAGGGGGTCAAGCCATCCACGTTCCGCGCACCGGGATCGGCACCGCCGTCGAGCAGTGCCACCATCGCGGCAACATTGCCCGCCCCTGCAGCCAAGTGCAGCGGGGTCAAGCCATCCGTGGCTTGTGCACCGGGATCGGCTCCGGCGGCGAGCAGCGACGCAATCGCAGCGGCTTGGCCCTTCCCAGCAGCATGGTGCAGCGGGGTAAAGCCATTCTTGGTTTGCGCACCGGGATCGGCACCGGCGGCGAGCAGCACCGCAATCGCGGCGGCTTGGCCCTCACGTGCAGCACTGTGCAGCGGGGTCAAGCCACCCGTGGACCGCGCACCGGGATCGGCGCCGCCGGCAAGCAGCGCCGCAATCGCGGCGGCTTGGCCGTTCTCAGCAGCCCCGTGCAGCGGGGTCAAGCCATCCGTGGCTTGTGCACCGGGATCGGCTCCGGCGGCGAGCAGCACTGCAATCGCGGCGGTATCATCGAACAACGCAGCCTCGTGCAGCGGGGTCCAGCCATCCTCGTCCCGCGCACCGGGATCGGCACCGGCGGCGAGCAGCACCGTAATCGCGGCGGCATTATCGAACAACGCAGCCCCGTGCAGCGGGGCCCGGCCATCCTCGTCTCGCGCACCGGGATCGGCGCCGGCCCGCAGACAGGCGCGCACATCCGCAGCGCTGGCTGTCTTGAAGAAATCCCGGCTTTTCCAGTTTGCGCAGTCGGCCTGCGCCCGCGCGCCCGGCACGGCCAGACATCCCGGCACGGTCAGACAGACCGCCAGTGCCGTCAAGATCGCAACGATTCCAACCCTCACACCTCTATCCTCCCACTTCCAACCCCGATTCCAGACAGGTGATCCTGCCGGGAGCGCTCCACGACCCGCGTCTGCCGCAACGCCAGCGATCCCTTTCGGACCCCTGTCTAGCACTGCGTCGTTCTGCTGTCACGACGGTCTTGCCTGCGCGCAGGAGGCATCGGCCCGATCCCATCGGGCCGCAAACCCCGGCGCAAACGGCATCGCCGTTGCCCTGAAGGTCGGTTCCGCCTCGACTGTCTCCCGCGCGATAGTACCGTACGATACACCCTGCCCGGTCGCCATGGAAGAGACGCCTGAGCGTCCCGAAGCCCCGACCGCCTCGGGGACCGCTTCGTGCAACGGGCACGACCGAGAAAATCCGGCCACTTTAGCACTGGCCTCACACCGTCTTTGTTGCCGCTGGATATGAAATCGAGCGTCTTGCCGGGCAGAGTGGATTTTCCCGGAGGTCCTTTGGCAGGAGCGCGCGCTTGCCCTTGCCAGAAATCGGTCGTATCGAGCGGACGCTCTTCATCGTCGATCGGTCGCTCGATGCCGACACGCAACGCCCTGCCCGGATCGGTCTCGACCAGGGCGCAGAAGGTCGCACCGCTCGGATGGGCTCACATCACTTCCGCACGGGCGAGTCCAGGCGGCAAAACAAGGCCTCAGGCCGTCATTCCCTCCCCTGGCGGACTCCACCCCGAAGGCCCCTTGCCAGGACACTGTCGGGCGGCTGGCTTCAGTCCCACCGGGCATCGCTCAGGCGCCAGTAGGCGGCTGTTCCGACGAGCGGAGAGTCGCCTGGGATCAGGTCGAAGAGGGTCCGGCCATCCTTGGTTTGTGCACCGGGATCGGCACCGGCGGCGAGCAGCGCCGCAATCGCGGCAGTATTGCCCGCCCCTGCAGCCCCGTGCAGCAGGGTCCGGCCATCCTCGTCCCGCGCACCGGGATCGGCGCCGGCCCGCAGACAGGCGCGCACATCCGCAGCGCTGGCTGTCTTGAAGAAATCCCCGCTCTGCCAGTTTGCGCAGTCGGCCTGCGCCCGCGCGCCCGGCACGGCCAGACATCCGGGCACGGTCAGACAGATCGCCAGCGCCGTCAAGATCGCAACAATTCCAACCCTCACGCCGTCATCCTCCCACTTCCAACCCCGATTCCGGACACAGGATTTTGCCGGGAGCGCTCCACTTCCCGCGTCTGCCACAACGCCAGCGATCCCTTTTGGAGCCCTGTCTAGCACCGCGTCGTTCTGCTGTCACGACGGTCTTGCCCGCGCGCAGGAATGCCGGGAACGGCACTTGCCAAGACACCCTTGGGCGGCTGGCTTCAGTCTCACCGGGCATCCTTCAGGCGCCGGTAGGCGGCTGTTCCGACGAGCGGAGAGTCGCCTGGGATCAGGTCGAAGGGGGTTCGGCCATCCACGTCCCGTGCAGCGGGATCGGCCCCGGCGGCGAGCAGCGCCGCAAGCGCGGCGGCTTGGCCCCACCTTGCAGCCCGGTGCAGCGGGGTCGAGCCATTCACGTCCTGCGCACCGGGATCGGCCCCGCCGTCGAGCAGCGCCGCAAGCGCGGCAACATTGCCCCACGTTGCAGCCCGGTGCAGCGGGGTCGAGCCATTCACGTCCCGCGCACCGGGATCGGCGCCGGCGGCGAGCAGCGCCGCAAGCGCGGCAACATTGCCCCTCCTTGCAGCCCGGTGCAGCGGGGTCGAGCCATTCACGTCCCGCGCACCGGGATCGGCGCCGGCGGCGAGCAGCGCCGCAAGCGCGGCGGCTTGGCCCTCACCTGCAGCACTGTGCAGCGGGGTCGAGCCATAGTCGTAGTCCCGCGCACCGGGATCGGCCCCGCCGTCGAGCAGCGCCGCAATCGCGGCAGCATGACCGAACCTCGCAGCCCTGTGCAGCGGGGTCAAACCAAACCAGACTCGTGCGTCCGGATCGGCGCCGGCCCGCAGACAGGCGCGCACATCCGCAGCGCTGGCTGTCGAGAAGAAATCCCCGCTCTGCCAGTTTGCGCAGTCGGCCTG
This sequence comes from Rhodospirillales bacterium, assembly GCA_965202755.1. Taxonomy (GTDB): domain Bacteria; phylum Pseudomonadota; class Alphaproteobacteria; order Kiloniellales; family JACOMY01; genus JACOMY01. The sequence continues at coordinate 5,726 of CBDBCL010000023.1, read as the reverse complement.
CGCCCGCGCGCCCGGCACGGCCAGACTTACCGCCAGCGCCGTCAAGATCGCAACGATTCCAACCCTCACACCGCTATCCTCCCACTTCCAATCCCGATTGCGGACAGGTGATCCTGCCGGGAGCGCTCCACGGCCCGCGTCTGGCGCAACGCGGGCGATCCCTTGCAGACCCCTGTCTAGCACCGCGTCGTTCTGCTGTCACGAGGGTCCTGCCGGGCAGAGTGGTGGAAGGTCCCTTGGCAGGAGCGCGCGCCTGCCTTTGCCAGAAATCAGGTGTTCTGTCGCACATCCGCACGGACGGGTCTTGGCCCCGGATATCTCCCCGATCGCCGGCAACAGCCTCGTCGCGGTCGCTTCCTGTTCCGCAACCCTGAAGACGAGCCTGCCACTCTCCGACCTGGTGTCGCAAGTCGCCTTATGCTGAGAAAGAGGCAAGGCGGATGGGTCTCCTAGGACGACTGGGTCTTGTCCGCAGCTTCTGCAGCCTTCGTTGCGCTGCTGCGACGCTTGGGCGATTTCGCCTTCAATTCAGCCAGTTCGGCCTCGAGTGCGCGCAGCTTTTCGGCCAGGTCTTCCTGCTCCTGGCGGGCGGTTTCGGCCATCTCGCGCACCACTTCGAATTCTTCGCGAGTGACCAGCTGCAGACGCTCGACCAAGCGCTCCAGAGGTTCGCGCAGGCGAGACTCGAACGCGCCGCGCAGGCCAGAGGTCGCGCCCATGGCGCCGAAGAGAACCCGGGCGAGGTCGTCCAGGATTCGATTGTCGCTTTGCATGGGTCCCAGACCTCTCTCTGTTCGGCGCGCTTCTTCCCTGCATGTCGCGGTCGAAGCGGCCGCCGTCAAGTCTCCTGCGACCTTCGCGCGTAGAAACCGTCGAAGCAGGCGGCCGAATTGTCCCTGCGTTCCAGCTGCCGGCAGCCGGTTCGCGCCAGCATGCCCTCCAGAATCCAAACGCCAGAATCCAAACGCCAGAATCCAAACGAAGGTGCTGTGCTCTTTGCGGAGATGGGCGGCGAAATCGGCTCGCGCAAATCCGGAGCCGTCACTTTCGGCGCTCCGCCTTCCATACCCGATCGCCTTTCCATCCGCTGGTTCGAGACCTGGAGCAGGAGGCGGGGTTTCGGCGTCGGGACGATGTCTCTGCCCGCCTCGAGAAGCTAACGGCACTGTTGGAAGGTCAGGCGCCGCCGACGCTTCAGGTGCTGGCGGATCTCTTGTCTCTGCCGAGCGAGGAGCGAATCGAGAGGTCGAAGCTGTCGCCCATGCAACCTGTCGCCCATGCAACAGCGCAAGCGTGCTCGGCGTTTCTGGAGCGAACGCTTGCTGGCGCGTGCCGAGACCGCAGCCTTTCTCCTGGTGGTTGAGGACGCGCGCCGGATCGATTCCGCGACCGAGGCCATGCTGTCTGCCTTGGTCGCCGAACTGCGACGGTACGCCGTCCTGCTGCCGCTCACCCATCGCCCGGTGTGGAAGCCAGGCTTCTCCGGGACCTCGCATGCCACCTCCCTGCGGCTCAGTCGACTGACTCGCGCGACCCGACCGGACTGCGATTCCCGCCGCATGGCTTCAATGCTCGCATTGAATGAGCCAGCCCATGTAGAGGAGGGCGCGCAGGGCTGTGCGGTCGCGTCGGCACCGTTCCGAGTCATCGAGGCGCAAGCTGCCGGGGCCCCAACGCGCGGCGGCGCAAGCGCAATCCGAGAGACCGCTTTGCCGCCAGGCGGCGTGCGCTTGCTCCAAGGCAGGCAGCACCGGTAGGAAACCCAAGATTCTGACGCTGTGGGTCACCGACCTTCACGCTTTCCCAAAGACGCTCATAGGCCTTCGTCAAGACGATCGACCAGGCTTGGCGTTCGGCGACGAGGCACTGCATGCGGTTGATCGCCAGGGTCGCGTAACGCCATTCCTCGACACAGGTTTCCAGGGATAGGCCGACGCAAGGCTGGAAGGCCTCCAAGTAGTTTTCTCCGCTTTCGAGCACTCCCGGTGCGCAGAGATCCAAACGCTCCGCCTGAACTACAATTGCGCCAGGGCTTTCTGCCTTCGCGTGTGAGGCGCCTTCGGTTGCGCAAACCAGAATAGCAGTGAGGGGGGCTCGCGGTCGCACCGGGAGCTTCTGACCGGCGCTCTTGCGCGACCGCCTCAAGCGCGTCCTTCGCACTTGCCAGGGTTTCCTCGATGTCGGCGTCGCGGAGCGCGGTGGAGAGGAACCAGGTGCCGCGCGCGGTGGTGCGGATGCCGCGATGCTGCAGGGCCTCGACGAAAGCCAGACGCAGGATCGCGTCGTTTTCTTTGTAGTCGCAATAGTCGGCGATCGGTGGTGTCTCGGTGAAGACGGTGGCGAAGATCGCGCCGATGCCGTGGCGGTCGCAGGGCCGGCGCAGGGTCTGGAGATAGTCGGGTCGGGGCTCGATTACGCCGGCATTGCAGGCGATGGGCTCGAGGATCACGACGACGAAGGTCTGGCCCAGCGACATGCTCTCCTGCACGGCCTGGAGGACGGCTTCCGGCGAGTGCCCCAGGATCGCCGGCCCATTGCCCAGGATATAGTCGATGTAGCGATTGCCGTCGGCGTCGAAGACATAGGTGCCTGCGCCGCGGACCAAGGCCAGCGACACCGGCTGTGCGTGATAGCGAAAGTTGCTGCCGACTCCGCCGGGCAGCACCCCGGCAGGCGCGCTCATGCAGTGCGATCGCGCCCTGATAACGCGTCATGATCACTTCCCCGACGGCCTGGGGCCATGCGCAATGTCCTTTTAGAGGCCGACCTTGTACTCCTGTATCGTATTGCCGCCGTCGACCACGATCAATTGACCGGTCAGGTAGCTGGCCTCCTCGCTTGCGAGAAAGACGGCAACATGGCCGATTTCCTCGGGCGTTCCGGAGCGGCCGACAGGCGTATGCCGACCAGCGATGCGTTCCTTCTCGGAGCTCGATCCGGTGGTGATCCAGCCCGGTCCGATGCAGTTCACGGTCACATTGCTGGCCCCGACCTCAATGGCGAGCGCACGGGTCATGCCCAGCATGCCGGCCTTTGCGGCTGCATAGACCGAACTCCCGGAGATGCCGACCAGCGGCCCGGTCACCGAGGACATCTGCACGATCCGGCCATAGTGCCGCCGCCGCATCTCCGGCAGCACGGCGCGGGTCACGAGAAAGGCCGATTTCAGGCTGATGTCGATGCCGTAGCTCCAGCCTCGATCGCTGGTGTCCTGCAAGGGGGCCGAGGGCTCGTCAATCCCGACCTGGGTCATACCGGCATTGTTGACCAGGATCTCCACCGGTCCGAGCACGGCCTTGACCGCGGCGACGAGCTCGGTCACGGCATCCGGCTGCGTCAGGTCGGCCGGCTTGGCGAAGCTGTTCGTGGGATCGCCGCCCAGCGCCTTCCGGCGTTCGAAGATCCGTGGTGTCGTCGAGGTGATCGCAACTTTGGCGCCGGCCGCCATGAGGAGTTTGGCACAGGCGAAGCCGATGCCTTCGGCGCTGCCTGCCCCGGTGACCAAGGCCACGCGTCCCCGAACTCCGCCCATAGTCTCCTCCGATCTGGCCAATCCGGCCTTGTTGCGTTCCTCGGCGATGTCGCTCACCGGCAGTCCTGCCGAAAGGTATCACGCGGATGGGCCCAGAGGCCTTCGTGCGCCAAGCCTCGGTCAGGGCGCGACAGTAGGCGGCGATCCCGCCAATGCCGTCAACGCTCTAACGCGGCTCTAACGCGCGAAGGCCCAGCGCAGATCCAGGGTGTGCGGCATCTCCGCTTGGGCGATGGAGGGGGGATCGGGTCGCACGCCCGGCGTGTGGCCGGTGGTGAAGAAGCGGGTGAGGCGGCGGGCCTCGGCCTCGTAGCTGTTGATCGGAAAGCTGTCGTAGCCGAGTCCGCCCGGGTGCGAGACATGGTACTGGCCGCCGGCCAGCGCGCGCCCGGTCCAGCGATCATAGAGGTCGAAGGTGAGCGGTGCGTTCACCGGAATGGTGGGATGCAGGCAGGACGCCGGCTGCCAGGCGCGGTAGCGCACACCGGCCACGGCCGCGCCGCTGGTTCCCGTCGCCTGCAGCGGCAGCCGATAGCCGTTGCAGGCGACGAGGTAGCGCTCGCCGCTGAGACCCTCGACCTTCACTTGCAGGCGCTCCAGCGAGGAATCGACATAGCGCGCGGTGCTGCCGGCCGCGCCCTCCTCGCCCAGAACATGCCAGGGCTCCAGGGCCTGGCGGACTTCGATCTGGATATCGCCGTGCTGCAGCAGACCCAGACGCGGGAAGCGGAACTCCCAATGCGGGGCGAACCAGGCGGCCTCCATGGGATGGCCCGCGGCCCGCAGGTCTTCGATCACCGCGATCATGTCCTGCCAGACGTAATGCGGCAGCATGAAGCGATCATGCAACTGCGTTCCCCAACGCACCAGCCGGCCCTTGTAGGGTTGCTTCCAGAAAAGAGCGACCAGCGCGCGCAACAGCAGTTGCTGCACCAGGCTCATGCGCGCGTGCGGCGGCATCTCGAAGGCGCGGAACTCGACCAGGCCCAGGCGGCCGGTCGGGCCGTCGGGCGAATAGAGCTTGTCGATGCAGATCTCGGCGCGGTGGGTGTTGCCGCTGACATCGATCAGAAGGTTGCGGAAGATGCGGTCGACCAGCCAAGGCGCGATTGGCTCGGACCCGCCCGGATCGGGGATCTGGTCGAAGGCGAGTTCCAATTCGTACAGCTGGTCGTTGCGGGCTTCGTCGATCCGCGGCGCCTGGCTCGTCGGGCCGATGAAGAGCCCGGAGAAGAGGTAGGAGAGCGCCGGGTGATGCTGCCAATAGGTGATGCAGCTGCGCAGCAGGTCCGGCCGGCGGATGAAGGGGCTGTCGTCCGGCGTGGCGCCGCCCAAGATCACGTGGTTGCCGCCGCCGGTGCCGCTGTGGCGACCGTCCAGCATGAACTTCTCGGTACCGAGCCGGGTCAGGTGGGCGTCATCGTAGAGGCCCTCGGTGATGGCACGCATCTCCTCCCAGCTCTCGGCCGGCTGCACGTTGACCTCGATCACGCCGGGATCGGGCGTGACCCTGATCATTTTCAGCCTGGGGTCGCCCGGCGGCGGATAGCCCTCTATGTGCAGCGCAAGGCCCAGCTCGGCGGCGCTGTCCTCGACGGCGGCCAGCAGATCCAGATAGTCCTCGACCGTCTCGGTCGGGGGCATGAAGACACAGAGACGGCCGTCGCGCGGCTCTACCGTCATGGCAGTACGCACCGGCTGCGTCTCGGGCAGCGGGCCGGCGCCGGAGTCCACGAAGCCCATGCCATGGGCGAAGGGTTGGCGATGCGGATCGGGCTGCGGCAACGGCGGGCGTGGCTGGAAGGGATCGGCTGGGATCACGTAGGGGTAGTCGTCCTCTGCGATGTGCGGCAGCGCGCTCAAGGGCAGACGCAGACCGGCCGCCGAATCGCCCGGGAAGAGGAACAGCCGACCGGCCCGCGTCGACCAGATCTCGGCCACCCAACGCCGGCTGCACTCTGCGCCTTGCCAGGTCTGGATCGGCAGCACGTAGCAGGTCGCTTGCTGCAAGCCACGCTGGAAGACCCTGGTCAGGCGGGTCCGGGCCATGGGGTCGCCCAGCTTGTTGTCGAGGAGATCGACGTTCTCCGGTAGGTGCTGTTCTTCGGCGATGAAATGCAGAGGGTCTTCGTAGGCCGGCTGGACAGCCGCGGGATCGACTTGCATGCGCTTGGCTATGCCCCGGATCAGACTT
>CBDBCL010000022.1:0-5375 GCA_965202755.1 Rhodospirillales bacterium | reverse complement strand
CCGGGCGCTGCCGCCCCCACCGGAACGCCCTGCGCCACCGCCAAGAGGTCTTCCACCGGATGTCGATGCCGCTGTGACCGCTGTAGGTAACGCTGCCGCAGGCGAAACCCTTCACGTCCGGGCCCGGGTCGTGATCGACGTGGACCTCGATCGGGCAGCGCTACCCCTCGGGGCAGAGGATCGGCAGATCCAGTTGGAAGGGCGGCCGCTCGGCCTGGGCCGCGGCGAGCCCAACAGCCGCCAAAGAGGCCGCAAGAGCGCCTCGGATAATCGACCTTAAGATGGTCGGGCAGGCGGGATTCGAACCCACGACCCCCAGTCCCCCAGACTGATGCGCTACCAGACTGCGCTACTGCCCGCCGAGGCGAAGCCAACGGGCCGAGCGGTGACTGCTCGACCTGACCAGATCCAAGCTTATAGCGATGCGCCGCCGGCCACGCAAGGCACCTTCTTGCCGAGTTCACCCCAGCGGATGGCGATCCGGCAGGAGCCGCTCCAAATACCGCGGCCAGGAACTGAGACACACTAGAGCCAAGAGCCAAGTCAGGCCGAACACCACCATGCCAGAAAACAGCACGTCACTGAGGAAATGTCCGCCTTGGATCACCCGCATCCAACCGGTGATGAGACCGAAGGCCAGCGCGAACACAAGGATCCAAAGGCGATGCGCACGCTTCTGCGGCAGGAAGGACAGCACCACGGACGAGAAGGCCATACCCGCGTGGCCAGAGACGAAAGAACAGTTCTTCTGGCAGGCTTGGCTCACCAGATAGAAGGGCGTGAAGAGAAAATCGCCACCGAAGGCCTCCATCTCCCGCGGGCGCGCACGGCCGAAACCGCTCTTCAGATAGACGTCGATCGCCAGGCCCTGGATCAGGGCCAAGGATAGCACCACGAAGAATGCCCGCCGCGGCGTAACGCCCAACAGCGGTCGCCGTAGAAACCAACTGGCCAGACCCAACAGCAGGACGCCGATGGCGAAGGCGAAAAAAGCCGGCTGCATCCAGGCATAGAGCGGCCACCAGGTCCCGTCCCTGGGCGCGAAGGCCCCATCGGCTAGACTGCGCGCGAATTGGGTTGTGGCCATGTCCAGCCCCGGCCAGAGCGCGAACACCAAGGCCAGGGCACTCAGCAACAACAGATAGAGTAGGATGCCGCTGGCCGCCGGCAGCCCTTTGGCGCGCGCAAAACCGCTTGGCTGCTCTGATCCTTGCGCGGAAGCGCCGGCGGTCACCTTTGCGTCTCAGCCGATTCGGGAAGCATCTGCCGCATCAGCAAGGCGGCGGTGTCACGGGCCTGGCGTGCGGCCTCCGCTCCGCCCAGGATCTGCGCCAAAGAGGTTGCCCCCTCGCACAGCAGCAGCAGACGCTGCGCCAGCAGCCGCGGACTTGCGGCGCCGGCGTCCATGGCCAACGCGGTTAGATTGGCCAAGCTGCGACGCTTGTGTTCGGCTGCCACCGCATGCACGGGATCCTCGTAGTCGGGACATTCGCCCGAGGCCTTGAGAAAGAGGCAGCCGCGGAAATCCGGTCCGCCATGCCATTGGCTCATGGCATCGAAGACGGCCAGCAATCGCTCCCGCGGCGTCAGCTTAGGATCGTCGAGAGCCGAGTCCAACCAGGCGAAGAAGTCCTCCATCTTGCGCTCCAGCACGGTGACGATCAGCGCTTGCTTGGAGGGGAAGTGATTGTAGAGGGTCATCTTGGCAACTCCGGCGCAGCGCAGAATGCGGTCGATGCCAACGGCGTGAAAGCCCTCCTCGTCGAACAAAGCCAAGGCTGCAGCGATCAGGCGTTCGCGTGCCGGCAAACCCGTCTTTGCAAGCTCGTTCCAATCTTTCGGCTTCCTCGTCTCAAGCGCAGTGTCCATCGTCTACTCGCTTCTTAGTGGTCCGATCGTAATGCTTGAGTTCCAAGCGTTACGATCGGACCACCAGGACCCTCTTTCCAAACCAACATGGCGCAATTTTACGTCAGGTAAAGAATCCCTGACGATGGATTGATGCGGTAGTCTCACCGCACTTGACCTAGCGAGCGCCCCAAGGCCGGCCTGTCGGTCCAAACTTCAATCCAAACACCTGCGACCCAGCGGAGAAAAACATGCCATAATCGCCCTCGCCTGCCCCGGCGATGTTCAGCCCCGCCGTGCGTGCCCAACAAGAGCGCCTCGGCTCAAGGCGGAGTTCGCCTGCATGGAGCGAGACAAAGCCTTCCGCAGCCGCATCACAGCCGATCTCGCGGCCTTCCTTGCCGAACGCGACTCAGCCTACTTGGCGACCGCAAGCAACAGGGGACAGCCCTACATCCAACATCGCGGCGGTCCCAAGGGATTCCTCAAGCCGCTGAGCGACCAGCGATCGGGCTTCGCAGACTTTGCCGGCAACCGTCAATATGTCACCCTAGGCAATTTGAGTGAGAATCCAAAGGCTTTTCTCTTCCTGATCGACTACGCGACCAGCACTCGGGGGAAGCTCTGGGGCGGACTGCGACCGAGTCAGCCGCTGCACCCTGGCCTTATCGGGCAGCCGACGATGGAGGGCTATCCGGCGCAAGTCGCACGCGTCCTGCTGTTCGACCTCGAGGCCTGGGACATCAACTGCAAGCAGCACATTCCGCTTCGTTTCGACGAGGCAAGCCTGCAGAGTATCGTTGACAAATCGATACAGCAGCCCGTCTCCCTCGAGGCTGAACTGGCGGCGTTCGAGGGTGGTGTAGCTTAAGAGAGCGCTTCGCGACCGAGGGCAGCGGCCCGCTTCGCGCTCACGGGGCGCTAGGACGCTGGCCTGTCAGCCACGCAACTGCGCCATCTTGGCTTCCCACACCTTGCCGCAGAGATCCAAGACCACATCGCGGTCAGGTGAGCGAATCGCCTTGCGCCCCCTCTGCCGATAGGGTGCGAAGGGCCACTCGGATTCTCCGTTCAAAAAGCGCTTGTTGAACTCCTTCATGTCCTCCAGCAGGCTCTCGCGCAGCGCCGTCGAGATCTCCTCAGGGACCAAGATTCCTTCTTTGTCAGACAGTTGCGCGCAGATCTCGTGCAAGTCGGCACGCAGCGGATTGATCCTGTTTCCAACATGGCGGGGCACCCGCTTGTTCACTTCGCGCAGAAAGCCGGCCATGACGTGGTCCAGACTCCGGTTCGCCCGCTCGCCGGCGGGATCCTTGAAATCCAATCCCTCGCTGGTGACACCGACAAGATCCAGAAAATCCTTGCGGATATCGCCTTCGACCAAGGCCTCGCGCGCATAGACCCGCGCCACCAGGTTCTCTTCTCCGAAAACCCGCGCCCAGCGTTCGCAGATGTTCAGATAGTTGTACTTCCGGCCCAAGACACGCCTGGTCGGGGAGAGCATCTCGTGGGTTTTGCCGATCTTCAACAGCGTCGAATAGGTGCTGGCTAGGTATTCGCAGGGATCTCTAAAATAGATGATGACTTTAACTTCATGCCCTGTCGACTTCAGCAGGTCGTGCAGCCGTAACATCTCAGGTCCCGTGTGAATATGTGCGCTGCAGTGCTCACTCGAGAGAATGTAATTATTATCTTCTTTGATGTTCCTCTTGAACTGCTGATCCAATTGACGGCGGAAGGCACGGATCGGGTCCGGTTCCGTTAAACTGAGCTGAATCTTGGCCGGGACGATCCATTCCACATCCAGAGCATAGACAGCCAGCTTCCTATGGTTACCAGGACTCCAGGAGTGGTTTGCCATCTTCCAAGAAGGCCGGAAAGACGTACCCTTTGCTGGCCAGCGCTTCGCGGTTGTTTGCCAAGAATCGTTGCAACGATGTGGTGCCGGTCTTCGCCGTACCGGCATGAAACAGGATCGCCACTCAAAACTTCCTCTCACTGGCGTCGGCCGCATGAGCCGATGCTGCCCAAACTCAGGCACCTGTTCAAGCCTTACCATAGGGATGTGAATTCACAACACGCATCCGAGCGTCATTTGGTCCTGCCGCATCGCGTGATGAACCGCGTGACCCTCGTGCAGAACCGGCGGGTCGGGTGCCTGCGCGAGACGGCCCGACCTGAAGCCCTTGGGCCTTGCCGACGACGCGCTGCAGCGGCTCGTGTCTCAGAGCCTGCTCGTCGCCTTGACTACTCGGCCGCAAGCTTCGGCCTGAACATCGCCTCCATCTCGCGCCTGACCCGGATCGCCTCGTCGTTGTCGCCGATGTCGACGTCGGCCCCAACCGACGCTGTCGCCCTCGGCGATGTCGCGCTTCAGGCGCACGCCGCAGGCAAGACCGATCGGCAGGCAGCCCCGGGCGAGGCTGATCTCGGCCGGCAACAAGCGACCCCAGACGCAGTGCCCGCCCTCGCCGTCCAGGTCCTTGCTGAAGTTCCAGTCCAGGCCCAGCGGTAGGGTTTAGACGTTGACCGAAAGGCCGCCGACATCATTAGGTGCCAATGCCCAGCTGCTAGGCCACAGACATAGTTTACGGTAACCATTTCTCCTGTTTGCTGTGCAGCCGCCGGCGCTGCAACCCCGAAGAGTCCACAGGTTGCCATCAGGCCGACGACGACCCAGACCCCGATGCCCTTGAGATGTCCTCTCATCCCCTCAGTTCCGCGCTCCCGCTTAGCCCTAGGGTTCCACCGAGAAGTACCAGCGGCGGGGCGACATCGAAACCGCCGCGCGGCCAGTCCAGGTAGACGCGTGCCTCATAGGACCCCGACGCCAGATCCGTCACTTCGAATTTACCGCTGGCCTTGCCGTCGGTATAGGTCCATTGCCCCCAATTGTCGGCCGGCGCGCCCAAGGGCACCACCGTCAGCCAATCGCGCTGATTGCCCGGCAGGCCACTGTAGGTCAGCACCACCGGCTCGTCCTCCTGGTAGACCGACCTGTCGCTGGAGAGCGACAGGTCCGGGCGCCCCGGCGTAGCACTCTGGGTGGAGGTGTACTCGGCCCGGCTGCCGGCATAGCTGGCCTTGAGGTTCAGCATCCTGGCGGCCGCCTCGGCACCGCCGGCGGTCTCCATCAACTTGCCCAGTGCGACGGCACTTTCCGGCTTCAGTGTGACGGTAAGCGGCCCCCTGGTATCGCCGGAATCGATGATCATACCGCCGACGGCCTCGGCCAAAGACCAGAGCCGGCCGCCGCGGCGCACCTCCAGCCAGTTCAGCTCCTCGGCGATCTCGCGCAAGGCCTCGTCCTGCGCGACCTCGAAGCGGATCAGGCGCGCCAGGAGCGAGCGACCCTGAAAGGTCAAGATGGCGCGCCGCAAGACCGCGCCCTGCGATGCCTGCTCCCCCTCCATGTTCACGCGGCCGAGATTGACCCCCGCAGCATCGAGCGACAGGCTCAGGCGCGCCAGGAAGGACATGTCGATGGTCAGGTCCTGCAGGGTGAGCAGGCCGCCGTCGGGCCGGTA
>CBDBCL010000021.1:0-94931 GCA_965202755.1 Rhodospirillales bacterium | reverse complement strand
GCGACGTGCGCCCGGACCACGGCGGCCAAGGAGTTACGGTCGGCGATGCCGATCCCGGCCAGCCCCAGCGCGCGCTCGCCACCAGCTCGTCGGCATGCGAGGCGCCACGCAGAAAGGAGAAGGTTATCGCCCCAAGCTCGACATAGCCGGGGCCAGCGTCGGACATCAGGCTCTCCGTCGAGAGCCATTTATATTCTTTTTTTGTTCTAAACAACGTTTCGGCAAATCTCTATGGAGAGATCCTCAAAAGGCAGTTCGCGCAGGCTGATCAGAGATGGAAAGCGCTGCTTCGATCTTGACCTGAGCATTACGCAGCAAATCTATGAAGCGCGCTTCGTTCGCGGCCAACTCGCCGCTTGGAAAGGAGAAGCCGATCGCCGCCACGATCTTGTTGGATCTGTCGGCGATCGGCATGGCCACGGCCGCGAGATAGGGATCGACCAAGCCCGAGACGATGCTGTAGCCACGCTGGCGCGCCTCGCGGCTGTCGGCAAGAAAGCGTTCCAAGGTAATCCATTGCTGGCCGTTCAGATAGTAGTCTTCCTCGGGGATGCGCTGTCTCAGAGTCTCTTCGCCGATACCGGCGATGAGAAAGCGGCCGGTGGCGGTCAAAGGCAGCGGGTACTTGCCGCCGGAGTAGGACTTGAACGAAAAGGGCCTCTGCCCTTCCGAGGCATAGAGGATGCACTGCTTCCAATCGCCGTTGCTGCAGAGCTCCGCGCGCTCGCCGCTCTCCTTTGCCAAGGAATCGATCATCGGCTCGGCCAAGCCGATCAAGGGATACTCCTCCTGAAAGGCCTGACCGTAGAAGAAGAGCTTGCGACCCAGAAAGACTCGCTCGCCATAGCTATCCAGGATCGAACGATTGAGCAGCGCCTTGGTCAGCTCATAGACGGTCGAGCGTGGCGCCTTCATGGCCTGAGCCAGTTCGTTCACGACCATGGGCCGGCCGTGCTCGTGCAGGCAATCAAGTATCTGGATGCGCTCTCCCGAGGCCGCGTTCTCTCGAGCCCTTCGTCATAAAACCACCCTGTCCCTGGCGCCGCCTTAGCGTCCCCTCATCGCCCCTTCGTGACCGTCGGAGCCAGCGGACCACCGCCGTCCCGTCATCATAAAGACCCGCAAACGGCTTGACTGCTAGGCGCCACCAGACTACACTGTAACAGACATTATGTCCATAATTACGGACGTTGTCAAGGTAGGGGCCGGCCAAAGCGCCTCACAGGTCTCTGCCCAGCTTGCGAATAGGGAGACAACCATGACCACTATGAAGTCCGCTCTCAGAACTGTCGCCGGCGTCGCGCTGGCGGCATCGATGGCGACCGCCGCCTTTGCAGACGATTACACCCTCAAGGTTGCGGGCGTGGTTCCCGTCGACCACATCGGCCACAAGATTCTGGAGGAAATCGCGGCGGACATCGAAGCCGCAGATGTCGGCCTCACCGTGAAGGTGTTCCCAGCCGGCCAGCTCGGTTCAGGCGAGGAGCTGCTGGAGGACACGATCCGCGGCAACATCGATATCGTTCACGCCTTCGTCTATGCGCACAAGGATCCGGTTCTGGAGATCAACTCGCTGCCCTTCCTGGTGACCAACTGGGATGAGATGGAGCGGGTCTACGGCAGCAAGGATTCCGAGTACTCCAAGATCATGACCGAGGTGCTGGACAGGCTGGGCCTAGTGTTCCTCAACAATGTCGCCGAAGGGCCCATCGGGGTGGTCTCCACCAAAAGGCCGGACAACTACGCAACCGTCGACCCGAAGAACATCAACATCCGGGTCTGGAGCTCGAACGTTGCCAAGGCAGCGACCGAATCGATCGGCTACAACACCACGACGATGAACTGGGCCGAAGTCTTTCCCGCGATCCAGGCCGGCGCCGTGGACGGGGCGATCTGCTGCACCGCACAGCTGACCTACACGAACTTCGCGCTGAGCGATGTCGGTCAGTACTTCATTCCCTACAACGCCTTCGTCGAGGCCTCCACCTACTATGCGAGCAAACGGACTTGGGAGAAGCTGAACGACGCCCAGCGCGCCGCCATTCAGGCCGCGGTCGACAAGGGTGCGGCCGCCTACACGAAGTATTCTCGCGAGAACGACGCGGGCTTTATCGAGAAGCTGAAGGAGAAGGGCTGGGAAGTCCTGGAAATCACCGACGATCAGCGGGCCGCGATCACCGATCACATCAAGGCGGAGGTCTGGCCGATGGTGGCCGAGACCATCGGTCAGGAGACCATCGACCGTCTGAGCAACGATAAGTAACCAGCCTCGCGCGCTGGCCGACCCTAGCCTCCCGGTCCTCCATGGGCCGGGCCCAGGGTCGGGCGCGGCTGACGCGGAACCCTCAGACCATTATCCTCCTCGACCATACCCTCCGACCTTTGCGCAAGCTGGTCGGCTTTTTCCTGGCGGCGCAGAGTGTCTATGTCTGCATTGCCTGCCTGATTATGGCTTTTACTTTCTTCTTCGTGGTCATATTCCGCTATATTTTTGCAACGGACCTCTTTGCCTATGAAGAATGGCTGTTGATCATCTGTTTTTGGCTCTACTTCATGGCCAGCGCCATCGGCACTTTTGAAAACAGCCACGTCAACGCTGATCTGCTGGAGTATGTGATCAAGAGCCCGACGATCAGATGGGCCCGCTCCCTGCTCGTCGTGGCCATCGAATTCATCGTATGCCTCTTTGCGATCTACTGGTCGATCCTGATGATTCAGGATGAGATCGGCTCCTATCCCTACTGGCAGACCACCATCGCGCTGAAGATTCCCCTTCCTCCTACCGCGAACCGCGGTTCTGGTCGGCTTCAGTTTCATGGCCTTCTATTCGGCGCTGCGCCTCTACGTCCTAATCAAGCTGGGGCCCGCCGGGCCTTGAGTGAGACGGCCCAAGAGTCCGGCACCTCGGGCGCGCCGAGCAAAGCCGAGTAACGCCCATGCTGATCGTCGCCTGTCTCATTCTGCTCTGCAGCCTTCTGGTGATCGGGGTTGCGGTGCCGATGGCCTTCGGCGCCGTCTTGATCATCATCTCGCTCTTCGGCGGCCACGATGTCTCCGGCTTCATGCCGGCTGGTCACTGGAAGATGAACACGATCGTGCTTTTGGCGATCCCGCTGTTCATCCTTGCCGGCGGCATCATGGAGCGCGGCAAGATTGCAGCCCCGCTGGTCAGTCTCGCGGAACTGCTTGTAGGGCGCATGCGTGGCGGCCTGACCGCTGCCGCAGTCTTCGCCTCGGCCATCTTCGGATCGATCTCGGGCAGCGCTGCAGCGACGCTTACCTGCATCGGTTCCATCATGATGCCGCATCTGCGCAAGGCGAATTATCCGGAGGGTCAAGCGGCCGCGGTCATCGTCGCCGCCTGCCCGCTGGGTCTGCTGATCCCGCCCAGCGCCTCGATGATCCTCTATGCCTGGGTCACCCAGCAGTCGGTATTGAAGTGCTTTCTCTCGACCGTCATTCCCGGATTGATTTTGGTCACGCTGCTCTGCGTCGTGAACTTTTTTCAGCTGCGCAAACAAGAGGATCTCGAGCTGGCCGAGCGGCCTGAGAGCTATGTCAGCGAACTAAAGACCCGCAGCTGGGTCGCCATGCCAGCACTCTTCATGCCGGCGATCATTCTGGGCGGCATCTACGGCGGCATCATGACCCCGACGGAGGCGGCCGGCGTCGCCGTGGTCTATGCCATCCCAATCGGCTTTTGGGTCTACAAAGGCCTCAACCGGCAAAACTTCTGGCCCGTCATCCTGAAGTCGGGCGTCACCATCGGCGTGGTCATGCTAATGGTCTTCATGGTGTTGATCGTCAGCCGCTTTCTGATCTTCGAAGACATCCCCGGGATGGCTAAGGCCTTGGTCTTCTCGATCTCCGAGAACCCGGTCGTGGTCCTCCTGATGGTCAACCTGGTGATGATCCTGATCGGGATGGTGATGGACGATATCAGCGGGCTCTTGCTATCGGCCCCCCTGCTGCTGCCGATCGTCACCAGCGTCGGGATGGAACCGATCCACTTCGCTGCGGTTCTGGGGGTGAACCTCGGCATGGCGAACATCACGCCGCCGACCGCGCCGCTGCTCTATTTGGGCGCGCGGGTAACCAACACGCCGGTGAACAAGATCATCTTTCCGACCCTGGTGATGATCGTGTTTGCCTGGATCCCGACCCTCCTGGTCACGACTTTTGTGCCGGAGGTCGCGCTTTGGCTTCCCAAATTGATCTTTTCCTCCTGATCGGCCGGACCGCTTTGGTGCGATGACTGACGTTCTGGTCGTCGGCGGCGGCGTTTCCGGGGTAACGACCGCACATCGCCTGGCAAAGCGCGGCTGCTCGGTGATGCTTCTGGAAGCCGGCGAGCGGGTTGGAGAAGGCGCCTGCCTGGCCAATGGCGGCATGCTGACGCCTTCGCAGACGGACCCTTGGAACCGGCCGGGCATCCTGCCGTTCCTGCTGCGCTCGCTGGCCGACTCCCGCTCGACCTTCAAGATCCGAGGCCATGCGATCCTGCCGCTGGCGAGCTGGGGCTGGCAGTTTCTCAGAAACGCCACGCCCGAGCGCCATGCTCTGGCGACCCGGCGCATGTTGGAACTCGCACACTACTCCCTGCAGGTCTTTCGGCCCTACCTCGAGACCCAGGCTGCCGGGTTCGACGCGGTCAGATGCGGCACCATGAAGACCTTCCGCTCGCAATCGGCTTTCGACGCGCATTGCGCGGCAAATGCGGAGTTGGAGCCGCTCGGCCTCCGCTATGAGGTCTTGGATCGTGCCGCTGCGGTGGATCGCGAGCCGCAATTAGCGCCGATCGCCGGCCAGCTTGTCGGCACCATAGGCTATCCAGCCGACATTGTCGCCGATGCCAACAAATTCTGCCGGATGCTGGCCCAAGATCTGCGCGAGATGGGCCATGACATCCGGACAGGCTGCAGAGCCAAAGCCCTGATCGCCGAGGGAGACACGATCATAGGGGTCGAAACCGACAGCGGTGCCCTACGTGCCGCTCACACGGTTCTGACTCTAGGCGCAGATCCCGACCGATTGGCCGCGGGTGCCGGCATCCACCTGCCCATTCGTCCGGTGAAGGGCTATTCGATCATCTACGACACGACAGAGATCAACGCAGTCCCGGCCACTCCGGTCATCGACGATACGCTGCATATCGGCGTCATTCCGATCGGCAAGCGCCTCCGAGTCGCCGGAAGTGCCGATTTTGCCGGCTACGACCAGCGGATTCCGGTCGATCGCATCGCCCTCCTGGAGAGCATCTTCGGCCAGGTATATCCCGAGCTTGCCGGCAGCCTGATCGCGCGCGGCGGCACCTCCTGGGCCGGGCTGCGCCCGATGAGCAGTGACGGTCTGCCCTTCATCGGGCAAACCCGACGGCCGGGCCTCTGGGTGAATGCCGGCCATGGCCACCTCGGCTGGACCCTGGCGGCCGGCTCGGCGGAGATCCTTGCCGATCTCCTGCTCGGGAAAAAACCGGTGATCGACCCTAGCTACTTCGGCCTCGAGCGATAGCGCGTTCGCCCAACACTCGACACCTGGAGCAATCCGGGTTGCAAGACCTTGTCGAGCAAGCTGTTCTGCTTCGCAACCCTAGAAAACCCCGCCCGATGCCATAGAATGGCCATCCTCGATCTCGAGCTGCAACAGAGGGCATCAGGAGGTCACTATGAGCAAAGCTGCGGACGAGTCCGTTATGGGCAGACCTGTCATCACCGAGGTGGAGCCAATCCCGCTCTTCCTTCCTTTTCGCTCCGACTATCACTTCGCCGCCGGGACCCGACCGGGTGTCGAGGTGCTGCTGGTACGAATCCACGCCAGTGACGGCAGCGACAGGGTCGGCGAGACCTAGGCCTGGCGGCGCCAGGATGCGGCCGAAACGCTTCCCAGTCTCGCCCAGAAGATCAAGGATCACCTTGCCCCGCTGCTGATCGGCCGCCCGCCGCGAGACATGCTGAGCATCATGCAAAGCCTGGACCGAGCGCTCGATAAGAGCCTTTACGCCAAGGCTGCGATCTCCGATGCGCTCTATGACCTGGCCGGCAAGATCTGGAATCTGCCGAGCCACACCCTGATGGGTGGCCGGTGTCGCGATGCGGTCGGGGCCGCTGCGGTGCTGGCGATCAAGCCAGACCTCCCGGCCACTCTCGACCATGCGCAGAGCCGATACGAGCGCGGCTATCGCAGCCCCACCATCAAGATCGGCTTGAATCCTGTAAAGGAATACCGCAATGTCAAGAATTTGCGCGAACACTTCGGCGAGGACGTGCTGCTGCGGGTCGACGCCAACGCCAGCCTCTCCTTCGACGATGCGCTCAGGCTCCTCAAAAAAGCTGGAGCCCTTCGATCTGGACGCAGCCGAGCAGCCGGTAGCCGCCTGGGACCTGGACGGCATGGCCGAGCTGGCCCGCCGGGTGAATATCCCCATCATGGCCGACGACAGCCTGTCGACGCCGCACGATCTGATCGACATCGTCCGTCGCCGGGCGGCCAGCACAATCCAGACCAAGCAGGCCAAGAACGGCGGCATCTTCACCGCGCGCAAAATCTGGACCATCGCCGATGCCGCGGGTTTGCGGGTCTATCCGGGCAACCATCCCTGTACCAGCATTGCCACGGCTGCCGTGGTGCAGCTGGCAGCCGCCTGGCCGGGAGATCTGCTCGACGGCCCCTTCGACTTCGGCAGCGACGAGCTCCTGGAGCACGATGTGGTCGAAACCTCGTTGCTGCCCAAAGACGGCGAAGTCTCAGTCCCGGATGCACCAAGGCTGGGAGTCACCCTGGACGAAGACGCTATTGCACACTTCCGGGTCGATCACGACCAGAGTGTTCCCAAACCGCGGATGGTGAGCGTGGTTAGCCCTCTCCGCGCAACTCCACGCGGCGGATCTTCCTGGGGATCGTCTTCGGCAGTTCGGTGACGAAGACGATTCTGCGCGGGTACTTGTAAGGCGCGGTCTGCTGCTTGCAGAACTCCTGGATCTCGGCCGCCAGGATATCGCTACCCGCGTGGCCGGCAGCCAGGATGATGTAGGCGGATACGATCTGGCCACGCACCTGGTCGGGTTCGCCGATCACCGCGCTCTCGGCGACGGCGGGATGCTCCAGCAACGCGCTCTCGACCTCGAAGGGGCTGATGCGATAGCCGGCCGAGCGATCAGATCGTCGGCCCGTCCGACGAACCAGAGGTAGCCCTCCTCGTCCTTGGTGGCGGTATCGCCGGTGTAGTACCAACCATGCCGAAAGGCGCTACGATCCAGCTCGCCGCCGGTGTAATAGCCCTGGAAGAGACCCGGCGGCCAAGTCTCGGTCAGCTTGACGGCGATATGGCCAATCTCGTTCGGCGGCAGGATCCGGCCCGCGTCGTCGACCACCTCGATTTCGAAGCCCGGCACCGGCTGGCCCATGGCCCCCAGCTTCACCTCCTGGTCAGGGAAGTTGGCGACGATGTTCACCGTTTCGGTCTGGTCGTAGCCGTCGGCGATCATCGTACCGGTGGCCTCGGCCCAGATACGGATGACCTCGGGATTGAGGGGCTCACCGGCACCCAGCGAGCGGCGCAGGCTGGAGAGGTCGTAGGCCGAGAGATCTTGCTGTGCGAAGAGGCGATAGATGGTTGGCGGCGCGCAGAAAGTCGTGACACCCAAGGACTTGATCAGCCTGAGGTCCATCCAGAAGAGGCCGGTGCAGGCATGCTCCAGGCTGTAGGCATGGTTGCGCGGCACCATCTTCGGCATCGCCGTAGTGCCGGAGGTAAAGTAGGCCATCATCATGTCGCTGGCCCTGGTCACCACCCGCTGCTCGGCCGGGATCTCGTCGGCCTGACCGGCGGCGAGCGCCTCGAGGGAAACCCAGCTGTGCCGCTCTTCGCCGATGACGATGCAATGCTTGAGGCTTGGGCAGTCGGCGCGGACGGCCTCGAGCTTCTCGCAGTGCTCGGGCGAGACGATGACGCTCGAGGCCTTGGCGTGATTGATCCGATAGGCCAAGTCCTTGGCGGTCAGCAAGGTGGTGCCGGGCATGGCCACCACGCCGACCTTGATGCAGCCGAAAAGCGCATCGTACCACTCCGGAATGTGGCCGGCAACCAGGCAGGCGAAGGTACCGGGTTCGATGCCGAGCGCGCGCAGGCCCAAGGCCACGCGATTGGAACGGCGCGAGAGGTTGGCGTAGCTCAGCCGTGCGGTCTCTTGTCCGTCGCCGGCGACGGCGATCACCGCTGTCTTGTCGGCCACGGCGGCATGGTGATCGATCACGTCGAAGCCGAAATTGAAGACCTCCGGAACTTCCGGCCGATAGCCCGCGCGAGCACTCTTGTAGTCGCGCGAAATCTGCAAGAAGTCGAACATATTCTCCCTTCCTCGTCCAGGAGCGAACAGTCGGTCTTGAAATGCAGAACGCCGGGCAGTGTCTCGACCCATACGGATCGGGCGATCCCAAGGCGCCAGGAGGCGCCGCAGTTCCTCGACGCCGGCCGGATCGGTACGCGCTGAGCAGCCGATCAGGATCTCGCGCTCCGTCGTCAGGATATCGCCGCCCTCGATGAATCCTGGCCCCTCGATGGTCAGGACCTGCGAATAGACCGCCTCCAAGGCCGGCGCCGCGCCATGGTGGCGCCTCGCCCAGCCGTGAGGCCGCGCCCGGCCGCATCACCACGGCGACCTCCGGCAGGCAGAGCGCCGTGTCCTCGACGAATACGGAGTCCGGAAAGGCCTCCAGCGGCTCCAGTTCGGTCACCTCGGCACCGGTAGAGCGCAGGGCGGCGACGCAGTCCGCATGGTGCTGGCAGAAGCGCGCGAAGTCGGGCGCCCCGCTGTCGACGGCTCGGAGCCTCTCAGTCGCAGACTTGGGCGGCAGGCGCACGATGGCCGTAGTGAAGCGATAGGATCGGGACATCTGCGGTCTCTCCGAGGTTTATGTGGTTCGCTTTAGGCTTCTGGCATGTAGGCGGGACCCATCGGCATCAAGCGGATGCCCGGACGCAAGCGCTTGTAATCCAGCAGCAGATGGTCGACCGGATTGGGGCCGGGTGCCACCACGACCAGGATCTGTTCGGCGATCGGCGTAAAGTCGGCGCGAAAATGCACCGAGGACTTGAGCCCCAGGATAGGCGCCGCACTGGGCTCCACGCCCAGATGGCGGAACATGGCCTGGTCGGCGGCCTGGGTCTTGCGGCTGCAAACCGCCACCAAAACGCCGTGGATATCGAGCAGTGCCATCGGGCCCAGCTCCATCCGACTGCCGAGATAGAAGGGCCCGGTGCAGGTAAAGCGGCCGTCGCCCAGCTTGACCACACAGGCCTCCGTTTCGAAAGGCTGATGGCCGGAAATGCCGGACTTGGCACCCAGTCGGAAGCTCGCCGTGGCGCCCTCGCCCAAGGCATGGGCTTGTTCGGCGCTCTCCGGATCGGCCAGCAAGCCCAGCACCGCCCCCTTCGCCGATTGCGCAACCATCGCCTGCAGAAGCCCTACCGTATCGCCATTGCCGCCGGCGCCGGGATTGTCCTGGGTATCGGCCAGAACGATGGGCTTGCTCGCGGTGGCCGCCAGTTTCAAGGCCTCGGCGACCCCGGCCTCGGCGGTGAAGATCGGTGTCGCAAAGCGTTTCTCCTCGGCAAGGACCATCTCGGCCAGCCTTTGAGCCAGGCGCTCGGCGCTTGCTTCCTCGTCGGCATAGGCCAAGACGCTGGGCCCGCAGACCGGCGTATCGGCCGGCGAGAAGCCGCAGGCGAAGGAGAGCGCCGCACCGCTCTCTCGCTCCAGATCGGCCAGGGCACGATAGAGGTCGGCCGACGGCTCCTGATCGGTACAGCCTGCGGTCAGGGGAATGAGGAAGGGAAGCTGGTGATATCCCCGGTACTGCAGGCCGCCGGCGAAGATATGCTCCAACTGTGCCGCACAGCGGGCACCGGTCTCGGCCATATCGATGTGCGGATAGGTGCGATAGATGGTCAGAAGGTCGGCCTCTTCGACCATCTCCGGGCTGACATTGGCGTGCAGGTCCAAAGAGACCACGATCGGCAGGTCGGGGCCGACCTGGGTGCGCAGGCGGCGCAGCAGCTCGCCCTCTCCGTCCGCTAAGTGCTCGGTCACCATGGCGCCGTGCAGATCGAGATAGAGCGCATCGATCCGGCCGGCGGCTGCCAGACGATCGGAGATCTTGCCGGCGATGGTCTCAAAGGCCCGCTCGGTCACCACGTCGGACGGCTCGGCCGCGGCCCAGGCGAGGCCCACCAGCTCGTGCCCGGCCCCCAGTGCCGCTTGGACGAAGCCGGCGACCGGCAGGTTGATCCCCCGAGTCCCCTCGAAGATGGCGTCGCCCTCCAGCAGGCCCGGCCAGCCGCCCCCGGTCAGGAATACGCCGAGATCCGCCTTGGTGGGCGCAAAAGTGTTGGTTTCATGCTGAAAGCCGCCGACGGCGATTCTCGCCATGCCTGTTTCCCTACTTTCTCCTGACGCCGCCGCCTAGTGGTAAGATTTACACGGATGGTTCCCATCCACCCGTGTGAATCTTACCACCAACCTATTGATCTAGTCGGCCGATTCACGAAACGCTTGAGATTCAAGCGTTTCGATCGGACCGCCAGTGGCGGCAGCAATAGGGGCGCAAGAAGCACCCCTAAGTAACGACACAAATCTAACCGCCCTTAGATATCGGCGTAACAGCTTTTCTCGTCCTTGCCGCCGGGATGGGTGATCGCGCCCTTCTCGGCATCGCCGACGGTCTGGGCATAGCGCCAGATGGCGCCGGAGCCGAACTCGGTCTCGCGCGGGCTCCAGGCCTTGCGGCGCTCGGCCAGATCTTCGTCGCTCAGGGCCACCTCGATGGTCCCGGCGACGGCGTCGATGGAGATGATGTCGCCGTCGTCAACCAAAGCGATCGGGCCGCCCACGGCCGCCTCCGGCCCGACATGGCCGATGCAGAAGCCGCGGGTGGCGCCGGAGAAGCGGCCGTCGGTGATCAAGGCCACCTTGTCGCCGTTGCCCTGGCCATAGATCGCTGCTGTGGTGGCCAGCATCTCGCGCATCCCGGGGCCGCCGCGCGGTCCCTCATAGCGGATCACCAACACTTCGCCCGCCTTGTAATCTCCGCGCTCGACGGCGGCGAAGCAGTCCTCTTCACAGTCAAAGCAATGCGCCGGGCCGGAGAACTGCTGCTTCTCCATACCGGCGACTTTCACGATGGCACCCTGCGGTGCCAGGTTGCCGTGCAGGCCGACGACGCCGCCGGTCGCTGTGATCGGCTTGGCCGTGGTTCGGACCACGTCCTGATTGCTCGGGAATTCGACCTCGGCCAGGTTCTCGGCCATGGTCTTGCCGGTCACCGTGATGCAGTCGCCGTGCAGATAGCCGCCATCCAACAGCGCCTTCATCAGGACCGGAACGCCGCCGATCTCGTATAGGTCCTTGGCGACATAGCGCCCGCCCGGCTTCAGGTCGGCGATGTAGGGGGTCTGGCGGAAGATGCGGGCCACCTCATGCAGGTCGAAGTCGATGCCGCACTCGTGGGCAATCGCCGGCAGGTGCAGTCCGGCATTGGTCGAACCGCCCGAGGCGGCGACGACGATGGCGGCGTTCTCCAGGGCCTTGCGGGTGACAATGTCGCGTGGGCGGAGACCGCTGGCCAGCAGGCGCATGACTGCCTGGCCAGAGGCCTCGGCATATTGGTCACGGCTCTCGTAGGGCGCCGGCGCGCCGGCCGAACCCGGCAGCGCGATGCCCAGCGCTTCGGAGACACAGGCCATGGTGTTGGCGGTGAACTGTCCGCCGCAGGATCCGGCCGAGGGGCAGGCGGCACATTCGACCGCATACAGTTCCTCGTCGTCGATGTTGCCGGCCGAGTGCTGGCCGACGGCCTCGAAGACGTCCTGCACGGTGATGTCCTTGCCCTTCAGACGACCGGGCAGGATCGAGCCACCATACATGAAGACGCCCGGCACGTTCAGGCGGACCATGGCCATCATCATCCCCGGCAGGGATTTGTCGCAACCGGCGATGCCGACCAGCGCGTCATAGCAGTGACCGCGCATGGTGAGTTCCACGGAATCGGCGATCACCTCACGGCTGACCAGCGAGGACTTCATGCCCTGGTGGCCCATGGCGATGCCGTCGGTCACGGTGATGGTGGTGAACTCGCGCGGGGTGCCGGCCATGGCCTTGACCCCCAGCTTCACTGCCTGCGCCTGGCGCGACAACGAGATGTTGCAGGGCGCGGCCTCGTTCCAACAGGTCGCCACCCCGACGAAGGGTTGCGCCACCTCCTCCGGCGTCAGGCCCATGGCATAGTAGTAGGAGCGGTGCGGTGCCCTGGAGGGTCCGACCGACACATGGCGGCTGGGGAGCTTCGACTTATCGAATTTCAGCTTATCGCTATCGAGCGGCATGATCTTCTCCTAGCTTAAATGGCCCGCTGTTTGATCGCGGCACCCTACCCGCTAGACCGCACGCGCTCCAGACCTGAGGCAAAATTCCGCCATGCGCCAACAACATGCCTCCACCGAAGCAAACATGCTTGGGCCGCATGGCTTTCGTTGAGGATCGCCGGTTTTATCTAGGCCGGCGGGGGGGCCACTTCGAGAAGCCGACTTGACAGATCTCTTTCTTTAGAGAAAGATTTTTTCTTGGCCCTATCTAGGAACGTCGATCAGCGTCGATCGCGTTGCTGCCGGTTGGGTACCGATGCGCTGTCGGGGGACAGTGTTGTCGGACGCGCATTCGAGTGGAATCGGCTTCGACCTCAGGCCAGCCGGCTTGGGGCGCATCTAAAAATGTCTTCAATCCGGAGGGAGAGCAGTCATGTCCGAGAGAGATGAATCTGTATCGAAAGATGTGATCAACGATCACAAATCCGACGAGGTTTCGAGCGGTGGCCCGGTGATGCCGCGTCGCACCTTCGTAAAGGCAGCCGGGATCACGGCGGGCGCTTTGGCCGCTCCGATGATCTTGCCGACGATCAAGAAGGCCAAGGCCGCCGGCGATCCGATCAAGATCGGCCATATCGAGGATCTCTCAGGCAATCTCGCGGTCTATGGTGTGCAGAAATATCATGCCGCTCAGCTGGCAGTTAAGGAGATCAACGAAGGCAAGATGCTTAAGGGCGGACCGGTCGGCGCCGGCGGCGTCGGCGTCATGGGCAACTTCGCCGCCAAGCCGCCGGTGATGGCCGAAGGCGACAAGGACCTGAAGATGGTCGACGACGGCGGCGCGCTTTCCGACAAGGCCGTTGTCTTCGTCGAGGACGACGATGTCTTCGTCGATTCCGGAGAAAAGGGCCTCTTGGGCCGCGAGATCGAGCTCCTGGGACCGGACGGTCAGTCCAACAACAACATCTGGCAGCAGCTGACCCGCCGGCTGATCCAGGAAGACGAGGTCGATGTCTTGGTGGCCGGCTTCACCAGCGCCGAGCGCGAGGCCATCCGGCCGATCGTCGATCAGCACAAGCAGCTCTACTTTTACACCAATCAGTACGAGGGCGGCGTCGCCGATTCCAACACCTTCTGCACCGGTGCCATCTGTGAGCAGCAGGTGATCCCGGTCGTCGAGTACATGATCGACAAGTTCGGCCCCAGGGTCTACACCATCGCTGCCGACTACAACTTCGGGCAGCTGACGGCGGCCTGGACCAAGGCCTTCGCACCCTTGGTCGGCGGCGAGATCATCGAAGAGGAGTTCGTGCCGCTCAGCGTCTCCGACTTCACCACCTCGATCGCCCGCATCCAACAGGCAAAACCCGATTGGGTCTTCACTCTTCTGGTCGGCTCCAATCAGTCGAACTACTACCCACAGGCGGCCGCGGCCGGTCTGGAGTACCCCATGGCCTCGACGGTGAACATGGCCCAAGGCTATGAGCACCGCCGCTTCAAGGCTCCCTCCCTCGATCGAATGTACAACTGCGTGAACTACATCGAGGAGATTCCGACGGTTCGCAATCGGGCTTTCGTCAAGCGCTGGTACGAGATGTTTCCGGAGGACCCCTACGTCGGGCAGATGGCGCAGAACACCTACTTTTCGATCCATCTCTATGCCTTGGCGGTCCGCCTGGCCGGCACCACTGATCAAGAGCAGGTCAAGAAAGCGCTGGAATCCGGCCTGACGATCGAGGCCCCGGAGGGCGCTGTCTTCCTGGAGCCCTCGACGCACCACTGCTCGCACTACATCCGCCTGGCAACGGCCGATGCCGAGCACAACGTCAGCTTCGTGCGTGAGTGGCCCAGCATCCAGCCCTGGTGGCTGCAGCGCGTCGGCGTCAATCTGGTGCGTCACAAGGAGTACAAGCAGTACATTCCCGACGAGGATCCCTTCTTCAGCATGTTCCAGAAGTAAGCTGTTCAAGAACCCGGACCGGCGGGCCGGAAAGCGCTTCCAGTCCGCCGTAGTCTGTCTGTTATAGGCCGTGAGGGGGTACTCGGTGTCGGAAACCCTGCCGCTGGCAACCAGTTTGCTCTACCAGATGGGCGCAACCGCAGCCTTCCTGTTCTTGGCTGCCGTCGGCCTGGTCATCGTCCTGGGCATGATGAACATCATCAATCTGGCGCACGGCGAGCTGATGATGATGGGCGCCTATGCAGCCACGATCACCCACCATGCCGGCCTTCCCTTCTGGCTCGCCGTGATCGCCAGTTTCTTCGTGGTCGCAATCTTCGGCGCGATCATGGAACTCACGATCATCCGACGCTTCTATGGTCGCGAATTAGGAGCGCTCGTGGTGACCTGGGGCGTCAGCCTCATTCTGGGACAGGGCACCTTCCTGATCTTCGGCCCCTTCATGGAGGCGATCAAAATCCCCGGCGGATCGCTGTCCTACGGCGCCTTCTCCTTCTCCGAGTACTGGATCGTCTTGATGGGGGTCAGCCTGCTGCTGATCCTGGCTCTCTGGCTGGTCTACAACCGCACCTCCTACGGCCTGCAGGCCAAGGCGACCATGCAGAATACAGAGATGGCGCGCAGCCTGGGCGTTCCGACCCGCCGGATCTACACCCTGACCTTCGCCTTCGGTGCCGGTCTCGCCGGCCTCAGCGGTGCCTTGCTAGCACCGACCGCCACCATCGCTCCCTTCATGGGCCAGCAGTTCGTGGCGCCTGCCTTCATCACCGTTGTGGTCGGGGGCGGCGCCAACGTCATCAGCGGCGCGGTCGGCAGCGGCGTGTTGCTGGCCGCGATCAAAACGCCGATCGGCATGGCACTCGGCGCCTTCTCCGGGACGGTGGCGCTCCTGATCGCGGCACTGATCATCATCCGCATCATGCCGGACGGCATCTCGGCACGCCTGCAGCGCTTCTTCGACCGCCGCGTTCAGCGGAGGCAGAGCTGATGCTCGCCCGCAGCCTGCGCCTACTCGGCGGAGATGCAGATATCGGAAGAACGCCGCTCTTCTGGATCGGCTTCGCTGTCGCGGTCGCCTTCTTCCTGCTCTATCCAACCCAAGTCTCGGCCTTTCGTGCCTCCAACGTCGCCTACTATCTGCTGAACGTGCCGATGGGGCTGGGCATGGCCTTGCTCTGGGGCTATTGCGGCGTCCTCAGTTTCGGCCACGTCGCATACTTCGGGATCGCCGCCTATCTCTATGGAATTATTGCCGGCAATATGGCGGGCAACTCCTGGGGCCCGCTGGTCGGTGTCGGCGGCGGCTTGCTCGTCTGCGCCCTGGTCGCCGCCGTTTTCGGCTACTTCGTCTTCTATGCCCGGGTACAGAAATGGATCATCCCGATCCTGACCCTGGTCTTCACGCTGCTGCTGGAGACCTTCCTCGGCCAGACCGCCGGTTACCAGTGGCGCGTGGGCTCGGTTCTGCTTGGCGGTTACAACGGCATGACCGGAATTCCCTGGTTCCAGCTCGGCGACCTCGTGTTCGAAGGCTATTCCTTCTATTACCTCTGCCTGGGCGTGGTGATCCTCAGTTACTTCGGCCTGCGCATGCTGGCCAATGCCAAGTTCGGCCGCGTGATCGTGGCCATCCGCGAGGACGAGTTGCGCACCGAGATGCTGGGCTATGACACCCGCTTCCGGCAGTGCGCCGTCTTCGTGATCTCGGCCATGCTGGCTGGCCTCAGCGGCCTGCTCTACGTGCAGTGGGGCAACTACATCACACCCAGCCAGGTCGGCCTGCTACAGGCCGCCTTGCCGGTGGTCTGGACCGCTGTCGGCGGACGCACCAGCCTCCTGGCCGTGGTGATCGCCACTATCGTCTTGAACTGGGTGACCTACACCCTTTCCTCGCAGGGCAATCAGTACGCCATGGTCATCATCGGCGGGCTCTTGGTGATCACCATGATGTTCTTCCCGCGCGGCATCGTGGTGATGCTGGCCGAGACGATCGGGCGACGCCCCTGGCGCCGCTCGAGGCCAAGCGAGTCGCCGACATGAGCGCCGACCTGCTCCTTGAAACCAAGGCGCTGAACAAGCGCTTCGGCGGCGTAGTGGCGGCCGACGACATCGACTTTTCCATCGCCAAGGGTGAACTGTGCTGCTTGATCGGCCCGAACGGAGCCGGCAAGTCCACCCTCTTCTCCATGCTCTGCGGCATCCAGAAGGCCGACAGCGGCGAGATCTACGCCTTCGGCGAGCGGGTGACCGGCAGGCAGGCCTTTCAGCGCGTGCGTAAGGGCATGGGCCTGACCTTTCAGAGCAACCGCGCTTTCCACGAACTGAGCGTCGCCGAAAATCTGGCCATCCCGCGCACGCCGACCCACGGCCGCGATCATGCCCAAGCAGCGGAGCGCTACGTCTTTGCGCTGGAGACCTTCGGACTCGATCCCGATGACAGGACCCGAGCAGGCGCGCTTTCGCACGATCAGCTGCAGTGGCTGGAGATCGCCATGGTGCTGGCAGGCTATCCCGAACTGGTGATGCTGGACGAACCGACCGCTGGCATGTCGACCGAGGAGACCAGCCGCACCGGCCAGGTGCTGAAGCACCTGCAGGACAGCGGCCTGACCATCCTGGTGGTGGAGCACGACATGGCTTTCGTGCGCGAAGTGGCCGACGCGGTGACCGTACTTCATCAGGGCAAGATCTTTGCCGAGGGTTCGGTCGGCGAGATCACCGCCAGCGAGGCGGTGAAAGCCATCTACTTGGGAAAGGCGTGAGGCAGCATGGCCCTTCTCAGCGCAGAGGACATCGTCGCCGGCTACGACAACGCTAATGTGCTGCGCGGCGTTTCGATCACCCTGGAGGCTGGCGAGATCGTCGCCGTCGTCGGTCGCAACGGTGTCGGCAAGACTACCTTGATGCGCGCCTTGATTGGGCTGCTACCTTTGCGCGGTGGCCGGGTAACCTTCGACGGTCAGGAGATCGGCCGCGAGAGTGCCGACCGCCGGGCCCGCCGCGGCATCGGCTATGTCCCGCAAGGGCGCGGAATCTTCCCGCAGCTGACGGTGCTGGAGAACCTGCGCATGGGCGGCTACCTGAATGCCCAAGGGCCGGCCCCCGATCTCGACATGGCGATCGAGATCTTCCCGGTCTTGAAAAACCGCTTGGGACAGCGAGGCGGCACGCTCTCCGGCGGTCAGCAGGCCATGCTGGCGATCGCCCGCGCCGTCATCCGGCGCCCCAAGCTGCTGTTGCTGGACGAGCCCAGCGACGGCGTTCAGCCCAGCATCGTCCAGGAGATCGGCGCCTTCTTGCAGCGCCACAAACGAGAAGGCAGCATGGCGATCCTGTTGGTCGAGCAGAACATCGAACTGATGCAGACCACGGCCGAACGCGCCTATGCCCTGGACAAGGGCAGCGTGACCGGCGTCTTGAGCGGCAGCGATTTGAAGGACGAGATGATCATCGCCACGCATGTCGTGGTTTAGCTTCCAGCGAGAGGAGACGGACGATGGAAATGGTGATGCGGCAGTATCCGCACGATTGGCTCAGCCAGTCGATCATGTGCAAGCGCGGTGTCGGCAGCGGCAGCGGCATGACGCACAACCTGACCGTCGAGGCGCAAGGGCAATATCACTACACCATCGGCCCCTACTCCGACCCGGTGCTGCACATCAAGCCGGGTGATCGCGTGGTGGTGGAGACTCAGGACGCCTTCGAGGGCCAGATCAAGTCCGAAGACGACAAGCCCTCGGAGCTCTTGACCATTCCCTTCCTGAATCCGCAGTGCGGCCCGATCATGGTCGAAGGTGCCGAGGCCGGCGATGCGGTTGCCGTCTACATCGAATCGATGGTGCCCAGAGGCCCGCAGCCGCGCGGCACCTGCTGCATGATCCCTGAGTTCGGCGCGCTAACCGGCACGACCTACACCGCCACCCTGAACGATCCGCTGCCGGAGAAGGTACGCAAGATCCACGTCGACGAGGAAAAGGTGATCTGGAGCGATCGGGTGACGCTACCCTATCGGCCGCACATCGGCACCTTGAGCTGCTCGCCGCAGATCGACTCGATCAATTCGCTGACGCCGGACGCGCATGGCGGCAACATGGACCTGCCCGACATGGGGCCCGGCACCGTCACCTATCTGCCGGTGCGCTCTCCCGGTGCCAGGGTCTTCATCGGCGATGCGCATGCCTGCCAGGGTGACGGCGAGGTCTGCGGCGTGGCCGTCGAGTACCCCACGGTGACGACCATCACGATTGACCTGATCAAGGGCTGGACCCTGGACTGGCCACGTCTGGAGGCCGACGACTTCATCATGGCCATCGGCTCCTCGCGGCCGCTGGAGGACGCCACGCGCATCGCCTATCGTGAACTGATCTACTGGATGATGGCGGAATACAGCTTCGACAAGTGGGACGCCTACATGATGCTGAGCCAATGCGGAAAAGTCCGCTTGGGCAACTTCGTCGACCCCAAGTACACCGTGGGTGCCGCCATCTCGAAGGGCTACCTGGAGTAGCCCCTCCAGGATTGAGGCCAGGTGCTAAGCGGGCTTGGCCTCGTGCCTGGGCGCGAAGATGAAGGTTACGGCGACGATTAAGATCACACCGCAGAGAATGCCGGAGAAGCGATCGATCACCGGCATGGTCTGATCCGGCGGACCGGCACTGGTGACGAAAGGGACGATCCCGAGGCATCACCGACGAAGCAGCCCAGGATTTGCAGGCCCGATTTCGAACGCGTCACAAAGACATCGCGGTCGATCATGGCCAGGATCGTCAACCCGATCTGAACCATGCTCGGCAACTCCAGCCAAGACCAGAGGATCGGCACCGACAGGATCACCGTTGCTGCCAACAATGCGCCCCGGTCCTGGTGAACGATGAAGTGCTCGCCCTCGTCAGCTCCCGGCCGAGGCTTCGCCACGCCGCCGAGGAGGAAGTGGTTGACCAAGGTGCAGACGGCAACGCCCAGACCGACTTCAAAGATTCGAGCGTAGGCGAACTCGCGAAGCGATCCGGGCTCCAGGATGCTGATGAAAACCATCATGACGATCATCAGCATGCCGATCAGCCAGGCATAGGCGAATTTGCTGGCGAAGCGCTGTCGGGTAAAGAAGAAGGCGGTCACGAAGAGAACGGTCGCCTGCAGGACGAGGATAACCTTCGGTGCGAACCCCAAGATCGAAGCCGAGGCCGAGAGCGCGATGATGCCGACCATCCGCATGGCGCCCTTGAGCAGCACCTGCCTTT
Organism: Rhodospirillales bacterium; assembly: GCA_965202755.1. GTDB lineage: Bacteria > Pseudomonadota > Alphaproteobacteria > Kiloniellales > JACOMY01 > JACOMY01. The sequence continues at coordinate 75,373 of CBDBCL010000021.1, read as the reverse complement.
GATCCCCGTGCGATATGACAAAGACCGAGAAGGTAGCCCACCAGGGGTTCTCCATCTCCTCCATGGCAAAGGCCGCCAAGGTCGCGAGCAGGGTTGCCGTGGCGGTCACGAGAGCTTGGCGGGTCTCCGGCAGCACCTGCGACGCCATCCCGATCTAGAAGATCACCAGGACGCTGGCATTGGCGCCTTGGAACAGTCTGTGCTGCTTCTCCAAACCCAAGAGGTCGATCTCGACGGGGAAGCGACGCGGCAGGCGGATCCAATCGGTTATCGGATCCACGTAGGGCAGCACCGTCGGTGCCTCGGGTGCCCGCGATATGCCGGCTGCCAGGCTTCTAACCTTGCCGCGCCGCCAGGTCCAGGGTTGGCTGCCGAGATTGAACCAAACGCTCTGGCCCGGTTCCAAGCTTTGCAAGAAGCGCTCGCGGACGTTGGCGACGATCCGCCAATCGTTGTCGGTGACCAAGGCCAAGACTGCTTTGCCGATGCCAATGTAGTCTCCCGGTCGGGCCGTTACTGGCCCAATGCGACCGCCCGAGGGCGCGGAGACGATGGTCCGTTGCAAGGCCCACTGCGCCTGCGCCACCGCGGCTTTAGCAACCTTGAAGCTAGCAGTCTGCTGCGTCACCGCCTGATGCGCGACATCGCCCTTCGCCAGAAGCGCCGGAGCGCGCTTCAGAATGTCCTCGGGGTCGGTCAAGATCGCTTGGTTGCTGGCGATCCGCGTCTTAGCGGCAACCACAGCGTCGGACGCAGCTTTGACGTTGGCCTCGGCCTGCTTCTGTTCCGCCAGCGCATGCTCCAGCGCCAACTCGGAGGGCTCTTGCTCGATCAGGAAGAGGACTTCGCTTCCTTGACGGGCTGATCGTGGGTGACGCGCAGGGCCTGGAGGACGCCCGGCACCTCTGGCGCTATGCTGACCATGTCGGTCGTCACATAGGCATCGTCGGTATAGACGAAGAGATAGGTCGAGGTCTCGTAGAGGGCATAGATCAAGATCGCCCCCAGGACGATGATCCTCCCGAGGCGTTTCTTGATCCAATTGATCATGGTCTAGGCGCTGAGGCGAGCCAACGCGTCGCTTAGACGACCCTTGCGCCCGGACAGCTCGGCCAGTCGCTCGCGATTCTCCTCGACCACCTCGTCCGGTGCCTTGGCCAGGAAATCGGCGTTGCCGAGCTTGCACTCCAGCTTTGTCGCCTCCTTCTCCAGCTTGCCGACTTCCTTCTCCAGACGAGCCCGCTCGGCCGTCAGATCGATCACGCCGGCCAGGGGAATGGCCGCGGTGGCCTCGCCAATCACGAAGAGGGCCGAGCCTTGGGGCAGAGCCTCCTCGAGCGCCTCGGCACGAGACAGACGTGCCAGATGGCAGAGCACATCTTGCTGGTCGGAGAGCCGCTGCCTGGTCTCGGCATTGGCGCCACTCAAGAGCAGCTCGACGGTCGTCTTCGGCGGCACGTTCATCTCCGAGCGCAGCGCGCGCACGTCGCTGACCAGGGCGATCAGCCAATCGATCTCGGCATCGGCCTTGGGATCTTTCAGCGCCACGTTGTATTGCGGTAGGCGTTGCGCGACCAGAGGCCCCTTCCTGGCAAAACCCAGTTCCTGCCAAAGCATCTCGGTCAGGAAGGGCATCATGGGGTGCAGCAGCAGCAAGGTCTGTTGCAGGGCCCAGGCCAGGGTCGCCTGGGTCTCCTCGACATGGGGGCCTTCGCTCAACAGCGGCTTTGCCAGCTCGATGTAACAATCGCAGAGGCGATGCCAGACGAAGTGAAAGGCCTCGCCGGCCGCCTCGTCGAAGCGATAGACGGCCAGGGCCGCGGCCAGTTCGGTATGCGCCTCGACGATCTTGCCGACGATCCAGCGATTGACCGGGGCCTTGCAGGTCCCGGGATAAAAGCCATCGAGATCGACCTCGCCGGCTCCGTTCATTTCAGCAAAGCGCGCAGCGTTCCAGATCTTGGTGGCGAAGTTGCGATAGCCTTCGAGCCGCACCGGCGCCAGCTTCAGGTCGCGACCCGGTACGGCCAGGGCCAGCAGGGTGAAGCGCATAGCATCGCAGCCGTACTGCTCGATCAGCTCCATGGGGTCCATGGCATTGCCGGTGCTCTTCGACATCTTCTTGCCACGCTGATCGCGCACCAAGCCGTGGATCACCACGTTCTTGAAGGGCACCTCGCCCATGAAGTGCAGGCCGAACATCATCATCCGGGCAACCCAGAAGAAGATGATGTCGAAGCCGGTGATCAGCACGCTGCCGGGATAGTAGCGATCGAGATCTGCACGGATTTCCGGCTCGGTCCGGGGCCAGCCAAAGGTCGAGAAGGGCCAGAGCGCCGAGGAGAACCAGGTGTCGAGCACGTCGGGATCGCGCGTCAGCTCGACCGGCCTGCCGTAGTGAAGAGCGGCGGCGGCCTGTGCGTCCGCCGCCGTCATCTCGACGAAGCAAGTGCCGTCCGGGCCGTACCAGGCCGGAATCTGATGCCCCCACCAGAGCTGCCTGGAGATGCACCAGGGCTGGATATTGCGCATCCACTCGAAATAGGTGTTCTCCCACTGCTTGGGATGAAACAGCGTGCGTCCCTCTTCCACCGCAGCGATCGCCGGCTTCGCCAGGGTGGCGGCATCCAGATACCATTGCTCGGTCAGATAGGGTTCGATCGGCACGCCGCCGCGATCGCCGTGCGGCACCATGTGCCGGTGCGGCTCCACCTTCTCCAAGAGGCCCGAGGCATCGATGTCGGCCACCACCTTGTCGCGCGCGGCAAAGCGGTCGAGACCGCGGTAGGCCTCCGGCACCTGATCGTTCAGATACGCCGTTTCGTCGAAGATGTTGACCATTGCCAGGCCGTGCCTCTGGCCGACTTCGAAATCGTTGAAGTCGTGCGCCGGGGTGATCTTCACCGCCCCGGATCCGGTCTCCGGATCGGCATAGTCGTCGGCAACCACCGGAATCGAGCGCCCGACCAGCGGCAGGAGAACGCTCCGTCCGATCAGGTCCTTATAGCGCGGGTCCTCGGGATGCACGGCCACAGCGGTATCGCCCAGTATGGTTTCCGGTCGTGTCGTCGCCACGGTCAGGAAGCGATCCGGCTCACCTTCCAGCGGATAGCGGAAATGCCAGAGCTTGCCGTCCGTCTCCCGCTGCTGCACTTCCAACTCGGAGATCGCCGTGCGCAGCTTCGGGTCCCAATTGACCAAGCGCCGATCCTTGTAGATCAGCTTCTCCTTGTAGAGCCGCACGAAGACGGTGCGCACCGCCTTGCTCAAGCCCTCGTCCAAGGTGAAGCGCTCGCGCTCCCAATCGGGTCCGGCACCCAGCGCGCGCAACTGGCTGCGAATGGTCTCCCCCGACTGCTTCGTCCAATCCCAGACACGCTCGACGAAGGCATCGCGGCCCATCTCGCGGCGCGATTTGCCTTCTGCGTCCAAGCTGCGCTCGACGACCATCTGCGTGGCGATACCGGCATGGTCCATGCCCGGCATCCAGAGCGCGTCGTCGCCGCGCATGCGCCGATAGCGGATCAGCACGTCCTGCATGGTGTTGTTCAGCGCATGGCCGACGTGCAGCTTGCCGGTGACGTTGGGCGGCGGGATGACGATGGTGAAGCGCTCTACGTTGCGATCCGGCTGGGCCGCAAAGGCGCCGGACTCTTCCCACAAGCGATAGGCTTTGGCTTCGGCCTCCTGCGGCCGGTAGATCTTTTCCAGCATTGCTGGGTCCTCGAAGAAAAAGAATAAGGTCGAGCGAACGACAGGAATGACAGCGCGGTTAGAGACACCAGTGATCTTCTGCGGTCAAGCCCTGCGAGACTCAGCCACCTATTATAGCGCCCCTGCGCAGAGATGAGACGGGTGGCTAGTCACTTTTGATTCTGACCGTCGCATCGGCCCGCTCCCCCGCCTAGTCCTCGCTGGCTTGGGCGACCATGCGTGAGACCTCTTCGCGAACGACGCGTTCGACGACGGCCTCGAGATTTCGATCCATCCAGTCCTTGAGCGCCCTCTGCACTGCGGCATCGACGCGAGTTTCGGCCAAGCGCGGCAGGTTCTCCTGCGTCCATTTTTCCAGCATCGGCTCGATGGCCTTCATTACATAGGGCTCGAAGCGGCTGTTGGAGGGCGCATCGCCGGAGATATCCTTGGCGATCTTGGCCGCTTCGCGCAGGCCTTTCAGCTGCGCGACGACGGCGGGATTGGAGCGCGCCGCCTCGTCGCTCTTGGTGTCCAGGGTCGGCGGTGCGCCGGCTGTCGAAGCACGCTTTTCGAAGACGAACGCGATCGGCGTCGCTTCCTCGCTCTCGTCCTCTTCCAGCTCGGTCAGCTCGAGCACCTCTTCGTCGTCAAGCGACTCGCTCGCCCCGGCCGGAGCATGGCTGGCCTTGTCTTCGTCGATGATCTGCTTGATGGAGGAGAGCACATCATCCATCGCCCCGTCCGGCTTTCCGGTGCCACCCACTTCGCTGTTCATGGCTCTAGCCACCCTTTGTTTTCTTTGCTGCACCGGAGGCTGGCGCAGCATTGTGGCAATGCCGTGCCCAATCCCAAGTGTCGTCCCGTCTCGAATCCGACCTAATGGGGAGAACCGCTGGGTCTATTGCGCTCCGGGCGCGTCCAAACCGAACCAGACGTCGCGTGCCTTGTCGTAGTCGATCTGCGGGTTGTAGATGGCCACGTCCAGATCCAGGTTCGCCACCGTCAGGCGGCCGATCGCGGTGGAAACCTGATAGGTGGCCACCACCTCGTCGCGCTGCGCACCCACCAGGCTGACCTGCGCCTGCAGCAATTCCTGTTCGGCGTCCAGGACGTCCAAGACGGTCCGCGCACCGACCAAGCTCTCCTGCTCGACTCCTTCCAGTGCCACGGTGTTGGCACGCACCTGCGCCTCGAAGGAGGAGATCTGTGCACGCGCCGTCACCAGCGCCTGCCAAGCCGCTACGGCATCCTGCTCGGCTTGCTGCAAGGCTTCGGTGATTTCCAGGCGGCGCTGACTGGCAATCTGCTTGGCCTGTCGCACCTGGCTGGAGACCAGGCCCTGCTGATAAAGCGGCACGTTCACCTGGACAACGATCGAGGCGCTGAAGAAATCCAAGGTCGGATCGCCCGCCGACACCGAGTTGTCCCGTGAGTAATCCAGCAGTCCAAGAAGGTTGAAAGTGGGCAGCAGTGCGCCCAGCTGCGCGCGCACATCGGAGAGTGCCGAGCTTTCCAGGAAGCGGGCGGCCACGAGATTGGGCTGATCCTGCTGCGCATAGGCCACGGTTGCGCTCATGCTGCGCGGCAGCACTGAGAGCGGCGGCGCCTGCTCGATCTTCTTCGGCACCAAGCCAATGATCTGATAGAAGATCGACTGCGCCGTCGCCAGATCGCCTTCGGAGGCGACACGTTCGGCCGTCGCACCGGCCAGACGCGCATCGGCCTGCGAGACGTCGGTCCGCGTCACCTCACCCACGTTGAAGCGGTCGACGGTGGCCTCGCGCTGCTGGCGCAGGCGCTCTTCGTTGGCGATGTTGAGTTCGAGAATGGCCTGGGTTTGCCAAACGTCCATGTAGGAGGTCGCCGCTGCCAGCAGGATGCTCTGCTCGGTATCGGCCAGCAATGCGCGCTGGGCATAGACGACTGCCTCGGCGCTATCGACGTTGGCCCTGATCGAACCGCCGGCGTAGACCGTCTGTTCGACCAAAAGTTGGGCACCGGCGGTGTAGCCGAATTGGTCATTGCCCAAGAACTTTGTCGTCTCATAGCCGATATCGCCATCAACCGAGACCGAGACCGAGGGGCGCCAGGCCGACAAGGCCTGCGGCACACCCTCGTTAACGGCCCTGAGTGCGGCACGCGCGGCCAGTAGTGTCGGATTGGTCAGATAGGTGTTGGCCAGAGACTCGTGCAGACTCTGCGCCTGACCGGGCAGCGACCAAGCAGCCGTGCCGACCAACAGCGCGGTCAGCGCTGCGGCTGCGCGACCAAGCATCGCTTCTCTTTGCATCAAAATACGAAACCCTCTTCCTGTTCGAAGCCGGCAAGCAGAGGCGTGCCAGCTTCGAACAGGATACGCTCGGCCAAAGAGTCGCCGAAACGTTCGACCAGAACCGCCCGACCCATGCCGCCGCCGCGCTTGATCACCAGCGCCATGCGCCCCTTGGGCGAGAGCTGCTCGACCAGGTTCTGCGGGATCTCCGGCACGGCGCCGTTCAGCAGAATGGCATCGTAAGGAGCCTGCTTGGCATAGCCAGCGGACAGCGCCGCCTCGACCACCACGGCATTGTCCGCACCCAGGTCGTTTAGGGTATCGTTGGCCTTGGCGGCCAAGTCGGCATCCTCTTCGGTGGCAACCACGGTGCCGGCGAGACTCGCCAAGAGCGCCGTCGAGTAGCCCAGCCCGCAGCCGACATCGAGCACGATCTGCTCGCTCTCGATCTCCAAGGCCTGGGCCAGTCGCGCCAGCACCATGGGCTCCATCATGTGGCGCTCGTCGCCCAGCGACAGATCCTCGTCGACATAGGCGAGGCCGGCATAGCGTTCCGGCACGAAGCGCTCCCTCGGCAGGCGACCCATGGCCTCCAGCACCGCCTCGTCCGTAACCTTGTTCGCGCGAAGCTGGTTCTCGACCATCTTCCGCCTGGCCATTTCCTCAGTCACCGACGCAACGCTCCCTTGTTCAAGACCGCCGAAATCCCCGGCAGCCGCCCGCTCACGGAAAGCAGTTATTCCGCTTGCTGTTATAAGGGAGAAGGTCGGGAGCCGACAAGCATTCCAAGAGACGCCGCCAACTTGACCCTTCGGACCTCTTGCACCCGGGTCGCGCCGCGCCATCCAGGAAGCAAAGGAAGGGCTCCCAGCGCTTCGTGCATGCCGGCCTCTCGTCGCAAGCTCTTGACGCGCTGTCTCAGCTTGCACTATACGCAGCGGCTTCATGGAGACAACGGTGAGCCCGCGACCGCCGAGGCGGCGGGTGCGGGTCTTCGCCCTTTTGGAAGAGAGACGAAATCATGTCCCGTCGTTGCGAGTTCACCGGTAAGGGCGTCTTGGTCGGCAACAACGTCAGCCATGCCAACAACAAGACCAAGCGCCGCTTTCTGCCTAACCTGCAGCGGGCCTCGCTGGTCAGCGATCTTCTGGGCGAGACCGTTCGCGTCAGGCTCTGCACCCGGGCGCTGCGCACGGTGGATAAGAACGGCGGCCTCGACCACTACCTATTGGGCGCCAAGACCGACAAGCTGGGCCGCAAGGCGCGCGATCTGAAGAAGCGGATCGAGCGCGCCAAGGCCAAGCAGGACGCCGCCGCCTAGCTGCACACACCTTTTCTCGAGATCGAGGGCCTGCCGGACCGGAGCGTTCGGCGGGCCTTCTCTATTGCCGCTCCACATCCAGGCGAAACAACAGCAGCAGAAAGCGCTGCCGCTCGCTGAAGTTGTCGTCCGAACCGATCAGGATGAGCGCTGCACCGCTTTCCTCCGCTCCGACCAGCAGGATCTCGAAGTTGTCCACGCTTATCGGGCGGCGAAAGCTGGCAAGGATCTCTCCCTCGGGGATGTCGTCTTCCAGGCTCACCGCAGCAATCCGGCGGATATGCGACTTGGGTCCGCTTTGCCGGCTGTAGAAACGCTCCAGCACCAAGAGATCGCCATTGGCGAGGAAAGCGGCGTCGGTCACGCCGAAGCCTTCGGCACTGCGGTAGGCCTGTTCCTGCCAGTCGCCGTCACGACGTAGGAAGGCCCGAGTCGTGCCATCCGGTCCCGGCCCTTCGAGAATGGCAATCAGGAGCCTGCCGTCGGGCGAAATGGCCAAGGCCTCGACGCCGTTGTTCAGTGCGCCAAGCGGCAGTTCGGCCAAAGCCTTCGGTCCGATGCTCTGTCCTGCCGCCTCGCCCAAGCCTCGATCATAGTGCCAGATCCTGTGATTGTGCTCGAAGCCCACGGCATGGCTACCGTCGCCGAAGCGCACAAGCGACTCGGCATCCCAATCGAGCTTGCTGCTTAGGATCTTTCCATCCTGGTCGAGCAGGGGTCGTAGCGCACCGGCCTCGACGCCGAGCAGACGACCGCTCCCAGGATCGCGCTGCAGAGCCAAGCTCGTGAACAGGCCGCGGTCGCTGACAAGCCACACTTCGCTGAGATCCGCCGAGCCAACACCGCCCGACCAGCCGCCGAAGGCGGGATCGCCGCTCTCGATTTCCAAACCTCCCAGATAGGCGAGTGTACCCACACGATCGTCAGATCCGGTCCCCCTACCCAAGGGGACCGCTGTTGCCGTCAAGCTGGATTCCTCGGCAGAGACCGTCGACGTCTGGGCGAACAGCAGAATGAACAGAAGCGCGCGCATCGTTTCCTCTATGGCAAAGGGTTTGGACAAACGATCCCGAAGGCGTGATGGTGAACTTGTCGCAGAGGGACTCTATCTTAATGGTGTCAGAATCGAAACTAGGAGTGAGACCGATGACTGCCCTTCCCCGCCGTGCGTTCCTTAGCGCCGCCGCCGGCCTTCCCTTGGCTGTGATACTGGCCGATCCCAAGCTCACGCGCGCCGCCGCCGACAGCACCACCGAGGTCGAGATCTCCACCAGAGCCGGACGAACGGTTCGCGGAGCACTTGCCGTCCCGGCCAAGACGTTGGCGCCTGCCGTGCTCTTGGTGCACGAGTGGTGGGGACTGAACGACCAGATCAAAGCCGTCGCAGCCGAACTGGCCCAGCAGGGCTACGTCGCGCTTGCCGCAGACGTCTATGACGGCAAGGTCGCCGACACGCCCGACGGCGCCAAGGCCCTGATGAGCGCCGTCAACCCGGCCGATGCCACAGACACCCTGGTCTCCTGGGTCGATGACTTGAAGTCGGTGCGCAAAGAGAGCGGCCAGACCAGCGGTAAGGTCGGGACGGTCGGCTGGTGCTTCGGCGGCGGCTGGTCGCTGAACACGGCACTCGCCACCCCGACCGATGCCTGCGTCATCTATTACGGCCGCGTCAACAAAACCGCAGCGGAACTGGCGCCGCTGGCCTGCCCGGTCATGGGGCACTTCGCGACCGAGGACCAGTGGATCAACAAGGCCATGGTCGATGGCTTCGAAGCGGCGATGAAGGAGGCCGGCAAGAGCGACGAGATCTTCTGGTACGAGGCCAATCATGCCTTCGCCAATCCGACCAGCGCCCGCTATGACGAGGCTGACGCAAAGCTGGCTTGGGAGCGCACATCGGATTTCTTTACCAAGCAATTGGCCGGCTAAGCAGATCTAAGCAGCCTCGAAGGACGTTTCCTACGAGGGCCTATGTGCAAGCCTGGGAGCCGAAAACGGCATCCAAGTGACGATACGGACTTGCCTCTCTGCTTTGTGCTAGGCTGCCCATCCAGGGCACAGTCTCGTGGCAAGCGATGGGAGCAGGCAGTATGTCGGTCATTTTCGGCTCCGCGGGCGAAGACAACACGCTGGTCGGCAGCAGTCTGGACGACCAGATTTACGGGCTGAGCGGAGCCGACCAGCTTTCGGGCCTTGGCGGTAGTGATTCCCTCTTCGGCGGTAGCGGGAGAGACACTTTAGTCGGCGGGTTGGACAACGATCTCGCCTTCTTCGGCGGCGATGGCGACGATGTCCTTATGGGCGAAAGCGGCCGTGACTTCAGCTTTCGGGGTGGCACCGGCAACGATACGATTTTGCCGGAGGTCAGCGACGACCGTATGGTCTTCGGTAACGATGGCGATGACGGGATCTACGGCGAATCCGGGCTGGATCGCGTCTTCGACGGCGCCGGCGTCGTCGACCGGCTCTTCGGCGGTGCCGGCCTCGACCTTGACCTTCTTTGGAGGTGCGGAGAAGGATTACATCTACGGCGGCGACGGCACCGACGCCTCCCTCTTCGGCAATGGCCAGAACGACTATCTTTTCTGAGGCGACGGCGGCGATGTCGATCTGGCGGGCGCCAGCGTCGAGGACCGGCTCTACGGTGGATCCGGCAACGATGCCGTGCTCCTCTGGCGCAGCGGACAGGACCTGATCGACGGCGGCGGAGGAGATGATCGCGCCTACGCCGGCGCCGGCGACGATTCTCTCTTCGGCCGCAGCGGGTCGGACCTCTTTTACGGAGAGAGCGGCAAAGACACGCTCCGCGGCCATTCTGGGGCGGACAGCCTCCCGGGCGAAAGCGGCGTGGACACGCTTCTGGGCGCTGAAGGAGACGACACTGCCGAGGGTAGCGACGGTAACGACCGATTGGGCGGGGGGCTCCGGTGGAGATTTTCTCTACGGCGCAAAAGGCAGCGATCGCTTGAACGGCGGTTCCGATGTCGATACCGCAGCAGATGGGCAGGTCAACGACACCTTCGTCGCGACACCGCGGCCGGTGGTGCCGAGAACGTCTTGCGTTCCGATGCAGCAGCCTACACCCTAGCAAGCGGCGCCGAGGGCTTCCTCGAGCGGGCGAACATCAATCGGACAGCCGGTGGGCCCAGCCTCTTCGGCAACGAGAAGGCCAATATCCTGGTCGGCGGCAGCGGCGGCAACCTTCTGGTCGGCGGTAGCGGAAACCGTATTCTGAACGGCGGACTCTGCACCGACAGCATGATTGGCGCCTTTGGAGACGACACCTTCGTAGTGAAGGTCGCGAGTGACAGCCTATCAGAACTCTCCGGCCAAGGCAGCGACTTAGTTCGCGCCGAGGTCGACTTCACCCTGCCCGACGGCACCGCGACGGCCTTCCTCGACAATCTTCGCATGCAGGGCGGTAAGGGCGACATCGACGGTAGCGGCAACTCCCTAGACAACACGGTTGAAGGCAAGGCAATACCGGCGACAATCGCCTGGAGGGGGCCGGCGGCAGTGACACTCTGTGGATGGAGAGCGGCAACATCCTCTTCGGCGGCAGCGACGCGGACCATTTATTCTTCGATGGTAGGAATTTGGGTTCGGCCGGCAGTTGTGGGCCGGTGATCCGCGATTTTGACGGTGTCTCGCTCGGTGCGGGCGACGGGGCGGACAAGCTGGTTTTTGCAAACGGTCTGGAAATCGGCGGTTTCACCTACATCGAGGCCGCCGCCTTCTCCGGCAACGGTAACAGCGAGGCGCGCTTTGCCGGCATACGCCAAACCCAGGTCGACCAAGACGGTAACGGCTCCGTCGATCAGGCCTTCTTGCTCGACGGCCTGACGGTAGCGCCTCCTGACCGCTACTGACTTCGTTTGGCTGAGTTAGAGCTTTTTCAGAGTCGTACACTTCCAACCGGATGAAGATACGGGCTTCAGCGACTGCCTCTATAGCGGTTTTACCGACCTCGGGCCGGGGCTGTCGCCTGCCCACAGGACTCTATGCTAGTGAAGATCGGCAAGCAAAATGGGAGACAGAAATGCCCACGACGTCCTCACTCACCCAGGCACCGGGCGGACCGCCGCGAAGCTTTCTGGACTTCCCCTTGGTCCTGGACCTCGACGCCTTGGCGGCCGATATCGCCATTCTGGGTATTCCCTTCGGCGTGCCCTACAGACCGGCCGAGATGGCCAACGACCAGAGCCTTGCACCGGACGCCATTCGGCAGGCCAGTGCGTTCCCCGCCTATACGCGCAATCACTTCGATTGGGATCTGGGCGGCCCGCTCCTCGACGGGCGCCCGATTCGCTTGGTCGATTGCGGCAATGTCACAGCCGACCGCTACGACCACCGTGTACATTATCAGCGAGCCGAATCAGCAGCACGCAAGATCTTCGCCAGCGGCGCCACCTTGATCAGCCTCGGCGGCGACCACGGCATCCCGATCCCGGTCATGCGCGCCCTGGAATCGCTGTTCGACAGCGCCAAGGGTGAAAGAATTACCTTGGTGCATGTCGACGCGCACTTGGATTGGCGCGACGAGGTGAACGGCGAGCCCGAGGGCTATTCCAGCCCTATTCGCCGCGCCTCCGAGATGGATTGATTCGGCCAGATCGTGCAGATCGGCATACGCGGCATCGGCAGTGCGCGCAGGCAGGAAGTCGAGATCGCGCGCGCCTATGGTGCCGACATCGTCACCGCCTACGAGTTGCACGACATCGGCATGAAAGCCGTGTTGGACCGCATTCCCGACGGTGGACCCTACTACCTGACGATCGATGCGGACGGCTTCGATCCGACCATCATGCCGGCCGTCATGGCGCAGGTGCCCGGCGGCGTGACTTGGCCGCAAATGCACAGCCTGTTGCATGGCTTGGTCCGTAAGGGCCGAGTCCTAGGTATGGACCTGGTCGAAATCGCACCCAGCCGCGACGTCGGCGGTATCACCATGGTTCATGCCGAACGCCTGATCTGCAACTTCATCGGCGCCTGTGTTCGGGCCGGCTACTACGACTGACGGCGGCGAGCGTCAAGGTGTGACCCCGCTGGACGGATCGTCGAGCCGCTGAAGTGCCACGCGATGCGGGGTTTCGTAGATGATCGAGGTTTCGATCCGCGTTACGCCGGGCTGATTGGTGAAGCGATCGAGTGCCAGGTCCTTCAGGTGCAGTGTGTCTCGCGCGACGGCGTGCACCACTAGGTCATGTCGTCCGGTGATGAGAAAGGCTGTTCGTACTTCGGGAATCTCAGCAACCTCGGCCATCAGGCTGTCGACATTGGCGCGCTCGTGCTTGGAAAGTTCAATGAAGAGGAGCGCCTCGAGGCCAACGCCAAAGGCCTTTGGGTCGACCTTTGCGTGGGTGCCCTGCAGCACCCCCCATCTCCCACAAGCGCTTGCCCCGCTCGTGGCAGGTCGAGGGTGCAAGCTCGACAGCCGCCGCCAGCTCCTTATTGGCAATCCGAGCATTATTCTCAAATTCATCCAGAATTCTGTAGTCAGCCCGGTCAATGCCCATGAACCCGCTCCTCTTCCGGAAAGGTTTCGCTTGTGTTGGACATCTAGACCAATGAGACTGGGGTAGAACAAGCCCGGTCCAGCATGAGGACGATGTGATCTTTCGAATTCCGCGCCTAGCGAGCCTCACAGAGAGCGAGGTTCTGCAGTTCCGCGAAGATGGCTATCTCGTTGTGGAATCCTGGCTCGACAAGGAACAGCTCCAGGCCCTGCGGGAGAGCTTTTCCAAGCTTTTCTCCGGCCAGTTCGCTACCGGCGTTTTCCCCGATGAGTGGCATTGGCGCGAAGGCATCAGCCTGCCCGACGTCACGCGTCACATCGCCAACGCCTGGAAGGCCGACCTCGCCGTGGCCGGGCTCGCCTTGTCCCGCGATGTCGGCCGTGCGGGCGTGCTGCTTTCGGGCTGGTCGGGCGTGCGTCTCGGCCAGGATACGGTCTGGTGGAAGCCGCCGGGCGCCAAGTCGGTGACCCTGCATCAGGCCCCCTCCTTCTTGGATTATCTCGATCCTCCGCAATCCATTACCTGCTGGGTGGCGCTCGACGACACCAGCCGCTCCGCCGGCACGCTCGAATATGTTCCAGGCTCTCACCTCTGGCCGCTGACGCCGATATCGCAGGACTTTCTCGCGCCGGACGACTATCACGGACCGATGCGGCAGGCCGGCGCCGTCAAGGCCGCCCCGGTCTACATCGAGGTGCCGGCAGGATCCTGCGTCTTCCTCCATTGCAGTGAGATCTGGCACGGCTCCGGCCCGACCGGCTCGGACAGCAGGATGCGCCGCTCGATCGGTGTTCATTGCTGCCGGAGAGCGTACGCTTCTCCGAACGGCACGGCGGCTACATCTGCCGCTATCAACGCACCGGCGACCCCACGCTCGACGAGGGCTTCTTTCCGCTTCTCTGGAGCAAAGATGGGCGCCGCACCGACTGGATCGAGGGCTACACTGCGCAGCGGTCGGCGCGAAGCGCCACGGCAGCGGGTGAGCGCTTGGAGCAGGTCCGAAGCCTAGGCTCCTGGGCGCTTGCGCGCAGCTGTTCGGTAGCCTCCAGATCGAGTGCCAGAGGCGCCGCTCGGATCACCACGCCGAAACGCTCGCCAGCCTGCTCGGCGGTGAAGTAGCCGAGCCGCACGTCCTCCAGGACCCTGTGCGGATCGCGTTCCAGGGGACTGCCGTAACCACCGCCGCCCGGTGTGCCCACGCGCACGCGATCGCCGGCCTTCAAGTCTATGCCCTGCTCCTTCGAAAGATGCTCGGGCACGTAGGCCTCACCGTTGCGCCAGACCTCCACCGAGTTGGGTGCCCCCTCCGCGCCGCCCAAAGCCCCTAGAGGGCCGAAGCGACCATGGTCCATCACGAAGGAGGCCTGCGCCTCGCCACGCCGCAGCTCGATCTCGTAGTCCAGGCCGAATCCGCCGCGATGGCGACCGGCCCCGCCCGAGCCCTCGCGCAGGGCGTAGCGGCGATAGAGGATGGGAAAGGCCTGCTCCATGATCTCCACAGGCGGCGCCTTGGAGATGCCGATGGTTGAGCAGCCGTTGGAGAGCCCGTCCTGCTTGGCATTGCCGCCATAGCCGCCGCCGGAAAGCTGATACATGACATAGCCGCGCCCGCGCTCGGGATCATCGCCACCGAGCGCGAAGTTGCCGCTGGTGCCTGCCGGCGCCGCCGTCACCTGATCCGGCAGTGCCTGCACCAAGGCGGCGAAGACCGCCTCGGCGATGCGTTGCGAGACCTCGGCAGCACAGCCGGATACCGGCCTGGGATAGGTCGCGTCGAGGAAGGTTCCGACCGGCTGTTTGACGATGAGCGGCTCAAAGGCGCCGGCGGAAATCGGCACTTCAGGGAAGATGTGGCGCACCGCCAGATAGACCGAGGACAAGGTGGTGGCGAGGACCGAGTTCATCGGCCCCTGGCAGGGCGGCGAGGAACCCTCGAAGTCGAAGATCAGGTCCCGTCTCTGCTTGGTCACGGTCAAGGCAATCTCCAGAGGCCGGTCGACCACCCCGTCGGAATCGACGAAGGCGCTGGCCCGATAGCTGCCCTCGGCGATGCGATCGATCTGGACCCGCATCTGCTCGGCCGCCCGCCCGCGCAGTTCGGCAATCGCCTCCTGCACCGCTTCGTCGCCATAGCGATCCAGCAGTTCGTGCAAGCGCTTCTCGCCGACCAACAAGGCCGCAGCCTGCGCCTTCACATCGCCGATGCGCTGCTCGGCGACACGGATGTTGGAGCAGATGATGGCATAGATTTCCTGATCCAGCTGGCCGCGTTTGAAGAGCTTCACCGGCGGCAGCCGCAAGCCCTCCTGCTCGACGGCAGTCGCCGAGGCCGAGAAACCACCCGGCACGGTTCCGCCGATATCCGGCCAATGCCCGGTGTTGGAGAGCCAGCAGAAGATCTCGCCATTACGATAGAAGGGTCTGGCGAAGCGCACGTCCATCAGGTGCGTGCCGCCGAGGTAGGGGTCGTTGACGATGTAGATGTCTTCCGCTTCCGGTGGCAGCACGCGACCCTCGGCGATCATCTCGATTAGGGTGCGGGTCGAAAACTGCATGGTGCCGACGAAAATCGGCAAGCCGCCGACACCCTGCGCAATCAGCGAGCCGTCGTCGGCCGCATAGATGCCGTCGGAACGGTCATTGGCCTCGGCAATGACCGGCGAGAAAGCGGCGCGTGAGAAGGAGAGATCCATCTCGTCGCAGATCTGCTGCAGGCCCGCTTGAATGACCGTCAGGGTGATGGGATCCAGGGTCATCTCGCTACACCTCCCGCTATCTCGATCACGATGTTACCCTCGGAGTCTTCGCTGGCAAGATTCCCCGGTTCGATGACCGTGGTGGCATCCATCTGCTCGACGAGGGCCGGTCCCTCGAAGCTGGCGCCGGCCGGTAGCCAGTCTCGCCAGTAGACGGGTGTCTCACGCCAGCCTCCGGCGAACCAGATCGATCTGGTCTCACGCAAGGCCTCGGCGAGGCTGGCACGCCGCTGTTCGGCGTCGATCAAAGCCGAGAGTGCCAAGGGCGGCCGCACGCCGATGACCGAGCAATTGAGATTGACCAGATTGGCCTTGATCTCCTTTAAGGCAACCTGAAAGCGCTGAAAGTAGGTCTCCTCGAAACGCGCCTGCAGTGCCTGGTGCTCAGGCTGTCCATCGGCAAGCGGGACGCGGAGCAGATGGGTTTGACCGACGAACTGCATGTCGCCGCTGAAACGGGTTCGCACCTCCGTTACGCCGACACTCTCGACCGCGATCAAGCGGCGCCCCTCCGCCTCCTGCCGGGCGAAGATCGCATGCACTTCGGCCATGTCGGCGGTCTCCAGGGGGCGGTTCACCGTATTGACGAAGTCATGCCTGAGGTCGGCCACCACGCAACCCAGCGCATTGGTGATACCCGGACGCCCCGGCACCAGCACCCGGGGCACGCCCAGCTCTCGTGCCAGGGCGACCGCGTGCAGCGGCCCGGCACCGCCGAAGGCAAAGAGGGCGAAGTCGCGCGGATCGGCACCCAGCGAGATCGAGACCATACGAATGGCGCCGGCCATGCGCGCATTGGCGACCTGCAGAACCGCCGCGGCGGCGGTTTCGCTATCCAGGCCCAAGGGATCGCCCAGACGGTTCTGAAAAATCTTTGCGATGTCGTCGCGCGATACCGGCGAATCGACCGCAAGCAAGGCCTTGGCATTGAGCCGTCCGAGCAGAAGGTTGGCATCGGAAATCGTCGGCGCGACGCCGCCCTTGCCGTAGCAGATCGGCCCGGGATCGGCGCCGGCGCTCTGCGGTCCGACCTCCAAGAGCCCTGCGGCATTCACACGCGCGATCGAGCCGCCGCCGGCTCCCACCGTACGCACATCCACCATCGGCAGGTGGATCGGCATGGCGTATTCCACCTCGATCTCGCTGGACACCGCCGGCTCGGCATTGCGGATCAAGGCCACGTCGCTGGAGGTGCCGCCCATGTCGTAGGTGATGAGATTGCCGATCCCTGCCCGGCGTCCGGTGTAGGCGGCCGCCATCACACCGGAAGCTGGCCCCGACATCACCGTCTTGGCCGCCTCCTCGGCCACCCGCTCGGCCGAGACCATGCCGCCGTTGCCGTTCATCACCAATAGCTCGTTGCGATAGCCGCGCCCCTTCAGCTCGCTGCGCAGACGCTCCAGATAGCGCTCCAGCAAGGGCTGCACCGAGGCATTGACTGCAGCGGTCACGCCGCGCTCGAACTCGCGACTTTCCGAAAGCAGCGCATGGCTCATGGTGATGTGGTCGTTGGGCCAGACCTCGCAGGCGATCTCCGCGGCACGTTGCTCATGCGCCGGGTTGGCATAGGCATGCAGGAAGAGAATCACCAGGGATTCGCAGCCTTGGGCGAGCAATCGCTCGGCCGCGGCCTTCACCTCTGCTTCATCCAGCGCCTGCAGCACATTGCCCTCTGCATCCATGCGTTGGCTCACCTCCAGGCGCAGATCGCGAGGAATCACCGGCCGAAACTCGCCGAAGAGCCCATAGGCATGCGGTCTGGTCCGACGGCCCAGTTCTAGGAGATCGCGAAAGCCGGCGGTGGTGATCAGACCGGTTCGGCAAAGCTGGCGTTCTAGCACCGCATTGGTCGTGGTCGTGGTCCCATGGACGATGAGGTTGACGCGTTCGAGCGCGGCATCGGCTGCCGTAAGCGTCACCAAGACTCCGCGCGCCTGATTGTCCAAGGTGGTCGGTGTCTTGGCCAGACGCACCTGACCCGCCCTCTGATCGTAGTAGAGCAGATCGGTGAAGGTGCCACCGACGTCCACGCCGACGACAACTGCGCTCTCGGACTCTCCTGCGGTCATCGGGCCGCGCGCCCTCTCAAGCTGTTTAGATTTGTTCGTATACAAACGGTTTTTGACGAAGGGTGCAAGCGCTCTAGTGTGGTGGATCAGAAATTCGCTGTATCAGAGCGGCAACACCGAGAGCAAACTTCCGATCTGGTAACCACTCTGGAATCAGTGGGTTGTCTAGTGTCTTGATCGAATCCGAAGTTCGCTCGAGCCGGACCGCTGATAGATCCAACTTCGGATTCGGGACACTAGACTGCGATCAGGCCCTGGTCCTGCAGCCAGGGTTTCAGGCCGGCAATCGATGGCAGGACGATATCGGCATAGACTCCTAGGCTTGCAGCATCGCCGGTTCCCGTCAGAACCGCAATCGATAGGCGATAGCCGGCTGCATGGCCCATCATCAGGTCGGTCAGATTGTCGCCGACCATCGCCAAGCTGTCGGGCGGATGCCCGGTGGCTTCGGCGAAGGCGAGTGCCATACCGGGCCCGGCCTTGCTGCCATGGCCACTGTCGTAGCCGCTGATGAAATCGAGCAGGTCTTCCGCCTGATAGCGCCGCACCAAGCCCCTGGCACCGGCCTCGCTGTCGCTGGTGGCAATACCGAGGGCCAGACCGGACTGTCGCAAACTCTCGAAGAAGGGCACCAAGGGCAGCACCGGCTCTGCCGACATAACCCCCTCTTCAACCGCATAGACGTCGATATCGGCAACCAGGCTCTCGAGGGTGTTGCCGGGCAGGTAGGGCATCCAGGCCTCGGCCAAATCGTGGGTGTTGCCGGCCGCCATGATCGAGTCGGCCTCCACCTTCTGGCGATCGCGATCGAAGCCGATGGCCTTTAGCATGGTCTCTGCCAGCGCGGCATCACCCGCAGCCATATCCAGTGCCAGGCGGCGCATCGGACCCACCCAGGTGGCGTGAAAGTCGATCAAGGTCCCGTCCTTGTCGAACAGCACACCTTTAAGCTCTGACATACTGATCGATCTCCTCAGATTTCAGGCCAGGGGTTGCAGCCAAGTTTGCCTCCATGGCGCTACTCGAACACCAGTCTTGCGGCAACAAGCTCATCTGTTTTTCTTTGTCTCTCCACGACGGGGATCCAACTGCGGCGCCAGACGCGAGGTCGGGACCACCGGCACGAAGGCCTCCTTGTTGACGACTAGAACTTCAGGCCGAACCCGCCAGCGATGGACGATGAAGAGCAGCAGCAGGGCGGCAAAACCGGCCGAGTAGAGAAACAGCGCATGCGGCCCGCCCCAGGCCATCAACCAGGAGGCCAGGCTGGGTCCCAGGATCGCACCGGAGGAGAAGCAGATGAGCAGGCTGGTCGAGGCCGACACATAGCGCTCATGCGGCAGTTGATCGTAGGCATGCGCGATGGAATTTGGATAGACCGAAGCCGAACCGCCGCCCAGCAGCAATGCCATTGCCAACATGATAAGAAAATGCGGCTCCAGCCAATGGAGACTGTAGATGGCCAGGGCGATCGCGGTGAGCAGAGTGAGCACGATCGAGAGCGCCCGCCGCCGGCCCACGGCATCGCTGAGGCGACCGACGATCGACAGAATGAGAAAGGGCCCAATCACCAAGGCAGCCGTGAAGAGCGAGACCTTAAAGAGGCTATAGCCGATCTGGGCGGCAAAAATAGGCGCCATCGAATTCAAGCCACTTTGCAACAGGCCGGCCCCGGTCGCACCGACCACCGCCAGGGGCGAGACCTTGTAAAGCGCGAAGACCGACATGGGCTTGGCGCTCTTCACCTCTGGCTGCTCGAGATTGGTCAGCAAGACCGGCTGCAACGACAGGCCGACTGCCAGGGCCGCGAAGACCAGCACTTGGATACCGGCCAACTCCCAGAGATTGATCGACACCTGTCCCAGGCCGACCATGAAGTAGTAGGAGGCCATGTAGAAGGTCAGGACGCGCCCGCGGGTTTCGTTGCTAGTGCGGTCGTTTAGCCAACTCTCGATGGTGGTGGTGAAGCCGGCCATGGCAAGGCCGTAAACCATCCGGCAGAAGACCCAGACCACAGGATCGAAGATCAAGGCCTGTAACAAGGCGGTGCAGACCGCCAGGGCCCCGAAGACGGCATAGGCACGGATATGACTGACCCGTCGAATCAGCTTCTTGATGACCAGGCAGCCGATGAAGAAACCCAGGAAGAAGGCCGATTGCACCAAGCCGATGGAGGAGGCGGAGATCCCCGCCTGATTGAGTTTCAGAACCGTTGCCAGGTTGAGAACGGAGTGGCCGAACACGAAGATGCTGGCGCCGAGAATCAGCGGCAGCACTGGGTGCAACACCTGCATCATTGCCGAGGTTCCACTCGATAGAACTCTTACCCGCGCTCGCGCCGACCGCTTGCCGAGCGCGTCTCACAGCGGAACGCCCCTCCGCTCGCCGCCAAGGCCGTGGCCCCCGTCTTCCCTCATTTTTTCTTCTTGTTCGAGCGCCAGGCCGCTCGAGCACATGATGAGGGCTAGCCTAATCCCCTACACCGACAATCGAGCAGAGCCGTCATGACTTAGCAGCCATGCGACTTTCCGCTGGATCAGGTGACTATTCTGGCCTGTCGAACTTGTTTCCGGCTCCGGCCGCGGGTCTGAGCGATGCAGCGCCGACGGCTTGTCTCGCCCTAGCTCTTGCATATGGTTTCGCGATACAGCAGATAAGTCGGTGGTCGAACAAAGACCGCCGAAGACGACTGCCTTTAGTTGTGAACCCAGAAGGTAAAGTCCTGATAGTTCTCTCCCAACCACCAGGCAGTCTCTGGGACCTGCATGCTGGCAGGTTTGGGGCCGTGCGATTGGGCACACCATTTTATCCCCGTCCCGTCGTGCCTTCAGTCCTTCGTGCTCGAGAAGTGCCATCGCAACCCGGCTAGGCTCGTTGAGGTTTCGACTCTGCGCGACGATCACCGCCACCTGGCCGTCGTTGGCGACCTCTAGAAGCCGGTGACGTCGAAGCAACGCCGCCAAGCGTAGTCACTGCCGAAATCGAGGAACCAATCGAAGAGTTCGTTGACATTGAACTCGCGGACTGTCGTGCCAAAGATCACCCTCGGTATCGCACCGCCGCCGATTGCCACAAGGGCTGGATCGCGCCATCACACGCGCGGAAGATAGGCGCGGGCTAGGCTGCAAAAGTCGTAGGCATAGATCTCCGCCCCACTATCTCCGGCCGCATAACGTTGGTGCTGTGCATTGCCCGGATCGAGATAGCGCGCAATCTCCAAGGGCTGCTTACGGCGCCCGGCCTCGTCTTCGGCAGTGCGGTAGGGTCTGCCCTCCTCGTTAATCGGAAAGCAGCGGCCAAAACTGTCTCGCCGATGCTTGTGCCGGCTGAGATGTGCTGCCGGTAAGGCACCGCGTTCGGGCCAGTCCTGCGTCTTTGACGTTCCGGCCCGCAGGTAACGGCTATGGACCCAGCCTTCGACCGGTTGACCGCGGATCGCAGCCTCGACTTGCCACCATTCCGGATACTCATCATGCGTCCCGCGTTTGCGGATTGGTGGATCGCCTTCGTCGAGGACAGCCACGACCGCGGCGGGTTCCGGTCCGCTACGCAGATTGAGACGCTACGCCAAGCCCAGGTTCAGGCAATAGAGATCCCTCTCGGCGGCTCTCCTGCGCGTCTCATAGGAACTGCGCGGGTAGCCGCTCAACCCCTTCGCAGCCGCATAAGCCTCCAAGCAGCGCCGTACGAAATCCGACGGGTTCTTGATATTCTCCTGCTTTTTGACATATCCGCGCCAATCCAAGTCCCGCAAAACCTTCAGAACCCTTAGGCGAGCCAGGTTATCAAAGAAGGTGCAAAGCTGCCATCGTTCTGAGTCTCGATAGGTATCGATGAAGGATGCTGCACTCTCGTAACCCAGTTCTGCGTGGTCGGAGCCGAAGATCGGCAGGCTGCCGAGCCTCAAGGCGCTGCAGGCCGCCTCGCTCTCCGCCAAACTCGAAGACCTCATACTCGCGCTCTTGCGATCCGACATGGACAGCTTGCCAAGCCGCCTCCGCGTCGGGACGCCATTCATGGTTCTGCGATGCGGATCGGCGGCCTACCCGGTCTTGGTTTGGCTCCACCCACCTCGATGTACCAAAGCGCCAGCACAACGAGGGGATCGAGGTCGAGACGGCCGGCGAGAAAATCGAACAGACCACCGATACGATTGTAGCACGCAGCCATCTCCGAAACCGCGCCCTTGTCCTCGGCAATATGCTCATAGGTTTCCGGCAGCGAGAGGCGTGCAACCCGGACGGCATCGTCGTCTTTCAGAAAGGGCATACGAAAATGTGACCTCTTCGCGTTCGGCATCTTAGGCACGTCGGCGACGCACTCTAGAAGCAGACTGCGGGCGCTCTGGCAAGTGGCAGGGATAGCGCCCGTGCGGCGAGACTTCACAAGGCCGAGGCTTGATCTCTTTCGCCGGACGGACCAAACTCCGCTCATCCTTCGCAAGGCTCGGGACCCAAGCTGACATGACGACCGCCGACACCATCTATCTCATCATTTGCATCATCGGTTTCGCTGCGTTCACCGCGATGCTTCTCTATCGCACCTTCAAGAGCTAGGTCGTTCCCCAGCCGCAGGATGGCAAGCCGATAGGACAGGGAAAACGTGGTCCGCTTCGGCGGCAGCGGTCTATTACTGTTTGCTCTTGAGAATGGCTTCGACAGCTTCGAGGTCTTCCGGCCGGTTTGCGTTCACGAAGGGATCGTAGGGGGCCGTAGACCAGGCGACCTCGGTCAAGCAGTAGCGTGCCGTCCAAAGATCTACCTTGCGGATGTCCTCCTCGATGACGGCTTGGCGAAGCTCCTTCAGCAACCTGAGTGGCCACAGACCGATCACCGGCTGACTACGTCCGCCGGAGGCCGCACACGCCATGTCTGCAACCGCCTCCCCAGAGGCTGCAAGAAGACGAGACACTAGGTCATTCGGAATGAGCGGACCATCGCCCGGAACGGTGACAAGCCAGGTGGCATCCGGGTGGCTCTCCCGTGCCCAGGCAAGCCCGGTCAACACCCCGGCCAGCGGCCCTTGGTGTCCTTGCACGAGATCGGGTAGCACCGGCAGACCAAAGGCTTTAAAGCGCTCCGGATCGCCATTGGCGTTGATCGCAAGCGCCGCGACCTGGGGTCCTAAGCGCTCCAGGATATGGTCGAGGATCGTCTTGCCGCCAAGCGGCAGCAGGCACTTGTCGCCGCCACCCATTCGCCGCGCCAATCCCCCGGCCAGCACCACGCCGACAACCGAAGCGCCTTCACCGTCCCTAGCGTTCATGATTGCCGCGCGCCCTTGCGCTGATGCCGGCGATCTTCCTCTTCGGCCGCCGTGGGATCGCTGTCGAAACTGATGCGCTCCTCACCGGCCAGGGCAAGGAAGCGTTTGCCCTTGGCGCGACCGATTAGGGTGAGGCCGGCCTGTCTGGCCAGAGAGACGCCCCAAGCCGTGAAGCCCGAACGCGAGATCAGAATGGGAATCCCCATCTGCACCGTCTTGATCACCATCTCCGAGGTCAAACGGCCGGTGGTGTAGAAAATCTTGCCGCGCGCATCGAGGCCGTTCAGACGCATGTAGCCGGCGATCTTGTCGACGGCGTTGTGCCGGCCGACATCCTCCATATAGAGCAGCGGGCGGTCGCCCTCGCAAAGCACGCAGCCGTGGATCGCACCGGCTTCGAGATAAAGACTGGGCACCGCATTGATCTTGCGGCTGAGGCTGTAAATCCAAGAAGTCATGAGGCGCGCGTCGGGATTGAGGCGCACCTGCTCGAAGCTCTCCATCAGGTCGCCGAAAACCGTTCCCTGCGCGCATCCCGAGGTGCGGGTCTTCTTCTTCAGCTTATCCTCGTAGTCGGTTTCGCGCGCGGTGCGCACCACAGCCACCTCCAGATCCTCGTCGACCTCGATCGCGGTGATCTCGTCATCCTGGCGCAGCATGTTCTGATTGATGAGATAACCGACCGCCAGATAGTCGGGATGGTCGCCGATGGTCATCATGGTGACCACCTCCTGGCTGTTCAGGAAGAGGGTCAAGGGTCGCTCGGTCACCACTGCGGTGCGCACGGCCTCACCGCTCTCGTCGATCCCGGTCATGGACTCGGTCAGGCGCGGATCGGCGGGATCGGGCGCCAGAATCAGTCCCTCCAAAGTCTCGGCATCGAAGAGCTTTGGCCGCGCCTTGCGATGACGGCGCGGGCCGCCGGGTTCGGGCACTGCTGCCATGAAGTCGGCCTCCTTCTTGTCAGACCCGATATGGCGGTGCGCGACGGATCTTCGCAAGGGGGCCAGCTTGACAAAGTCTCGGCGCCCGAGTGATGGATGCCTGCATGACCAGCTTGCAGAATCTCGAAGAAACCGCTGCCCGTTACGAGGGACGCCCGCTGGCCGAACTCTATCAAGAAGCCGGCCTGCGGGCCGGACCGACCCGTATCGTTGCCCTGGTCGCCGGCAAGCCCTGGCCACCGCGTCTCTTGCTGGCCTTGAACCTGCGACGCCGCGGTCTCGAGGGCGAGGTTCCCGGATCGCAGGAGGCCCAAGCGCTATTGCGCGATCTGGGAGTAGTGCTCGTCGATCGCCATCTGGCCGAATCGCCGTTGCGTACGGGCTGACCGCCGGCGACCTCGTCCGCATGGCTGCCTTGCTTTGCCGCCGACGCCGAAGCGTGCGAAGATGGTGGTGTCTGCACCCCTCACCTGTCTCATTTTCCGATCACGTCTCTGGAGCGCATGGAGTCTTCTTACCGCATCGTCCCGCTGATCATCGCCTGTGTCCTCTTCATGGAAATGGTCGATGCCACTGCGCTCTCGACCACCCTGTCGAGCATCGCCCGGGATCTGGCGGTCTCACCGCTGACCTTGCCACTGGCGATCACCGCCTATGTGCTCAGCCTCGCGCTCTTCATTCCGGTTAGCGGCTGGATGGCCGATCGCATTGGCGCCAAGCGGGTCTTCGGCACTGCCATCCTGGTCTTCCTGGACGGCTCCATTGCCAGTGGTCTGTCGGGAGAGCCTCTGGGAATTGATCGCGACCCACGCGCTGCAGGGCAGCGGCGGCGCCCTGATGACAGCGGTCGCGCAGCTTATTCTGCTGCGCTCGGTGCCGCGCGAACACCTTGTCGAGGCCATATGGCTTGGCTGGGCATCCCGGCCTTGTTGGGTCCGGTCATGGGGCCGCCGCTAGGCGGTCTGCTGGTGGACATCGCCTCCTGGCGCTGGATCTTCTGGATCAATGTGCCGATCGGCCTGCTCGGTCTCTTCGCGGTCTGGCGCTTCGTGCCGAGCATTCGCCGACAGGCCAAGCGCCCCTTCGACTTGCTGTTCTTGGTCCTGGGCGCTGGTCTCCTCTGTCTTATGGCGGGCTTGGAACTGGCCGACGGCCAGCTTGCATCGCCGCGCGTGGCCGTCGCTGCCTTGGTCCCAAGTCTCATGTTCTAGATTCTCTACGTCCGCCATGCCCTGCGGCGGCAGAATCCGGTGGTGAACCTGGGTTTGCTCGGAACGACACCGTCCGTGCCAGCGTACTCGGCGGCTTCTTTCGCTTTGCCGGCGGCGGCCTGCCCCTTCTCGTGCCGCTCTTCCTGCAGGGCCCATTCTTCGCAGCGCCGCGGTCGGGGCGGTCTTGATGAAACTCATCTTTGGTCGGGTGATCGGAAGCTTCGGCTTTCGCCGGGTACTGCTGATCAATGCGGCCGTCAGCGCTTTGCTCGTCTGCCTGCTGGGGCTTGCGGAGCCCAGCGGCTTTGGCCTTTGGATTCTGGTGGCATTGCTCCTCGCCGGCGGCCTGTCGTGCTCTCTGCAGTTCACCTCTCTCAATACCATCGCCTATGCGGATGTCGCAGAAGCGTGCATGGGTGACGCCACTGCCTTTTCCATCGCCGCCGGCTAGGTCGCCATGGCCATGGGCGTGGCTGCTGCAACCCTGTTGCTGTCGGCCTTGATCGC
The DNA here is from genome assembly GCA_965202755.1 of Rhodospirillales bacterium. Taxonomy (GTDB): domain Bacteria; phylum Pseudomonadota; class Alphaproteobacteria; order Kiloniellales; family JACOMY01; genus JACOMY01. The sequence goes on along the minus strand of CBDBCL010000021.1, from coordinate 49,816 downwards.
TGACGGAGAACTGCCCGACGCCAGCGGATTTCGCCTCGCCTTCGTGGTGATGGGCCTGCTGGGGCTGGCCAGCATTCCCGCCTTTTGGGTGCTGCCCGCCACGGCCGGCCGCCATCTCTCACGCGCCGGCGCCAGGCGGCCTGCTCTCGACAAGGCGCGAAATGCCAGGTTAGAAGGCGAAGCATGACTCTGGATCCACGTCTGCATGCTGTTCGCCCGGATCTGGCGGATAGGCGGCTCAGGAGCGATGTCGTGGCCGAATCCTATTGCGATGGGCAGGCCCGCCAGGTCGTCACCGGCCTCGCCGACCTGCGCCGCCAGCCAAGCGCGGAGGCACCGCTTGACGCACAGATCTGGTACGGCGAAGCCGTCACTCTTTTCGAGGAATCCGCAGGCTGGGCCTGGGTCCAGGCGGAGCGCGATGGCTATGTCGGCTACACCCCCCTCTCCTCTCTGGGAGACGCGCTGGCTCCCACTCCGACCCACTGGATCACAGCGCCGATGAGCCTGCGGTTTCCGGCAGCCGACATCAAGGCCCTGCCGCTCGACCGCCTGCCGATGGGGAGCCTGCTGCGTGCCGTCGATTCCAAAGACTCATTCCTCGAGCTTCACGATGGCAGTTTCGTCTTCGCCAGACATGCAGCACCACCGGATGAGATCGAAGAGGATTGGCCGGAAACGGCGCTGAGATTTCTGGGCGTTCCCTATCTTTGGGGCGGCCGATCGATGATGGGGATCGACTGTTCGGGCTTGGTGCAAACGGCCTTGATCCTGTCCGGCAGACGGGTGCTGCGCGACTCCGACATGCTGCGCGACCTGGCCGAGCTGGGCCAAGACCTGCCCCCCGATAGCCCGCGACGGCGCGGCGACCTCCTCTTTTCACCGGGTCATGTGGTGATGGCGGTGAACGGTGAAGAGATCGTGCACGCCAACGCTCACCACCTGGCCGTCGTGCGCGAAGCCTTCGCGACTTTCGCCCAGCGCATCGCCGCCCGCGGCGAGTCGGTCAGCCATCTGCGCCGACCACATTAGCCACTCCAAATCCTACCAAAATTGTCAGACTTGTTTTCCGTCCTTGGATGTGCAAAATAGCGACCATGCAGAACGCCGACCTAGAGCCCGCCCCGCTGATCGATCCCTTTGCCAGGGCGATCACCTATCTTCGCGTGTCAGTCACCGACCGCTGTGACCTCCGCTGCGTCTATTGCATGGCGGAAGACATGACCTTTCTGCCCAAGGCAGAGGTCCTGAGTCTGGAGGAACTGGACCGCCTGGCCAGTGCCTTCGTCTCGATGGGGGTGCGCAAGCTGCGCCTCACCGGCGGCGAGCCGCTGGTCCGCCGCAACATCATGAGCCTGATCCGCAATCTCTCGCGGCACCTGGCGAGCGGTGCCCTGGACGAGCTGACCTTGACCACCAACGGCACCCAGCTCTCGCGCTTTGCCAGTGAGTTGGCCGATTGCGGCGTGCGCCGGATCAATGTTTCGATCGACACCCTGGATCCGAACAAGTTCAAGGCTATCACCCGCTGGGGCGACTTCAACAAGGTGATGGCCGGCCTGCAAGCGGCCAAAGAGGCCGGGCTCGCGGTCAAGATCAACGCGGTGGCGCTGAAGGGCGTGAACGACGACGAGCTTGATCGCATGCTGGCCTGGTGCGGCGAAGAAGGCTTCGATCTCACCCTGATCGAGGTCATGCCGCTCGGCGAGTTGGGCAGCGAGCAGCGTGTCGATCAATATCTACCGCTGTCTCTGGTGCGCAGCCGCCTGGCCAAGACCTGGACCTTGACCGACATCGACTACAAGACCGGCGGTCCGGCCCGCTATGTCCAGGTCGAGGAAACCGGTCAGAAGCTGGGCTTCATCACGCCCTTGACGCATAACTTCTGCGAGAGCTGCAACCGCGTGCGGCTGACCTGCACCGGGACCCTTTACATGTGCCTGGGTCAGGAAGACGCTGCGGACCTGCGCCAGGTTCTGCGGGCCAGCGACGACGACGAGGTGCTGCGCAACGCCATCCGCGAGGCCATCACCCGCAAGCCCAAGGGCCACGACTTCATCATCGATCGCAACAATCAGGCCCCCGCCGTCAGCCGCCACATGAGCGTCACCGGCGGGTAGCGCAGATCCCGAGCACGCACTCGTCTGCGACGACGGTTAGCTTTTAGAAACAACAAGGCAGAGCGGTTCAGGTGTCGTATGGACGCTTGAATCGCTCAAGTCATATCCCCGAGCGAGCCACGACGGCTCGCTCGGGGCATGGGTGCTAGTTCAGCTTGATTTGGTGGGTCCAGGACTTGCCATCGCTGATGGTAATCTGCTCGAAGCCCAGCACCCGGCAAAGATCGAAGAAGGTGAACCAGTCGCTGACGTTGTTTTCGCGCAGCAAAGGGGTCAGGCGTGCCTGCGCCGTCAGGTTGGCCAGCATGCCGCGCGCGAAAGAGCGTATCCATCGGCCCATTCCTCAGGGCTGCGATGATCAGCTTCTGAGCCTCCGCGACCTTGGCGAAGATGGCGTAGGGAATGGGATGGCCGCGCTTGGCGACCTCGACCTCCAGCCCGGTGACGAAGGCGATGCGATGCGCACGATTGGCGTCCGGCGGGGAGGTGGCCCGGGCGACGTAGGCCTCCATCAAGTTCAGCGGGCCATAGTAGTAGCCGAATATGCCGATCACGGGCCGGATTGGTCCTCTTCCAGCTCATCCGGCGGCGTGATCACCACAGCAGGCTGCTGATCCTGTGCTGCCGCGGGAGCCGCATAAAAGCCGAAAAGCGCTGCCAGCGTTAGGAAGGCAGCAGGAGGTAGGTGAAACGCATGGAGATCCCCTTGCTTGACTGTGTCGTCAGGCCTCGGATCGAGTAGACGCCTCTTTGGTGTGATTCGTCTTGCAGGGACGTTAGCCTCTGTCGCGACGCACCGCTATAGTCGCCTCCCACGCACGCAGATGGGTTCCTCCATGCCGCAGACTCCCTTTGCCTTGACGGCCGCCGACACACCGGACGCGCAGTCCGCCCTCGAAGAGTTGGCAGCACGTTACGGCGCCGTGCCGATGGCTGAGGCCCAGGTCGTCGTGGTGCTGGGCGGCGACGGCTTCATGCTGGAGACCCTGCGCTCCACCCGCGATCATCCGCTGCCGCTCTACGGTATGAACCGCGGCACGGTCGGCTTCCTGATGAACGAGTACGACCCCGAAGGCTTGCCCGAACGCTTGGAGGCAGCGACCGCGACGCGCCTCAGGCCGCTGAAGATGTGCGTCTGGGACGAGAGGGGCCAGCAGCATCGCGATCTCGCATTCAACGAGGTCTCCTTGCTGCGCGAGTCGCGCCAGGCAGCGAAGATTCGAATATCGGTCGATGGCCGCGTTCGACTGGATGAACTGATCTGCGACGGTATCTTGGTCGCCACTCCGGCGGGCTCGACCGCCTACAACCTTTCGGCCCATGGTCCGATCGTCCCCATCGGGGCAAATATCTTGTGCCTGACACCGATCTCGGCCTTTCGGCCGAGGCGCTGGCGGGGTGCCCTCCTCCCGGACCGGAGCCGGGTCCTTTTCGAGGTCTTGGAGGCGAAGAAGCGCCCGGTCTCGGCCGTGGCCGACTCCAACGAGATCAGAGACGTGATCAGGGTCCAGGTGAGCCAAGCCCGCGGCGCCGGCGTCACCCTGCTGTTCGACCCGCAGCACAACATGGAAGAGCGCATCCTGCTGGAGCAATTCACGCCCTAACACCGTCCCCGCCCAAAACTGACATAAAAAAGGGTCATGCCTAATCTGAGAGGGTATTCTCTAAGGTAGCGTAGGAAGAGCTTTGGCTTGTCGGAAGCCCGATGATTGTAGCGCCACTCAGTTTCTTTTGAGATGCAAATGGAATGTGTGTTTGGGCAAGCCCTTGAGCCTTGCCAGCCGCACCTTAACGCCGTAGCAAGCACACAATCGTGGCTGTAGCACGACATTTCTTCCATGTCGAGACACCATCAGTGTAGCTTCCTACCGTTCTGCAGCCATTGTGCGAAACATTGGGGTGATACCTCATGTTTCCTGGAAGTGAAAACTTATGAGTCACAGACGTGCCCCCAATCCTTTTTGCACGCGCTTCTAGCAGCGTTTAGCGCGTTTAACGCAGCGCTGTCCATAGCGTCCTCACGAGAAAGGTACTCCCCCCTCCTCTGTGAAAACATAGTCAGCATGCGCCGTTCCTGCGAAAACAAAGCTTACAAAAAAACTAGAGCCAATTTCTTAATCATTACAACCTCCTCCAGTGTTGAAACTCGCCTGAGCGACGCTGCTCAATGGGAGAGCATGCGGCCCCCATGGTCTTGTCAAGAGGTGGCTCGGGAAAACTGGACAGGTGAGTCAAGTGGGTTTTTCGCGTGAGATCGGCCTGATAGCCGAGAGCGAGGAGAGATCATGGCGAGACGCCCGCGCCGGAACCACAGTCCAGCATTCAAGGCGAAAGTGGCCTCGGCAGCCATCCAGGGCGAGAGGACGCTGGCCGAGTGAGCCCGGCAGTTTGACCTACACCCCAACCAGATCACCCAGTGGCGCCGGCAGTTGTTGGATGGCGCTGCCGGTGTGTTCGGCGACACCGCCAAGGCCGAGCCAAGGCCGAGACGGTGGCGGCGGTGGATGTGAAGACCCTTCATGCGAAGATTGGCGAGCTGACGTTAGAGAAGGATTTTTTGTCCGCAGCGCTCGGCAAAGCCGGTCTGTTGGCGCGCGCAAAGCGATGATCGAGCGCGACGACAGACTGAGCATCGGTCGTCAGGCGCAGCTGCCCGGCCTCAGCCGAGGTAGCGTCTCCTATCTGCTGCGCCCGACCTCGCAGACCGGCCTCGCAGACCGATCTCGCGCTCATGCGCCGGATCGACGCGTTGCCTCTGGATGACCCCTTTGCCGGCAGCCGGATGTTGCCAGGCCTGCCGAAGGCAGAAGGCTATGAGGTGGGGTGGCTACGTGTTTCGACGCTGATGCAGAAGATGGGGATCGAGGCGCTCTACCGCCGCCCGAAGACCTCGACGCCGGCGCCGGGACACAAGATCCATCCCTCCCTACTGTGCGGCCTCGCGGTCAGGCGCCCTGACCGGGTCTGGGCGATGGACATCGCCTACCTGCCCATGGCACGGGGCTTGGTCTATCTTGCTGCTGTTCTGGACTGGTTCAGCCGCAAGGTTATGGCTTGGCAGTTGTCGATCGCGCTTGAGGCAGAGTTCTGTATATTGAGGCCCTGGAGGCGGCGCTGGCACGCCATGGCAGGCCAGAGATCCTCAATACCGACCAAGGCAGTCAATTCACGTCGCTGGCCTTCGTCCAGGTCCCAAAGGACGCGGAGATCACGATCTCCATGGACGGCAAGGGAGCCTGGAGGGACAAGGTTTTTGTGGAGCGCCTCTGGCGCAGGGTCACGTATGAGGAGATCGACCGGCACGCCGACGCCAAGGTGCCGGAGGCGCGCGCCTCGATTGGGCGCTACCTGGCCTTCTACAACAGCACGAGGCCACATTCGTCGCTTGGCGGGCAGACGCCCGATCGGGCGTACATCAGCGCGCTGCAGCCAATCCCGGCAGCGGCTTAACCCAGACGGAAATTCACTTAGCTATGGCTCCAACCCTGTTCAAACAATCCGAGCCACCTCTGCCTGCCGGCGCCGGTGATCTTGCGATCTGGCCAGGTCCTAAGTGGTCTTCTTCATCGCCAAGAGGCAGAGATAGTCGAAGGCGATGGTCGCCGCCGGCCAGCGCGGTGATCTCGGCCTGATCGTAGGCCGGCGCTACCTCGACGACATCCATACCCTTCCAGTCGATCGCGCCGAGACCGCGGATGATGGTGAGGGCTTGATGCGTGGTGAGACCGCCGGATACCGGTGTATCGGTACCGGGCGCGAAGGCAGGATCCAGACAGTCGATATCGAAGGTCAGATAGGCAGGGCGGTCGCCGACGATCTCCAAGGTCTTTGCGATCGTCGCCTTGACGCCCTCTTCGTGCACCCAGATCGCGTCCAGGATGTTGAAGTCGCGGTGCTCGTCGTTCCGAGTCCTGAGGCTAATCTGCACCGAGCGCTCCGGCACCACAAGGCCTTCATTGACCGCGCGGGTGAACATGGAGCCGTGGTTCAGCTCGACTCCGTCGTCCGGCCAGGTGTCGGAGTGCGCGTCGAAGTGCACCAGACTGACGGGTCCGTGCGTCTCGGCAATCGCGCGCAGGATGGGATAGGTTACGAAATGGTCTCCGCCGATGGAGAGCGGGCTCACTCCGGCCGCGAGAATAGCGCAAATATGGCCGGTGATGAGGTCGGGAATATCCATTGGATGGCCATGGTCGAAGTGGCAGTCGCCGTAGTCGACCACCGCTAGACGATCCAGGGGATCGAAGCCGAAAGGAAAGGACGGCAGTTGGCTGAGCTGGGTCGAGGCAGCCCTGACGCCGGCCGGTCCGAACCGGGCACCCGGCCGATTGGTGGTCGCCAGATCCAGAGAAATGCCCGTTACCGCCACATCGACGCCTTCCAGGTCTCGGGTGTAGCGGGCCCGGAGGAAGCTGAGCGCGCCGGCGTAGGTCTGCTCGTGCCGACGGCCGTATTTCTCGTCGTTCAGGAAGGCGCTGTCGCCTTCTTTCGGTGTCTCGGACATGCGCCCCTCATTCTGGTTGAAGAAGGGCACGCGAGCTGTGGAGTCTCGACAGGTTGTTCACGTTGGTGCCTGCTCGGCTGATTGGTGTTTTTCTGTTTATCCCGGCATGTGGCCGATGCCAATCGTATTGGTGCAGCCAGTACGGCAATTCGTTCTTTCGCCGATCAGATTCAGATGAGGTATATGCCCTGGCATAAGCCCGTTCGCGCAAGGATGACTGGATGAACCGCTCCGCCTTGCCGTTGGTCTTCGGTGTGTAGGGTTTGGTTCGGATGTGTTTGATCCTCAACGCCCTGCAAGCCGCTGCAAAGGCTTTGGAACGGTAGCATGATCCATTGTCGGTCATGACCCGATCAATGGTGATGCCAAGCTTTCGATACCGGGCCACGGCTGCCTTGAGGAAGGCGATGGCGCATTGCTTTCTTTCGCTTTCCAGCACCTGCGAGAAGGCGATGCGGGAATGGTCGTCGACACATACGTGAACGAATTCCCAACCGGTACCGCGTCCCTTGGACTGGTCATGGCGATCACCGGTGATACGATGGCCCACGCGGTCGAACTTGCCCAGCTTCTCGATATCGACGTGTATCCTCTCGCCGGACGCGGCGCACTCATAGCGAACCACCGGCTCCTGCGGTTCCAGGTTCCGCCAGCAGTTGAGACCGTGGCGCTTGAGAATACGCCCTGCCGTCGCCCGCGAAGCACCGGTCTGTTTGGAGATCCGATCGAACGTTCGTCGCTGTCTGCGCAATTCAACAACCCGCACCTCAATCGCGGCACAGGTCCGTGTCGGGCTTTGGAAGGGGCGCGAGGAGCGATCTCTCAGCCCGGCCAGACCTTCCTGGCGATGCCGCTTACGCCATTTGTAGACCGTGCGCACCGACACGCCCATGGCTGTCGCAACATCTCGGGGGTGGTCGCCACGTTCAAGAGGGGCAATCGATAATTCTCGACCTTTCGGGGTTAAACGGGCATTGTGGTGAATGTTCATTCGGTTCCCCTGAAAAAGCTTCGTTGTCATAAATTCAGCCTTTCAGAGCAGGATCGAATGAACAACCTCGTGAATAATCACAGCTAGGTGATTCATGAACCCGTGACACCCACTTCGTCGTTGCCCGGTTTGATCCACTGCTGTCCGGTTTAGATTCAGATTCATTTTGGCAACATTTCTCGCAATCTGCCCAAGGGCGACACTCGCCCCTACGAGTACGTGCCGTCTGCGTAGATGGCCGTGTCAAGCACGGTCATGACGACGAGAGGGCAGAGCATTCGGTGCGGCTGGGCTGGGTTTAGGCCTGATCGCACCCACGGCTCCTCGCCAAGCTTCCATCGGTTTTCGCCATGACCGTACTTGACATGCAGCTGTCCGACTTAGGTTCCGCATCATCCTAGCCGCGACTGTCATAAAGGGTTCTTGAAACATAACCTGTCATGGCCGTGCCCGACACGGCCATCCAAGTCTCGCCGCAGCCGCCCAACTCTCCAATACCTTGCGGTTTGGCCATGTGGAGTCCCTGGTCACGCTTGGGGATAACTCCGAGTGGGAAGAAACGCCATGGCATTCATCAATGAGTCCGTCTGATAACTATTGGTTGCTGTCGTTCCCCGACTCCAGGTTCTGCGGTGCGAAGACGTCGCCGAATCCTCCCGGTGATCGCGGCTTGGGTGCCGTTTCCGCTTCACCCTCCTCACCGCTCAGATTGCCGGGGTTGAAGACATCACCGAAGGCGCCGGTGTTGGGGTTATCGCTGTCAGCCGGGGCGGGGGTTTGCTCGCTTGTCTCGCCAGCCGCTTCGGCGGCCTTGCGGCGGCGCTCTTCCAGGTCCAGCAGCATCTCCTGGCGGCGCTCCTCGGCGTCCAGGCGCTTCTGCTCCTGCACTGCAGCCTTGCAGTGCTCCGGGCTGTATTGCTGAGCATAGGCTATAGTTCCGACGAAGCCTACGGCCAGTACGGTCAAAACGATGGTCGCCGGGTTGCCGGCCAGGAAGCGCGGCAGTCGCGGTGGCTTGGTGACCTCGCCGACCTTGAGGCCAGCCTTGGCTTTCAGCAATTGGCGGCGCTTGTAGGCTTCGTTCAGCAAGGCCGCACCGATGGTCAGCCCGACGATGATCACGGCAAGGGCCGAAATCGAAGGATTGATGCCGTAGCGCACCTTCTGCGACAGCTCGATGGTCAGGGTCGGGTATGTGCCGAAGGTGAAGGTCGTGGTGTTGTAGTTTTCGAACGAGGCTAGGAAGGCAATCACCGCAGCCGAACCGAAGGCCGGCTTCAGGAAGGGCAGCAGGATCTTGCGAAAGGCTTGGGTGTGGGTCGCACCCAGGTCGAGCGCTGCCTCGGTCAGACCTGAATCGAAGCGCTGTAGCCGGGCGATGAAGACCAGCATGCAGTAGGCTGCGATGAAGGTCGATTGGCCTAGAACGGTGAGGAAGATGCCGTTGCGCAGAAAGCCGTCGTCGGCGAAGCCGAGATAGCTGTTGATGCGCCCCCAGAACACCAGGGTGGAGATACCCAAAACCACGCCGGGGATGAGGATGGGCGCGATCACCACGGTGTAGTAGGTCGCCCGCATGCGCGGCCAGATCTGCGTCAAGGTCAAGGCTCCGGCCAAGCCCAAGGCGACCGAGATCACCACGGTGAAACCACCGACGATGAAGGAGTGTACGATCGAATCGGTGATCCGCTTGTCGCCGGCCAGGACGTCGAACCACTCGAAGGTCAGGCATTCGAAGGGGGCCGCCTTGGGGAAGGCGGAAGAATTGAAGGCGGTGATCCCCATGATCACCAGCGGGCTCAGCAGATAGCCGAAAAAGAGCACCAGATAGAGGCCCAGCAGGAGGTAGGGCAGGGGGCGCGACGTCACTTGCCGATCTCCCCCATCTTGACCTTAAAGAGCCGCATCAATGCCAAGACGATGATGATACAGGCGACCAGCAGCACCACGGCATAGGCCGAGCCTCGGGCCCAGTTCTGGCCGGTGTTGAACCATTGATAGATGATCTGCGTGAACCAGAGACTGGAGGGACCGCCCAGGATCTGCGGCGCCGCCAGCGCACCGGCCGACAGCATGAAGACCATGGTGCAGCCGGAAACGATGCCGGGCTTGGCGAAGGGGATCACCACGCGCCAGTGAATTCGCCACCAAGGCGATCCCAGGTCTCGCGCCGCTTCGATCTGGTTGCGGTCCAGGCTCTCGATCGCGTTGTAGATCGGGAAGATCATCAAGAGGATGTAGGCGTAGCCCAGGCCGGCATAGAGGGCGACATCGGCCCGGATGAAGTCTACCGGCTGATCGACCAAGTCCAGCCCCATCAAAGCGAAGTTGATGACCCCGGAGTCGCCGAAAACGATACGGAAGGCGAAGGCTCGCAGGATCTCGTTCACCCAGTAAGGAATGATCAACAAGAGTATGAAAACACGACCGAAACCGCCGATGCTAGACTGCCCCAGATAGTAAGCCAAGGGATAGCAGAGCAGCAGATCGAACAGCGTGACCATGAAGGCTGCGAAGATGGTTCGCACGAAGACCGACATGTCGATGGAGTTGATCGGCATTTCGGTCTGCCAGCCGAAGAGACTAAGGCGGTCCGGGTTGCCCGGATTGCCGACCAGGAAGTGGCGGTAGTTGTCGATCGTATAGACGTCTTGTGCAGAGCCGACCAGATTCGGCGGCAGGTTGTGGCGGAAGGAGAGGTCCAGCATCGCCAACTGCGGCATGATGATCAGGACCAAGATCCAGAAGCCCACGCCCATCAGCAGATAGATACCGAGCAGCAGCCCGTTGCGCTCGAAGAAGTTCCGGACTGCGTCCATGACTGGCGCTCTACTCCGAGGCCAGATCGCCGACCGGCAGAACCACGGCCTGCTTCGGCGAGAAGGCGAGGTCTTGGAGACTGCCGGCATGGGTGTCTCGGACCTCGCCTCGATTGACCAGGGACATGCGAACTGCCTGGCCGCCGTCGGCGCGCAGGAAGAGGTGGGTGGCTTGGCCTTCGAAGGCTTCCGTCTCTACCGAGGCCGACAGGTTGTTGCCCCCGTTTGCGCCCAGCACCATGGCTTCCGGGCGAATAAAGAGCATGGCCTCTTGGCCGGGCCGCAGGTTACCGGCAGCCGCAGTGGCGATGCGGCCGCGGAATTTGCCGTCGCGGGTCTCGAGGACGGCGAAGCCCTCGGCGATCTCGGCGACCGTCCCACGAAAGACATTGTTCTCACCCACGAAGGAGGCGACGAAGGGGGAGGCCGGATCGTCGTAGATCGTGCGGCCGTCGGAGATCTGTTCGATGACGCCGGCCTTCATGACGGCGACATGGTCCGACATGGTTAGTGCTTCGCCCTGATCGTGGGTAATGTAGATGAAGGTGATGCCGACGCGCTGTTGGATCTCGCGCAGCTCGGCGCGCATGTGCTGGCGCAGCTTCAGGTCCAAGGCCGACAGGGGTTCGTCAAGCAACAGCACGTCCGGTTCGGCGCAGAGCGCGCGGGCGATCGCCACGCGCTGGCGCTGACCGCCGGAGAGTTCCGAGACCATCTTGTCGCCCGAACCCTCGAGCGCGATCAGCTCCAGAAGCTCGTCGGCCCGCCTTAGGCGGGCGCTCTTGCCGGTGCCCTTCACCTCCAGAGAGAAGGTGATGTTCTCCCAGACCTTCATCAGCGGAAAGAGCGCGAGATTCTGAAAGATCAGCGCGGTCGGGCGTCGATTGGGCCCGATACCGGCCATATCGCGGCCGCCGATGCTGACCCGACCCTGGCTCGGCGATTGGAAGCCGGAAACGGTCCTGAGAATCGTCGTCTTACCGCAGCCCGACGGGCCCAGGAAACTGAAGAATTCGCCGCCCTGAATCGTGCAGTTGGCATCGCGGACGGCAACGAAACTGCCAAATCGAACCCAGAGCTGGTCTAGTTCGACACCGACATCGCGTGACATGGAACCCCTCTCGGATGGAAGGCCTCGAGGGCCGGCACCTCCAAAGCACCGGCCCTCGAGATCCTTGGGGCTAGGCGTTCACGAAGCGATTGCGGTACTCGGTGCGAATCTCCGCGTACCAAGGCGCCTCGGCCGGCCAAGGGTTCAGGTTGGCCAGAGAATTGCCCGGATAGGCCTCGGCGAAGTTCTTCTTGTACTGCTCGCCGGCGTACTTGTCGGCGCCCAGGACAGGAGAGTTGTAGCCATGCTCGTCGATCGCCTTACCGGCGGGCTCGGCGCGATAGGCATACTCGACGAAGGCGTAGATCTGATCGATGTTTTTGGCACCGATCGGGATCGCCATGCCGTCGACCCAAGCCATCGAGCCTTCCTTCGGCGCTTGATACATGATCGGCTCACCCTCGTTCTTCAGGGCCAAGGGCGGGCCGTCCCAGGTCTGGCCGACGATGACGCCTTCGTTCAGAAGTGAGTTCTTCTGCGTATCGGCATCATTCCACAGCACCTTTACCCGGTCCTTGCGGTCGATGCACCACTGGGTGACCTTCTCCCAGACTTCGCGCATCTTGTCCTTGCTCTCGTAGGCAGCCCACATGGACCCGGGCTTGAGCTCGCCAATGGTCTCCATATAGAGGCCGGCCCCCAGCATCATGGAGTGCGGCCGGCCCATGGTCTTGCCGGCATTCTCCTCGGCCCAGACATCGCCGTAGCTGGGCGCGCCGCCGGCCGGGGCCCAGAGGTCGGTCCGCCAGCCGATGCCTTCCGTGCCCCAGATGTGCGGTAGCCAATGCACCTCGCCATTGAAGCCCCAAGCGGTCGGGCCGATCTGCGCCATCGCCGGGTTCACCCGATCGATCGGCACGCGGCTCATGTCGACCGCCTGCAGCAGGCCCAGCGGCTGCCACTGCAGATTTCTGTTGTTGGTCGGCGAGACGATATCGAAGCCCTGGCCATTGTTGGCCTTCATCTTGTTGATGATCTCTTCGTTCGAGCCGATGCCGGTGTAGTTGATCGTGATCCCGGTCTCATCGGTGAAGTTGGCGATATAGTCGTCCGGCAGATAGTCCGACCACATCAGCACATTGACTTCTCCCGAGCTGGAGAGCGCGTTCGATACGATCGCCGGGGCTGCCACTCCGGCCACACCCAGCGCAGCGCCGTTTCGCAATACATTACGACGGCTGATGCCGCCGGTCTTGGTGATGGTCATTTTCATTTCATCCCTGTTAGGTCTCATTGGCCCAATTCGGACCAGATAGCGTCTGCCCGGCCCGCCCGTTAGGCGAAATCTCTCCCAACCGGACAGCAGATCTGGACGCTATCGCAGTCCAAGGCAATGGTCCAGATCACTTTGGCCTTGACTACGACATAGGGTGTGCTGGGAATCGAACTAGGGGTCGATGCCTCTTGCGCGGCTGGCCCGATCATCATGCTTGGTATACAAGCGTATCTTGAATCAGCCCAGCAGATCAATGACTTCGCGGAGCGGATTCGCGAAGGCATGATGATCATCCCTTCGACCCGCACCACTAGGAGTCTTTGCCTAAATCGCCTGTTGCGGCAGTCAATTTAGTCAGCAGGGATGCGGCTTGGGTGCGGTTGTCGACGCCCAGAGTCTTGAAGATTCGAGAGACATGCATTTTCACCGTGCCGGGCGCTATGTCGAGATCGGCTGCAATGTCCTTGTTGGAGCGTCCCTCGGCCATGAGCTGCAGGACCTCTAACTGCCGCTCGGTCAGGCCGAAAGGCATGCCCGACTGGACGCCCTCGGGCGGTGCCCCGCTGCCCTCGTCTAGACCCGGACCTAGCGGCTCCAGCTTCGGGTCGCTCAAATGGAGCACGTGTGGGGGGACGTAGATTCCACCGGAGAGAATGAAGCGCAGAGCATTGGTGGTGACCTCCGGAGAGGAGGTCTTGGGAATATAGCCCATAGCGCCGGCGCTCAAGGCGTCGCGTATGGCCTTGCTGTCCTCACGTACGGAAACCACGACCACCGGGACATCCGGCCAAGTCTTGCAAATGCGGCTGATCCCCTCGATGCCGTTCATCCCAGGCATCAGGAGGTCGAGCAGCAGAAGATCCACCGGTGGACCCTCGCTGAGGTGGCTCATGGCTTGGTCGAAATCGTTCGCCTCGAGAATCTCGACTGGCCGATCCATGAGACGTATCAGCAAGACTAGTCCGCCGCGAAAGAGTGCATGGTCATCGGCGAGGACGACTCGCAAGACGATGTTGGTTTCCGGTCCGAGGGAGTCGCCGTCTGTCCGGCGATCCGCGCGTTCGACATCTGTGAGCGAAGAACGACCACGATTAACCTGAGAATTCAACACTTTGCTCCTAAGATCTCGGCATCCGGCGCCGCTCCCTCAAAGCGCCGGATCACACGCGCCGGCCCTCTTTCTACCAGGCCGGTAGGTTCTGCCAAGTTAGGCCCATTAGCTGGGGCCCTTCCCAGATGGACTATACACTAAAGACATATCGACGACAGGTCAGCAGCGCAACACGCAATAGGCGCAAAATTTCTTCCCGCAACCTGGCGCGGCTAAATTGCTCAAATCTCACCGAAAATTTGTACGACGAAGGGCGCAGGCCGTCTGGTCAGTGCGTTCTGACCAGATTTCTTATTGACTCCCAAATGGGAGTAGGCTTCTGATTAAAGCAAGGTAAGACTGACTATATGGCAGTGGCCAGTAGTCTGGTGTGCTGAGCAAGGTTCGGCCGGATCCGGGTCGCTGCCGGACAGGCAAGTCTTGGTTGATCGCAAACAAGGAATGAAAACAGGGAGTCTTTGGATATGAACATCTCTCGCCGATCAGTACTCAAGGGATCTTTGGCAGGCGCGGCCGCCATTGTCGCACCCTCGGTCCTCATACGCAATCCGGCCAGCGCTGCTTGGATCGAGAAGGACGGTAAGATCAAAGTCGGGGTTCTCTTTTCGCAGACCGGCAACCTGGCCGTGGTCGAGAACGACTCGACGCAGGTGGTGCTCTACGCCATCGACGAGATCAATGCCGCCGGCGGTGTCGCCGGGATGGAGATCGAGCCGATCGTCATCGATGCCAAGTCCGACATCAAGGTCTATTCCGAGAAGATTAGCCAGCTCATCCTGCGCGACCGGGTGATCTCCACCTTTGGCGGCTATACCTCGGCCAGCCGTCGTGCGGTGGCGCCCATCGTGATGGCGCGCAACCATCTCTTCTACTATCCGACCTGTTACGAGGGTCGCGAGTGCACACAGAACATCATCAATACGGGCCCCTTGGCCAATCAGCACTCCAAGGACCTGATTCCCTACATGGTCGAGAACTTCGGCAAGAAGGTCTACCTGATCGGCTCCAACTACATCTGGCCGAAAGAGTCCAACAAGAACGCCAAGATCTGGCTGGAGCGCGCCGGCGGCGAGGTGGTTGGCGAAGACTATGTGCCGCTCGGTGGGTCAGAGTTCACGCCGATCTTCAACAAGGTGCGCCAGACCGAGCCGAGCTTCATCTTCTCCACCGTGGTCGGCGATTCCGACATCGCCCTGCACAAGCAGTTCTTGCAGGAAGGCTTCAAGGCCGACAAGATGCCGATCGCCTCACTGACCACCGGTGAGATCGAGGTGCGCGCCATGGGTGCCGAAGCCGGGGCCGGGCATTTCCTCTCAGCGCCTTACTTCCAGACGCTTGACAACCCGACCAACCAGGCTTTCGTCGAGGGCTATCTCGGCAGCAAGTATGGCGGTGGCGGCGTCACCCACTACAATATGGAAGAGACCTACATCTCGGTCTACGTCTGGAAAGCGGGCGTCGAGAAGGCGCTGGCGCAGACCGGCGATATCGAGGAGATCACGCCGCGGATGATCCGCGACGTATCCGGCCACATCGAAATCGGCGACGACATCTCGCCGGAAGGTACGGTCTGGATCGACTCCGAGAACTTCAACATCTGGCTGAAGCCGAAGATCGGCCAGTGCCAGAGCGACGGCCAGTTCAAGGTGGTGAAGGCTGCTCCAGAGCACGTCGCCCCCGATCCCTTCTCGATCTACCCAGAGCGCGGTGTCTGTCGGGCGGACGGCCTGCATACCCCGGATGGCGGTATTCGCAAGAACGTCCTCTAGCACTGCTCGACCGGGTGTCCGCTCCTCCAACTCGTGGGCGCTCGGTCTTTTTTCGGGATGGGCAGCCGGTTTGGCGACATCGCTTAGGTGGCTTAGGTGTCGCGGATCCGATTGGCTGCGCGGTCGACGGCCCTATTGGAGTCTCGTGACCATGAGTGTGCATGACTTTTGGACACCTTTTTCGCTGCTGCCGTTTCTCAATGCCCTATTCATCGGTATCAGTTTGGCGAGCATCTGGCTGATCGCGGCTCTGGGCCTGACGATCATTTACGGCACCATGGGTGTGATCAATATGGCCCACGGCGAATTCATCATGCTGGGCGCCTATTCCACCTACGTCTTTCAGTCGATGCTGGGCTTGCCGTTCCTGCTCTGCCTGCCCTTGTCGTTCTTCGTGGTGGCCGGCATCGGCTTACTGGTCGAACGCAGTATCATCAGACCGCTCTACGCCAGACCCCTGGATACCTTGCTGGCGACCTGGGGCCTGTCGCTGATCCTGATCCAGGGCGTGCGCCTGATCTTTGGCGGCGAGCCGCAGTATGTCGGCGTGCCGGATTGGCTGAACTTCGTCGTCCAGACCAGTTTCCTCAGCCTTTCGGGCCTGCGTATCTTCATCATCCTGGCTGCCGTCATTCTGGTCGGGCTGACCTGGTTCCTCATGTACCGCACCGCCCATGGCGTGAAAGTCAGGGCGGTCATGCAGGACAAGGAGATGGCGCAGTCCTTCGGCGTCAACTCCTCGCGCATCTACAGCCTGACCTTCGCTTATGGCGCCGGTCTGGCCGGGGTTGCCGGCGGGCTCTTCGGCGCGGTCAAGACGCTCTTCCCGGACATGGGCAGTGGCTACATCGTCGAGGCCTTCCTGGTGGTCGTGGTCGGCGGCGTGCAGCTGGTCGGCAGTGTGGTCAGTGCTGGCCTGCTGGGCGAGATCAACTCGGTCTTCTCCTACTTCACCAACGACACCTTCGCGCGCTTCGTGTTGTTCACCCTGGTGGTGGTCTTCCTGCGCTTCCGTCCTCAGGGGCTGATCTCAGAGGGAGCGTCCAGACGGTGAGCGGATCGATCGACGAAGCGGTGGAGGCGGCCGAGGACAACTCGGCCAGCCTCTACCACAACCGCAAGGCCCAATGGCTCCTCTACCTCGCCGTCTTTGCCTTTCTGGCCATCGTGCCGGCCTTGGTGGAGAATCCCTTCACCCTTAATCAGCTGGCCCGCTACACGGTCTTTGCGATGCTGGCGATGTCGGTCTCGCTGGTCTGGGGCTTCGGTGGTATCCTGAGCCTGGGGCAGGGGATTGCCTTCGGCTTGGCCGCCTACGGCATGGCCATGACCATGCAGATGCAATACCAGCATCCCGAGTACGACCCGATCCCCAGCTTCATGCTGACCAACGAGTTGGAAAGCCTGCCGCTGCTGTGGGAACCCTTCTGGTCGACGACGGCAGGCCTGATCCTAACCCTCTCGGTGCCGACACTCTTCTTCGCGGTCTTCGGGGCGATGATGTTTCAGGCGCGGGTCGCTGGGGTCTTCGTCTCCATCATGACGATCGCCATGCTGGCGGCCTGGTATTCCATGGCCTACGACATGCAGCCCTTCACCGCCGGCTTCAATGGGATCTCGCCACCCTTGCCCTTTAGTGTGGGCGGTTTCGAATTCGATCCCTACGGCACTCCGGCCTACTTGGTGACTGTCGGCTTCCTGACCGGTCTCACCTGCCTGGCGAAGCTTTTGATGCAGAGTCGTTTCGGGGTGATCGTGCAGGCCATCCGCGACGATGCCGAGCGCGCCCGCTTCCTCGGCTACAACGTTGCCGCCTATCAGGTCACCCTCTTTGCCATCTCGGGCTTTATCGCCTCCTGCGCCGGTCTCTGTTGGGTTATGATCGTGCAGTACGTCTCGCCGACCGCGCTGGAGATCACCTTCTCTATCGGCATGGTCATTTGGGCCGCGGTCGGCGGTCGCCTCTCGCTCCTGGGCGCAATCGTGGGAGCATTCCTGGTCAACGGTATGCAGAGCTATCTGGGCGACGAGTTGCAGCAGCTCTGGATGCTGATCTTGGGCGCCATCTTCATCGCCGTTGTGTTGCTGCTGCCGAAAGGCTTGGCCGGGCTGCTGGAGATGATCCTGGATCGCCTCTCCCTGCGGAAGTCCGACGCCGCCGACGACGCTCGCATCGTAAAGGAGGCCGTGGAATGAGCATGCTCGAACTGCGGGGTGTGAGCAAAGCCTTCGCCGAATTCGTCGCCGTCGACGGTTTCGACCTCACTGTCGAACAAGGCGAGCTGCGCTGTCTTCTGGGGCCGAACGGAGCCGGAAAGTCGACCTCGATCGACCTCATCACCGGCCGGCAGAAACTAACCGGAGGCACCGTCAAGCTCGACGGCAAGACCATATCCGGTCTGTCGGAGCACGAGATCGCGCGCCTCGGCGTCGGTCGCAAGTTCCAGGTGCCGGCGGTCTTCAAGGAGCTCAGCGTCGAGGACAATCTGCTGGTCGCGGCCAATCGGGCGAAGTCGCCCTTCACCAACATGCTCTCTTTTGGCCGGCATCTGGGTGGTCGGCAGGAACGCTACGAGCAGGTGGTGGAATTGATCGGCCTGAAAGAGCGGATGAAGGTGCAGGCCGGCATCCTCTCGCACGGCGAGACCCAATGGCTGGAGATCGGCATGGTCTTGATGCAGAACCCGCAGGTCTTGCTGATGGACGAGCCGACCGCCGGCATGACCGAGCAGGAAACCCACAAGACCTCGGAGCTCTTCAACAACCTTAAGGGAACTCATACCCTGGTCGTGGTCGAGCACGACATGTCCTTCGTGCGCGAGATCGCCGACATCATCACCGTGATGCACCTGGGTAAGCACTTGGCCGAGGGCACGATCGAAGAGATCGAACGCGACGAGCGCGTGGCCGAAGTCTATCTCGGATCGGAGGGCATCGGCGATGCTTGAGCTATCCGGCGTCACCGCCTACTACGGCAAGACCCCGACTCTCTTCGACATTTCGCTCTCGATCGGCAAGGGCGAGTGCCTCTGCGTGCTCGGCCGCAACGGTGTCGGCAAGACCACCCTGCTGAAAACCATCATGGGGCTGGTTACTCGGACAACGGGCGATTTGACCATCGGTCAGAAGAAGCTGAACAGCGCCCCGACCGATATTCGCGCCAAAGCCGGATTGGGATACGTGCCGCAAGGCCGCCGCATCCTCGGCAAGTTCACGGTCAAGCAGAACCTGGAGCTGGGAAGTTTCGCGCGCGAGGACGATGCCACCGGCATACCCGAATCCTGCCTGACCAACTTTCCCTACCTGAAGGAAAATCTGCATCGCCGCGCCGGCCTGCTATCGGGTGGCCAGCAGCAGCAGCTTGCCATCGCCCGGGCGATGGCGACCGACCCCAAGGTCTTGCTGCTGGACGAGCCGACCGAGGGCATTCAGCCCAACATCGTGGCCGACATTCGCAACACCATGCAGCACCTGAACCGCGACCTGGGGCTGACCCTGCTGCTGACCGAACAGCACATCAAGATCGCCCGCGAGCTGGCCGACAAGTTCTTGATTTTGGATGTCGGTCGGGTGGTCGCCCAAGGACCCATCGCCGAACTCAGCGAGGAGCTGGTCAGAACGCACCTAACGATTTGAGCCAACCGCCGAGACAAGACGGATCCCATCCCACTCGAGAAAGGAGAGGAGCATGATCACCATACCGAAGAAGGGCACGCCGGAGCGCGAGCGGCTGATTGCCGAGCACAAGGCCTGCATCGAGTCGATGCGGGGCGTTCCAGGCTGCACCATCCTGCGCTGCGAAACCCCCGGCGACACAACCGTGGTCACCGGCGGCATCCATGAAGACTTCCTGCTCAATCGCGTGCTGCTGCGCATGCGGGCGATGAACCCCGCCGACGGGCCGCGCAAGCTGGTCGTGATCTGCACCAAGGTCGAAAAGGAGTGGCGGATCGGCCGGCTGTCGGGTGTCCGCGGCGTGCCGCCGACCTTTGTCAACGACAAGGTCTACGACAACGAGCAAGACCCGCAGCACGACATCTTCATGATGCGCCTGGAGGAGATGGATGCCGAGGACGGTCAAGCCGAGCACTTCCACGAGGGTTGGAAGCGCCGCGACGACAACTGGACCAGGACCTAGGCGGCCAAGGCCTTTCCGGAAGCAAGAGACAAGAAGGGGAGCCACGCTTTCGTGACGCCGCAGTTTCGCGAGAACGCCCCCAAGGACAAGGAGAACGCTTCATGTGCGCGATGAGACTGACGGGCTATGCCGACCTCTTCGGCGTCAACCCGGGCAAGACGATCAAGTTCTATGTCAACTGCGACGGCCCAGCTGCCTATGACGTGCAGATCGTAAAAATGATCCACGGGGACACCAATCCACGCGGGCCGGGCCATATCGAAGAGGCGGTGGATGCCGCCTGCAATGGCTCGAGAACCGGCCGCAAACAGGTGATCTACAGCGGTTCCTATGGCTATGTCGAAGACCGAGCAAACCTGCAGCTGCAGTCCTTCACCTTGCAGTGCTGGATCTGGCCGACCACGCCCAAGACCCATCCGCAATACTGGAAGCACGGTGCCCAGGGCTTGGTCGCAAAGTGGTGCGATGGCCAGGGTTACGGGCTCTTCATCAATGCCGAGGGCTGCCCCGAGCTGCGCATCGATGACGAGACCATCACCACAGGTGCACCGCTGCGTGATCACGCCTGGCACTTCCTGGCCGCCAGCTACGATGCCGAAACCGGCACGGCGACGCTCTACCAAGAGCCGCAGATCCAGTATGCCTTGGATCCGGATATCCCGCCGGCGAGAAAGCAGATCGGCCGAGGCATCTCGCACCAGGCTGGCGTGCCTCTGACACTGGCCTGCTACACGGGCGGGCATGACGCCAGCCCGATGGCCCAGGCGTCTCGCCCGGCAGGCATCGTCATGGCCGGTCCCTACAATGGCAAGATCGATAGCCCGCGGCTCTGCGACCGAGCGCTCAGCCGGGCTGAGATCGAGACCATGAAGCTGGGCGCACAGCCGGGCTTGACCGAGCGGCGAAACTCCGGACCGACCGGCGAACTCTCGAAATGCATCGTCGGCGCCTGGGATTTCTCCGACGGCATCGACACCATCGTCGGGCGCGATCACGGTCCCTACCTCTACGACTTCCAGATCGTTGGCTGCCCGACACGGGCCATGACCGGGCATAATTTCTCCGGACACAACTTCGACTGGAAGCATGCGCCCGAGGAGTATGGGGCCATTCACTTCCACGACGACGATGTCGACGACGCCCGCTGGGACGTCGACTTCGAATGGGAAGTTCCGGCCGACCAGAAGAGTGCCTTCTATGCAGCCAAGCTGACCACGGTGGAGGGTGACGAGGACTATATCCCCTTCTGGGTGGTCCCCGAAGTCGGCAAGGCGACGGCCAAGATCGCCTATATGGTGCCGACCATCTCCTACATGGCCTATGCCAACGAGCATCTGGCCAACAACGCCGGTGGTGCAGAGTTGCTGGTCTATCGCGTGCCGATCATGCAGGATCAGAACATGTTCTTGAGCGAGCATCGTGAGTATGGCGGCTCGATCTACGACACCCATACTGACGGCAGCGGTCTGTGCCTCTCCTCGCGCTTGCGTCCGATCCTTTCGATCCGGCCGAAGTACGATCACTTCCTGATGCAGGCGCCATGGCAGTACCCGGCCGATCTGCACATGATCTATTGGCTGGAGACCATGGGTTACGACTATGACGTCATCACCGACGAGGACGTGACCTACGACGGCCTGGCCCGCCTGGAGCTGTACAACGTGATCATCACCGGCTCGCATCCCGAGCACAATTCGGGTCCGCAGTTGGACGCACTGCACAACTACACGCAGCGCGGCGGGCGCTTGATGTACATGGGTGCGGACGCTTGGTACTGGGTCCACTCCTACCATCCGGCCTACGATCACCTGGGCCGCGGCATCGTTACCGAGATGCGGCGTTGCGAGTCCGGGATTCGAACCTGGCGTGCCGATCCCGGCGAATACTACCACCAAGGCACCGGAGAGCTGGGCGGCATGTGGCGCTATCGCGGTCGCTATCTGCACTCGGTCGCCGGCACCGGCATGTCGTCGGAAGGCTTCGACATCTCCAGCTACTATTCGCGGACACCGGAGAGTAACGATCCCCGCGTGGCCTGGGCCTTCGAGGGCATCGAGTATGACGAGAAGCTGGGCAACTTCGGCCTGGTCGGCGGCGGTGCAGCCGGTACTGAGCTGGACATCGTCGACACCCTGCTGGGCTCGCCGCCGCACACCCTGGTGGTGGCGACCTCGGCTGGACGGCATACCGAAGCCTATCTGCTGGTGATGGAAGACTTCGGCTTCAACCAGCAGGGCCTGGACGGGACCCAGCACCCGCGCGTGCGTTCCGACATCGCCTATCACGAGACCCCGAACGGTGGTGGCTGCTTTGCCTTCAGTTCGATCGCATTCTGCGGCTCGTTGCCGTGGAACAACTGCGACAACAACATCTCGAAGCTGGTGGGCAATGTGCTGAATCGCTTCATGGTCGACGGGCCCTTGCCGGAGCCGCCGGCAGAGGCCTTCAAGCACCGTGGTCGTGCCGACTACGATCCGCCTGCCAACAAGGCGGCGAAGTAGCCGGCTAAGCCCGGCGGATAGGGGAGGTGGGGTCGCAGCTGTCCTAGCATCGAGCAGCTGCGTCCTCCCCCCTGCCGCAGGGCGTTTGAATTGCAATTTTGACTCTGAGCGCCGGCGGCTCGACGCACTTCAATCCTTCGAAGGAAGGGCTGGCTGCGATCCGATCGGCGACTGCAGGAGGCAAGGTTATGCTTCTCGATCCGGCCTTGGGTTACTATGACGAAGGCCTGAACTTGACCGAAGCGGATCTCTATCGTCAGGCGCGCAGTGGTTTCGGCGATGCGCGCACTCTGCCGCCCGCCAGCTATCGCTCCAAGGTCTTCAGTTCGCTCGAGGACAATCGGCTCTGGGCGCGAACCTGGATTGCCATCGGCGTCGAGCAGGAGATCGCCGGGCCCGGCGATCTTTTGCCTTTTACCATCGGCTATCATGGCATTCACCTGCAACGAGACGAGGCGGGCGCGCTTGTCGGACGTTTCAACAAGGCACAACACGGCGGCTGTCGAACCGTGCCCTTGCAATGTCAGAGCGGCAGTCGCACGCGCTGCTCCTTTACCTCCTGCGGCTACAGCCGTGATCGCGACGTCATTCCGGCGGGCGAACTGGACGACGATCGCTCGGCCGCCCAGCAGTATTTGGGCTTGGTTCCCGAACGCTTGTTGCCAGTGCGCGTCGCCACCTGGGGGGCCTTGCTCTTCGCCTGTCTGGATCCGCGTAGCGCGCCCCTGGAGGCCTGTACGGCACCCCTGCGCAGGGAGCTGCCGCTTTGGCTGGCAGAGACTCAGCGTTTCGTAGGCAAGAGGTGGTTTGCCATTGCCGCCAATTGGAAGCTGATTGCGCCAACCCTACGGGACTACCTCGCTCCAAATCAGACTGCAACGCCAAGCGCAGGCGCGGACTTCGCCTCGGCGGGGGCGGTGGAACACTGGCCGCTCGCGGAGATCGCCCCTGCCTTGCCGGGCATCGCCAGCCGGGAGGGCGCGCTGTCGCTGCTCTGGTGCTATCCCAACCTCTTGCTGATGACCCTAGCGGAGGAGACGCTGGTCATTCTCCTGCAGCCCTTGAGCATGTCGGAGACGCAAGTGCGGGTTCTGCTCATGCGTGCGAACGCCAGCCCCGACGATCTCGACGCCGAGCGCCTTGAAGCCTGGATTGCGCTTCTGGACGCGGCAATGGCCGCTGCTCGGGCAGAGCAGCAGGTTCTGGCGACCTGGGGCACGCCGAGCAGACCGGAGACAGACTGCGCACATGCACCCATTCAGCAGAATGTCTTTGCCCGGCAGTTTCAGGACTATCTCATCGGCCGCATTCTAGAGGAGGACGAGACCCATGGAGGCAAGCGCAATGACCGCAGAGGCTGACCGCAGGTCGGATATCATCGCGGCGACCGAGGATTACCGGAGAGGCGACTTCTCAGCTGTCCTCGATCGCCTGCAGCCCTTGGCCGAGACCGGCGACGGCGAGGCGCAGCACTGGGTCGCGACCCTCTACATGAACGGTCAAGGCGTGGAGAGTGATGCCGGGGCGGCGGTCGCGTGGTTTCTGCGCGCAGCCGAGGCAGGACAGGTGCAGGCAATGGCCAATGCCGGTGCCTTGCTGCTGATGGGCCAAGGCGTCGAGGCCGACCCGGAGCGCGCGGTCGCTCTCTTGGAACGGGCCGGGGAGGCCGGAGACGTCAATGCGCTGTTCAATCTGGGTGTCGTCTATGCTCAGGGCGAGCATGTGCCTCAGGACGAGGAACGTGCGGCCGCTTGCTATCGACAAGCCTCGGAGAGGGGCCATTACCCCTCGCAGTCGCGCCTCGGCTATATGTACTCGCAAGGCCAAGGTGTGCCCAAGGACCGGGTTCAAGCCTATCTCTGGCTCACACTGGCCGCGCAGCACGGCATCGGCACCGCGCTGAACGCTCTGGAAACGGTTGTGAACGCCATGTCGGCCGACGAGAAGGCCGAAGGCGTGGCGCTCTTCGAGTCTTGGCGTAGCCGCACCCAAGACATCAGCGGGCCGGCCCGACTTCTGCCGCTTCCCAGTTAACCGCCCGAAGTCGGAGAAGAGGAGGCGCAGGCATGGTCTACAGCGTCCAGCAGATCAAGTTCGATTTTCTGTCTTACATCAAAGAGTTCGGCGGTGAATTTCGCGATTGGTACGTCGGCATCGCGGCCAACCCTCAGCAGGCGCTGCTGGACCGCCACAATCTCGATCGCGACGCGGACATCTGGATCTACAAGCAAGCCTTGACCTTCCAAGCCTGTCGCACCGTGCAGCGTCACTTTCAAGAGAAGCTGAAGACGGACGGCGTTCCGGTGCTGACCGGCAACAGCGATACTGACTGTGTCTATCTCTTCAAGAAAAGCGAACGAACAAGACCTTAAGGGCGAGAAGCATGTCGAGCCTTTCGCTGAATGGCGACGGAGAGTCTCAGCCGGCGCGGCGCCTCGGCTGAGGCCGGAGAGGCCATGACTAGGCGAAGGTCGAGTACGTTCAAAAAACTGCTTTCCTGCGGCGGTCTCCTCTCGATCTTCTTTTTGGGCCTCCTTGTCGCCTCGATCTTCTGGCCGATACCGCTACCGATCTTGCAGCCACTGGTAGAATCTCGCCTGAGCCGTACGATCGCACCACTGAGATTGTCGGCTGATAGCTTGGCACTGACACTGGATCCTTCGGCCGGCTCCCTGACCTTGATTGCCGAAGACATACGTATCGTCGACAGCGACGGCCAGATCGTCGCTTCACTGCCTCGCGGTGAGGCCGAAGTCTCCTTGGCAGCGCTTCTGCAAGGCGCGCGCGCCATCGTTGCCTATCGCTTGCATGAGGCAAAGGTCGCGCTGACTTTCGAGGAGGGGGCAGGCTTGCGTCTTGCTGTCGGTCCCTATGGTCCGGCTAGCGAGGTGCCGCTTCTCGGCGGTGAGGCTTTCGACAAGCTGACCGATAGAGTTTGGACCTGCGCACTCGGGTCCTTTCCCAAAGTCTATCTCGACGAGGGCCTCCTTTTCGTCATCGATCAAAAGGCGGCGGTGAATCTTAGGTTTGCTGTTCAGGATCTGGCATTCGACCTGCAGGCAAGCGGCAGCAGGCTTACCCTCTCGAGCCATATGCTGGTCGCCGGGCAACGCCTGAACTTCAATCTCGCAGCTGACCAGGATTGCAAATCACAGACCGTCGCTGTCTCAATTCTTCCCAAGGGCGTGCATCCGGCCGTATTGGGCGAAGTCATTCCAGGCGGCGGACTCCTCTATCCCTTCGAGGTGCCGGTCTCCGGGCAAATCGATCTACGCTTCGGCGCCGAGCGGAGCTTGCTTGGCCTGGAATTCGATCTGACCGGCGGTGCCGGTAGTCTAGAGGTTGCGTCCTATGCCGCCAACAACCTCACCGTCGAGGGCTTCTCGCTGATCGGCGCCTACAGCGCCGCGGAGAAGCGCCTGACCCTGAAGCAAGGGCGTTTCGACCTCGAGGACGGTACGCTTTGGCTGGGCGGCAGCATCTTCCAGCAGGCCGAGCAGGCCTGGCTGGCGCTCGATGTCGTCTTTCTCGGCGAGGCCCTTGACCAACTGCTGCCGCGTTGGTTTGCTGGATTGCAGACATCTCTGCGCAAGGCCTTGGCGGACTACGACGGTGTGCCGAAGATCGGCCTTCGTTTGGAAGGAAGTTTAGATCGCGCGCACTTCATTGAAGCACAGGGCAGATTCTTTCTACCGACGCAAGCGGCGCCTTCGGGTGGCGGGTCCCAGTCATCGTTCCAGCTAGACTTCCGGCTGGAGGGTCGGCTCCAGGAGCCCAGGCTGGTCATCCCTGGCCAAACGCCCTAATCTGGTTGCTTGACCTCTGGCCGGACGACCGGTCCACTGGCTGGTCGGTATGACCTTCTTTCGCCGTGCAGCTGGCTTGTGGTATGCTTGTTGGGAGAAAATGGAACTTTGTCCGTTCGGGACATAAAAAACGCAAGGTCAAAGGCTAGGGTCGTCCGGGAGGCTGCCATGCCGAAGGGAAAAGCCAAGCATCTGATTCCTTCATTATTTCAGAGACTAAGGAGGCGCCGGCGAGGATTGAAGCCGAAGCTAGACAGCTCCGGAGTCCTTGCACGGCGCGAATTGCTTGCGGCCGCGGTCGGGTCGCTGGCAGCGGGTGCGATCGTGGGTTCGGGACGCAGTATGGCGGCCAAGACCGTCGCCTCGCCTTGGGTTGCACGGAACGAACCGATCAGAATTGGCATGCTCTGGTCGCTGACCGGCCATCTATCCGTCATCGAGAAACCCTCGGTCGATGTCGGCCTCTTCTGGATCGATCGGATCAATGCCGCGGGCGGCCTGGCCGGAACGCCGGTCGAGCCCGTGGTGATCGACGCCAAGTCCGACATGAAATCCTACCGGGAAGGGCTGCACTATCTCGTGCACGACGTGAACGTGCTGGCGACCTTCGGCGGCTACACCTCCGCCAGCCGTCGTGCCGTCATGCCGCTGGTGGAGTTGAGCCGCAGCCTTTTCTACTATCCGACCTGCTATGAAGGGCGGGAGTGCTGGCAGCACATCATCTGTACCGGCCCGATCGCCAATCAGCATTCGCGCGACCTCATTCCCTTCATGGTGCGCAACTATGGACCACGCGCCTATTTTGTCGGTTCGAACTACGTCTGGCCCAGGGAATCGAACCGCGTGGCCAAGCGCTGGTTGCAGGATGCCGGAGGCCAGATCGTCGGCGAAGCCTATATGCCTCTGGGCTTGGATCGCTTCGGACCAATCCTGGATGACGTCAAGAAGCAGGCGCCGGACTGGATCTTCTCCACCGTCATCGGTGATTCCGATCTCTATTTCCGCAAGCATTACATCCGCGCCGGCTTTCGGCCGGACCGTCTGCCCACCGCGTCGCTCACCACCTCCGAGATGGAGGTCAGGATCATGGGCACGGAGTACGGCGAGGGGCACATCCTCTCGGCGCCCTACTTTCAAAGCTTGGACAATGCCACCAACCATCGCTTCGTCGACAGCTTTTTGAACAGTGCCTTCGGCGAGAGCGGCGTCACCCACTACAACATGGAGGAGACCTATCTCGCCTTCTTGTTCTTCCAGCGGGCCGTGGAGCGCTTGTTCGAGGACATCGGTATTGCCCGGATATCGCCGGCAGAGGTGCGCCGCTACTCGGCCGGGCTGCGGCTCTCGGCTCGTGAATCGCCGGAGGGCGAGGTAATGATCGACCCGGACAACTTCAACACTTGGTTGACGCCCAAGATCGGTATCTTCAATACGCGCGGGCAGGTGGACCTGCTCTATGAGCAAAAGAAGCCGATCCGTCCCGAGCCCTATGTCCTCTATCCCGATCGTGGGGTCTGCCGATCGGACGGACTCCATCTGCCATCGGGCAAGATCGTGAAGGCCGCGTCTTGATCCGATCGAAGCGAACAGAGGATAGCCAGCGAACGCGCCCCTTAGAACACCTTTGGCGACTGGGTAACCGGCTGTCTGTCGGTCAGAAGGTCATGACCGTGATTCTGGTCGAAGTGCTCTCCTACTCCGTGGTCACGACGATAGCGATCTCGCAGATCCACTCGGTCGGCACGGAGGTGCGCTACATGGCCGATCTCTACCTGCCGCTCTTCTCCTCCACCGAGAAGATTCGCCAGTCCATTCAAGAAGATCGCCTGGCACTGAAGGAGATCCTTTTCATCGGCGGCAGGGTGGTCTACGACAAGGAAGCCGAGGAGAGCTACTTGGCCTCGCGGGCCCGCTATGAGGATGCCAACACCGCCATCCTGGAGCAGGTCCGCTGGTCGGAGGCCTTGATCCGCAATGCGACCGGCGATCAGGTCGGCGACGAGCCCCTGATCGTCAAGTACAGTGAGCCCTTGCTTAATCAATTGGCGCAGATTCGCCAAGCCAACCGGGTCTTGACCAAGCGTGTGATCAAGATCTTCGAGCATGTCGAGGACGGCTCCTTCCTGATGGGCATGGAGATGCTGGGGGATGCCGCTGCCAGTGAGAAGGCGCTGACTGTGGAACTGGACCACTTGGTCGAGATGCTGGAGGAGGTGAAGGAGACCTCCGTCGCCTATGCCACACGGGTCGAGGATTCCGCCTCGCGCTACACGGTCATTGCCTCTTTGGTCTTGGTCTCTCTGGTGATCGCCGTGGTCTTCTGGGTCATCCGGCGCAACATCTCAAGACCGCTGCACATGATGACCCATGTGATCAACTCCTTCGACGCAAGCCGGGAACAGGAAGAAAGCGCCTTCGAACGCTCCCTGCTGGGTCGCGGCGACGAACTGGGTATGGTGAGCCAGAGCTTCAGCAAGTTGAAGCGCGACCTCAGGGTTCGCGGCCGCGATCTGGAGGCGGCGAAGGAGGAGGCCGAGCGGGCCAATCGCGCCAAGTCCCTGTTCCTGGCGTCGGCCAGCCACGACCTGCGCCAGCCTATGCATGCCATGCGCATGTACATCGCCGCCCTGCGCCACAAGTTAGACAACGAGGAGGCGCAGGCGATCGTTACCGACATCGAAGCGGTCTCCAATTCCACCGCGCGTCTTTTGAATGCTTTGCTGGACGTCTCGCGCCTGGAGGCCGGTGCCGTGCACCCCAACTTCGAGACCTTCGCGGTGCAGGAGATCTTTCGGCGTGTCGGCCGTGCCTTCCGCCTGGAGGCCTATCGCAAGAACCTGCACCTGCGCTTCGCCGCGACCAACGCCTTCGTGCGCAGCGATCCCGATCTCTTGGAGCGGATCGTGTCGAACTTCACCTCCAATGCCATCCGCTACACCGCCAGCGGCAAGATCTTGATCGGCTGTCGATCGCGTGGCGACCGCATATCCATCGAGGTCTGGGACACCGGCATGGGAATTCCCAACGAGCATCGTGACGCTGTCTTCGACGATTTCCATCAGGTGCGCAATCACGAGCGCGATCGCAGCAAGGGCCTGGGCCTGGGGCTTTCCATCGTGCGTCGACTAGCCCTCTGCCTCGGCCATGAGATCGAGCACGAGTCCACCTTCGGCAAGGGATCGCACTTTGCCGTGTTGGTCGAGCGTGTCGAACCGCAGAGCAGGACCAAGCTGGAGACGCAGGTGGTCGATCCCCTGCGCGATCTTTCGGCCAGCCTGCAGGGGCTGAAGGTGATGCTGATCGAGAACGACCTCGATGTTCTGAACGCAACCACCCACCTGCTGCGCTTCTGGGGCTGTCAGGTGACGGCCAACCTGCGCTACGAGGATGCCAAGAGCCGCCTGCGCGAAGGTCTCTCTCCGGACGTGGTGATCACCGACTATCGCCTGCCTGGGCGGGTAAACGGTGTCGACGCCATTGGCGAGATCAGGACCCTGAGCAAGTCACGCTTGCCGGCCGTGGTGATCACCGGCGACGTTGAGAGCCTGAACCTGGAAGCGCTGACCGAGGAGGAGATCAAGGTGCTGCACAAACCGCTGCGCCCGGCCAAGCTACGCTCGCTCCTGTCCAACATGGTGCTATTGGAGATCGAGCCGGAGGAGCAGCAAGAGCTGGCGCTTTAGAATTCGCTGCTCAGTAAGACAAGAACGCCAGCATCGATCATCACTTGCAGGCCCGCTACCGCTGCAGAGATCATTCTGCACTTCGATGATCAGCTAGGTCGTTTCGGCAGCGAGGGTTCTTAACTGGATCGCTCCTCAAGAATCGAGATGGGCTAGTTTCTTGATCAAGGCCAAGATCTGCTGGCTATCTTCGGCGGAGAGTGGGGCGAGCGTCTTGGTACTCACAGTCTGCGCGCGCTCCAGGCAAGCCTGGATGAAGGAGCGACCGCTTTCCGAGAGGGCCACCGTGAGCCGCCGGCGATCCTCCGGGTCCGGTGTGGTCGTCACCAAATCCCGGCCGAGCAGGCGCCCGATGACGCCCTTGATGGTGGCCGCATCCATCGCCGTGGCGCGGCCCAGACGATTTTGCGACAGCGGGCCCAGTTCCAGTAGCTTGGCCAGGGCCGCGAACTGCCGGGGCGTCACCTCCGGGATTTCCTCGGTAAAGAGGGCGAGGTGGCGTTGATTGGCTTTGCGCAGCAGAAACCCGATTTGCGCGTCCAGTCGATAGGCTTCCTCGAGCGGGTCGTTGGGTGGAAGGATAGGGGCTCTCGGCATCGCCATGCAGTCTCTCGCGTTCAGGCAGCTTCATTTTGGCTTTGACAGCACCGGATAACAGCATAGAATTCTGTTTGTGTACAAACAAGTCCTCGAGGCATCTCCTTTGGAGGAGGATCCTGTTCGATGTCCTATCACCGTCCGACCGCTTTGGCCGAGGCTTTGAGCCTTTTAGCCGAGCGGCCGCATAGGATCTTGGCAGGTGGAACGGATCTCTATCCGGCAACGAGCGACAATAGGCTGTCCGGCGATGTCTTGGATGTGACGGCGATGCCGGAGCTTCTGGGCTATGGTGAAGAGACCGATGGCTGGCGCTTGGGTGCGGCTATGACCTGGACGGAGATTATCGAGGCCTCCTTGCCGGCTGCCTTCGATGGACTGAAGCTGGCTGCGCGTGAGGTGGGGGCGCGGCAGATTCAAAACCAGGGCACCCTGGCGGGCAACCTCTGTAATGCCTCGCCGGCTGCCGACGGTGTTCCGCCCTTGCTCACTTTGGACGCCGAGGTCGAGGTGGCGAGCCAAGCCGGCTTTCGCCAGCTGCCCTTGGCGGCCTTCATCTCCGGCGTGCGTCGGACTCATCTGCGTGAGGACGAAGTGGTGACGGCCATTTGGGTACCGAAGAGTGCGGCTCGGGGGCGGGGCGCCTTCTTGAAGCTGGGGGCGCGGAAGTACCTGGTGATTTCGATCGCCATGGTGGCGGTTCGCCTCCGGGTCGAAGCCGGCAGTCTTGCCGAATTCGCCCTGGCCGTGGGCTCCTGCAGCGCCGTTGCCCGTCGGCTCACCGAGTTGGAGGCCGCATTGCTGGGGACCCCGGTGAGGAGACTTGACGAACGGCTGACCGATGAGGTCGTGGCTACAGCCCTGGATCCGATCGACGACCTGCGCGCGTCGGCAGGCTATCGCAGTCGGGCGGCCGCTGAGCTGCTCCGGCGCGTCGTCGGCCTCGCGCTCGTTCCAGATCATGGCGAGCGCGCGGCATGAGCGGACTGCAGCCGGACAGCCCCGCCGAAACAAGGAATCCCTCCCGCTTCCAAGTAAACGGTCGCGGCGTCGAGGTCGCCGCCGATCCGACCAAGCGCCTGAGCACGGTGCTGCGTGAAGACCTGCGCCTCACCGGCACGAAGGTCGGTTGCGATGCCGGCGACTGCGGTGCCTGCACGGTGCTATTG
This sequence comes from Rhodospirillales bacterium, assembly GCA_965202755.1. Lineage (GTDB taxonomy): Bacteria > Pseudomonadota > Alphaproteobacteria > Kiloniellales > JACOMY01 > JACOMY01. The sequence continues at coordinate 18,281 of CBDBCL010000021.1, read as the reverse complement.
GACGGTGCGCAGATCTGTTCTTGTTTGCTGCCGTTGCGGCAAGTCGAGGGACGGCAGGTGACGACGGTCGAGGGCTTGGAAGATACCGACCTGAAGGCGCTCCAGCAGTCTTTCCTACGCCACGGTGCAGCGCAGTGCGGGATCTGTACGCCGGGCATGCTGATGGCAGCCTTCACACTCTTGAATGAGATGCGGACGCCGACAGCCGAACAGGCCGAAGAGGCCTTGAGTGGCGTGCTGTGTCGTTGCACCGGCTATCGCAAGATCATTGCGGCCGTTTGCGATGCCTGGCGCGATGCCGGTCCCGCGGTCGAACCGGGTAGCGGCGCTGCGGTCGGAGCTGCGGTCGTCCGTCTCGACGGCCTGCCCAAGGTGACGGGGCGAGATCGCTTCGGCGCCGACGACTGGCCGGATGAGGCGCTGTCGGTCCTGGTCCTGAGGTCTCCGCACGATCACGCCGCCTTTGCCTTCGGCGATCTTGAGGCCTGGACCGTGGCTCGGCCCGGTGTGCTGGCCGTGCTGACGGCAGAAGATATACCGGGTCGCAATGCCTTTGGCGTCATCCCGCCCTTCGCCGACCAGCCGGCTTTGGCGCAGTCGCCGGCGCGATTCCGTGGCGAGGCCGTGGCCCTGATCGCCGGCGAGGCCGCGGCCATCGAGACCTTGGATCTTGCGGGCTTTCCCATCGCCTGGGAGGTCCTGCCGGCGGTCATGACGGTGGCCGAAGCCAAGGCAGCAAACGCGCCGCAGCTGCATGCCGAACGAGACGGCAATCTCCTGACCAGCGGTCTGGTCGAATGCGGGGCGCCGGAGGCGGCTCTGGCAGGCTCGCTTCACCGCGTCGAGGGGACGATGGAAACCGGCTATGTCGAGCATGCCTATATCGAACCGGAGGCCGGCACCAGCTGGATGGAGGGCGACACGCTTGTGGTCCAGGCCTGTACCCAGGCGCCGGGCATGGATCGCGGCGACACCGCGGCACTGCTCGGTCTTCCGGAATCGCGGGTGCGGATTATCCCGACCTCGACCGGCGGCGGCTTCGGCTCCAAGCTGGACATCTCCCTGCAGCCGCTTCTCGGTCTGGTCAGCCTGAAGACCGGGCGAGCGGCACGTCTGGTCTACTCTCGTCGCGAATCGATGATGTCAACCACGAAGCGCCACCCGGGCAGCATGCATGCCAGCCTGGGCGCCGATGCCGAGGGACGGATCACGGCGCTGATCTTCGATGGCGACTTCAACACCGGGGCCTATGCCAGCTGGGGACCGACCGTCGCCAATCGCGTGCCGGTGCATGCGACCGGTCCCTACATCACTCCGAACTACCGGGCGATCGGGCGGGCGATCCACAGCAACGGACCGGTTTCCGGCGCCTTTCGTGGCTTCGGCGTGCCGCAAGCGGCGATCCTGCAGGAGACGCTCTATGACGAGATGGCGGAGGCCTGTGGCCTGGATCGCCTGGAATTCCGCCTGCTGAACGCCATGCGCGACGGTGCCGTCACGGCGACCGGCCAGACCCTGAGCGGTGGCGTCGGCATTGTCGAGTGCCTGGAGGCCTTGCACGAGCCCTGGCAGGCGGCCTTGGGCGCAGCGGCGGCGCAAAATGCCGAGCCCGGACCGATCCGGCGCGGCGTCGGCCTGGCGTCCTGCTGGTATGGCTGCGGCAACACCTCACTCTCCAACCCCTCGACCATCAAAGTCGGCATCGCACGCAATGGGGATGTGGTCCTGCACCAGGGCGCGGTGGATATCGGCCAGGGCTCCAACACGGTCATCGCGCAGATCTGTGCCGATGCCTTGGGGCTGCCGCTCGGTGATTTTCGACTTCTGGGAGGCGATACGGCGATCACGCCCGACGCCGGCAAGACCTCGGCGTCGCGCCAGACCTATGTGTCCGGCAAGGCGGCTCAGTTGGCCGGCAAAACGCTGCGGGCGCGGGTCTTGCGCCATGCCAATGTCTCCGCCGCGGCCAGGCTCTCGCTGGAGGGCAGCACTCTGCTGGTCCTCGACGCGGGGGCGGAACGGCGATTGGATCTCGCAAGCCTGGCCGAGGATGCCGACGGCTATGTCTTCGCCGCGGTCGAGACCTACGATCCCCCGACCTCCGGCCTGGACGAGAAGGGGCAGGGCAATCCCTATGCGGTCTATGGCTACGGCGCCCAGATGGTCGAGATGGAGGTCGATTGCCGGCTTGGAACCGTCCGCTTGATACGCTTTGTTGCGGCGCATGATATAGGACGTGTTATCAACCCTTTGCTGGCCGAAGGTCAGATTGAAGGTGGGATCGCGCAAGGCATCGGCATGGCGCTGATGGAGGAGTATCTGCCGGGCCGGACGGAGAATCTGCACGACTATCTGATCCCCTCCATCGGCGACGTGCCGGAGATCCGCTCCATCCTGATCGAGAAGCCGGATCCCGAAGGTCCCTTCGGTGCCAAGGGATTGGGCGAGCATGCCTTGATTCCGACTGCACCGGCGATTCTGAATGCCATTCGCCATGCCACGGGCGCCAAGATCACCAAGCTGCCGGCCTTGCCGCACCGCGTCTTGGCCGCCATCGAGGCCCTGGAAGCGCAGCCATGAGCAAACCCGAGAAGATCCGCTGCGATGCCTGTCCGGTGATGTGCTACATCGCTGAGGGAAAGAGCGGTGCCTGTGATCGCTATGCCAATGAAGACGGGCGTATCGTGCGCTGCGATCCCTTGACGATTTTGGAACGCACCCGCGACGGCGGCGGCGAGCTGGTACCCTTCCTGCAGAAGGAAGCGGCCTGGGACGGCGAGATCGTTCCGGCAGCGGAGCGGTTCGTCACCGCGATCGGCGCCGGCACGACCTATCCGGACTACAAGCCGGCGCCCTTCATTGTCAGGTGCGAGGTCGAGGGGGCCGATCTGGTCACCGTGGTGACCGAGGCGATCTTCAGCTACTGCGGTGTGAAGGTGAAGATCGACACTGACCGCCATCTCGGACCGGAGCAGGCCACGGTGCGTGCCGCCGGCGAGGCGGTCGGGCATGTGACGACCGGCGAGTATGGCTCGCAGATGCTGTCGCTGGGCGGTGTGCGCCACTTGACGGGCGGCAGCAAGGCAGAGGGGCGGGTGACCTGCCAGACGCTGCTCGAGCTGTGCAACCGAGATGCGGTCGAGCTCACCATCGATTCCGGCTCCAATGTGGTCGTGCAGGCCGGCGCGGCGCCGGTCGTCGATGGACAGCAAGAAAAGCGCATGCGGGTCGGCTGTGGCTCGGCCACCATCGGCATGTTCGCAACTCAATGGAAGGGCAAAGTCGACGAGGTCGTCGTGGTCGACGATCACATCACCGGCGTCGTCTCCGAACATCAGGCCGGCAAGGTGCTGGGCTGGCCGGACAGCGGGATCAACGTGCGCGGCCGGCGCTCGACTCCCGGGCGCTATTTCCAGGTAGCAGAGCCCGGTTTGGGCTGGGGCGGCGCCTCGATCGAGGACCCCTTGGAAATCCTGAGGCCCTTCAATCCGAAGAAGGGTGCCAGGCCGGGCCTCACCATGCTGATGGTCTCGACCACCGGAGAGCAGTACAACTACTTCGTCCTCGACGACGATCTGAAACCGGTGAAGCAGTCCTTGCCGCAGGCACTGGAGAAGTCGGTTCGACTGATCGACGAGAACTGCGAGCCGGCGCTCTGCACCGTTCTCTTCATGGGCGGTGCCGGCGGGTCTCTGCGGGCCGGCGTGACGGAAAATCCGGTGCGCCTGACGCGCTCGGTGCAGGGCTTGGAGACCTTGGTGACCTGCGGCGGTGCGCCGGTCTATGTCTGGCCGGGCGGCGGCATCACCTTCATGGTCGATGTGACCAAGCTGCCGGACAATGCCTTTGGCTATGTACCGACTCCGGCCCTGGTGGCGCCCATAGAGTTCACTTTGAACCGCGAGATCTATCGCCTGCTGGGTGGTTATGCCGAGGCAGTGCGCAGTGTCGACGACATACTGGCCAAGGGTGGCGAGTACGGCTCGTCGAAGCGGGGCCTGGCGGCGCCTGACAACTTACCCTGGCCGGCACTCGATTGAGGTGCGTCGGGTGCAAGCGGCCCAGGCCAGCCTGCTGCCGGACGGTCGACGCCTGCACCTGCATCACGGCCCGATAGATCTGATCGTCGAGGCCTTCGGCGCGCCGGAGGAGGTCCGGCAAGCCTATCTGCAGGCCAAGGAGCGCTTCCAGACCATACTGGAAGAGCTGGTCGAGGAGCTGGCCTTGCTGCGGGCACCGCTGGGCCCCGATCTGCCCTTGCTCGAGGGCAAGGTGGCTCGGGAGATGTGCGCTGCTGCCGCGGCCCAGCACCGCCCGGCCTTCGTCACGCCGATGATCGCCGTCGCCGGCGCCGTCGCCGACGAGATCCTGGCGGCACTGGTGGCCGGGCGGCAGCTGGAGCGCGCCTATGTGAACAATGGTGGCGATGCTGCCTTCCACCTCACCAAGGACAGCCGACTCACCTCGGCGATCTTTGCGACCGCTGCCAAGGTCACCTTGACCGCCGAGGCCCCGGCCCGCGGTCTGGCGACTTCGGGCTGGCGCGGCCGCAGCTGGTCGCTGGGCATCGCCGATTCCGTGACGGTCTTGGCCGAGACGGCAGCAAAGGCCGATGTTGCGGCAACCTTGATTGCCAATGCCGTTGATCTGCCTGGGCATGCCTTGATCGAACGGGCGCCGGCCGCCTCCCTGGATCCGGACTGCGAGCTTGGCGAGTTGCCTGTGACGCTGTCGGTCGGAGCCCTCACCCGCGGTGAGGCGCGGGCCGCCCTCTATGGAGGACTGAAAGCGGCGGAACCTTTGCGGCGGCAGGGCCTCATTCTAGGGGCAGCGCTGTTTCTGCAGCAGGAGGCCGCCTTCAGTCCGCCCGAACTCTTCGAAACTTCCATCAGATTGAGCGCCTCCGCATCGTCGCCAGCAGGGCAATCGCTAAAATCCCGATGAATGCGATCGCGCCGGCGGCCGGAACCACCAGCTCATAGCCGCCGATCTCCCACAGCAGTGCGCCGACGAAGGGCGCAACCGCATAGCAGGCGAGATAGGGCAGTGCCAGCCAGCCGGCGATTGAACCGAAGGCAACGCGCCCTAGGAACTCTGCAGTCACCACCGGCTTCAGGATCGAGATCACGCCATAGGCCGCACCCTGGGTTGCAGCAAAGGCGACGGCTAGGACGACCGAGGCGCCGGCTGCCATCAACAGAAGTGCTGCGAGGACGACGCCGGCGAAGGCCATGATCGTCAAGGTCAGGCTGCCGACGCGACGCTCAGCCAGCATCATGGCGACCCGGCCGGTGACCTGCATCGGCCCGATGACCGAGGCGATGGCGACGGCCGTCGCTTCGCTGAAGGCGCTGTCGACCAGAAGCGGGACGATGTGGTTGATCAGGATGCCATGGTTTAGCGCCATGGCCGGGAAGGCAAGCGCGATCAGCCAGAACTGTGGGCGTATGACCGCAGCCATCAGGGCTCTGCGATTTTCCTGTGCCCGTTCGGCGGGTAGCGCCTCGGTCGTGGAGGCCTCCAGCAGGGTGGCACCGAACAGCAGCAGGGGGGCGCTGACGAATGCCACGACGGCCGCCATGACCAGCAAGGCGCCCTGCCAGCCGAGACTATGCGCCAGAAGTGCGCCGCTGGGAAAGGCGATCGGCGAAGCGAAGCCGGCAATCAAGGTCACACGGGTGATGACGTGGCGGGCGGCCTTGCCGCTGGTGCGGGTGATGAAGGCAAAGCAGGGTTCGTAAAGGCAGGCACCCTGGGCCACGCCGATCACGGCCCAGACCAGGATGAAGAAGAACGGCGATTGCGCGATCGAGAGCAGCGCCAGGGCCAGAGCGCCCCCGAGCGCGCCGAGGCTCAGCAGCCAGCGTCCCTGCCCACTGTCGATAATACGACCGATGGTCGGCGAGACCAGTGCCGAGACCAACACGGCCGCCGCCAATCCCAAGGTCAGCTCGCTCTTGGCCCAGCCGAGATCACGCTCCCAGGTCAGCAGCAGGGCTGCGAAGCTGTAGTAGAGGGCGGCCCAGACCAGGGTTTGGCCGGCTGCCAGCATGATGACGGCCCATCGCCGTGCAGCGATCGGATTGCGCTCGCAATAGCCTTTCAGGCCGGGTGTTAAACCCTCGCTGTTGCCATTGCCATCGGGCGGGCCCTGTTGGCTAGCATCCATCGTCCTGCTCCCCGCGCTCGGCCGATCATCGCGTGTGCAAATCCAGGCTGATGGCTCAAGTCTGTCTGATCCTCCCGGCGCACAGTAACCATGGTTCGGAACAGCCCCTATGTTGCCCGCGCAAAGCTTACAGTATTCAAAACAGCGTATAATTTATATTTACTTATCAATAGTTTGCTCTAGAGCAGATCCATTTTATGAAGTGTCATAGCCTGCTGGTGCGAAATCGTTTGCGCACTCGTGCGGCTCGAACAGACCGATGATGTCGCCCACGGTATTCCAGAGGGTGCTGACGGTTCTTTCGGCCTTTGCGCGGATCAGTGATTTGGGCTTGGCGAATGCCATCTCGATTGGGTTGAAGTCGGGACTGTAGGGCGGCAGATATGTGAGGGTGGCGCCTGTGGCCTCGATGGCCTGGCGGACGCCGGCGACCTTGTGCGCCGGCAAGTCATCCATGATCACGCCATCTCCGGGATTAAGGGTCGGCGCCAGCGCTTGCTCGATATAGGCAAGAAAAGCGACGCCATTCATGGCGCCGTCGAGCACCATCGGCGCGGTCATTCCGGTCAGCCGAAGCGCGCCGGTAAAGGGGGTTGTCTTCCAATGCCCGTGGGGGATGCCCGCGCGGCAGCGCTCGCTCCGCCTGGAACGCCCAGGCAGCCGCGCCATCTTCGTCGACAGGCCCGTCTCGTCGATGAAGACCGGCCTGGCCGGATCGAAGTCGAGTCGGCTGTCAAACCAGGCTTGGTGCTTTCTCAAGACCTCCGGCCGCTCCTGCTCCAATGCGTGCGCGGTCTTTTTTGTACGTGAAGCCACACCCGCGCAGCCAGTTGTTCAGCGCGCTCCGGCCAATCCGGACGTCGCGCTCGTCCGCGCGGCGCGCCACCATCTCATTGAGAGTGATGTCCTTGTCAGTCTCGATCAGGCCCACGATGAAGCCTTCATGCCCATCAAGGCTCGACCCGCGTCGACGACCGGTCGGTCGCGGCTCCACCTCACCGGCTTTCGCCCGCTTTTATCCAGCGGATCGCGGGCGATGGTGCCACACCGAACCGCGCCGCCGCACCACGCGCCGACAGGCCGGCCTGCGATGCCTTCAAAACACGAACCCGCAGATCGCCACTCAATGCTCGTCCCATCCAGGACCTCCTTGTCTGGAGACCTTCAATCAGACTTGCATCATCCCGTCACATCACAATCGATTCATTGATTAGTGCATCTGCTCTAGAGTATGGATGTAGAACGTCAACTAGGCGGACGGTCGATTGGCTTTCCAGATCATGCCGACTGAGATTGAAGTGTCGAAACCTTCGAAGGGAATCCAGCGCAGGCTCACCGGTAGGAACTCCGTGCTGTAACTGCTGGCGATAAAGAGCCCGCCGTCGTTTTGAACCATAGTAAGCGCCGTATGGATCTGTTTGGTCTCAAAGACGATTTGTCCGGCCAGGCCGGCACCCCGAAGGCGGTCAAGCCAGTGGTCATAGATCCTGGGGTTAAGCGAACGTTGGAACAAGACGAGTGAGGCATTCGTTAGGTCGGAGAGGCGCACCGCATCCCTGGATGCCAAAGGATGACCACGCGGTACCACAAGACCCCAGCGGCCATCGACGGTTTGCGGACCTCCAGACTGGGTGGGTCCTCGAGGGGTAGAACGGCAAAGCCCAGATCCAATTGCCCCTGCTTCAGGGCGTCGATCACCTCTAACGGCGGTGTTTCGATCTGCTCGACCTGCACGCCTTTGTAGCGGCTACGAAATCTGGCGATGCTGGCGGGGATTGCGGAGATGTTGAGGTACTCGATGTAGCCGATACGGAAACGATCCGGCACACGCCCCGCGACTGAGCGCGCCTCCGTGACCGCTGCATCACAAGCTTGGAGGACCTCCTGCGTGCGCAAAAGGAAGACCTCCCCGGCAGGTGTCAAGGCTACCCCCCCCCCCCCCGACGGTTGTGCTTCAGCAGCAATAAATGGAGATTACTCTCCAATTGCTTGATTCGATGACTCAAGGCCGGTTGGCTCAGATGCAGTTGTCTGGCAGCGCGCTGAAAGTGCAGGGTTTCGACGACCGCCTTGAAGCTGCGCAGCTGTTTCAGATCCATGGAAGGTTACTCCAGCAGTGATAATTTTTTGAATAAGGCTCAGTTTACAAATCGTATGCATGACCTGTCGATGACAACGGCGAGGCATGTGCGCGGGGATGCGTTTTCGAGACAACCGCGTTGAAACCATCGCAGATTGTTGGCGAGATAGTGTGTTGCGATACCCCGAAAGCGTCGCAGGAAGTCCTTCAAGCGGCTGTGTGGGTTGTTCACCGTCTGAATATGAAAGGCATCGCGCACGCGTTCTCCCCTGGACAGGTCAAGCGCTTCGTGGCGAACGCCCAGAGCGGCAGCGCAGGGCGGATAGGCGCGGTGACCATCGCTCACCAGCACGATATGCTCATCCACGACCGGCTCAATGACCGCGCGCAGGGTATCGGCATTGACCGCCGGAAGCACTGCGCTGACGGTCATACCGCTGCGGTCAGCGGCAAGCAGCACCGGCCCCTGCTCATCTGACAGGCCGCGCTTTCCGGCCTTGCCACCGCGGCGACGCGCCTTGCGTTTCAGGTGCCGCTCGCCTTTGCGGCTCTCCAGAACATAGGGTTCGTCGGCCTCGACAATGCCCGTGAGCTTGTGAGCTTCCCCGGTTTCTGCGGCGAGAAACCGGTGCCGCCAGCGGAATGCGGTATTGACGGCAAACCTGCATCGCTCGACCGACGCGCGAAGCGTCAACCCATCCGCAAGACAGGGTCCAAAGGCAAGCCACTTGTCTTTGCGATGAAGACCCGCCAAGGCTGTGCCCGTCGCAGCATCAAATGTCTTCTTGCACCCCTTGCACCGATATCGCCGCAGGCCCCGCGCCTTGCCACGCGATATCGCTCCGGGTATGCCGCAATGCGGGCAACGGCGATCTTCACCCACGCTCGCTTCAAGAGCCGCCAGTGAAGCTGACGCTTGCGGACCCCTGCGAACACAGCTTCGGCTTCCTGCCGCTGCGCCGCGCTGAGTTGCTCTATCCCTGAGAGCCATTCCTGAAACTGCTTGTGATCCATCACCAATTTATCCCTCTGATCTAGAAAGAAACATACCATGAACACATGCGATCTGTAAACTGAGCCTTGAATAACTAGCTTCGAAATAGGAATTTGTCATCGGCGGCCGGGCCCTATAGCTCTTTAGGGTAGCCAGCGAACCCCAGAGTCGTGCAGCCGGTTGGGAGGGATAGCCAATGACCAGACTCTCTAGCGCAGTCGAACGGCGCTCGGAGACTTTTCGAACGAACCAGGCAGCGATGCGAGAGCTTCTGGATTCGCTGGATGAGACCAGCCGGAGCCTGCGTGCGGGCGGCGGCCAGTGGGCCAGGAAGAAGCACCTGGCCAAGGGCAAGCTCTTACCGCGGGAGCGGGTCAGCCGTCTGCTCGACCCGGGCTCGCCCTTCCTGGAGGTCGGCCGTTTCGCTGCCTGGGGGCTCTATCACGACGAGGTGCCTTCGGCTGGGATCATCACCGGCATTGGCCGTGTGTCCGGCGTCGAATGCATGATCGTCTGCAACGATGCCACGGTGAAAGGCGGCACCTACTATCCGATCACGGTGAAGAAGCATCTGCGCGCGCAGGAGATCGCGGAGCAGAACCGCTTGCCCTGTATCTACCTGGTGGATTCCGGCGGCGCCAACCTGCTGAACCAGGATGAGGTCTTTCCCGATCGGGAGCACTTCGGGCGTATCTTCTACAATCAGGCCAACCTCTCCTCGAAGGGCATTCCGCAGATCTCTTTGGCGATGGGGTCCTGCACCGCCGGCGGCGCCTATGTGCCGGCTATGTCTGACGAGAGCATCATCGTCGCCAAGCAGGGCACGATCTTTCTGGGCGGCCCGCCCTTGGTGAAGGCAGCGATCGGCGAGGTGGTGACGGCCGAGGAACTCGGCGGCGCCGATGTGCACGCCCGGCAGTCCGGCGTCAGTGACCACTATGCCGAAAACGATGCCCATGCCCTGGCCTTGGCCCGGCGTATCGTCGGCAATCTCAACTGGCGCAAGGCCGGCGAGATCAGAGTTCAGATGCCGCGAGAACCGCTCTACGCGCCGGAAGAGATCGACGGCATCGTGCCGCCCAGCCTGAAGAACCCCTATGATATCCGGGAGGTGATTGCTCGTATTGTCGACGGCTCGGAGTTCGACGAGTTCAAGCGGCTCTATGGCGCCACCCTGGTCTGCGGCTTCGCGCACATCTGGGGCTATCCGGTGGGGATTATCGCCAACAACGGCGTGCTCTATTCCGAGAGCGCGCTGAAGGGGGCGCACTTCATCGAGCTCTGCTGCCAGCGCGGCATTCCTCTGGTATTCCTGCAGAACATCACCGGCTTCATGGTCGGCAAGAAGTACGAAGCCGGCGGCATCGCCAAGGACGGCGCCAAGCTGGTGACCGCGGTGGCGACGGCCCAGGTGCCGAAGTTCACCGTGATCGTCGGCGGCTCCTTCGGTGCCGGCAACTACGGTATGTGCGGACGCGCCTTCGGTCCGCGGTTTCTTTGGATGTGGCCGAACGCACGGATCTCCGTGATGGGCGGGGAGCAGGCGGCCGAGGTCTTGGCGACCGTGCGTCGCGACGGCATCGAGGCCCGTGGTGGCAACTGGACGGCGGAAGAGGAAAAAGCCTTCAAGCAGCCGATCCTGGATCAGTTCGAAGCCCAGGCACATCCGCTGTTCTCTTCGGCCAGGCTTTGGGACGACGGCATCATCCAGCCCTCGCGCACCCGCGACGTGCTGGGCCTCTCGATCTCGGCAAGTCTAAACGCGGCGATCGAACCGACACGCTTCGGCGTGTTCCGGATGTAGGGGTAAGGCGCATGTTCAACAAAATCCTGATCGCCAATCGCGGTGAGATTGCCTGCCGGGTCATCCGTACCGCCCGGGCCCTGGGCGTGGGCACGGTGGCGGTCTATTCCGACGCCGATGCCGAGGCTCTGCATGTGGCCGAGGCCGATGAGGCCTGGCGGCTGGGACCGGCCCCGGTCGGCGAAAGCTATCTCAAGGGCGATGTGATCCTCGAGGTGGCTCGTCGGTCCGGTGCCGAGGCCATCCATCCGGGCTATGGCTTTCTTTCCGAGAATGCCGGCTTTGCCGAGGCCTGCGAGGCAGCCGGCTTGGTCTTCATCGGCCCGCCGGCCGCGGCGATCCGGGCCATGGGCCTCAAGGATGCGGCCAAGGCCTTGATGGACAAGGCTGGCGTGCCAGTGGTCCCCGGCTTCCACGATGCCGAACAGGATCCGGCTGCGCTAGCTGCCGAGGCGGATAAGATCGGCTATCCGGTCTTGATCAAGGCCGTCGCCGGCGGCGGCGGCAAGGGTATGCGCCGCGTCGAGACGGCTGGTGACTTCCTGTCTGCATTGGATAGCGCACAGCGTGAAGGTCAGAACGCCTTCGGCGACTCGCGCGTGCTGATCGAGAAGCACGTGACCCATCCGCGGCATGTCGAGATTCAGGTCTTTGCCGATGCGCACGGCAAGGCCGTCTATCTCTTCGAGCGCGATTGTTCCCTGCAGCGGCGTCATCAGAAGGTGATCGAGGAGGCGCCGGCACCCGGTATGCCGAAGGCCGTCCGTGAAGTCATGGGCGAGGCTGCGGTCAAGGCGGCGCTGGCCATCGGCTATCGCGGCGCCGGCACGGTGGAGTTCATCGCCGACGGCTCCCAGGGCCTCAGGCCGGATGGCTTCTGGTTCATGGAGATGAACACCCGCCTGCAGGTCGAGCATCCGGTGACCGAGATGATCACCGGGCAGGATCTGGTCGCCTGGCAGCTACGCGTCGCCGCTGGTGCGTCGCTGCCGCTGAGCCAAGATGAGCTCCGCATCGAGGGTCATGCCTTCGAGGCGCGTATCTATGCCGAAGACCCGGCCAAGGGTTTTCTGCCGGCCGTCGGGCGCCTGTCGCGCCTGGCGATGCCGAGGCAGGGCGGCGGTGTGCGTGTGGACAGCGGCGTCCGGCAGGGCGACAGCATCACCCCGCACTACGATCCCATGATCGCCAAGCTGATCGTTCATGGTGCCGATCGTTCCGAGGCTCTGGCCCACCTTGCCAGTGCCCTCGACGGCGTGGAGATCGACGGCTGCACCACCAATGTCGCCTTCCTGGCGGCTTTGGCGCGACATAAGGGCTTTGCTGCCGGCGAAGTCGACACCGGTTTGATCGAACGCGACCTGGAAAGCCTAGTCAAAGGCGAGCTTGTGCACTCACTGGAGGCTTGGAGTCTCGCTGCACTCTTCGCCGCCGGGGCGCTGGAGGATCGACGAAGCGAGGACCCTTGGGACCGATTGGCCGGCTTCCGACTCTGGGGTGGTTCGCAGCAGGTGGTGTCCCTGGCGGCCGGCGATACGCCGCAAGAGATCCCCATCGCATTCAACGGCGTGCGCTACTCCATAGCCCTGCCGGAGGGCGAGGTCAGGGTTCGTGTGGCAGCACGAGACGGCGAACGCGCGGTCCTGGATTTCGGCGAGCGGCGTCTGACCCTGGCCTACGCCCGCTGGCACGCCGGCATCACCGTTTTCCACGGCGACGGCGCGCATCGTTTTGGCCTGCCGGATCGTTTGACCGGTGAAAGCGATAGCGCTGGCGCCGGCAACAGCATCGTGGCCCCCATGTCGGGTCGTGTCCTGCTGATCAAGGTGGCTGCCGGCGATGTCGTCGAAAAGGGTCAGGTCCTGCTGGTCGAAGAGGCGATGAAGATGGAGCATACCCTGACCGCCCCGCGCGACGGTGTCGTCAGCGAAGTTCTGGTCTCCAGCGGCGAGCAGGTCGAGGAGGGAGCCGTCCTGATCGCCCTGGACGAGGTCGAGGATGGCGGCGCCTAGTCCAGTATTTGTGGCGGAGGTTTGGCTAGCGTGTTATTCGCTAGAGCTAAATCGGCACCAACCAGCAACCCCTTCCGGCCACCCGGATCAGGATCCTTACCTAGGCGGCCCCTTGAAACTAACAGGGGACGGTGGGTCGGCCGGCGCTGTTGATTCGGGCAACGCGCTAGTGCGGCTCCAGGAGGTCGGCTTTTTCGTCCTCTTCCTGCCAGCGCATGATCTCCTCGCGCAGGGCTTCGAACTCCTCTGCGAACTCGCCGCCGAAGATCGGGTCGTCCTCGTCATTGACGGCGGCGTTCAACTCGTCCCAGTCGCCTTCCGTCAGGATGGCCTCGGCGACCAGAAAGAAGCCTTCCCGTTCCTCTTGCATGTGCGCACGCTGGCGCTCAATGAAGTCTCTGAGCGCATTCCCGAAGGCCTCACGCGGCATTTCCGCTTCCTGCAACACGGCATTCACGGTCTCTGCAAAGCGCCCGGCGAGCACTGCAATCTCTGCGTGCTCGCTCTCCAGGTCGCCGACCCGCTCAGCAGCGTCGGCATCGCGCATGCGCACGCGCGCCAGGATCATATCCTCCTTGGGATGGTGGCAGCGGTCGGGGAAGCCGGTGAAGTAAGTCGCGATCGCCGAGACGATGTCGTAGTCGGGCCGGTCGCCGCGCTCGAAGACGGCCAGCTGCTGCTCCAGGACGTTCAGCAAGCGTGCCATGTTCCTGTGCTCGATCCCGAGCTTCTGCATCATATCCGTCATTGCCCTGCTCCTCGGCGGTTGGCTCTTTGCCATTGTCAGGCAGCAAAGCAGGCGCCGGGCGGCTTGCAAATGATCTCGGTCAATTCTGCCAGGCCTGCGCGGAGCGAAAGAGGAGGCCTGCGGCTTGCTACCTAACGCCAAGAGCTATGCAGAGCTTCGCGAGCGGTTTCGTTGGCAGGTACCGGAATTCTACAACATCGGTGTCGACATCTGCGATCGTTGGGCCGAAGAAGACCCGGAGCGTCTAGCTCTGGTCTTCGTCGATGCGGATGGCGGTGTCGAGGAGACCAGCTTCGCTAAGCTCAGAGCGCAGTCCAATCGCCTTGCTAATCTGCTGGCCGATCTTGGCCTTGCGCGCGGCGATCGCTTGGGTGTCCTGCTGCCGCAGATGCCGGAGACGGCGTTGGCCCACATTGCCGCCCATAAGCTTGGCGTCATCTCGGTCCCGCTGTTCATGCTCTTCGGCGAGGAAGCCTTGGCTTACCGCTTGGGCGATGCCGGCGCCAAGCTGGTCGTCACCAATCGGGAAGGGGCGGCGAAGTTGGCAGACATCCGCGATCGCTTGCCGAGCTTGCAAGCGGTGATCGTGGTGGAGGGTGCGGTCGAGGGATGTCTCGATTTGTCCAGGGCACTGATGCGCTACTCCGATGCTTTCGAGCCGGTGCGGACCCGGGCCGACGACCCGGCGATCTTGATCTATACCTCCGGCACGACAGGCCAGCCCAAAGGCGCGTTGCATGCGCACCGTGTTCTCCTTGGCCACCTCCCGGGTGTGGAGGTGGCTTTCGATCTCTTTCCGAAGCCCTGCGACAAGCTCTGGACGCCGGCTGATTGGGCCTGGATCGGTGGCCTCTTGGACGTGCTGATGCCAGGATTGCATCATGGCGTTCCGGTGGTTGCCTGCCGCTTTGCCAAGTTCACGGCCGAGGCCGCCTTCGGTCTGCTGGCGAGCCAGGGCATCCGCAATGCCTTCCTGCCGCCGACGGCGATGAAAATGATGCGCAGCCTGGAGACGCCGCAGGAACGTTGGGCGCTCAAGCTGCGCTCGGTCGCCAGCGGCGGCGAGACCCTCGGCGGCGAGCTCTTGGATTGGGGCCGCCAGGTCTTCGGCGTGACCATCAACGAGTTCTACGGTCAGACCGAATGCAATATGGTGGTCTCTTCCTGCGATGCCGTGATGCCCGGGCGGCCCGGCATCATGGGGCGGCCGGTTCCGGGGCACGAGGTCGCGGTTGTGTCACCGGAGGGGCGACCTCTTTCCGAGGGCATCCTGGGCGACATAGCCGTGCGTGCGCCCGATCCGGTCATGTTCCTGGAGTACTGGAACAATCCCGAGGCGAGCGCGGCCAAGTTCCGTGGCGACTGGCTGCTGACCGGCGACCGGGGTCGGTTGGAGAGTGATGGCTGGATTCGCTATGTCGGTCGCGACGACGATGTCATTACCTCGTCCGGTTATCGAGTCGGGCCGGGCGAGATCGAAGACTGTCTGATCGGCCATCCGGCGGTCCGCATGGCCGGAGTTGTCGGCAAACCCGATCCCAAGCGCACCGAAATCGTCAAAGCCTACCTAGTCTTGGCCGAGGGCGTCACCGCAAGCCCGGCCCTGGCCGCCGAAATTCAGGACTGGGTCAAGACCAAGCTTGCGGCACATGAGTACCCGAGAGAGGTCGCCTTCGTTGAGGCCTTGCCTTTGACGACCACCGGAAAGATTATTCGTCGCGTCCTGCGTGACCAAGCGCAGCAAGAGGCCGAAATGGTCGCCAAGATCAAGGAGTAAAACACGAATGAGAGCAGGTTCCTATCCGGTGTTTCTGAAGAGCCTGTGGCGCCCCGAGAGC
Source organism: Rhodospirillales bacterium (assembly GCA_965202755.1). Classification (GTDB taxonomy): domain Bacteria; phylum Pseudomonadota; class Alphaproteobacteria; order Kiloniellales; family JACOMY01; genus JACOMY01. The sequence continues at coordinate 2,636 of CBDBCL010000021.1, read as the reverse complement.
AGCCCGCTGCTGCGCAATCTCCTGGTGGTCGTCGGCGGCAGCCTGCTGCTCTGGCTCGGCGGCCTGGTCGGCTGGGACAAGCCAGTGCTGGCCTGGGGGCTCTGGCCCTTCCTGGCGGGCGATGCGCTGAAGATCCTGCTGGCCTCGCTGATGGCGCCGACGGCCTGGCGCCTGCTGGCCGGACGGGGAGGCCATGGCTAGCCCCGTCACCCTCTTCGAGATGGGCCCCCGCGATGGGCTCCAGAACGAGAAGCGGCAGATCGCGACGGCGGACAAGATCCGCCTCGTCGATCTGCTGACGGACTGCGGCTTCGCCAAGATCGAGGTCACCAGTTTCGTCAGCCCCAAATGGGTGCCGCAGATGGCCGACGCGGCCGAGGTGATGGCCGGCATTGCCCGCAAGCCCGGCACCCGCTATGCGGTTTTGACCCCAAATCTGCGGGGCTATGAGGGCGCGCGGGCAGCCGATGCCGACGAGGTGGCGATCTTCGGCTCAGCTTCCGAGAGCTTCAGCCAGAAGAACATCAACTGCTCGATCGCCGAGAGCCTCGAGCGCTTTCAGCCGGTGATGGATGCGGCGCGAGCAGACGGCCGTCCGGTGCGCGGATATGTCTCCTGCGTTGCCGACTGTCCCTACGATGGGCCGACGCCGCCCCGGAAAGTGGCCGAGGTGGCCGAACGGCTCCTGGCCATGGGCTGCTATGAGATCTCTTTGGGTGACACCATCGGTTCCAGCCGACCCGAGACCATTGCCGCCATGCTGGATGCCGTGCTGCAGGTGGCGCCGGCGGTACAGCTGGCCGGGCACTATCACGACACCCACAATCGCGCACTGGAGAACATAGCCGTCAGCCTGGAGAAGGGTCTGCGCATCTTCGATGCTGCCGTTGGCGGTCTAGGCGGCTGTCCCTACGCTCCGGGCGCCAAAGGCAATGTCGATAGCCGTTCGGTCGCGCGCCTGCTTCATGATCGGGGATTCGACAGCGGCCTCGATCTGGAGCGCCTGGAACAGGTCGCGAATTTCGCTTGGACCCTGCGCAGCGACGGCGAAGCCAAGCCGGCCTGAAGCCGCGCTGGAATTTCTTTGCAAGATTGCCTCGCGCAGCCTGGAGACCTAGGCTCATCTCACGATCCGGACTTTATCTCCCGACGAGAATTTGAGCTAAGAAGGGGCGCGCGGTGACTGGTGAGATTTGGCAATGGAGTGCGACGGAAACGGCCACTGCGATCCGCGATGGCAGGATCACCTCTCGACAAGCCGTGGAAGCGGCGATCGGGCGATTGCGCGAAGCAAACGGGGCGGTGAATGCGGTCACCTTGGATCTCTCCGAGACGGCCTTGGCGCAGGCAGAAAAGGCCGACAGCCTCCTGCAAGCTGGCTTTGCCCCAGGCCCGCTGCACGGTGTTCCGGTCACCATCAAGGAGAATGTCGATCAGCAGGGTCTGTGCAATCCAAACGGGGTGGCGGCCTTTGAGACGAACATCGCGAGCGAGCATGCACCGGTGGTGGCCAATCTGCTGAAGGCAGGGGCCATTCCCGTCGGCCGGACCAACACACCGGAGTTCAGCCTGCGTTGGTTCACCGACAATCCTTTGCGTGGCCTGACCCGCAATCCCTGGAACAGCGAGGTGACGCCGGGCGGATCGTCGGGCGGCGCAGCGGCGGCCGTGGCGCTGGGGATTGGCGACATCGCCCATGGCAACGATCTGGGCGGCTCTTTGCGCTACCCGGCCTATGCCTGCGGCCTGGCGACCATTCGCCCGAGCCTCGGCCGGGTTCCGGCCTTTAACCCCAGTGCGCCGGCGGAGCGCTCGATCGGCATCCAGTTGATGAGTGTGCAGGGCCCCATCGCCAGGGAGGTGCGCGATGTCCGCTTGGCCCTGGCGGCGATGGCGGCGGGCGATCCGCGCGACCCTCTCTGGGTTCCGGCCCCGCTGGAGGGATTGGCGCCCAGCCATCCCCTTCGGGTGGCAGTGACCAAGACATCGACCGGTGTCGCTTGCGATCCTGCGGTGGAAGGGGCGATCGATGCCGCGGCCGCTCACTTGAGCAGTGCCGGCTATGCAGTCGAGGCGGTCGATCCGCCTGAGGTCGCGGCGGTTGCCGACTGCTGGCGTGCCATCCTTTCGAGCGACATGCGGGTGACCTTGGAAAGCAGCATTCGCGAGCAGGGCTCGGCCGACATAGTCGCCGTCTGCGAGGGATACCTGTACAGCCAAGAGTCGCTCGACGTTGCCGGCTACACGGCAGCCCTGTCGGAGCGCATCCGGCTGTTGCGCGCCTGGAACCTCTTCATGGAGCGCTATCCCCTGGTCCTGGCACCGGTGTCGCAGGTACCGCCCTTCGCTCAAGGCGAGGACCTCAAAGGAACCGAGCGGGTGCGGCAGATGCTGGACGAACAGTCGATGCTCTACGCCGTCAACCTGCTGGGACTCCCCGCTGCCGCGGTTCCAACCGGTCTGCATGCGGGTGTGCCGATGGGCGTACAGATTATCGGACAGCGCTTCCGCGAAGACCTTTGCTTCGACGCGGCGCAGGTCATCGAAACCGCCGTCGGCGTTCTGTCGAAGCAGCTTTGGGAGCGGGAGTGAGACCCAGGATCGGCTCGAGTCTTTCGGATAACGCGCGCTCTTAG
>CBDBCL010000020.1:0-84716 GCA_965202755.1 Rhodospirillales bacterium | reverse complement strand
AGACAAATAAACGAAGCCTGGAAAGAGCTCATGCAGTTACGTGACGACAGGCTCAGCTCAGGCTCTCCGCACCGTGCGTTCGCTCACCTTGAACAGCCGTGCGATTTCCGAGATCGCCCGTTGTTCATCATCGCGCATGCGGCGCACCTCGGCCTTCTGTGCGGTTGAAAGGGCAGGGGGGCGACCACCGACGCGCCCGCGTGCCTTGGCCGCCTGTAGCCCTTCCTTCGTGCGTTCAGCGATGCGCTCGCGCTCGAACTGGGCGATGGAGGTTTAAGTGATCGCCTGCCATCTTACGATGATCGTGAGCGTGTATGTCTTAGCGAAACTGGCAGGTTCGCTTATGGCGGATGAAATAATCAGGGCAAGCGCGCTCCGCTTTATCCAGACAAACCTCGCTTTCATGCTTCGTACTCCCTACTATAGTCGATCTGCAGGATGCAGTGACCTTCCGTTTGAGGAAGGTGCTTCTCGGTTGCTCCACTTTCAATATTAATTTTAATTTCAAAATCCGGCACGGGAAGCGTTGCCGGATCCTCTTTGCAGATCGCCCACGGGGACCCTGTCGGCTGGATCCCGTCCAGGTCGTCTCGCCGGAACAGTTCCGATTGCGGGGCGCTGTTGTTCATTGCTCAATGACACCGCTGAGAGTAGTGGACAGAAAGAAGAATGATTCGGTTATCCACCTCCACTTTTTTCGCGCGCGACCTGCTGAATCCGTCCCCCTTCAGAGTCGAGGGATCGATGTGGGTTGTTCGCTGAAGTTGTCCCCCTTTGCGCTGAATTTGTCCCCCTTTCAAGCTCGTAACCCATTGTTCCAGAACGACGTGTGCCCTGCCATGAGTCTTCCGAAATGAACCTGCCCGGACCTGATGTGGAGATGTTCGGCAGGAAAGGCGTTGAATCAGGGGTTTCAGGGGAGAAGCGCGAGGTTCGGCGCGATCCGAGGGGGTGACATAGGTTTTCCGAAATCCGGACATTTCGAGGGCACGAAACGCCCGGAAAAGCGGTTTTGGCGCGCCACAATGGCGGCGAGGCCACCGCTCGACCGTCTTCCCGCCCGATCGGATAGACGCACGGCCAAGGATCCGATTCCTGCGCGGGCCAGGTCCCTGGAGGTCATGACCGCTCGGACCCCGGGATGGGCTTCGGCCTTCTCGGTGGCGATCCCTTCGATGACGGCGTGCGCGCGTCCGGCGCGCAGACAACAGCCATGGACTTCGCCTGCAAATCGCAGATCAGCCGTGAAACGGGCTCTGCCGGTCAGGGGACCTCTTCGGATCCGTCATCTCCTTCCCCGGAACGGGGCAAGGGACACCCGTTCGGTCTGGCGATAGTCTGCCATGGCGCTCTAGCCCTCCTCTCGGGAAGCATAGATGCGCTGTACGGCGGAGAAGACCATGGCCGTGGTCCAGCCGAAGATCACCATCCCGGCGGCGGCCTCGAAGGCACCCAGCAGGCGATGGTTGGGGTCCAGGATGATGTCGCCGAAGCCCAGGGTGGTGAAGGCCACGGTCGAGAAGTAGAGCGCCGTCTCCATGTCCTCGAAGACGCCTAGTGCCATGTAGACGATGGCCCAGCTCCAGGCCTCGACCACCACGGCCAGAAAGAACCAGAGCACGATCGAGGTGATCATGGCGGCGCGCATGAAGTGACCCTGGTGCCGGTCGATGCGATTGCGGAACAGGGTCTGGCCGATCACCATGAAGCCGGCATGGACGATGGCGGTCCAGCCGATCAGCGCTGTGCCCAAGAGAAGATCGTCCAACACGGCCTTGCATCATTGCCTCTGCGGTCCCAAGTGAACCATCCTGCCTTGTAGACGCGGCGCCTCACAAGACCGGCCGTGCGGCATGGGACATGGCGGTCGGTCCGGCCGGCATTGGGGAGCCAGGCGACGAAAGCGCCACAGGGAGGCCGGCTCTGACGATGGGAAGGTTGGGTCATGTCTGACAAGAAGGTGGCGTTCGCCGGCCGCATCGTCATGCCGGGTTGCGGTTCGATCGGGCAGGGTGTTCTGCCCCTGCCGTTCAAGCACCTGGAGGCCGATCGAGCGCGACGAGATTGTCGCGGCCGACGCTGGCGGGGCGATGTGGCCGCTTCCTGCGGGGTCGCCCCGGAGCAGGATCTGCTCACCCGCGAGAACCATCGCGAGGCGGTCGGCAAGCGGCTGCAGAAGGGTGATGTCCTGCCGACTCTCTCGGTCGAGGTCGCCTCGCTCTCCTCGATCGCGCTGGCGCAGTCGCTCGGCATCACCGACCCGGAAGATGGACCATCGTGTGCAGTGCCGGAGCTCTGCGGCCCCTGCCTGCGACCGGCGGTCGGCGCCTGCAGCGATCGGACTCCCTTGAGCTGGCGCGAGAAGCTCTTCCCGGAGGACCTCGACCGCGAGGACCCCGACCGCCAGGACATCTGGCAATTCATGAACGTGCGGGTTCTGCAGGGCGGAGATCCGCCAGCGACATGGGCCGGATGGAACCTTTCCGAAAGAACGTGAGTGCAGCCCAGGGCTGAGTCCGTGACAACGCGGCCCGACTTCGGGCTATGGTGGCGGCTCCTCAAGGGGCCAACGAGCAAAAAGGAATCCAAAGGGAATGCGAAGCCGTTTGTGCATGAGCGTGGTGCTGGGGGTCGGACTCCTGGTCCCTGGTGTGGCCATGGCCGCCGATGCCGATAGCATCAGGCAAGCCATCGAAAGCTATCTGACAGAGGCCAGTGCAGAGATGGAGGACGCCTCCATCGCCTATGACGACCTGACAGTGACGGCCGCCGGCGCCGGTCATGACGTCTCTCTGAAGGGCCTGGCGATCGAGAACGACGAGGGCCTGCTGGTCGACTTCGGCGACCAGCGCTTCTCGGTCGAGGAGAAGGGCGACGACTTTGCCTTCTCGAACCTTGCCTTGACCGACAGCGTCAGCGTGACCCGGGAGCAAGAGCAGAAGAAAGCCGTTGTCAGCTGGTTCCTGAAGCGGGCAAGCGGCACCTGGTCGCCGGCACTGAAGGGGTTCAAGTCCTTCGACATGGAGATGGGTGACGTCAAGGTGACCCTCGACGAGGGCGGCGAAAGCAGCAGGCAGATGGTCGCGACCCTGGGCGATCTGGCGATCGAGGCGGTCACCGACGAGGTGAGCGACAGGGATTGGAACCAGGCCAGCCGGTTGAGCGTCGGTCCGATCGCGGTTCGGGATCCCGAGGGTGACGGATCGCTTTCCGTCGCCAAAATCTCGATCGACAGTCGCGGTCACCAATATGAACCCGACGATCTACAAGCAGCAGGTGGATCTCTTCAGGCAGCTCGAGGCGGCGCACGAGGCAAACGATCCGGCCAGGGTAGAGGCGCTGAAGGATCGGATTCGGGCTTTGGGTCTGGTGGCGCAAGGCGGTCAGGGTGGCCTCGTCATTCAGGGGCTGGAGTTTACCGAGACCCGCGGCGATCAGACCCACTTCGTCCTGGAAGAGAGCAGCATCGCGTTCAGGGCCTCTGCGCCTGCGGGTGAGGAGACCGGCTCCATGGGTCTGGACTTCCTGGGTGTCGGCGCGAAGTACGAAAGTCAGGACTTGCACCGCGAAGATCAAATCGTCGCCAGTCTGGCGCCGCGCGATTGGACCGTGAACATCCAGCTCAGCAAGCTGCCGATCAAGGAAACCGGCAACGCCATCATGGAGATCCTGTTCGCCGGTGTCGGCATTCAGGATGAGCCGATGATTCCCTTCCCGCAGATCATGGCGGCAATGGGTCGGGCCGGCAGCGAGGTCTTGATCGATTCGCTCTCGCTGGTCGGTCCTCTGGTCAGCCTGGACGGCAATGCCAAGGCGACGGTCGATCCGGCCAGCGCCTTGGGCGCCGTCGGCGGTGCGACCCTGAAGCTGATCGGTCTTGCCAGGCTGGAGGCTGCGATGGCCGACTTTCCCAAGGACATGCAGCAGGAGATCGCTGGCGGTCTGGTGTTCCTGAAGGGTCTGGGGGCGCCCGAGCCCGACGGCGACGACATCGACTATGTCTATGTCTTCGACGTCCCGGCCGACGGCAACGTCACCCTGAACGGCCAGCCCATGGGGGCGCTCCTGGGGAGAGGGTCGAAGGGCGCGGGCGACGCCTGCGCGATGCCCGCGCCCTTGCCTCAGTTAGTCGATTCTCAGTTAGTCGATTCTCAGGCAGTCGATTCTCAGGCAGTCGACCTCCGGGAGGTCTCGTCGAGGAGCGGGCGATGCGCGGAAGCGAGCCTTGCAATTCTGCTGGCGGCGCTGGCGCAGCCGGAAGTGCAGGGCGGCGGGATCGTCTGTCGCTACCTCCTCGATCTGCCCAGGACGCGCCGGCCAGCCTGAACGGCCGTCCCTTGAGCATGCTGCCCCTTGAGCACGCTGCCCGGGAAGCGATGCCTGCCTTGATTTTGTCCCCCCGGCCGTGCACAAGGGATGGGAGAGCCTGGAGGTGGAGTGATGGTCTTGCGACCGCTGGCGATGGCTGTGCTGTTGATCCTGCTCGCCTGGCCGGTCTCGGCCGAACGACCCGACTGGCTGGGCGCGATCGAGAACTGGGTCGCCTCCTTCAATCGGGATCGAGGCGATATCACGCTTTCTCTCGAGGGACTGGCCCTGGAGGAGGACAGCGACGCGGCCGCCCTCGTCGTCTTCGAGGCTCTTCGGCTGACCTTCGGCAAGGCGGGGATTGCAACCTCGGGCCCGGGTCGCCTTCGCCTGGCCGAGCAGGAGGAGGGGCTGCTTGCTTTCGGGCCGGCGGCGCTGAGCGCACCCGTTACAGTCCTGAAAAGCCCTGCCGCGGCTGCGGTCACCTGGGATTTCGATCTGAAGCGCCTGCAAGGTCTGCTCGATCCCGAGCGCCGTTTGGTGCGCCAACTCGATCTCCTGCTGGAGTCGGTGGTCGCCCGAACGGGCGAGATTTCGCGCCTGCGGGCGCAGCGCATGGCGCTGCAAGGCGAGATCACGCCAGGCGAGCGGGGCCGCTACGACCAGGCCGCGCTCTTCACCATCCAGGGTCTGGAGATACGGGCGCCGGACGGCCACCAGAGCGGCCTGGAGCGTCTTGTCGTGAATGTCGCCACCAAGGACAGCGATCCGGACGCAATGATCGCCTGGGCCGAGCGGATGCAAGGCGCCGGGAGCCGCCAGGCGCGCGATCCGCTGCCCCCCTTGGACGCGCTCTGGCGTGAAAGCAGTGTGTCTTTTCTGCTTGCCGGCCTCTGGGCCAAGGATGCCGAGGCCCGCCATCTCTTCTGGCTGGAAGATCTCGGCCTGGAGACGGCTGTGGAGCGTGGTTCGGCCATCGATCGGGTGACACTTGCCTTCCTTCTGGAAGGCTCCGGCCTGGACTACAGGCAGTCGGCCGACGACAGCTGGGCAAAGGCGGCCGGCTTCATGCCGACGGCCTGGCGCCTGCCGCTGATCGTGGAAGATATCCCCAGCGATGTTCTGGGCAGCCTGCTGCTCGACATCGCGGCCGGGGGCAGCCCGCAGAAGGGCCCGGTCATCGATTTCGAACCGCTGTTCCAGGCCATGCGTCAAGCAGGCACGCGCCTCATCGTCGAGGGGCTGTCGATTGCCGGTCCGGCGGTCTCCCTCGAGGTCGGCGGCGAGGTGACCCTGGACCGGCGGCATCCTTTGGGCATGGTCGGCGAGGCCTCCTTCCTGTTGGGCGGCATCGAGGAGGCCGCAGCGGCCTTGCAGGAGAGCGATGATCCCCACGCGGCCAGGGTCGCATTCATTCTCTCGACATTTCTGAAGGGCCTGGGGCAGGCCGAGGTCGGCGATGGCGGCAGGATCGTCCATCGCTATGACCTGCAGTTCACCGCGGACGGCAGATCGCTCTTGAACGATCTTCCCCTGGACCGCCTGCTCGGCCGTTGAGCGAGGATCGGCATGGCCGACAGCGACAAGCCGAAGCGCCGCAAGAGGGCGCCTGTATCGCGCTCCTCGCGGATCATGCTCGCGGTGACCGGCTGCCTGGCGCTGTTCGCTCTCTGGACCGTCCTTGTCGGGAATCCTCGGGTCGCTCAGCCCATCCTGCAGCCACCGAAGATCTGGTCCTCCAGGCTGGCACTGGAAGCCGAGGTCCTGGCCCGGATCGAAGGCCTGGCCTTGACCCTGCAGAGGCGTGAGGCTGCGTGGAAGGCCAGCCCCTCCGCATTGGCCGAGGCCAGGAAAACGGTCGAAGAGGGGGCGGCCTTGCTGCTGATCCTGGCACCGGGTTCGGCGCCGACGGCAGATCCCGGGGCTGCGGCCCAGGCACTGCTTGCCTGGTCCCAGAGCGAAGGCCTGCAGCCGAGTGCGATCCTTTCGGTCGATTGGCCGCTGCTGGAGGCCGTGATCGACCTTGCACCCAAGCTGCAAGCCGCCTTCGCCAGTCGCGAAGACAAGCTGGACCGGGAGGCGCCTGGCAAGGCGGCCTGGCTCGGCGGCCGCCGCCTGTCAGACGTGGAAGGTTCGGTAGCAGCCCTGGTGCGGGCCGCCGGTGGCAAGCTGTGGGCCCCGACCTTGCAGGAGCTGAGGCCGGAAGATGTCGCCGACGCCAAGGCCCTGGGTATCGCCGTGCTGGTGAGCGAGGTGGACGACCCCGAGACCTTTCTCTCTCTGCTGCTGCTGCGGCCCGACGCCTTGGTCACGGCCAGGCCGCAGGCCCTGCTGGAGGCGATGGCCGAGCGGCCCGGTCTCTTCGCCGTCGGTTCTGCCTTGGAGCAGGACGGCCAAGGCGGCGCCGGGCAGGCCTCGCCGGTTCGGTGTTTCAGGTCGTTTGCTGCTGTGCCTGGGTGCGCAGGTCGAAGTCGCTGGCGTCGTGGCGCTCGTGCAGTTGCTCGTGCGGCTCTCCCCAGGTGCGATTGACCATGCGGCCGCGCCGTACCGCCGGCCGCTGCCAGATCTCATCGGCCCAGCGCACGACGTTCCTGTAGGACGCGCAGTCCAGGAATTCGGCGGCATCATAGGAGGTGCCGCGCACCAGGCCACCATACCAAGGCCAGATCGCCATATCCGCAATCGAGTAGTCGTCTCCGGCGATAAAGGGGTGCTCTGCCAGGCGTCGATCGAGAACGTCGAGCTGACGCTTGACCTCCATGGCATAGCGATCGATGGGATACTGCAGCTTCACCGGCGCATACCTGTAGAAATGCCCGAAACCGCCGCCGAGATAGGGGGCGGAGCCCATCTGCCAGAAGAGCCAGGAGAGAGCCTCGGCACGGGCATCCGGAGCCTTGGGCAGGAAGTGGCCGAATTTTTCGGCCAGGTAGAGGAGGATGGCACCGGACTCGAAGACTCGGATTGGCGTCTTGCCCGAATGGTCGAGAAGCGCCGGGATCTTGGAGTTGGGATTGACCTCGACGAAGCCGCTGGAGAACTGCTCGCTGTCACCGATCTCGATCGGGTGGGCATCGTACTCGGCGCCGCGCTCGCCCAGCGCCAGCAGCTCCTCCAGCAGGATTGTGACCTTCTGCCCGTTCGGCGTCGCCAGGGAATAGAGCTGTAGCGGATGCTTCCCGACCGGCAGTGCCTTGTCGTGCGTGGAGCCGGCGGTGGGGCGATTGATCCTGCCCCAGGTTCCCCCGAGCTCGTCCTCTCCCGTCCAGACTTTCGGTGGCTCGTAGTCGCTGACGTCTTGCATGCTGGTTCCTCGGATGCTGTCGGTTGCGGTCCCTGGGGGAGATGGAACTGCGCCCCTCCCGGATCAATTGCGGCTGGTTGGACAGTCGGTAACGCGGCAGCTTTCGGGGCGCTTCTGCCGGGCGCATCCTGTTCCAGGACCCTCTTCGGAATATCACCCATAACCCAGGCCTGCAAAGGATTTTCCCGGGAGGGTTCATGCCGAGGCAGCGCGATTTCGGCCTCTTGACGCAGTGTTCTGTCCATTTCGGAAAAAGACTGCGGTGTGCCTCCGGACCGCTGCGCAACGGCAGGGATGCCTGGAGTCCGGGCCTTGGCCTCGTGTTTTGACGGAGACGCGAGCGTCTCCTCGGCGCCGGGGTTGGAGAGCGAGCACATCTGCGGGCGATGAGCTGGCCACGCGCTGTCCCAGCCTGCGACGCGTCGCCCGAGCAGACTCCCCTTGCACTCAGCGCGGGGACGGCGAATATTGGGGCAGGGAGGTTGGCAGCGGACGGAGTCCTCGCCAATCCGGTCAGGTCCGGAAGGAAGCAGCCGTAACGAGTGTCGCTTCGGGTCGCCCCGTCAGCCTCCCGCCGATTTGCCGAGAGGACGCAGCGGAGGGGCCGTGGCCGAGGAAAGAGCGCAAGCCAGCGCGGCCGCCTATCGGGTTCTTGCCCGCAAGTACCGCCCGCAGAGATTTGCCGACCTGATCGGCCAGGAAGCCCTGGTCCGCACCCTGACCAATGCCATCCAGGCCAGGCGCATTGCGCAGGCCTATATCCTGACCGGGGTGCGCGGTGTGGGCAAGACCACGACCGCCCGAATCTTGGCGCGCGCCCTGAATTACCGCGGGCCGAAGGGCGATGGGGGGCCGACGGCCGGGCCGACCGACGACTGTTCGATCTGCCAGGCCATTGCCGAAGACCGCCATGTCGACGTGATCGAGATGGACGCCGCCAGCCGGACCGGCGTCGGCGATATCCGCGAGCTGATCGAGGGCGTGCGCTATCGCCCGGTCGAGGCGCGCTACAAGGTCTACATCATCGACGAAGTGCACATGCTCTCGACCAGCGCCTTCAACGCCCTGCTGAAGACTCTGGAAGAGCCGCCGCCGCATGTCGTCTTCATCTTCGCGACCACCGAGATCCGCAAGGTTCCGGTCACTGTGCTTTCACGCTGCCAGCGCTTCGATCTGCGCCGCGTCTCGCCGCAATTGCTGGTTCAGCACTTTACCCGCATCGCCGAGACCGAGGGCGCGGAGGCCGAAGCCGAGGCCATCGGCCTGATCGCCCGCGCCGCCGACGGCAGCGTCCGCGATGGCCTCTCGCTGCTGGATCAGGCCATCGCGCTCACCGACGGCAAGGTGGCCGGCGCTGCGGTCGGAGAGATGCTGGGCATCGCCGATCGGGGCCGCCTCTACGATCTGCTGGAGGCCACTCTGGGCGGTCGCCTGGAGGAAGGCCTGACGATCCTGGCCGATCTCTACGGCCTGGGCCGCGATCCCCTGATCGTGCTGCAGGATCTGATGGAGATCGTGCATTCTGCGACCCGGCTGCAGCTGATACCCGGCAGCGCCGAAGACGGTGCGATCCCCGATCTCGAGCGCACGCGCGGTCAGGCCCTGGGCAAGGGTCTCGGTCTGGCCGAACTGGCGCGGGCCTGGCAGTTGCTGCTGAAGGGTCATGGCGAGGCGCAGGTGGCGCCGCTGCCGCTGCAGGCTTGCGAGATGGTGCTGATCCGTCTGGCCCATGCCAGCAGCCTGCCGCCGCCGGGCGATCTGCTGCGCCAACTTCGCAAGGAGACCCCCGAATCCCTGCCGCAGCGGTCTGGGGTCGACAACAGTGGAGCGGGCCGCGCGACCGCACGAGCGCCGGCAAACGTCAGCCTGCCGCCGGAACGACGTGCGGCAGGCCAGGCGACCGCCTTGGCCGCTGCGCCCATGGAAGCAGCAAACCCGGCGCCGGCTGCCGAGCCGCAGAGTGGCAGTCTGGCCATTGCGTCTTTTCCCGCCCTGGTGGCCTTGGTTCGCGATCAGGGCGAACAGCGCCTGGCCAATCACCTGGAGTGCGATGTCTCCCTGGTCGGCTTTCGCGGCGGCCAGCTGACCGTCAGGCTGCTCGAGGGCGCACCGAAGGATCTGACCGGCCGACTCACCCGCCTGCTGGGCGAGTGGAGCGGCAGTCCCTGGCGAATCGAGGTCTCTGAGGACCCGGGCGCGCCGCCTCTGCGCCAGCAAGCCAAGGCAGCGGCGAAAGAGAGCCAGCAGGCGGCCTTGCAACACCCCTTGGCCTTGGCCTTTCTCGATACCTTTCCGGACGCCCGCCTGATCGACCATCGCCGCGAACAGCCGCTGACCTTGCCGGCCGGCGACGGCAATGATACCCCCGACCCGGATGACGACGTGGAGCAGGACGAAGTCTCACCGGAGGAACGCGCCCTGCTGGCCGGTCTGTCGCCGGACGACTAGAGCAAGGGTCCCTGTCACCAGGAGCGAGAGCGCTGTGGCTGCAGGTGGACGCCATGGCCTTCCAGGAGCGGGGCCCGGGTGTCGCCGACTCCGACCGGAAAGGAACCAGGAGCATGAAGAATCTAAGCCAGCTGATGAAGCAGGCCCAAGAGATGCAAAGCAGGATGGCCGAGATGCAGGAGAAGCTGGAGGCGCGTGAGGCCACCGGCACCTCCGGCGCCGGCATGGTGCAGGTCACGGTCAACGGCAATCATGCGATGAAAGCGGTGAAGATCGACCCGGCCCTGATCGACCCCGAAGAAATCGAGGTTCTGGAGGATCTGATCGTCGCCGCGGCCAACGATGCCCGCACCAAGATGGAAGCCGAGGTGCAGAAGGAAATGCAGGGCCTGACCGGTGGCCTCCCGCTGCCGCCCGGCATGAAGCTGCCCTTTTAGGCTGCGAAGCGGGCAAGGGAGTCGCGCCATGGCCGAATCGGCGCTGGAACGCGTAACCCGGCTGCTTGCGCGCTTGCCCGGTCTGGGGCCGCGCTCGGCCAGACGTGCGGTGCTGCAACTCCTGAAGCAGCCGGAAGCCCTGATGCTGCCGCTGGCCGCAGCCCTGGCGGCTGCGGCCCGTGAGATCAGGACCTGCGAGACCTGCCGCAACCTGGATACGAGGTCGCCCTGTGGCATCTGCCGCGATGCGGAGCGCGACCGGGGACTGCTCTGCGTGGTGGACCGAGGTCGCCGACCTCTGGGCTTTGGAGCGGGCCGCGACTTGCCGGGGCCGCTACCATGTCCTGGCCGGCACCCTGTCGGCGCTGGACGGGCGCGGCCCGGTAGAGATCGGCTTGACGGCCCTCATCGAACGCGCCGCGGCAGAGGAGGTCGGCGAAGTCATCCTGGCCTTGCCGGCGACACTGGACGGCCAGACCACCGGTCACTACATCGCCGAACGCCTGGCCGCCTTGCCGGATCCGGTCGTGGTCACACGATTGGCGCAAGGCATCCCTTTGGGCGGCGAGATCAACTATCTCGACGAAGGCACCTTGACGGCTGCCTTCAGGGCGCGCCGGCCGGCACTTTGACATCCCCCACGGGCATCCCCCACGGGCATCCCCCACGGGCATCCCCCACGGGCATTGGAAGACACCCCCCTCTACCGGCGCGCTTCGGCTGACCGGAATGATCGCGCCGATGGTGCTCGACGGCGCCATGAATGGCGTCGCTTGTCTTGCCTATGGCGAGCAGGCGCTGGCGCCGACCCTCAATCCCGAAGATGTCGCGATCATGGATAACGTGCCGGCGCACAAGGCACGAGCCCGCGCGCTGTGCGAGGCCGCGCACGACCGCTTCGGCATCGCCATGGGACGGATGCACGAGAAGCCGGTGGGCCCGCATCCCGTGTGGAACTGCCAACTGGCCGTGCTCTTTGGATCGATCATCCCCTGGCTTGCCTTGAACCGGGACGGGCGAACCGTCTTCATCCACCCGGAAACCGGCGACGATCTGGCAGACCGTAGCGATCGCACGATCTGGATGGGCGAGATCCTGCCGCTCAAGCTGGAGATTTCGAAAAGGCTGCCGAGTAGGCTTGGAGCGCTCCCTCCAAGGCGTTCATCGCTTGTCGGGTGTGGGCGCACCGGCCTCACGCGTCTCTCCAGTTCCAGCGTCGAGCGAATCTCTTACGCGTTCCATCGCCATCGCCAATTTCGGAACGTGCCGATCGAACCTGCCCCGGTAGGTGCGGAGTTTCTCCAAGAGAGGCTCGACATCGGCGGCCGTCAGCCTGGGCTCGTCGGGCGAGCAACAGCCCGAAGCGGTGACCTCCTCGGAAAAGACGGACGGCAAGTCAGGAAACCAGGCCTTGCGAAGCAACTCATTGGAGTCCTTGTAGTTGTCACGGATGGCTTGCGACAAACCAGGACCGGGCCGGTGCGGTCGTCCCGAATGGATGCCGACGAGCACATTCGACATGAGTTTTCGAATGGCCACATGAGCCTCCCTGTCCTCATCCTGTGCGGTGATCTCGTTCGCTTGCCGCAAAACGAGTTGCTCCAAGGCAGAAAAACTCTGATTGTGTCTGAACTTGATCTCGTACTGGTGCGGATCGTCGATCCTGCACACTTTACAGAAATCAGCAACGACATCTCCATCCTGTAGCTTGTCTTTCTCGAATATTCTTGGAACCATGGCCTCTTTTCCGAATACAGAACGCCAACGACCAAGCATTTCATCGTACTTGGAATATTCCATGTCACGGTACTGATTGAGATATCTGTCAAATTTAGTAACTGACCCCGAATGCAAATTGGTCGAGTATTTACTTATCAGGTACAGATCCTGGCGTCGAAGATAACATACGATCTTGTATTCATCGAACAGGTCTCCAAAGAATTTCCTTAATCTCTTTATATCCATCACGGGCAGTAGACTCAAGGCTTCACCTGAAATTACAAATTTGCTGCATTCTCCTTCGAGCGCCTTGACCTCCTGATGAAGTTTATCTTTCATGCCTTTCCGAAGGTCAATGAGCTCTTCCTTGCTTTGTATGCCTAACCATCCCATACGTTCTTGTGTGATCAAAGGATTGGCGTCATGATCCTGGGGCCCACACAGCAAGGACGCCAATATGCTGCTGTTCATTCGGACCAACTGTTTGATAGAAAATGTTTCCAACGCAGCGATGCGATTACGACGCAGACGCTTCCGGTTGGTTTGGAGAAAACCTTGAATGCTGGTGCTGCCGGTCTTATGGCATCCGATATGAAGGATGAGTGTCTTCCTGGACATAGTCAGGCGGTCCGTCCCAACTTTTCGACCAAGGCTCGGCCTTCCGCTTCCTGCGCCGAGCGAGTCCCTTACGCGTTCCATCGCCATCACCATTTTCGGAACGTGCCGATCGAGATTGCCCCGGTAGGTGCGGAGTTTCTCCAAGAGAGGCTCGACATCGGCGGCCGTCAGCCTGGGCTCGTCGGGCGAGCAACAGCCCGAAGCGGTGACCTCCTCGGAAAAGACGGACGGCAAGTCAGGAAACCAGGCCTTGCGAAGCAACTCATTGGAGTCCTTGTAGTTGTCACGGATGGTTTGCGACAAACCAGGACCGGGCCGGTGCGGTCGTCCCGAATGGATGCCGACGAGCACATTCGACATGAGTTTTCGAATGGCCACATGAGCCCCCCTGTCCTCATCCTGTGCGGTGATCTCGTTCGCTTGCCGCAAAATGAGTTGTTCCAAGGCAGACAAACTCTGTTTGTGTCTGGGCTCGATCTCGTACTGATGCGGATCGTCGATCCCGCACACTTTACAGAAATCAGCAACGACATCTCCATCCTGTAGCTTGTCTTTCTCGAATATTCTTGGAACCATGGTCTCTTTTCCAAATACAGAACTCCAACCACCAAGCATTTTATCGTACCTGGAATATTCCACGTCACGGTACCGATTGAGAAACCTGTTAAAGTTGATAACTGACCCCAAATGCAACTCGGTCGAGTATTTACTTATCAGGTACAGATCCTGGCGTCGAAGATAACACACGATCTTGTATTCATCGAACAGGTCCCCACAGAGTTTCCTTAATCTCTTTATATCCACCACGCGCAGTCGACTCAAGTTTTCGCCTGAAATTACAAATTTGCTGCATTCTCCTTCGAGTGCCTTGACCTCCTGATGAAGTTTATCTTTCATGCCTTTCTGAATGTCAATGAGATCTTCCTTGCTTTGTATGCCAAAAAAGTTCATACGTTCTTGTGTGATCGAAGGCTTGGCGTCATGATCCTGGGGCCTAAGCAGCAAGAACGACAATATGCTGCTGTTCATTCCGACCATCCGTTTGCTAGCAAAGGTTTCCAACGCAGCGATGCGATTACGACGCAGACGCTTCCGGTTGGTTTGGAGAAACATTTGAATGCTGGTGCTGCCGGTCTTCGGCCATCCGATATGAAGGATGAGTGTCTTCCTGGACATAGTCAGGCGGTCCGTCCCAACTTTTCGACCAAGGCTCGGCCTTCCGCTTCCTGCGCCGAGCGAGTCCCTTACGCGTTCCATCGCCATCACCATTTTCGGAACGTGCCGATCGAGATTGCCCCGGTAGGCGCGGAGTTTCTCCAAGAGAGGCTCGACATCAGCAGCCGTCAGCCTGGGCTCGTCGGGCGAGCAACAGCCCGAAGCGGTGACCTCCTCGGAAAAGACGGACGGCAAGTCAGGAAACCAGGTCTTGCGAAGCAACTCATTGGAGTCCTTGTGGTCGTCACGGATGGCCTGCGACAAACCAGGAGCGGGCCGGAGCGGTTGCCCCGAATGAACGCCGACGAGCACCTTCGACATGAGTCCTCGCATGGCCCCCTGAGCCTCCCTGTCCTCATCCTGTGCGGCGATCTCGTTCGCTTGCCGCAAAATGAGTTGCTCCAAGGCAGAAAAACTCCGATTGTGTGTCCCCGCGGTCTCGTACTTGTGTGGATCGTCGATCCCGCACACTTTACAGAAATCAGCAACGACATCTCCATCTTGTAGCTTGTCTTTCTCGAATATTCTTGGAACCATAGCCTCTTTTCCGAATACAGAACGCCAACGACCAAGCATTTCATCGTACCTGCAATTTCGCAGGTCACATCTCTGATTGAGATATGTGTCAAATTCGACAACTGATCCCAAATGCAACTCGGTCGAGTATCTACTTATCAGGTACAGATCCTGGCGTCGAAGATAACACACGATCTTGTATTCATCGAACAGGTCACCACAGAGTTTCCTTAATCTCTTTATATCCATCACGCGCAGTCGATGTAAGGTTTCGCCTGAAATTACAAATTTTCTGCATTCTCCTTCGAGCATCTTGACTTCCTGATGAAGTTTATCTTTCAGGCCTTTCCGAAGGTCAATGAGCTCTTCTTTGCTTTGTATGCCTAAAAGGTTCATACGTTCTCGTGTGACCAAAGGCTTGGCGGCATAGTCCTGGGGCCTAAGCAGCCAGAACAATAGATTGCTGTTCATTCCGATCCGCTGTTTGCCAGCAAAGGTTTCCAACGCAGCGATGCGATTACGACGCAGACGCTTCCGGTTGGTTTGGAGAAACATTTGAATGCTGGTGCTGCCGGTCTTATGACATCCGATATGAAGAATGAGTGTCTTCCTGGACATAATTAATCCCTGTTCCCCAAGTGGCGTGCTGTTCGACGGGAATATCGCCCGACCTTGGCTGTCGATCAAGTGTTTTGCGCCCGGCGCGGCGCCCGCTGTTGTGGAAACGCCCCGGTTGCAGGCCAGCGCGTGCAGCTGCAAGCGGACCTCGTCGTCGCGGAACCGTTTGCGTGACAGCCGCGTCCAGCGCAAGGCGTATCTGCCTTCCTCTCTGCGAGGCCGAGGCCGCTTGCGCGCTCTCCGGCGCGGCCGCCCACCATCTGGCGCATGACGGGATCGAGGGCGAGACGGTCAGCATCGTTGACGTCCTCGTAGCCCGCCAGCCGCCCCTAGACCGATTGACGAAACAGCCGGTCAAGCCGGTGGACGGTATTCTTGCCCTGACGGCGGTCGCGCAACGCCGCCGACGCGAGATCGGATAGCCCGAGCGCATCGCCAAGCGCGCGCATCACCAGAAGGCCGCCGTCCGAACCGAGCTGTGTGCCCCGAAACTCCAGCCCTACCCGGCGATCGAAATCCACCCGATCGCCCCGCTGGAACCCGCACCCTCCGGGTGATCCGTGAAATACGCCCCCTGATAAACCTCAACACACTGATTTATAACGTAAACACCACCATAATGACAGCAAAATAAGCGGATTGCCTGGGGAATGCGGGCTAAAGGAAGCCTTGGAGCGGACGGGCGCGGCCCGGTAGAGATCGGCTTGATGGCCCTCATCGAACGCGCCGCGGCAGAGGAGGTCGGCGAAGTCATCCTGGCCTTGCCGGCGACACTGGACGGCCAGACCACCGGTCACTACATCGCCGAACGCCTGGCCGCCTTGCCGGATCCGGTCGTGGTCACACGATTGGCGCAAGGCATCCCTTTGGGCGGCGAGATCAACTATCTCGACGAAGGCACCTTGACGGCTGCCTTCAGGGCGCGCCGGCCGGCACTTTGACATCCCCCACGGGCATCCCCCACGGGCATCCCCCACGGGCATTGGAAGACACCCCCCTCTACCGGCGCGCTTCGGCTGACCGGAATGATCGCGCCGATGGTGCTCGACGGCGCCATGAATGGCGTCGCTTGTCTTGCCTATGGCGAGCAGGCGCTGGCGCCGACCCTCAATCCCGAAGATGTCGCGATCATGGATAACGTGCCGGCGCACAAGGCACGAGCCCGCGCGCTGTGCGAGGCCGCGCACGACCGCTTCGGCATCGCCATGGGACGGATGCACGAGAAGCCGGTGGGCCCGCATCCCGTGTGGAACTGCCAACTGGCCGTGCTCTTTGGATCGATCATCCCCTGGCTTGCCTTGAACCGGGACGGGCGAACCGTCTTCATCCACCCGGAAACCGGCGACGATCTGGCAGACCGTAGCGATCGCACGATCTGGATGGGCGAGATCCTGCCGCTCAAGCTGGAGATTTCGAAAAGGCTGCCGAGTAGGCTTGGAGCGCTCCCTCCAAGGCGTTCATCGCTTGTCGGGTGTGGGCGCACCGGCCTCACGCGTCTCTCCAGTTCCAGCGTCGAGCGAATCTCTTACGCGTTCCATCGCCATCGCCAATTTCGGAACGTGCCGATCGAACCTGCCCCGGTAGGTGCGGAGTTTCTCCAAGAGAGGCTCGACATCGGCGGCCGTCAGCCTGGGCTCGTCGGGCGAGCAACAGCCCGAAGCGGTGACCTCCTCGGAAAAGACGGACGGCAAGTCAGGAAACCAGGCCTTGCGAAGCAACTCATTGGAGTCCTTGTAGTTGTCACGGATGGCTTGCGACAAACCAGGAGCGGGCCGGTACGGTCGTCCCGAATGGCCGCCGGCGGTCACATCAAACATGAGGTCTCGAATGGCCATATGAGCCCCCCTGTCCCAATCCTGTGCGGCGATCTCGTTCGCTTGCCGCAAAATGAGTTGCTCCAAGGCAGACAAACTCCGATTGTGTGTCCCCACGGTCTCGTACTTGTGCGGATCGTCGATCTCGCACACTTTACAGAAATCAGCAACGACATCTCCATCCTGTAGCTTGTCTTTCTCGAATATTCTTGGAACCATGGTCTCTTTTCCGAATACAGAACTCCAACCACCAAGCATTTCATCGTACTTGCAATGTCGCAGGTTACATCTCCGATTGAGATATTTGTCAAATTCGACGACTGACCCCAATCTCAACCCGGTCGAGTATTTACTTATCAGGTACAGATCCTGGCGTCGAAGATAACACACGATCTTGTATTCATCGAACAGGTCCCCACAGAGTTTCCTTAATCTCTTTATATCCACCACGCGCAGTCGACTCAAGTTTTCGCCTGAAATTACAAATTTGCTGCATTCTCCTTCGAGTGCCTTGACCTCCTGATGAAGTTTATCTTTCATGCCTTTCTGAATGTCAATGAGATCTTCCTTGCTTTGTATGCCAAAAAAGTTCATACGTTCTTGTGTGATCGAAGGCTTGGCGTCATGATCCTGGGGCCTAAGCAGCAAGAACGACAATATGCTGCTGTTCATTCCGACCATCCGTTTGCTAGCAAAGGTTTCCAACGCAGCGATGCGATTACGACGCAGACGCTTCCGGTTGGTTTGGAGAAACATTTGAATGCTGGTGCTGCCGGTCTTCGGCCATCCGATATGAAGGATGAGTGTCTTCCTGGACATATTGACACCTGTTCCCCAAGTGGCGTGCTGTTCGACGGGAACATCGCCCGACCTTGGCTGTCGGTCGAGTGTTTTGCGCCCGGCGCGGCGACCGCTGTTGTGGAAACGCCCCGGTTGCAGGCCAGCGCGTGCAACTGCAAGCGGACCTCGTCGTCGCGGAACCGTTTGCATGACAACCGCGTCCAGCGCAAGGCGTATCTGCCTTCCTCGATGTGCCGTTCAGCCCTGCCGCGTCGATCATGGAAGCGCACCGCCCGATCCGGCTCCATCGGCAGATTGGTGACGATGAAGCCCACACGGGGGAACAGCGCACCCGGATGCCATTCGATCCTTGCAATCGCGCGACGGGACTTGTCCCAGGATGCGGCCCGATACTCGAAGTCCTCTCAAGAAGCGCTTCGCTTCGGTCAGCGAAGGCCGACCCATGGGCCGGGTCGGCCGCTGCGCGAGCTTCTCGCGCAGCACCGCATTCGTGGGAAGCCGGATGGCCCAGCGGTATCCAGCCTCTGCCAGCCGGGTAGGGATCGCGGGGATCGCATAGGCGGCATCGGCAATGCCGGTTCAGCGGCCGGCCGGGCCTTGATACTTGAAGACGTCCAACTCGCGCAGGTCGAAGAGGTCGTCGCTGAAGCGCAGGCCGTACTCCGGATTGATCAGGCCGGTCTGCACGATGACGCCCTGCGAATCGACCACCTCCCACTTGCGCAGCTCGACCGGGTCCTCATTGAAGGTCAGCGTGACCGAGGCAAGATTGCCCTCGGCCTGCTCCTCCTGCACCGTCATCACTATGCTGCCCTGGCCGTGCGAGAGATAGGTCAAGATCAGATTCTCGTCCAGCCCGATGGGATCCTTGAAGAGGAACCACAGTGGCGTCTCCCAGATCGGCAGCTGGGTCACCTGCTTCAGCTCGCGGTCGTAGAGCGCCACCGCATAACCGTCGGCGACGATCAGCATCGGCACCGGCGGGTCGTAGTCGAAGCGCATGCGGCTGGGGCGCTCGACATAGACGATGCCCTCGGCATAGCTGCCGTTCGAGGCCGACTGCACGAAGCGCGCCTTGACCGTGCTGAGGCCATTCAGATAGCGCTCGACCTTCTGCACCGCCTGCCTGTCGTTGGCATTGAGCGCGATCGCGGTGGCTGCCTGGGCCCGCGTCACCAGGCCGATCAGGCCGACGCCGGCCATGCCGGCCAGCAGATCGCGACGCCCGAGTGGGCGCTGCAGCAAGGATCGCTCTTCAGACATCGCCTGACTCCTCATATCCGGGCACTGATGGATGCCCCCTGACTTCTCTCGGCACCCTTTGCGCGGGAGTGTCAGGATACTCCTGCCCGCTCAACAGGGCGTTTTTGAGGGCGGGCGCGAGGCTCAAGGCCTAGTCGCCACCCAGAACTTCGCGCTTGCCGACGTGATTGGCGGCGCTGACCACCCCTTCGCTTTCCATGCATTCCACGAGGCGTGCGGCCCGATTGTACCCGATCTGCAGATGGCGCTGCACGAAGCTGGTCGAGGCCTTCTTGTGCTCACGCACCAGGGCCACGGCCTGCATGTAGAGCTGGTCGCCGTCGCCGCTTTCGGCAGGAGCCGAGGCGATCGGCTCGTCCAGCTCCTCCGTGACCTCGGTCACATAGTCACTGGGGCCCAGCGTGCGCAGATGCTCGACCACCTGCTCCACCTCCTTGTCGCTGACGAAGGGGCCATGCACGCGCTGAATGCGGCCGCCCGAGCCCATGTAGAGCATATCGCCCTGGCCCAGCAGCTGCTCGGCGCCCATCTCGCCCAGGATCGTGCGGCTGTCGATCTTCGAGGTCACGTGGAAGGAGATCCGGGTCGGGAAGTTCGCCTTGATGGTTCCGGTGATGACATCGACCGAGGGACGCTGGGTCGCCATGATCAGATGGATACCGGCGGCGCGCGCCATCTGCGCCAGGCGCTGCACCGCGCCCTCGATCTCCTTGCCGGCGACCAGCATGAGGTCGGCCATTTCGTCGACGATGACGACGATGTAGGACAGCGGCCTCAGAGCCAGCGGCTGCTGCTCGATCACCGGTTCGCCGGTGTCGGGGTCGAAGCCGGTCTGCACCCGCCGGGTCAAGAGCTCGCCCTTGGCCAGGGCTTGCGCCAGGCGCTCGTTGTAGCCGTCGATGTTGCGCACCCCCAGGTGCGACATGGCGCGGTAGCGATCCTCCATCTCGCGCACCGCCCACTTGAGTGCGACCACCGCCTTCTTGGGGTCGGTCACCACCGGCGAGAGCAGATGGGGAATGCCATCGTAGACCGAAAGCTCCAGCATCTTGGGATCGACCATGATCAGCCGGCATTGTTGCGGCGAGAGGCGGTAGAGCAGCGACATGATCATCGCGTTCACCGCCACCGACTTGCCCGATCCGGTGGTACCGGCGACCAGCAGATGCGGCATGCGGGCCAGATCCACCACCTGCGGTGCGCCGCCGATGTCCTTGCCAAGGATGAGGGCCAGACGATGCCTGGACCGGGCATAGGCCTTGTCGGCCAGGATATCGCTCAGGAAGACGGTCTGGCGGCGCGCGTTCGGCAGCTCGATGCCGATGACGGAGGAGCCCGGCACGACGGCGACCCGCACCGAAAGCGCGCTCATGGAGCGGGCTATGTCGTCGGCGAGGCCGACCACGCGGCTGGTCTTGGTACCGGGCGCGGGTTCCAGTTCATAGCGGGTGACGACCGGCCCAGGGCGCACAGTGACGATCTGGCCGCGCACGCCGAAGTCTTCCAGCACGCCCTCCAAGAGGCGCGCATTCTTCTCCAGGGCGTCCTGGCTCTCCAGGCTGGGTCCGGCGCCGGGCTCGCTCTTGGCCATGAAGTTCAGGCTGGGCGGGCGATACTCGCCCTGCCGTCTCAGGTCCAACTCCTGCTGCGGCGGCTTGGGGGCAGGCCGGCTGGCCGGCGCCGGCGGTGCCACAAACGGTGGAACGGCTGCAAGCGGTGGCGCGGAAGCCGCCGATGGAGGCGTGCCGGAGGATTCCGGCAGGGATATCGACAGCGGTGTCTCATCATCCGCGATGATGCGACCGGAGAAGATCTGCGGCTCATTGCGCGCCGGCGCCTCCGCCCGGCCGTGACCAAGGCTGGGTTCCAGCCGCTCTCCTCGGCGCCGGCTGATCGGCCGAAGTCTCGGCAGGCGGTGCCTGGGTTTGGGCGGCGCCAGGGGCGGTGTTTCCGCGACTTCTTCCGCTGCAGGCCCAGGGTTCATCTCGACTTCGGCACGTGCGGCTTGCTCGACCATTGCCGCCGGTACCTCGATTCTGAGGCGGCCGTTGCCGGCCGGCTCCGGGCTGTCGCTGGGTCCGGCCCAGGTCATGTCGTAGTCCTGGCTGCCTTGGGTCGCGGTGGCGATCTCCTCGGGCTCGGCCGGCTTGTCCAGGCGCGCCGCGCGGCGACGGCTGCCGCCCAAAAGGCCCAGCAGGCCCAGTGGCCAGCCGAAGATCGCCCCTACCTCGCGCCAGCGCAGGCCGGAGCCGTAGATGAAGCACATCAGCGCCGGCAGCACCGCGATCGAGGACAGCAGGCTGGGCTCCAGCATGAAATACTCGGCGACTTTCAGGTTCAATAGCTCGCCGGCAGCACCGCCCAGCGGTCCGGGCAGATTCAGATCGGACCAGGGCTCGAAGGGGGCCAGAACCACGCAGATCATGAAGAGGCCGGTCAAGGCCGCGGCCGCCCTGAGCCAGCAGGGCGCCAGCGACTGACGACAGAGCGTGCGCCACATCCAGCCCAGGAAGACCACCGGAACCAGATAGGCCGTCGCCCCGAAGAGCTGCATGAAGAAGTCGGCCGGATAGGAGCCGTAATCGCCGAAGACATTGCTGTAGACGCCGCCGCCGCTGGTGTTCAGCGAGGGATCCAGCGGACTGTAGGTGAACAGCATGGCGATGTAGGCCGCGGCGGCGGCCAGCAGGATGAGGGCAGACATGTCGCCCAGCCGCCTGCGGACCCAGCCACCGGTTCCGGCCGGCAGCACGCCGTGGCTGTGACGTTCGACGATCAGGTCGTCGTGATCCGTTCGACTGCTCATGTTCGACTGCTCATGTTCGACTGCTCATGTTCGACTGCTCATGTTCGACTGCTCATGTTCGACTGCTCATGTTCGACTGCTCATGGGCGAGAGATCATAGCAGAGTCTCGGCGATCCGTGCGAGCGCTCTGTCAAGCACAGCGGCGTCGTCGACCAGGGCGATCCGGAGGTAGGGATGGCCTGGGTTTTCGGCGCCCCGGTGACCCGAAAGGCTCATGTAGGCGCCGGGGAGGGTCCGGATTCCCGCCTCCATCCAGAGGGCGCGCGCCGCCGCCTCGCCATTGCCCTGGCGCGAGGCGCCGACGTCGATCCAGGCGAAGAAGCCCCCGACCGGCGCCTGCCAGCCGAAGGGCTTGGCGAAATGCCGCTCGGCCAGCGCCATGTTGCGGCGATAGAAGGCGCGATTGGCCTTGACGTGCTGCTCGTCTGCCAGCAGGGCAACCGCAGCCTCCTGCACCGGCAGCGGCACGCCGGCACCGCCGAAGCGCAGCAGACCCTCGACCGCATTCAAGACCTCCCGGTCGCCGGAGAGAAAGCCGCAACGCAATCCCGGCGCACCCGAGCGTTTCGAGAGGGAGTGCGCCGCTACCAGGCCGGTCAGATCGTCACCCTCCGCGGCGATGGCAAGCGCGCCCAGCGGCGGAGCGCCGAAGTAGAGATCGCCGTAGCACTCGTCGGCCAGCAGCAGCACGCCGTGGCGCCGCGCCAGGGCCAGGGTGCCGGTGACCTGGTCGCGGTTGGCGGCTGCGCCTTGCGGATTGGCCGGCGAGCAGAAGAAGGCGATGGCGGCGCGCTCGAGGTCGGCCTCCGGCAGGCTGGAGAAGTCCGGCAGGTGTCCGCCGTCGGCGCCCACCCGGACATGGCGGGGCTCCAGATCGGCGGCGAGCGCGGCACCGGCATAGACGTGATAGCCGGGATCGGGCAGCAGGGCCAAGGGCTGGGCGCCGCCCAGCGCATGGCGCTTGGCGGTCGCTGCCGCCAGGGTCAGGAAGAAGATGCCTTCGCGGCTGCCGGAGCAGGGCAGGACTCGCCCGCGTTCGCTCAGGAACTGCTCCGGCAGCTTGTAGCTGTGCGTGAGCCAGGCAGCCGCCGCCTCGAGCAGGCGTGGATGGCCCTGGAAGGGCGGATAGGAGGACCAGCCGGCAGCCCCGCGGGTCATCGCCGCCAGGCCCTCGTTCGGCATGCCGGTTCGCGGGTCGCCGATTCCCAGGTCGAGCGGCGCGCCATCCTCCCTCGGTGAGCGGCCCGGCGTCAGCCCCTCAAGCAGGCGATCGAGCCGGACGAAGGGATTGAGCGGGCGCAGATCGAGCGGCGGCGTCATGCGGTCGGTATCCTGATTGCTGGCTGTGGCGGGAAGATGACGAGCGCGAGGGCTGCTGGCAAGCCCAAGACGCCAAACCCGAAACCCTGCAGCAGCGGCCCGCTGCCGTTTCCGGTTCAAGGAACGATCCACCAACCGAAAAACCGGCGCGGCAAAAAGGTCGCCAGATCGGGCAGCCAGCCAAAAGATCGAGCGGAGGCATCGCGACCGGCCGAGGCTTCCCTCTTGACCAGACGCTGGTCGGCGCGCATTCTAGGGATCTCATGAGAAAGCAGCCTTTGGCAGTCTTGCGAATTAGCCACCCGGCGCTCGTTTGAGCGACCGGGGCCTCCGCTTGTCGCGAACCACGTTTCTGCCAAATCCTGTCGGGAGCTGTTTTCCCATGGTCAGCCTTGCATTCGAACGGACGAAGACTCTGTCGCAATCTGCCGTCTCCTGCTATTGCGTGGAGGGTGAGGCCGATCCCGGTCTGCTGCCGCGCGTCCTGGAACTCTTCGCCAAGCGCGGACTGGTGCCCGAGCGCTTTTTCGCACAACCCAGCCGGCACGGATCCGACGGCCTGGTGATCGACATGCAGGTCCGCGGATTCAATACCGCTGAGCGGGAGTTGGTGGCCTCCTGCCTGCGCCAGATCCCGCTTGTCCGGACCGTACTGACAAGGGAGAAAGTCATCGCATGAGTCTGTTGGATCGCGCACACTTCGCCTTGCGGTGGGACCCGGCTGCCTATCGTCCCTTCCTGGTCGATGGGCGACAGATCGGCTGGGTCACCCACGATCTGGCCAAGCGTCTGGGCGACTTCCCCAAAGAGGTTCTGCAGGCGGATGGCCGCGTCATCCTGAACCCGAGCATCGCCGGCTATGGGCCGCGCGGCGCGGTGATGGTCGCGCTCAATCTGGCCTTGGCGGAGAGCGGTCATTGCCGCCCACCGCGCAAGGAACTCTTCCCGGTCTTGCGCGACTGGCAGGAGGTTCCGCTGATGGCCGTGGACCGGGCCCTGGTGCCGGTTTTCGGACTGCGCGCCTACGGCGTCCACATGAACGGCTTTCTCAGGCGGCGCGACGGCATCCACATGTGGCTCGGCCGGCGCGCGCTCGACAAGCCGACGGCACCGGGCAAGCTGGACCACCTGGTGGCTGGCGGCCAGCCGCTGGGCCTGACGCCGATGGACAATCTGATCAAGGAGTGTGCCGAAGAGGCCTCGATTCCCGAGACTCTGGCCCGTCAGGCCCGTCCGGTCGGTCTGGTCAGCTATCGCTGCCGCTTCACCGACGGGCAGCGCGACGACATCCAGTGGTGCTACGATCTCGAGGTGCCGGAAGGCTTCATACCCAAGCCCGGCGACGAGGAGGTCGAGGACTTCCTGCTCTGGCCGATCGAGGAGGTGCGCCAGCGCATCGCCGAGACCGAGGACTTCAAGTTCAACGTCGCACTGGTGATCATCGATTTTCTGATCCGTCACGGGCTCTTCGGTCCGGGCGAGCCCGACTATCAGGAGATCCTCCACTGCCTCAGAAGTGGCGGCCGTCAGGCAGCATCGCGGCCGCTCCGACAAGCGGCATACTGACCGGGTTGGCCTGGCCGAGCCGCCTGCGAGCTCGACAAGCAGTCATGCCTCAAGCAGATCCTGTGGGTGCAGGTGAAATGATCCCAGGCAGAGGTCAGGCATATGTCCATGGAAGCGGATTTCGTCATCGTCGGTTCTGGCTCGGCCGGTTCGGCCCTGGCGGCGCGACTGAGCGAAGAGGGACGCTACTCGGTCCTGGTGCTGGAGTACGGCGGCAGCGATCGCGGCCCGCTCATTCAGATGCCGGGTGCGCTCAGCTTTCCGATGAACATGCCGCGCTACGACTGGGGCTTTCAGTCCGAGCCGGAGCCGCATCTGGGCGGCCGACGCCTCGCCTGCCCACGCGGCAAGGTCATCGGCGGTTCCTCCTCGATCAACGGCATGGTCTATGTGCGCGGCAACGCCGGCGACTACGACCATTGGGAGGAAAGCGGTGCCAAGGGCTGGGGCCATGCCGACGTCGCCCCCTATTTCGACCGCCTGGAGAGCTGGCACGAGAGCGGCCAGGGCGGCGACCCCGCCTGGCGCGGCAAGGACGGCCCATTGCACGTCACCCGCGGCAAGCGCGACAACCCGCTGCATGCCGCCTTCGTCACGGCCGGGCTTCAGGCCGGCTTCGAGTCGACCGACGATTACAACGGCGAGAAGCAGGAAGGCTTCGGCCCGATGGAGCAGACGGTCTGGAAGGGCCAACGCTGGTCGGCCGCCAATGCCTATCTGAAGCCCAGTCTGAAGCGCGCCAACCTCGATCTCCATCGCTGCTTCGCCCGCCGCGTGGTGATCGAAGACGGACGCGCGGTCGGCGTCGAGGTCTCCAGGGGCGGCCGGGTCGAGCAGCGCCGCGCAAGGCGCGAGGTCATCCTGGCTGCCGGTTCGATCAACTCACCCAAGCTTTTGATGCTCTCCGGCATCGGCCCGGCCTCGCACCTGGCAGGGCACGGCATCCCCCTGGTCGCCGACCGTCCGGGCGTCGGCCAGAATCTGCAGGATCACCTGGAGCTCTATATCCAGCAGGCCTGCACCCGGCCGATCACCCTCTTCAAGCACTGGAACCTCTTCGGCAAGGGTATGGTGGGGCTGGAATGGCTGCTGCGCCGCAGCGGTCCCGGCGCCTCCAACCAGTTCGAAAGCGCAGCCTTCCTGCGTTCCAGGCCCGGCGTCGACTATCCCGATATCCAGTACCACTTCCTGCCGATCGCGGTGCGCTACGACGGTCAGGCGGCGGCCGAGGGGCATGGCTTCCAGGCGCATGTCGGCCCCATGCGCTCGCCCTCGCGCGGTGCCATCACCCTGCGCTCGGCCGATCCCGAGGCGGCGCCGAAGATCCTCTTCAACTACATGAGCAGGGCCGAGGACTGGGTCGATTTCCGCCACTGCATCCGCCTGACCCGCGAGATCTTCGCCCAGGATGCCTTCACGCCATTCCGCGGCAAGGAGATCCAGCCGGGAGCCGCCTTGGTCAGCGACGACGAACTGGATGGCTTCATCCGCGCGCACGCGGAGAGTGCCTATCATCCCTGCGGCACCTGCAAGATGGGCGCTGCCGACGATCCCATGGCCGTCGTCGATCCGCAGACCAGGGTGATCGGCGTCGAGGGCCTCAGGGTCGCCGACAGCTCGATCTTCCCGCGCATCACCAACGGCAATCTGAACGGCCCCAGCATCCTGGTCGGCGAGAAGGCCTCGGACCACATCCTCGGCCGCGACCTCCTGCCCAGATCGAACCGCCGCCCCTGGGTCAATCCAAGGTGGGAGACCTCGGACCGTTAGGTCCCTTACTCATCAGGCATTGCAGCTGGCCGATCCGCCATCGGGACCGCGCCGGTCACTGTGGGGCGCCTGCACAATCAACCCGAAGCAAAGGTCGCGTGGGCAGGCGGCAGATCCATGCCTCTGCGCGCGGCCTCTGCCTCGATGACCTGGAGCAGGACGACGCGGCGCTCCCTCAAAACCGGGAACCGAATGGCCTGCGGCCATGGCCAGGAACCTCGAGCCAATACGCTTGGAACGTGCGGACGGCTTCTGCGCCCTGGTCAAGGGCGCAGCAATCCGGCACAGGCGACGCGCCCAGGCGGCCAAAGCCTAGCCCTTCTCAAAAAACTTCTGAAACATCGCCTGCGCCTCCGGCGAGTGCAGGCACTCGGCAAAGGCCACATACTCGCGCTCGATGGTGGCCTTGACGGCCGGCCCCTTGGCTGCCAGCAGCATGCGCTTGGCGGTGCGCAGGGCGAGGCGCGGCTTGGCTGCCAGCTCACGCGCCCGCGCGGCCACGAAGGAGTCCAGATCGACATCCGGAATGACCCGGTTGACCAAGCCGAATTCCAGGGCGTGATCGGCATCCATCTCCTGGCAGGACAGCAGCATCTCCGTCGCCCGGCGCTGGCCGATCACCTGTCCCAACAGCAGGGAACTGGCGCCCTCCAGCGAGAGGCCCAGATCGACGAAGGGCGTGCGGAAGCGCGCGCTGCGCCCGGCATAGGCGAAGTCGCAGTGCAAAAGCGCGGTGGTGCCGATACCGATCGCCAAGCCGCCGACACTGCCGATCAATACCGCCTCGCAGGTCGAGAGCGCCCGCAGCAGCAGCATCCCGCCTGACGGGCCGATATCCTCAGGGGTCGCCGCGCGCTCCTGAAAATCGTGCAGGTCGTTGCCGGCGGTAAAGACTCCACCGCTGCCGCGCAGCACCACGACGCTGACCTCCGGGTCCCGGCTTGCCTCATCGATGGCCTGGGCCAAGGCCTCGTACATCGAGCGAGTCAGAGCATTCTTCTTTTCCGGCCGCTCGATGGTCAGGGTCAGCAGGCCCTCCTCACGGTCGGCCAGGATGTGCGCTACGAGTTCAGGCATGGCTCTTCCCCTACTTGACAGGAGCGGGCGGGGCAGATCTCTTCGGTGACATTCAGTGTCGCAAGCGACCCTGTCCGCCCCCCGGCGGATGCAGGAGAGGAAACCCCATGCGTGCCGTCCCGTGCAAGACTTTGGGCCCGCCCGAGACCCTGACGGTCGAGGAGGTCGCAGCGCGCCCGCTTGCCGCCGGCGAGGTGCGCCTGGCAACCACGGCCTGCGGCGTGAATTGCCCCGATACCCTCATCATCGCCGGCACCTATCGATACGAGCCCGAACTTCCCTTCTCGCCCGGCGGCGAGGTTTCCGGCCGGATCGCCGAACCAGGCCCCGGCGTCGAGGGCCGGTCTCTCGGCGAGGCCGTGATCGCCATGACCGGATGGGGTGGCTTCGCCAGCGGCCGGATCCCCCGGCTTCCGGCCAATCCGGCCCTGCTCAAGGGCTCCCCGGCGGTCGGCGTGTTCTGGGACACCTTCGCCAAAAGGGGCACCTTCGCCAAAAGGGAGCCGGCGGTGAACGCCTGGAACCTCCACAGCCTCTTCCGGCTGCACGCCGAGGGCAGGATCGAGCCCCCGGTCGGCAAGGCCTGTCCTGGAGCAGGCCGGCTAGGCTCTGCGCGCAGTCTTCGAGCGTCGCGCGATCGGCAAACCGGTGCCGAGGGTCCAGACTCTCTGGCTCCAGAGGCCTGCCTGGGCTAGACTTCGCCGCACCCTGTAGTTCAGCCGGAGAGGAAGCCCGAAGATGCAAAAGAGCCTGGCCGACAGCCTGCGTTTGGCAGCCGCCGACAATCATGCCTTCACCTGCTATCGCAGTCGGCAGAGCGTGGGCGAACCGCGGGCGGGATTGATCCTCATCCAGGAGATCTTCGGGATCAACCGCCACATCCGTGCGGCCGCCGACCGCTATGCAGAGAGCGGCCTTCTGGTCCTGGCGCCAGCGCTCTTCGACCGCGTCGAGCCGGGCCTGGAGCTGACCTACCAGCCCGACGACGTGACCCGCGGGCGGGCGCTCAAGGCCAAGGTGCCCTACGATGAGGCCACCGAGGACCTTGCCGCCTGCGTGCGCTGGCTGCAGCACCAAGGCTTGAAGGTCGGGGTGGTCGGCTTCTGCTGGGGCGGCGATCTGGCGTTTCTTTCGGCGCGCCTGCCCGGCGTCTCGGCCAGCGTCGCCTTCTACGGCGGCGGCATCGGCGGACTGGCTGCCGACAATCCTCCGCGAGGCCCCTTGCAGATGCACTTCGGCCTGGAGGATGCCGGCATTCCGGAGGCCTCTCGACAGGCCGCCCATGCCGCCTCGCCCAAGGCCGAGGTCTTCGAGTACCCGGCCGGGCACGGCTTCTGCTGCGACGAGCGGGCCAGCTTCCATGCCGAGGCCTGTGCCGCGGGCTGGGAACGGGCGCGCGCCTTCTTCGCCCGCCATCTCGGCGCCTAGGCGGGCGAATGATCGCCGATTACCTGCGACTATACGCAGGCCTGGACGGCCTGGCGGAGCAGGCCGTAGCGATCCTGCCGCTGGGTGCGGTGGAGACGCATGGCCCGCACCTGCCGCTGGGCACCGATACCCTGATCGCCGAAGCCCTCCTTGAGAGTGCGCTCGAGGACTGGCCTGAGGCCCCGCCTGGGCTGTTGCGCCTGCCGGCACTCTGGCTCGGCGCATCGGGCGAGCACGACCAGGGGCACGGCACCCTGGCACTGGAAGCCGAGGAGACCCTCGCCGCCATCCAGGCCATCGGCGGGCAACTCGCCCGCGCGGGCATCCAACGCCTGCTGCTGTTCAATGCCCATGGCGGCAACATTGCCACCGCCCAGGTGGCGGCCCTCAACCTGCGGCGACGCCACGACATGCTGGTCGCGAGCGCTCATTGGCTCGACTTCGGCCTGCCCGAAGCCTTGCAACCCCCCTCGCCGCCACGGGCCGACGTGCATGGCGGCTGGCTGGAGACCTCGCTGATGCTGCATCTCCTGCCGGATGCGGTGCGCGAAGATCGCTTGGAGGCCAGTCCGGCCAAGGCCCCGACGGCCAGCCTGTTTCCCGAGGGACCCATCGCGTGGGGTTGGCGCAGCGGCGACCTTTCGTCTTCGACCTGGATCGGACATCCGGAGAAGGCGGACGCCTTGATCGGCCGTCTGCTGAACGAACAGGTGACCGAGGGCTTGCGGAAACTCCTTTGCGCGCTGTCAGAGGCCACCTGGCCGCCCGACTGAGCCTGCAACCGGTTTCTCGCCGCTCGCCGCCTGCTGGCAGAACTGCCGGAACCAGCGGTGCAAAGGCGCCTCGTGCAGGCGCTGCGGCCAGGCCGCGATCAGGCCGAAGCCGGCGATCTCCAACGGCAGCGGATAGAGGGCCAGATCGAGATTCATGCCGGCCAGCAGCCCTTCCGGCAGGACTGCCAGCAGCTCCGTCTGCTCGAGAATGGCACCGGCCACGGCAAGGCTGGGTATGATCAGCCCCACCTCTCGCCGCCGGCCGAGACGCGCCAAGGCCCGATCGGTCGGGCCGACGAGGTCGCCGCGGTTGGGCGAGATCAGGAGATGTTCGCAGGCGCAGAAGGCATCCAGGCCGAGCTGGCCGGCCAGCGGGTGACCGCGGCGCAGGGCGCAGAGGTAGCGCTCGCTCGGCAAAGTCGCGGTGAAGAGATCGGGCGGCGTGAACTCCTGGATGGTGAGCGCCAGGTCGAGCTGCCCGTTGCGCATCTGCCGGGCCAGGGTGGCACCGGCCAGCGGCAGGACGGCCAAGCGGATCTTCGGCGCCAGGGCGCGGAGGTGCCTGAAGTGCGGGGTCAGAACGACGTTCAGCGCGTAGGCCGCGACCGTGATGGTGCCCTCGACCGCGCCGGGATCGAAATGCTCGACCTCCAGCAATTGCTCCAGGCCGAGGAGCGCTGCCTTCACCTTGGGTACCAATGCCTCGGCCCGGGATGTCGGCGAGACCCCTCGCGTTCCCGCACGAAGAGGGGATCGCCGAACAGGTCCCGCAAACGCTGCGGGACACTGCTCAAGCCCTGCTGGCTCATACCCGGTCGCAGCGCGGCAGGGGTGACGCTGCGCTCCTCCATCAAGGCCTCGAAGGCCATCAGCAAACGTGCATCCAAACGTCCGATATCGCTGCACAGGGTTTCAACCACAAATGATATCTGCTTGATTGGCAGCATGAACCTGTCGCATCGTCGCGTCATGAAATTCGGGCGTGCTCTCGTTCGGACAGGGAGTGCATGCGCAAGGGCAACTGCGGGGAACAACCCTGTAGCGAGGCAACCTGGGAGGACTCGATGGACATCTACGCCGATCCGATCACCGTCAATTGCCGCAAGGTCCTGGCCGGACTGC
This sequence comes from Rhodospirillales bacterium, assembly GCA_965202755.1. Lineage (GTDB taxonomy): Bacteria > Pseudomonadota > Alphaproteobacteria > Kiloniellales > JACOMY01 > JACOMY01. Next base: position 53,792 of record CBDBCL010000020.1, on the reverse strand, counting down.
AGCTGATGGAGGTGGACTACACACTCAAAAAGGTCGACTACTTCACCGGCGGCCACAAGGCTGCGGACTATCTGGCGCTCAATCCCAACGGCAGTCTGCCGGCGCTGCGTGACGGCGCATTCGCGCTCTGGGAATCCAACGCGATCCTGCAGTACGCCGCCGACAAGAATGGCAAGAGCGCCTTCTATCCGACCGGGCTACAGGCACGCGCCGATGTGAACCGCTGGCTTCTGTGGGAGTCCTCGAGCTGGTTCCCCTCCTGCTATGTCCATCTGGTGGAGAACTGCGTGAAGCCGCTGCTCGGCGGCGAGCCCGACCCGGCCATCCTGGAAGGCGAGGCCGAGCGCTTCGACAGGCTGGCCGGTATCCTCGATGCGCGCTTGAGCCGGAACGCCTGGATCTGCGGAGACTCTCCGACCATCGCCGATATCGCGGTGGCCTCGCCGATGCATCTGCACGCCTGGTCCAGGTTGCCGCTGGATCCCCATGCCAACCTAACGCGCTGGATGAGCGAATGTGTCGAAGCCCTGCCGGCCTGGAAGGCCACCCATGTCGGCGAAGGCTTTACCGTTTCATAGGGAGACTGGAACGATGCGCGAGGCATCAGCCGCCGACACCGGCGGCGCCAAGGTAACGGCACCGCTCTGCTACTCCGTCGATAACGGGCGGCCGGTCGAGTACTATTTCTACGAGCCCAAGTCCGGCGAGCCGCAAAATCCCTCCGGCACCGACAGCCGCGTGGTGGAGATCGAGGATGCCTGGCCGCTGGCGGACCGGCTATCGGCCGACCGCGAAGGTTTCGAAATCAAGAGCTTCGCCTCGCCCTTCGAGCGCTTCGAGGACGACGAAGCCATCCGCGCCGACTTCTATCGGGAAGTCATCGACTTCGTCCGCCGGCACACGGGCGCCAGGCAGGTCGCGGTCTTCGACCACACCTTGCGCAAGCGCATGTCGAGGGACCTCAAGGATCAGACGGTGATCCAACGCCCTGCGGTGATGCTGGTGCATAGCGACTACACGCCCAGATCCGGGCCGCAGCGGGTGCGCGACGTGATGGGCGAGGAGGCCGAGGGGCTGCTCGGCCGGCGCGTCGCCTTCTACAATGTCTGGAAGCCGCTCTACGAGACGGTCGAAGAACTGCCCTTGGCACTCTGCGATGCCACCAGCGCCGAGGACGCGGATCTGGTGCAGATGAACCTGCGCTACCGCGAGCGCACCGGCGAGATTCTTCGTCATGCGTCACAATCCGGAGCACCGCTGGTACTATTTCCCGAAGATGCGTCCCGACCAGGCTGTCCTGCTGAAGACCTACGACAGCGAAACCGACGGCCGCGCCCGCTTCGTCGGCCACACTGCCTTCGAAGACCCCAACACACCGCCGGGCGCGACCAAACGCCAGAGCATCGAGCTGCGCACCATGGCCTTCTTCCAGAGCGCGATGACGTTGGATCGAAACGATCCAACGTCTGAATCGCACTCTACCTGTTTGAAAAATAGAGCAGATCGCGAACAAGCCAGGGCTGTCGACCTGACACGAACGTGACGCTTCGAGAGCCTGGCCGGGTCAAACCTCGACCCGTGACCTGGCGGCGCTGTCTCTGTATGGTCGCTCTGCCCGAGCCTCAACGGCGAGGAGGCAGGACAGGGAGAACCATGCTCATGAAAGCTCTGATCGGCGGCATCGGCATCGCTTGTGCCTTGGCACTGGCCAACCCGGCGCCGGCAAAGCGCGGACGAAGAGACACCGGCGGCCACGACAGCCCTCGCCGGCGACCCGGCAAAGGGCAAGCGCGTCTGGAACAAGTGTCGCGCCTGCCACGTTCTGGACAAGCCCACCAACCGCGTCGGCCCGCATCTGGTCGGCATCATCGGCCGCTTGTCCGGCTCCGTCGAAGGCTACAAGTACTCCGACGCCAACAAGGCCTCCGACATCGTCTGGACGCCGGAGAACCTGACCGCCTATCTGGAGAAACCCAAGGCCTTCATGCCGGGAACCAAGATGGCCTTCCCCGGCCTGAGGAAGCCCGAGGACATTCAAAATCTCCTGGCCTATATCCAGTCCACTCGGTAACGCCGGCGCCGGAAGGGGCGCCAGGCGCCTTCCGGCGACCTCTGCCCCTTGACAGGTCACGGGTGCCGTCCGTTCCTACAGGGCCGATGCGGGAGAACGAGATGGACGAACTGATCGGCTTGGGACTCTATGCGGTGCCAGAGGCATCCAGGCTGGCACGGGTGCCAGCCTGGAAGATTCGCCGCTGGCTGAAAGGACATACTCGAAGGGGCAGGCATTACGAGCCGCTTTGGGACCCCGAGGTGCCGGCGTTTGACGGGCAAATCTACCTCAGCTTCCGGGACCTCATGGAGATCCGCATTGCCAACAGGTTGATTGAAGAAGGGATATCGGCACAGAAGGTGCGCGCAGCGATCATCTCTGCCCGAGATCTGTTTGACCGGGAACGTCCTCTATCGACCAACCGATTCAAGACAGATGGCCGCGACATCTTCGTACAGCTGGTGGAGGAAGATGAGCAGGGCCATGAGCGCGCGCGCCTACTCGATCTTTTGAAGAAACAGTATGCAATCGAGATAATCCTGAATCCACTTCTGGTGGATGTGGACTTTGACGAGGGCGGTGCACCTCGACAATGGTGGCCGCTTGGCAGGACGAAAGGGGTGCTGGTGGACCCCGCCCGCTCGTTCGGACAGCCGATCGACGCGGAATCCAGCGTCCCGACAGCCGTTCTTGCAGCTGCTGGCCAAGTGGAAGGCGTTCGGCAAGCAGCCCACCTTTACGACGTCAGTACCAGGGCGGTGAGACGGGCGATGGCCTTTGAGAAGGAGGACCGTCTTGCAGCGTGAACGTCTTTTTTGACAACAATACAGCGCCGGTCCTGGCGACAACGTTGAATGGCTACTTCGAAGGATCGCCTCATCTTGGCCACAGGGCTTTTCACATCAAGGATGTGCCTGATTTGCCAGACGGTCGCCATAGTAAAGACCGCGATTGGATCCGGTTTTTATCAGACCGTTCAGCAGATTGGATATTCATTACGGGCGATTTAAGAATGACAAAGAATCCTGCTGAGAGGCAGATACTGCGGTCGGCAAATTTGAACGGTTTCGTTTTGTCCAAATTCTACCAGAAGACTCCACTAAATCAAACCGCTTCTACAATCATTTGGCTTTTGGCCAGACATGGAAACTCTTCTTGAAAAGGTCGCTCCGCCGTCTATGCATGAGATTGCCGATAGGCAGACGCACCAGACCGAAGCGGCTGCCACTCTAACCGGATCGGACAGAGGTAACGCCGAGATTTCGGTGATCCCTGGTGAAAGTCACACTGGCGGCCCTGCCTCTGCGGCTAGTTGATCAGCAGGACGCCCGAGACGGCCGCCGCCAGGCCGAAGGCAATGGGGAGTGAGAAGCGCTCGCCGAGGACCAGCACGCCCAGCAACACACCGATCCCCGACCTCGAGTAGCTCTGGCTGGTGACGCCGATGGAGCCCAAGGTTCGCACCAAACGGAAGTAGATGAGGAGGATGGCGTTGGAGTCGGAGATGATGTGACCCTGGTCTTCCAGCACCGGCACCTGCCCGAAGGGATTGATCTTCAAATAGTCGGCGCTGCGGTGTGCACCGGACGCCAGATCGACGTCGATCAACTCGGCCGGATGATCGATCAGCGAGAGAAAAAGCTCGGAGCGATGGGCGTGGCCGAAGAGAGCGAGTGCGCCGGTCTTGTGCAGTCAAGATGGCAAAGATCCACCAGGTCGATAATCGGACATCTGGCCGAAACATCGGTCAACATAACGTGAACAAGCATAGCATGACCGGCCCTGCGGTGACCGGTTGGGTGCCGACCGTTCGGTGCTCTTGCGGTGTCTGCCCGGACATGGTTTCTACCCGGGCAGTCGCCTGGGGGCCCGTAGTTCAGTGGTCAGAACGCGCCGCTCATAACGGTGTTGTCGCAGGTTCGAATCCTGCCGGGCCCACCATGACCTCGAGTTCGGGGAGGCGGCGACTGGGCCGTGAGCGGAGCCGAGGGGAAAAGGGTTTGTCCAAACCCAAGACATCCTTGACCGTCGCTGCGCTCGGCATCGTTTTTGGCGGTATCGGCACCTCGCTGCTCCACTCCTTCCGCGAGGCCGCCACGGCCGCCGGTACCACTCACCCGGAGGCGCAGATCTTCGGCGTACTCTCGCTGATCGTCTGGACCATCACGCTCTCCGTCTCCTTCAAGTACGTCGGCCTGGTGCTGCGCGTGAACAACGACGGTGACGGCGTCATCACCCCGGCGATCCCGGTGCTGAGCGCGATCGAAGGCCTGGAGGTGGCAGCGCCCTCCATCGACCACTTCGTCGTGCCCTTGACGGTGCTGGTGCTCTTGGCCCTGCTCTCGATCTCCGCTGTCCTGGGCGTCCAATCCTCCGATAGTCTGGCCGAGGCCTATGGCATGGCCGTCGCCACGGCGATGATCACCACGACTGTGCTCTTCGTTGCTGCACTCATCTTCCTCAATCGCATGAGCAAGCCGGTCGCCTGGGCCATCGGCCTGGGGCTGCTGACCATCGATCTGATCTACTTCATTCCCAACCTCGCCAAGCTCGCGACCGGCGGCTGGCTGCCGCTCAGCTTGGCCAGCGTGGCGATGATCGTCATGATCTCCTGGCGCATCGGTGTACGCCGCAGCCTCAAGGCACACGGGCGCACTGTCGAGCTCCTGGGCAGCTACGCGCTCGCCCTGGAGAACCGAGAGGTCACCGTGCCGCGTCGGGCGGTCTTCCTGACCCGGGGCGGCGACGTGATCCCGGAGCCCTTGGCCAACATGGATCGCCTGCCGGGTAGCGTCTTCACCGGCCTGGTGATGGTGTCGGTCCGGGTCGCCACCCGCCCGCGGGTGCCGCCGGAGGAGCGCATCCTGCATCACTGGGTCGGCGATCGGGTGCTCGGATTGGCACTGCACGTAGGCTGCATGCAGACCAATTCGCTGCTCTCACTGATCGGCCCGGTACTGCACGAGCAGGGCCGCAATCCGGAAGAGATGATCCATGTCGTCGGCCATGAGCAGCCGCTGCCGCCACGCCGCTGGCTGCGCGACCCTTGCTCAGCCTCTTCTGCCTCCTGATTCGCAATGCCGAGCGCCGCAACGACCGCTTCGACCTGCCGTCGCGCCGGATCCTGCAGCTGCAGGTCGGCTATTCGATCCGCCTGGACGAGAAGGCGGGGACCCAGACGTCTAAATCGCGATACCCCTGAGCGCCGGCGAGAGGCTGCGTACCAGTGCCGGCTGCCCCCTGCGCGAGAGCAGCGGATGGGCAGAGACATCGTCGGCAGCCGTCAAACCCGCTGCGGTCACGGCAATACCCGAGAGGCCGGCGGCGGCGGCGGCCTCCAAGGTGTCTGCGTCGTAGCTATTCGGACCGCCGAAAGGCACGCAAAAGAGCCCGCTTTTTCGCTGTGGAAAGTGCGACAGCGCCTCGGCGGCGGTCGTAATTTCCCGCTGCTGTTCCTCTGCCGATAGCCCGGACATCACCAGATGGCGATGGCTGTGGTTTCCCAAGGTCACGCCAGGCAGCGTGAGCGCAGCCACCTCGCCGGGGGTTACGAAATCGTCGTCCGGACCGGGTTGTGGATCGTAGGCCTGTAGCAAACGGATCATCTCGAGTGGCGAGACCCGGGTCGGATCCTTGCTGTCCTTGTAGAGTTTGCTCGGACGGACCCGCTGGACCAGGGCCGGCGCTTCGATGGCAAGGAAGGTACGAAAGGCCGCTTCCTGGCCCTGGGCAATGATCCGGGTGATTTGCCGGCGCCAATAGGCAGTACCGGACAGGGGTGCGGTCATCAGGAACCAGGTCGCCGGCAGTCCACGCGCCACGGCCAGGGGCAAAGCGATCTCGGCGATGCTACGGTGATTGTCGTCGAAACTGAGTGCCGCCAGTCCGGCCAGAGGCTGTTCGGCCACCTGTCGCCTGGCCAGCTCGTCCAAGGAGACGACCCGGTAGTGGGCCTGCAACCAGGCCAAGGCGCGATCGAGATCCTCGGCGCTGACGGTGTCATTGTAGCCACTGTCATGCGGCGTCCCGACGGCGTGAAACAAGAGAACAAGCGAGGCTGGAGGCATCGTCCACTCTAAGCCCAGGATCGACGAGGTGAGAAGAGCTGGCGTCTTGGATGGCACGCTCCTTGCATCGCAATGGGGAGCGACCAAACCGTGCAGGATCGAACTACAAAGCAGCCCAACCCGCACGCACCGCAGGTGAAAGAGACCAGCAGCCTGGCCCTCTTCTCCGGTGCTCGAGAGTCTTGATCAACCATGCGGGCGAACCCTATTGCCTGCGGCCGACCGCTCGAGGTGACCTGATCCTGACCAGGTAGCCCGACCCAAGCCGCAACAGCTGGGCAGAGGCCAGCAAGAGGGGGCTTGACGGCAGAGAGGCGCTGGCTAGGATCGCGCGCCGTTCCCGATTTCAGCCCCCTGTTGCAGGAAGACAAGCACCGATGGCCAGCTATCAGTTCATCTATCAAATGAGCCGCCTCTCCAAGACCTATCCCGGCGGCAAGCAGGTCCTGAAGGGCATCAATCTGAACTTCCTGCCCGGCGCCAAGATCGGCGTCCTGGGCCTGAACGGTGCCGGCAAGTCGACTCTCATGAAGATCATGGCCGGCATCGAGACCGAATACAGCGGCGAGGCCTTCGCTGCCAAGGGCGTGCGCGTCGGCTACCTCAGTCAGGAACCGCAGCTGGACCCGGAGAAGGACGTGCTGGGCAATGTGCTCGAGGGCGTGGCCGAGACCAAGACCCTGCTCGACCACTTCGAGGCAGTCTCGGCCGCCTTCGCCGAAGAGGATGCCGACTTCGACGCGCTCATCGCCGAACAGGGCGAGCTGCAGGAGAAGATCGAAAACCTGGACGCCTGGGACCTGGATCGTAAGGTCGAGATCGCCATGGACGCGCTGCGCTGTCCGCCGGGCGAATCGGGCGTAGCCAAGCTCTCGGGCGGCGAGCGCCGCCGTGTCGCGCTCTGCCGTCTGCTGCTCTCCAAGCCCGACATGCTGCTGCTGGACGAGCCGACCAACCATCTGGATGCCGAGTCGGTCGCTTGGTTGGAGCGCTTTCTGGAAGAGTATCCCTCGACCGTCGTCTGCGTGACCCACGATCGCTATTTCCTGGATAATGTCGCCGGCTGGATCCTGGAGCTGGAGCGCGGCCGCGGGCTGCCTTTCGAGGGCAATTACTCCTCCTGGCTGGAGCAGAAGCGCAAGCGTCTGGCCCAAGAGGAGAAGGAGGAGTCGGCCCGACAGCGCGAGCTGGCACACGAGCTGGAGTGGGTACGCCAAGACCCCAAGGCGCGCCAGGCCAAGTCGAAGGCGCGCCTGAAGGCCTATGAGGACCTGCTGCGGGCCGAGCAGGAAAAGGCACCGGAACCGGGTAAGATCGTGATCCCGCCGGCGCCGCGCCTGGGCGACCTGGTGATCGAAGCGCAGGATCTGCGCAAGGGCTTCGGCAACCACCTGCTGATCGACGACTTGAGCTTCAAGATCCCCAAGGGCGCGATCGTCGGCATCATCGGCCCAAACGGCGCCGGCAAGACCACCCTGTTCCGCTTGATCGTCGGCCAGGAGCAGCCGGACGGCGGCGCGATGCGCGTCGGCGAGACCGTCAAACTGGGCTACGTCGACCAGAGCCGCGACGCCCTGGACGCCAAGAAGAGCGTCTGGGAGGAGATCTCCGAGGGCCAGGAGATCATCGTCATGGGTAAACGCGAGGTGCCCAGCCGTGCCTATGTAGGTGCCTTCAACTTCAAGGGCAGCGACCAGCAAAAGCGTGTCACCCAGATCTCCGGCGGTGAGCGCAACCGCGTGCATCTGGCGAAGATGCTGAAGTCGGGGGCCAACGTGCTGATGCTGGACGAGCCGACCAACGACCTAGACGTCGACACTCTGCGCTCTCTGGAAGAGGCGATCTCGGAGTTCTCCGGCTGCGTACTGGTCACCAGCCACGATCGCTGGTTCCTGGACCGCCTGGCCACCCACATCATCGCCTTTGAAGGCAACAGCCAGGTGGTCTGGTTCGAGGGCAACTACGAGGACTATAACGCCGATCGCAAGCGCCGGCTCGGTGCTGCCGCCGACCAGCCGCATCGCATCAAGTACAAGCCCTTGGAGCGTTGACCGGCCGGTCGAATAAACCGACGTTCTTGGCCAGTCTGCCGTCCTCGGCCAAGGTGACGAAGTCGACGCCCGGCAGGCATTCGGCGCCGGCTTCGTCCACAAGGGCCCAGTTGAAGCGCAGATGGCCGTGGTGTTCCTCGAGCTCGCCCTTGAGCACGAGCATGGCGTCCTGGACGGCTCCGATATAGCCGCTGAGCGCCTCCGGCCCGGTCACGTCCACCCGGGGGTCGATGTATCGGCTTTCCGCCGACCAGACCTGGGCCAAGAGCGCCAGGCGCTTCTCCGAGTCCGGCTCGTTCCAGGCGGCTCCATAGGTCGTGACGGTCTCCTGTACGCTGGCCATAGCGGCTCTTCTCTTGTCTGCACCCGTGATTCCTCAGGCGCTTATAGCCGTCACGCTTCGGATTGCTAGCGGCTTCCCAAGAGATCGGGAACTTGCTATCACTCTATTCACTTTTTGTTCCAGACCGCATCGAGGACACGACGAGGCAGATGGAAACTCCGAGGATACTGCAGGATTCGCCACTCTTGGCGATGACGTCGGGTCAGCGTCTGGCGCGCGGCGTGACCCGCATGCTGGCGGCCGAGGGCTGGTCGATCCTGAGCGAGGTTTCCTTGAAGAACGGGCGCCGTGCCGACCTGCTGGCGATGAGCGACAAGGGGGATTTCCTATTGGTGGAGGTGAAGTCGTCGCTGGCCGACTATCTCTCCGACGGCAAGTGGCCGGACTACCTGGCCTTCTGCGACCGTTTCACCTTTGCCGTCCCACAGGATTTCCCGCTGGAGCGCCTGCCGGCGGGAGTCGGCATCCTAATTGCCGATCCTTTCGGTGCAGTGGAGTTGCGGCCCGCCCCCGAGGCACGCTTGGCATCTGCCCGCCGTCGTGCCTTGCAGCTACGCTTTGCCTGCTTGGCGGGTCAGCGTCTCTTGCGCCTGACCGATCCCGAAGCGGTCGCCGCTACATCGGATTTATGAGACTTGCGGAAAGCCGCGCCCAGCCCTCATTTTTCCGGATTGTGGATCGAGGACGAGATTGCTAGTCTCCGTGCCTGCCTGACCGGCAACACCCCTTGGGGACCCGTAGCTCAGTTGGATAGAGCGCTGCCCTCCGAAGGCAGAGGTCACAGGTTCGAATCCTGTCGGGTCCGCCAGTAAATCACATGGAGTGGGAAACACCTTGAGCGACGGTCGCCCTGCCCACCCGAAGTTTCTAGTACCACAGTTGCGTACAATCTAGTCGTCAATTTCATTCAACCTGGATCGGCACCGGCCCGCACCCTGCCCGGCCGCCCAGCTATCATCCCAGATCCGGCCGCTGCCGGCGCCTCCGTAGAGGTTATCATTGCCGGAGCCACCATAGACAAAGGAATCGCCGCCCTGGTCGCCAAAGAGCGTACGATATTCTCCGCTGGCGCCAAGCAGAGTTTCAGATCCAGCACCGCCGTGAAGGACCTCATCACTGCCGCTGTCGCCCGAGACGCGATCGCTGCTTGCCTCTCCGTAAAGACCGAAGTCGTCGCCCTCTCCACCATAGAAGCGGTCTCTTCCAGAGCTGCCGTCCGCACCCTCGTCGCGGAAGATCGCTTCATTGCCGGACCCTAGGCCATCGCCGTGCAGTAGAGAATCATTCCCACTGCCGCCATAAATGCTGTCGTCGCCGTGGCGGCCGTTGATCGAGGTATCGTCGCCATCGCCATCGAAGAGCCTGTCGTTCCCGTAGAGCCCCAAAAGGTTTCAGTTGGCACCGGATCCGCCGTAAACGGTGTCGTCATCGTTGCCGCCATTCGGGGCGTAGTCCTCCCCGTTCCGCCAAAGAGGGGGTCGTTTCCCTCGGCGCCGAAGAGAAGGTCATGATCGGAGAGTCCGTAAAGCCGAGCGTCGCCGCTTAGCCCATAGATGGAATCAGATTCGCTGGTGCCGACCAAGCTATCGGGTCCGTTGGTTCCGGTAATCCCGGCCATGCAAGCCTCCTATTACCGAGGATTCTTCATTTGCGTTGCCTCGATTGACTGTGCCGTTGGTCAGGACGGCGATCAAGCTGAAATGCGCCCCTGCAGCGCTTCTATTGGCCGACGTCAAGCCGGCCGAGCGTTCCATTGGCGGTGCGGCGCGGCAGAGGAGGCTATTTTGGCGTGCGCCGGTCGCAGCCCTGTCCACGCCAGCGTTGCTTGCTGGCGATCTGGGCCTGGTTTCGATCATGCGGACAGAGCTACCAGCGGCCCGCACAGGACGTCGATCGGGCCAAGGATGCCTGTGAACATGGCGCGAGGGAGTGCCGCATCGGCACACTGGAAAGCGGCAGAGCGTGCATGGCGCCCCGGCCGCGCGCCGGTCTCGATCGGGCGCTCACGCAGGGCGGTGAGTGAGCGGCGCTCGATGGCCTCAGGCGTGGCCAGCGTGCGCAGGAAGGTGCGCCATGTTGTCGGCAAGTGCGTGAAGCTGGAGACGAACGGCGTTGGCGGCAAAGCGCATGCATGACAGGCACGTCCACTCGATGGCGTCCTTTCCCTCTTCGATGTGCTGCTCGGCGGTTCCCCGGTCGTTGCAGAAAGCCGGCACCCGCTCGTTCGGCAGGCTGCGGTTGGTCACGATGAAGCCGACGGTGGGAAAGATCGCACTTGGATGGAACGCCACCTTGGCCACAACCCGGCGCGGCTTGGACCGGCTCTTGGCCAGGTAGTGGAAGCTCGTGAAGCGGCGCACGACGCGATGCGACGGCCGGCCGGGGCCCCGCTTCGTCAGCCAGGAGATCGGGTCGTAGAGCCTCGGGTTGCCCTCGATCCGGATGGCGTAGTCCCAGCCTTCGGCCTCCAGCACGTCGAAGAGCACCGGGAGGGCGAAGGCAGCATCGGCGCTAAACCCTCGCCGCGCGACCGAGGGGTGCGCCTCGACCGAATACCGCGCCAAAACCGGCTTCAAGACATCTTCCCAGCCGTCCGCGCTGTGGAGGTTACCCGCTCGGAGCGCGCACCGCTCGAGGGCGCCAAACCGGTTGAAGACGATGGAGCAAGTGTCGGCACTTCGACTGAAAAGGGCCCTTCCACGCAGAACCCTCCCGATCGCCATGCACCGGGCTTTGCGAACCGTCCATGTCCAGCGCGATGCCCTTCGGCGGCCGGCGGTCCCTGCACCGCATCGAGCCAGCGCCCCGGAAGGGCAGCGAGGTTCTCCGGCCGCGTCGGCATCCCGGTCTCCAACCGCCCCAGAGCTGAGGCCGCGGAGGCCGATGCCGCGCCGCGCTTCACGGCGCCTCTGCCAACGAGTGGGCGCATCGCCGGATCGCGGCGCAGCCGATCCGCATCGTTGACCTCCCCGTATCCAGCAAGGCGAGAGAAGATCGACTGGCGCAACAGTGCAGCGAGACGGTGACGATCCTTGTTCCCGGTGCGTGGATCGGCGATGAGGTTTGCAGCCAATTCAGCCAGACCCAAGGCGTCGTCGAGCGCGCGCTGAAGCAGCAGGCCGCCGTCGGCGCCGATCGAGGCGCCCTGGAACGTGCGCTTGACCGACCGGTCGAATTACAGCCGAAGATGGCCAGGTGGCCCTTCACCCGTCGCGTTCGCCGCCACTGCCTTGCTCCGTCTTGGCTAACCTAGTGTGCTGCTTATATGATCACGCCTCAGCATGTCGCGAAACTGCCCTCGATATGGGAAATACGGGCTTAGGTTTCCCTGGTCCGGATTCCCCGCCCTCATCGTCCTTGCTAGGGGCCGGGACGGCGACCACCGTTGATCAAATGAATCAAGAATTCTCCGGCTATCGCAGCTGCCTTTGCCACTGCAACTCGCCAGATCTCCTCTTCGAATTCCGGCGCCTCTCCGTCCTTTAGACCGGCACCAACCCGCAGCACAAAGACGATCGCTTCGTGGCTAAGCCCGTTTACCAGTTGCAAGGCGCGAGCATACCTGCCAAAGTGCTTGTTCACAGCCTGAGCAGCACGAAGGGTTGGAACAGGTTCGTGCCGCACACCACCGGGCAGTTCGAGCGTGACGGTCTGTGCGTCGATTGAGGGCGTCGTCATCGTCGATCCTTTGTGCTTGAAAGGAGATAGAGAATGGTCGATACGGAACAGAAGATGTTTATCGAGCAGCGTGTTTCGAACGAAGCACCCACTACAGGGGTCGCCTAATCTACTTTGGTTCTTTCTGGGATTTTTCTCGATTCACCGTTTCTACATGGGCTTAACGAATTCAGCAATTCTGCAACTGGTCTTGAACTTTTGTTTAGGGATTGGCCTGATTTGGACGGTTATCGATGCCTTCCTAATTCCTGGCTTGATCAAAACCCGCCGCGATGAGATCCGAAATCAAGTTACTCTACAGATTCTAGCCGAAGATTCTAGCCGAGTCGGCAGAATTGAGAAGGATATGATCGAAAGGCCGCCCCCACACTCATGGTGCGCGATCAGCGGCATTCCCGCCCCACATAGAGGTGGCTCGGGTTGTTTGAACAGGTTTCGAGCCATCGCCAAGTGGATTTTCGTCTGGGTCAAGCCGCTGCCGGGATTGGCTGCAGCGCGCTGATGTACGCCTGATCGGGCGTCTGCCCGCCAGGCGACGCATGTGGCCTCGTGCTGTTGTAGAAGGCCAGGTAGCGCCCAATCGAGGCGTGCGCCTCTGGCAGGTTGGCGTCGGCGTGCAGGTCGATCTCCTCATACTTGACCGTACGCCAGAGGCGCTCCACAAAAACCTTGTCCCTCCAGGCTCCCTTGCCGTCCATGGAGATCGCGACCTCCGCGTCCTTTGGGACCTGAACGCAGTCCAGCGACGTGAATTGACTGCCTTGGTCGGTATGAGGATCTCTGGCCTGCCATGGCGTGCCAACGCCTCCTCCAGGGCCTCGATACAGAACTCTGCCTCAAGCGTGATCGACACCTGCCAAGCCAGAAGCTTGCGGCTGAACCAGTCCAGGACAGCAGCAAGATAGACCAAGCCCCGTGCCATGGGCAGGTAGGCGATGTCCATCGCCCAGACTCGGTCAGGGCGCCTGACCCGCGAGGCCGCGCAGTAGGGAGGGATAGCTCTTGTGTCCCGGCGCCGGCGTCGAGGTCTTCGGGCGGCGGTAGAGCGCCTCGATCCCCATCTTCTGCATCAGCGTCGAAACACGCCGCCGCCCCACCTCATGGCCTTCTGCCTTCAGCAGGCCTTGCAACACCCAGCTGCCGGCAAAGGGGTCATCCAGAGGCAACGCGTCGATCCGGCGCATGAGCGCGAGATCGGTCTGCGAGGCCGGGCGCAGCAGATAGGAGACGCCACCTCGGCTGAGGCCGAGCCGCTGCGCCTGACGGCTGATGCTCAGTCTGTCGTCGCGCTCGATCGTCGCTTTGCGCGCGCCAACAGACCGGCCTTGCCGAGCGCTGCGGACAAAAAATCCTTCTCTAACGTCAGCTCGCCAAGCTTCGCATGAAGGGTCTTCACATCCACCGCCGGCATCTCTCCGCCTTGGCGGTGTCGCCGAACACACACCGGCAGCGCCATCCAACAACTGCCGGCGCCACTGGGTGGCTGGTTGGGGTGTACGTCAAACTTCTGGGCTCACTCGGCCAGCGTCCTCTCGCCCTGGATGGCTGCCGAGGCCACTTTCGCCTTGAATGCCGGATTGTGGTTCCGGCGCGGACGTCTTGCCACGATCTCTCCTCGGCTCTCGGCTATCATGTCGATCTCACGCGAAAACACCACTTGACTCACCTGTCCAGCTTTCCCGAGCCACCTCTGTGTCTCGGTCCAGGATGTGGCCTCTGCAGCAAGCCATGAAGAAGAGTCCAAGCGAACTCGACTCTTACGACTGCGTTCTCAGGGCCAGGCGCTACCCCTATTCCTTGAACGCTGCGGCTCATGCCGAGGCGCTACAGCTTCTGGAACGGGCCTTGTGGCTGGATCCGGACAATACCGATGCAGCCGCCTTCCTGGCGAACATCTACTTGGGCGAGTACCGGCTTGAGGAAAACCCGCAGAAAGACCCGATCAATCGTGCCGACGCCATGGCACGCCGGGCCATCGATCTCGATCCCTAGCACGCCTACGCTCGTTGTTGGCTGGCGCTGGTCCACTTCTTCAGGAAGGAGATCAATGCCTTTAATTCCGAGGCCGATCGGGTGCTGCAGCTCAATCCTGACGATCCCGACGTCTTGGCCTATGTCGGCCCTCTACCGCATTTGCCTGGGCCAGTTCGAGCGCGGCATCGCCCTGGTGGCTCGCGCGCAAGGATTGAATCCCCTGCATCCGGGCTGGTATCACTTCAGCTTCACGCGCTACCACTATCACCGCCGCGAGTACGAAGAATCGGCGGCCCGCATTCGCTGCGTCGCCATGCCAAACTTCTTCTGGCCGCAGATCCTGCTTACCACGGCACTCGGACAGCTCGGCCATCCCGGAAGCGTCCCCAATCTCTGACGCTCGTCTATGAGTTGAAACCAAACTTCTCGGCCAAAGCCGAGTTCGAGAAGTGAAACACCGAGCCGGAGGACTATTAGCACCTGATGGAGGGCTTGCAGAAGGCCAGGCTCAGGGAGAACTGGTAGAAACCTAAAGGCTGTTCAAGAATGGCTCAGTTTACAGATCGTATGTGTTCATGGTATGTTTCTTTCTAGATCAGAGGGATAAATTGGTGATGGATCACAAGCAGTTTCAGGAATGGCTCTCAGGGATAGAGCAACTCAGCGCGGCGCAGCCGGCAGGAAGCCGAAGCTGTGTTCGCAGGGGGTCCGCAAGCGTCAGCTTCACTGGCGGCTCTTGAAGCGAGCGTGGGTGAAGATCGCCGGTGCCCGCATTGCGGCACACCCGGAGCGATATCGCGTGGCAAGGCGCGAGGCCTGCGGCGATATCGGTGCAAGGGGTGGCAAGGAAGACATTTGATGCTGCGTCGGGCACGGCCTTGGCGGGTCTTCATCGCAAAGACAAGTGGCTTGCCTTTGGACCCTGTCTTGCGGATGGGTTGACGCTTCGCGCGTCGGCCGAGCGATGCAGGTTTGCCGTCAATATCGCATTCCGCTGGCGTCCCCGGTTTCTCCGCCGCAGAAACCGGGGAAGCTCACAAGCTCACGGGCATTGTCGAGGCCGACGCGCCCTATGTTCTGGAGAGCCGCAAAGGCGAGCGGCACCTGAAGCGCAAGGCGCGTCGCCGCGGTGGCAAGGCCGGAAAGCGCGGCCTGTCAGATGAGCAGGGGCCGGTGCTGCTTGCCGCTGACCGCAGCGGTATGACCGTCAGTGCAGTGCTTCCGGCGGTCAATGCCGATACCCTGCGCACGGTCATTGAGCCGGTCGTGGATGAGCATATCGTGCTGGTGAGCGATGGTCACCGCGCCTATCCGCCCTGCGCTGCCGCTCTGGGCGTTCGCCACGAAGCGCTTGACCTGTCCAGGGGAGAACGCGTGCGCGATGCCTTTCATATTCAGACGGTGAACAACCCACACAGCCGCTTGAAGGACTTCCTGCGACGCTTTCGGGGGATCGCAACACACTATCTCGCCAACGATCTGCGATGGTTTCAACGCAGTCGTCTCGAAAACGCATCCCCACGCACATGCCTCGCCGCTGTCATCGACAGGTCATGCATACGATTTGTAAACTGAGCCTCAAGAATTCTTCGAAGGACCCGACGGCTCTGGCCTCGTAGGCGGCTTGGTAGGCCTGATTGGTCGCGCGCGTTTCATCGACGCGGGCGATTGCCCAGGCGACGAGTTGTGGATCGTTCAGCCCGTAGCCGTCGCCATAGAGGCGCTTCAAGAGAGTGCGATAGTCGTTCTCGGCACGCACGGCCGAATCGGGGGCATGACAGACCGAACCCTGGCGAATCCGATAGTCGTGGAGGACGGCGCTCACTACGGGTATCCGGGGCTGCTTGGCGAAGATCTTGAGATTGAGCGCCAGGTCGTCGCAGAGGTCGATGGCCGGATCCCAGCCCTCAATCCAGCCGCCGGAGCAGATAGAGGTCGCGCCGGCGTCCAGCGGGGCGACGAAGCGGCCCTGGGCGAGCGCCAGACCGGCATTGCGGGTGTTCTGTGCGGCGCCGCTGCTGCAGTGACGAATGCGCGGATCCTCGATCGCGGCGGCGGCAAGCAAAGGCGCGTAGTCCCGCCCGTCGTCGCTCACCACGAGCGCCTCTCAATCGGGCTCGGTTTGCCGCAACAGCGAGCGGAGGGCGCGCGGCAAGGTGGTCTCCGAGCGTTAGCAAGGGACGATAACCGAAACCGCTGGCGCCATGAGGGTCTAGGCGTCCTGCACCTGTCCGCCGCGCTGCAGCCGCCGGGCAATCCGTGCCGTCTGATAGTGCGCCCGCTCGGTGGGGGAGTGGGCGGCCAGGAAGCGTGTGACCGCAATCAGGATACCCCGCCCGGCGACCCCGCCTTGCCAGGCATCGTACTGGCAGATGCCAGCGTCGAGAATCTGGAAGGCGTGAAAAACGGCGTCCTCGCGCAGCAGGGCTTCGGCCAGGGTCGCGATCAGCGGGTCGAGGGGATGACCGAGGTCGAGATAGCGTGCCACCAGGGCTGCGCTCTGGTTCATCTGCTGCTGACGATCGAAGGCCTTCAGGATCTCTTTGCAGAGATGCTTTGGGTCCTGCGGAAGATCCTCGCCCTTCGCCGGGTCGGGCAAGCGAGCAGGTGGCCGGTTGAGGTAGCGAATCAGATAGAGCGCCATGGCCCCGTGATAGAGCCCGCGCAGACAGCGCAGCCAACGCCCCTCGTCGAGCGGCCGCTCGGCCCGGATCAGCATCTGCTGCACGCCATTGCAGAAGGTGAAGACATGGTGGGCGCTGTCCCAGTCCGAGAACTCGTTGGCGGTCCCGAAACGGGCAACGCGCAGAGCCGCGGCATAGGCCAGCGCGCGCCCGATCTCGCTGGCTGCCAGCCCGGTCGAGAAGGCTCCTTCCAGTGCGCCGATAACCTCTAAGGGCTCCTCCACCAAGAGGGCCTCAGCCAAAGATTCCAGCTCGTTCGGCTTGGCCAGGCGTGCATCCGGCGCTGCTGCCAAGAGGTTGGGCAAGCGCTCGAAGGCGGCCTCTTGCAGCTTGATCAGGTCGATGGGATTGCGCCAAGCGTCGCTTTCCTCACCGCCGCGGGCCATGACGATCTCCTCGATCAAGGTCGGCAGGATCGTCGCTGCCTGATTCCAGCCGATGATGTCGAGGCAGTCGAAGCTCTTGTTGATGTAGTCGAGCGCATGGCCGCCGTCGGCGAAGAAGCGGTCGTTGACGACGCTCAGCAGCAGCTGCGCCAACTCGGCCTTGGAGGCGCCGTTCTCGACCGCGGTCAAGAGGGTGCGCTCGGCGGCATTGCGTTGGCGCACGGCGGACCACTTGGCGAGCCAGTTCTCCAGAGTCGCCAAGGGAGCCTTGGCGCCGACCAGGGCCTGGCGGTCGCGTCGCGGCGTCTGCTCCTCGCAGTCGGCAGCGACCCGGCGAATGCCTTGGTAGAGCGCCAGATAGGCAGTCTCTTCGGGCAAGCGATCCAGATGCCCGGCCAGGGTCGCCAGAATGGTCTGGCCGACCGCCCAGCCATCGCGATTGCGGGCGCCGAAAAGGGCGGCGTCGCGCACCAGATCTTCGGGCGCAGTTCCCGCCTTCAGCGAACCCAGCACCGCCTTGCCGATGACCAGGCCGATGTTGTGCTCCATGCCGTCCTGGAGCCGGCGGCGCCAATGGCGGGCCGGGTCGGCGAAACCGCACTCGGGGGCTACCCAGACCTCCTCGCCGCGGATCTCGACGCGGCCCGGCGGCACGTCGTCAGCCCAGAGGTCGAAGGTGCACCCGCTGGTCACGTCGAAACGCGCGTGATGCCAGTGGCAGGTCAGAATGCCGTCTTCGATGGAGCCGCGGTCCAGGGGGAAGCCCAGGTGCGGGCAGCGGTTGTCGAGGGCATAGACTTGGCCGTCGCGATAGATCACCAGGATCGGCGCGCGCCCGCCGTGCACGACACGGTGCCCCTCGGCTTCGAGCTCACTGAGCGTGGCGACGTAGAGGAGGTAGTCTGCAGCTGAATCCATGGCTGCAAGTCTAACCCCCTCTGCGTTCGGAGGCTAGAGTGGTTCAGGTGTCCCAAGAGATCACCTGAAGCGCTCTTACTGTTAGAAACCCAAATCGTCGTCGCAGACGAGTCCGCCCGCTCGGGATTTGCTTAGCTCTTTAGCCCGTCCAGGAAATCCTTCACCCGCGAGAAAAAGCCATGGCTCTCGGGGCTGGAGGATTTCAGGTCACTCTCCTCTTCGAACTCGCGCAGCAGTTCCTTCTGGCGCCTGGAGAGCTTCACCGGGGTCTCGACCTTGACGGCGATGTAGAGGTCGCCGCGGTCGCGGCTGCGCAGCACACTCATGCCCTTGCCGCGCACCCGGAAGGACTGGCCGCTCTGGGTGCCTTCGGGAATGTTGACCTTCACCCGCCCGCCGTCGATCGAGGGCACCTCGATGCTACCGCCCAAGCTGGCCGTGGTCATGGTGATCGGCACCTGGCACTGCAGATCGGCGCCGCTGCGCTCGAAGAAGGGATGGTCCTTGATCGAGAGGAAGATGTAGAGATCGCCGGCCTGTGCGCCGCGCACCCCGGCCTCGCCTTCGCCGGCCAGGCGAATGCGGGTGCCTTCCTCGACGCCGGCCGGGATGTTGACCTGCAGGGTCTTGTCCTTCTGCACCCGGCCTTCGCCATTGCAGACCTTACAGGGCTTGTCCAGGGTCCGACCTTCGCCTTGGCAGGTCGGGCAGCTGCGCTCGATGGTGAAGAAGCCTTGGCTTGCTCGCACCCGTCCGCGCCCCTTGCAGGTCGGACAGGTGGTGGGGCTTGAGCCGAGCTCCGCGCCGCTGCCTTTGCAGGACCCGCAGTTTTCCGTTCCGGGGACGCGCACCGTGGTTTCCTTGCCGGTGAAGGCCTCTTCCAGGGTGATTGTCATGTTGTAGCGCAAGTCGGAGCCCTGCGAGGTGCTGCGGCCGCCACGCCTGGCACCGCCGAACTCGCCGAACATCTCGTCGAAGATGTCGGCAAAGCCGCCGAAGTCGAAGCCGCCGCCGCGGCCGCGCTGTCCGGCCCCGGGACCACCCGAGGAGCCGTCGAAGGCAGCCGGACCGAATCGGTCGTACATGGCTCGCTTCTCTGGGTCTTTCAGGACATCGTAGGCCTGATTGACCTCCTTGAAGCGGCGCTCGGCTTCCTTGTCGTCCGGATTGCGGTCGGGGTGCAGCTCCAAGGCCAGCTTGCGATAGGCTTTCTTGAGTGCGCTGCCGTCCGCATCCTTGGGAACGCCGAGCAGCTGATAATAGTCTTGAGCCATGGGTCGCGCCTTAGGTCGCTGCGTTCGGAACAAGGGGAAGCGGAGGGCGGTCTTAGCCCTTGGGCACCAGGATCCCCTTCGTTCCCAACACCAGCTGTTTAGCTTCAGCCGTTAGGCGGACTTCTTCTTGTCGTCGTCGACCTCTTCGAAGTCGGCATCGACTACGCTCTCGTCCTTGGCCGAGCCGCTCTCATCGCCGCCGGGCTGCTGCACGTCGGGACCCTCGGCGCCCTCGGCAGCCTGCTGCTGCTGATAGAGTACCTCACCCAGCTTCATTGAAGCCTGTGCCAAGGTCTGAGTCTTGGCGTCGATATCGGCCTTGTCCTCGCCCTCCAGCGCGATCTTCAGCTCGGCGGTCGCAGCCTCGATCGACTGCTTCTCCTCCTCGCTGACCTTATCGCCGACCTCGGCCAGGGTCTTCTCGGTCTGATGCACCAAGGCCTCGCCCTGGTTCTTGGCCTCGACCAGCTCACGCTTGGCCTTGTCTTCGCCAGCGTGCTCTTCGGCCTCCTTGACCATGCGGTTGATGTCGTCGTCGGAGAGGCCGCCGGAGGCCTGGATGCGGATCTGCTGCTCTTTGGCGGTGGCCTTATCCTTGGCCGAGACATTGACGATGCCGTTGGCGTCGATGTCGAAGGTGACCTCGATCTGCGGCACGCCGCGCGGCGCGGTCGGGATACCGACCAGATCGAATTGGCCCAGGATCTTGTTGTCGGCCGCCATCTCGCGCTCGCCTTGGAAGACGCGGATGGTGACCGCCGTCTGGCTATCCTCGGCGGTGGAGAAGGTCTGGCTTTTCTTGGTCGGGATCGTGGTATTGCGGTCGATCAGCTTGGTCATCACGCCGCCAAGCGTCTCGATGCCGAGCGACAGGGGCGTCACGTCCAAGAGCAGCAGGTCCTTGACGTCACCCTTCAGCACACCGGCCTGAATGGCAGCACCCACAGCCACGACCTCGTCGGGGTTGACGCCGCGATGCGGATCCTTGCCGAAGAAGGCCTTCACCGTGTCGATCACCTTGGGCATGCGGGTCATGCCGCCGACCAGGATCACCTCGTCGATCTCACCGGCGGTGACACCGGCATCCTTCATCGCCTTCTTCACCGGCTCCATGGTGCGATCGACCAGGCTGCCGACCAGGGCTTCCAGCTTAGCACGGGTCAGCTTCATGGTCAGATGCTTGGGACCGGACTGATCGGCGGTGATGAATGGCAGGTTGACCTCGGTCTCCTTGGCGGAGGAGAGCTCGATCTTGGCCTTCTCGGCTGCTTCCTTCAGACGCTGCAGGGCCAGGCGATCCTGGCGCAGGTCGATGGTGTTCTCCTTTTTGAACTCGTCGGCCAGATAGTCGATGATCTTGGCGTCGAAGTCCTCACCGCCCAGGAAAGTATCGCCGTTGGTCGACTTCACTTCGAAGACGCCGTCGCCGATCTCCAGCACGGAGATATCGAAGGTGCCGCCGCCCAGGTCGTAAACCGCAACGGTGCCGCTCTGCTTCTTGTCGAAGCCATAGGCCAGCGCGGCCGCAGTCGGCTCGTTGATGATGCGCAGCACGTTCAGCCCGGCGATCTTTCCAGCATCCTTTGTGGCCTGGCGCTGGGCGTCGTTGAAGTAGGCCGGCACGGTGACGACCGCGTCGGTCACCTCTTCGCCGAGATAGCCTTCGGCGGTTTCCTTCATCTTCTGCAGCACGAAGGCGGAGAGCTGCGAGGGCGAGTAGCGCTCGCTACGAGCCTCGATCCAGGCGTCGCCGTTGTCGGCCTTGACGATCGAGTAGGGCACCAACTCGCGATCCTTGCCGATGATGGGATCGTCGTAACGCCGACCGATCAGGCGCTTCATGGCGAAGATGGTGTTTTCCGGGTTGGTGACGGCCTGGCGCTTGGCCGACTGGCCGACCAGCTTCTCGCCGGAGGAGGTGAAGGCGACCTGCGAGGGTGTGGTCCGTGCGCCTTCCGCGTTCTCGATGACTTTCGCCTGCGAGCCGTCCATCACGGCCACGCAAGAGTTCGTGGTACCAAGATCGATGCCGATCACTTTACTCATAACTATCGTCTCCTTTCGGCAGCCCTTTGGCCGGCCTTACTGCCGAAGCGCCGAACACGCGGGCCCAGGGTTAGGGATTCAAGCCCCGATCTGCCTTTCTCGGACGGCCTCATGCGCGAGGCTGTGCCCTCATTCGAAAGCGCAGGTCATCGTTGGGCTTTGGTTCGTTGGTCATATAAGCATCCAGCGGCCGCCTGCAAGACGCTTGGGTGCGTGAAGCAGGCTTGAATTTCGTCGCGGCTGCGGTGTCTATGGACCCCGCAGCCGGCATCGCTTATGGCAGGACATTCATGCGTCTATTCCGACAGACCTCCGACTTTCCCAAGGACCCGCTCTACCGCGCCGTCCTGGCGATCCTGATCCTTAGCGCGCTCGCTTCTATTCTGATCTCGCTTCTGGCCGAGAATCGCTGGAACTTGCCGGACCTGGCCGAGGTCGCCGGCTATGCCTCCTTGGCCTCCCTGCTGGGCTATGTCGCCGTGCGCGGGCTTGGCATTCAGCAGGCCCGCCGGAACCGCGATGCGCGGCTGCGCAACCTCGGCAAAGATCCCGACTGATGTTCCGGCCCTGGCCGCAGGGCCTGGCATGGCGTCCCGGCCATCTCGACCGCGAGGCGCAGGCAGCGCTGCTGGCTGAGATCCAGGCCCTCCTGGCCGCAGCACCACCCTACCGCCCGACCATGCCGAAGAGCGGCAAGGCCTTCTCTGTGACCATGAGCAACGCCGGCCCCTTGGGCTGGGTCTCCGATCGCGAGGGCTACCGCTATCAGGCGCTGCATCCGGAGACCGGCGCGCCCTGGCCGCCGATACCGGAAAGCATTCTGGAGATCTGGCGCCAGTTTTCCGGCTATTCCGCAGATCCCGAGGCCTGCCTGATCAACCTCTACAACGGCACTGCCCGTATGGGTCTCCACCGCGATGCCGACGAGGCCGCCGGCGATGCGCCGGTACTCTCGATCTCGCTGGGCGACACTGCGCTCTTTCGCATCGGCGGCCCGCGGCGGAATGACCCGACCGGCTCCTTTCACCTCTCCAGCGGCGACGTTTTGCTCCTGGGCGGCGCCAGCCGACATTGCTATCATGGTATCGATCGCATCCTCACCGGCAGTTCGAGATTGCTTGCTGGCGGCGGGCGCCTGAATGTGACTCTGCGGCGTGTAAACCGACCCGAGCCTTGATTGGCGCGGTCACTTGCTCGCCCGACGAACCCAAAGCCGAGATCGCCAATGAAACCGCCGTCGCAGGGCGTGAGACTCATGCCTTTGCCGCACTGAAGTGGGCGATCTGCAAACGAAACCGACGATTGGCGCGCCTAACCCGAGGTCGGCGCCGGTGGCCGCCGAAGGGGCCCGGTCGGAGGACCGAAACGTAACTGGAGGTACAATACCATGAGCGACCGCATGTTCGGGCGCCTCGAAGCCTTAGACCCCAAGACTCTCTGGAACGGCGGCCTCGAAGCCTTGATCGCCTGGCTCGCCGAAGCCGATAGCCTTGAGTTGCTGGCCGAGGCGCTGGATTTGGATATGGAGGTGGAGGCCGCGGACCGCGCCGTCGGGCCGCTGACTGCGGACCTGATTTGTCGCGACATTCGCAACGATAGCCGTGTGTTGATCGAAGTTCAGCTGTCCGACACCGATAACGACTATCTGGGTCGCCTGATCGCGCATGCAGCCGGCCTCGAGGCCGGCAAGATCGTGTGGATCGCTACCCACTTTCGTGAAGAGCATCGCGCCGCGCTCGATTGGCTGAATCGCCTCTCGCCCTCGAAGCTCAGCTTTTATGCCCCGGAATTGCAGGCCTTTCGAGTGAACGGCTCGACGCCGGCACCGCGCTTCCATTTGCTGTCCCGCCCGAACGACTGGACCCGCAGTGCGCGTCGCGGCGTACGCATCACCAAGACCGAGGAGCTGTCGGAGGGCCGGCGCTACCAGTTGGGCTTGGTCGGCCCTGCTGGCGCATCTGCGCGAGCGCGGCGGGCCGAGATCGTCCTGAGTGGCGAAGCGGCGGTGCAGCGCTATGTCGCCGCCCTGCAGCAAGGTCGGGAGGCAATCGAGGCGACGGTCGGCTACCCGCTTGAGTGGGTGGCGGCGTTGGAAGGACGCGACCATAGGATCTGCGTCACGGCCAAGGGCGCCGACATTGCCAGGCGCGCCGACTGGGCCCGCCAGCACCAGTGGCTGGCCGAGCGCCTGGAGGAACTCTATCGTGCCTTCGCCGGCCGCCTACGGGTTCTTGACGAGCGGCCCGAAGTCGCGGCCTGGTCGCGAATCAATAGAGCCCCTCAGCCATACAGTTTACAGTGATCTCTGCAGGGCTGGTGAAGGCTGGGGCCTCGAGGGCGAAGGCCACCATACCGGCAATATCCTCGGCTTGAGACATCCGCTCTTGCGGAAAGTCGGTGATCGCGCGCGCCATGTCGGTGTTGACGAAACCCGGGCAGATCGCCGTTGCCCGGATACCTCGATCCCAGCCGGCCAAGCGCACGCCCTGGATCAGCGCGACGGCGGCGTGCTTGGTCATGGCATAGGCGCCGCTATTGGCAGACTTGACACGCTTGCCTGACAGCGAGGCCAGGATGGCGACGCGGCCGGAGCCTGCCTCGCAGAGCGGTTCCCAGGCGGCCTTGATCAGGCGGCGCGGCGAGGCGACGTTCACCTGCCACATCTCTTCCAACGCCGCCTTCTTCGATTGAGATCACCGTCTCCGGGACCATGATTCCGGCACAGCAGACCACGCCGTCGATACGGCCGAACCGCTCAAATGCCTGGCCGACCCAATCCGCTTCGTCGGCTTGACGTGCGTCATGGCTGGCCAGCTGGCAGCGCTCCTCGTCGATCCCGTCGAGGGCCAGGGGCTTGCGCATGCCCAAAGAAAGCAGCCAACCGGATTGGGCGAGATGTTTGGCAACGGCTGCACCGATGCCGCGGCTGGCACCGGATACCAGGACGACTCGGTCATCGGGGCTGTCTGTCATGGCTTTTCCTCAATTGAGATGGTTGCGGCGCCATTGATGGCTCGGCGCCTCATTGATAGGAGGAGGAGAATTCTGCTGTGTTTCTGCCGATTGATCCAGGTCCGCTCTAACTGTCCGGAACGGCGGTGATGAGGGGGGTGGCCGTATTGTTCCCCCGTCCGCGAGACTTGCGATTTGCATGCCGGGTTGCTTGCTCAACACCTGTCGCAAGTGCCTCCGGCGACAGACCGGACGGGAGGAAAGGGAAGAAGCTGGGCACGAAGTCGCCATCGTGGCGGTTGGAGTTGGGTGCACCCAGCTGGCAGGGAAGGAGGGTCTGCCAATCGCCGAATTCGCCTGCGTCCTTCCCAAGGCAAGGTCACCTCCGGAAGGTTGGAGACTGGCAGCCCCCTACGACGGCGATCTTCGACGCATTGTTCGCGTGCACGTGAATGATGGTGGAACCTGTTCAGAATTTTCTGCAGTACCCGAACGACCAGGGCCCGAAAGAACGGGCGAGCGAGGTTGCACAAGCCATGGATTTCCATCGTCATTTGCTGAAAGTGACGCAATACATCGTCGCCCATATGATCGAAGACTCTCCACTCGGCACGCTCGATGTCCATTTTCCGGATCATGTCGTCATCGTCGTGGCCGTTTCTTTCAATGTGACGGGCCAGGGTGTAGAGCTTGTTCTCCGGTTCGTTCTCGTGCGACACACCCTCCTGGAAGAAGTGTATGTTCTCCTGGTCGAACGTCAGATCTGCGATCGTGTGGTCGTACAAAAAGAGCTCGAGGCCGAGAGCGGCCATCGATAGGTCGAAGCTATATTCGTTGGAGATGCCGTAGCTGTAGATGAGATGCCGTAGCTGTAGATCTTCTGACCCGGCCGAAAGTGGTCGGCCATGACATGACCGCCATCGCCGGTGGGGTTGCCGGCGCGAATTCGTCGAGGGGAGACGAGCTCCTCGGGTGTCAGCAAGGCCAAAGCTTCGGCGACGCTCAAGATATCATTCGATTGCCTCTGGTTTGCCATTGTCACTGACCCCTTGACCGCTTCTTCCGCTAGGCCATCCTACCATTGGTGATGAGCGATTACACGCGCACGTCTCTTGAACACTGTTCATCGGGTTTGAGCGGCATCGTCTCTAAGCAGGGCGGTAGTGACGCCGACGATGGCTGAGCGCTTCGGCTATATGCGGTCGCGAAACCTGCTCCACCCCGGTCAGATCCGCAAGAGTGCGTGCCACCTTCAGCACCCGATGATAGCCGCGCGCCGAGAGCTTCAGATGCTGAGCTGCCTCGGCCAAGAGCTCCTTGCCGGCGGCATCGGGCGCCACGACCTCGTCCAGCAGCTGTCCCTCCAATTCCGCGTTACTGCGCAGCGGCTGCTTCAGGGCGCTGAAGCGGGTGGTCTGCACGGCACGTGCTGCGGTGACGCGCGCGGCAACCTCGGCACTGCCCTCGCTGGGCGGCGGCAGCGAGAGATCGCTGGCGCTGACCGCCGGCACCTCGACCACCAGATCGATGCGGTCGAACAGTGGGCCGGAAATCTTGGCTTGATAGTCGGCGCCGCAGCGCGGTGCGCGCGAGCAGGCCTGCGCCGGATCGTCGAGAAACCGCAGCGGCAGGGGTTCATCGCCGCCACCAGCTGCACCCGGGCCGGGTAGTTTACGTGGCTGTTGGCCCGGGCAATGGTGATATCGCCGCTCTCCAAGGGCTGACGCAGGGCCTCCAGGGCGCCGCGATGGAACTCCGGCAGCTCATCGAGGAAGAGGACACCCAGGTGCGCCAGAGAAATCTCGCCCGGCTTCGCCCTTGCTCCGCCTCCGGCCAGCGCTGCCAGCGAGGCCGAGTGGTGCGGGTCGCGAAACGGCCGATGGCGCAGGATGCCGCCCTCGGGCAGGGTGCCGGCGACCGAGTGGATCATCGAGACCTCAAGGGCCTCGGCCGGGATCAAGGGCGGCAGCAGCCCAGGCAGGCGCTTGGCCAGCATCGACTTGCCGGAGCCCGGCGGGCCGATCATCAGCAGGTTGTGGCCGCCGGCCGCGGCGATCTCCAGCGCGCGTTTCGCCGTCTCCTGTCCCTTGACGTCGCCGAGATCGGGAAGGGCCGCGGGGTGCGCCGCCTCGGATTTGGGTTCCGGCGGTGCAAGAACTTGCGTGCCCTTCATATGATTGACCAGGGCCAGCAGAGAGGCGGGCGCTAGGACCTCGATGCCGGCTGCCCAGGCCGCTTCGCCGCCCTGCTGAGAGGGGCAGACCAGCCCGATCTCCTTGGACGAGGCGTGGATCGAGGCCGGCAGCACGCCGGTCACGGCCGAGAGGCGTCCGTCCAGCGCCAACTCGCCGAGCGCCAGCAGGCCAGCGATCTCCTCGGCCGGCAGCACGCCGATGGCGCTCAAGAGAGCCATGGCGATCGGCAGGTCGAAGTGACTGCCCTCCTTCAGCAAATCAGCCGGCGCCAGATTGACCACAATGCGCTTGGGCGGCAGCGCCAGGCCCAGCGCGGTCAGCGCCCCGCGCACCCGCTCACGGCTCTCGGCCACGGCCTTGTCGGGCAGGCCAACGACAGTGAAGGAGGGCAGGCCGGAGGAGACCTGGACTTGCACATCCACGTCCACCACCTGGATACCCTGAAAGGCCACTGTCGCGACGCGTGCAACCATTGATCTCCCCTCTTTCCCGAACATCCGTACTCTAGAGTGCCGCCAGCCGGCGCTTCCGCGCAAAGACTTTTCGCGCAAGCGCCCCAGACCACCCGCAGCATGCAGGCAACAGCTTGGCCGAATCGTCATTTTGACAGGCCTTTTTGCTTGGCTTGAGCGTGAAAGACCACCAAATGGCTGCGCGACGACGCAGGCTGCACTTACCGACGCCAAGCGGATTCTTTGGCGCAGACCCTGGGGGACACCAACCATATGTTGCTCATGCTTCTCACCCTGGGGGGGCTCTGTGGACTCTTGATTGGCGGTGAGCTGGTGGTGCGCGGGGCGGTGTCGACGGCGACCTGCTTGGGTCTGTCGCCGCTTTTGATCGGCCTTACCATCGTCGCGTTCGGGACATCCATACCGGAGATCGTGACTTCGATCGAAGCCGCCTTGGCCGATGTGCCGGCTCTGGCCGTGGGCAACATCGTCGGCTCCAACATCGCAAACATTCTGCTGGTCCTGGGACTCTGCGCCCTGACCCGGCCGATGCTCATGCATCGCGCCGGCTTTCGGCGCGATGCCTATGCGGTTTGCGGCGCGACCCTCATCGGCACGGTCCTTCTGTTGATCGGCTTCATCGACCGTCCAATGGGCGTCGTCCTGCTCGTTCTGTTGATCGGCTATCTGCTCTTCGCCTACAACCAGGAACGCCGCAGCAAACGCAAGTCCTCGGTGCTGGCGATGGCCGAAAGCGAAGCGCAGGAGGCCGGGGAGAAGTCCAACATCTGGCTCAGCCTGCTGATCACCCTCGCCGGCCTGGTCCTGATCATCGGCGGTGCTCATATGCTGGTCGATGGTGCGGTGGGGATTGCCCGCTATGCCGGTCTCTCGGAAGCCGTAATCGGCGCCACCATCGTTGCCATCGGCACCTCGCTGCCGGAAATCGTAACCTCGATGGTCGCGGCGCTGCGCGGCCAGTCCGGCGTTGCCATCGGCAACGTCATGGGCAGCAATCTCTTCAATATCATGGGTGTGCTGGGCACGACCGCTCTGGCCGCGCCCTTTGCCGTGCCGCCGGAGGTCCTCACCTTGGACATCTGGGTCATGCTGGCGGCGACCCTGGCACTCTGGTTCCTCTCCACTCAGCGGAAGATCGCGCGTTTGGACGGTGGAGTCCTGCTGGCCTGCTACGTCGCTTTCCTGGGATTGCTCCTAGTCTAGATCCGCCCTACGGCCTTGCTTGCGCCACAATGACTTTCAAGAAGACTTGAGCGGGCGGTAAGAGAGGCTTGGCGTTAGACTGCGCTAGCCTTCACATCAAGCGACGAGAGATCTCCCATGCTTCGACTTCTGCTACCGCTGGTTCTGCTGCTGACGGCGGTTTCGGCCCAGGCTTCCAATCTGACGCCGCGCGATGGTTGGCGCGTGACCGTCACCAGCCACAGCTATCCGGAGCTTTGGGAGCGTCTGAAAGCCACCGTCAAGGCCAACAGGATGGGACTGGTCACCACCGCCAGCGCCTCCGGTGGCGCGGCCAATCAGGGCATCACCATTCCCGGCAACCGGGTCGCCGGCGTCTATCGCAACGACTTCGCCCGGCGCATGCTGGAGGCCAGCATTGCCGCAGGAATCGAAGCGCCGATCCGCTTCTACCTCACGGAGAATCCGGACGGTACCGCCAGTCTCTCCTACAAGATCCCCAGCCATGTCTTCGCGCCCTACATGGAAGAGGGCGGCCCGGCCTTGAAGGCGCTCGCCGAAGAGCTGGACCGGATCTTCGCGACCATCTTCGAGCAAACCGCCGCGCACTGACGCTCTCTTTGGTTCGGCGTCTCCAATCGACAATCGGGCTCCCACCTCAGGGGGCCCGAAGCTTTGCCCTGGCACTCTTGCCTCCAAGGAAGAACCAAGACGCATGATTCATCTCTACACCTGGAGCACTCCGAACGGCCGCAAGGTCTCCATCGGTCTGGAGGCATTGGGCCTGGCCTATGACGTCCACCCGATCGACATCGGCAAGGACGAGCAGTTCGCACCGGACTTCCTCAAGATCTCGCCGAACAACAAGATCCCGGCGATCCTCGACGACAAGGAGGATCGGACGCTTTTCGAGTCGGGCGCCATTCTGCTCTATCTGGCTGAAAAGACCGGCCGCCTGATGCCCCAAGACGAGGCCGGGAAGTGGGAGGTCATACAGTGGCTCATGTGGCAGATGGGCGGGCAGGGGCCGATGCTGGGCCAGGCGCATCACTTTCTGAAGTTCAATCCCGGCAAGGCGCCCTATGCCGAGGAGCGCTATCACAACGAAGCCAAGCGGCTCTATGCCGTGCTCGACAGGCAACTCGGCCGCTACAGCCACGTTGCCGGCGATGCGCTGAGCGTTGCCGACATTGCGATCTGGCCCTGGTCCAGCCGCTACGAGTGGCAGCAGATCGACATGAACGACTTCCCCAATGTGAAACGCTGGTATCTGGAGCTGGCGGCGCGCCCGAGTTTTCAGGCCGGCTACAAGGTCCCGAACCCGGTGCACGAGATCCCGCTGCCGGCTTGAACGTTGCTTTCGAGACCGCCTCTAAGGGCGTCCCAGGAGCACTTGAGCCAAGGCGAGGGTTACCTCGGCGGTCCCCTGGGCATCGAGCCGCCGCCAACTCTCGGGTGGCGTAAAGCCTTCGGCTTGGCGCTCGACCACCGCCGGCGTCGCATCGGAGGCATCGCTTTGCCGTGCCGCCACCCTGGCCTTCAAAGTCTCCAAGGGCGCCTCCAGCCAGAGACCGGAAAATCGGCTTGAAAGGCGGCTGGCCAGGTCGCGCAGGGGCTGGCGAAATTCGGGATCGGCGCTGACCGCGTCCAGAATGACGCTGCGGCCGGCGCCCAAAGCTGCGGCTGCATAGCGCAGCAAGGTCGCAGCGATGCGCCGATTTTCAGCTTCGCTATAGGCCTCGGCCGGCAGATGAGACTCCGGAGCCACACCGTTCAGTCGCTTGCGCACGACATCGCTGCGCAGCAGGATCGCACCGGGCGCGGCACCCAGTCCGGGAGCCAGGCCCGCGGCGAGGGTCGACTTGCCGCTGCCGGATAATCCGCCGACGGCGACGAGCTCGGGCGGGCTGGGCTGCAGGTAGGAGCGCGCGCGCTGGAGATAAAGCTGTGCTGCCTCTGCCAGCTCCTGGCGTCGCCGGCCGCTGGTTTCCAGCCACTGCAGACCGGCGATCTTGGCCCGCACGCCGGCTCTTAGAGACAGCAGCAGGGGCAGCAGGGCCAGGCCGCGCAGCTGCTGTTCGGGGCCCGGTGCCATCGCCAGCCAGCGGTTCAGCAGCAGATTGGCCAGCGCGCTCCGACCGCGTTGTTCCAGGTCCATCAGCAGGAAGGCCAGGTCGTAGAGCAGGTCGATGGAGATGTAGTCCTCGTTGAACTCGATGCAGTCGAATGGTGTCGGCCGGTCTTGCCACAGTACGATGTTCGCCAGGTGAAGATCGCCGTGGCAGCGCCTCAACCAACCGGCCGCTACGCGATCGGCGATCAAACTGCGGTGGCGAGCGACCTCTGCCAGCGACAGGCTGCGGAGCTCGTCTCGCTGGGATTCGGGAAAGAGGCCAGCCGCCTTGCCCATATCGCCGTCGTTCTCCCGCGCGACCTGATCGAGGATGGTGGCGAAGTCGCGACGTTCGGCGGGTTCCGCGCGCCTGTGAAAAGCGGCGACATCGTCGGCCAGATCGCGCGCGTGCCTGGCCGTCAGTTCGCCGCGATCCGAGAGATGGTCAAGTCTTAGCGACTCCTCGAAGCGCTGCATCTCGACCAGCCATTCCACCGCCTCGCCCGAGCCGGCCAGAGCGAAACCCTTCGCGTCCTGGGTGACCGCCAAAACCTGGAGATAGAGCGCCGGCGCGGTCCGGCGATTGAGCAGCAACTCTTGCCGGCAGGCCTCGGCGCGCTTCTCCAAGCTGGAGAAATCCATCCAGCCGAAGTTTATCACGCGCTTCATCTTGTAGACGCGTCTGGGTGTGAGGAAGAGAAGATTGCCGTGCGTGGCGATCGACTCCGGCGGCTTGCCGCCGAAGGGAGTACCGCTTTCGATCCAGGTCCGCACGGCCTCCTGACGCTCACGATCGCGGTTTAGCTCCACCACCCTCACCATTCTTGCTGCCGTCTCGCTCAGAGTGTGAGACCCTAAACCTTGGCCATGGGCCAGGCGACGCGGCCAAAGGGCCGCGCTCTTGATCCAACTGCAAACCGGTACCATATCCTTGGAAAGCTTGGCATTGCTCGTCGTCATGGTCCTGGCTCTGGCCTGGATCATCATGCTGTTGGTGGGCATCGTCGCCGGTGGTTGGTTCGGCATCTTGCCTTTGCTGGCCTTGGCGCTTACCGGCTTCTTCGTCTGGCGTTTGCTCAGCGATCGGATGTGCAACCCCGACGACAGCAGATACGACCGCATCAAGTGTTAGTTAAGGCGCCTACCATGCAGATCACCACGGCCGAGAGCCTGCCCGGCGTCGTCATCGTCGAGAACCTGGGCATCGTGCGCGGTAATATCGTGCGCACCAAACACATCGGCACCGACATCGGCGCCTCGCTACGCTCCATCGTCGGCGGCGAGGTCGGCGGGTACACCGATCTGCTATCCGATGCGCGCTGGCAGGCCTATGACCGCATGTGCGAAGACGCGCGTGCCAAGGGAGCGGACGCCATCGTCGCCATGCGTTTTTCCACCTCGATGATCATGGACGAGGCAGCCGAGATCCTGGCCTACGGCACAGCGGTCAAGCTGGCACCTGCGAAAGCGGGTTAGAACGGTTCAGGTGTCCAAGGGATCACCTGAACCGTTCTAACCTGTTGCTCCAACCGCAAATCGTCGTCGCGGACGGTTCCGTCTACTCGGGATTGGTTTCAAAGATCCCGAGAGGTTTCCTCGATCAGCCAGTCGACGACCGCGTTCAAGGCGTCTTTGTCATCGGCGCCGCTCTCCTTGGCCTTGGCATGGACCTCGACCTGGCGATGGGCGCTGGTCCCGCGCGCGAGGATATCTCGTGCCGCCTGAACTTCGGCGGTGCAGCCCAACTCCTCGGCATCGATCTCGGTCAGTGCGATGATCTCTTCCAAGAGATCGGCATAGGGCACGATGGTGCCCTTGCCGATGTCCAGCATGCCGGCGTCGGAGCCGTAGCGTTGGGCGCGCCAGCGGTTTTCCTCGATCAGCATGCGGGCATAGCGCCGCCAGCGCTGGTTCTCGCGCTTCAGCCGATAGAGCATGTGCAGGATCGAGAGGTAGAGGGCGGCGATGGTGATGCCGTCGCGCCAAGGGGTGCAGACATCGGCGATGCGCATCTCCAGGGTCGGAAAGCGCGCCGAGGGCCGAACGTCCCACCACATCTTCGAGGAGTCCTCGATCAGCTTGGCATGGACCAGAATATCCACATGGCGCTGATACTCGACCCAGCTGTCGAAGTGCTCTGGCAGGCCGGTGCGCGGTATCTCATCGAAGACCGCCAGGCGGTAGGACTTTAGCCCCGTATCGCGGCCGGCCCAGAAGGGCGAGGAGGTCGAGAGCACCAGCAGGTGCGGCAGGAAGTAGGCAACCTGGCCCATCAGGTCGATGCGCAGATCGTCGTCGTCGAGGCCGGCATGGACATGCATGCCGCAGGTCAAGAGGCGATGGGCGACGGCCTGCAGATCGCGTGACAGCGTATCATAGCGCGGCCCCTGGCTGCGCTGCTGCTGCGACCAGGCGGCGAAGGGGTGGGTGGCCGAGGCGATCAGGCCCAGATCGAAGCGCCCGGCGATCTCCGAGACCTGGCGGCGCAATGCCCTCAGCTCTTGCCTGGCTTCGGCGATGTCTCGGCAGGGTTTGGTCGCAATCTCGACCTGCGCGCGCAGGAACTCCGGGAAGGCATGGCCGGCGGTCTCCTGATTCAGCACCTGCATCAATGCCTCAGGTGGATCGGTCGCCAGATTGCGCGTCTGCCGGTCGACCAGGAGGTACTCCTCTTCGATCCCGACCGTGAAACTGGGTGTCCCCATCGTGCCCATCCCCTCCGGTTATGCTGCCTGTATCGCCAGGGTTTGCAGCTCCTTGGCCAGGAGTTCGGCCCAGACTCGAGCGCCGCGATCTTCCTCGATCAAATCCTGGCGAACCTCCAGGAACACCTGCGGCAGATCCGGCGGCAAGGCGTGCTGCTGCATGGTAAAGCCGAAATCGGTGCCGCCACTGTAAGGCTGGTTGTCGCCGACGGTCAGACCGCGCGCGCTCAAGGCCTGGATCAGGGGCGCCGCCATGCGGTCGTCGCGATCCCAAAGGACGCCGACCTGCCAGGGACGCTGGAAGTCCCGCATCACGGCGGTAAAGCTGTGCAGCGAGACCAGGATCGGCCGCTCCCCGGCGGCCAAGGCCGTCTCCAGTCCGGCTGTGATCGCTTGGTGATAGGGTTCGAAGTAGCGGGCGATACGGTCTTGTCGTGCGTCTTCGCTGAGCTGCCGATTGCCGGGAATCGTGATTCCGTCGCTTGTCTCAGGGATCGAGGTGACGTGGCCGGTCATACGATTGGCATCGATCAGCAGACGCGAGAAACCGGCCAGTACGGCGGGCGCGCGCAGCACCTGCGCCATGCGCCGGGTCATGGCGGCAGCGCCGATGTCGTAGGCGATGTGCAGTTCCAACTGCTCGGGCGCAAGACCCAGAGTGTCGAACTCCGTCGGCACCAGGTTGCTGGCGTGATCGCAGACCAGGAAGTAGCGCGAGCGGGCGCCGGGATTGATCAGCTCGAAGGGAGCGCGGGCGCGATCGAGGAGCCGTGTTTGCGGTGCGGCCAGGTTCACGCTGCGCCTTTCTTCTCGTATAGGGCCTCCAGTTTCGATCCATGAGCGGCCAGAATCTTGTGGCGGCGAATTTTCATCGTCGGTGTCATCATCTCATTGTCTATGGTGAAGCCTTCCGTGGCGATCGCAAAGCGTCGAATGCGCTCGACCACCGAAACCTTGGCATTGCTGCGCCCCACGACCTCCGCCATGTGTTCGTGGAAGGCAGGATCCTTGTCCAGATCCGCAAGGTCTGTGCTGGTTCCCTTGCCCTTGGCCCAGTCCTCGAGCGCCGACTTGGAAGGCACGATCAGGGCAACGAGATAAGGGCGGCGGTCGCCGATCACACAGGCCTGCTCGATCTCCGCTTCGAGGGTCAGCAGGCCTTCCAGACGGGCGGGCGATATGTTGTCACCGCCAGAGACCACCAGGATGTCCTTCTTGCGGTCGGTGATGTAGATGTAGCCGTCCTCGTCCAGATGCCCCACGTCGCCGGTGTGCAGCCAGCCGTCGCGCATGGCGAAGGCCGTAGCCTCGGGATCCTGCCAGTAGCCCAGCATGACGTTTCCGCCCTGCACCAGAATCTCGCCATCCTCGGCGATCTTGACCGTGACGCCCTCCAGCGGCGGGCCGACGCTGGACATCTTCACCCTGTCGGGCCGATTGCAGGAGACCACCGGCGCCGCTTCGGTCTGGCCGTAGCCCTGCAGCAGAACCAGGCCCAAGGCCTGGAAGAAACTGCCGATGTCCGGATTGAGCGCGGCCCCGCCGGAGATCAAGGCCTGCAGGCGGCCGCCGAAGCGCTGACGGACCTTCTCGCGCACCAGGCGCTCGAGCAGGCGATCCTGCAGCCGCTCGATCGGCTTGAGCCTCTGCCCTGCATGGCGCTTGCGACCCAGCGCCACTGTCTTGTGGAAAAGCTTCTGGCGCAGCGCCGGCTGGTGCTTCAGGCCGCTCAAGATGCGCTGGCGCATGCTTTCGTAGAGGCGCGGTACGGCGGTCATGAGGGTGGGCTGCACCTCGGCCATGTTGGCGGCCAGCTTCTCGACCGATTCGGCATAATAGATCTGGGCGCGGATCGAGAGCGGAAAACAGAGGCCGGCGGCATGCTCGTAGGAATGGCTGAGTGGCAGGAAGGAGATGAAGGTCTGCTGCACCTCCTCGACGCCGAAGCTGCGCAGCAGATCGAAGGCGCTGCCGCAGTTGGTGAAGATATTGGCGTGGCTCAGCATGACGCCCTTGGGCGTACCGCCGGTGCCGGAGGTGTAGATGAAGATGCAGGCACTGTCTCGATCCAGAGCCGCCAAGCGGGCGTCCAGGTCGACTGAGGCGTCGGCACCCGCAGCCTCTTCGGCCTGCCAGTCCAGCAGTGCCTGTCCCTCGGCCAGATTGGCCTCGCAGGGCTCAAGGCTCATCACGAAGCGGCAGCCGGGTGCCTCGGCGACAGCGGGCAGGCATCGCTTGCCCAAAGCCTGACTGGAGAGCAGCACCGCACTGGCGCCGGCGTCGGCCAGCAGGTGGGCGTAATCCTGCCGAGTGTTGGTGGTGTAGGCCGGCACGGTGATGGCGCCGGCGCTCATGATGGCAAAGTGAGCCAGCACCCACCCCGGGCTGTTCTCGGAGACCAGCAGGACGCGCTCGCCGGGTTCAATTCCGCGTGCGATCAGGGCTTTGGCAAGATTGCGGACCCGCGTTGTCAGCGCTGCCCAGGTGAACGCCTGCCAGTGCCCGTCGCGTTTCGCCCAGAGAACCGGCGCGTCCGGGTCCTTCGCGCCGCGCTCGAACAGCATCCCCGGTAGTGATGACCAAGCCTTGTAATCCATCGCGTCTATCCATCCTCATCTTTTTGCCAACTTTTTTCGCCAAGGTCACTGCGCCTTGGCGTGGCCACTTTGAACGCCTATATCGGCCCAGACTGTAAGGAGATAGGTAAAATGCCCGAAGGACTGCAAGAAAACCTGACGAAAAAAACCGACAGCGCCTTGGGCGATCTGCCCGAGTGGGACCTCTCGGACCTCTACGCCGGGCCGGAAGATGCAGCCCTGGAGGCCGATCTGGCGGAGACTCTGAGCCGGGCCGAAGCCTTCCGCGGGCGCTATGAAGGTGGTCTTGCCCGACTTTCGGCTAACGGATTCGCGGAAGCCATGACGGCCTACCAGGACCTGCAGGAGGCCTTGGGCCGCATCGGCTCCTTTGCCCAGCTGATGCATGCCGGCGACATGGCCGATCCGCGCATCGGACAGTTCTACCAGACCATGCAGGAACGGATCACCGCGATCTCGACCAACATGCTGTTCTTTACCCTGGAGCTGAACAAGCTGGAGGATGCCGACCTCGAGGCGATCCTGGCGCAGCCGGACATGGCGCGTTGGCAGCCCTGGGTGCGCGACCAGCGTGCCTTTCGACCCTACCAGCTGAGCGACGAGGTCGAGCGCCTGCTGCACGAGAAGTACGTGTCCGGCCGGGCCGCCTGGACGCGCCTCTTCGACGAGACCATGGCCAGCCTGCGCTTCCCGCTGAACGGCGAGGCGCTCACCTCGACCCAGGTGCTCGATAGGCTGACCGATCGCGATGGCGAGACCAGAGAGGCCGCCGCGCACAGCTTCGCCGGCGTGCTGGACAAGAACACCCGAACCTTCGCGCTTATCACCAACACACTCGCCAAGGACAAGGAGACCGAGGACAAGTGGCGTGGCTTCACCTCCCCGCTGGCCAGTCGCAATCTAGCCAATCTGGTCGAGGACGAGGTAGTCGAAGCGCTGGTGCAGGCCGTGGTCGCGGCCTATCCCAGGCTCTCGCATCGCTACTACGCCATGAAGGCCAAATGGCTGGGCTATGAGAAGCTGCCCTATTGGGAGCGCAACGCGCCGTTGCCGAGGGACGAGGATCGCCCGATTCCCTGGAACGAGGCGCGCGACACGGTGCTGGACGCCTATGGCCACTTCTCTCAGGACATGGCGGCGGTCGGCAAGCGCTTCTTCGATTCGGCCTGGATCGATGCGCCGACCCGCAGCGGCAAGGCACCCGGCGCCTTCGCGCATCCGACGGTGCCCTCGGCACATCCCTATCTGCTGCTGAACTATCAGGGCCGTACGCGTGACGTCATGACCTTGGCGCACGAACTGGGGCACGGCGTGCATCAGGTGCTGGCGGGCGCGCAGGGCCATTTGCTGGCCGATACGCCGCTGACCTTGGCGGAAACCGCCAGTGTCTTCGGCGAGATGCTGACCTTCCAGTCCATGCTACGCCAGGCCGAAACGCCGGAGCGGCGCCGCATGATGCTGGCCGGCAAGGTCGAGGACATGCTGAACACGGTGGTACGTCAGATCGCCTTCCACCGCTTCGAGACCAAGGTGCACGATGCCAGGCGCACCGCAGAGTTGACCGCCGAGCAGCTGGGCGAGGTCTGGATGGAGACGCAGCGCGAGGCGCTGGGCCCGGTGTTCGACCTCGACCCCGAGTACCGCAGCTTCTGGGCCTACATCCCCCACTTCATCCACGTGCCCTTCTACGTCTATGCCTATGCCTTCGGCGACTGCCTGGTGAACTCGCTTTATGCCGTCTACCAGCAGGCCGAGGAGGGCTTTGCCGAGAAGTACCTGGAGATGCTGCGGGCCGGCGGTACCAAGCACTATGATGATCTGCTGGCCCCCTTCGGTCTGGATGCCCGCGATCCGGCCTTCTGGGGGCAGGGCCTCTCGCTCCTGACCGGCTTCATCGACGAGTTGGAGGCAGCGGCCTAGCTCATGACGATGGACGGCCCCGACGATGCGCCGGACGTCGGTGACGAGATCGGCGACGAGGGCTCTCGTTTTGCCCGCCGCGGCCGGCGCTATGTGCGCGTCGGCCGGCAGGTGGGCGGCTTTGCCGCCGGCTATGCATTGCGTCGCCTGGTCGGACGCGACCTCGACAAGGACGAGCATGCCGAGGCCATCACCCAGGCCTTGGGCGGCCTGAAGGGGCCACTGATGAAGGCGGCACAGATCCTGGGGACCATCCCCGACGCGCTGCCCAAGGAGTATGCCGAGGCGCTGCGTCAACTGCAGGCCAACGCGCCGTCGATGGGATGGGCTTTCACCCGTCGGCGCATGCGCAGCGAGCTAGGTCCGGACTGGCAGTCCAGGTTCGCCAGCTTTAGCCGCGAGGCGGTGCATGCGGCCTCGCTCGGGCAGGTCCATGCCGTACGCGATCACCAGGGTCGCGAACTGGCCTGCAAGCTGCAGTATCCCGACATGGCCTCGGCCGTCGAAGCCGATATCCGCCAGCTGAAACTGGCCTTCGGCATCTACCGCCAATACGACCGGGCGATCGACACCAGCGACATCCACAAGGAACTGAGCGAGCGTCTGAAGGAGGAACTGGACTACCGCCGCGAGGCCAAGCACATGCACCTCTATCGTGCGATGCTGGCCGAGGAGCCCAATGTCGCCGTGCCGGAGGCTATCGACGCGCTCTCGACCGACCGGCTTCTGACCATGACCTGGTTGAAGGGCGAGGCCTTCCTGTCCTTCCTCAAGTCCCACGAGGACCCGGAGATCCGCAAGCAGATTGCGGTGAACATGTTCCGGGCCTGGTATGTGCCCTTCTACTACTACGGCGTCATTCACGGCGATCCGCATCTGGGAAACTACACCCTGCGGCCGGACGGCAAGGTCAACCTGCTGGATTTCGGCTGCATTCGCGTCTTCCCGCCGAAGTTCGTGTGGGGCGTGCTCGAACTCTATAAGGCCCTGGAATCCGATGACGAGGCCCGGATGGTGGCCGCCTACGAGGCCTGGGGCTTCAAGGATCTGAGCCGTGAGACCCTGGAGATCCTCAATCTCTGGGCGCGGTTTCTCTACGATCCCATCCTGACCGACAAGGAGCAGTCGATCATCGGCGAGGCGGGCGCCTATGGCTCCGAGGTCGTGGCCAAGGTGCACAAGGAGTTGAAGCGCGTCGGCGGGGTGCGTCCGCCGGCGGAGTTCGTGCTGATGGACCGTGCTGCGGTCGGCCTGG
This sequence comes from Rhodospirillales bacterium, assembly GCA_965202755.1. Lineage (GTDB taxonomy): Bacteria > Pseudomonadota > Alphaproteobacteria > Kiloniellales > JACOMY01 > JACOMY01. The sequence goes on along the minus strand of CBDBCL010000020.1, from coordinate 14,926 downwards.
GTTCGGTCTTCCTGCACCTCAAGGCCAGGATCAACTGGTACCGCCTGTTCCACGAACTGATCGGCGACTTTGATGTCGCGCGTTTGGCAAAGCGCCAGAGCGCCGCACTGAAGGCCGTTGGTTTGACGCCCGCCCCCTAGATGTGGCGCGCTTCGACCTTCTGTGTCGTCGAATGATCCCTTGGGGTATTGCCAGGTCGTTTTTGCTGTTTCGGATGGCTACGGTTACGGAATGGAAGATACCCGTTTCCATGCCGCACCTGAAAGGCTTTCGTTTTCCACGCGAGATCATCGCCCATGCTGTTTGGGCCTACCACCGCTTTGCCCTGAGCACGGCCGATGTCGAGGACCTGCTCGCCGAGTGCGGAGTCATGGCACGCTGGACGAGTTGGTCATCATGATCGGCGGCATGACACACAGGCTCTGGCGCGCGATCGACGCGGCAGGAGATGTCCTCGACATTCTGGTGCAGCCGCGTCGCAACGCGAAGGCAGCAAAGCGGTTCCTGCGCAGGCTGACGGCTCGGTTCGACGATCCGCGTGTCGTCGTCACCGACAAGCTGCGCAGCTACATAAAGCCAATTCACGATCTTGCGCCCGGGGCGGACCACCGGGCGCACAGGGACTTGAACGACAGGGCCGAGGTCTCTCACCGTCCAACGCGACGGCGCGAGAAAATCATGGGGGCGGTTCAAGTCACCCTGGCAGGCCCAGGGATTTCTCTGCGCTCATGACCAGATCGAAACCCTCTTCCAGCCCCGCCGTTACAAACTCTCTTCAATGTCCTACCGCCACGCCCGCTCCGACGCCTTTCGGTTGTGGGGTGATTACACCCTGGAATGAACCGCATGAAACACCAGACTGGAAACCCCTCACCCGTCACAAAACAGCTTGGCAATACCGTTGCGCGGTGTCGAAACAATCGCGGCCGCCGCGATCTTCCAGCGCACGGGCCCGCCAGCCGGGAGGCGGCTACATCTTGGCCTTGATCGCCGCGCAGGCGACCCGCGCGCCGGCGCCGCCTATCGGCTGGCTCATGTGGTCGTCGCGATTGGCGTGAACGACCAGCGCCGAACCGTCGCCATCCAACAGCGCGGCGTTGCCGTGCAGGCTGGCCCGGGGCGTGAACAGCTCGGCTGTGACCGAGCCGTCGGCATGCCCGTAAAGGTTCGGCAGGTCGCCGTTGTCCGGGCCCTTGGGGTTCAGCAGGCCGTGTTCGCGGCCGTCGACGTTGACGTGGCCGGTCGACATCTTGAAGGCGCCGATGTCGGAGCAGTCGCCGACCGCGTGCAGGTGCACGCCGTGCCAGCCGGGGGCGAGGCCGCCGGCACCGATCTCCACGTTCAGAAGCACGCCCCGGGGCGCCTCGATCAGCGTGAGCTGGCCGATCGTCTCGCCCTTGCCACCAATGATGTCTGCGGTGACGGTCTCGGCGACGGCGGTGACGGCCCAGGCAAGGCTCGCGGCCAGTGCGAACGCGGCGGTGCAATGGCGCATCCAGGTGTTCCCCATTTCGGCTGCGGGCTACGCGAACGCTCCGCCGCCTTCGTTGACAGCTCTCGAGCGCTATCCCATCACCGCCGCCGGCCCCAGTGGAGGCAGCGCCCGATGAATTCTGAACCCGCATTCCCCAGGTGGCGTGCTGTTTGACGGGCATATCGCCTGACTTTGGCTGTTGATCAAGTGTTTTGTGTGGCGCGCCAAAAGTTTTCCGAAATGCGGGCGATCTTGGCCGGAAAAGGGGTCTGGAAATCGGGGCGCTCCGGGCTGGAAAATTCCCGTCCGGGGGCGCCGGTTTTCGGAGCGCCGGTTTCAGGCCATGAGCAGTTTAGGCCGTGAGCAGGCGGACCGCGTCGAGGAACCGCAGCGCGCGGTAATCGGGCTCGCCTGCGTTGGCGATGGTGCGCGTTGCTTCTGTCGCCTGCTTGACAGGTTCCTGTCGGGTTGCTGACATGGCGATCCGGTCCAGGCCGGCGCATGCTCGTCGCACCGAAGTGCAAGGTCCCGAGAGGCAAGGCAGATGCTGGTTCGCAAGCTGAGACTCGAGCGCGGTTGGTCCCAGGAGGTGCTGGCCGAGGTCTCCGGTCTCAGCGTCCGCACCATCCAGCGGATCGAACGTGGCGGCAATGCCAGCCTGGAAACACTCGGCGCTCTGGCTTCGGTTCTCGAGGTGGATATCTCCACCCTTTCGACGGAGACGCGCATGTACAGGCAAAGAGACGTATCCGATCTCGAGCGCGAAGCGCTGGAGCATGTCAGGGATATCAAGGGCTTCTATAACCATCTGATCCTCTATCTGATCTCGATCGCGGCGATGGCCGGATCGAACCTGTTCTTTTCGGGCGGTTACCTCTGGTTCATCTGGCCGGCGCTGGGCTGGGGGCTGGGCGTTGCCGCGCACGGTCTCTCGGTCTTCGAGGTCTTTTCCCTCTTCGGCGCCGGATGGGAAAAGCGCCAGGTCGAGCGGCGACTGCAGCGCCGCACTCGACCGGACTGACGCCAGGCTCGGGTGGATCGGACTCGCTGCTCCATCGGCCCCGAGGCGCGACCGACGGCGTGAGCAGAGCAAGAGCGCTGGATCTTCGAGACGAGCGCTCTTGCGTGCGATGGAGGGTCGGGGCGTTACATCCAGAGGAAGTCGCTGAACGTCAGCAGGTTGGCGGCCATCAGGCCGGTCACCCGGAAGTTGATGTCGACCGTCCCGTTCCCGTTGGATTGGTAACCCACTACAATCAAGGGGATAGGCAAGCCCGACAAGGCTCGATAGCATTCTCCGCAAGACGTCTTGCGGAGAGTGTGATGGCGATCGAGGGTTTCTTGTTGCAAGGCCTTACAGCCCAAACCCATTTGGCCGCGGTGAAACACGTTCTGGCTTGCCCCGATTTGAATAGGGCGATCCTCAGCGTCGCCTTCGTGAACAAGGCAGGCGTGGACTTGCTCTCAGCGGAACTGGCGAAACTCGGGCCGAAGGTCGCCATATATGCCGGCATCCGAAACGACATCACTTCCCGTCAGGGCCTTCGTGCTCTTTTGGATCATGGTGCCAATGTCCACTATGTGGACACCGGCGCCCGACACGTCATCTTTCACCCCAAGATTTATTTCGCCAGTAGCCCTGCCGCGGCACGCATGATCGTGGGGAGCGCAAACCTTACGCCGGGTGGCTTGAACGACAACATCGAAGCCAGCGTCACGCTCGACCTTGACCTGACGAACGGCGACGACAATGCAATTGCCACTTCTGTCGACGGCGAATTCTCGAAGCTTGTTGCCGATTACCCAGAGCACGTCGTGCGCCTCAAAAGTCCGGATGAACACGATACGCTCCATGAGGAAGGACGGCTGGTCGACGAAGCATCATCGTTCCCGCCGCGTACAGTCACCAGTGGGGCTGGCGGCAAGACCCAGGGACTTGCCCGGATCAAGCTCAAAGTGGCGCCCCTGGCTCGCTCGGTAAAGCGCTCCGATCTGCCCAAGCCGCCCGCTACTCCAGCACCTGCAGCTGGCACACCACCTACACCAACCGCTTCAACGGCCGCGACGGGGGCAGAACTCGAACTTGTATGGGAGAGCAAGCCGCTCACCGAAAGGGATTTGACGATCCCGTCTGGCGCGACGACACATGCGACCGGCTCCCTCAACCTCGACAAGGGGCTGCTTGAGGAGGATATGGACCACCGGCATTTCTTCCGCGACGAAGTGTTTCCGGCACTCTCTTGGAAGCCGAAGAGCGCAACCGTCGAAGAGGCCTATGCTCGCTTCGGTTTGATCGTAAAGGGGGTGGATCGCGGCGAATTCGAGCTTCGTATCGGGTATTATGACAAGCACCACCAGTGCGGCGTACAAGCAGCGCAACGCGATGACCCAGCTCAGCTGGGGCGAAATGAAACCACATGTTGCCCGCCCGGATCTCATTGGACGGACCATGTCGCTATATCGTAATGCGAAGGACCCGAGCAGGTTCGTGATCGAGATCGACTAGTCGCGCTCCGCAGACATTGGCTCCGTCGACACGCGATGCCTTCTGTTCCTGAGAGCCCACCATGCGTCGATGAAGCGCTGCCGGTCGGCTTCACCAATATCCATCGCCTCGAGCACTTTCGAGCCATGACCCGAAAGGACGTCAAGTGTAGGACGCGTGCGAATTTCAGCGTCTAGAGCTTCGATATCTGGCTCAAAATCCACGGGAAGCGGAATGGTCAGCTTTTCGATCTCCGAAGGAACCAATTCCAGGACACCGCCACCGTAATGGCGGCCTTCAATCTCTGCGCTCAAAGAGGTCAGAGGATTCACAAAGCAGCAAGCCAACTTCTCTGCCGCCACCTTCCGCGAACGGATCCGATATGCCGTGTCGGTCGTGAAAGCCTCGGCCTTGTTCAGAATAAGCCTTGGAGAATTGTGCGAGCGCTTGAGCATCCCGATTTCCGTCGCATACACAGACGGGACCGTATACCAAGGCGTCCGAATTCTGCATTTGAAGCGCGTGTGAAGCTTTTCGGCCGTCCAGGCCCACGCCGCCCTGCACGGCCTGATCGGCATGGGGCTCAGGCTGAACGAGGAGGTGGAGGGGGTGGGCGCGGCACCCGTGCGGCCCGCGCATGGGGCGATCCGGTCGGCATGGAGGGGGCGATCGAAGATTGACCGTCCCAGCCGATTGTGACCATTATGACCATAATTCAGGAGGAACCCATGAAGGCCGTGTCTGCCCGCAAGGCCAAGCATCACTTCGGCCAGCTGATCGACGAGGCGCGGGCAGAGCCTGTGGTGGTCGAGAAGCATGGGCGCCCAGTGATCGTCGTCCTTGCGGTCGAGGAATACCAACGGCTGACCGGCGTGACCGTGGAACCCTCCAGCAGGAAACGAGAGGACGAGCGATAGCGCATGCCGATACTGAACTGGCTGACACGAGACGAGGACATCCGAACGGCGCAGCGCGTGCCCTATCGCCTGCTTGAGGAGGTCCCGAACCTGTCGGCGGGTGACGGCGGTGCCGGGAACATGCTGATCCAGGGCGACAACCTCGAGGCGCTGAAGGCACTGCTGCCCTTCTATGCTGGCCGGGTGAAATGCATCTACATCGACCCGCCCTACAACACCGGTGCTGCATTCGAGCACTACGACGACAACCTCGAGCACACGCAATGGCTGGCCATGATGTGGCCACGACTGGAACTGCTGCGTGAGTTTCTATCACAGGAAGGGTCGATCTGGGTGTCCGTCGACGACAACGAGGGGCACTACCTAAAGGTCATCATGGATGAGGTGTTCGGGCGGCGGAACTTCATAGCCAATACCCTCTGGCAGAAGGTGTTTTCACCAAAGAACACCGCACGACATTTTTCTGATGACCACGATCATATTCTTGTTTTCGCGCGGAATGCCGATCAGTGGATCCCAAACCCGATGCCCCGTTCCGAGCGAATGAATAAGGGCTACAAGAACCCAGACAATGATCCGCGAGGCTCTTGGACTTCCGGTGACGTCTCTGCACGAAACTCCTACGGGGCTGGCAGATATCCAATTACCTGCCCCAGCGGCCGAGTGATCGCCGGCCCTCCGAATGGCATGTATTGGCGTGTATCGGAGGAGCGGTTCTGGGAGATGGACCGCGACCGAAGGATCTGGTGGGGCAAAGACGGGAACAACACTCCACGTATCAAGCGTTTCCTGGCGGAGGTGAAGCAAGGCGTCGTACCACAGACGCTTTGGATGAACACCGAAGTCGGAAACACCCAAGAAGCGAAGAAAGAAGTCGTCGCCCTCTTCGGCGAGGTCAACTTCATGACGCCGAAACCCGAGCGCTTGATTCAGCGCATCATCAACATCGCAACCAATCCGGACGACCTCGTGCTCGATTCCTTCCTCGGCTCTGGCACGACCGCGGCCGTCGCTCACAAGATGGGCCGTCGCTATATCGGCATCGAGATGGGAGAACATGCGGTATCTCATTGCGCGCCTCGCCTAATGGAAGTCATCGACGGCGAACAGGGAGGCATCTCGGAAGCCGTCGCTTGGCAGGGCGGCGGCGGGTTCCGCTTCTACCGGCTCGGCCCGCCCGTCTTCGACGCGGAGGGCCACATCCGGCAGGACATTCGCTTCCCGGTGCTGGCCGCCCATGTCTGGTTCTCGGAGACCGATCGGCCGTGGAATGGCGGTGGAGACCGTCCGCTGCTCGGCATCGAGGGCGGCCGCGCCTACGCGCTACTCTACAATGGCATTCTCGGCGACAAGCGGCCGGGTGGCGGCAACGTGCTGATCCGCGCGACCCTCGCCCCGATCCGCGAGGATATCGCCAAGCTGGCGCCGAACTTCGACGGCCCGCTGACCGTCTATGGCGAGCAATCCCGGCTGACACCCGCCACGCTCGACCGCGAGCGCATCACCTTCAAGCAGACACCCTACGACGTCAAGGCGCGGGCCTGAGGGGGCATCAGATGAAACTGAAGCAATACCAGACCGATACGCTCTCCGTTCTCCGCCGCTTCTTCGAGGAGGCGCGCGTGGCCGGCCCGAAGGGCGCGTATGAGGCGATCACCAGGGAGCCGGACCAGGCGAAACGGCTCGGCCGATACGGCGGCACCTGCGCGCCGCTCGCCGAACTGGGTGAAAGACGCCGTCTACGCCCGCCTGCGCCTCACCGAACCCGGCCCCGGCGCGATCCACGTCCCCCGCCGCCTCGACGCGGACCATTTCCGCCGGCTGACCGCCGAGCGCGTCGTCACCCGCTTCGAGCGAGGCCGCCCCATCCGCTCCCGGCACCCAAGCGCGACGGCGAGCGCAACGAGGCCCTCGACACCTTCGTCCAGGCCCACGCCGCCCTGCACGGCCTGATCGGCATGGGGCTCAGGCTGAACGAGGAGGTGGAGGGGGTGGGCGCGGCACCCGTACGGCCCGCGCATGGGGCGATCCGGTCGGCATGGATGGGGTGATCGAAGATTGACCGTCCCAGCCGATTGTGACCATTCTGACTATAATTCAGGGAGGAACCCATGAAGGCCGTGTCTGCCCGCAAGGCCAAGCATCACTTCGGCCAGCTGATCGACGAGGCGCGGGCAGAGCCTGTGGTGGTCGAGAAGCATGGGCGCCCAGTGATCGTCGTCCTTGCGGTCGAGGAATACCAACGGCTGACCGGCGTGACCGTGGAACCCTCCAGCAGGAAACGAGAGGACGAGCGATAGCGCATGCCGATACTGAACTGGCTGACACGAGACGAGGACATCCGAACGGCGCAGCGCGTGCCCTATCGCCTGCTTGAGGAGGTCCCGAACCTGTCGGCGGGTGACGGCGGTGCCGGGAACATGCTGATCCAGGGCGACAACCTCGAGGCGCTGAAGGCACTGCTGCCCTTCTATGCTGGCCGGGTGAAATGCATCTACATCGACCCGCCCTACAACACCGGTGCTGCATTCGAGCACTACGACGACAACCTCGAGCACACGCAATGGCTGGCCATGATGTGGCCACGACTGGAACTGCTGCGTGAGTTTCTATCACAGGAAGGGTCGATCTGGATCAACATTGATGACAATGAAGGTCACTACCTCAAGGTCATCATGGATGAGGTGTTTGGACGCTCACGGTTCATCGCCAACAACGTTTGGCAGAAGCGATATTCACGCGAGAATCGCGGCTCTATCGGCGATGCGCATGAATATGTGACCGTTTACGCTCAAGATCCCGAACTCTTCAAGAAGATCAGAAATCGTGTTCCTCTCAACGAGGAGCAAGCAAAGATTTACAAGAATCCCGAGAATCGTAAGGAAACCGATCCGAGGAAGCGTTGGCGCGGATTGCCAATGACGGCTCAAGGCTATCGGCCCAACCAGATGTACGAGATTGTTGCGCCCTCAGGCCGCGTTCATCGGCCGCCCGAGGGGCGATGCTGGTCGATGATTGAACCAGAATTTCTCAAATTGAAGGCAGCAAACCGGATTTATTGGGGCAAGAACGGTGACTCCCAGCCCAGCGTCATTCGTTTTCTCTCCGAAGTGGAGGGTCTAGTACCCTGGACTTGGTGGCCGCATTCTGACGTGGGCCACACAGACGAGTCGAAGAAAGAGGCTAACGCAATATTCGGATCAGATGTGAGCTTTGGAACTCCGAAGCCCGAACGCCTGATAGAACGCATCCTTCAGATAGCCACCAACCCCGGCGACCTCGTCCTCGACTCATTTCTCGGTTCAGGAACGACCGCGGCCGTCGCTCACAAGATGGGCCGTCGCTATATCGGCATCGAGATGGGAGAACATGCGATATCTCATTGCGCGCCTCGCCTAATGGAAGTCATCGACGGCGAACAGGGAGGCATCTCGGAAGCCGTCGCTTGGCAGGGCGGCGGCGGGTTCCGCTTCTACCGACTCGGCCCGCCCGTCTTCGACGCGGAGGGCCACATCCGGCAGGACATTCGCTTCCCGGTGCTGGCCGCCCATGTCTGGTTCTCGGAGACCGATCGGCCGTGGAATGGCGGTGGAGACCGTCCGCTGCTCGGCATCGAGGGCGGCCGCGCCTACGCGCTACTCTACAATGGCATTCTCGGCGACAAGCGGCCGGGTGGCGGCAACGTGCTGATCCGCGCGACCCTCGCCCCGATCCGCGAGGATATCGCCAAGCTGGCGCCGAACTTCGACGGCCCGCTGACCGTCTATGGCGAGCAATCCCGGCTGACACCCGCCACGCTCGACCGCGAGCGCATCACCTTCAAGCAGACACCCTACGACGTCAAGGCGCGGGCCTGAGGGGGCATCAGATGAAACTGAAGCAATACCAGACCGATACGCTCTCCGTTCTCCGCCGCTTCTTCGAGGAGGCGCGCGTGGCCGGCCCGAAGGGCGCGTATGAGGCGATCACCAGGGAGCCGGACCAGGCGAAACGGCTCGGCCGATACGGCGGCACCTGCGCGCCGCTCGCCGAACTGCCGGCCGTTCCCTACGTCTGCCTGCGCCTGCCCACCGGGGGCGGCAAGACGATCCTCGGCGCCCATTCCATCGGCATCGCGCGCGACGCCTGGGTGGAGAAGGACTATCCGATGGTCCTGTGGCTGGTGCCGTCGAACACCATCCGGCTGCAAACGGCCGAGGCGCTGAAGAACGCCCGCCACCCCTATCGGCAGGCGCTGGACGAGGCATTCAACGGCCGGGTGCGCGTGTTCGACATCGCCGATTTCACGCATATCCGTCCGCACGACATCCGCGACCGTTGCTGCATCGTCGTGGGCACGATCCAGACCCTGCGGGTGTCGAACACCGAGGGCCGCAAGGTCTATGCCCACAACGAGAACATGGAGCCGCACTTCACGGCGCTGCCCAAGACCCTGCCGGGGCTGGAAACGCTGGAAGGCGGCGGCGTGAAGTTCTCCTTCGCCAATCTGATGCATGTGCACCGTCCGCTGATGATCGTGGACGAGGCGCACAACGCGGTCACCGGCCTGACGCGCGAGATGCAGGCGCGGGTCAACCCCTCGGCGATCATCGAGTTCACGGCGACACCGCGGCTCAACTCGAACATCCTGCACAGCGTGACGGCGCAGGAACTGAAGCTGGAGGAGATGATCAAGCTGCCGATCATGCTGTCCGAGCACGCCACCTGGCAGAACGCGGTGAATGGAGCCATCGCGTCGCGGGCGGCGCTGGCCGAGGAAACCGACAAGGACAGCGACTACATCCGGCCCATCGTCCTGTTCCAGGCGCAGCCGAAGAACCAGGAGGTGACCGTCGAGGTGCTGAAGAAGCACCTGATGGAGGTCGAGCAGATCTCCGAGCGCAAGATCGCCGTCGCGACCGGCGATCAGCGCGAGCTGGACGGCATCGACCTGTTCGATCCGAAATGCCCGATCGAATACGTCATCACCGTCGAGGCGCTGAAGGAGGGCTGGGATTGTTCCTTCGCCTATGCGTTCTGCTCCGTCTCGCGGATCCAGAGCGCGGTGGATGTCGAACAGCTGCTGGGGCGCGTCCTGCGGATGCCTTATGCCAAGCGCCGCAAGGTAGAGGATCTGAATCGCGCCTATGCGTTCCTGTCGGAACCGTCATTTGGGGAGGCGGCGCGATCGCTGGCCGACAAGCTGGTGGCCATGGGTTTCGAGGAGGATGAAGCGCTCGACAGCATCGAACCGGCGCAGACCTCGCTCGATGCCGATTCCGGCCTGTTCGGCCCGCGCGACAAACCCAGGCCGACCTTCAAGCACACGCTAGCGGCGACGCCCGAGGTCGTTGCCGAACTGAGGAAGCGTGAAGGGGTGACCGTCCGCGAGACCGAGGATGGCAAGGTCGAGATTGCCGTCACGGGTCGTGTCGATGGAGACCTTGAAAAGGCGATCGGCGAAGCGCTCCCCGAGACCGAACGGACGGGTTTCTCGGCCGCCGTCACCAGGTACCGCGTCGAGGTGAAGGATCAGCTATCGCCGGCAGAACAGGGCGAGGTGTTCGAGGTTCCCCGCCTGGTGTCGGAAATTCAAGGCGCGTTCGAGTTCGCCGACACCGACGTCTTCATGGAGTTCCATGACTGGTCGCTGCTCGACCACTCGTCGAAACTGGGTAAAGCCGAGTTCGCGATCCGCGAGACGGCGCGCAGCTTCGAGATCGACCTCGACGGCAGACGCATCGCCTATCGGTTCACAGACGAAGAGGAGCACCTGGCGCTCGACGTCGATGTAGAAGGATGGACGCCGGAGGCGCTGGTGCTGTGGCTCGACCGCCAGGTGCGCCAGCCGGACATCACTCAAGGCCAACTGCTGCGCTGGCTGTGCGATCTGGTCGGCCACCTGATCGCCGCACGCGGCATGCCTATCGCGGCGCTGATGCGCTGCAAGTTCATCCTCGCCCGAAAGGTCCGCGAGAAACTCGCCGCCATCCGCCAGCAGGAACGCGATAGCGTCTATCAGCGCTACCTGTTCGCTCCGGCAGCCAAGGTAGAGGTGTCCTTCGACCAAGCCTTCGCCTTCGAGGAGGGGATGTACCGGGATCAGCGCCGCTACCGCGGCCGCTGGAAACCGCGAAAGCACTTCCTCGGCCCGGACCAGGTGCCCGCCTTCGACGGGGCCGAGAACGGTGAGGAATTCCAGTGCGCGCAGGCCATCGACAGCCTGCCGAACCTCAAGTTCTGGATCCGCAACGTCACGCGCCACCCCAACTCGTTCTGGCTGCCGATCGCCACGGGCAAGTGCTATCCCGATTTCGTTGCCCGAATGGAGGACGGTCGGCTGCTCGTTGTCGAATACAAGGGCGCCCATATCGCCGACGGCCGCGACACCGCCGAAAAACGGACCATCGGCCAGCTTTGGGAGAGGAAGAGCGGTGGCAACGGCTTGTTCGTCGTTGTCGAGAAGACCGTTGATGGCAGGGACATGCGGGCACAGATGATGGAGAAAATTGCGTGAGTGATGCCATTCTCGCACCAAGGGATAAAGAGGAAGCGCTGTCACGCGTTTACGCCGCCGCTATCGCTGCCAGTGCGGGGTACACGCTGGCCGTACAGAATTTTGGTAGTGCCCAGGATCTTCGGGCAGACCTGCAGACGTTCAAGGAGGACGACAACGAAGAATGGCTCATACAGAGGCATGGCCATCGCTCGCCAAACCAGTGTGCGGACGCGACGCACTGGACAAAATCCCAGCCGCCGCGTAAGCTTCGCGCGTGTCTCAACAATCCTAGGGCGCTACAGCCCTCCCAGCCGCCCACGAGAGTATGATGGCATGAGCGGGGGAGCGGGCCGGCGCCGCCCAGACGAGTTTCAACAAAAACAGGAGATTCCCATGTTCGCCGAACTGAAGACCTTTTTTGAAATTTTCCAGCCACGTGGTGATGTGCGTCCGCTTGTAATACCTGACTATCAGAGGTCGTATGATTGGGAGCCTGAACACAGAACGGCTCTATTTAACCCGCATTGCCCAGGTGGGATTGAGGTTGCGCCACCCACGGGGCTGCTTCATGGTTACATATCATGGTGTTGTGTCGATTGAAGCGAGGTTTTCATGGTGCATCCGATGGGTGAATCCAAGAACGGGCTGCTTCGCGTGGATTTCGACCGCCGCGTGAAGCTGGAGTTCCATGGATACGAAGGTAACGTCGGACGGCGGCTTGCTCGCGTATCGGGAACTGGACGACGCGCTTGGCCTGACAGAGATGGCGGCCGGGGCGCTGCGAGACGGTCGTCGCGGCAAGAACGGCTGGCACGCTGTCGTCGGGATGCTTCGGCAAGCGGTGTTCGGGCGTTTGGCCGGGTACGAGGATGTCAACGACGCCGAGCGGCTTTCTCGCGATCCAGCGATGCGTTGGATTGTCGGCGGCAAGGCGACGGATCGGGGTGCGGCCTCATCGAGCCAGATGGGCCGTTTCGAGACGCAATGGCTGACGGGTGACGTCAATCTCACCGCACTCAGCGCTCTGTCCGGGCTGTGGATCGACCGCGTTCATCGTCGCAAACCGCCGAAGCTGATCATCCTGGACATGGACAGTTCGGTCAGCCCCACCCACGGCGAACAGGAAGGCACGGCCTACAACGGCCACTTCGGCTGCACCTGCTATCACCCGCTTTTTGTCTTCAACCAGCTCGGCGATCTGGAGCGCTGCGCCTTGCGACCCGGCAACGTGCACAGCGCCGATGGCTGGCGCGCGGTGCTGGACCCGGTCGTGGCGCGTTATCGCGAGCGCAAGCTGCGGCGATACTTTCGGGGCGATGCCGCCTTCGCCTCACCGGACATCTACGAGTATCTGGAGGCCGAGGGCTTCGGCTACGCCATCCGGCTTCCCGCCAACAGCGTGCTCCAGGGATACGTCGCCCATCTGCTACGGCGCCCAAAGGGACGGCCCCCGATGGAAGTCCGTCGCTACTTCGCCAGCTTCAGCTATCGGGCTGGAAGCTGGACCCAGGCACGGCGCGTGGTGGCGAAAGTGGAATGGCATCCGGGCGAGTTGTATCCCCGCGTCGGGTTCGTCGTCACCAATCTGTCCCGGCCCGCCGAGCGGATCGTCGCCTTCTACAACCAGCGTGGCACGGCGGAACAACACATCAGGGAGGGCAAGAACGCGATCCGTTGGACGCGACTATCCTGCCGACGCTTCAAGGCCAACGCGGCTCGGCTTCAGCTTCATGCACTGGCCTACAACCTGGGCAACTTCATGCGCACGCTAGCTTTGCCAGACCCAGTGAGCAATTGGTCGCTGACGACGCTGCGCGAGAAGCTGGTGAAAATTGGGGCAAAAGTCGCGCGTCACGGACGCTACGTCACCTTCCAATTGGCCGAGGTCGCGCTCCCGCGCGACCTGTTCGCCGATATCCTGGATCGGATCGACCGCTTGCGACCACGGCCGACACCAGCGTGAGCCAACGCTATGCCAATCAAAACGACTTCACGACGGGAGACCTGTGCCCGGAACGCTACGAAATTGGCACTGGCCCGTGGGTTTCCGATCAGCGGCCCGTTGTCCTGGCCGTTCTGGGCCGTTTCCCAATCCCCGACGCCTCTCAGATTGCATCCCAGCAGCGACCAAGGCAATATGAACGTCGTGATCGGGCGCTACGTGGGCGATCCCGGTTTAAAGATATTGAGGGGCTTTTGGAGCCAGAACAGACAGATGCCGAGACGCCACCCTCTCACTTTTGTGGGACCATTGTCTGTATCGACACCGAAGTTGATAACAAGAAGGTATTTGAAGTTGTCGATGGTCAGCAAAGGCTAACGACACTGGTTCTTATCCACGCGGTACTATGCCGGTGCGATAAGGATAAGGAGAACCGTCGGACATTCATTATTCGCGAAAAAGGTAATCTCTTTCGGCCGCAAAAGAGAGATGACAACGCTTTTTCGGAACTGGTTGAAAACCCCGATCGTTACAAATCCAATTTAAAAACTCGTGGACAGAAGAAATATAAAGAGGCTCTGAACGAGATAAAAGAATGGATTGCGAGCGATCCTAGCAAGGACAAGGCCCCGGGAGATCGCTCAAATCGTCTTTCGAAGCTTCGCAAGGCGGTCGAGAACCAACTTAATTTTATTTTCTTGTCTCTAGAAAGCACTATGGAAGCGGCACGGGTATTTGAAACGATCAACAACAGAGGAAAGCCGCTATCGCAATTCGACATTGTGAAGAACCATCTGTTGTATGTCAAAGGCCTCTACGGTTGGGACCAGCCAGACATTGTAAGTGCTTGGGGGGAGATTGAGGGTGATGTTTTGGAAACTAACTTCAGGAAAAGGGAAGATATAGACACAGTCTTAAGAGCTGTGATCAAAGCGATGATTAAGCCTGGAAAAAGAAAAGAAGGTGAAACCGATGCCTCCCTGGTATTGGAGTTCATCAGTAAAAAGGATGATGTGGAACACTGTAAAAAATTTGTCAATTTCCTCATGCGTTCCTTTTCTTTCTTTAGGAAACTTCGAGATGCCAGCGATGCCAGCCAAAACGGTGTTAAACAGCAATTGACCTACCTGAACCATCAAAGCACAATTTCGGGTGTCTTACCGCTCATACTGGTTATCTCCAATTTAACTGATGATTTCCAAGCACAAGCACCGGTTCTGCAAGCTATCGAAAAAGCGAACTTCCGGCTGTATGGGTTGCATGGGGGGGCTAGCCGCTCAGATAGCTATGATGTTAAGTTGGCTAAACTTGCGAACCATTGCTATAAAGAAGACGACGTGGATAAACAGACCATAATTTCTAAACTGACAGAAATCGTAGTTGAATCTCAAGATAAAGGGATGCAATTCATTGCTGAAGCCTTATTATCAGAAGGTTATGATTTCCATAACTGGACAAGTCTCAGATACTTCTTGGCGAGATGGGAGGAGCACAATCTCAGTAATCAAAGTTTTGACTGGTCAAAGCTCGATAGAGATTATGTTGGAACCCGATCAAATGACTATCTCGCGCGGGATCACATTTTTCCGCAAGGAAGTAAAGATATTTTAAAGTCTTATAAAAAGGGGCA
>CBDBCL010000019.1:0-39823 GCA_965202755.1 Rhodospirillales bacterium | reverse complement strand
ATCATTAAATCGTGGGATGACGGTATGGGCGTCTTTGGCATCCACATTCACGGACTAAAGAATTCCGACGGCAAAATCTCCACGAAGGGCGAAAATCCATTCGCTTCGATCGGGTACGGTAACACCGGGAAGAAGTTGTCTTCGATCGTGAAGTGTTACGACCCAGACGGATCGAACAGTCAAGAACGATACGACTGGATTAAACAACACTTGGCAAACACTGTGGCTGAAGCGAACGAAATACGCAAGTATAAATAAGATGAATGCTTCTATATTTTTTTAATAGGTATGCCGTTTATTGCAAGTAGTAATCAGCAAGAAAGTAACCAAATGGAAGATGGTCAGGGAGGTTCATTTGATTGGGAGGTTTTGACTTATCGGCCGAGCGATCACATTGAGATACGGCGCTACATCATGGAGTTGTTGCGCCCGATCGCGGCAGAACTAACACGGCAGAATGCGGATTGAGACCAGTCGATGAGCGAGGACCGAGCATGATGGGACAGTTCGGCGTAGGCCAGGCCATGAGACGCCTGGAGGATCGGCGCCTGATCACTGGGAGCGGGCGCTACACGGACGATATCTCTCTCGCGCGACAGGTCTTCGGCGTGATGGTGCGGAGTCCCCTGGCGCACGCCAAGATTACCAAGCTGGACCTGGCGGCGGCAAAAGCCAGTCCCGGCGTCTTGGCGGTCTATGCGGGCGCTGATCTGGAGGCGGCCGCTATCGGCCATATCAAGTGCACATCGCCGATGCCCGGCCGTGAGGGTACCAAGACGATCATCCCGCCCTATCCGGCCTTGGCCCTCTCGAGGGTTCGGCATGTCGGCAATCCCATTGCCTTCGTCGTCGCCGAGAGTCTGGCCGAAGCGCGCGATGCCGCGGATCTGGTCGAGGTCGATTACGAGGGCTTGCCGGTGGTTGCCGACACCGCCAGAGCGCTGGATGCCGATGTGCCTGTCTTGCACGAAGAGATGGCGGACAACTGCGCTCTCGACTGGGTGCAGGGCGACGAGGCCGCAACCGAGGCCGCCTTTGCCCAGGCCAGCCAGATCGCGCGCGTCGAGTTGGTGAACAATCGTGTGGTAGTGAATGCTCTGGAGCCGCGCGCGGTTCTGGCCGAATACGATGTCGAGAGCGGTGTCGTGACCTTGACCGCCGGCAACCAAGGTATCTTCCGTCTGCGCGGACAGATTGCCGAGGTTCTCGGTATCGAGGTCGACAAGTTGCACATGATCTGCCCCGATGTCGGCGGCGGTTTCGGGATGAAGATCTTTCTTTTTTCAGAGATGGTTTTGACCCTCTTTGCCGCCATGCAGCTGGGTTGCCCGGTGAAGTGGACCGCCGATCGCGTGGAGAGTTTTCTCTCGGACACGCAAGGCCGGGACCATGTGACCAAGGCCGAGATGGCGATGGACGAGGCCGGGCGCTTTCTTGGGCTGCGGGTCAAGACCCTGGCCAACATGGGGGCCTACCTTTCCAACTTCGCGCCTTTGATCCCAACCGGCGCCTCGACGCCGATGCTGTCCGGCCTCTACAAGATCCCGGCCATCTTCGCCAATGTGAAGTGCGTCTTCACCAACACCGTGCCGGTCGATGCCTATCGCGGCGCCGGGCGCCCGGAGGCTGCCTATCTCCTGGAGCGGCTGGTCGAGGAGGCGGGTCGGGTGATGGGTTTGAGCGCAAGGGAAATCCGCGAACTCAACTTCGTGAAACCTGCCGATCTGCCCTATGACACCGGTCTCGGCCGGGTCTACGATGCCGGCGACTTCCCTCGCATCCTTCGCGAAGCCGCAGGACGTGCCGATCTGGAGGGGGTCGCTGCGCGCAAGCAGGAGGCTGCCAGCCGAGGAAAACGCTTGGGTGTTGGCCTGGGTTGCTACATCGAGGCCTGCGGAGGCCTGGGAGCCGAGGCGGCGGAGCTGTGCGCCGAGCGCGACGGCGGCGTTACCCTGATCATCGGCACCCAGACCAACGGACAAGGCCATCTGACCGCCTATGCGCAGATGTTGAACGATATCTTGGGCGTCGATCCTGGCAAGGTCCGCATGATCCAGGGCGACAGTGATATCGTGAAGGCTGGTGGCGGCACCGGCGGTTCACGCTCGCTGTTGATGGGCGGTGTCGCGCTGAGCCGCGCCGGCGACAAGCTGATCGCGCGGGCCCGCCGGATTGCCGGCCATCTGCTGGAAGCCTCGGCTGCCGACATGGAATTTGCCGAGGGTATCTTCACCGTGGTCGGCACCGACCGCCGCATCGGCCTCGCCGAGGTTGCAGCGGCGGCAGAGGAGGGGCGTGCGCCCGAGGACCTGGGCGGGCCACTGCAGGAGGCCGGCGACTACCAGGCCGAAGCGCTGACCTATCCCAACGGCGCCCATATCTGTGAATTGGAAGTGGACGAGGCCAGCGGCGAGGTGGCGATCCTTCGCTACACCGTGGTCGATGACTTCGGCACTCTGGTCAATCCCCTGCTGGTTGCCGGTCAAGTCCACGGGGGCATCGCCCAAGGCCTGGGTCAGGCGCTGCTGGAACGTACGGTTTACGACGAGACCGGCCAGTTGGTCTCGGGCTCCTGGATGGACTACTGCATGCCGCGGGCCGATAATTTGGTGGCGATCGACCTTAGTTTCGTCGAGGATCTGCCCTGCACGACCAATCCCATGGGCGTGAAAGGGGCAGGGGAGGCCGGCGCCATCGGCGCACCGCCGGCAATCATGAATGCGCTGATCGATGCGCTCGGCCCCTTGGGCGTGCGCCATCTGGATATGCCGGCGACGCCCGAGCGCCTCTGGCAGGCGATGCGGGGGCACTAGGCAGGGCGCAAGCGGGTGGAATGACCGAAGACAAGGACCTGTGCTCGGGGTGCTCAGGCTGTTCGCAGAGCGCGCCGGCAAGGGGTCCTGGCGCTACATCGACGCCTCTTCGGCCCTGAGATGCAGAAGAAGCCCGACGGCGCGCCGATCACCTCGGCCGACCTGGCCAGCGAAGAAATCCTGGTCGAGGCTTTGACGACCTTGACACCGGGCGTGCCCGTGGTCTCGGAGGACCAGGTGGTGCGCGAAGGCGATCCGGTCAGCCTGCCATCGCGCTATTGGCTGGTCGATCCGCTGGACGGAACCGATCAGTTCATGACCCAGAATGCCGAGTTCACCGTTAACCTGGCACTGGTTCAAGACGGCCTGCCCATCGCCGGTGTGGTGCATGCGCCGGCCTTGGCGATGACCTGGTCGGGAGCCGGACTGGGCAGTGCCGCTTTCTCGCAGACCGATCAGCCGCCGATGGCGATTGCCGCGCACGACTGTCCGGCCGAGGGTACCATCCTCTTCACCCATCGCTACCTCGGCAACCTTGCCAGCAAAGAGGTAGTGGAGAGCAGGTACCGCGTCGCCAAGGACCACAAAGCAGGCCCGGCATCGTCTTCGGGTTTCTGTCCAGCGGCCAGGCCGACATCTATGCCCGCTCGGGTTTCATGGCGCGCTTCAATGCAAAGTTCGCCAAGCGTCCCGCTCGACCCGATAACCTGCATCGCGCTCTCAATATCAAGCCATGCAGGCTTTCGGACATCTTGTGCTGGCGCGAGCAGCGCTATGTCGGCAAGCAGCTATTTTTCTCCTACGAACGCAAGTGGATCGTCCCAGAGCAGAACGATACAACCCGTGCGCTCGTCGGCAAATATGTCGATACCCAGGTCTTCGCGGATGGTCGGCTCCAGGTGCGTTGGAGAGATCTTTCGCTGCCCTACAGCGTGTTCGATAAGGATCGGTGCGTCAATCACTCCGCGGTCGTCGAGAACGAGCACCTGAGCGCCGTTCTGTCCCCTGTCCGCGAACAGCCAGGAGAGCCTGCCGGCAAAGCCGAAGGTGCAGACCGACAGCGAGAAGATGGGCTATCGGGCGATTTGCTGAAAACATCGCAACCGGCCCGCAGCTCAAGAAACGAGCCCAAAAGACCGGGCAGGCGAGCAAGCGGCCCGCCCGACCTGACAAGTCTGCGATCTGTTGAGTCATGAGTCAGTAGTCTTGTCCCTTGTCTCGCCGGTTCTGGACAGCCTCTCTTGCATCACCCGGTCGGCAACCCGATCGGCTTCCTGCTCGAGGCGGTCTCCCGGCGAGTCGGTCTTTTGCTTGGGAGTGATCTTCAGGCGTAACGGTGTCTTTGCGTGGATGGCCAATCGAGCGAAGTCGGGTCCGATGGAGATCCAGCCTCCGCGAAGGCTCGGCGTGTGATTGCTGATGCCGGCCCGCGGCGGTCGTCTCGAGGCCACCAACTGCTTACCTTTGCGAACCTTTGTTATGAGCAGGCATGATCGCTGTCCTGTCGCTCGCTGCCCGACATCCCTGCTAAGCCACCTAAGGAGACGCCGAGGCGACCTCGGTCTCCGGACGGCGAAGCCAGCACTTAAGGCTTCTCCGGGCCAAGTGCGGACTTTCCCGACCTCTCCCTACTCCAGGCAGCAAGTAGGCGCGGGTTTTGTGGCAGATTTGTGGAGACTCACCCACCGGTTTCCGCGCCACTGGAGGACCCCAATCTACTCGTGTTGATGGCTGGGACGAGGGCCGTACGACCCGGAATCTCTCATCCGGCTCATGGCCGCAAAAGGCGACAGGGTTCCCCGAGTCTAGCGCCTTGCCTGAGGCCACATCCGAGCTCTAATCTGCTCCAAGATGAGACTCACCTGGGATGCCACATAGGGAGAGGGAGGCTTGCGATGAATGTCGCCCAGTTCGAGCGAGACGGCATCGTTTTCCCCGCCGGCCAGATCGAGGTTGCCGGCTTCGAGGCGCGCTATCGTGCCTTTCAAGAAGCCTCGAGACGTCTGCGTGGCAAGGAGACCTACCTGAAGCCGCACCTTGTTTCGGCCTGGCTGGATGGTGTGGTTCGCCATCCGGAGATCCTCGAGCGGGTGGAACAGCTGCTCGGGCCGAACATCATTCTCTGGGTATCGGACTGGAGCGTGAAGCGGGCCGGCACCGGCGACTATGTGCCCTGGCATCAGGACGCGCCCTATTGGAATCTCTCGACCGACGAGGTGGTCTCGGTTTGGCTTGCCATTGGCGATGCGACCGAAGAGAACGGCGCCATGCAGGTCGTCCTGGGTAGTCACAAGGACGGAGCGATTGGCCCTATCGACGCGCCGGGAAACATCCATGAGGCCTATGACCAGGGTCGCCGCACCACCGACCCCGATTGCATGTTTCCCTTCGCCCATCTCCGTGAGGACCAGAGCAACCGGGCAGTACCGGTCGTCTTGAGGTCCGGCGAGTACTCCATTCACTCGGTCAATCTGGTGCATGGCGGCGGCCCCAACCCCTCGGGGCGTGACCGTATCGGCTTGGCCATGCGCTTTATTTCG
The DNA here is from genome assembly GCA_965202755.1 of Rhodospirillales bacterium. GTDB lineage: Bacteria > Pseudomonadota > Alphaproteobacteria > Kiloniellales > JACOMY01 > JACOMY01. The sequence continues at coordinate 34,470 of CBDBCL010000019.1, read as the reverse complement.
GCTGGGACCCGGAACATCGGCGTGCTGGACTCGGTAACCGCTATTCGCGGCGACTGTGTGCGGGACTGTTTCGTATACGAGCCTCGTCCGGACGGCGAGTTCACGCCGTCCGGTCTGGCGGCATTGGAGGAGGCGCTTGCCTATCCCAGCGGTTTCGGCGAGGCGAAGCGAATTCGATAAGAGGCTTCCGTCAGTCTCAAGAACCGCAGGGCGGTTCGGGCAACGATGGCAGATTCAGTTCAAGTCGGTCGAACGACCGTCAGCCCGGCATCCTGGGGAAGGCGGCCAAGCCATCGTCCAGTGGGGTGGAGGGGATGCGACTGTCGGTGAAGATGTTGATCCTATGCCGGCGGCAAGAAAGGTTGACTTGGGTGATTCTCGACGCGGGTGGAGATGTGATTCGAGGCATGCGAAGGAGGCTCGCCATGCCATCGAGTGTTGAGCTTGGCGACGATTACGATGCAGCCAGCCTTCGGGGACTGGCTAGGCGCTGTGAGGATCCGAGGCAGACCCGCCGTCTCCTGGCCCTGGTGGCCGTCTACGACGCGATGAGCCGGGCTGAAGCGGCGAAGATCGGCGGAAGGGATCGCCAGACGCTGCGGGATTGGGCGCACCGCTTCAATGCCGAAGGGCCGGATGGCCTGACGAACCGCCCAGGCGCCGGGCGTCCGTGTCGTTTGTTGGCGGAGCAGATGAGCAATCTGGCGGCGATCGTCGAGGCCGGCCCCGATCCGGCAGTCGACGGCGTCGTACGCTGGCGACGGGTCGACTTGAAGCGGGTCATCGAAGAGCGTTTCAAGGTCATCTATAGTGAGCGTAGCGTCTCCGCGCTGCTCCGGGTTCTCTCTTTTTCCTTTATCGGCGGACGCCCGCAGCATCCAGCCCAGGATCGACCTGTCCTGGAGGCATTCGAAAAAACTTCCCGCGTACGCTCGCAGCGCACAGAGGCCATCTGCCCAAGACGATGCCGATCGAGATCTGCTTCCAAGATGAAGCCAGGCTGGGACAGAAAAACGGCCGCACGCGCATCTGGGCCAGGACCGGCGCCCGCCCACGCCTGCCGGCCGACCGGCGCTACGAGAATGCCTCTCTCTTTGGAGCCATCTGCCCATGCCGCGGCACCGCTGCCGCTCTCATACTGCCGAAGGCCAACACCGAGGCCATGCAGATGCACCTCGAGGAGATCGGTCGCAACGTCGCCAACCTCAAGGGCCAAGGGCGCTCACGCCGGCGTCCTTATGGATCGGGCCGGATGGCACAGCACCGACAAACTCAAGCGTCCAAAGAACATCGCCATCATGCTGTTGCCCTCTCGATCGCCAGAGCTCAACCCGGTCGAGAACATCTGGCAGGACCTCCGACAAGACTGGCTCTCCAACCCCGTCTTCGATACCTATGAGGACATCATCGACGCGGGATGCGAGGCTTGCAACAAGCTCTTGGCTCAACCCCAAACCATAACCTCCATCGGCGCCAGAAAGTGGGCACTCATCGGTCGATAATTTGTGCCGATGGTATTACGGTGAATCTTTTCGGCTTCGTTCAGTGTGCCCGCGCGCAGGCCGATCAAGCCTTGCCGAGCAGAGTTCTTTGAGAGCATCGACGATCCGCATGAGGGGCAAAACTGCTTCGTCATTTCCGAGCCGCGGTCCGATAGATGTTTGTACTCGGCGGTCTTGCCGATGACGCGAACCTTCGTCTCCTCGAAGAAGAGCAGTGTCGCATAGGCCGCCCCGGTTGCCCGGCGGCGGTTGGTGCAATGGCAATTGATGGCGATCTCCGGTTCGCCGTCCGCCTCTGCACGGACCGCGCCGCAGAGGCGATTTCCTGAGTACATGTGCGATTCTCCCATTAAGTCCAATCCCGTGCGGCCAACTCAAAAACACGCCCAAGCCCGTCGCTCAGCGCCCTCGGCGCGCTATCAGTGCCGTCCGGCAAGCGTGTTCTCTTGACGGATAAAGGCTATCCCTGTCGGATCGCAGTCTGTCCATCAGCTCGGCGAGATCTGAACGCCGCATAATTGCGCCCTCAGCGGGGATGGCCTCCGGAATGTCCGAGATGCGGTAGAAAGCCGTCATGGGCGCTGAGCTCTCTTGTCGTGAGACATGAGGAGGGCCAGGTCCCAGTCCGAAATGGCATCCTTGGCATAAGTGAAGGTACCTTCCGTGAAAACTTCGCTAGCCGCACGCTTTAGGGCGCCAAGAGCAGCCCGGGCAAAGGATCCTCCGACGCTGATGCGTCGAACGCCGACCTCGCTCAGCCGGCTCACGGAATAAGACGGTCCCTCCAGTCCCATGACGACATTCACTGGCTTCGGTACTTCTTGGTGGACGATTCGGATTGCTTCGATATCGGGGAGTCCGGGCGCATAAACGACGTCAGCGCCTGCCTCGCAAAAGGCCTGAAGACGCTGGACGGTATCGGCCAGATCACTCCTGCCCCAAATCCAGTTCTCCGCCCGTGCCGTCAAGAGGAAGGGTTTCTCGCGTTTGCCTCGGCAGCGGCGGAAATTCGAACGGCCTGCTCGAAGGCGAATATTGGGTCATCTTCGTCGCCTGAGGCATCTTCTATGGAGCCGCCAACGAGGCCGATCTCTATGGCGCGTTAGATCGTATCTGCGCAGGCCTGTGGTTCAGCTCCAAACCCCTCCTCCAGATCCGCCGACACGGGGAGATCCGTGGCGTCGACGATTGCTTTCGCGTTCGACAGAATCTCAGTCTGAGAGAGCGATGCGAAGGAGTCGCGTTGGCCGGTCGAGAAAGCATAGCCGGCACTGGTCGTGGCCAAGGCCTCGAAGCCCAGCGATGCCAGAATGCGTGCCGATCCGGCATCCCACGGATTCGGCATGACAAAGGCGGCCGCTTGCCCGTGCAAAGCCTTGAAGGCCTCAAATTTGCTGTTCAGGTCCGGCATTCTCGAGTTCTCGCATCTGAAAATTACGATTTGAACAATAGGTGCACATTTCAGAAATTGCAAGGTCATCGAAGGGTGGAACGCGGTCGCCCCCTCCTGCTGAGTGAGTGATTCACGAGCCTAGCTAGCTTGGCTAGCCTAGGCGTTGTGAGCGCTCTGCAAGGCCTCCAGGATGATGGCGAGGCTGACCGCGCCGGGGTCGGGATGTCCCAACGACCGCTTCCCTAGCGCCTTGGCTTTCCCGAAACCCGCCACCATGCCCTTCGTCGCCTCGACGCCTTCCTTCGCACCGGCTGCCGCCGCTGTCAGCGCGTCGGCCAGGTTGGTTGATTCGCAACCGGCCCGCAAGGCATAGGCGAGAGGATCCAGCATGGTCTTGTCGCCCTCGGCCGCACCACCGCGCTTCATCACGGCATCGCGGCCGCCGGTGAGGAAGGCTCGGAAGCCTGCGGCGTCGAGGGTCTCCGGATCCCCCAAAGCCAGGCCGCCGGCGCGGAAGAAGCTGCCGAAGACGGCACCGGCGGCACCACCGGTCTTGGAAAGCAGCACCATGCCGGTAATCTTCATCACCGCGCCCGGCGTGGCCGGCCTCTCGGCCTCCAGCTTCTCCTTCACCGCCAGGAAGCCGCGTCGCATGCCGATACCGTGGTCGCCGTCGCCGATGGCACGGTCGGCATCGGTCAGTATCGGCTCGGCCGCGATGACGGCATCGGCGACAGCCAGCAGGGCTGCCTTGGTTTCCTCGGCGTTCATCTCATCTCCTGAACGCAAAACAGGACGCCGGCGCATCCAGGTAGCTCTTGAGCTCGGCATCCAGCTTCAGGAGGCTGATCGAAAAGCCGGCCATCTCCTGGCTGGTGACCAGGGCGCCCATGTCGGTCTTGTGCACCTTGACCCCAAGATCGTCCAGGATGGCACGCAGGCGGCGATTGACGATCAGCATCTCCATGAAGGTCGTGGCGCCCAGGTTGTTCAGAAGTACAGCCACCTCGTCGCCGCGGGCCAAGGGCATGTCGGCCAGCAGGGCCTCCATCATCCGATCGGTCAGGGGATCGGCCTGCAGCAACTTCTGGCGGCTGACTCCGGCCTCGCCATGCGCGCCCATGCCGATCTCGATCTCGTCGTCGGGCAGTTCGAAGGTGAGCTTGCCGGTCTCGGGGATGGAGCCGGCGCGAACGGCGACACCCAGACTGCGGAGGTTCGCGCGCGCCTTGACGGCTACGGCCTCGACCACCTCCAGGCTGTCCAGTTGGGCGGCGGCGGCACCGGCGATCTTGACCATATAGACGTCGCCGGCGATGCCGCGGCGCTCTTCCTTCCGGTCCGGTGGGGCGGAGGCCACGTCGTCCCAGACGCGCACCGTGCGCACTGGAATTCCCTCCTCTTCGGCCAGTTCGGCGGCGATATCGAAGTTCATGTTGTCGCCGGCATAGTTGCCATAGAGGTAGAGCACGCCACGGCCGCGATGGACCGCCTTGGTCGCCTCGAGGATGGTGCCGGGGGAGGGAGCGGCGAAGATTCCGCCGCAGGCTGCACCGTCGGCCATGTTGTGGCCGAGGAAGCCATGAAAGATGGGCTCGTGACCGCTGCCGCCACCGATCAGCAAGGCCACCTTGTCATCCGGCTGCTCAGTTCTGACCAGGGCATCGACCTCGGGCAGGCGCCGGACGGTGCCATCGTAGGCCAGGACCAAGCCATCCAGCATCTCGGTGACCACCTCGGCCGGGTCGTTCAGAATCTTCTTCATCTTAGACATCTTGATCTTCCCCCTCCGGCGCCTTCGCCGGCAGATGGTCGAGTAGAATGAAACTGACGATCCCGACCAGCAGCAGCGGGAAGCCGTAGGTAAAGAGATCGAAGGCGAAAGGCTGGATCATCAAGGCCACGCCCAGAAAGATCACCGTCGAGAGCAGAGTTAAGAGGCGGCTATGCAGCTTCGCGTTCATGCCGTGACCTCCTGCCTGTGAGGCTGGCTCAGCACCGCCTCGCTCCCGCCGTCGAAGAGGAAGGCGCGGGCCGGGTCGAAGTCGAAGGTCAGGGTCATCCCCTGGCGCGCGGGCAATTCCAGCGGCACGGCCTTGCGGAAGCTGCCGAAGCCGCCGTCGATCTGTATTGCCTTGTCGATGCCGCGGCGATTGACGGCATAGAGGGTGCCGCCGAAGCCGCCGTCCGGCATGAGTGCGATGTCGTCGGGCCAAACGCCGATCGTCACCTCTTCCGGGATTTCACCACGCGGGCGAAAGGCCGACAACGGCAGGGCGCGCTCCTGCCCGGGCAAGCGGATTTCCTCTGCTTGGCGGCGGGCCTTCAGACAGGCCATGTGGGGGCTGCCGATCAGGCGGCCGACAGAGATATTTGCCGGATACGCCATGATCTCCTCCAGCCTGCCCAGCTGCATGACACGGCCTTTGGCGATCAGCGCCAGGCGATCGGCGATGGCCGTGGCGCCGTGAAAGTCGTGCGTGGCGTAGAGCAGGGTCGAGCCATAATGCGCATGCAGGCTGCGCAGCTCCGCCTGCAGGTCCTCGCGCAGTTTCAGGTCCAGCGCGCTCAAGGGCTCGTCCAGGAGATAGAGGGCGGAGCGGCGAACGAGCGCGCGGGCGAGTGCAACCCGCTGGGTCTCGCCGCCGCTGAGGCCCTGCGGCCGGCGCTCGATCAGGTGGGCGATGCGCAGCTGCTCGGTCACTGTCTTCAGGCGCGCTTTGATCTCACTCCCCGCCACCGCGCGACCGGGCGCGAGCAGCGGCAAGGTAATGTTCTGGCGTACACTCAGGGTCGGGAAGAGGTTCAATCCCTCGAAGACCATGGCGACATCGCGCCGGTTGGCGGGCAGGGCGGTCAGGTCTGCCCCGTCCAACAGGATCTTGCCGCGATCCGGCTTCTCCAGCCCGGCAACACAGAGCAGGCTGGTCGACTTGCCGGCCCCGGTCGGCCCCAGCAGGGCCAAGACCTCGCCTTCCGCCAGATCCAGCGAAAGACCGTCCAGGGCGCGCGTACCGCCGAAGCGCTTGCTTAGATCTTGGATCGAAAGATAGCTCACGGAGCGGCCTCCACAGCACTGGAGGACAGCTCGATCAGTCGGTCCGCCCTGTCGAAGAGGAAGGCGCGTGCCAAGTCTAGGGTGATCTCGTCGGCGCCACCTGCCGAACGGTCCTGACCGAGGAAGACCACATTGCCGAGCTTGAAGGAGAAGAGGCGATCGGTGCCTTGACGGAAGGATTGCACCTCCTGAGCACCCCGCAGTATGGCCAAGTCGCTGGTTGCCTCGAGCGCGACATCCTGCGGCCGGATGCCGAGGCGGCAACCCTCACGACCGGCCAGGGCCTGCTTCAGCGGATCGCCGGCAGGGCCCGACAGGGTGGCGCCCTCCAGACGCACCTCTCCCTCTTCGATGCCGGCGGTGAAGAAGTTCATCGAGGGCGAGCCGATGAAGTAGCCGGTGAAGGCCGTCTGTGGCCGGAAATAGAGGTCGTCGGCATCGCCGAACTGTTCGATCCGGCCGTCGCGCATGAGCACGATGCGGTCGGCGAGCGCCATGGCCTCGCGCTGATCGTGGGTGACGTAGATGGTGGTGACGCTCAGCTCGCGCTGGATGTGGCCCAGCTCCCAGCGCACGTTCTCGCGGAACTGCTCGTCGACGGCAGAGAGCGGCTCGTCCAGCAAGAGGACATTGGGGCTGCGCACGATGGCGCGGGCTAAGGCCACCCGCTGCAACGCGCCGGGCGGCAGACCGCCGGGACGCTTCTTCATGATCGGACCCAGCTCCAGGATCTCGGCCACCCAGTCCAGCTGGCGGCGCACGAGCTGACGGGATTCGCCGCGCGCCTTCAAGGGGAAGGCGATGTTGCCGGCGACGCTGAGATGCGGATAGAGCGAGACGCTCTGGAACACCATGGCGACGTTGCGGGCGCTGGGGGTCTGGCCCAGGATCTCCTCTCCGTCGAAGCGGATCGAGCCGTTGTCAGCCTCCTGCAGGCCGGCGATGCAGCGCAAGGTCGTGGTCTTGCCGCAACCCGAGGGACCGAGGAAGACCACGAAGGCGCCGTCCTCGATCTCCAGGGAGATGTCGTCGACGGCCCGGAAATCGCCGAAACTGACGCTAAGCCGCTCGATCTCGATCCTAGCCATGGCTCAGCCGCGCGTCTTGGCGCTCAAGAGGTTGAGATAGCGCACCAGGACCAGCGAGAGGCCGATGATGATGAGCAGCAGGATGACCGCCAGGGCCGAGGCCTCGCCGGTATAGAAGTAGCTGAAGGCGACCTTGCCCAGGTTGAAGGAGACGGTCTGGGTGGTCGAGCCCGGTCCGCCACCGGTCATGGCGAAGAAGAGGTCGTACTGCTTGAAGGAATCGATCATGCGCAGCAGCAGCGCGATGAAGAGGATCGGCGCCGAGAGCGGTAGGGTGATACGGGTGAAGCGGTAGAAGGCCGAGGCGCCGTCGATGTCGGCCGCTTCGTAGATCACCTTTGGAATGCCGCGAAAGGCGGCCGTGGCCAGGAGGATGACAAAGGGTGTCCACATCCAAGTGTCGGCGATGACCACGGCTACCAGGGCGTTGTCGGTGACGCCCAGCCAGTCGATCTTGTCGGAGCCCATCAGGGTGGCCAGGTAGTTCACCACGCCCCACTCGGAATTGAACATGTAGCGCCAGAGGAAACCGACGACGATGGGGCAGACCATCATCGGCATCATCAGCACAGTGAAGATGATGTCACGGGCGCGGAAGTTCTTCTGCAGATTATAGGCGACGAAGATGCCGATGACGAACTGGCAGGCGACCGAGATGATGACAAACTGACCGGTGAAGATAAAGCGCTCCCAAAGCTCCGGATCGCTCAAAAGAAAGTCGTAGTTTTCCAGGCCGATGTACTCGCGCCCGGCATCGGAGCGTAGGATCGAGAATCGATAGAAACTGAGGATCACCAGCGAGACGAAGGGATAGCCCACCATGCCGATCAAGAGCAGCAGGCAGGGCACCAAAAACAGCCAGACGATGGCCCGGTCGGACAGCTCGAAGCGCTTGGCCGGCGTCATCGCGCCCGCCCCAGCACGCCGAAGGTCATGCCCATCAAGAGGTAGTGGCGCAAGAAGTAGAAGAGGATCACCACCGGGACGATCAGGACCGTACCGGCGGCACAGATCTGCGCCCATTCGATCCCGGTGGCGCCCATCGCCGAGGCGATCTTGACCGGCAGGGTCTTGGCCTGCGTGGTCGAGATGATCGAGGCGAAAGCGAACTCGTTCCAAGCGAAGATGAAGCAAAAGCCGCCGGTGGCCGCGATGCCGCCGATCACCTGCGGCACCGCCAGGCGCCGGAAGGCATAGAAGCGCGAGTAGCCGCAGTTGATGGCGATGCGCTCGATGTCGGTCGAGACGCCGTCGAAGAAGCCCTTCATGATCCAGGTCGCCAGACCGACATTGATGAAGGTCGCGATCAGGATCAGCCCCAGCCGGGTGTCGGCCAGGCCGATTTCCGAGAACATGATATGGTAGAAGACCAGCACTGCGACCGGCGGCAGCATGCGGGTCGAGAGAACGAAGAACAGAAAATCGTTGCGCCCGGGAAAGGCGAAGCGCGAGCAGGCATAGCCGGCGAGAGTCCCCAAGGTGACGGCAATCACCGTGCCGGAGATGGAGATCACGATGGAGTTGATCAGCGCATCGACCAGGCCGATGGCCGAGGCCGAGCCGGCTGCTGCCCCGACACCGAAGACGGCCTGATAACCGGCCCAGGTCGGCTCGAAGATCAGGGTCGGGGGGAAGGTGAAAAGATCCTGGCGTTCCTTGATCGAGGAGATCATCAGCCAGAAGATCGGGCCTATGTTGTAGAGGCTGTAGACCAGCAGCAAGACCACCGGCAGAAAGTGCAACGCTCGGTGCAGCGGATCGCCCCGCGAGGCGGCCGCCCCAAGGGGTGCCTTGCCGCTGAGATCGTCCCTCGGCACGTCTGCTTGTCTCCCTCCCAGGACGCTTCGCTCGAACCGCCCGGAGGTATCTTTCCTGCCTGGGCGGCTCACGGTCCAGACCTACTGCACGATGAGGACTTCGACCTCATCCTTGCCGACCGGGGTGATCGCCTGGTCGGGGACTTCCGGCGCCGAATCACCCTTCTTGATGTCGTAACCGGCACGCCTGAGGGTGCGCTCATGCCGCTTGGCGGCATCGTCGAGGGCTTCCTGCACGGTCTTCTTGCCGGTGACGGCATTGGAAACCTCGTCCTGCAACTCGTCCAGCAGGATTGCGTACTCGGGCAGATGCCAATAGTCGTTGGTGTAGTCTAGGGCCTTGGCGAAGTGCTTGTTGTAGCTGTTCAGGTCCTGCCACTCGGTGCTCTCCAGAACGCTCTTCAGGCCGGTCTGGCAGACCGCAGCGTATTCCTTCTGCTGCTCCGGCTGGAAGTACCACTCCATGAACTTCACCAGGGTCGGGATCTTCTTGGAGTAGACGTTGATGCCCATGCCCTGGCCGCCGACCGAGAACTGACGGCGGAACTTGCCGTCGCGACCGATTGCGCCGGGCAGATTGGCAAAGCCGGTGGACTCGGCATAGGGATTGACCGCCGGGTCGGCGTTCGAGCCGTGGAAGTAGTACCACTGCATGGCCATTGCCAACTTGCCCTGCTGCCAGGCGGCATTGACTTCGTCCCAGCCCCAGTTCTGAGAGCCCGGTGGGCCGAAGGCGAACATGTCGACATAGGCCTGTACCCCGTCGACCGAGGCCGGCGAGTTCAGATAGCCCTCGACCTCGAAGGTCTCCGGGTTATAGAGCTCGCCGCCGAAGGACCAGAGGAAGGAGTTGGACGCCGTGGTCGCGAAGTCATACTCGCGGCCGCCCATCTGACCCCAGCCGTAGAGGCCGTCGTCGGGGCGGGTGAAGAACTCCGCCATATCGCGGGCCTGCTGGTAAGTTTGCGGCACCGCCAGGTCGTAGCCGTACTTGGTCTTGAAGGCCGCCTGCTCCTTGGGATCTTCAAAGAGATCTTTGCGATACATGAATCCATAGGCGTCCTGGTTCACCGGCAGGCCCCAGAACTGGCCGGAGTTGTCCGGATACTCGCCGTATCGGGCGAGCGAGGCGCGTGGGAAGAGCGAAGCATCCAGGCTGTCGGAGCCGTCGAAAATCTCGTTAACCGACTGCGCATGCCCGGCGCCGGCGAACTCGGCCGTGGACTGGCTGTCCCACATGGCGAAGTCGAAGCCGTCGCCCTTGATCGCGAACTCCGAGGCGATCTTGCCGTGCCACTCGGGGCCATAGGGGACCAGCGCCGGCACCACCTTCACGTTCTTGTCCGGATAGCGCTCGGCGATTTTCACGATGGCGTCGGCACAGGTGCCGGCGTGCCATACGAAGGTCAAGGTCTCTTCCTCGGCACTGGCGGAGCCCGCTATGCCAAGCGTCAGACCGACGGCCGCCGATAACCACACGCCGCGTTTCCTAGCCTCATGTCTCGTCATGTTTTCCTCCACTCTTTCGGGAAACCGCCTCTTGCCGAGGCTATGCCTCCCCTCCGCTATGGGCGCCTACGCCCGCTCTCGATCCCGGCCCCAAGGGGTCGTGGACTCTCTTTCATCTCGTGTGCACCAGCTTGTGCAGGTCGCGCATCATGCGCGTCGGATTGCTGGCCTGGAAGAGATTGCGTCCGAAGACCAACCCCTTGGCACCGCTGCTCATGATGTCCTTCACCATGGCCTTGGTCTCCTTTTCGTTGCCGAGCGAGGCGCCGCCGGCCAGCAGCACCGGGATGTCCACGGCGGCAACCACCTCGGCGAAACTCTCGGCGTCGCCCGACCAATCGGTCTTTAGCAGGTCGGCGCCCATATCGGCGGCGATCCGACAGTTCATGGCGATGGCCTCGGCATTGAAGGGATCCTCGCGTAGGCCGCCGCGCGCGGCCATGGGTTCGATGATAAGCGCCATGCCCAAGGTGCGGCAACGCTCGGCCATGGCGCCGCAGATTTCGATCGAACGATCCTCGAGTGCGGGGTCGCTGTGGCAGGTGAAAAGGAAGGTGATGACGGCGTCCGCTCCCAGACGCATGGCATCGTCAACCGAGCCGACCAGGCGGGTGCGGCCCTCGGCATAGCCGGTTGGACTGCCTTGCCGCCACATGCTGGTCTGATCGACGCGCAGCATGATGGCCGGGCGTCCGCGCACCGCCAGGATGTCGGCATTGCGCTCAATCTGTCCCGGCGTCAGCAACAGACCCTCTGCACCCAGATTGACGGCGGCCTCGATGATCGGGCGGGCTTGCTTGAGGCCGGGGAGCGGGCCCAACTGCATGCCATGATCCAGGGCGATGGAGAAGGAGCGTCCGGTCTTGGCATTGAGGAAGGCGGCGCTGCGCAGGGCCTTTCCGCTCATGGCGATGTCTCTCCCGCGATGGCTGTGAGGCTGTCGCCCTCGAGCTGCCGGAGTGCGATGCCCTCCTCCCGCAGCAAGGCGGCGGTCTCTTGTGGCAGCCTGCCGGCGACGAAGACTTGGTCGAATGCCGAGAGGTGCACGAACTTGTGCAGACCGGACTTGCGGAACTTCGAGGAATCGATGACCGCGACCTTGCGGTCGGCAATATCCAGGAAGGCTTGCTTGGTCCGCGCAATGTCGGCGTTGAAGTAGTAGGTGGTACCGTTGCGCACCGCCGAGGCCGACATGATGACCAGATCGATCCAGAGCGAAGCGATCGCGTCCTCCGTCACCCGGCCGAAGAAGGCGCGCGTCGTCGGGTCGTAGGTACCGCCGACGGAGATGACGGTGATGCCGTCGACCTCACCCAGATCCACCATCAGCGGCAGCGCGTTGGTCAGCACGGTCAGCGGCCGCTTTTCGCTGAGCAGCGGCGCGATGGTGGCAACGGTGGTGCTGTCGTCCAGGGCGATCGCCATGCCGGGCTCGACCAGATCGGCGGCGGCCTCGACCAGAACCTCTTTCATGCCGCGGTTCAGCTGGCTGCGCTGGCTGTAGTCCGCCTCGAAGAGAATCGAGGGCTGCATGGTCGCGCCGCCGCGGATCTTTCGCACCAGTCGCTGCTGGCTGAGTGCGTCCAGATCGCGATGCACCGTCATCCTGCTGACCGCCAAGGTTGCCGCAAGTTCCTCGACCGAGGCCGTGGATTGGCTGCGGATCACCTCAAGCATCTTCTGGCGACGCATCTCGGCTCGCACCTCGTGGTTTCTCCCTTCTCGTGGTTTCTCCCTTTCGGCCTATCTAACAGGCTATCACAGAGATTTTGATATGCAAGAGAGTTTGTAACAGAAAACTTGTTATAGATATCGCTGAGGGTGTTAAAATGCATTCTCCAATCTGCCATTCAAGAGTTCTTGCCTTAGGCCTTTGATTCCCTGAAGAATGCGGCACACAAGGCCGCGGCGGGAAGGCCGCCGCAAGGCCGTGAACATGAGAGGAACGGAAATGGACGACAGACACGAGAAGCTGCTGCTGAACGCCATCGGGCGCGAGCGTTTGGGGCGCCGGGATTTCATGCAGCGGGCTTCGATTCTGGGTGTGGGCGCTGTTGCGGCAGGCAATCTCTGGACCGGTTCGGCGCGGGCGGCGGAGCCCAAGTCGGGCGGACACCTGAGGCTTGGCATCGCCGCCGGCTCGACCACCGACAGCCTGGATCCGGGGGTCTATGACGACAGCTTCGACTTGGCCATGGGCTGGTCCTTCGCCAACAACCTGAGCGTCATCAACAAGCACGGCGTCCTGGAGCCGGAGCTGGCCGAGGGCTGGGAGGCCTCGAGCGACGCGGCGACCTGGACCATCAAGCTGCGCAAGGGGATCGAGTTCCATAACGGCAAGACGATGACCGCCGCCGACGTCATCGCCTCGATCAATCATCACCGCGGTCCCGACAGCAAGTCGGGCGCAGCCGGCATATTGAAGTCGATTTCCGACATCAAGAAGGACGACGACCACACGGTGGTCTTCCAGCTTGCCTCCGGCAGTGCCGATTTTCCCTATCTCGTGTCCGACTACCATCTGATCATCCTGCCGGAGAAGGACGGCAAGATGGATTGGTCCGAGGCGAAAGGCACCGGGCCGATGGTGCTCAACAACTTCGAGCCCGGCATCCGCGTCGAGATGGAGAAGAACAAGAACTACTGGAAGGAAGGCCAGGGCTTCATCGACGAGTACACCGTGCTGGCGCTGCTCGACCCCTCGGCACGGGTCACTGCCCTGCAGACCGGCGATGTCGATGCCGTCGAACGGGTCGACGTGAAGATCGTGAGCCGTCTGGAAGGCGTCAACGGCATACGCATTCTCGAGAATGCCGGCTATCTGCACTACACCTTCCCGATGCGCACCGACGTCGCGCCCTTCGACGACAACAACGTGCGGATGGCTCTGAAATACAGTATCGACCGCGAAGACATGATGCGCAAGATCCTGCGCGGTCACGGCACGCTCGGCAATGATCAGCCGATCGGTCCGAACGATCCCTTCTACGATGCCAGCCAGACCCAGCGGACCTACGATCCCGACAAGGCCAAGTGGCATCTGAAGGAGGCCGGTCTCTCCGAACTGAAGGTCGATCTGTTCGCTGCGGACGCGGCTTACGTCGGCGCCGTCGATGCCTCGGTGCTCTATGCCGAGCAGGCCAAGGCGGCCGGCATCGAAATCAACGTCGAGCGAGTCTCCAGCGACGGCTATTGGTCTTTGGTCTGGAGGAACAAGCCTTGGTGCGCCTGCTATTGGGGCGGTCGTCCGACCTCCGACTGGATGTTCTCCACGGCCTATGCTGACGATGCGGCCTGGAACGACACCTTCTGGAAGAACGAGCGCTTCAATCATCTGCTGGTTACGGCCCGGGCCGAGCTGGACCAGGACCTGCGCCGCGAGATGTACAAGGAGATGCAGGCCATCGTCAGCAATGACGGCGGTGCCCTGGTCTGGGCCTTCGCCAACAACATCATGGGGCTGAGCGAGCGGGTACAGCACGACGAGGTTGTCGCCGGCAACTATCCCATGGACGGCTTCCGCGCCTCGGAGCGTTGGTGGATCGGCTAGAGCAAGCCTAGGGGAGCGGCGCGAGAGCTGCGCTCAGGGCTAGAGTTGCCTAGTGGTGTCGGTCTGGCATGTGGTTTGCGTCCATCCGTCGGATCGGCACCATCGATCCCTTGATCTGCTGGGCCGGCCCACCCGAGGCTTAAGCCCTGATGGACCCCGTCAACGACTTCATACTCTGGTACGGAAGATCTCCGCGAAGAAGCGGATTGACAAAATTTCGATCGATTTACGAAGCTCGCAAGATCGATGCGGATACCGTTGACGAGTTTTCCCGATTAGAACTACCCAACGGCGACATCGTTAACTTGAAGGACTGCTTCGACGAGGACGGCAACAAGCTTGATTTCCGAAGCTACCCAAAACGGATAGAAGTGGAATTTCCGGACGGCCGCCTTTTTCGTCCATGGCCAATCACAAATGGGGGCGAGCGAGCAAACCAGCCGGGATCGCCCACGTAGCGCCCGATCACGACGTTCATATTGCCTTGGTCGCTGCTGGGATGCAATCTGAGAGGCGTCGGGGATTGGGAAACGGCCCAGAACGGCCAGGACAACGGGCCGCTGATCGGAAACCCACGGGCCAGTGCCAATTTCGTAGCGTTCCGGGCACAGGTCTCCCGTCGTGAAGTCGTTTTGATTGGCATAGCGTTGGCTCACGCTGGTGTCGGCCGTGGTCGCAAGCGGTCGATCCGATCCAGGATATCGGCGAACAGGTCGCGCGGGAGCGCGACCTCGGCCAATTGGAAGGTGACGTAGCGTCCGTGACGCGCGACTTTTGCCCCAATTTTCACCAGCTTCTCGCGCAGCGTCGTCAGCGACCAATTGCTCACTGGGTCTGGCAAAGCGAGCGTGCGCATGAAGTTGCCCAGGTTGTAGGCCAGTGCATGAAGCTGAAGCCGAGCCGCGTTGGCCTTGAAGCGTCGGCAGGATAGTCGCGTCCAACGGATCGCGTTCTTGCCCTCCCTGATGTGTTGTTCCGCCGTGCCACGCTGGTTGTAGAAGGCGACGATCCGCTCGGCGGGCCGGGACAGATTGGTGACGACGAACCCGACGCGGGGATACAACTCGCCCGGATGCCATTCCACTTTCGCCACCACGCGCCGTGCCTGGGTCCAGCTTCCAGCCCGATAGCTGAAGCTGGCGAAGTAGCGACGGACTTCCATCGGGGGCCGTCCCCTCGGGCGCCGTAGCAGATGGGCGACGTATCCCTGGAGCACGCTGTTGGCGGGAAGCCGGATGGCGTAGCCGAAGCCCTCGGCCTCCAGATACTCGTAGATGTCCGGTGAGGCGAAGGCGGCATCGCCCCGAAAGTATCGCCGCAGCTTGCGCTCGCGATAACGCGCCACGACCGGGTCCAGCACCGCGCGCCAGCCATCGGCGCTGTGCACGTTGCCGGGTCGCAAGGCGCAGCGCTCCAGATCGCCGAGCTGGTTGAAGACAAAAAGCGGGTGATAGCAGGTGCAGCCGAAGTGGCCGTTGTAGGCCGTGCCTTCCTGTTCGCCGTGGGTGGGGCTGACCGAACTGTCCATGTCCAGGATGATCAGCTTCGGCGGTTTGCGACGATGAACGCGGTCGATCCACAGCCCGGACAGAGCGCTGAGTGCGGTGAGATTGACGTCACCCGTCAGCCATTGCGTCTCGAAACGGCCCATCTGGCTCGATGAGGCCGCACCCCGATCCGTCGCCTTGCCGCCGACAATCCAACGCATCGCTGGATCGCGAGAAAGCCGCTCGGCGTCGTTGACATCCTCGTACCCGGCCAAACGCCCGAACACCGCTTGCCGAAGCATCCCGACGACAGCGTGCCAGCCGTTCTTGCCGCGACGACCGTCTCGCAGCGCCCCGGCCGCCATCTCTGTCAGGCCAAGCGCGTCGTCCAGTTCCCGATACGCGAGCAAGCCGCCGTCCGACGTTACCTTCGATCCAGGGAACTCCAGCTTCACGCGGCGGTCGAAATCCACGCGAAGCAGCCCGTTCTTGGATTCACCCATCGGATGCACCATGAAAACCTCGCTTCAATCGACACAACACCATGATATGTAACCATGAAGCAGCCCCGTGGGTGGCGCAACCTCAATCCCACCTGGGCAATGCGGGTTTAACCGGGATCGCCCACGTAGCGCCCGATCACGACGTTCAACCGGGATCGCCCACGTAGCGCCCGATCACGACGTTCATATTGCCTTGGTCGCTGCTGGGATGCAATCTGAGAGGCGTCGGGGATTGGGAAACGGCCCAGAACGGCCAGGACAACGGGCCGCTGATCGGAAACCCACGGGCCAGTGCCAATTTCGTAGCGTTCCGGGCACAGGTCTCCCGTCGTGAAGTCGTTTTGATTGGCATAGCGTTGGCTCACGCTGGTGTCGGCCGTGGTCGCAAGCGGTCGATCCGATCCAGGATATCGGCGAACAGGTCGCGCGGGAGCGCGACCTCGGCCAATTGGAAGGTGACGCAGCGTCCGTGACGCGCGACTTTTGCCCCAATTTTCACCAGCTTCTCGCGCAGCGTCGTCAGCGACCAATTGCTCACTGGGTCTGGCAAAGCTAGCGTGCGCATGAAGTTGCCCAGGTTGTAGGCCAGTGCATGAAGCTGAAGCCGAGCCGCGTTGGCCTTGAAGCGTCGGCAGGATAGTCGCGTCCAACGGATCGCGTTCTTGCCCTCCCTGATGTGTTGTTCCGCCGTGCCACGCTGGTTGTAGAAGGCGACGATCCGCTCGGCGGGCCGGGACAGATTGGTGACGACGAACCCGACGCGGGGATACAACTCGCCCGGATGCCATTCCACTTTCGCCACCACGCGCCGCGCCTGGGTCCAGCTTCCAGCCCGATAGCTGAAGCTGGCGAAGTAGCGACGGACTTCCATCGGGGGCCGTCCCTTTGGGCGCCGTAGCAGGTGGGCGACGTATCCCTGGAGCACGCTGTTGGCGGGAAGCCGGATGGCGTAGCCGAAGCCCTCGGCCTCCAGATACTCGTAGATGTCCGGTGAGGCGAAGGCGGCATCGCCCCGAAAGTATCGCCGCAGCTTGCGCTCGCGATAACGCGCCACGACCGGGTCCAGCACCGCGCGCCAGCCATCGGCGCTGTGCACGTTGCCGGGTCGCAAGGCGCAGCGCTCCAGATCGACGAGCTGGTTGAAGACAAAAAGCGGGTGATAGCAGGTGCAGCCGAAGTGGCCGTTGTAGGCCGTGCCTTCCTGTTCGCCGTGGGTGGGGCTGACCGAACTGTCCATGTCCAGGATGATCAGCTTCGGCGGTTTGCGACGATGAACGCGGTCGATCCACAGCCCGGACAGAGCGCTGAGTGCGGTGAGATTGACGTCACCCGTCAGCCATTGCGTCTCGAAACGGCCCATCTGGCTCGATGAGGCCGCACCCCGATCCGTCGCCTTGCCGCCGACAATCCAACGCATCGCTGGATCGCGAGAAAGCCGCTCGGCGTCGTTGACATCCTCGTACCCGGCCAAACGCCCGAACACCGCTTGCCGAAGCATCCCGACGACAGCGTGCCAGCCGTTCTTGCCGCGACGACCGTCTCGCAGCGCCCCGGCCGCCATCTCTGTCAGGCCAAGCGCGTCGTCCAGTTCCCGATACGCGAGCAAGCCGCCGTCCGACGTTACCTTCGATCCAGGGAACTCCAGCTTCACGCGGCGGTCGAAATCCACGCGAAGCAGCCCGTTCTTGGATTCACCCATCGGATGCACCATGAAAACCTCGCTTCAATCGACACAACACCATGATATGTAACCATGAAGCAGCCCCGTGGGTGGCGCAACCTCAATCCCACCTGGGCAATGCGGGTTAAGACTTAAGTGTTACGGTCGGACCAGCATCTGGCTGTTTGTTTCTATGGCAGAGTGCTGCTGCCGCTTGATGCGCACCTCGCCAGAGCCGTCGGACCCAGAAGGCAGCTTCCGGTGTGGTCGGGCGTCCGGTCTCTGTGCGACAGGCTTCGGACTCCCGCTTGTGGAAGGCGCAGAGTTTAGCGAAGCGGACGTCTGCAGACCGAGAGACAGGACAGGCGTTATGATCCGATGCATTAAGTTCATGGTCCTCGCCGTCGCCTTGAGCGCCTGCGTAACGACCGCCGATTCAGCGGGCGGAAACACGTCCGGCTCCGGCAAGGCCAAAGGCCTGCGCCACATCGTCGGAACCTGGGAGGTGGGCCGGGCCGGCTCTATCTTCACCTGTAAGCTCGTGGTGGAGGAAGGCCACGGACGAGACTCCGGATCCGCGCGCTCCAGCGGCTGTATCACCTTCGAGAACCTCATGTTCGTGAACCGCTAGGAATTCAAGTCCGGCCGCTTTGAGGTTCTATGTCTTCGTGGCCCGCCGGATCGACCGCAACGAGTTCCGTGCGCGTCTGCAGCGGAATAATCAGAAGATAACCTTGATGCGCAAGTAGTGCGGAGAGCGATCGGTCAGGGATCGTCCGCGCCGATGTTGCGGCCGCGCCCGGACCACCGCCGCTTTGGCACGATGGTGGCAGATCGCTTCTTTCTCACGTCATCGCGCTGGTGGTCCGACCGTAACGCTTGAGTCCCAAGCGTTTCGTGAATCGGCCCACCAGATCGATAGGTTGGTGGTAAAGTTTCACACGGATGGATCGGAACCACCCGTGTGAAACTTACCACTACGGCTTCTGTTCCCGCAGGCCGAACCCTGTTCCAACGAAGGCCGAGGGTCGGTTAGACTGTCCCCATGTCGGGGGGACGAGTAGTGGGTAGTCCGCGAAGTTGATCCCTGCCTCTTCCATAGCCTGGTAGGTCTCGGCAGTCACCTCGTTGTAGGGGTAGTGCGCTCGGGCATCGGCAAGCATCTGGAACGAGAGAACCACAATGCTCCGAATCCCCGCGGCGATGGCTGCCTCGACAGCGGCTGAGACCATGCTGGCTGCTTCTTGAGTAGGCTCCTCTGACGGCGTACGCAAATTGCGGCGTGAGCAAGGACATGAGCCATGGCAAAGTTCTCGGCAATCTTCTCACTGTCAGGAAAGCGCTTCCGGACTCGATCGAGACGTTGGAGCAAGTCCTCGACGCGCGTCCAATCTCTTGTCTCGCCGGCGGCCAGGCGCGCGACCTCCTCCTGGACGCGGCCGAGGCGCTGCGCCGTCTCCAACGCGACCTCCTGCGGGACAACGCGAAAGAAGGCCTCCTTATGCCGCAGGACCAGCAGGGTCCTACGCAGCACCGCCTCGGCCAGGCGCCGGCTGTCGGGATCGCCCTGTTTCGGATGAAAGTTGATCGACGCGGCCTCGGCCAAGCCCGCCAGGAAGTGCCGGAGCAGCGTCTCGTCGAAACCCGCTTCGGCAAAGGCCGCCTGGGAGAAGCCGGTACAATCGAAGCGGGCTTGGCTCATGGCCAGGGCCAAGGCCTCGGCGACAGCATGGCTGTGGGCTTCGGCCTGCCAGTGGTTGCCCTCGCGCTCCAGGTACTCGGCAAAGTCTTTGCTTGCGGCGCTGCCGATCCGAGCCAGAAGTACCTCGAAGCGCTTCCGCAGCGCTGCCGCTCCCTCCCACCAGCGCACGACGGTACCGGCCGAGGGCAGTAGAAACTCCGAAAGGCCGGACAGCAGACCGCCGGCCGCGGCTGCGACTCCGGCCAAGGCATAGCCGGCAGCGACTTCGCAGGTGCCTTCATTCAGCGTCATCCTTGACCCACTTCCTTGCCTCCGTGAATCGATTTAAGCGAAAAAAGCCTAGGCTTGGCAACCATGAATGCGGGCGCGCGCCTGTGGCAGCATTGCGGCGGCGTTGGACATGAGAAGGCCACGCGCGATCCCTTCTCCCCACACAGTGTTCGCCGATCTTCCCTTTCATGAAATGAAACCGGAGGATCAGATCATGATCTACCAAAACGAAGGCAAGACCGCCAAGGTCAGCAAGGGTCGCTTCAAGGACGTTGATCAGGTGCGCGCCTGGGCCTTGGCCAGGAAGTAACGCGCCGCCTTCTTCAAGGCACTGGCCCGACACCATGAAATCCGCCTGCGCGAGCAGGCCAAGCAGGCCGTGGCCGAGCGGGAACTGAACGGCCTGAACGGCCATCAGCCGGTTTAGCCTCGCGGGGCCTGCCTCGACGGGAGGTCTCACATCCCCCTCGAGGTTACCAGGCCCCGCAGGTGACGCCCAAGAGACAAAGCTGGGCAGGTGATCGCGGAAGAGATCCTGCCCAACCCGGTCGCATTTCGGCACAGTCCTTTTCTTGATCCAAGACTGGGCGTTCGCCTCTTCCTTGAGCCCGCACATTCGCAGGCAAGCCCACCCCAATTCCCAGCAGACCAGTCCTCTGCGAAGCCAAGTTGGCATTGGGTTCGGTCATGCACGCTTTAATACAGGAACCACGCCATCGATCCTTTGAAAAGGACAAGGATGGCGATCGGTCTCCTGCTTTCTCTGCTTGGCGCGCCAGACGCGTAGCGGCGCCTCCGGAAAGGGATCGGCGCCGAGATCGCAACAGCGAACTCTTGTTCATTTGCGCTAAGAATTTCTTGGTACAGCCCCTTCGCAAGCGCTAGGCCCCCTTGGAAATGACAAATCATCGCCGCTTGTCAGATCGTGCTGTACGCATTGCGTGTATTGCGGGCAGGGCGATACGCCAAGAGGGAAGATTGAGGCATGGCTGTCATCTTTGGTAGCGCCGGAGAGAACAATTCACTCTTCGGCACCCAAGCCAACGACCAATTTATGGGCTGAGCGGGGCCGATTACATCAACGGCGAAGCGGGTGACGATAGCCTCTACGGCGGCAGCGGCAGCGACATCCTCTCGGGCGGTGCCGGGGCGGATTCCTATCTCTTCGGCGGCAACGAGGACGACGGTCTTCTGGGCGAGGGTGATAACGACAGCTTTCTGGCAGGGGACGACGGAGATGATGCCGTCTTCGGCGGTAGCGGTGACGATCGCCGGCTTTACGGGGATAGCGGCAAGGATTCCCTCTTCGGTGGCGGGGGCAGCGACAGCGCTCTTCTCGGCGCCGCCGGGGCGGACCGTATCGAAGGTGGCAGCGGCGACGACCGTCCGCTATTCGGCGGTCAAGGCAACGACACGATCGAAGGCGGCGAGGGTGACGATTCCTTGCTGGCCGGCGGTAGCGACAGCGATGTCGTGCGCGGCGAGGCGGGCGCTGACGTGCTCTTCGGGGGCAGCAGGGCGACAGCCTCTTCGGTGGCGCCGGTGACGATACGGCCTTCGGCGATGACGGTAGTGACCAAGCTGACCGAGGGGTAAATGACGACAGCTTCTTCGGCGGCGCAGGTTATGGACTCCTCGGTCGTCGGCGGCAGCGGGGCGGATTTTCTCTACGGCGGAACCGGTGCCGACCGCAGCCTCTTCGGCGAGGCCGCCGCCGCCGATAGCTTGGCGGGTGATGATAGCGACGACGTGGGCCTCTGTGGTGGCGGCGGTGTCGACACCCTGACCGGTGATAGCGGCAATGACTCCTTGCTCTACGGTGGCAATGCAAATGACAGCGTCAGCGGAGACAGCGGCAACGACTACCTTCTCGAAGGCCGCCTCGGCGATGTAGCGCGCCAATTCCAAGCAGGCGTCGACCGAGGTTACGGCTGAGCGGTTGTGCGCGATATCGACATCGATCAGCACCCGGAACTTCTTGGAGACGATGCGAGCTGCCAGCTGTAGAGCTTTCAGGTTTTCCAGGTCGACGACGACCACCATCAGATCCTCCAGGTCCTTGTTCATCTCCGCCAGGCGCTCGATTTCGGCCGGCTCGACGACGGGGGAGGTCAGCAGGATCTTCTTGATCCCGCCGGCGAATAAAGCTTCGGCTTCGCCGAGTGTGGTGCTGGATATGCCCCGCGCGCCGGCATCGACCTGCAGCTTGGCGATGTGGA
The DNA here is from genome assembly GCA_965202755.1 of Rhodospirillales bacterium. Taxonomy (GTDB): domain Bacteria; phylum Pseudomonadota; class Alphaproteobacteria; order Kiloniellales; family JACOMY01; genus JACOMY01. The sequence continues at coordinate 12,712 of CBDBCL010000019.1, read as the reverse complement.
CAGACCTGTGCGCCTTTATGTGGGGCCGAGTGCCGACGCCGTTGTTGGAGATGATCTCTTGTCCGGAGCGGATGTTTGCCCGGAAGGTCGGCATGTCGATGACGAGGGCCGGGGTGGAAAGCTCCAGTCGGCCGCCTTCCTTCCCGATCAGGTGTTGGTTCGGTGGGTCGTTCATGGTGCGGATACTATTGTCGAGTGTGCGCGTCTCCAAGTCCCCGGTTGCGTCTGAAATCGCATTTCTTGTCCTTGGGGCTCGGATCTTGGCCTCACGGGCAGACACGCCATTGCGAGGCGGCCCGTTTTTGGCTAGGTGACAGGCGAAGGTGATGTTCCTGCGCCGCTCCGGTTCCGGGCCTTGCCTGTGGCCCTCGTGCCGTCGTCGAAACGCCCCCGTCTTATCGCAACGACAGAAAGAGGGGCCATTTCAGGGAAGCGCCAGTGGCACGGCTCTTGGGAATCGATACCGGCGGCACCTATACTGATGACGTTCTTTACGATGAAAGCGGCGGGGTTCTGGCCAAGGCCAAGGCGCTCACCAGAAAGCACGATCTGGCCATCGGTGTGGGCGAGGCCATGCGCAAGGTGCTGCCGGGCGATCCTAAAGCAGTCGAGATGGTCTCACTCTCGACCACTTTGGCGACCAATGCCTTGGTAGAAGGGCAGGGCGGCGTCGTGGGCCTGCTGCTTGTCGGCTACCCAGAGAAGGCGCTGGAGCGCGCCGGCCTGCGCCAGGCCTTGGGTCAGGACCCGCATGCCTTTATCGCCGGCGGCCACAATGCCGAGGGCGAAGCCAAAGCCCCCCTGGACCGCCAGGCAATCAGAGAGGCAGTGCGTGAGATGGCGCCCCGGGCCTCGGCCTTCGCGATCGCCGGCTTCTTTGCCGTGCGCAATCCCTCGCATGAACTGGCCGCGCGTGAGATCGTGCGCGAGGAAAGCGGTTTACCGGTGACCTGCGCGCACGAGCTCTCGGCCGGCTTGGACGCCCCGCGCCGGGCTTTGACGGCGCTTCTGAACGCGCGCCTGGTTCCGCTAATCCAGCAGTTGGTCGAGGCGGTGCAGAGCCTGATGCGGCAGACAGGCCTTTCGGTGCCCTTGATGGTGGTAAAGGGCGACGGCTCGTTGGTTTCCGATGAAGTCGCACTCGCGGCACCGGTCGAAACCATTCTCTCCGGTCCGGCGGCCAGCTTGGTCGGCGCCCGCGCTTTGCTCGGGGCTAAGGACATGATGGTCTCGGACATGGGTGGAACCACCACCGACATCGCTCTGCTGCATGAAGGACGGCCGGTGCTGAGTGCCAGCGGGGCTTCGGTCGGCGGTTATCGCACCATGGTCGAGGCTATCGCCGTGCACACCGTCGGTCTGGGCGGCGACAGCGAGGTTGCCGCACTCGGCCCCGGACGGTTCAGCCTGGGCCCGCGCCGTGCCGTGCCGCTGTCACTGCTGTCGCTCAGCCACCCGAATGTAACGGCCCACCTGGGGGAGCAGCGTGATAGCCTTTTCGCGCATAGTGAGGATGGGCGTTTTCTGCTGCGTTTGCGACCGCTGCCGGAGGGGCTGACCTTGCGGCCGGCGGAGTTGGCGCTTTGGGAGATGCTTGGCAAAGGCCCCTGCGCCTTCGACAGGGTGGCGAAAGACTACCTCTCCAAGCGCGCCGCGGAGCGCCTATTCGAACGCGGCCTGGCGATCCTCTCTTGCTTCACACCCAGTGATGCGGCTCATGTGCTGGGACTGCATGAAGGGTGGGATGCATTGGCCGCCGAACAGGGGGCTGCCTTGCTGGCCCGTCAGCTCGGCATGCAGGACGGCAAGCGCGCGGCCCGCGCGGTCTATGATGAGGTGGTCTCGGCCGGGTCGGAAGCCTTGGTTCTGGCCGCCCTTGCCGAAGAAGGCTTCGATCTGGCCGGGTCGGAGGCCTTCGGTCGGGAACTGCTCGACCGCGCGCTTGGGCGAAAAGTCGCCAACGCCAGCCTGTTGGCCACCAAGATCGCTCTCAAGCGGCCGCTGGTGGGGATCGGCGCGCCGGCTGCAACCTACTACCCAGCCATTGCCGAGCGTCTGGGAACGCAGTTTCTGAAGGCCGAGCATGCCGAAGTCTGCAACGCCGTGGGGGCCGTCGCCAGCAGCGTCATTCAGCGTCAGCGGCTGGTCATCACGCAGCTGGCCGGCGGGCGCTACCGCGCGCACTTGCCCTGCGGGGTCAAGGACTTTCTGATCTTGGAGGAGGCGGCCGAGGTCGCAGCGGTTGCGGCCGAATCGAAGGTGCGGGCAATGGCGGACCGCGCCGGTGCGGCCGAGAGCGTCGTCGAGGTCGAGCGAAAGGACACCATCGTGCCCGATCGCAGCGGCAAGCCGACCTTCGTCGAGAGCGTCGTCGTCGCTACGGCGGTCGGCCGACCGCGCCTCTCCTTGGCCGCAGAGTAAGCTTTGCCTTGCCGCCGGACGCATGGCAACCTGCGCCGCTGAGTTCGAAAGCAGATGAGGATCACGATGGAGAATTTGAGGATCGACGGCGACAGGCTTTGGCGGAGTCTGATGTCCATGGCCGAGATCGGGGCCACGGAGAAGGGCGGGGTTTGCCGCCTGGCCTTGACCGATTTGGACCGCCAGAGCCGAGACCTCTTCATCGAGTGGTGCAAGAATGTCGGCTGCAGCATTGCGGTCGATGCGGTCGGCAACATCTTTGCCCGGCGTCCGGGCCGCGATCCGGACCGCCCGGCGGTAATGACCGGCAGCCACCTCGACAGTCAACCGACCGGCGGCAAGTTCGACGGCGTCTATGGCGTCCTAGCCGGCCTGGAAGTGCTGCGCAGCCTTAACGATCTCGGCATCGAAACCGAAACCCCGCTGGAAGTCGCGGTCTGGACCAACGAGGAGGGCAGCCGTTTCGCCCCGGCGATGATGGGGTCGGGGGCTTATGCCGGTGTCTTCTCGCTGGAGGAGACTCTGGCCCGCAGCGATCTCGAGGGCATCACCTTCGGCGAGGCGCTGGATGGCATCGGCTATCGTGGAGAGGGACTGGGCGGGCGTCCGGTTGCCGCCTATTTCGAGGCGCACATCGAGCAGGGCCCGATCCTGGAGGCCGAAGAGACCACGATCGGTGTGGTAACCGGCGCCCAGGGGCAGCGCTGGTACGAAGTCACCTTGACCGGACAGGAAGCCCACGCCGGGCCGACACCGATGGCCAGACGGCGCGACGCCTTGGTCGGTGCTTCGCGTGTCGTCCAGCTGGTGAACAAGGTCGGCTTGGATCATCAACCCGACGCCTGTGCCACCGTCGGCATGCTGCAGGTCCATCCCAATAGCCGCAACGTCATTCCAGGTCAGGTCTGGTTGACGGTCGACTTCCGCAATCCAGAGGATGGGTGCCTAGACGCCATGTGTGCTGACTTCGAAAGCGGTGTCAAGGTCATCGCCGAGGAGGCGGGTTTGGCGCTCGACCTCAAGGAGATCTGGCATTCGCCGGCCACGCCCTTCGCCGAAGATCTGGTCGCCGCCGTCCGCAATGGTGCGGCGCGCGGCGGGCACAGTCACTGCGACATCGTCAGCGGTGCCGGTCACGATGCCGTCTACATGGCACGGGTGGCGCCGACGGCGATGATCTTCGTGCCCTGCGAAGACGGTATCAGCCACAACGAGATCGAGAATGCCGCGCCCGACGATCTGGCCGCCGGCTGCAGCGTCTTGCTGCACGCCATGCTGGAGTGTGCCGGCGTCGCCGGAGAGACGCGGTGAAGCGTCGTGTGATCGCGGCCGAGGACGCACCGCAATCCGCAGGCGGCTATGCTCAGGCGATCGAGGTTCGCGAAGCGAGCCGTAGCCTCTATATCTCCGGCCAGATACCCGTTGCACGCGACGGCAGCCTTCCTGAGGGTTTCGAGGCTCAGGCGCACCTGGCCTGGAACAATGTCATTGCTCAGCTCAGGGCCGCCGACATGACCCTGGACGATCTGGTGAAGGTCACGATCTACCTGGCCGACCGCGCCTACGCACTACCCAATCGAAGCGTTCGAGCGGCCGTCCTCGGGGATCGTAAAGTGGCCTTGACCGTTATCATCGCCGACATTTTCGACGCCGAGTGGCTGTTGGAGATCGAATCCATCGCCATGGTCTAGCGGCGGTCGCGGTGAGCCTCGCCGAGGCAGAGAGAGGATCGGAACCCCTGGCGGCAAGAGCATTGTGCAATGACCGATATAGAGTCTGGAGCTTTGGCGCGATCGCTCCTAGGGGAATTCGCCGCCCGGCGGCCCTTAGGTGCCGGCTCTTTCATCGTCACGCTCTATGGGGACGCCATCGTGCCCCGAGGCGGCCTCGTCTGGCTAGGCAATGTCATCGCTGTCTGCGGTCAGTTGGGGATCAGCGAGACTCTGGTCCGCACCGCAGTGTCGCGGCTCGTTTCGGCCGGTCACCTAATCGGCGTCAAGGAAGGGCGGCGCAGTTTCTATCGTTTGACTGAAGCGAGCCGCGAGACCTTCGAGGCCGCTGCCGAGATCATCTACGGCGGCCGTAAGGCAAGCCGCGACGGCCTCTGGTCGCTCTTGGTCCTGGCGTCGTCGAGCCTGGACGAGGGGACGCACCGGCTTCTGGCAAGCCGCGGTTATGGCTTTCTAGGCTCAGGAGTGGCCTTGCGTGCCGGGGCGGCGGACAAAGCTGATGAGAGCCTGCCCGGCCTTCGATTCGAGGCGCGCCAGATGGGAGCGGCCGGACGGGCAGAGCTTCGCGAACTGGCTGTAAGCGCCTGGTCACTGGACGAGTTGAGCGGGCGCTACCGTGCCTTCTCCCGGCGTTTCTCACCGCTTCTGTCGGTGCTGCAGAAGTCTTCGGGCTCGCACTGGGATCCGGAGCTTGCCTTGGCCTTGCGCCTGTTGCTCGTGCACGATTTCCGCCATCTGGTGTTGGATGACCCTGGCTTGCCGCCTGATCTCCTGCCGGACTCTTGGGCCGGTCCGGCAGTGCAAACGCTCTTCGCCACTCTCTATCGCTGCCTGAACGCTCCTGCAGAGGCGGCAATCGATGCCGCCTTCGTCGACGCGGCCGGAAGCTTGTCGGCAGATCGGGCCATCCTTAGGCGGCGGCAAAACGCGCTTGCTGCCATCTCTAACGGTCAAGGCAAGCGTGCGTCATAACCAGACGAAATCCGAGCCGTGAGCTGGCTTGCCTGGGTCAGGCCGACGGCGACGGCTCGGTCGACATCGCCATCCGGGTTGCCGAGCGTGATCTGGCGATCGAGGTAATGAAGGAGGCGAAAGCAAGAAAGTGGTGAGCGTGCCAGCCCGCCGGCACTAGGTGAGCTTTGCGACGGGTCGCGGCCTGTCGCAACGGCGGGCTTGCACGCTCCTTGCCGTCGCGCGCTCGGCGCTCACCTATCGATCGCGCAAAGCGGACAAGGACGCCCCAGTGCTGGAGCGCCTGCGGGCGTTGGCAGGAGACCGCGCTACGGCTATCGCCGGATCCGGGTCTTCTGGAGCGCGAGGATCACAAGATGAGCCCGGGTCGTGCCTGGTGGCTGTGGCGCGCCGGTGGGCTGCAGGTGCCCAGAAAGCGGCCGCGACAGCGCATTGCCAGCGGCCGGCCACGGCCACAGGCTCCGAGCGGCGCCAACCAGATCTGGACCTTGGACTTCGTGTTCGACCGCTGCACCAATGGCCAGCAGCTCAAATGCCCGACTATGGCCGATGAGTGGACCAGGGAGGGCTTGACCATCGAGGTCGCCGGCAGCATCCGTTCCGGGCACGTCATCGAGGTGCTCTCGCGCCTGGTGAGAGAGCGCGGCGCGCCCAGCTGTCTGCGCTCCGACACCGGCCCTGAGTTCGTCCCCCGCGCACTGCAGAGGGATTGAGGAGATGGGTATCGAGACCCGCGTCGATCGATCCCGGCAAGCCTTGGCAGAACGCTCTGGGAGAGAGCTTCAACGGCTGCCCAGCAGCGCGCGTAGCGCTTCAGGGACGAGTGCCTGAGCTTGGAGCGGTTCTCCAGCAGGGCGGAAGCCAAGGTCATCGTCGAGCGCTGGCGTCGACACTCGCGGCATGCGCCCAGCGGCAGATGGGGTAGGGCTTGATGTGTTGATTCTCGATCTGCCAGAAGTCGCCGATATTGGCCCAGTGCGGGGCGGCCTCCTCGGCCTCCAGGGTGATCGCTGGGGCGCCGATGAAACCCTGCTCGGCCAGGACTGCGGCCGAGAGCCCGACCAGCGCGCCCCAGCCGGAGCCGTCGTGCAGCATGGTGGGATTGTCGATCTCGCGCATCATCTGGCTGCGCGGACCGTGTACTCGGCAATGCCCAGACCCTGGCGGAGTTGCTCGTCGTCGAAGCCGCGCAGGCGCGCTGCCATGGCCAGCACACCCAAGGCGTTCCAGGCGTTCGAGGTGTGGTAGTCGGAGACGCTGGCATGCAAAGAGAGCCCAGCCCGGCCGGCGATTTCATAGCCGACCGCAGCGGTCGCCAAGGCTTCCGGTCCGGAGAGGTCGTGGATCTCGGCCAGGGCCGCCGAGCCGGAGCAACAACGACCCCGATATGGCCCTTGACCGGATTGTAGCCGTCATGCCCGTCGAGGTTGTCGATCTGGGTGGCGACCGCATAGGTGGCACCGGCCGTCTCGCGCGCGATCCGGCCGGCCTGCATCGGGGCCGCGGCGATGGCAATGCCAAGCGTGTCCAGAAGGAGGATCGCGGCCCATGCGCGGGCACTCTCCGGCACGTCCTCCGCTTTCTGTCGCAGCACGAAGTCGGCTACGCACGCCTTCGAAACTCCTCGCCACGACCTTGGACACCACCGGCTAGGCGCGCAAGCGGGCACCCTTGGGATCGAAGGGAGGCTCGGGCAGCAGGATCGCCTTGTGCGGCTTGCCGATGATGAAGATTTCAACCTCGTCGCCGGGCTTGGCGGTGCCCTCCTTGGCGTAACCCAGGGCCAGAGATTTATCGACCGAGTAGCCATAGGCGCCGGAAGTCACCCGTCCGACCTTGGTGCCGTCGGGTAGAAAGATCGGCTCACCGCCGGTCGCATCGGCATCCTGGTCGGCCTGAACCTCGAAGATCGAGAGGCGCTCGCGCGGAGTCTTATCGTCGATTGCTGCATAGGCTGCCTTGTTGAGGAAGTCCTTATCCATCTTGACCAGGCGCTCGAGGCCAACCTCCTGCGGCCAGTATTCGGGCGAGTATTCGCGGCCCCAGCTACCGTAGCCCTTCTCAATGCGCAGCGAACCCAGCGCGCGACCGCCGGCCGGCCCGGCACCGATGTCGCGTCCGGCGGCCAGCAGTGCCTCGTAGAGCCGGACCTGATCCTCGACATTGCAATGCAGTTCCCAGCCGAGGTCGCCGGTGAAGGAGATGCGGATGGCAATCACCGTGATGCCCGCGACCTCGATCCGCTTGGAGCGCATGAAGGGAAAGGCTTCGGTCGAGAGATCGGCGTTGGTGGTTCGCTGCAGCAGCTCGCGCGACTTCGGTCCGGCGATGTTGAAACCGCAGATCTCTTCGGTCTTGCTGGCGAAGGTCGTGCCCGCCGGCAGCGGCACCATGTTGAAGAAGCGCCGATGGTAGCGCTCGGCCATGCCGGAGCCGACCATCATGAACTCCTCCTCGCCGAGACGGGTCACGGTGAAGTCGCCGGCGATGCCGCCATGCACACCGATCAGCGGCGCCAAGCAGGAGCGGCCGACGGTCTTGGGCGCCCTGTTGGCCAGAAGCGCGTTCAGCCAGTCCTCGGCCCCGGGCCCCTTGATCTCGTAGTTAGCGAAGTTGGAAATATCGATGATGCCGGCGCTGTCGCGCAGCGTGCGTACCTCGCGGCCCACCGGCTCGAACCAATTCTGCCGGGTGAAGCCGATGGTCTCATGCGTATTCTCGGTGCCGTCGGCATACCAGAGCGGATGCTCCCAACCATAGTTCAGGCCGAAGACGGCGCCCATGGCCTTCTGCATCTCGTAGATCGGCCGGGTGCGGGCCGGACGGCCTGCAGCGCGCTCCTCGTTCGGGAAATGGATCGCAAAGCGGTGAATGTACTGATCGTGCACCCGAGCCCGAGTGAAGGCCTTATCGGCCCAATACCCGAAGCGGGCCATGTCCCAGGCGAACATGTCGAGCCTGGGCTCGCCGTGAATGATCCACTCGGCCGACATGAGGCCCAGACCGCCGGATTGCGAGAAGCCGGGGATGATGCCGTTGCAGCAGAAATAGTTCTTCAACTCCGGCACCGGGCCGAAGAGGGCGGCGGAATCCGGCGACCAGATCATCGGGCCGTTGATCACCCGCTTGATGCCGGCCTCGCCGACCACCGGCACGCGCTCGATCGCGCGCATCATGTTGTCCTCGATGCGCTCCAGATCGTCGGGGAAGAGTTCGTGGCCGAAGTCCATCGGCGTGCCGTCCTCGGCCCAGAACTTCATCGAGCGCTCGTAGGCGCCGATCAGGAGGCCCTTGCCTTCCTGGCGGAGGTAATATTCGCCGTCACGATCGGCGACCGAGGGCAGGCGCCGATCCATGGCGTCGATCTCGGCGATGGCCTCGGTGACGAAGTACTGATGCTCGGTCGGCAGCAGCGGCAACTCGATCCCGGCCATGGCGGCGACCTCGCGGCCCCAGAGGCCGGCGGCGTTCACCACCCACTCGGTCTTGATATTGCCCTTCGGCGTCTCGATGATCCAGCTGCCGTCGGGCTGCGGAAGGGTGGCGGTGACCGGGGTGAAGCGGTGCACCTCCGCACCCATCTGCCGGGCGCCGGCGGAATAGGCCATGGTGACGCCCGAGGGATCGACGTTGCCGCCGTCGGGCTCGTGCATGATGCAGCGAATGCCGTCGAAGTTGACCAGCGGATGCAGGCGCTCGGCCTCCTCGCGGCTGACCTCGTGGAAGTTCATGCCGTAGAGCCGGCCCTTGGCCTCCTGCAGACGCAGTTGATGCTCGCGCTGCTCGGTCTGGGCCAGGTAGAGCGAGCCCGGCTGGAAGACGCCGCAGCCCTGTCCGGTCTCCTGCTCCAGCTCCTTGTAGAGGTTCATGGTGTAGTGCTGGATGCGGCTGATGTTGGTGCTGTCGTGCAGGCCGTGGATGTTGGCGGCGGCATGCCAGGTCGAGCCCGAGGTCAGCTCGTCGCGCTCCAGGAGCACCACGTCGGTCCAGCCGAGCTTGCACAGGTGGTAGAGAATGGAGCAGCCGACGAGGCCACCACCGATGACAACAACCCGAGCATGGCTTTTCATCGCAGGTACATCCTATTGACTCGCCGGTTGAAGATAGGTCCGCAGACGGATGGCACCCTTCAGAAATAGGCCCCAAGCGCGCAGGATGCACACAAGACTTTTTGGGTCATAGACCCTACAAGATCGAACCCATGGATCCGCAAGCGGTAAGGCGGCCTCAAGGCCGGCCCCGCAGCCAGCAACGGAAGCCCTGCGATGAAGCACTTGCCGCCGCTCAATTTCCTACGCTCCTTCGAGGCCGCGGCGCGCCATCTGAGCTTCACCTCGGCGGCGCAGGAGCTGAACTACACCCAGGCCGCCATCAGCAGCCATGTGCGGGCGTTGGAGGACTTCATCGGCCGGCCGCTGTTCCATCGCTATCCACGCAGCCTGGCGCTGACCGAGATAGGCGCGGCCTATCTGCCCGCCCTCAGGCAGGCGCTGGAGCAGATCGACATCGCGACCGCCTCCATCGCCGCCAACGGCGGCGCCAGGCAGGTGATGATTTCCTGCCCGGTCAGCCTGGCGGAGAACTGGCTCTCGAAGAAGGTCGCCGGCTTTCGTGCCGCCCATCCGGAGATCGACATTCTCATTCATGGCACGGTCTGGCAAAGCGTCGGCGAGGAGTTGGTCGACTTGCAGATCACGATGCATCCGGCAGGTCAGGCCGAGCCCGGCGGACGCCTGCTGTTCGAGGAGAGCCTGGTGATGATCTGCGCTCCCGCCTTGCTGTCGGGCGACGCGCCACTACGCTGTCCGCAGGATCTGCACCGCCAGACCTTGATCAAGATCCTTGGCCGCCAGGAGTATTGGGCCGTCTTCGTCGATGCCCATGGGATCGAGGAGTTGAACCTAGAGGGTGGGATCAAGACCGACAGCTCGAACATCGCCTTGGAATTGGCGGTGCATGGTTTGGGTTGCAGCGTGGTGCAGCGCTCTCTGGCCGCGACCTACGTCCGGCGCGGCCTTCTGGTGGAGCCCTTTCCAGGACCGATGCGCAGCCCTTTCGCCTTCAGCCTCTATGCGCACCGGGCGGGCCGCAACAAGTCTGCGGCATTGCTGGCTGCTTGGCTCTTGAAGGAGGAACAGACTTTGGGCGCAGCCTAAGGAATGAGCACTGTAGCGCCCAAAGTCGTGCCGCTCTCGATCTCCTGATGCGTCTTGACCGCGCCCTTCAGCGGGTACTCTTAGTTGATGTTGGCATCTAGAATGCCGTCGCCGATGACCTTGAAGAGGTCTTGCGCGGTCCACTCCAGATCGCTGCGTTTGGCGACGTAGTGCATGATCGCCGGGCAGGTGATGAAGAGGGAACTGCGGCGGCCGAGATCCTGGATGATGTCCAGTGGTTCGGGCGAGCCGAAGACATGGCCGTAGGTGGCGCAGACCCCCATGGGCCGCAGGCTGTCGAGTGAGGGTGCAGGGTGTCCTTGCCGATGGCCTCGTAGACCATGGCAGGGCCCTCGCCGTCGGTGACCTCACGGACTTTGGCGACGAAGTCTGCCTCGCTGCGCACCAACGGATAGTGGCAGCCGGCCGCGCGGGCGACCTCGGCTTTCGCTTCGGTGCTGACGGAGCCGACGGTGGTCGCGCCCAAGGCCTTGGCCCACTGACAGAGGATCAAGCCCATACCGCCGGCGGCAGCATGCACCAGGATCGTATCGCCTGGCAGAACCTTATAGGTGCGATGCAGCAGGTAATGCGCCGTCATGCCCTGCATCAGAAGCGCTGCCATTATCCGGTCGTCCAGGCCCTCCGGCAGATGCAGGAGCCTGTCGGCCGGATGGTTGCGAGCCTCGGCATAGCTGCGCAAGGGCGGAATGCCGTAGGCGACCCGCTCGCCGACTGCGAAGTCGGAGACGCCTTCACCCAATCCCTCGACGAGGCCCACACCCTCGAAGCCGATCACCACCGGGCAGGGATGGGAGATGCCGCCGCGACGGTAGCTGTCGGCGAAGTTGACCCCGGTCGCCGTGTGGCGCAGCCGAACCTCGCCCGGCGCCGGGTCGGGGAGCGGCCAATCCTGCCACTGCATCACCTCGGGCGGTCCCAGTTCGTGGATCACCTGCGCCTTGGTCATGCTCTTTATCCTGGCAGTTGGATTGGGTGTTACGCTCGCCTGAGCGTTGGGTTTCAGCAGGTGTAGTTCATGCCGAGCCGGCCGCCGTCGACATAGATGGTCTCGCCGGTGATGTAACTGGCCTTGGAGCTGGCCAGGAAGGCCACGACATTGCCGATCTCGCGCGGCGATCCCACCCGCTTCAAAGGCGTGCGCGACAGCAGGCGGTCCATGGCCGCCGGACTGGCATTGATGCCGGCCATCATCTCGGTGTCGATGGAGCCGGGGCCGACCGCATTGACCCGGATGTTGTGCGGTGCCAGCGCCAGCGCGGTTGCCTTGGTCAACTGCATCACCCCGCCCTTGCTGGCGCAGTAGGCCGGGATCGTCGGAATAGAGACGACGGCATTTATCGAGGACATGTTGACGACGCAGCCCTCGATCGCCTTGGCCACCATGGTTTTGGCAGCGCGCTGAGTTGTGAGGAAGACCGCCGTCAGGTTGACGTCCAACACCCGACGGAAATCCTCCAAGCTGGTCTCCAGGAAGTCTCCGGGCAGGGCGATGCCGGCATTGTTGACCAGGATCGAGACCGGACCCAAGCCGTGCTCGATGCGGTCGAACAAGCCCGCGATCTCCTGCGGGTCGCCCATATCGCAGGCCAGGGCGAGGCTTCCCTTACCCAGGCGCCGGGCAGCGGCCTGGACTGCGTCGGCCTTGATGTCGGCCAGCACGACGCGGGCGCCGTCTTCGGCAAGCGCTTCGGCGCAGGCATGGCCAATGCCTTGGGCGGCTCCGGTCACCAGTGCGATCGGGGTTTCGGTCATTCTTTACTCTCCAGGTTCGCTGTTCAGCCGGTAGGCGTCTCTTGCTTGGGCCGGCGTGATATAGCCGGCTTCCAGGTCGGCGCGAACCGCGTCGCGTGGCCGCTCGCCAGGCTCGCCGAAGCCGCCGCCGCCGGGAAGCTGGAGCACCAGACGCGAACCGGCCGGAACCTTCTGGCGTCCCTTGCCCTTCAAGCGGGTGCCATCGGCCAGTGCGACCGAGCCGGCGCCGCCGGGGCCGCCGCCCTCACGGCCGCGGGCGGCATTGTCGATCCGGTCGAACATGGCATTGAAGTAGATCTCGTAGCCCGCCCTGGGTTCGATTTCGATGGTCTGGCCAAGACCGCCGCGGAAGCGACCCTCGCCGCCGGAACCCTGACGCAGGTTCTTGCGCCAGATGACGATCGGCCCGACCTGCTCGCTGGCCTCGACGCTCATGGTGGAGACGCCGGAGGGAAAGGCGGTCGCGCTTAGACCGTCCGAGGTCGGTCTGGCCCCGGTCCCGCCGGAGTTGAACATCAGGATCTCGCGGTTCGGCAGACCGGAATCCGGATCGCTGGGTCGCGCCCCGATCTGGATGTTCCAGAGCGCGCTGGAACCCTCGGCAGGGACCGTGTCGGGTAGGCACTTGTGCAGGGCACCCAGCACCACATCGGGAAT
>CBDBCL010000018.1:0-147132 GCA_965202755.1 Rhodospirillales bacterium | reverse complement strand
TGTTTGGAGGAGAGCTACTGCGACCGCTATCGATACGCCGGCATCCTCGAGAACCAGATATTTTCAGGCTACGTCTATCTGATGGCCATGATACTATCCGCGATCGTTCTGATGTTCTACGGATACTTGGCCTGTTTTGCTTGGACCATGGAGGAGTTGAGTCGCCGAAAATACAATCTGTTGGTAGTGCCGAACTTGCGTTCATGGGATTTTCAACGCGGGTTTGAGTTGCTCTGGTTAATATTAGAGAAGTTATACTTGTAACACTTGTCGATTATGCTGTTTTGTACATGGTAAGAATTTAAAAAATGCTCTTAAGAGCACAATCTTAAAAAGATATATTTTACTTTATGGCACGTGATATTTTGTCTCCGATTCGAGATGCGACGCTTGCCATTGGTAAACTGCTTGGCGGCGATGCGCCTGCTTCCCTGTTCGGCAAAATTACCAGCACACCCGAGACCTTTGGGAGGATTCTCGATCCGGGCTTCAACGACACACAAGCCTACATATCGGTGGTGATCTTTTCTGTTGTCACTGTGATTATCGGTGTTCTCCTGGTAGTGTCCAGGATCTTTGGCACATTGGGTTTGGCGGCCTGTTCCATCAGGCAACCCTGTCCTGCTGCTTGAGCAGGTCCATGTTCATGTAGCGCTTGCTGGACCATTTGGTGCCAGCGATGTGTCTCAACCTGGCCGCGGCCGGGTTGAGGGCCGCTTGGCCGTCGGGGAAGGCTCCGACGACGCGGGTTCGCCGCCGGATCTCCGGCATGATCCTCTCCAGAGGAGAGTTGGTCCTGATCCGGCGCCAATGCTCATTGGGGAAGGCATGGTAGACCCAGGTCTCCTCGACCGTCTCCTCTGGCCAGTCGGCGACCCTGGTCAGGCGCATGGCTCCGAGTTTGGCCGCGTGGCCTTGGCGCGGGCCGCCTCGCGGCTCTCCTGGGCATGGATAGCCTTCAGCATGAGAGCGACGTCACGCCTCTTGCCGGTCGGCAGCGGGCACGAAGGCATCCAATGCACGACGCAGCGCTGCCACTGGGCGTCCGGATAGAACTCGGTCGCGCTCTCGACGAGCCCCATGCAGGCATCCGAGACGATCGACGCGACACCCGTCAGGCCGCGCTCCTTGAGGGGCTTGAGGAAGGTGCTCCAGCCCTTCTCGTCTTCCTTGGCTCCCTCGAGGCTGCCGAGGATCTCGCGGTAGCCGTCGGCCTTGACAGCGACCGCAAGCAGCAGCGAGATGTTGCGCACTTCACCTGCCCGACTGCGCTTCAGGACAATGCCATCCAGATAGAGGTAGGGCCGTCCAGATAGAGGCAGGGGTGTTCGCCCTCGATCGACCGGTTCCGCCAGGTCTCGATCCGGGAGTAGAGCTTCTCGTCGAGATTGGAGACCCTGCTGGGGCTCACCCGCGTGCCCCACAGGGCCTCGGTGATGGCCTCCACCCGGCGTAGCAACACACCTGCCAGATACATCTCCATCGAAGCCTCTTCGAGCGCGCGCGCGCCGGCGATAGCGCTCGATGATTGCCGTCGTCGATGCGTCTGCCTGCGAAGCTTCGGCACCTTGCAGCTGCACCTCTCCGGCGCGCGTGTGCAGCTTGCGCTCGGAGCGGCCAGCTCGTGTGTCGCGGCGCGCCTCACTGCGCTCATGGCGCCCTGCATTCCGACCGGCGTCGATACGGACCACGTTCGACAGGCCCTTCGTGTCATCCTCGTCCAGGGTGGCTCTGGCCTCCTCTATCGGCTTCTCCGTCTGGCGACTGAAAGCCTGAGGGGTTCGGGGCCACCAAACCCACACAAATGTGCGAAACTTTCTCTACGTCATCGTTCTCCTTATTTATGCACTTCATGATGTTGCCAATCGTGCAAAGCAAGACGTGATCGATGACTTTGATAGAGAAAGTGACTTGAATGCAGTTTTGACTCGTTATGATGTTGATGAGAGCATCAAAAATGAAAGTAAGGAGAATAGGATCGTTTGGGTTACGAGTCGTATAGCTGATATGCAAACCTGGCCGCTAGAATGGCTGACTTGCGTCGCTCGCTAAAGCTGTTGCTGATCGGTGTTCTTTTTTTGATCTTTTACCGAGCCATGCTTATTTGGATTGGTCTCTTCGTCTATGCCATCGTTTCTGGACGTGCGGAGCGAAAAGGTGGCCGGACATGAGGTTTGCTTTCGGTGCCGCGATGCTCCTGTTGATGGCAACCGTCATCCCTTTTCCAGAGGTCTTGCGGGCCGAGGAGGCCGGCGTGTCGTTAGCCGGGGTTTCCTGTGACACCACGAAGTCAGAGTTCGACGACGAGTCTTACCGCCTTTGGTACCGGCGATTTTGGAGCGGTAGTTGTAGCGGACTCTGGTTCAGCGGTTGTGTGCCCAGGAAGGCTTGGCCTGACCTCCTGGTGGATCTGAGCGAGAAGCATGACTTGAACTCCTGCGCAGCTTGGCGCCTCGCTTTTGCACGCTTGGGAGACGGATCGGTCATGAGTGGGCGCGCGAAAACGATGTCCGCCGTATTTCAACCGAGGACCTGGACGGCTGGCTGGCGGAGTTGCGGCAGACGTTGGAACTCGAGCAGATGTTGGAGCGCCTTGCGCCTCTTGTCGCCCAGCGTCTTCAGGGGCACTGATCGAATCTATTTTACGAGATGGTATTTTTGCTTCCAAGGCCTTAGCTTTGCCTCCAGAGAGTCTTGGATGGGAGCGCGATACGGTGACTGAAAGAACGCAGGCGATCGGAACTCTGCAGATCGAGAACGAGCGGGTACGGGTCACGCAGTACCGCTTTTCCCCCGGCAGCGAGACCGGTCATCACGTGCACGAGTACGACTATGTCGTCGTGCCGATCGTCGGCGGTCGCCTCACCATGACCGACGACGACGGCAAAGCGAGCCAGGCCGAGATCGCGTTTGGCGTCAGCTACAACCGGCCGGCCGGGGTGTCGCACAACGTCATAAACGAGACCGATGCCGAGATCGCCTTCGTCGAGGTCGAGTTGAAGAGCTAGGTCGCGCACTCCAGGACTGCCGATTTAGCGGTTTGGCGGCGCTCAAGTCGGCTGCTAACCCTGCGGTATGGATGCGCAACGACCAGAGCTGCCCTCGCACCGGACCGCCCTTCGCGGCGGCTCCTGGCTGGTGCCGATCGTGCTGGTCACCTGCACCGGCGTTTCCATCCTCTCGACCGATCTCTATCTGCCGAGCCTGCCGCATCTGCCAAAGCTGCTCGAGACCGACACCACGACGGTTCAGCTGTCGCTCAGCCTGAACATTGCGGCCTATGCCGTGGCGCAGCTGCTGCACGGGCCGCTGTCAGACCGCTTCGGACGACGCTTCCTGCTGCTCTTGGGCCTGATCGGTTTCTTTGTCGCCACCCTGGTCTGCGCGTTCGCCGGCAGTATCGAGATGCTGATCTCGGGCCGGATCGGCCAGGGGCTGACGGCCAGCGTCGGCTCGGTCGTCATCGTGCTGACCATCCGCGACCTCTTTCAAGGCAGCAAGGCCATGCAGGTGATGGCCGCCTATGGCGTTGCCTTGGGTCTGGTGCCGGCCGTCGGCCCGCTGATCGGCGGCTTCGTCTTTGTGGAGCTGGGCTGGCAGGCCAACTTCTTTTTCCTGGCCGCGGCCATCGTCGTGGTCCTGGTTCTGGTGGCCCGTTTCGTTCCAGAGACCGGCGAGCGCAATCAGCAAGCGCTGCATCCCGGGCGCATACTCGCAGCCTATGGCACCTTGCTGCGCGATCGAGGGTATCTCCGCTACTTCCTGCCCTTGACCTTCACCTTTGGGGGGCTCTTCGCCTTTCTGAACGAAGGCACCTTCCTGATTATCCAGCGCTTCGGGGTGACGACGGAGGCCTATGGGCTCTACCACGCGATCATCGTGGTAGCCTATATGGCCGGTAGCCTGGCGGTCGGACGCCTTGCCGACCGGGTGCAGCCGGCGGATTTCGTACGCCTTGCCATGACCTGCGGCCTGGCCGGTGCGCTGCTGTTGTTTCTGCCGGTCCTCTTCGGCCAGGAGAGGCTCTGGCTCGTCATGGGCGGGATGTCGCTCTACTCGATCTCGCTGGGATTCATCCTAGCCAGTGGCCCCATATGCCTGCTGGCCGCAGTCGAGGACGGTCCGAAGGGCTCGGCTTCGGCCCTGGTCGGGGCTGCGCAGATGGGGGCCGGCAGCCTGGCCGGCTTCATCGTCGCCTTCACCCACGATGGCACGGCGATGCCGATGGCAGCGACGCTTTCCGGGTTCCTGTTGGTGGCAGTGCTGGGCTATCGCCTCTGCCGCGAAACCTAGCCTGCGGAAATGTAGTCGCGCAGAGCAGCCGCCTCGTGCTCGGTCTGGGCGATGCGCTCTTTCACCAGATCGCCGATCGAGACGATACCCAGGAGCTTGCCTTTCTCGACGACGGGAACATGACGGATGCGACGATCGGTCATGAGGCCCATGACGTTGGCGATGCTGTCGCCCTTGGCGCAGGTGATGACCTTCTCGGTCATCAGCGCGGAGACCGGCTCCTTCAAAGCGCTGGCGCCCTTGGTGCCGATGGCGCGGACGATATCGCGTTCGCTCAGGACGCCGGCGATGCTGCCTGCATCCATGACCAGAATCGCTCCGATCCCATGTTCGGCAAGAACCTGAGCCGCCTTTTCCACACTGTCGCTTGGCTTCACCGAGACGACATCGCTGCCTTTTCCGCGGAGAACGCGTTCTACGGTCATCCCTTGTCCTTCTCCTTTCCGGCCTCGCCTGGAAGCCGCCAATCCAACCCGGCCGCGAGGTTCATGTCCGCGGGCCGAGCCTCTGCGCAGCCTTGAAGCTAGCCAGGTTGCGCAGGGAAAGTATGCGCCGGGCTCGGATGGCTCGCAAGTCCGTGAGACAAGGGTGATGGGATTGGCCGCAGCGGCCCTGCTGTGGAACACTGTGCGGCATGAAGCCGGGGAGGAGAATTGCGCCCTGCCTTCGGCAGGCGATGCGCCGTTGGGCTCTTCTGGGCGTGCCGCTGCTTGCCTGCGGCCTGGTCCTGACGAGTGCGTTCGCGGCGCTAGAGCCGAGTTGGACCTGGTTCGGCTGGAACCATGCGACCGGCGGTTGGAACGGCTATCGGCAAAAGCTCAACAAGGGCGGCATCGAGCCTGGGCTGGAGTACACCGCCGACTTTCTGGCAAGTTCCGTCGGTGGGCAGGAGCAAGGGTCTAGCTATGCGGCCGGCCTTTACGGTTCGGTGGAACTGGACTTCGAGACCCTCTTCGGCCTCAAAGGCACCGGTCTCTACGCGGCTGTCTCCTGAGATCAGAGCCGTGACCTCTCGGCCGACTCGATCGGCAACTTTCTGACCGTCGCGGAGACCTTCAACGGTCGCTCCCTTCGTTTGGCGCAGGTCTATCTCGAGCAGGAACTTTGGGACGAACGCGTCGAGTTCGCATTCGGCCGCCTGGCAGCCGGCGACGATTTTGCCGCGTCGGAGGCCTACGGCTACTATGTCAGTGCCGCTATCGACTCCAACCCACTCAGTCTGAACGTCAATACGGCCACCTTCGCGATAGCACCCCTGTCCCAATGGGGTGTCAGACTGACGGTCAGCCCGGCCAAGGACAGCTACCTGTCGTTCGGCGCCTATGCCTTCAATCCTGAACTCTTCGGACCCGGCAGCGACGGCTTGGACTTCTCCCTCAATCTGGGGGAAGGCGTCCTTGGCATAGCCGAAGCCGGGCTGGAGGATCCTTTGACCCGCGCTCGGGTGGGATCTGCCTGGCCGTCGGCGGTTATTACGATAGCGGCGACTTCGATCTCTCGACGATCCGAGCCAGGACAAGAGCGGCAACTACGGCTTCTATCTGACAGCCAAGCAGATGCTATTCAGGGAGTCCGCGTCATCGCAGCAGGGCCTCACTGCCTGGACTGCCTTCACATTCGGGCCGGATGAGACGATCAACACCTTGCCATTCGCCGCCTATGCCGGCGCCACCTACCGTGGCCTTCTGCCCAAGCGCGCAAAGGATGTGAGCGCGCTTGCTCTCTACTACGCCTTTCAGCGACCGTCTGGTGGATCAGAGTTGCGAACTGATCGTCGAAGCCAATCACCGCTTCCAGTTGGCCCCCCTAGCTCTACATCGCGCCCGATATTCAGTACATCGTCAACCCCAACGGCAGTGGTATCCCCAATGCCTTGGTCATCGGGACAGAGCTTGGAATCCATTTCTGACTCCGCCGCGTGTGGACCTCTATCGGAGGAACTTTGGTATGATGGTGGTTATCTTTGAGGTCGAGCCCCACTCGGAGCGTAAGCAGGACTACTTCGATCTTGCCGCAGCATTGCGTCCACATCTGGAAAAAATTGACGGCTGCATACCCGTGGAGCGCTTTGAGAGCCCGGTTCAGCCGGGCAAGATCCTGTCGCTGTCGTTCTGGCGAGACGAGCAGGCCATTCAAGCTTGGCGCGAAGCCAAGCAACATCGTGCAGCGCAACATAGCGGTCGCGAGCAGATTTTCGCGGACTATCGACTGCGCATTGCTTCGGTCGTGCGCGACTATGGCATGTTCGAGCGGGCGGAGGCACTCCAGGAAATGCCGCTGGTTGATCCGCCGGCTGGGTCCAGGTGGGGCCCGGCGGCAAGCGATTGCCATCGCCGCGATGAAACCTATCCCTCGATGGTTTCGGCGAGGAACGCGCCGGCTTCCATGATGTCGGCGACGATGGCTGCACGTGCCTTGGTACCGTCGCGCTCCCGCAAGGCTTGCAGCGCGGTCTGGTGATTGTCATCCAGATCCTGAACCAAGGTGATGTCGCGGAAGAGCAGGTTGAGCGAGGGGCCGATGCGCAGCCAGAGGCCATGGATGATCTGCAGCAGCGTCTCGGAGCCGGCTGCCCGATAGATGGTGAAGTGGAAGTCCTCGTTGGCCGCCAGATAGCCCTTGGCGTCTTGGCGCTGAATGGCCTCCAGCATCTTGGCGTTGGCACGCTCCAGGCGCTGCAGGCCACTGCGCTGGATCGACTTCGCCGCCTCTTCGGCGGCCAGACCCTCCAGTGCTGCGCGCACTCGGCGCAGATCCTCGACGGTTTCCGGTGTGATCACCGGCACCCGGTAGAAGCGGTTAGGCTCGGCCGCCAATGCGCCGGCGGCGGCGAGGCGTTGCAAGGCCTCGCGCACCGGGGTCGGACTGACGCCGAAGGCTTCGGCCAAACCGCGCACGGTCAAGGACTGGCCCGGTTCGAAGCGGCCCATCATCAGGGCTTCGCAGAGGCTGTCATAGACCCGTGTGCGCAGGGTCTCGCGGCTGACCTGCAGCACCGGTGCACTCAGGGCGGTAGTCATCGCGGCAACGCTCTTCGTCGAACGCCCTGGGTTTTTCGGTCCGGCCATGGGGCTAGGCGGCCAAGAGGACGCCTTCTCCTACCAGTTCGTCCTGAACGTCGCGAAGCGCCAGGCCCAAACGTTCGATACAGGCATCGACCTGCTCGCGGGTGATGATCAAGGGCGGCGAGAAGGCCAAGGCGTCACTGTTCGGCAGGGCCCGCGTGATCAGGCCGTGCTCCAAGGCTTTGGCGGCGATGCGCACGGCAACCTTGTGACTGGGATCGAAGGGACGTTTGGCCGCCTTATTTTGCACGAACTCGACGGCGGCGATGAGGCCGACGCCGCGGACCTCGCCGACCTGGGCGTGATCGCCGAAGCTGTTGCGTAGCCTAGCCTGCATGTAGGCCCCGACCTCGGCCGAATTGTTGACCAGCTTCTCGCCCTCGAGGATGTCGAGGTTGGCCATCGCCGCGGCGCAGGAAACCGGATGTGCCGAATAGGTGTAGCCGTGGCCGAAGACGCCCAACTCGCCGGAGCGCTCGACCAGGACGTCCCAGACCTTCTCGCCGACCAGACAGGCCGAGAGCGGCAGGTAGCCCGAGGTGATGCCCTTGGCGATCGAAACCATGTCCGGCTCGATGCCAAAGACCTCGGAACCGAACATGCGACCGGTGCGGCCGAAGCCGCAGATCACCTCGTCTGCGACCATCAGCACATCGTACTTACGCAGGATCGCTTGGATTTCCTGGAAGTAGGTCTCGGGCGGGACAATCACGCCGCCGGCACCCATGACCGGCTCGGCGATGAAGGCCGCCACGGTCTCGGACCCTTCGCGCTCGATCATGGTTTCCAACGCGCCGGCCAGATGGCGGGCGAACTCCGGCTCGCTCATGCCGTCCGGCTTGTTCCAGTAGGCGTGCGGCGATTCCGTATGCAGGATGCCGTCGATCGGCAGGTTGAAGGCTTTATGCAAGAGTGGCAGCCCGGTCAGGCTGGCGGTCGCCACGGTGACCCCGTGGTAGGCGCGCTTACGCGAGATGATCTTGCGTTTCTCCGGCCGGCCCAGGAGGTTGTTGTAGTACCAGATCAGCTTGATCTGGGTGTCGTTGGCGTCCGAGCCCGAGCAGCCGAAGAAGACACGTGCCATGTTGCCGGGCGCCATCCGCTTCACCCGGTCGGCGGCGCGCACCGGCGTCTCGGTGCCCATCGAGGCGAATGCGTGATAATAGGGAAGCTGTTCCAATTGCGCCTTGGCGGCAGCGGCGATTTCTGGGCGCCCATAGCCTATATTGACGCACCAAAGGCCGGCCAAGGCGTCGATGTACTCGCGTCCGCTCATATCCCTGAGATAGACGCCTTCGCCTTCGGTCATGATCGTCGGGCCGGTCTGCATGTGCTGTGCCAACGTGGTGTAGGGGTGGAAGAGGCTATCCTTGTCCATCTCTTCCAGAGCGATGTTATGTCGTGCGGTTATGGTCACCAAAGCATCCTTCCCTTGATGAAGACGAACATGCCACCGGAGCAATCCGGGCCGCAAGGGTTGCGACCTTCGTCGAAAGCAACTTGACTGGTATATGTGATATCATTCAATCTGGGAGCAGGCCAAGGGGCCATTTTGCTCCTATGCGTCTCGCTGCCGATCGGCGGCTGGTCAGTTCGCCTCCAATGCGAACGCCGGTCCGATCGCTTGGTGGGATGAGGAGGAGCGGTCCACTTGCGCGTATGCGAGGTTTTACCCAGGCGGGGCCTCGATGCCGTTCAGAAGAACCGGGAGGAACGAACATGAAACTGTTACCGCGAAGTTTTGCCTTGGCCTGCGTGGCCTCCGTTGGATTGGCCACAGGTGCTGCCGCACAGGATTCCGCTACCTGGTGGCCGATCAAAGTGTACGACGCTTCGAGCGGCACCAATCACGAGATGGAGTACTCGCCTCTCGCCAAGGCCGAGAAACCCTGGAATCTTTGCGTCCTCTTTCCGCATATGAAAGACAGCTTCTGGGTCGCGGTCGCCTTTGGCATCGTCGAGGAGGCAGAGCGCATGGGGGTCAACATGACGCTCTATGAGGCCGGCGGCTATGTGAACCTGCCGCGCCAGCTCTCGTAGTTCGACGACTGCATGGCCGGCGGCTTCGATGCCATCATTGCCGGTGCCATCTCCGAGGCCGGCCTGGCGCAGAAGTTCCAGGAAGCGCTCGACGAGGGCATTCCGGTGATCTCCACCGTCAACCCCGTCGCCGATGCGCCGACCACGGCCAAGATGTACGTCGAATTCGACAAGATGGGCTATCAGACGGCGCGCTATCTGAAGGAGTTCGTCGGCGGCGAGAAAGCCAAGGCGGTCACCTTCCCGGGACCGGCGGGCTCCGGTTGGGCCGAGTCCTTCAACGACGGCTTCAAGGGCGAACTTGCAGGCTCCAACATCGAGATCCTGGATGAGAAGTTTGGCGATTCCGGTGTCGCCGTGCAGCTGCAGCTGATTCAGGACGCCTTGCAGGCCTATCCCGAGATGACGGTGATTTGGGGAACGGCGCCGACCGCCGAAGCGGCCATCGGTGCGGTTGCCGAAATCGGTCGGGACGGCGAGATCCTGATCATGTCCTCCTATGAGAACCAGGCCATGCTGGATGCCATGAACCGGGGTGAAATCCTGGGCTTCGCAACCCAGTATCCGGTCCTGGAAGGCCGCGTTGCCATCGACATGGCGGTGCGCGCGCTCGAGGGCAAAGAGGTGGTCAAGTTCGTTAAGCCGATCCCGGACATGATCTCCAAATCGACCGCCGCTGACATCGATATGACCTTGGTTTTGGCTCCTGCCGACTGGACCCCTGTCTACTCTGTCGAGCAGTAGTCCTTCCTGCCGGAGCGCTTCGACGAGGGGGCGCTCCGGCCTCTTTTCTTCACCGCTAGTGCTTTGTCGGCCCAGACAGTACCGGCCCGACCACTCATCGGGGGTGCGGGCTGGTGCCGATTGAGCGCGAGCGATGACCCTAAGCCCGGCCCGGCAGGTTCTGCGGGATTCGGAAGTGATTGCGGAAGTAGTCGCGAAAGGCGCTCATCGCCCGGCTGAAGGCGGCATTGCGGCGCCAGACCAGGCCGACATCCATCGGCGGAATACTTTCGGCCAGCTCGATCGCCTCGATGCGGCGCCCCTCCAGGGACCAGGGGCGATAGATCATGTCGGAGAGGATCGAGAGTCCTTGGCCGTTGGCGACCAGCGAGCGAACCGCCTCGATCGATTCCGTGCGCAGGAAGATCTTCGGGCGATAGGGCGTGCGCTCCCAGTAGCGCATGGCGGTGGTCGCAGCCTCGTCCACCGTCAACATGACATAGGGACCCTCCGCGACCTCGGCCAGGGTGACCCGCTGGTGGGTCAAGAGGTGGTGGTTGCTGGGAAGCCAGAGGCGGCGGGGCGAGGAGATCAGGGTTTCCTTGGCGATGTCCGGATTGCTGATGTTGGAGGTCAAGACGACGCCCATGTCGAAGCGCCCGGCCAGCAGTGCCTCTTCGATCGCCTCGCGGTTCATCTCGTAGAGCTTCAGGTCCAGGTTCGGCAGCAGGCGGGCGATACGCTCCAGATGATAGGGCAGGAAATAGCCGATGACGGTGAAGGTCCCGGCGACGGCAAGGCTGCCGGAAATGGCGCGCCCTTCACTTACCTGCAAGGCTTCTTCCACCTTGGAGAGGATCTCGTAGCCGCTGTTCAAGAACTCACGCCCGGCGTCAGTCAGGGTCATGCCCGACGAGGACCGCAGAAAGAGCGGCGTACCGACCACGGCCTCCAGTTCCTTGATGGCTGCCGTCACCGCCGACTGCGATATCGAGAGTTCCATCGCTGTCTGGCTCACCCGGCCGAGCTCGGCGGTGGCGACGAAATATTTCAGATGGCGCAGATTGAAGGACATAGAGAAGCCTTTTCTGCCGAAGGGCTTATATCTCAATATCAGATGGTAGCGTCTTAATATATCAAAAAATCAGAAAGCTAGGGCTTAGAGTCACGGTCGCGCAACTCGGCGAGAATCTGCGCAAAACTTATTCACCGGGTTATAGCCGTCTTGTGGTGACGTCTCTCCTGATCGACCAGCCTATGGTTAGGCGATGAGGCGCTCTATCAGAATAACAGATGAGGAAGGGTAAAAAATTCATACTTCTCTGCGCATAGGGTCTCGGGGCACTCTATCCCTGAAACCTATCAAGGGCGTCTCGTGGTCTTGGGGGATGTTCACATTACCCTGGGACCTTCTGAGACGGTGGCTAGAGAGAGGGGTGTAGCAGCCAGGTCATGAGCGAGACGGTCGAACAGACTTTCGCGACCAAACGCGGGCAGACCGCGCGTGCAGCGACTGGCGGCAGCGATGCGGCGCCACTCCTCAAGATGCGTTGTATTTCCAAGCGCTTTCCCGGTGTCTTGGCTCTGGACGATGTCGATTTCGATCTGCGGCGGGGCGAGGTTCATGTCCTGTTCGGTGAGAACGGCGCCGGGAAATCCACGCTGATCAACGTCATTGCCGGGACCTTCGGCCCCGATGGCGGGCGCTATGAGTACGATGGCCAGGAGCAGCGCCACCTGACGCCGCACAAGGCGCGCCAGATGGGGATATCGCCAGTGTTTCAGGAATTCTCGCTGGTCCCCGACCTGACCATCGAGGAGAATCTGTTCCTGGGCCGCGAGCGGCGCAAATTCGGTTTCCTGAAAAACGCGGCGATGCGCAAGCGCGCGGCCGAAGTGATTGCGGAACTGGGTTTCGATCTGGATTCCAAGGCCAAGGTGCGCAGCCTGTCGCGCGCCCATCAGCAGATGGCCGAGATCGCCAAGGCACTGATGGCCGATGCACGCCTGCTGATTTTGGACGAGCCGACGGCTTCCCTCACCGAGAACGAGACCTATCGCCTCTTCGAGCTGATCGAGAACCTGCGCGCGCAGGGGGTCGGGATCGTCTATGTTTCGCACCGCATGCGCGAGATCAGACAACTGGCCGACCGCATCACCGTTCTGCGCGACGGGCACCTGATCAGGACCTTGGACGCGGAAGGCGTCACCGAAACCGAACTGGTCGAGCTGATGACCGGACGTAAGATCGACGTGCTTTTCCCGCAGATCGCGCACGCGCCGGCGGCGACACGGATCGAGGTCAAGAGCCTGACGACGGTCGGTCATGCTGTTCAAGGCGTGGACTTCTATACCCGCGCCGGAGAGGTCACCGGTATCGCCGGCCTGGTCGGTTGCGGCAAGTCGGAGCTGGTCCGCGCGATCTACGGCCTGGGGGCGATCGAGAGCGGCACGATCGCGGTCGACGGCACCGCCTATCCGCATCCCAAACCCAACGCCAGCCTGGCGCGCGGCCTGTGCTACTTTCCCTCGGACCGCGTGGTCGAAGGCTTGGCCCTCAGCCGGCCAGTGCGAGAGAACGCCTCCATGGCGGCGCTTAACCTGGAGCAGTTCGCGCGCCGCAAGATCCTGCAGCGGGCGAGCGAAAAGCGGGCCATCCAAGAGATCGTGGATAAACTGCGCCTGCGCCCGCCGAACATCGAGCGCGTCGTCGCCAACCTCTCTGGCGGCAATCGCCAGAAGGTGATGCTGGCACGCGGGCTGACGCGCGAGACCTCGGTCTTTCTCTTCGATGAGCCGACAGTGGGGATCGATGTCGGCGCCAAGGTCGAGGTCTACGAGTTGATGAAGCAGCTGGTCGAGGGGGGCGCGGCCATCGTGCTGGTCTCCTCGGAACTGCCCGAGGTGCTGCATCTGTCAAACCGGGTCTATGTCATGCACCGCGCGCATATGGTGGCGGAGCTGAGCGGTGCGGACATCGACGAGCAGAACGTACTGGCCGGCTTCTTCGAGGGCGATCAAAAGCTGGCAGCCAGAGTCTCCGAGCAGGGAAGGCAGCGGGCATGAGCGGCCAAAGCCTCGCAGCCGCCCGCCTGACGACCTCTGAGCGGCTCTCGCGCACCCTGCTGGCGATCGGCCTGCTGCCGATCCTGCTGGTCTTGATCGTGGTGATCGTCTCGCTGGTCGAACCGCGTTTCACTGGCCTCTTCAACATTCTGAATATCCTCAGGACGACCTCCTTCCTGGCGATCGTCGCCTGCGGCCAGATGCTGGTGCTGATCACCGGCGGTTTCGATCTCTCGGTCGGGGCCCTGGTGGCGCTGACCTCCACCGTCATGGCCAAGACCATGGCGATCCTGATGGCGGTCATGCCCGAAGAGGTCGGCCTGGTGATCCTGCTGGGCGTGATGGCCGGCCTAGGCTGCGGCCTGGTCATCGGCCTGATCAACGGGCTCTGCGTCGCCTTCCTCAGAATATCGCCTTTCATGGTCACACTGGGTACGCTTTGGATCGCGACCGGGATCGGCCTGCTGCTGACCAACGGCATTCCGGTCTATGGCATGCCCAATGCCTTCGTGAAGGGCTTCGGCCGGGCGCTCTGGTTTCCGGGCATCTTCTCGGAACGCGGTCTGCCGGCGACCTTCTACGTCGCCATTCTGATCGTGGCGCTGGTTTGGCTGGTGCAGCGGCGAACCCTTCTGGGACGCTACATCTATGCCATCGGCGGCAATCAGCAGGCGGCCATGGTCTCCGGCGTCTCCACCTCCTTCTACCTGGTGCTGACCTACGTGCTCTGTTCACTGCTGGCGTCCGCCAGCGGCATCCTGGCGACTGCGCGACTGGGGTCCGGTCAGGCGACGATGGGCGGCGATCTCCTGATGCTGCAATCGATCGCGGCGGCGGTGATCGGCGGCGTCTCCCTACGCGGCGGCATCGGCCGCGCCGAGATGGTGGCCTTGAGCGCGCTCTTCCTCTCGATTCTCACCAATGCCATGAACCTGGTGAAGATCGACAGCAAGATGCAGGTGGTGGTTCTGGGTGTGGTGCTGATATCCGCCGTGGCCTTGGACGAGTTCGGCAAGCGGAGGCAGCAAGGTGACTGATGCCGCCAAGACCGCGGCCGATGCGAGCGGCCGGCCGACGCGTCAGGTGATCCTGGCGCAGTTGCTGCTGCCGTTGGCTTTGGTGATCATGTACCTGGGCTTTTCCTTGGTCGAGCCCAAGGTCGTCTCCTGGGCCAACATCAACAACATCCTGACCCAAGCCAGCTACCTCTTCATCTTCTCCTGTGCGCAAATGGTGGTGATCATCACCCGCGGCTTCGATCTCTCGATCGGCACCAACGTCTCGGCGGTCAGCGTCCTGATCGCGCTGGTGATGACCGGCATGGTCGGGCCGGAAGGCGAGGGCATGTTCTGGGCCGTCAACCTGGGCATCCTGACCGGTCTGGCCTTCGGTGCCGCGGTCGGCGTCTTCAACGGCGCGGTGATCTCCTGGCTCAGGGTCAATCCCTTCGTCACCACTCTAGGCAGCCTGAACATCTGCCTCGGCGTTGCCTCCATGGCGTCGGACGGGCGGCCGGTCTTCAACGTGCCGCGCCCCTTCAGCGAAATCGCTTACTCTGGCAGTATCCTCGGCGTCGACCTGCCGATCGTCTATGCCTTGATCGTCGGTCTGCTTGTCTTCCTGCTGCTGCGCCACACCGTGCTGGGGCGCTCGCTCTACATCCTGGGTTCGAACCCGCGGGCAGCCCAGGTCGCCGGTCTGCCCAGTCGCCGCTATCTGACAATGGCCTATGTGATCTGCGGCCTGCTGGCGGCCGTGGGGGCCCTGCTCTTGACGGCTCGCACCGGCTCCGGCG
Organism: Rhodospirillales bacterium; assembly: GCA_965202755.1. GTDB lineage: Bacteria > Pseudomonadota > Alphaproteobacteria > Kiloniellales > JACOMY01 > JACOMY01. The sequence continues at coordinate 132,150 of CBDBCL010000018.1, read as the reverse complement.
AACCCAATCTGGGCGGCGGTTTACGGCTGGTCGGGGAATCCATAGCAGCTGCGGTGATCGGCGGCGTCTCCCTGCGAGGCGGCGTCGGCGGCGTCCAGTCGGTGATCGTCGGCGCGCTTTTCATCACCGTCCTGTCCAACGGCATGAACCTGACCCGGGTCGACGGCTACATCCAGATGATCGTTCTGGGCACGGTGCTGGTCGCCGCCATCGTCCTCGACCGCATCCGAACGACGCGTCTTTGAACAAGCAATTAAGGGAGAGATTCCATGGCAATCAGCATCAACTGCGATATGGGCGAAGGCTTCGGCCTCTATCGGATGGGCGACGATGAGGCCATCATGCCCCTGATCACCGTCGCCAACGTCGCCTGCGGCTTTCATGCCTCGGACTTCAACCACATGCGCAACACAGTGCACTTGGCCAAGCAGCATGGCGTGAAGGTGGGCGCGCATCCCTCGCTGCCCGACCTGCAGGGTTTCGGCAGGCGCGAGATGAAGATCGGCCGCGAGGAACTGGCCAACTGCTTGATCTATCAGGTGGGCGCGCTGAAGGGCTTCCTGGAGGCCGAGGGCATGGAGCTGAGCCACATCAAGCCGCATGGCTCGCTCTACGGCATGGCGGCCAGGCAGGAGGAGACGGCCGCGGCCATCTGCGATGCCGCCGATGTCTTCAAGGTACCGCTGTTCGGGATGGTCGGCACCTTGCACGAAGCCATCTATCCCAAGCGCGGCCATAGCTTCGTGCCGGAGTACTATGCCGATCTCGACTACAACGACGAAGGTTGGATCGTCATCACCCGCGAGCACGCCGCCGTAGACCCGGCCGAGACGGCGGCGCGTTGCAAACGCGCGGTGACCGAGGGCAAGACCAAGGCGATCTCCGGCAAGGATGTCGCGGTGCGCGGCGAGAGCGTGTGCGTGCATTCGGACACGCCCAATGCGGTCGTCGTGGCCGAGGCCATTCGCGAAGCCCTCAGCCCTCTGATGGCCCAGGCAGCGGAGTAGCCGGCGACACCATGCAAAGAGTCCTGATTGCCAATCGCGGCGAGATCGCCTGCCGGGTGATCCGCGCCTGCAAGACGCTCGGCCTGGAGAGCGTCGCAGTCTATTCCGAGGCCGATGCCGAGAGTCTGCACGTCGCCAGCGCCGATGCAGCAGTTCTGCTGGGACCGGCCAAGGCCGCCGAAAGCTACCTCAGGGTCGACAAGATCCTGGAGGCGGCCAAGGCGGAGGGTGCCGATGCGGTGCATCCCGGCTACGGCTTTCTGGCCGAGAATGCCGACTTCGCCCGGGCGGTCGAGGCGGAAGGTCTGGCCTGGGTCGGGCCGGATCCCAAGACCATCGTCGACATGGGCGACAAGGAGCGAGCGCGTCTCCAGGCCGAGGCGGCCGGCGTGCCGATTCTGCCTGGCAGCCGGCGCTTCGCCGAGGGCGATCTCGCCGGTCTCGCCGAGGCTGGGGAAGCAGTCGGCTATCCCTTGCTGGTCAAGGCCTCCGCCGGTGGCGGCGGCATTGGCATGCGGCTGGTGGAGAGCCCGGACGATCTGGAAAAGGTTGTGACGGCGACGCAGGGTATGGCGGCGCCCTCCTTCGGCGACGGCACGATCTTTCTGGAGCGCTTCGTGCGACGGGCGCGGCACATCGAGATTCAGGTCTTTGGACTGGGCGACGGTCGGGCACTGCATCTTTTCGAGCGCGAGTGTTCTATCCAGCGCCGTTTCCAAAAGATCATCGAAGAGAGTCCGGCACCGGGCCTGCCCGAGGATACCCGCGATACCATGGCCGGGGCGGCCGTGCGCCTGGCGGCGCAGGAGCACTATCGCGGTGCTGGAACCATCGAGTTCGTGGTCGATGGCGAGAGCGGAGAGTTCTTCTTTCTGGAGATGAACACCCGCATTCAGGTCGAGCACCCGGTGAGCGAGATGATCACCGGCCGGGATCTGGTGGCGCTGCAGTTGCGCTTGGCCGCCGGCGAAGGGCTGCCCCTAACCCAGCAGGACATCGCCGCCAGCGGTCATGCCATCGAGTGCCGGCTCTATGCCGAGAACCCAGCGAAAATGTTCCTGCCGCAGCCCGGCACGCTCTCGACCTTGGAGTTCCCGAAAGCCGGGTCGGAGGTACGGATCGAGACCGGCGTGCGCCAGGGCGACAAGATCACCCCCTTCTACGATCCCATGATCGCCAAGGTGGTCTGTCACGGTACCGATCGCCCGGCCGCAATCGCGCGCAGCCTGGAAAGCCTGCGTGCGATCCGCTTGGAGGGAATCGTCACCAATCTGGACTTTCTCATTCGGACCTTGGACCATGCGGCCTTCCTTGCCGGCGACTGCCACACTGGTTTCGTCGAGCAGCACAAAGAAACCTTGGTCGGATAAGATCAATAGCCTGCGACCGCCTGAGAGGGTGGCGAGCAGGCCTGAATAAGGAGCAGAAAAGGGGGAGGCATGATTTACGAAGAGCCGCGATACCTACCGGGCGGCGATCGCTATATGCTGATCGAGTTCGGCAACGAAATGAACCTGGAGCTGAACTTCAAGGCCCAGGGGTTGGCCGACGCCATCCTGGAGCAGAAGACCAAAGGCGTGATCGAAACCGCGCCCTGTTTTGCCTCCATGCTGATACACTACGAGCCGGAGGAGATCTCTTTCGCCGACCTGCAGGCCGAGATGGGCAAGCTGATCGGTTCGCTGGGGCCCTCCGACAACATCGTCCTGGACAGCCGCCTCTTCATCTTCCCGACGGTCTATCTGGATCCCTGGACCGAAGAGTGCGTCGCCGACTACATCGAGAAAATCACGCCGAAGCAGACCGATCCGGAGTTCGTCGCAGAGCTAAACAACCTGGAGAATGTCGCGCAGCTGGTCCGGGTGCACTCCGGCACCGAATACTGGGTCGCCTCGCTGGGCTTCTGGCCGGGCCTGCCTTTCCTCATGCCGCTGGATCCGCGCTCGCGACTGACGGCGCCGAAGTACAATCCGCCCAGGACCTGGACACCCAAAGGCACGGTCGGCATGGGCGGTGCCGCGACCGCGATCTATCCCGAGCATCTGCCCGGTGGCTATCAGATTTTCGCCCGCACGCCGGTGCCGATTTGGGACACCGAAAAGCGCTTCCCCGCTTTCGAGCGCTCCATCTGTCTGTTCCAGCCGGCCGACCGCATCCGCTTCGTGCCCTGCTCACTCGAGGAGTTCGAGGCGGTGGAACGCAAGGTCGAGGAGGGCACCTATCAGTACAACATCATCGAGTATCAGAGCTTCTCGGTCGCCAACTACAAGGCCTGGGTCGAGACGCTCGATCCCAGCCAGCGCTTCTAAAGGGGGGCCAGATCATGCTGAAAATCATCAAGCCGGGTCTTGAAACCTCGGTGCAGGATTGGCCGGGCCGCTACGGCTTTTGGAACCAGGGCTTCCCGCCCTCGGGACCGATGGATTCCTGGTCCTTGCGTTTGGCCAATGTCCTGGTCGGTAACGCGCCGGGCGATGCCGGGCTGGAGTGCCAGTACATAGGCCCGACCCTGGAGTTCGAGCGCGACGGTATCATCGCCGTTACCGGCGGCGACATGCAGCCCAAGCTCGATGGCGAACCCATCGGGCTGTGGGAAAGTGTGGCGGTGAAGTCTGGGCAGACTCTGGCGCTTTCCTTCGCCAAGACCGGTGCGCGCGGCTACATCGGAATATCCGGCGGCATCCGTACCGAGCCTTGGCTTGGCGCGCGCGCAACCTTCCATAAGGCCGGTGTCGGCGGCATGCAGGGGCGCGCAATCCAGGCCGGCCAGTCGGTTCCGGTCGGCGAGGAGGGCAAGGTTGAGGCCGGTCGCCGGGTCAAGAAAGCGGCTCGTCCGCCCATTGCGACCGACAAGCGCTGGACGGTGGAGGTGGTGCCGGGTCCGAACGACGACTGGATCGACGAAGCGGGGCAGGAGCGCTTCCTCAGTGCGGATTGGAAGCTCTCGGGCAAGTCGGACCGTACTGGTTTCCGCCTGGATGGGCCGCAGTGGACCTTCTCCGAGAAGGCCTACGACAAGGGACCGGAGCATGGCTCGGAGCCCTCCAACATCCTGGATCAGGGCTATCCCTGCGGCGCCATCAACCTGGCCGGCCAGACGCCGATCATCCTGGTGAACGACGGCCCTTCGATGGGCGGCTTCATCAATCCCTATACCTTGCCACAATGCGCGTTTTGGAAGCTGGGTCAATCGAAGCCGGGCGACATCTATACCTTCAAGATGGTCTCTGTCGAGGAAGCCCAGGCGATTGCGCACGAAATGAGGGAGATCTGCGGCGAGGCCTCGATCGAATAGGAGGAGCCGATGGGCAAGAGCGGGATCGGCGTACCTGGCCGCCGCAAAGAGGACAAGCGTTTCCTCACCGGACGAGGGCGCTACCTGGACGACATCCGCCTCCCGGGCATGCTGGAGGGCGCAGTGCTGCGCTCTCCGCACGCGAATGCGCTGATCCGCTCGCTCGACTGCGAGATGGCACGGCAAATGCCGGGTGTGCGGCTTATACTGACGGCCGCGGACTTGGCCGAGGGCGGTGGCCTGCCCTGTGGCTGGATGGTGCACTTCGACGACGGGCGCGAGATGGTGCAGCCAAGCCATCCGGTGCTCTGCGGCGAGGCCGCGTGTCATGTCGGCGATCCGCTGGCCTTCGTGGTGGCCGACTGCAAGGTCCAGGCGCAGGACGCGGCCGAGGCCATTGCCGTCGACTATGCACTGCAAGCCAGCATCACCGATCTGGCTGACAGCGTCTCCGACACGGCAGCACAGGTCTGGGACGAGGCGCCGGGAAACCTCTGCTTCGACTGGCAAAAGGGCGACGCGGCAGCAGTCGAGGCTGCTTTTGCCGAGGCGCACCACGTCACCGACCTGCATCTGGTGAACAATCGCCTGCATGCGGCACCGATGGAGACCCGGGGCACCATCGGCGACGTCGATCCGGCTGGGGAGCGGGTGACACTCTATATCTCCAATCAGAACCCGCACATCATCCGCGTGCTGCTGTCGATCGCCACCTTGAAGATCCCGGAGGAGCAGATCCGCGTGGTCTCGCCCGATGTCGGCGGCGGCTTCGGCATGAAGATCTATCACTATGCCGAAGATGTGCTGGTGGTGGCCGCCCAACGTCTGGGCCGGCCGGCCAAGTGGGTGGCCGAGCGTTCGGAGAGCTACCTCTGCGATACCCACGCCCGCGATCACGTGACCGAGGCCTCCGTCGCCCTTGACCACGACGGCAATGTCACCGCGCTCAAGGTCGACACCATCGCCAACATGGGCGCCTATCTTTCGACCTTTGCGCCGGCCGTCCCGACCTTCTTTTATGCCAATCCCATGCCGGGTCCCTACAAGACCCGCGCGGTGCACTGCCGGGTGCGCGGCGTCTTCACCAACAGCGGGCCGGTCGATGCCTATCGCGGCGCCGGGCGCCCGGAGGCGACCTGTGTCTTGGAGCGGCTGATGGACCGGGCCGCTTGGGAGATGGGAATCGACCGGGTCGAGTTCCGGCGGCGCAACTTCATCCCGACCGAAGCCTTTCCTTACAGGTCGCCGCTGCTCTGGACCTACGACGTCGGCGATTTCCACAGCCTCTTGGACAAGGCGATGGAGATTGCTGACTATGCCGGTTTTCCGGAGCGGCAAGAGGAGGCTGCCGGACGAGGGCGGCTGCGCGGCTTCGGCTTTGCTTTTTACTTGGAAGCCTGCGGCATGGGCCCCTTGAAGGTGCTGAAGGAGGAAGGCGGTGGTGCCGAGCAGTACGAAGTGGCGCAGGTGCGGGTCAATCCAACCGGCTCGGTCACGGTTCTGACCGGCAGCCACACGCACGTTCAGGGGCACGAGACCGTCTATGTGCAACTGGTGGCCGAAAGCCTGGGCGTAGACCTCGAGCAGGTGCAGATCGTACATGGCGATACTGACCGGGTGCTCTATGGCATCGGCACCTATGGTTTACGCTCTCTGGCGGTCGGTGGCTCGGCTCTCAAGCTCTCGCTGGACAAGGTGGTGGAGAAGGGCAAGACCATCGCCGCCCACCTGTTGGAGGCTGCGGCTGCCGATGTCGTCTTCGAGGACGGCCGTTTCACGGTCGAGGGGACCGATCTCTCTGTCGACTTCATGGCCGTCGTCGGGGCGACCTACAATCCGCACGACTTCCCGCTGGACAAGCTGGAGCCTGGGCTGGATGAGACCAGCTATTTCGAGCCGCCGGATTGCACCTTCCCCTTCGGCTGTCGTCTCTCAGAGGTCGAGGTCGATCCCGAGACCGGACGCGTCGAGTTAAAAAGCCTGATGGCCATCGACGACTTCGGCATCCAGGTAAACCCGCTGGTGGTCGCCGGTCAAATTCAAGGCGGCCTCGCCCAGGGCGTCGGCCAGGCGCTGATGGAGCATTGCCGCTACGATCCGGACAGCGGCCAGCTCTTGGGCGGCTCCTTTATGGACTACGCCATGCCGCGCGCCGACGACCTGCCGGCGATGCGGATCGACTCCCTGGCGACGCCCTGTCGCAACAATCCCTTGGGCGTCAAGGGTTGCGGCGAGGCCGGGGCCATCGCCGGCCCCGCCGCTGTCACCAGCGGCGTGTTGGATGCGCTACAACCCCTGGGCGTCACCGACCTGAACATGCCCTTGACCCCGGAAGTCGTCTGGCGCGCCTGCCGGGCCTCCCAAGACACGTGATCGAAACGCCAAGCGAAGGACCAGACCATGGCAGAGGAAGTACGTACCCAAACCGCCGGCAATATGTGGAAGGTGATGGTGAAACCCGGCGACAGCGTAGCGGCCGGCGATACCCTCTTCATCATGGAAGTGATGAAAATGGAGGTCCCGCACGAAGCAGCCGCAGCGGGAACGGTGAGAGCCGTGCACATCGAAGAGGGGCAAGAGGGGTTGGATGCCGATTTCCTGGCGGTGGAGATCGAGTAGCTGGGGTTTTCTCTCCAGCCAGAATGCACCGGGCCGCCGGCGCGGCAGGGAGCAGTTGCGGACTTCGATGGCTGCCCCATCGGCGAGGCTGCATTCCTGCCCGATCCGGACTGCAGTGGCGAAGAGGAGGGCTTTCTGGCCCTGTTTCGCTACGATCCGGAGCGTGACGGCAGCGACTCTCCGCTTTTGGACGCTCGCGATATCACCGCCGATCCCGTCGCCGTGCAGGCCTTGCCCCGCTGCGTCCCGCAAGGCCTGCACGGCTCTTGGGTGCTGCGCAGGGCCGTTGCGGGATAGCAGCCAGGTCCTAGTGTGGTGGATCGAAAGCTCGCTCCTGCTCCTGTGCCGCCGATAGACTGAACTCCGGATCCGGGACAATGGGCAAAGGCTGATCGATCTCGAGTATAGACCGCAACGACGGCAAAGTCCTGGCAGCAGCAGGTGTAAGGGTATGTGTGAGGGACTCGACGGTCTGGCAGAAGCCGCCAACGGAGCGCTGGCTGTCCTGGGTGAGCATGGCTATGAGCCTCTGCGCCTCAGTAGGGGAATGCGGCTGACGGTGCCGACAAGCTGGTCTTCGCCACCGGCCCGGAGGTCGGCAACGTCATCTACATCGAGAGCAACGGCTTCTCCGGCAGCGGCAACTCCGAGGCGCGCTATGCCGAAACGCATCAGGTTCAGGTCGATCGGGACGGCAACGGCAGTGTCGATCAGGCCATTCTGCTCGATGGAGTGACCGCCGCAGGGCTGGTGAAGGTCAGTAACTTTCTCTGAATGTTGTTTGTCCAACCTGCCTTGAGGGCCGCAGGCTGAGAACCGCCCGCCTAAGAACCTCTCCGACTGGCCGGCTGGGTGCATTGAGCCATCGTGGTCCAGCGCTCCTCTCTGTTGGCCAAGACCCTATCCTTCGCCTTGCTGTTGCCCGCCAAAGCGACCTTGCGTAAATTGCTGTTGCGCGAAAAGGAGGGGCGGTCGATTCTGAGAAGATTTTGCGTGGCGGTGCTCGTCGCCGTGGTCCTTGCGGCCTGCGGACGGCCATCGAATGAGGTTTCCATCACCCGCAACAGCGACAGCGTCTTGAGCTGCTTTCAGCTGTCCAGTGAGTATCGGGCCAACCTCGATTCGATTGGCTTCAATCGCGACGAAAGCTTGGCGCGCGAGCGCAACAATCTGGAATCGGTTGCTGGCGGTCTTGTTGTCAGCGTGGTTGTCTTGGCAGGAATGGATCTGGGAACCGCCGAAGAGGCGGAACTTCAGACTCTGATCGCGAGAAACCGGCGCATCGCGGGACTTTCCGAGGAGAAGGCCTGCCCGCTACTCGAACCGGATATGGACAGAGTAGTCGCCGAGATCGAGGCGGCGAACGCTGTACGGCCGACTGCCGTGCCAACGCGCCCGGAAGACCGGTAGATTCATCTATATTGAGAGCGCAGCCTTCGGCGACGGCGGCAACTCGGAGGCCCGCTATGCCGGACGCGTCAGGTCCAGGTGGACCAAGACGGCGACGGCGCGGCCGACCAAGCCTTCCTGATCGACAGGCTGACGGCGGCTAACCTGCTGACCGCGACGGACTTCGTCTAGTTGTAATTTTGCGCAAGTCAGTGGCACAGAATGCAAGCGTGTCAATTAGAGCATCTTCGCCTCGCATGCGCTCGCCTACAATGTTCTAGCCGTGGTGCGGTCACGCCTCAAGCCATCAGGAAGTTCCTCAAGGTATCCAGGGTTTCGTCGGGCTGTTCCAACATCATCATGTGGCCGGCGCCGGCAAGACTGCAAAACTCTGCACCCTCGATTAGACCAGCCAGCTTGGCACCGGCCTTCGCTGGGGTCATCTTGTCCTGGCTTCCGCTCAAGACCAGGGTGTTGGCCGTAATCCTTGGACCGTGATCGAAGGTCTCGAGATAGGCGTTGCAGGCCTCCAGGTCCTTGGACAGCACGCCAGGCGGAATTTTCTCCAAGAGGCGAATGCCGCCGCCCATCAGCCAGAGGCCGGGTGCGCGATTGCCACCGTAATGCCCGGTCGGTCCGTGGCCCCAGTCGCAGATCAGACCGAAGGCGCGATGCTCATTGGCGGTAGCCGCAGCCAGCAGGTCGGGATGTACCGGCATCTTCAGCGCTGCCCCCAAGAGGGCAAGGCGCTCGATCGTATCGCTGTGACGGGCGGCGCAGTCGAAAGAGAGCAGAGACCCCATGGAGTGGCCGACCAAGCTGGCTTTCCCCAATCCCAGGCCGTCCATCAGCCGGATGACCCAATCCGCCATCGCATCGATGCTCGACAGGGCTTCGCCGCCCGAGCGGCCGTGGCCCGGCAGGTCGGGGGCGATCACGCTGAAGCCGCGATGGGCGAAGTAGCGGGTCTGCAGCACCCAGACCGAATGGTCCATGCCGGCGCCGTGCAGGAAGAAAAGGGCGGGCTTGGCCGGGTCGAAGGGGCGCCCGCCGGTGGCGGCATAGACGTGTTCGCCGTCGATGGTCAGGTCCATATCGCTCTAAACCTTTTGCGAGGCACACAAGGCCTGCTCGAGATCGGCCAGGATGTCGTCTGCGTCCTCCAGGCCCACGGAGAGACGGATCATGTCTTCGCCGACACCCGCGGCGGTGAGCTGCTCGACGGAGAGCTGCTGGTGGGTGGTCGAGGCCGGGTGGATGACCAGGGTCTTGGCATCGCCGACATTGGCCAGGTGCGAAGCCAATTGCACCGACTCGATGAACTTGGCGCCGGCCTTGCGCCCACCCCTGACGCCGAAGCAGACGATCGAGCCGGACCCCTTGGGCAGGAGTTTCTGCGCCAAGGCATGATCTGGATGCTCCGGCAGGTCGGGATGCAGGATCCAGGCCACCGCCAGGTGGCCTTGCAGGCGCTCCAAGACGCGGTGGGTGTTGGCCATGTGCTGCTCCATGCGCAAGGGGAGGGTCTCCAAGCCTTGCAGAATGTAAAAGGCACTCTGAGGTGACAGGCTGGCGCCGAAGTCACGCAGACCTTCGGCACGGGCACGCATGATGAAGGCCTGCGTGCCGAACTCCTCGGCGAAGTCGATGCCGTGATAGCCGTCGTAGGGCTCGGTCATGGTCGGGAAGAGGCCGCTTGCCTCCCAATCGAAGCGCCCGCCGTCGATCAGGGCGCCGGCGAGGGCGAGGCCATGCCCACCCATCCACTTGGTCGCCGAGTGCATGACCAGGTCGGCGCCCAGGGTGATGGGCTTGCAGAGCGAGGGCGTGAGGAAGGTGTTGTCGAGCAACAGCGGCAGCTTGGCGCTGTGTGCGATCTCAGCGACCCTCGGTACGTCCAGAACCTCCATGCCGGGATTGCCGACGACCTCGCCGTAGATCAGCCGGGTTTCCGGCCGGATGGCGGCCTTGAAGGCGGCCGGATTGCGCGGGTCGACGAAAGTGGTCTCGATACCGAAGCGCGGCAGGGTGAGGCGGAAAAGGTTGACCGAGCCGCCGTAGAGCGAGCGCGAGGAGACGATGTGTCCGCCCTGACCCATCAAGGTTGCGACGGCCAAAAACAGCGCGGCATGTCCAGACGCTGTCGCGACTGCGCCGACACCCTGATCGAGTGCGGCGATCCGCTCCTCCATCACCGCAACGGTGGGATTGGAAATGCGGCTGTAGATGTGGCCGGCGCGTTCGAGATTGAACAGCGAGGCCGCCTGCTCGCTGTCGCGAAAGACGTAGCTTGTGGTCTGGTAGATCGGAACCGCGCGGGCGCCGGTAACCGGATCTGCTCTTTGCCCCGCATGCAGGGCCAAGGTATCGAACTTCAGAAATTTCGGATCGGTCACAGCAGCCCACCTCCCGTCGTCACTCGGTCGCAATGGCGCGAGCCTAGACGAGTGCACGGCGGCTTAGAAGGGTCGAAGGAGCGCCCGGCCAGCTTACTCTTGTGCCTGTCCCTTGAGAGTCTTTAGGCGAGCGCGGCGATCTCGTCCTTGATCCGCAGTTTTTCGCGTTTCAGTTCGCAAATGGTGTTTTCATCCGGGGCCGGTCGACTTTGTTCCGCTTTGATACGATCCTCAAGTGCATGATGACGATCCTGCAGCGAGACGACGCGATCCTGGGTGGGCATAGGTTTGGATCTCCCCTTGAAAGCGTTAAGGCTATTTTGACTTAGGAAGGTTAATCCCTTGGTGCAAGGAATGCCAAGGCTCCTGTTGGAAAAGACTGTGAAAAGTGAGTGAGGTCAGTGTGAGCGAATCGGCGGAAGAGCAGGCGCAGCCTAGGCCAAGGCGCTTGGTGGTGGGGATCTCGGGCGCTAGCGGCGCAATCTACGGAATCCGCCTGTTGGAACTGCTGCGCGGCCTGCCGGTCGAGTCGCACCTGGTGATGAGTCGCTCGGCCGAGATCACGTTAGCCTACGAGACCGACCACAAGGTGGCCGAGGTTAAGGCCTTGGCAGATCGGGTTTATGGCAACGAGGACCTGGCGGCGGCAATTTCCAGCGGTTCATTCAAGACCATGGGTATGGTGGTGGCGCCCTGCTCGGTAAAGTCTTTGGCCGAGATCGCCAGCGGCGTTGCCGGCAGCCTGCTGGCGCGGGCGGCGGATGTGACCTTGAAGGAGCGCCGCCGCCTCGTCCTGATGGTGCGCGAGACGCCGCTGACGAGCGGTCACCTGCGCGCCATGGTCGCGGTCTCGGAGATGGGCGGGATCATCGCGCCGCCGGTGCCGGCCTTCTATGCCAGGCTGGCCAGCCTCGACCAGATGGTGGCGCAGGCGGTGGGACGGGTACTGGATCTCTTCGACCTGGAAGCGCCCGGAGTCTCCCGCTGGGGGGAGAGCGTCGGTAAATCGCCTCGAAGCCAAGGGGGTTGAACCGCTCTATGCAGCGGATCTAGCCACCCGGTGGATTCCGGCAGCCGGACTCCCGCCGATCGATACCGAGACTATCCAGATTGTTGGTTTCGTGCAGGAAGTCGTCGAGCGGTGCCCGCTCGATCACCGCGTTGTGCGTCGCCAGCAAGAGGTTCTGGCGCAATTGGCCGTTCCAGGGGCGGAAATTTCCCGCCGTGCCCTTGTAGACGTCCAAGGTGAAGTCGTCGCTCGTCATGAAGCGACGAAGCAATGCGACGTCGCGGGTCTCGGCGCGCGATAGGGCCTCGACGAAGGCCCGCACGGCGACCCAAGTGGCCCAGTCGCTGCTCATCATATCGCGTTTGGCCCGTTTCCTGAAGCGCTGATTGAGCTGCGGGGCGCCGTGGCGCTCCCAGGTCCAATGCCAAGCCTCCGGCCCGAGCCCTTCCGAGCCCACCACGGGACGCGGCAACTGCGTCGCATAAGGCAGATAGCGGCCAAACTCGCCAAATGCGTCGGCCAGGAACACCACGTCGTAGTCTGCACCTGCGGTCAGGAGGTCCAGGTTACTGCGATCGCGCCGGCGCGGATCATTCGTCAGCTCGAAGGTCCGACGCTCTATCACCTCCAGCCCGAACTTCTCGGCCGAGGCCTGGAAGGCCTGCGACCAAGCCTGACTCTCAGGGCTTTCATCCTCCAGCACCAGGATGTCACGCCAGCCGCGTTCGGCCAGATACTGCGCCAGGGCGTCGCCCAGCATGGCAAAGCTCGGCAGTATGTGCAGCAAGGCCGGCCGGCAAAGCTCTTCCCGCAGAGCGCGATCGGGGTGGCGGATGTTGAAGAGCAGCAGGTCCTCGCGATCGCCCAGGGCCGACACCAAGGTGGCGATCTCCTCGTAGGGCAGATCCAGAAGCACGGCACGCTTCTCTTCTTCGGCCAGAATCGCCACAGCATCCTCACCCTCTTCCAGGAGCCTTTCTTCCAGAGAGAAGGTGAGACCCAGCGCACGTCCGCGAATGCGGCTATCGCGCACTCCCAGCCGTGCGCCCTCGATCGGGCTCTTTGCCTCGCGGAGGAACAGCCCGGTGTAGCGTCTTTGGCTCTGATAGTCAGGGTCGTCGGCCCGCGAGAGATAGAGCAAGGAGACCTCTTCGCGCTCGGCTGCCCAAAGCGGAACAGCGAGCAGGCTGACGGCAAGCAGCAGACCGAGCGCCGCTTGCAAAGGGCTAGCGATCATCAATGAGGATACCGTAGGGAATCTGTCCGACCGCCACGGAGGTGATGACCTTACCGCTGTCGGTATCGATGATGGAGACGTCGTCAGATAGGCCATTGGCGACATAGAGCGTCTTCTCGTCGTCGGTCAGCGCCAAGCCCCAGGAGCGCTTTCCGACCAGGATGTAGTCCAAGACCTGGCGATTGCGCAGGTCGACGACGGCGACGTGGTTGGCACGGCCCAAGGCGACATAGGCGCGCCGGCCGTCCTTGGTTATGAGCACATCGACCGGCGTCACCTCCTCTTTGCGGAAGCCGGTCGGCAGGAAGGCGATGGTGTCGATCAGATTCAGACTGTCGACATCGATGATGTTGACCACGCCAGCCAGTTCGGCCGAGACCCAAAGCTCCTTCTCGTCTGGCGTGAGCGCGAAGCGGCGCGGCCGGGTGTCGACCAAAATGTCAGCGATGACCTCCTCCGCCTCGACGTCGATGACGTGCACCAGGTCGGCGACCTCGGAGGCGATGAAAACCAGCTTGCCGTCGGCGGTTATCAAGACCCCCTCCGGCTCCTCGCCGGTTTCATAGAATGTGATCAGTTCGCCCGTCTCGACGTCGTGAACCGTGGCGGCGGCATCCTCCTCGCTGGAGACATAGAGATGGTGGCCGTTGGGGTGCAGGTCGAAGGTCTCAGGCTCCTCGACATTGCGGATGCGTTTTACCAGCTCTTGGCTCGCGATGTCGTAGACCGCGATGATCGAATCGTCGGCACAGCCCACGTAGAACTGGCTGCGATCGTGGCTGAAGTGCATGCCTCTGGGCCTGGCGCAGGTCTCAATGGTCTTGATCACCTCGTGTTCGGCGTTCAGCACCGTGATGTCGTTGCTGCGCTCGTTGCTGATGAAGACCAAGCCGCTTCCGGCGGACCAGGTCGGTTGAGCGCCTGCGATGGACAAGCCGAGCACGCCAAGAAACACATACGCCTTTATCGCCACCTTGTTCCTCCTCATTTTCGACGCTGCACCCAGCAACTATCTATCCCGTGTAGGCTGCGGGTCGACTAGGTTTTTTCAGCCAAACTGCAGATCACTCTCCTCGGCGCTCTGTCCAGATTTACACGCCTTGAAAGATCTTTGCACGCATCACTCCACCAATGCACAGGCATCTGTACGGAAGCTTGCTCAGTTTGAATTTTGGAGTCAAAATACACTTGCTTATCGTCCAGACAAGATAACAAAGGTTGGGAAGACTGACATGGTTTGTAATTTTCGGTATCGAGGGATTCTGCCCTCCGCCTTGGTGGGCGTGCTGGCTGCGGGGCTGATCGGCGGTGCTGCTGTGGCAGGGGAGGAGACGACCTCGACCAGCCTTTATGGCGACATGTCGACCGTCACGCAGGATATGCTCAATCGAGCCGCCGGCGACGGCAACAATTTCCTGCATACGAACGGAAATTATCACCAGACCCGCTATCACCCCTCGCGGCAGATCAACAGACACAATGTGAAGAAGCTGCGCCCGGCCTAGATCTTCCAGACCGAGGTCGTGGACTCGATGGAAACCAGCCCGATCGTGGTGAACGGCATCATGTATGTCACCACCTCCTTCAACCATGTCTATGCACTGGATGCACGGACCGGGACGCAGATCTGGCACTTCAAGCACAAGATGGGGCCGATCACGACCTATTGCTGCGGTCCGAACAATCGTGGCGTCGCCGTGCTGGGTGACCGCCTCTTCATGGGCACTTTGGATGCCAAGCTGCTGGCGCTCGATGCCAAGACCGGCAAGCTGCTTTGGGAGACGCAGATCGCCGATCCTGAGCTGGGCTACTCCGAGACCATGGCGCCCAGCGTCGTCGACGGTATGGTGCTTATCGGCACCAACGGCGGCGAGTACGGCATCCGCGGCTTCGTCAAGGCCTTCGATGCCGAGAGCGGCGAGCTGAAATAGACCTTCCACACCATACCGGAAGACTCCAAGGGCGTTTGGGCGACCGAGGACGCCACCGGCCGCGACATGCACCGCAACATCGAGGCCGAGAAGGCGGCCTATGCAGCCAATGGCGACCCCTACAAGACCTTGGGTGGCGGCGTGTGGCAGAACCCTGCAGTGGATCTGGAGACCCGGCGCATCTACTTCGTCGTCGGCAACCCCTCGCCGGACCTCGATGGGGCCATCCGCCCAGGCGACAACCTCTATACCGACAGTCTGGTCGCGGTCGATCTGGATAGCGGCGAATATGTCTGCCACTTCCAGTACATCGCCCATGACGTCTGGGATCTGGACGCGGTCTCGCCGCCGATCATCACTACGGTGAAGGATAAAGCCGGTAAGGATATCAAAGGCATCCTACACGGCGGCAAGACCGGCTACGTCTATGTCCACGACGCCGATGACTGCAGCCTGATCCGCTTCTCCGAGCCGATGGTGAGCCAGGAGAATCGCTGGGTGCTGCCGACGCCGGAGGGCGCGCGCATGCTGCCGGGCGCCAATGGCGGTGTCGAGTGGTCGCCGATGGCGATCAATCCGAAGCTGCGGATGACCTATGCCATCAACCTGCATCAGCCGATGACCTACCACGTCGAGTCCTCGCCCTATCCGGAGGGCAAGCTCTGGCTGGGCGGCGCCTTCAAGGTGATCCCTGGCGAGCAGCAGTGGGGCAATGTGACGGCGGTCGACTACGACACCGGCAAGATCGCTTGGAAGGTCAAGACCGCGCAGCCGATGATCGGTGGCATCCTGGCGACCGCCGGTGGGCTGCTCTTCGCCGGTGAGGGCAATGGCCTCTTCAAGGCCTACGATGCCGAGACCGGGGCCGTGTTGTGGCACTTCCAGGCTGGTGCCGGCGTGAACGCACCGCCTTCGTCCTACACGGTCGACGGCAAGCAGTTCATCGTGGTTGCCGCCGGTGGCAACGCGCAGTTGGACTACAAGCGCGGCAACAACATCATCGCCTTCACCCTTGCTGACTAACGTCAGTTTAGCGGTGATGGGGAGGGGCCGCTTGCGGCCTCTCTTGCTGTGTGTTTCAAGTCTCTTGTAAGATTGACAAGGCCTTGAGGTTTCAATGAAATCGTTTCTGTGTTTAGCCGCCGTCGCGGCACTCCTTTTCGGATTGGCCGAGCGCCGGGCTTCTGCCCAAGAGGATTTCAATCTCGAGGAGACGGTTGAGATCTGTGCCGCTTGTCACGGTGAGGCCGGGCTGCCGGAGGATCGCGCGATACCGATCATCTGGGGTCAGGAGTTCTATTACATCTACGTGCAGCTTCGCGACTACCAGGCCGGTCGGCGCGCCAACGAGATCATGGGTCCGATGGTGGAGGCCTTCGACAAGGCCCAGATGAAGGAACTCGCGCAGTACTTCTCGGAGAAGGAATGGCCGCGCATAGATCCGCAGATCGACGAGAGCTTCTTGGGCGCAGGCGAATCCAGTTTGGTTGCAGGACAGTGTTCGCAGTGCCACAGCACCTATGTCGGCGACAGCCGCGTGCCGCGTCTGGCCGGTCAGTATCCCGAGTATCTCGAGCGCACCATGCTGGAGTTCAAAGAGAAGGTCCGCCTCAATTCGCCGGCCAAAGGCTCTCTACTGGGCTCCTTCAGCGACGAGCAGATCAAGGCGATGGCCCACTACCTGGCCGGGCTCTAGGCCAGTCTCCTAGTTTTCCTGCGCGGCCGATAGGGCGGCTAGGACATCGGCGTCGGTGGCTAGGCTAACTGCGGTTTCTCCGGTCCTGTCGACGCGTGCCGGATCGGCGCCGCGTTCCAGCAGCAGCGCAACCGCGCTCGCATGGCCGCGTTCGGCGGCGATCATGAGGGCGGAGCGACCGCGATCGTCGAGAGCATCGATTTCGGCGCCCCGCTCCAGTAGTAGGGTCACAGCCTCCAACCCTTCGGCTTCTGGCACGTCATTGGTATGACCGGCGGCCCACATGAGCGCCGTCAGGTCATGACCATAGCGCGCATTCGGATCGACGCCGGCCTCGATCAAGGCGGCCAGCATCGGGGTAAAGGCCCGCCCGGCGGCATAGACCATCGGCCCCTTGCCGGTGGTGTCCCGGGCGTTGGGATCGGCACCCGCCGCCAGCAGGAGTTCGACAAGTCGACCATTACCGTTGAAGGCTGCGGCGATAAGGGGCGTGACGCCACGGGCGTTGCCGACCGAAGGGTTGGCCCCGGCTTCCAGGAGAGTCTTGACCACGCGGCGGCGGTTGGTGGTTGCGGCCCGCAGGACGACCGAGCTGCCGGCCAGGTTCTGGTGTTGGGGGTCCGAGCCTTCGGACAGGAGCAACTTGACGGTGGAGCGATGGCCGCCGCGCGCGGCGATGCCCAAGGCGGTGTTGCCAAATCGATCGCGCGCCGCGATGGAGGCGCCTTCCGCCAGATACTGCCGGACCAGGCCGTCGCAGCCGCGGCCAGCCGCATCGAAGAGGAAGAAGTTAAGCGTCCGGGCCTGCAGGGGCTTTGTCGCCGTCGTATAGCGCTGGGTGATGGCCGTGCAGACCTGCTTGGCTTCCAGCGGTGAATTCGCTTCGGCCGACGACGCGGTCGTCAGAAGCGTAAAGGGAAGCGTCAAGGCCAGTAGGATGCGTCCGATCACTAAGTCTCTCCCAGCAATGTCTCGGTCGGTCTCGCTCGGTGCACAGCATTGGTGGCGAGGCACCGGGCGTCAACGATCGACGCAATCGATTCTCCTTTCGGTTGTTCCAGCTTGTTCACCGCAAGCGATCGAACCCGCGCTCGAGGTCTGCTACTAGATCGTCGCAGTCTTCCAGGCCGATGGAGTAGCGCACGACCGAACCCCGATCCGTCCAGGGTTTGGTCGTGCGAACCGGCACCTCCAAGCGGACCAGGCTCTCGTAACCGCCCCAGGAGGCGCCGATGCCGAAGAGGTCGTAGCCCTCTAACATGGCCGCGACAGCCGGTTTGGCGAAAGAGTCTGCCAAGACGATGGAGAAGAGCCCACAGGCGCCGGTGAAATCCCGCTTCCAGAGGGCGTGGCCCCGGTCTTCCGGCAGTGGCGGGTAGAGCACGCGGGCGACCTCGGGCCGGCCTTGGAGCCAGCGGCAAATATTGAGTGCGCTGGCGCTGGCGCGCTCCAGGCGGACGGCCAAAGTGCGTGTACCGCGTTGACCGAGATAGGCCTCCTCCGATCCGGCCGCGTGTCCCAGGGCACGCACCATGCGGTGTACCAGCGGCGCGGTCTCATCATTGCAACAGACCAGGCCCAACATGGCATCAGAGTGGCCGACGAAGTGCTTGGTCGCCGCATGCAGCGAAATGTCGATACCCAGCGAAAGCGGGCGGCAGCCCAATGGCGAGGCCCAGGTGTTGTCGATGAGGGTTCGAATGCCGCGCTCTTTCGCCAGCGCAGAAATGCCGCGCAGGTCCTGCATCTCGAAGGTGAGGGATCCTGGGCTCTCGAGGAAGATGGCGCGGGTGTTATCGCGAAACAGCGCGGCGATCTCGCTGCCGACGTCGGCGGCTACGAACTCGACCTCGACGCCATAGGCCTGCAGAACGCGTTGGGTGAAGATCCGCGTCGGCAGATAGGCGCAGTCGACGATCAGCAGGTGGTCGCCGGCCTTCAGGAGCGCCATCAGGGCTGTGGTGATCGCCGCCAAGCCCGAGGAAACCAGGAAGCTGTCGGCGGCGCCTTCCAGGTCGCTCGCCAGCGTTTCCAGGGAAACCGTCGTCATGGTGCCGAATCGGCCATAGCCGAAGCGCCCCGGTTCGTAGCGGTGATCCTTGATGCGCTCGAACTCTTCCACCGTGTCGTAAATCACCGTGGAGGCGCGCACCACCGGCGGATTGACGGCGCCATACTGCTTTGCCGGCGATCTGCCGGCATGGACAAGACGGCTTGCCGGCTTCATCGGGCTATCCGTCATTGCCTGGCACGCATTCGAGGTTGCATGAAACGCGGTCCTTCCTGTTGCGTTGCGGCATTTTCCGGCCAGTTCCTCTTGCGCCCCGAATTATTATGCTACATTCTCCGGAGAGCAACGCTTCCCTACTATCAGAGGAAGCGGAAAAGCAGACTTGGCAGAATGGACAAGGATCAAGAGCCATGAAGTTTATGAAAGCGGTACCTCTTGCAGCGGCGGCTTTGGCGTTGTCAGCGCCGGTCGCGATGGCCGACACGCTTGACGACGTCAAGAAGCGCGGCACGCTGAAATGCATCGTCAGCACCGGTCTGGCCGGCTTTAGCGTCGCCGACGACAAGGGCGCCTGGACGGGCCTGGATGTCGACGTCTGTAAGGCCGTCGCAGCGGCGGTGCTAGGCGATGCCTCCAAGGTCGAGTATATCCCCACGACGGCGAAAGAGCGCTTTACCGTGCTGCAGTCGGGCGAGGGCGATATGCTGTCGCGCAATACCACCTGGACGCTCAGCCGCGATTCGCAGTTGGGCATGAACTTTGCCGGCATCACCTTCTATGATGGCCAGGGTTTCATGGTGAATGCGGATCTGGGGATCACCTCGGCGCAGGAGCTGGACGGCGCGACCATTTGCTTGCAGACTGGCACCACGACCGAGCTGAATTTGGCCGACTTCTTCCGTCACAATGGCATCAGCTACGAGTTAGTGGTCTTCGAGACCAACGACGAGACCCGCAACGCTTTAGAACAGGGTCGCTGCGATGCCTTCACCACGGACGCCTCCGGCCTGGCCGCCGAGCGTTCGGTTGCGGCCAATCCTTCGGCCTATGTGATCCTGCCGGACATCATCTCCAAGGAGCCCTTGGGACCCTCCGTGCGTCAGGGTGACGACATCTGGTTCAACATCGTTCGCTGGACCACATTCGCGCTGATCGCCGCCGAAGAGCTGGGCGTGACCTCGGCCAATGTCGACGAGATGAAGTCCGGCACCGACAGCCCGTCGGTCAAGCGTCTGCTAGGCACCGAGAGCGATCTTGGTCCGATGCTGAAGCTGGAGAACGACTGGGCCTACAATGCGATCAAGCAGGTCGGTAACTACGGCGAAATCTTCGAGCGTAACGTCGGAGTGAATACGCCGCTTGGCCTGTCGCGTGGCGTGAATGCGCAGTGGAATGACGGCGGCCTGATGTACGCACCACCGCTGCGCTAGTCGAAACGCAGGATAGCGCAATGTTTCGGTACCGCCGCGACGTGGAGCTTCGCTAAACCGGGGAGCCACGCGCGGCGGTCCTGATTCCGCTTTGCGTTTCGCAGCCGAAGCGAAGACCTGCCGCGCGCAATGCTTAAGCTTTGCTTAAGCTTTTCGTCCCGATCGTGGAGGCATTCCGGCGACCGCTGTGCCGATCGCATGTAGCTGCCTGCGCCACAATGATCATGGCCAAGAGAAAGATCGAGAGGAGATTGGAATCGTGTCAGACAGCAGCGGGCTAGCCGCGACTGCCGACAGCCACTCCACGGCCTGGTGGAACGACGAGCGCAAGCGCGCCATCGTATTCCAAATTTTGGTGTTCGGGGGGGTCTGCCTCCTGATCGCCTTCTTCATCTACAACGCCGTCGTCAACCTGGCGCAGAGAGGAATCGCATCGGGTTTCGATTTTCTCTCGAGCACGGCCGGGTTCGGCATTTCCTTCAGCCTCATCGCCTACCAGGAGAGCGACACGCACGGTTACGCCTTCATCGTCGGCCTGCTGAACACGGTCCTGGTCTCTGCGCTGGGCATCATCGCAGCGACGATCCTGGGCTTCATCATGGGTGTGCTGCGGCTCTCCAAGAACTGGCTGGTCAATCGACTGGCCTACACCTACGTCGAGGTGGTGCGGAACGTGCCGCTGCTGTTGCAGATCATCTTCTGGTGGTCGCTCTTCCTGGAACTGCCGAAGGTGCGCAATGCCTTCGACCTCAGCGGCGGCTTCTATCTGAGCAATCGCGGCATTCAGGCCCCGGCGCCGATTTTGGAGAGCGGCTGGCAGGCCATTCCGATCACCCTGGTGATCGGCCTGATCGCCACCATCCTGATGAAGCGCTGGGCAAAGAAGCGGCAGGAAGCGACCGGTGAAATTTTTCCGGTCGGCTTGACCAGTCTGGGCCTCATCGTCGGCCTACCGGTCCTGGCCTTCTTCGTGACCGGCCTGCCGGTGACGATGGAGGATCCCGTCCTCAAGGGCTTCAACTTCAAGGGCGGATTCAACGTACCGCCGGAGTTCTTCGCGCTCTGGTTTGCGCTGACGATCTACACCGCGGCCTTCATCGCCGAGAACGTGCGCGCGGGCATTCAGGCGGTGAGTTACGGCCAAACCGAGGCGGCCAATGCCTTGGGCCTGAACGACGGGCGCACCCTGCGTCTGGTGGTGATCCCACAGGCGCTGCGGGTGATCATCCCGCCGCTTACCAGCCAGTATCTCAATCTGACCAAGAATTCCTCTTTGGCGGTCGCTATCGGCTATCCGGATTTGGTTTCGGTGACGGCCGGCACGACTCTCAATCAGACGGGTCAAGCGATCGAGGCGATCGGCATGACGATGGCGGTCTACTTGTCCTTGTCGCTGCTGATCTCTTTTGGAATGAACACCTATAACCGACGCATTGCGTTGGTGGAGCGCTGAGCCATGACGGAACAGGGCAGTCAGGCCTACCCCCCCGGCCAGCATCCCGATCTGCCGCCGCCGCCAGGGACCACAGGCATCATCGGTTGGCTGCGGAAGAGCCTCTTCTCCTCCTGGATCAACACGATCCTGAGCGTGCTTTCGGTCTATCTTATCTATGTGGTGGTGACCAACCTCTTCACCTGGGCCGTGGCCGACTCGGTGGTCAGCGGCAGCGATCGGCGGCTCTGCGACCTTGGTCTGACCTCAGCTTCCTTGGGCGAGGTGATCGAGCGGGTCGACTGGGCCGGACTCGACAGCGACGATCCGGCGTTCGCACGGCAGGCGGATCGCTCGCTCAAGGCGGCCGGCAGCGCGCTGGGCGACCTCGACGGGCGCATCGTGGCGGCCCAGGATGTCCTGCCGCCGGCCTATGCCTCGATCATCCAGAATCTGGATCCCAAGGCGCTGCAGGCCGAGGTGACGGCGGCCATCAGTGCCAAGGACTACGGCAAGGCGCGCAGCCTGCTGGAGGAGACTGCACCGATCGTCGCCTGGGGTCAGGACAACGACGGCGCTTGCTGGGTGGTGATCAAGGAGCGCATCAACCAGTTCATCTTCGGCTTCTATCCACATGACCAGCAGTGGCGCGCGAATATCTTCTTCTTCCTGCTGATCATCGCCATGGCGCCGATTCTGGTGCCAGGCTTGCCCTATCGGAAGCAGCTGTCTTGGTTCACCGTGGCCTTTCCGGTGATTGCCGCCATTCTGCTCTACGGTATGCCGGCCATTGGCCTGGAGGCGGTACCGACGTCGCTCTGGGGCGGCCTGCTGCTCACCACCATCATCGGTGTCACCGGCATCGTCGGCTCCTTGCCGATCGGGATCGTACTGGCCTTGGGGCGAAGATCGCACATGCCGGTCGTGCGGCTGATGTCGGTCGCCTTTATCGAGGCGATCCGCGGTGTGCCGCTGATCACCATCCTCTTCGTCGCCTCGACCATGCTGCCACTCTTCATTCCTCAGGAGCTCAACCTGGACAAGGTGATCCGTGCCTTGATCATGGTAACGCTCTTCGCCTCGGCCTATATGGCGGAGGTGATCAGGGGCGGCCTGCAGGCCATACCAAAGGGGCAGTACGAGGCAGCAGCTGCGATGGGGCACGGCTTCTGGCAGACCACGCGGCTGGTGATCATGCCGCAGGCCCTGCGCATCACCGTGCCCAGCATCGTCAACACCTTCATCGGCCTCTTCAAGGACACCAGCCTAGTCTCGATCATCGGCCTTTTCGACCTGCTCTTGTCGGTCAGAACGGCGGTGCGCGACGGTGCCTGGATCGGTTTTTCCAACGAGGTCTATGCCTTCGCGGGAGCACTCTACTTCTGCTTCTGCTTCGGCATGTCACGCTACTCGATCTATCTAGAGAAGAAACTCAACGTCGGCACGCGGCGCTCCTAGGAGCAGCTGCGGCCAGATGACAGGGAGGGACGAACCCATGAGCGAGGCCCCTAACCAAGACCAGGCCAACGGCCGGGTCGAACTGAGCATCGGCGACGAGATCGGCATCCAGATGCTGGCCGTCCACAAGTGGTATGGCGAGTTCCACGTCCTGAAGGACATCAATCTGACCGTCCATCGTGGCGAGCGCATTGTGATCTGCGGTCCTTCGGGATCCGGAAAATCGACTTTGATCCGCTGCATCAATCGCCTGGAAGAGCACCAGAAGGGCCAGATCCTAGTCGACGGCAATGCGTTGACCCACAATCTCAAGCGCATCGAGGAGATTCGCCGCGAGGTCGGCATGGTCTTCCAGCACTTCAATCTCTTCCCGCATCTGACGGTCTTAGAGAACTGCACCCTGGCGCCGATCTGGGTGCGCAAGATGCCCAAGCGCGAGGCGGAAGAGATCGCCATGGAGTATCTGGCCAAGGTCAAGATTCCCGAGCAGGCGGACAAGTACCCCGGACAGCTCTCCGGTGGACAGCAGCAGCGCGTGGCCATCGCCCGCTCGCTCTGCATGAACCCGCGCATCATGCTGTTCGATGAGCCGACCTCTGCGCTGGACCCCGAAATGATATCGGAAGTCTTGGATACCATGGTGCAGTTGGCCGAGACCGGTATGACGATGATCTGCGTGACCCACGAGATGGGCTTTGCCCGCAAGGTCGCCAATCGCATCATCTTCATGGATCGCGGCGAGATCATTGAGCAGAACGAGCCGGAAGAGTTCTTCAACAACCCGCAGAGCGATCGCACCAAGCTCTTCCTCAGCCAGATCCTCTCGCACTAACGCCTCATCTGACCGGACGGCACCGGCCCGCCCCCCGTTTGGTCGCTGCCGTTTGGTCAAACAATACACGAGGGCTGCAATGCGGCTCCTCTGCGTCGTGGCGGGCTTGATTCCCGGACGCCAGGCAATACCTTGGCGGTGCGTGCCGGGCTGACGGTCAGCCTTGGGCCGAAACCGTTAAGGAGCGAGCGTTTGAACGTTGCCGCCGGCAAGCCGCTCTGGGATGAGCAGCGCTATTTGACCGATCTGTGGTACATGGCCGCCTCGGCCAAGGATCTACGCCCCGGGCGCATGATCGGGCGCGTCTTCATGGAGCAGCCGGTGCTGCTGGGACGCGATCAGGCGGGCAAACCCTTTGCCTTGCGCGACCTCTGTCCGCATCGTGGCGTCGCCCTCTCGGCCGGCTTCTTCGACGGCCAGGAGGTGCGTTGTCCCTTCCACGGCTGGCGCTTCGGCACTGACGGGCAGTGCCGGGCGATCCCCTCGCAGATCGAGAGCACGCATCTCAAGCCCGAATCGGTCCGGGTGCGAAACTTCCCCTGCCAGGATGCGCAGGGCAACGTTTGGGTCTTTCTGGGGCGTCCGGGCCAGGAGCCGCCAGGACCGCCACCGACAATTCCCGACTTGGGCGAACAGAAGCCCAAGGTCTCGACCCTGCTCAACTTCGAGACCGACATCGACAATGCGGTCTACGGCCTGCTTGATCCCGCCCATACGCCCTACGTCCACGAAGGCCTCTTCTGGCGACGCCCGGCCAGCTTGCGGCTGAAGACCAAGGCCTACGTGCCGAGTGAAATGGGTTTCACCATGAGCCGGCACCGGCCGGCCGGCAACACCGCAGTCTACAAGCTGATGGGCGGGCAGCCGACCACCGAGATCTCATTCCGCCTGCCGGGCGTGCGCATGGAGCATATCCGTATCGGCCGCCATCACATCTGCAACCTGACGGCCATGACCCCGATCGATGCCAAGCGCACGCAGGTGATCAACCTGCTCTATTGGACCAACCCCGTGATCTCGGTGATCCAGCCCTTTCTGGCCTTCATGGCGCGGCGTTTCCTGGGGCAGGATCAGTGGATCGTCGGCCTACAGAACCAGTCGGCCGCCTTCGATCCGCCGATGATGCTGGTGAACGACGCCGACACCCTGCAGCGCTGGTATCTGCGGCTGAAGCGCGAGTGGCGCCGCGTGCAGGCAGAAGGCGGTGAATTTCAGAACCCGGTGAAAGCGGCGACCCTGCAATGGCACAGCTAGACCTGAAGGAAGGGGTGGGCCAGATCCCGATCGAAGGTCTGCTGCTGGAGTACTGCTACTATCCCGGCAATGCCAAGCACCCCTTGATCGTGCTGTTGCATGAGGGCTTGGGCTGCGTTGCGCTCTGGCGCGACTTTCCCGAGGCCTTGGCGCATTCCAGCGGTGCCTCCGTTTTTGCTTACAGCCGTCCCGGTTACGGTCGCTCCAGCCCCTGCGATCTGCCGCGGCCCTTGAGCTATATGGAGGACGAGGGGCAGGGGCTTCTTCCGCTCCTTCTGTCGGGCCTGCCGGCGGAGCGTCTGGTCCTCTTCGGGCACAGCGACGGCGGTTCCATCGCCGCGGTCAATGCCGGAGCGATTCCGGATCCCAGGCTGGTCGGGTTCATCCTGATGGCGCCGCACTTCTTCACCGAGGAGGTCTGCGTCACTGCGATCGCCGAGACCAATCGCCTTTTTGCCGAGAGCAATCTCCGCGAGCGCCTGGCCCGCTATCACGGCGACAATATCGACTGCGCCTTCCGCGGCTGGGCTGACTCCTGGCTGCATCCCGATTTTCTGCAGTGGGATCTGACCGCGTTCCTACCGAGGATCCAGGTCCCGACCCTGCTGATCCAGGGCGATGAGGATGAATACGGTACGCGTGCGCAGGTCGACACGGCCGAGCGATTGATCCCGGTGCATACGGCGCTGCACATGATACCGGACTGTGGACACTCGCCGCACAAGGACCAGCGCGAGCGGGTGCTGGCGCTGGCGAGTGCTTTCGTCGCCGCGCTCTAAACCCCCAGCCAGCGATGCTGGATCTCACTTTCCTCGCGCAGTATCGCACTGCTGCCGTGCCAGCGGACCTTGCCGCGGCCCAGCACATAGACCTCGTCGGCCAGGTCGGTGGCGAAGCGGAAGTTCTGTTCGACCAGAAGGACGGTCATGCCGATGTTCTTGAGCTCGCGCAGATGCTCCTGAATCTCAGCGACGATGATCGGCGCCAAGCCCTCGGTCGGCTCGTCCAGAAGCAGTAAATCGGGGTTCCACAGCAGGGCCCGGGCGATCGTCAGCATCTGCTGCTCGCCGCCGGAGATCTGGGTACCGCCGTTGTTGCGACGCTCGGCCAGACGCGGGAAAAGCCCGAAGATGCGCTCCAAGGTGAAGGGGCCGGGGCGGCGGCCGGCGATCAGGGTCAGATTCTCCAGCACGCTGAGCGAGGGAAAGATACCGCGTGTCTCCGGCATGTAGGCGATGCCCAGGCGGGCGATGCGATGCGAGGAGAGGTCGGCGATCTCTTGGCCCTGCCAGCGGATCGATCCGCTGGTCTCGACCACACCCATGATCGCCTTCAGGGTCGTAGTCTTGCCGGCGCCGTTGCGCCCCAGGAGGCCGACCACCCTACCCTCGGGGACCTCGAGGTCGAGACCTTGCAGAATGTGGCTCTGCCCGTAGTAACCATTGATGTCGGTCAGACTCAGCATGCGTTGTTGCCCAGATAGGTGTCCTGCACGACGCGGCTGGCGCGCACCTCTTCGGGTGCGCCCTCCAACAGCACCTGGCCGTAGTTCAAGACCATGATGCGATCGGCGGTGCCGAAGACCATGTCCATATCGTGCTCGATGATCACCACGGCGAGGTTACGCGGCAGTGTCCTCACCAGATCCAGCACGCGCTGCGTTTCCTCGGGACTCATGCCGGAGGTCGGCTCGTCCAGCAGCAGGACCTGCGGCTCGGTCGCCAGGGCCAGGCCGATTTCCAGCTGGCGCTGGGCGCCGTAGGAGAGGGCGGCAACCTGGCTCTCCAATCTATCGCCCAGGCCGACCTGCTCGGCGATGGCTTCGGCCTGAGCCTGCGGAGCGGCAAGCCGGCTCAAGCGGCGCCAGAAGGTGCGAGCGCCGCCGCTGCGTGCCAGCTGCGCCAGCAAGATATTCTCCCGCACACTAAGCTTGGGAAAGAGATTGTTCTTCTGGAAGGAGCGGGCCAATCCCATGCGGGCGCGGCGGTTCGGCGGCAGACGGGTCACCGCGCGCTCCCCGAGGTAGATCTCGCCGGCGCTTGGCCTCAGCTCGCCGGCGAGCAGATTGAACAGAGTGGTCTTGCCGGCGCCGTTCGGGCCGATGATCGCCAGGCGTTGGCCCAAGGGAACCTCCAGAGAGACCTGGCGGGTGACCTCAAAGGCGCCGAAGGTCTTGGTCAAGGCCTCGGCCCTAAGCATGGCGCTTCTCCCGGCGTCCGGTCAGCCTCTGCCAGATCTCCTCGAGCGCGCCGACCAAGCCATTGCGGCCGGAAAGTACCACGGCGATCAGCACCAGTCCCAGCCAGAACTGCCAATAGTCGGTGTGCTCGCCGAGAAAGTGCTTCAGCAGAACCACCAGGGTGACCCCGACCAGCGGGCCAACCAGGGTGCCGAGCCCTCCGACGATCAGCATCACCAGGATCTCGCCCGAGGTGGTCCAATGCAGCAGCTCAGGCGAGATGAAGGAGGTGTGCTGCGCGATCAGGGTGCCGGCGAAGCCGGAGATCATCCCGGCCACGGCGAAGGCCATGGTCTTGTAAAGGCGCACGGGCAGGCCGAGCGCGCGCAGCCGGTGACTGTTCTCGTGGATGCCGATCAGGGTGAGGCCGAAAGGGCTGGCGACCAGCCAGCGCAGCAGTAGGAAGATGACCAGGACCGCCGCCAGCAGCAGCAGGGTGAAGCTCGCCGGGTCCATCAGGTCGATGCCGAGCCCGCTCAAGTCCAGGCGCGGGATGCCGAAGAAGCCGTCGTCACCGCCGAAGGCTTTGCTCTTGAAGAAGAACTCGTGCGCCATCTCGCCGATGGCCAGGGTGATCATGATGAAGAAGATGCCGGTGACACCGCTGGCCAAGGCACCGATCGCCAGCGCGATGGCGCCGGTGACCAGCATGGCCAAGAGTATCGCCTGCGGGACCGGAATTGCCAGGGCGGCCGAGGCATAGGCGAAGGCATAGGCACCGATGCCGAAGAGCGCGCCCTGCGCTAAGGAAACGAGGCCGCCGTAGCCCGCCAAGAGATCCAGGGCCATGGCGAGGATGGCGAAGATGGCGATTTCGGCGAGGATCTCGAAGCCGAAGAAATCGGCGGTCAGCCAGTAGAACAGGAGGCCGGCGAAGGTCGCCAGAGTGAGCAGCGGGCGGAAGCCGGGTAGGGCGCCAGGCATCGGGCTAGCTCCGCACCGGGAAGAGGCCGGCCGGCTTCCACAGCAACACCAGCACCAGCAGTGCATACATGATGATGCTGGCAAACTGCGGCACCAGCACCTGGCCAAATGTCAGGGTGGTGCCGATCAGCAAGGAACCGATCAGCGCGCCGCGCAGGCTGCCGAGCCCGCCAACGACGACGACCACCAAGGTCGGCACCAGGATGGAGACGCCCATGCCGAGGCTGGCGGAGAAGGCCGGCATGGCGACCGAGCCGGCCAGACCGGCCAGAGCGCAGCCCAGAAGGAAGACCAGCAGGAAGCTGCGCTCGACATTGATGCCCAGACAGCGTGCCACTTCTGCATTGTCGACCCCGGCGCGCACCTCGGCGCCAATGCGGGTGTGCTCCAGCAAGAGGTGCAGCAGCAGATAGACGAGAAAGCCCAGGACGATGATGAAGAGACGATAGGCAGGGTAGATTTCGCCGAAGAGCACCAAGCGGCCGCTGAAGGGCACGTCCTCGGTGACGCCGAGCGCGTCGACGCCCCAAATGTAGCGGATGGCGTCGAGGAAGACGAAAATCAGGCCGAAGGTAACCAGCACTTGGTTCATCGGTCCGGCGCTGCGCAAACGGTCGATCAGGGTGACGTAAAGCAGGGCACCGACGGCCATGACGGCCAGCGGGGCGAGCGCGAAGGCAGCCCAGACACTGCCGGTCACTTGCGCGATGGAATAGCCGAGAAAGGCGCCCAGCGCGTAGAGCGAACCGTGCGCCAGGTTCACGAAGTTCAGCAGACCGAAAATGACGCTGAGCCCGACCGACAGCAGGAACAGCAGCATCGACATCTGCAGGCTGTTCAGCAGCTGGACGAACCAAAATCCACCGTCGCCGATCACCAATGCGCCTTTCTCATCGGGGTGGTAAAGAAGAGGGCGGGCCTCCGCCCGCCTCCTGTCTTAGCCTCCGTAAGGTAGAGGCGCTAGAACGCTGTCTAGAGCGTGCAGCCGTTCACCGGATCTTGCACGTCCGGGATGGTCTCCAGCACCACCTGATCGACGGCACCCTCCTTGAACTGGTTCTCGAAAATATAGATGTTCTGGATCACGTTGTTGGTGGCCGGATCCAGACGCAGCGGACCGCGCGGTCCGTCGAAGGAGACCTTGGCCAACTCGGCGTCGAATTTCTCCTTGTCGCCGCCGGAAGCCTTGATCGCCTCGATCACAAGGCGTGCCGCGTCATAGCCGGCGACCGCGAACTCGGAGCCGGTCTTGCCGTGGGCTGCCTGATAGGCGGCCTGGAAGTCCTTGTTCTCCTGAGTGTCGATGGTCGGCACATAGTGCAGACCGGCGATGATACCGTCGGCCGCCTCGCCCTGGACATGGACGTAGGCCGGCGAGGTCAGGAAGCCGGCGCCAAACAGCGGGATCTCCTCCTTCACGCCGAAGTCGTGATACTGCTTCACGAAGGCGATCGCCGCGCCGCCGGCATAGAAGACGTAGATGGCGTCGGGATTGGTCGCCTGGGCTGCGGATATGAAGGGCGCATAGTCCTTGGTGCCGTGCAGCGGGGTATAGGTCTCGCCGACGATCTCGCCGCCCTTGGCCTCGAAGGTCTCCTTGAAGGCGTTCATCATCTGATGGCCGGCGGCATAGTCCGGCGCCATCAGGTGCACCTTCTTGATGCCCTTATCGGCCAGGAAGTCGCCCATCGGGCGGTTCATCTGCGCGTTGGAGAAGGAGACGCGGATGATGTAGGGGCTGCAGCGTGCGCCGGTCATGTCGTTGTTGCCGGCGTTGGCGACGACGGTCGGCACCTTGGAGCTCTCGGCAAAGTCGCGCACCGCGCCCAGAACGGCCGAGGAGACGATACCGACCATGGCATCGACCCGGTCCTGTAGAACCAGCTTGCGCGCCTTGGCCAGGCCGACGGCGGGCTTAGCCTCCGTGTCCTCGCGGAAGAGCGCGATGGTGTTATCGCCGAGATCGCTGCCGTAGTGCTCCAGGCCGAGGTTGAAACCGTTCTCGATGTGTGTGCCCAGGTTGGCATAGACGCCGGAGAAGGGCAGCAACAGGCCGATCTTGAAATCATCGGCCGCCGCTGTTCCGACTGCCGTTCCGCTTGCCATGCCGGCTACCAGGACCGCCGCGGCGCAGGTCTTCATGCTTCTCTTCATCGTTGTATTCCTTTTTGCCTCCCGTACAGGGTACCGGTGCTCACATGCTCACGCCCGTTCTCGGCGTGGCGATGCTTCCATGTCTATCGAATGGATGTCAGTCAGAAAGCCTTGGCTGATCGCGGTCAGGCTGTCCAGGCTTTCGACAAGACTTTTGTCGCTGGTGTCGAGGCGCGCGTGCGCCGAGCGGTAAAGCGGGCCGCGTGCGGAGAGAATGCGGCGCAGGTCTTCCATAGCCTCTTCGTTGCCGTGCATCGGTCGCAGATCGCCTTGCGCCACGACGCGGTTCATATGCTCCTCCGGGCTGGCCTCGATCCAGACGGTGTAGAAGCGCTCGAGCAGGCGGGCGAAGGTTTCCGCCTCCGAGACCAGACTGCCGCCAGTCTCCAGCACCAGCGGGCCACCGCGCGCAATCACCTGCTCCAGCGCCTCGCGCTCGAGACGGCGATAGAGCTGCTGGCCGCCGAGCGAGAAGATCTCCTCGATCCCCATACCGCCAAGCTGTTGAATGAGATCGCTCAGACAGAGAAAGGGACAAACCTGACGCTCGGCCAGTAATTCGCCGAGGCTGCTCTTGCCGGCGCCGCGCAAACCGATCAGGGCAACGCCGACATAGGGCAAGGCATCGGGCAGGAAGTGGCTGCGCAAGACCTCCAGTGCATCGATCTGCTGCTCGCCGTCAAGGCCGGACAGAAAGCTCGCAAGGGCTGGATGGAGCGGTTCTAACTCGTCTTGCAGCAGGACCAGAGGTTCCAATCCCATGGCGGCGGCAACCCGGCAGAGCACCTGCAGCGAGAGATTGGCCTTGCCGTTCTCGATCTCAGCCAGGTAGCGTTCCGATACCTTGGCATCCTTGGCCAAGGCGCGTCGGGTCATCCCTCGGGCCGCCCGGGCTGCACGCAAGCGGCGACCGACTCGACCCATCAGGTCGGGCCCCTCTTCGGCCCCCACGGCGGCACCTGCATGCTGTGCGAGCAAGGCCCCGCCTTTGCTCTCGTCGTCCGGCACCACCCAATCTCCACTTGTTCGCCAAGCCCAAATCTTGCACAATAGTGCACATCAAACCGGTGATTGGCTAGAAAAAAGGCCACATGGCTGTCGGAAAGATGCAGGATAGAGCCTGTTTTTTTCTCGATAGAAGCGATTGATCGCCACGAGTGAAAAACGGATCACCCGACCTCTTCGGGGTCTAGGGGTGGCAGAAAAGGGAGACACCTATGGGCGCTGCAGATCTCACGGCCGATGCTTCTGCCTGGGTGGATTTGCCTAGTGATTACAATGCAGTCGATGACTTTGTGGAGAGTCATCTTCATGTGGGCCGCGGCCAAAAGATCGCCTTCATCGACGACGAAGGCGCACACAGCTTTACCGATTTTGCGGAGGGCGTGGACCGCTTTGCCGGCGTGTTGGAGGGCCTGGGCATCGGCCAAGAGTCTCGCATCGCGCTTTGCCTCCTGGATCGGATCGCCTTTCCCTGCTGCTTCTGGGGGGCAATCAAGGGCGGGGTCGTGCCGGTGGCCCTCAATACCCTACTGACGGCAGAGACCTATCACTTTGTGTTGAACGATTGCCGGGCCGAGTTGCTGGTGGTCTCCAGAGAGCTTCTAGCGGTGCTTGCTCCGATCCTCGACGAGTTGCCGGCGCTTCGTGCCGTTGTGGTGAGCGGCGGGCGCGCCTCATTGGACGGGATCAAGACCTACAATTTGGAAAGCATGATGGAGCGGGCAACACCGCGTCGGGTCGGCGCCAGCACGCATCCAGACGATGTCGCCTTCTGGCTCTACTCCTCCGGTTCGACCGGTCAGCCCAAGGGTGTGCGTCACCTACACCGCAATCTGGCGGCGACCTCGGAACTCTATGGCAAACCGGTTCTGGGGATACGCGAGGAGGACGTCGTCTTCTCTGCGGCCAAGCTCTTTTTCGCCTATGGGCTTGGCAATGGCATGACCTTTCCGCTTAGCGTCGGCGCGACCACGGTCCTGCTGGCCGAGCGGCCGGCGCCGCAGGCGGTGATGCGCATCATGGGAGATCATCGTCCAACCATATTCTTTGGTGTTCCAACGCTTTATGCGGCGATCCTCTCCGATCTGGCCTATGGCCGCGAGAGCAGCTCACCGCGCTTGCGGCTCTGTGTGTCGGCCGGTGAGGCTTTGCCGGAGGATATCGGCCGGCGCTGGGAGGAGCGCTTCCGCGTGCCGATCTTGGACGGGGTCGGCTCGACCGAGATGCTGCACATCTATCTCTCCAACCACAGCGGCGAGATCCGATACGGCACCTCGGGCAAGCCGGTTGCCGGCTATGTCGTGCGGCTGGTGGACGAGGCGGGCGCTGAGGTCGGCGAAGGTGAGGTCGGCGAGCTGCTGGTCGCCGGGCCCTCGGTCTGCGAGGGCTACTGGCGGCGTCGCAAGCGCTCTCTGGACACCTTCATCGGCCATTGGATGCGCACCGGCGACAAGTACACCTGCGACGGCGAGGGCTTCTACACCTGCTGCGGCCGCGGCGACGACATGTTCAAGAGTGGCGGCAACTGGGTCTCACCTTTCGAGGTCGAGTCGGCGCTGATCGCGCACGAGGCTGTCGTCGAGGCCGGCGTCATCGGCCGCAGCGACGAAAGCGGTAACGTCAAACCCAAGGCCTTTGTCGTGCTGGGGCCGGGACATTCGGCAGGCACGAGCTTAACCAAATCGCTGCAGGACTTCGTGAAGGAGCGGATCGAGGTCTGGAAGTATCCGCGCTGGATCGAGGTGGTAGAGGCGCTGCCGAAGACCGCGACCGGCAAGATCCAGCGCTTCAAGCTGCGAGAGATGGATGCAGTGCAGTGAGTTCGAGCGTCTGGACCTGCTGGGGCGAGATTGCTGGCGATACAGCGATGAAGCATTTCCTGCCTATCGCTTTCTGCCAGGTCTGACGCCGCATCCGACGCGACATCCGGAGGGCCACAGCTATGGCCTGGAGGCGGCGTCGCCGACGCCTTGGCCGGCGCACCGCTGGGCCGCATCGTCGCCCTACCTCTATGGCTGCGATCTCTACAATCGCGGCTTCTGGTGGGAGGCGCACGAGGCTTGGGAATCGCTCTGGCAGGTTACCCGCGATCAGCCGCAACAACACCGCCATCTGCAAGGCCTGATCCAGACCGCCAATGCGCAGCTGAAGCTGGCCCTAGGCAGGGCTCAGGCCGTCCGCCGAGTCTGGGGCAAAGCAGAGACCCATTGGCAAGAGGCAGCGCTGCCGGAGCGCTTCATGGGCCTCGCTCTGGCCGAGTGGCGGAGAAGGACGCAGCGCTACCTGGAGCAATGCCTCGCTCAATCCCCGCTTCGGCATAATTTAACAGATTACCCCCGTCTTGAACTGCAAAATGATGCCGACTAAGTCGTTGTCGAACAGATTATCACGAACTATAGTGCTTGTCGTATGCAAGGAGCCCATCCGTGACCCTGCCAGTGAAGCCGATTGATTTCCGAACAGACCCCGACCGCTATCTCCATTGGTCCTTGGCGTTGGAGGGTGCGCGGGCGAGCTTGACCCTCGACGTGCAGGAAGACGCGGGCCTTTTCGATGGCTATGAGCTGAAGCTGAACTCCTATGATCTGGGCGTCGATATCGAGCTGGCGGACGCCATCCAGCGGCTGCGCTTCGAGTATCCCGAGGTGGCCGTGGTGGTGCTGCGCTCGGCCAAGGACCGCATCTTCTGTGCCGGTGCCAACATCCGCATGCTGGGCGGGGCCAGTCACGGCCACAAAGTGAACTTCTGCAAGTTCACCAATGAAACCCGCAACACCATCGAAGAGGCCAGTCGGGACTCCGGCCAAGCCTACCTTTGCGCGGTAAACGGCACGGCCGCCGGCGGCGGTTACGAGCTGGCCCTGGCCGCCGATCACATTCTGTTGGTGGACGACGGGAGCGCCGCTGTTTCCTTGCCGGAGGTGCCGTTGCTGGCGGTACTGCCCGGCACCGGTGGCCTCACGCGTCTGGTCGATAAACGCAAGGTGCGACGCGACCTGGCCGATGTATTCAGTACCACCGAAGAGGGCGTGCGCGGCGAGCGAGCCGTGGAATGGCGGCTGGTCGATGAGACCGCCCCCAACTCCAGCTTCGAGGCGGCAATCGACG
This sequence comes from Rhodospirillales bacterium, assembly GCA_965202755.1. Lineage (GTDB taxonomy): Bacteria > Pseudomonadota > Alphaproteobacteria > Kiloniellales > JACOMY01 > JACOMY01. The sequence goes on along the minus strand of CBDBCL010000018.1, from coordinate 97,727 downwards.
CGCGGGCCGCAGCCTTGGCGACCGGCCGGGTACGCCCGGCGCCCGGCAGCGGCATTGCCTTACCCCCCTTGCAGCGCAGCATCGAGGGGGAGCGGATCGTCTACGATGGGCTAGCAGCCGCGATCGATCGCAAGCGGGGCTTGGCCGAGATCGTCATCGGCGGCCCCAAGGATGCGCCGCCGGCGGATGCCGCCGGGATGCATCGGGCGGGCGCCGCCTTCTGGCCCCTGGCGCTTGCTCGCGCGCTGGACGATTTGCTGTTGCATCTGCGCTTCAATTGGCCCGAGGTCGGTTGCCTGGTGATTAAGAGCGAGGGCGACCCGGCCGCGGTGATGGCCTACGACGCCTTTCTTCAGGCGCAGGCCGAGGACTGGTTGGGGCGCGAGGTCTTGTTGGCCTGGCGACGCGTGATGAAACGTCTCGACTTGACAGCGCGCTCGCTCTTCACCCTGATCGAGCCCGGTAGCTGCTTCGCCGGCTTCCTGGCCGAGTGTCTCTTCTCTGCGGACCGCAGCTACATGCTCTGGGGCCAGTTCGAGGGCGATAATCGACCGGCCGCGACCTTGCAGCTCTCGAATCTGAACTTCGGTGCGCTGTCGATGGTCAATGGACTGTCGCGGCTCGAGACCCGATTCCTCGGCGAGCCTGCCAGCCTGCAGGCGGCGAAGGAACTAATCGGGCAGAATCTGGATGCAGATGCTGCGCTCTCGGCAGGCCTGGTAACCTTCGCACCCGACGACATCGATTGGGAGGACGAGATCAGACTGCTGCTGGAGGAACGGGCAAGCTTCTCCCCCGACGCCTTGACCGGGATGGAAGCCAATCTGCGCTTCGCCGGTCCGGAGACTATGGAGAGCAAGATTTTCGCCCGCTTGACCGCTTGGCAGAACTGGATCTTTCAGCGCCCCAATGCGGTCGGCGCGGCCGGCGCGCTCAGCCTCTACGGCAGCGGCAAGCGCCCGATCTTCGACAAGGAACGTACCTAGTTTACGGCTGAAAGGACCCCCGGCATGGATGCCTTGCATGTCAGCTACGACGACTTGATTCCAAACAACGTGGACCTCTCGGGCGATCGCCGCCTGCAACGCGCCCTAGAGGCCTGGCATCCCGGCTACATCGACTGGTGGAAAACGATGGGGCCGGATGGCTTCTTGGACAACGAGGTCTATCTGCGCACCGCCGTCAGTGTGGAACCGAAGGGCTGGGCCAAGTTCGGCTATGTGAAGATGCCGGACTATCGCTGGGGCATTTTGCTGGCACCGCAAGAGGAGAACCGCAAGATCCCCTTCGGTCAGCACAAGGGCGAGCCTGCCTGGCAGGAGGTGCCGGGCGAGTATCGCGCCTTGCTGCGCCGCCTCATCGTGATTCAGGGCGATACCGAACCGGCCTCGGTCGAACAGCAACGCCATCTCGGCAAGACCTGTCCCTCGCTCTACGACCTGCGCAACCTCTTCCAGGTGAATGTGGAGGAGGGGCGCCACCTCTGGGCCATGGTGTACATTTTGCAGAAGTACTTCGGGCGCGACGGTCGTGAGGAGGCCGAGGGCCTCTTGACCCGACGCTCCGGTGATGCCGACCGGCCGCGCTTGCTGGGTGCCTTTAACGAGGCGACGCCGGACTGGCTCTCCTTCTTCATGTTCACCTACTTCACCGACCGCGACGGCAAGATGCAACTGGAGGCCTTGGCGCAGTCGGGTTTCGATCCGCTGTCGCGCACCACGCGCTTCATGCTGACCGAGGAGGCGCACCACATGTTCGTCGGCGAGTCCGGCGTATCCCGGATCGTGCAGCGCACCTGCGAAGCGATGAAGGAGGCCGGAATCGAAGACCCCTATGAGATCGACAGAGTTCGTGCGCTCGGCGTGATCGATCTGCCAACCCTGCAGAAGAAGGCCAACTTCCACTATGCGGTGACCCTGGACCTCTTCGGCGCAGAGGTTTCGACAAATGCCGCCAACGCCTTCAATGCCGGTCTCAAGGGGCGCTTCCAGGAAACCAAGATCGAAGACGACCATCAGTTGGTGAACGACAGCTATCCGGTCCTGCGCTTTGAGGACGGGGTCTTCAAGACGGTCGAGGAACCGGCGCTATCGGCCTTGAATGCGCGTTTGCGGGATGACTACGAGCGCGATGCGGCCGGCGGTGTCAAACGCTGGAACAAGGTCATCGGGAAGCTCGATATCGACTTCGGCCTCTCCTTGCCGCATGTCGCCTTCAACCGTCAGGTCGGCGCCTTCCGTGACGTCAGGGTGACGCCCGAAGGGACCCTGCTGAGCGAGGCCGATTGGGAGAAGCGCCAGGGCGAGTGGTTGCCGGGGAAGGAGGATCTGGCTTTCATCGATTCGCTGATGCAGCCTGTGAACGAACGCGGCGACTACGCGGGTTGGATCGCCAGTCCGAAAGTCGGGATCGACGGCAAGCCCGGCGACTTCGAGTATGTGAAGATGGCGGGCTAGCCGCTGCCCATGTCGGCACCGCTTCGCCAGCACCTCATCGATCCCGAGATCTGTATTCGCTGCAACACCTGCGAAGAGACCTGTCCGATCGATGCGGTGACCCACAATGAGGACAACTATGTGGTCGACCCGGCGATCTGCAAGGCTTGTCTCGACTGCATTTCGCCCTGTCCGACCGGTGCCATCGACAATTGGCGCCTGGTCAAGGAGCCCTACAGCCTGGAACAGCAGTTCGAATGGGATGAGTTGCCGGAGCAGGAGGAGGATCTGGGGCAGGAGGGTGCCGGCGGAGACGAGGCGCAGGAGGAAGAGATCCAGGCGCTGCTGGATCAGGCTCATGCGAGAGCCGGCGGTAAGAGCAGGCCACCGCACTCGGCCGCCAAGCCCAGCATCAATCTCTATAGCCGTTCGCAGCCGGCGATCGCCTCCGTCGCCGGCAATTTCCGCATCACCCAGGTGGATAGTCCCTCTGATGTTCGCCACATCGTGCTCGATTTCGGCATGCAGTCCTTTCCGGTGCTGGAAGGCCAATCGATCGGCATCATCCCGCCCGGCAAGGATGCGCGCGGCAAGCCGCACAACGTACGGCTCTATTCGATCGCCAGCCCGCGCGACGGCGAGCGACCCAATCACAACAACCTCTCCCTGACGGTGAAGCGCGAGACCTCAGTGATCGATGGCGTTGCCTATCAGGGCGTTGCCTATCAGGGCGTTGCCTCCAACTATCTCTGCGATCTGAAGCGGGGAGAGCAGGTCCAGGTGACCGGGCCCTTCGGTAACAGCTTCTTGATGCCGAACGACCCCGAGGCCAACATCCTCATGATCTGTACCGGCACCGGGTCCGCGCCCTTTCGGCGATGACCGAACGCCGCCGGCGGCGGCGAGAGACGGCGGGAAGCCTGCTGCTCTTTTTCGGCGCCCGCACGCCGGGTGAGTTGCCTTACTTCGGTCCGCTGATGAAGCTTCCGGACAGCCTGATCGTAAAGGAACTCTGCTTCTCGCGTCTGGCCGATAAACCCAAGGAGTATGTGCAGGACCGCATGCTGAAGCGGCCCGAGGCCGTGGGCAGCCTTGCTGCGGGATGAGAAGACCCACCTCTACATCTGCGGCCTGAAGGGTATGGAGACAGGCGTCGCCGATGCTCTAGAAAGCATCTGCCGGGCGAGAGCCTGGATTGGAAGAGTCTCGCTGCAGAGATGCGCGAACCGGTCGCTTTCACGTCGAGACTTATTGAGCGAGTGGACCTGGTTTGCGGCTCACTTCCTGGCCGCGCTCAGGCGGTCGAGGCGCAGGCGGTCGCGTGTGTCGGTGACCCGCCAGGCCGTCATCAGCACCGAGGCAACCACGCTCAAGCGGTGGCGCCGCCGATCAGGAACATCACCAGGATCTGATAGCGTACCGCCTCGGTTGGGATCGTTGCCGGCCAGTATTTGGCCGCTCATCATGCCGGGCAGCGCGATCAGGCCTGTAGCGACCATGGAGTTGACGATCGGCATGAAGCCGCTGCGCAGGGCGTGACGCAGACTGGGGCGCATGGCCTGCCAGCGGTCGGCGCCTAGCAGCAATTGTGCCTTGATCGCGCGACTGTCGATTTCCAAACGACTAGTCAGGCTGTTCAATCCGAGCGACACGCCGGTCATGGCATTGCCCAGGATCATGCCGAAGAGGGGGATGGCATAGCGTGGATCGACCAGGGAACGACGCCGATCTGCGCTGTGAGCGACAGGAAGAGGACGAGGGCGCAACATACGGCCAAGGTCCCGGTACCCAAGAGGTAGCCCCAGTCCCGTGCCAATCGACGCTCTTGACGCGATCGCACTTCATGGCCTGCTGCCAGCAGCATCACGACCCAGGCCTCCAGGGTCAGCCAAATCGAGACATGCAGGAACAGCCAGATCAAGACCTGGCCGATCAGCAGCAGCTGGACGGTCATTCGCACCGCAGCGACAAGGAATGAGCGGGTGACGCCCAACTGCAACAGCAGTCCCAAGATCGCGGCCAGGACCAGAAAACTGGAGACCAAGGCCAAATCGATCCAGGTGAGCGCAATTGATGGACTCATCGCTTCTCCTCAGCAGACGACCCTTGGCGATGGTCAGGCTTCGGGCCGCCAGGCGTTCGCCCTGGGCCGCATTGTGGGTGACCAGAAGGATGCTCTTGCCGTCGCCAGAAAGCCTTGGAACAGCGCTTCGACGGCGGCCTCTGCCTCCGGGTCCAGGGCCGCGGTCGGCTCGTCCAGCCAGCAGTACGCTCGGACCGAGGATCAGGGCTCGAACGAGGGCCAGTCTTTGCTTCTCGCCGGTGGACAGCCGGAGACTCCCAGCCCCAAGGCCTCCTCGGCCAGCGTACTTTCGCCAGCAAGGCCTGTGCCCGCTCGCGATCGTCCATGTGGCTGGCGACGTCACTGGCCCACCAGCCGCTTTCCGCCGGCAGATAGGCGATGGCCCGCCGCCAGGAGCCGGCCGGCATCGCGCGGCGATCCTGTCCGTCGAGGGTGACCCGTCCCTCGTTAGGGTCGAGGTCGACCAGGGCCCGCAGCAGGAGCGACTTGCCCGCGCCGAGGGGCCGCGCAAGGCAAGACACTCGCCTCCTGCCAGCTGAAATGCCGCTGTCCAGCAAGCCGTCGGCGCAGCCCTTCGACCTCCAGCAGCACCCCACGCGGCCCTAGTCGAGGTTCGGCATGGGAAAACCGCCAACCAGTTGCTCGTAGGCATGGGCGGCCTTCAAGACCAGCCGGTCGTCATAGCGTCCGCCGACGATCTGTAGGCGGCCGGCAGGCTCGCGGCGGTCAGGCCGCAGGGTATCGAGATCGCCGGCTGCTGGGTCAGATGAAGGGGTAGGAGAAGGGCGTCCAATCCACCCCAGCGCTGTCGCCCGGCGGTGCCTCCAGTCCGGCGCCGAAGGCCGGGATCGGCAGGCTGGGCGTCAACAGCAGATCGTAAGTCTGGTGAAACAGCGACAGGGTGCGGCCCACGGCCTCCCGCCTCTCATGGCCGCGAGATAGTCGAAGACTGGCCTTGGCGCCTCTGCAGAGATGCGCAGGAAGCCTGGGTCCATTACGGCTCTTTGCTCGTCGCTATAGGCCTCCAGCATATGCGCGGCACCGGCGAACCAGAGATGCAGAAGATCGGGCCACAGTCCGGTAGGTCCGGCTCGGCCAGCTCGACCTGGCACCCAGCTCTTCGAAGCGTTTGGCGGCTGTTTCGACCAGGCGGCGATCTCCGGATCGACCTTGTGGCCACCCAGGGTCGGGCTGAAGGCGACTCGAAGGCCGGCGAGATTGCCGCCCAACTCGGCGCGATAGTCGATGGCATCGTGCGGCAGGGCATACCAGTCGCGTGCGTCGCTCTCGGAGAGCGCCGTCAGCATCAAGGCGGCATCGGCGACCGTGCGGGTGATGGGTCCGATGTGTGCAACCGTGCCGAAGGGGCTGGAGGGGTAAGCGGGCACCCGACCGAAGCTGGGTTTGATCCCGACCACGCCGGTGAAACCGGCCGGAATGCGAATCGAGCCGCCACCGTCGGTGCCGAAGTGGAGTGGCCCCAGGCCGGGCCGCTGCCGCGGGCTGCGGCACCGCCGGAGGAACCGCCGGGTGTGCAATCCCGATTCCAGGGATTGCGAGTGATGCCGGTCAAGGGCGAATCGGTGACGCCCTTCCAGCCGAACTCCGGCGTGGTGGTCTTGCCATAGCAGATCGCCCCCCATTCGCGCATGCGGGCGACGCCCGGTGCGTCGACACCCCAGGGCCCCTCCGGATCGACCGCTTTGGACCCCTGAGGGTCGGCCAGCCCTTGGTCAGGATGACATCCTTGACAGAGGTGGGCACGCCATCCAGGCGACCTTGCGGTGCGCCCTTGACCCAGCGCTGACTGGAGGCCGCAGCGGCGCTGCGCGCTGCCTCGAGATCGAGATAGCAGAAGGCATTCAGCCCTCGTTCAGCCGCCTCCAGGCGCGCGATGACGGCCTCCATGACCTCGCTGGGCGAAAAGTCCTTTCGCGAGTAACCTTCCAGGAGGGCCGTGGCCGGCAGTTGCGTCAGGTCGGTCGTCATTCTGGTCTCCATGCCAGCGCGGTTGCTGTCACCCCCATTGCTGCATGCTCCGGGACTGTCTGTCGAGTGGCACGGCAAGAGTACCATTGGTGCACTGACCTAAGACGCCAATATGCGCCTAGAATGTCTGGCGCTCGGTCGCTGTTGGGTCGGTTCCGAGCCTGCTCGAATTCCCGGCCGGGAAGAGATGGCGGTCCGAGCCTTGAAAAAGGGATTGGTAATGAGTGAGAGCGACCCCCTGGGCGCACGGTGCCGGGAACGGCAGCCGGATATCTGCGTAGCGGCCATAGGTCCGCTGAGCGGTCTGACCTTCATGGTCAAGGATATTTCGATGCCGCCGGCTTTACCACCGGCGTAGGCAATCCGGATTGGGCCCGCAGCCATTCGCCGGCGAAGAGCCATGCCTGGGCCGTGGATACCTTGCTGCGGCACGGTGCCCGCTTGATCGGCAAGACCTTGTCGGTACGAGCTGGCATTTTCCGTGAATGGCAGCAACGCACACTACGGCACGCCTGCCAATGTCAATGCGCCCGGGCGCCTGCCCGCGGCTCGTCGAGCGGTTCGGGCCGCGGCCGTCGCTGGCGGACTCTGCGACACGGCCTTGGGCAGTGACACCGGAGGTTCGGTTCGCGTACCGGCCTCCTTCTGCGGGCTCTATGGGATCAGGACGACGCAAGGCGCGGTCCGCAGGGACGGCATGGTGCCGCTGGCACCCTCCTTCGACACCGTCGGCTGGTTCGCGCGCGATGCGGCGACCTTGGGGCGTGTCGGTTCCGCGCTGCTGCCGCGCGATGCGGAGGAGGAGGACTTCGACCGCTTGATCCTGGCTGAAGATGCCTTGGTGCTGGCCAGCGAGGCGACGCAGGCGGCCTTGTCTCCGGCGATCACGCGCCTGAAGCAGCTGTTTTGCAATGAGGGCCAGGAGATCGCGGCCGGAACGCCTCTCGCCGAATGGCAACTGATCTTTCGGCATATTCAGGCCGTGGAGTTCGCCCGCTGCCACCGGGCGTGGATCCTGGCGCAGCAGACCGCGCTTTGCCCCCGATATCGTCAAGCGCATGAGTTGGGCCCTGTCTCTGCCCGAAGAGGCCGAGCGCGAAGCCATTCCCAAGCGCGAGGCGGCACGTAATCGCCTAGAGAGCCTGGTCGGGCGACGCGGTCTCATCTGTCTGCCGACGACACCTGGGCCGGCGCCGCGAATCGATGCCGACGGCAAGTACTTGGAAGCCTGGCACAATCGCCTGTTGGCGCTCACTGCGCCGGCGGGGCTTGCCGGACTGCCGCAGATATCCCTGCCGCTGGGCGAGGTCGAAGGCTGCCCGATCGGACTTTCTCTGATTGCACCTCTGGGTCGCGACCGCGCGCTGCTCGCCTTGGCAAAGCGATTGGAACGGCTGATGGATTCGAGCGTGGTGCCTCCTCGCCTGTGGTGAAGGTGCCGTTTCAGCGTGAGCGGATACTCTAGTTGTCGTATGAGAGGAGCACTTCGGTCGGGACATCCAGCTTGTCGCGACCCTTGAGGAAGGCGAGCTCCATGATGCAGGTGGTGCCGACCACTTCAGCATCGACCTTGCGCAGCAAGCTGGTCGCAGCCGCCAGAGTTCCGCCGGTGGCCAGCAGATCATCGATCAAGACCACCCGATCTTCTGGCCCAACCATATCGGTCCTGGATCTCCAGTGTGGCGCTGCCGTACTCCAGGTCATAGCTGTGAGGAATCACTGTTCCCGGCAGCTTCCCGGTCTTGCGTAGCATGATTGAAGCCCAGGCCCAGCAGGTGCGCGACCGGTGCGCCGATCAGGAAGCCGCGCGACTCGATCCCGGCCAGGACGGTGCCGTTCATTCCTCGCACCAGGCTCGGCCATCTGCTCGATAGTGCTGCGCAAAGCCTCGGGATGGGCAAAGAGCGTCGCGATGTCGTAGAAGAGGATTCCCGGCTTGGGAAAATCCGGGACAGTCCGAATGTGTTGCTTGAGGTCCATGAAACCCACCCTTCATTGATGCCGCCGCAGACTAGAGCAGGATGACGTCAAATCGAAATGGCTTGTCGTCCAAATCCTGCTCTAAAATGTTGAATAAAGCGGATTCAGGCGGGAGGTGATTCCGCCTCATCGCGATCCGCTCTAGCCATCGCCCTCGGGTCAACAAGATCCTGGTGCCACGCCGATAGAATTCGAGGAACGTGAACGTGATTGCCTTTCCAGGTCGCTTGTCGCCCTAGCCGCCAGCTTGCTTCTCGCCCTTTGGGCCAGTCCCTTCGCCTTGTCTGCCGAACGGCCATTGGTGGTCGGCACGGCGCCGGTCTACGGCACTTTCTACCTGCCGGTGGTGCGCTCTGCCGCGAGATCAACAGGGCGGCCGATGATCGCCTCGCTTGCCTGGTTGCCGCCACCGCCGGGTCGGAGGAGAACCTGAAGCGCCTGCGCGCCGGCGAGCTGGACCTGGCCGTGGTGCAGTCCGATTGGGCCTATCACGCAGCCGACGCGGCATCAATGGCGATCCGCCCTTCGCCGGACTGCGCTCGCTCTTTTCCCTGCAGCCCTTGGTCATGACCCTGGTCGCCGGCCCGGAAGTGGATACAGAGCTTGTCGGATTGAAGGGCAAATCGGTCTCCATCGGCCCCGGCCGGTAGCGGCCTGGCCGCGAGTGCCCGCTTGGTGCTGGAGGGGCTTGGGTTTGCGCCGGGCAGCCTGGAACTGTCGAGATGCCGGTCGATCGCCAGATCACGGCCCTCTGCAATGCCGAGATCGACGCCTTCCTAATCCCCGTGGCCCATCCCAATGGCGCCGTCGGTTCGGCCGTCGATCTCTGCGCGGCGACCCTCGTCTCGCTCAACGGCGAGCCGGTCCAGCGCCTGATCAAGGCCTTTCCCTACTACGGAACCGCCTCGATTCCGGCGGGGCTCTATCTCTACAACAGCGATCCTGTAGAGAGCATCGGACTGGTCGCCAATGTGGTCGCGGATCAGTCGCTGGACGCCGAGCTTGTCTATCAGGTCGTCAAGGCGGTCTTCGACAATCTCGACGACCTGCGCGAACAGCATCCGGTCCTGGAGAACTCTCGGCGGAAAGGATGACCGACTCCGGCCTTCCGGCGCCGCTGCACCCTGGGGCGCTGCAGTACTACAGGAAAAAGGCTGGCGCTGACGCATCTCCGGCGCAGGACCGCCGCCGCCTTCGGTTTTCGGCATCGAGGACGGGACGAACGGCGGCGCCGATCTTGGCCTTTTCCTCTTCGGTCAGGTGGCACCCTTGGGTCGTCCTCATGCAGGAGCACCTTGACCTCGCGGCTGGCGAACTGGATGCCCTTGCGCTCGAAGAGCGAGCGGATCTCGGCGTAGATGATCTTGCGGGCTTGGAACTGCTCGCCCGGGCGGGTCTTGAACTTCACCCGGATGATCATGGCCGAATCTTCCATCATGAAGACGCCCTGCGACTTCAGCGGCTCTAGGAAACAGTGACCGATCAGCTCGTGGTTCAACAGCTCTTTGCCCAGATTCTTGATCGGCTTGTTCACCTTGTTCACGTCGTGTTGTAGGTAAGCCGCAACGTCAGCTTCATGATCACCCAGTCGCGTGAATAGTTGGAAAGGTGCTGGATCTCGCCGAAGGGGACGGTGACCAGGGTGCCCAGTTGGTGGCGCAGCTGCATGGAGCGGACCGAGATCTTCTCCACCGTGCCCTTGACGCTGCCGATATCGATGTACTCGCTGCCCCGGAAGGCATCGTCCATCAGGAAGAAAGCGCCTGAGAAGATGTCCTTGATCAAGGTCTGCGCACCGAAACCAATGGCTAGGCCGATGACGCCGGCACCGGCGAAGAGCGGGCGATATCGACGCCCATCTGTGAAAGGCTGATCATCAAGGCCATGGTGACGATCACGGCCAAGAGGAAGTTGCGGAAGAGCGGCAGCAGGGTCACCAGTCCGGAACCTGCCGCCATGCCCGCCCTCGTCGCCGGCATCGGCCGTATCGCCGCCGCCTTCCTCTTCGACATTTCGGTCGATCAGGATGCGGACCGCCATGGTAGGCCAGATAGGCCACGAAGAAGATGAAGACGATCTCCCAGAGCGTGCCGAAGAGACCGGTACCGCTGAAGATATCGACACCTCAAACCATGAATACGGTGGCGACGGCCGATGTCGATGATGACGATCGAAATCGCCCGCCTCGGTCAGGCCGCGGAAGCTTTGTAGTCTCGGCGCTTTCTTCTTCTCCGGGACGATGCGGGCCGCGTCGCCGGCCCGTACGGTTTCTTCTTGCAGGGTCTCCTCGAGTGAAGGCGCTTCGGCTGCGGCTTCACCCTCTGCTGGTGCCTCTTCTTTCGCTTGGCTGTCGCGCTTCTGCGGTGCGACCCAGTCCAGCAGCATGATTGCCAAGCCATAGGCGGCCAAGGCGCCGAGCAAAGCCAGGAAGGGTGAGCTGACCAAGAAAGAGGAGTTGGGGAAACCCAGAACCGTCCGTAGTGCCGAAATGGCTCAGGCCATGAGGAAGTAGAGGCCGGCGAGAATTGGCCAAAGGCGAGCCAGGATTCTGGCATCCATGTCGTTGTTCTTGGCCGGTCCGACGATTGCCTCGGCGAGGGCAACGCGGTGGCGGAAGCAGACCAGAGTCAGGAGAAAGGCCACGACGAAGCTGGAAAAGACGAAACTCAGCCCCGATAAATCCGCCCCGATACCGACGCCTGCCAGGAAGGCGACGAGGTGCACCAGTGCGAAACCGACCAGCATTGTCAGTGCCAAATGGCGACGCAGCGCCACCGCATCCTCGTCGCTGAACCTGAGCATGCGGTGACTCGGTGCCTCGCTGCCGAGGAGGGCAGCGAAGAAGTAGTTCGAGACGCGCCAGATGCCGAAGACGATCAAAATGCGCCGCTGCAGATCCTGAGCGGCGGTCGAACCGTAGTCGATGATCAGCAGGACGATGACCGCCGTCGCAATCTGCAGGATGACGGCAAAGGAGCGCAGCAGACAAGTCGCCGCGAGATAACAACCTTTTCCGCTCGCGAGGCCGGCGTGAGATTGAAGGGGTAGGCGAAGTAAGGTCGCGACCAGCGCTCGAACAGGCGGTAACTCAGGTAGCCGATGCCTGGGGCCAAAATCTCCAAGGCGGCAGCGATCAGAGGCCAGTTGCCCGATCCCTGGCTTTCGAAGGTCGTGTCGATGCGGCTGGCTGCCGCCGATCACAAGGACCGTGGCGCCCTCCGCCTCGGCCGCACGAACCAAGGATTACAATTCCGGAGAGAGGCCTTCGACCGCAGTCTTCTCCTCCTGCGGCTAGGCTGGTGCCGTCGTCGAGGCCAGGAAGGCGGATGCGAACAGCAGGACCATCCAGGCAAGAAAGGCCCTTTGGCAGAGCGCGCCTGCGCGTCCGACCTGTTGGCGATGTCCGATCATGTTACTCCCCCAATTCGTGACGCAGCACCTCTGCCCTCCGACGCAGCCAGGCCAGCCGATCGTGCGACTGTGCCTGTTCCAGTGCCAACCAAGCGTCGAAATCGCTGTGCTGTGCGGTTGTGTCGATAAGCGCAGCCAAGCGCGCCTGCTCACGCTCCGCATCCTCGATCAAGGCTTCCATCTGCAGCAGGCGTTGATTGGTTTCCATGACCGGCAGGAAGCGAATCTTCAGCGCCACCACCAGCCTCTGCAGATCGCTGGCTCCCTGTCTTAGCGGCGCGTCGAGGAGATGACGCAGGTCTTCCCAGCCGGCGTTGGTCAGGAAGAGGCGCTCGCCGTCTTCCTTGGCCAGGCCTTCGATCCGAAGCAACTCCAGCGGCGGCGCAAGCAAATCCAGAGACGGGCCGATCAGGAGACCGGTGGCGCGGCGCACCTCCGATGCCAGATCGGCATAGCTGCGCCCGATCTCGGCCAGGAGTCCAAGTGCCAGCAACCGCACGGCTTGACTGGGAACCAGACTCCTGTCGCGGAACATCCTGTAGCGCTCTCCATTCTTGTGCAGCTCGTCCTTTATATTGTGTCTATTTTGCCGAGCCGAGCAAGCTGCACATCGCGGCGAAGGCCAACTCCCGGCTCCGGGCCGGTGACGAAATGCGCGAGCATCCCTCGCCGCGATGCTATGCAATCTTCACATGGCTGCTGAAATCAGAGGGAATCTTAAAGGTTTTGACAAGGGTTTAGGAATTTTTGGTCATATTGACTGACCTTGATCTGGGGCGGGGGGAGGCACAGGTTTATACTACGTTGCACAAAGACATTGCGTTCAGAGGAAGAAACGTCTCTAATTGGATCTCTGAGAGTCCCAAAAGGAGGCATCTAGTCAGATTAATACCAGCGAACAGCAGCCCTTCGTAGCCATTGCCAAGCCCACACAGGAAGATATCGACGCCTGCCTCAATGAAGCGCGCCGCATGTGCAGCCGCTTCTTCGGCCAGATCTTGAGCCGCGTTGCTCGCGCCCTGCTGCGTCCCTTCCATCGCAATGCCAACCAGGTCCGGCGCCAGCAAGGTGGTGACTTGCACTCCGCCTGATCGACGAGCCTGCTCGTATCAATGGGGGTTAAGGGCGGCGCATTCCTGGATGGCCGCCCTTCACCTTCTACTAGGCGCCGATCTCCTTGATCTCTTCCCCGACCGAGAGTTCCTGCGAGCCGATCAGGTCGTTCAGCACCCGAAACATCTGCGCGTTGAAGCTGCCGAAGGGCATGTTCTTCGACAGCCTGGTCACACTATCGTTTTTGCGAACCTTCTTGATTCGAATGCGATAAGCCTTGATAGCGCGCGCCTGCGCTTTTGAGAGGCGGCGGAAACTGCGCACTGAATCAAGAAAAGCACCTTCGAAGTTTTGCAAACGTCCGGCTTGGGTGACGAAGGTGAAGCGATAGACCCGACCCTTGTCTGCTTCGATCGCTGCCACCATCAAGTCCGTGACACCGTTTTGCGATTGGATTCGCGTGACCCCGCTGGCCGCCACCAAGCCGCGCACCTTGAAGGTCTTGATGTTGCTCAAGGCCACTCTGTTGGACCATTCGTGCTCCAGGTAGCCGGCCGGAGTTCCGCTCGCCGTCTGCGCAATATCGAAGATCATACCGGCATCGCAACCGTTGCTGGCGACCACACGCGTCGGGCTGTTCTGCAGACGGAAACCCTGCGGCACTGCGAACTCGAAGCGCGGGACAGGATGGATGAACTCGCGACCGCGGATGATGCCTTCTTTGGGGTCGTCGCCGTAGAGCCTGCCGTCGATCATCTCGAGATAGACGTCGCGCCGCAGCACGCTGCCTTCGACGTTCTCTAGCGTCGCCTCGCCAATGGCTTTCTGCACGCGATCGGCTGTCCGCGGGTGCGAGGCCATGAAGTCGAACTGATCGACACTATCGGGTTTGCGGCCGGCCATTTCCGCCTGCAGGCGACTGAAATCCCGCAGAGTTGCCAGAAAGCTCGCCATAGCGCCGGGATTGTAACCCGAATCGGCCATGTAGGCGACGCCCAGGGTGTCGGCCACCAACTCCTGGTCGCGAGAGTAGGACTGCAGATAGGCCTGACCGCCGAGGCTGGCGGCATTGGCCAGTTCGGGACTGCCGGTCGCCACGGCGACGGCCGCAGCGCCGATCTGGGCCAAGATCCCCTGGGTCTGCCGCTCGGCACCGTGGCGGGCGATTACATGACCGATCTCGTGCCCGATCTCGCTTACATAGCGGCTGAACTTAGGATCATTTTAAGCACCGCCGAAGGCCTGCAGGATCTGCGGATGCTGGCTCTTACCGGTGGAGACGTCGTCATCGATGCTGCCGACAGTGTAGCGTCCGGTAGCCGGGTTGACCGAGCAGGCCGATAGACCGACCATGCCGGCTGCGGCCAGGCCGCCGGCGGTGAAGGCACGCCGCGTCAAGGGGCGTCTGGTCAGTTCGTCAAGAGGGCGTCGCAGGCAGCTGCTGCAGGCCAGAGGGGCCGGGTTGCCTGTGTTCCGAGAGGTGTTTGTCGCCATGTCTTCCCATCTCCAGCGAGATCTAGAGAGCGCCATTGAAGTCTGGAGCGGCCCCACGCTGCAAGAATGTCTAGCGCAAATGTCAGTTCTGCGTGGGGGAGACTTGATCCAGATCATGGCTGCAGAGCCGCCCTGGGACGAGCATGGTGGCGTGTTCACTCTGCGAATCTTTCAAGAGGTACCGGACGATGGCCTACCGCGATCTACTTCTCATTCTGGACGATGCGCGTGGCGTTCCCACACGCACGCAAGCGGCCCTGCAATTCACCAAGCGCCACGATGGCGAGGTCGATGCACTTCATCTCAGCTTCAAGCAGGAGATTCCAGGCTACGTCGCCGCCGAGATCACCAGTGACGTGCTGTCGATGCGCGACGAGGTGATCGCTAAGGAAGCGGCTGCAGCCGAGCGCAATTTCCGAGCAGCCTGCGAATTCGCTGCGATCAAGGGGCGCTTCGGCCACCTCACCGGATCGCCGGGTGAACTCGCTGATGCAACGATCGCGGCCGGGCGCCTGAGCGATCTGGTGGTGATCGGTCAGCCCGATGAGGAAGAGGGCGGCTGGCTCGGTCCCTGGCTCTTGGAATCGATTCTCCTGAGCTGCGGGCGGCCGGTCCTGCTGATCCCCTACATCGGGACCCACGAGACCATTGGCAAGAGGATCCTGGTCGCCTGGGACGGCGGTCGCGAGGCGGCACGTGCCGTCGGCGACGCCCTACCGCTCTTGACCATGGCCGAGCAGGTGACCGTTGTCTCGGTCAATCGCGATCCCGACGCGCAGCGTCCGGGAACCGCCGCGATCGTCAAGCACCTGAAGCGCCACGGCGTCGCAGCCAGCAGTCACGATGCCAAGATCGACGGCCTTACCGCTGCCGACTACATGCTGAACAAAGCCTCCGACGAGGGCGCCGACATGCTGGTCATGGGCGCCTATGCACACAATCGGCTACGCGAACTGGTGCTCGGCGGTATGACGAAACGCATCTTGAGACACATGACTGTTCCGATCTTTATGTCGCATTAAGTCAGAGGCTTATGGATATGATCTAAGCGGTTACATTAGAAAGACCGCGTGCGTCTGGGGTCGAAGGCGGCGGCCAGGCCGTCGCCGGCCAGGTTGCAGGCGATTACGGTGGCGGCGATGGCCAGGCCCGGATAGATCGCCAAGCCGGGCGTATCCCACAAGAGATCCTGGGCGCCGGCTAGCATGCGTCCCCAGGAGGCCGTCCCGGGGTCCAGCCCCAGGCCGAGGAAGGAGAGTACCGACTCGAAAAGGATGACCTGTCCGACCGAGAGTGTGGTAGCGACCATCAAGGGGGCGACAATGTTCGGCAGCACATGGCGCAGCAGAATGCGCAGCGAGCCGGCGCCCATGGCGCGCGCGGCCAGCACGTAATCCTGCGCCAAGGTCTCGCGTGCGGCGGCCCGAACCAAGCGGGCCGTAGTGGTCCAGCCGACCAGGGCGACCAGAACGATCAGGCGAACCAGCGCCGCATTCTCCGACTGCGCGACCTCGGTCGAGATGCCGAACTTGGTCAAATCGACGGCCGAAAGGACGATCAGGATCGGCAGCAGCGGTAGGGCGATCATGGCGTCGGTGCCGCGCATCAGCAGAGAGTCGATCCAGCCGCCGCGCTCGCCGGCGGCCAGGCCGATAATCGTTCCGATGGCGGCCGCACCCAAGGCGGCGGCCAAGCCGACCGCCAGCGAAACCTGCCCGCCGAGCAGCAAGCGATAGAAGAGGTCTCGACCTAGCTCGTCGGTGCCTAGCCAATGCTTCTTCGACGGCGGTGCCATGACGTTGGAGAGGTCGACCGAACCGGGGTCGATGCCTTCCAACTCAGCGAGCCAGGGTGCCGCCACCGAGGCCAGCGCCAGCAAGGCCAAGAAGACCAGCGCCAAGGCAGCCGAGGGCTGGCGCAGGAGCGCGCGCAGGCGGCCGCCGGCCTCAGCGGAGGGATATGCGTGGGTCAAGCCAGGCATGACTGAGGTCGGCCAGCAGATTGCCGATGAGGGTCGCGGCAGTGGTCAGCATCAAGGCCACCAGGGCCAGGTTGTAGTCGTTGCCCAGCACGGCGTCGTAAAGCACACGCCCCATGCCGAGCTGGCGAAAGAGGATCTCGACGATCACTGCGCCGGAGAACAAGGCGCCCAGTTGCAGGCCGGTGAGGGTGATCAGGGGAAGCGCCGCATTGGGCAAGACATGGCGCAGCATCAGGCTCACCGGGGCGACGCCCTTGGCCTTGGCCGTGCGTACGTAGTCTTGGCCCAACACTTCGCCGGCCGCGGCGCGGGTGAACCGCAAAAAGACGCCGGCCAAGGACAACGCCAGTACGAAGACCGGCAGCAGCAGATGCTCGATGCGCCCGGCCAGGCCCTCGCCCATGCCACCCGCCGGCAGCCAGCGCAGCTGCACGGCGAAGAGATAGATCAGCATGATCGCCAGCCAGAAGGTCGGCAGCGACAGCGACACCAGCGCTGTCAGATTGATGCTCTGATCCAACCAGCTGCCGCGGCGCGCGGCCGCCAAGAGGCCGAAGGGAACGGCCAGTGCCAAGGCCAGAAAGAGCGCTGGGCCGGCGACCGAGAGAGTAACCCAGACGGCATCGCCCAGAACCGCTACCGCCGGCCTCGCGAAGTGGCGGGAATAGCCGAACTCGCCCTGCAGGGCCTGTCCCAGCCAACCCAGGTAGCGCTCGAAGATCGGCCGGTCCAAGCCATAGGCTTCGCGCAGGCGTGCGGCGTCTTCCGTCGTCAGATTGGGATCGCCGGAGATCAGCATGTCGATGGGATCGCCTGGCATCAGGCCGAGCAGCAGGTAAGTCGCCAGCGACACCAACAACAGCACGAGGAGGCTTTCCAGCAGGCGCTGGCTCAGGTAACGGAGCATCGCTTTGGCGGATGGATCCCGGTGGTTCCGACTACTTGCGAACCCAGTCCTCGATCCAATAGGTGGTCGGCGATAGGTTGCCCGTAGGGTGCACATTCCCCAGCCACTTGGGCAGTACGAAGGCTGTCGCACGCCAAAACAGCGGCAAGACCGGTAGATCGGTCATGTAGATTCGCTGCAGATCGCCCCAGAGAACCTTGCGGGCATCGGCGTCGATGGTGACCTCCATCTCGTCGATCAGGCGATCGACCTCGGGGTTGTTGTAGCCGGTGTAGTTTTGGCCGGACCAACCGTTTTCCTCAGTCGGAATCTCGCTGGAACGAAGAGTGGTCCGCGGTATCGAGTCCGGGGCGGCGACCCAGGCGAACATGGCCATGTCGCCATAGCGGCGCTCGCGCACCTGCTGGCCGAAGAAGGTTCTAGCCGGCGCGTTCTGGATACGGACCTCGATCCCGGCTTCGCGCCATTGGCTCTGCAGCGCCTGCTGCACCAATTCGCGGGTGCGATCGCCGGCGGTGGTGCCGATGGTCAAGATCAGGCTCTCGCCGGCCGCGTTCTTTCTGATCTTGCCGTCCAGGTGCCAGCCGGCGTCCTCGAGGAGTGCTGCCGCCTTCTCGGGATTGTAGGGATAGCGAGCCACCTGGTCGGTCCAGTCCGGGCTCAAGGGCGAGACGTTGCTGGTCGCCACCGGCTGCTTGTCACCGAAGAGACGGTCGACGATGGCCTGGCGGTCGATGGCGAAGAGCAGCGCTTGGCGCAGGCGTCGATCCTGCATGACCGGACGCTCCAGATTGAGATCGATGTGCTCGTAGGCCAAGCTCGGACGGAAGAGGATCTGATAGTCCTCGCCGTGCCTGCGCTGGAAGGCCAGGGCTTGCGGCACGGCGATGCCGAACTCGCCGGAGATCATATCGATGGCACCGGACAGCAGGTTGGCCTCTAGGGCTGCCGTGTTGCCGATGGTGATGAGCGTCACCTGGTCGAAGACGGGCTGCTTGCCCGACCAGGTCGGATTGCGTTGCAGCAGGATTTCCGATCCGGCACGCACCTTGACAACGCGATAGGGCCCAAAGGCCAGGCCCAGTGTGTTAGGTGCCGTATCATAGCGGGTGCGTGTCGCATAGGCCTTGGGGTCCTCGCGATAGATCGGTCCCTCGACGTGCGCGGGCATGGGTATGAGGTTCGAGGCGTTGTAGTTGAAGGGGACATGATCGACTAAAAAGGTGACGGTGCGCGCGTCCGGGGTCGTCACCTCGAGGACGCGGCGAAAGCTCTCGCCGACGACGGCACCGACCGCGCGGTCGCGGCCAATTTCCCAGGCCAGTTTCAGATCGGCGCTGGTCACCGGGGTTCCGTCGTCCCATGTCAGATCCGGCTTCAGCCGATAGGTCACGGCCACCCCCTTGCTGCCGTCGTCCAAGGTTTGCCGTTGGGCCATGCCGTTATCGAAGGTGGGCAGATCCAAGCAGATACCGCAAACCAGGTTCCAGTCGGCGTCGTAGAAGGTGAGCGGCCGCAGGGTCATGCCCAGCAGATAGCTCTGCGCGACGCTGGCCTCCAGCAAAGGGTTGAGCGAGGCAGCGTACTGGCTGACGCCGATGGTCAAGCGGTCGGCGCGGGCTGACGGCAGCTGCAGGGTCAGTGCGGCGAAGAGAGTGAGCAGAAGGATGCGCATGGCCGCAAGTGTAGCGAGCACAACCCTCTGCGGCAAGGGGTTCGCGTTCTATCACATTGTTTTAAGGCGAATCGTCACCGACGATTGCCGCGTCGGACTGGACAGAGGTCGCCTCGACAGGGCAGTTCTTGCCGTGTAACAGGGTGCAGGGGAGTGAGCATGGCAGAACTACTGGACAGCCAAAGGCCGAGTGGCGGCTTCGCCGATCTCGTCGGCTATCGCCTGACCCATTGGGAGGAGGGGCGCGCCGAGGGCCGGCTGGAACTGGATCAACGCCACCTCAATCGGCAGGGCCTGTTGCACGGCGGTGTCCTCACCACGTTGTTGGATGCCGTACTGGGCTACAGCGGCATCTTCACCGCCATTCCCGAACGCGATCGCCGCGCCCTGACCTTGAGCCTGACCTGCAACTTCGTCGGCGCGGCACGGCCGGGCGACTCGGTGATCGTGGTTGCCAAGCGGACCGGCGGCGGTCAGAGCGTCTTTTTTGCCACCGGCGAGGCGCGCGATCAGCAAGGCCGCCTCTTGGGCACGGCCGAGGGGGTCTTCAAGTTTCGCGGCGACAGCGGCAAGAGCGATGAGACCTATCGCGCCAGCCAAGCGGCTGTGCGCTAGCCAGCGGGGAATTCGGGGTGTGGCGTCTGATTTGGATCCTGCTGGCCTTGCCGGTCTTGCTTGTGGCGGCGGCTTTTATCGGCCCGTCGCTGATCGACTGGACCGAGCATCGCCAGCGAATCGAGGCCGCCGTTGCCGAGGTCAGCGGGTTGAGCCTCAAGGTCGAAGGCGGCATATCCCTCCGCCTGCTGCCGGAGCCCAGTCTGCGTTTGCAGGAGGTCGTCTGGAGCGATCCTGGCGGCGCGATTGCCAAGGTTCCGCAGATCGACGCCAGGCTCAAGCTCGGTGCCCTATTGCAGGGTGAGGCCCGCGTCGCCGCACTGTCGTTGATTGCGCCGGAACTGGAGCCCGGCCGCGAGGCGGTTTTTCTTCGAGGCGCCGATAGCCTCCTTTCCGGCGCGCTGCTGGATCGTCTGGAGGAAATCGAGGTCGCGGCTGCCGCCTGGCACTTCGCCAACGAGCGGCGCTTGGTCGTCGATCGCCTGACCATCGCGCGTAGCCTGCGGGCGGGGATCGCCTCCTATCATTTCGACCTGATCGGCGAAGCCTGGTTGCGCCCTCTGACTGCCAGCGGACGTCTGCACGGCTTTGGAAACTGCGAGGGTCCGCTTGCCGTGGAGGCAGCACTGGAGGGGGTGCTCCGGCAAAGCAGTTTCTCCGGTAAGTGGCACTGCGGCGAGGGCGGCCCGGAGATCTCCGGCTTGCTGTCGGCGGAAGGATCCGATTTTGCCGCGTTGCTGGCCCTAGCCGGGCCGGAAAGCCAAGGGGAGGGAGCTCAACCGCTCGGATTCTCGCTGGACGGGCCTCTGGTCTGGGACTCGGGAAACTTTGATACGCCGGCGCTGAGCTTGGGGTTGGGGCAGCAGGAGGCAGAGCTGCGGCTTGGCTATCGACCGCAGGAGGAGGTCGCCCTCACGGGTGAGCTGCGCATGCCGCTCCTGGATCTGGATCGTAAGGAGAACGGCGGCCTGCTCGCCGTCGCGGGGCAAGCCAAGCGTCTCTTCACTCAAGCCGTGGGAGCGGTCTCGCTCGATCTGATCGTCGACAATTGGCGTTTTCGCGGCGCTTCGGGGGGGCGGTCGCGCGCCACGCTGGAGTTTGCCCAAGGCTTAGGACGCTTAAGCGATCTCCAGCTCGATCTGCCCAACGCCAGCAGTTTGGCCTTGGCCGGATCGCTCGCCTTGGACGCGAGCGATCGATCCGAAGGTCGTCTGGAACTTGTGAGCGAAGATTTGCGCGGCTTACTGACCTGGCTGGGCGTCTCCGCGGAGATCTTGCCGAAGGAGCGCTTGCGTCGCCTGAGCCTGATGGGTCTGCTGAGCGGCCAGGCCGAGGCGTTTCACCTGGAGGAACTGCAACTCCGCTTGGATGCCTTGGAAGCCGGGGGCAAGGCGCAATGGAGGGGGAGAGGTTCTGGCGAGCTGCCGGCCTTGACCCTGACCCTGGGCTTCGGCGCGCTCAATTTGGATGCCTATGGTGGACTCGTGCTCTCTCGGCTGGTGGAAGAGGTGACGGAGGCGGCAAACCTGGCGCTCAGCCTTTCGGCCGAGACCGTGACCTTGGCTGGTGAAAGCGCCGAAAACCTTGTCCTGACAGGAACTGCGGTGGAGCGGGCTGTGCAGTTGGAGACCCTGTCGCTCGAGCGTCTGTTCGGTGGCCGTCTTCAGGCGATCGGGGGAATCTCCTTCGCCACGCAGGAGCTGAGCGTCGATCTCAAGTTGGCGGGAGCGGTCGCCGACTTGCGACAGCTGCCAAGCGAACTGCAGATCAGTCGGGATGCCTCTCAAGAGAGCTACGTTCTCGAGGTCACCTTGGAGGGTGCGCTCGATGCCCCTGCCTTGGCCGGCCAGCTGGAGGCGCTGGGGGGTGCGTTCGTCTTCTCCGGGCTCTGGAGCAGCGATGTCGCTACGCGCGGCGACTGGGCAGTCAGCTTGCAGCACGGCGATCTGACCAAACTGCTGACTTGGTTGAAGCTTCCCTTTGGTTTGGCGGAAGGGAGCCCACGGGCGATCGATCTGGCCGGGCTCTTCACCTTCGGCGATCCCTGGACCCTGAAGGATATCGCCGGCCAAATGGGACCGTTTCGCCTTTCGCAGGGCCAGTTCTCTCCGGCAAAGCGGATCGACAAGGATGCCCCCGCTCCGTGGTCCTCCCTCAGCCTTTCGATCGCCTCGCTCGATACGCGGTTCTGGCGCTGGCAGGGCGATAGCACCGAGGGCTGGGCGCAAGTCGGTCTTGCTTTCGCGACGGAGCACAGGCCCTTGGCCGGGCGCCTGCTGATCAAGGCCGACCAGGTACTCGGCAAAGGCTGGCGGATCGACGGCTTCGAGGCTCTGGCCGATAGTGCCGGGAACGAGCAGGGCAGCCTGCTGCTGCGTGGCCGAGTCGGCGAGGGCCGCTTCGAGACCGAACTGGTGCGCCAGGGCCCGCACGCCAATCTTCATGTGACCGCCGCCGAGCTTCCGCTGGCACCTTTTCTGCCGCCCCTGCCAGGCGTCGCCCAGCCGGAGGGCGAGATCGGCGGTGAAGCCAAGCTCTCCTGGCGGGTCGGTGGCCTTGCACCCCTATTGCAGAGTCTGTCCGGCGAACTCACGGCTTCGGGTCGGGCGCGTTTGGCTCTAGAGGACGGCATTGACCGGAACACGCCGCCGGCGCGCCTGGGGCAGCGTATCCTGCAGGCCTTCGTCGGCGATGCGGCCAGCGGCCTGGCGCGGATCGCCAACCTGACCGCCGGTTTGGTTCGGCTCTTGCAGCGTATAGCCGGTGAGGACTTTGCCTTGAGCCTGGCGCTGTCGGCCGAGGAGGGGCGTATCGCCATCGGCGCCGCCGAGTTGCGTGCGGAGGGCATCCTGGCCAGCGCCGAGGGTTGGGTCGACCTGGCAAAGTGGCAGCTCGACACCAGCTGGTCGCTGCTGTTTCCCGAACAGGGCGGCGAGCCCTACTATCGCGAACGTCGCAGCGGGCCCTTGGGGGCTGCCGACGTTCTGCGCGACGGCCTGCTGTTCCGCGGTGCCACGCCGCCCGGTTGAGAGAGCAGAGGACAGGGATCGCAGGAAGCCCGTAGTGTGAAGTGTCTTCGTAGAGAGCGATCAGGAGTGAGCCCGTGAGCACCCGCCTAGCAGATCTGTCCCAGCGCCTGGCCGCCTCTCCAAGCCTCGATGTCGGTCGCTTTCCGACGCTCTTGGAGCCTTTGCAGAACCTGGGAGCCGATC
Source organism: Rhodospirillales bacterium (assembly GCA_965202755.1). GTDB lineage: Bacteria > Pseudomonadota > Alphaproteobacteria > Kiloniellales > JACOMY01 > JACOMY01. Next base: position 74,892 of record CBDBCL010000018.1, on the reverse strand, counting down.
TGGGTATCTCGCTCTTCGCCAAGCGCGACGATTCCACCGGCATCGACTTCGGCGGCAACAAGGTTCGTCAGCTGAAGTACTACTTGGGGGCGGCGCTGGTGCAGGAGGCCGACACCATCCTGATAACCGGTGCCGTTCAGTCGAACTTTGCCCGCACCGCCGCAGCGCTCGCCGGGCGCTTGGGTTTGGCCTGTCACATCCAGCTGGAGGAGCGGGTCGAGGGGCTGGGCAATCTCTACCGCGAGAACGGCAATGTCCTCTTGGATCGGCTGCTTGGTGCGACCCTTCACAGCTATCCGGAGGGCGAGGACGAGGCCGGTGCGGATGCGGCGATGGCTGCCCTGGCCGAAGAGCTGAAGCAAGCCGGCAAGCGGCCCTACATCATTTCCCTGGGTGCCGACCATCCACCGCTTGGCGCCTTGGGCTATGTCGAGGCCGCGATCGAACTGGCCGGGCAGCTGGATCGGATCGAGGGTCTGGATCAGATCTTTGTCGCCTCGGGCAGTGCCAACACGCATTGTGGCCTGCTGTTCGGGCTCCGCGCGCTCGGCATCGAGACGCCGGTGCGCGGGATCTGCGTGCGCCGGGCCGCAGCGCTGCAGGCGCCTCGCGTAGCGAAGCGTCTGGCGGATCTGGCGGCGCTCCTTGATATGCCGTCGCCCATTCGCGACGGCGACGTCCAGGTCTACGACGGCGCCCTTGCACCGGGGTATGGACAGGTGAACCCGGCGGCCCAGAACGCGATCGAGCGGACCGCCCGAAAGGAAGGCTTCTTCCTTGATCCGGTCTATACGGGCAAGGTGATGGCCGGCCTGATCCAGCTGGCCAAGGCCGGTGAATTGAAGGGACAGCGGGTGCTCTTCTGGCATACCGGCGGTCAGGCAGCGCTCTTCGCCTACGGCGATCGGCTTACGTGAGCCCCGGCCGGTCGTGATCTCGGTCCCGGTCGTGATCTCGGTCCCGGTCGTGATCTCGGTCGTGCCATCAGGCTCTCGCGGCGATCCGGACAGCGACTGGAGCGCTGTCCGTCCATGCACCAGGAGACGTTGGTAGATCGCGGAGGCTCCTTTGAGGAGCTTTTCGTCAGCCGCGAGGTCGCCGATGAGGGGCTTGAACGAAGGGTTCTGGCGTCTCGATCTTCGCTTCTAGGCCGCGCCGCGACGAGGCGCCCATGTGGCATCCAACCGGACCTCCTTGCACCGCCCTGACGCCGGAGCAGATGACAGTTTTTTGTTTGGCCGCAATCTTAGCCGGGGCGCAGGGATTTGGCGCGTCCTTCTGGCTTCTGCCGGCGGGACAAGGCTTGGAAAATGACAAATGTCTGCTGTATTCTATCGGAGTTCCAATCGCTCAGCCAAACCTAGAGCGTCGGAACGGAGGGATGCGTCCCATCCGTCCGCACACGACACGACACGACAGTAAGGCGGGGCGCGGAAGTGGTGTGCTGAGATGGAAGAGTCTCTTCTCGCAAGAAGGGACCTTCCGATGCAGCCAACCGTCATCCGCACTCTCACCGTCACGCTATCGTCGCACCTGGCGTCGAGCAAGAGCCGGATCGACGCCTTGGCCTTCTTGTCGATCGGCATGGTGAACGCCCGGACCGTCGATTTGAGCCACCTTTCGCGCCAGTGTCCGGGAGCTGTTCAGGTGTCATCGAGCGACCGGCGCCTGCAGCGCTTCTTTCAGTATATCCACGTGCGCTCCGACCGGTCGGCGCCTCTGGCGGTGCAGCGTCTCGGCCTGCGGGCCCCCCTGGTTGCTGTACCTCGACCGCACCGACTGGAAGATCGGGCGCAGGGATGTAAACATCCTCATGCTGGCCGTGGTCACCAAGCGCCTGCGTATCCCCCTGCTGTGGACGGTTCTGGACAAGGCCGGGACAAGCAATGGCGCAGGGCGCATCGCCTCGATGCAGCGCTACCTTGCCTTGTTTGGCGCCTCCCCGGTCGAAACACCGCTCGGTGACCGTGAATTCATCGGCGCAGACCGGATCGAATGTCTCCTGAAGAACGGCATCCCTTTCGCGCTGCGCGTGAAGGAAAACATGACCGTCGAACGCGACAACGGCCAGAAGCTCTCCTTGAAGGCCTCGCTCTGCAAACGCCGCATCGGCCCCACCCTGAAAACCGTCATGACCGCCCGACCACGCTCGATGAGGCGCTCGGACTGCCCCTGCGCTTCGCCGCAAAACGCATCGAAAATCGCGCACTCCCGATCCTCGCCACCACCCTCGAACCCCAGCGCGCTTGAAGCCTGCAAGAAACGCTGGGCCATCGAGTGCCCCTTCGGCGACGTCGAAACCCGCGGCTTCGACCTTGAAGATACCAGGTTCTCCAATCCGGCTAAACTCGACACTCTCCGCGTTCTGCTCACTCTGGCCGTCGCCTGGGCCACCAAAACCGCTGACATCCTCGTCGGCAAAAAGCACCGCAAAACGAAATCTCACGGCTATCTCGCCACATCCTACTTCCGCATCCGCTTCGACTAACTCCGAAATCGGATACGCCATCGACCAAGAGCTGACGCTGCTCTCTGGAAACCTCTGCGATCGTGATCCAGGAGAATCGTGTCGTGTGATGATTAGGCCCCGAACCCTCACAACGCTTTGAATCAGTTCGCCTTTGTCCAGATCACCGGTCCGCAGACCGCATTTTTCTAGCCTGTGCTCGCCAAGTTTACTAGCATGTGACCAGTTCTATTACGAATCAATTGGACAAGCTCGATGGAGGAATCCTGAAGAGGGCCCCCGGTGGTGGCAGCTGACGAGGAGTGGTCGAGGCGATGCCCGGGAGCGAATAGATGGCAGATGACCGCTGGCTTTCGGTTGACGAAATCGCCGCCTATCTGGGCGTCAAGCGTGCCACCGTTTACAAGTGGATAGACCGTAAGCACATGCCGGCGCACAAGGTCGGTCGCTTGTGGAAATTCAGGAAAGAAGAAGTAGATCAGTTGGTTAGGAATGATGGTGGCGCGCAGGGCCAGGACAGCAACGCTTGATCTGATCGGCAGTCGAGCGACTCGCGGGATTCGCTGCGGTGGCTGGCCAGGATGTTCGGGACAGAGGGAGGCGGGCCGTGGATAACCCGTTCTTTGAACGGCCGATACTGAACTCGCCCTACGAGTACCCGGCGCGGCATTGGGAACTCGACGAAACCGGTCAGCCAACCCAGAAGATCATCGAAACGCGTCGGCGGGCGGAGTTCATCACGCCGATCCCCAAGCCCAGGAAGCGCAAGGGGTCGGCGGAGCAGACCGCGCTGCTGTTCGACGAGGGCAAGGGGCTCTCGACCGAGGAACAAGCGTATGACCACACTGCCATCATCAACGGCGTTCGCCGGGAGGTCGATCGCTGGCGCCAGTTGCCGAATCCCAGCCAGTGGCGGGTGACACCTGAAACGGCGCGCTTACTCCAACACTGGCGGCACCACAAGTTCAGCGACATCCGCCCGTTCTTCTGCCAGGTCGAAGCTGTCGAAACCGCGATCTGGCATACCGAGGTGGCACCGCACGCGGGGAACGCCGGCAAGCGATTCCTCGAGCACCTCGCCAACGCCAATAACGATGCCAACCCCGAGCTCGTGCGCATGGCGCTGAAGCTCGCGACGGGCGCCGGCAAGACCACTGTGATGGCGATGCTGATTGCGTGGCAGACGATCAATGCCGTGCGTCATCCGCAGAGCAGGAGATTCACCCGGGGTTTCCTGATCGTGGCACCGGGTTTGACCATTCGGGATCGCCTGCGTGTGCTGCAGCCGAACGACCCGGACAGCTACTATAAGAGTCGCGAGCTGGTGCCGGGCGACATGCTCTCCGATCTGGAACGCGCAAAAATCGTCATCACGAACTATCACGCCTTCAAACTGCGCGAGCGGATCGATTTGTCGAAGGGTGGCCGATCGCTCCTTCAGGGACGCGGGGAGGCACTCGATACGGTCGAGACCGAGGGTCAGATGCTCCAGCGCGTCATGCCCGGACTGATGGGCATGAAGAATGTCCTGGCGATCAATGATGAAGCGCACCACTGCTATCGCGAGAAACCGGGAGAAGACCTGGAAGGCGATCTGAAAGGGGACGACAAGAAGGAAGCCGAGAAGAACAAGGAAGCGGCGCGGCTTTGGATATCGGGTCTCGAAGCGGTCAATCGCAAGCTGGGTCTTTCCCGTGTGATCGACCTTTCGGCAACCCCGTTCTTCCTCAGTGGCTCCGGTTATGCCGAAGGCACGTTGTTTCCCTGGACCATGAGCGATTTCTCACTCATGGATGCCATCGAGTGTGGAATCGTCAAGCTGCCGCGCGTGCCCGTCGCGGACAACATCCCGGGCGGCGACATGCCCAAGTTCCGCAATCTGTGGCAGCACATCCGCACGCGCATGCCGAAGAAGGGACGCGGCAAGGCAAAGACGCTGGATCCGCTGAGCCTGCCTGTCGAGTTGCAAACCGCCCTGGAGGCGCTCTACGGCCACTACAGGAAGACCTTCGGCCTCTGGGAGTCGGCCGGCATCAGCGTCCCACCCTGCTTTATCGTGGTGTGCAATAACACCTCGACCTCGAAGCTCGTCTACGACTTCATCTCGGGATTCCATCGCGAGAACGACGATGGTACGGCCACACTCCAGAACGGACGGTTGCAGCTGTTCTGCAATTTCGACGAGCACGGCAATCAGCTCGCCCGTCCGAGAACTCTCCTGATAGACAGTGAACAGCTTGAGTCCGGTGATGCGCTCGATAAGAACTTCCGGGACATGGCTTCGGATGAGATCGACCGTTTCCGCCGTGACATCATCGAACGCACCGGAGACCGCCGTCAGGCCGGGACCCTAACCGACCAGGATCTGCTGCGGGAGGTCATGAACACAGTCGGCAAGTCAGGGCGGCTCGGTGATTCGATTCGCTGCGTCGTATCGGTCTCCATGCTTACCGAAGGCTGGGACGCGAATACCGTCACGCATGTTCTGGGCGTGCGCGCGTTCGGTACTCAGCTGCTCTGCGAGCAGGTCGTCGGCAGAGCCTTGCGGCGACAGTCCTACGACCTGAACGAGGAGAATCTGTTCAACGTCGAGTATGCCGACGTGTTGGGCATTCCCTTCGACTTCACGGCGAAGCCGGTGGTGGTGGCGCCGCAGCCTCCCCGCGAAACCATACAGGTCAAGGCGATCCGACCCGACCGTGACGAACTCGAGATCCGCTTTCCGCGAGTGGCGGGCTATCGAGTCGAGCTCCCGGAGGAACGGCTGAATGCCGAATTCACTGACGATTCCGTGCTGGCGCTCACGCCGGATCTCGTCGGCCCATCGCGCACCAAGAACGCGGGCATCATCGGCGAAGACGTCGATCTCAGCCTCGAGCACCTGCAGGACATGCGGCGCTCGACGCTGCTGTTCCACGTAACCCAGCGCCTGCTCTACACCAAATGGCGTGACCCGGGCGAGCAGCCGAAGCTCCACCTATTCGGCCAACTCAAACGCATCACCAGGCAGTGGCTGGATACCCGTCTCGTCTGCAAAGGCGGCACATACCCGGCGCAGCTCATGTATCAGGAGCTTGCCGACATGGCCTGCGAGCGCATCACTGCGGCGATCACCCGTGCCGAAATCGGGAAACGTCCGGTCAAGGCCGTGCTCGATCCCTACAACCCCGTGGGGTCCACGGCGCATGTCAATTTCAACACTTCGAAGACCAGCCGCTACGCGACCGACGCGCGACGCTGCCACGTCAACTGGGTGATCCTGGACAGCGACTGGGAGGCCGAATTCTGTCGGGTGGCCGAAGGCCATTCCCACGTGCTGGCCTATGTGAAGAACCACAACCTCGGGCTCCAGGTGCCCTATCGCTACGGCTCGGAGATGCGCACCTATATTCCGGACTTCATCGTCCTGGTCGACGACGGGCACGGCAAGGAAGACCCGCTACATCTCGTTGTCGAGATCAAGGGCTACCGGCGAGAGGATGCAAAGGAAAAGAAGAACACCATGGAGGCCTACTGGGTGCCCGGCGTTAACAACCACGGCAGCCATGGCCGCTGGGCATTCGCCGAGTTCGCTGATGTCTGGGAGATGCAGTCCGACTTCGAGGCCAAGGTCGAGGAGCATTTCAATCAGATGATCGATGGCGTCGTCGCGGAACCGGTGGCGTAAGGGATAGTAAATGGCGAGACGAACGAAGCAGACCGGTCGCAAATCCGTCGAGGCGTTGACCCACGAGGAGGCGACTCGCAAGAACATCCCGACCGCCGAATACCAGTCGGTGATGCGGAAGGAGGAGCGATCATCCGTCCGTATCGCTTTCGAGCGGCGCAATCGCGACCTCGACCCCCAGCTCGTTTGGCACGGCAAGGACGAGCAGGACCGGTCCGACCTCGTCGTGCACGCGCCGCCGCTCTACATCCAGGAGAAGGTCCACCCGAAGGTCTTGATCGACGACTTGCTTGGCCGGTCGAAGGCAGATCAACAGGCAGGGAAGGAGCGGATCGACCTTTTCGCGGACTTCAACGGGCTGCCCGACGACAGCGCCAAGACCGAGTTCTACCAGCACGACGCCAACTGGACCAACCGCATGATCCTGGGCGACAGCCTGCAGGTCATGGCTTCTCTCGCCGAGCGGGAAGGGCTTCGTGGGCAGGTGCAGTGCATCTACATCGACCCACCGTATGGCATCAAGTTCAACTCGAATTTTCAGTGGTCGACGACGAGCCGCGACGTGAAGGATGGCAACGTCGCGCACATCACGCGAGAGCCCGAGCAGGTCAAGGCTTTTAGGGATACGTGGCGGGACGGAATTCATTCCTATCTCACGTACTTGCGGGACCGGCTTACGGTCGCGCGGGAGTTGTTGGCGGAGTCCGGCTCGATCTTTGTTCAGATCGGCGACGAGAATGTACATAGAGTTCGCGCGCTGCTTGATGAGGTATTTGGCGAAGACAATGCGATCACTGAAATCGTGGTCAAGAAGAAGGGCAGCCAGAAGTCGTCCCTGATGGACCCCGTCAACGACTTCATACTCTGGTACGGAAGATCTCCGCGAAGAAGCGGATTGACAAAATTTCGATCGATTTACGAAGCTCGCAAGATCGATGCGGATACCGTTGACGAGTTTTCCCGATTAGAACTACCCAACGGCGACATCGTTAACTTGAAGGACTGCTTCGACGAGGACGGCAACAAGCTTGATTTCCGAAGCTACCCAAAACGGATAGAAGTGGAATTTCCGGACGGCCGCCTTTTTCGTCCATGGCCAATCACAAATGGGGGCGAGCGAGCAAACCAGCCGGGATCGCCCACGTAGCGCCCGATCACGACGTTCATATTGCCTTGGTCGCTGCTGGGATGCAATCTGTGAGGCGTCGGGGATTGGGAAACGGCCCAGAACGGCCAGGACAACGGGCCGCTGATCGGAAACCCACGGGCCAGTGCCAATTTCGTAGCGTTCCGGGCACAGGTCTCCCGTCGTGAAGTCGTTTTGATTGGCATAGCGTTGGCTCACGCTGGTGTCGGCCGTGGTCGCAAGCGGTCGATCCGATCCAGGATATCGGCGAACAGGTCGCGCGGGAGCGCGACCTCGGCCAATTGGAAGGTGACGTAGCGTCCGTGACGCGCGACTTTTGCCCCAATTTTCACCAGCTTCTCGCGCAGCGTCGTCAGCGACCAATTGCTCACTGGGTCTGGCAAAGCTAGCGTGCGCATGAAGTTGCCCAGGTTGTAGGCCAGTGCATGAAGCTGAAGCCGAGCCGCGTTGGCCTTGAAGCGTCGGCAGGATAGTCGCGTCCAACGGATCGCGTTCTTGCCCTCCCTGATGTGTTGTTCCGCCGTGCCACGCTGGTTGTAGAAGGCGACGATCCGCTCGGCGGGCCGGGACAGATTGGTGACGACGAACCCGACGCGGGGATACAACTCGCCCGGATGCCATTCCACTTTCGCCACCACGCGCCGTGCCTGGGTCCAGCTTCCAGCCCGATAGCTGAAGCTGGCGAAGTAGCGACGGACTTCCATCGGGGGCCGTCCCTTTGGGCGCCGTAGCAGATGGGCGACGTATCCCTGGAGCACGCTGTTGGCGGGAAGCCGGATGGCGTAGCCGAAGCCCTCGGCCTCCAGATACTCGTAGATGTCCGGTGAGGCGAAGGCGGCATCGCCCCGAAAGTATCGCCGCAGCTTGCGCTCGCGATAACGCGCCACGACCGGGTCCAGCACCGCGCGCCAGCCATCGGCGCTGTGCACGTTGCCGGGTCGCAAGGCGCAGCGCTCCAGATCGCCGAGCTGGTTGAAGACAAAAAGCGGGTGATAGCAGGTGCAGCCGAAGTGGCCGTTGTAGGCCGTGCCTTCCTGTTCGCCGTGGGTGGGGCTGACCGAACTGTCCATGTCCAGGATGATCAGCTTCGGCGGTTTGCGACGATGAACGCGGTCGATCCACAGCCCGGACAGAGCGCTGAGTGCGGTGAGATTGACGTCACCCGTCAGCCATTGCGTCTCGAAACGGCCCATCTGGCTCGATGAGGCCGCACCCCGATCCGTCGCCTTGCCGCCGACAATCCAACGCATCGCTGGATCGCGAGAAAGCCGCTCGGCGTCGTTGACATCCTCCTACCCGGCCAAACGCCCGAACACCGCTTGCCGAAGCATCCCGACGACAGCGTGCCAGCCGTTCTTGCCGCGACGACCGTCTCGCAGCGCCCCGGCCGCCATCTCTGTCAGGCCAAGCGCGTCGTCCAGTTCCCGATACGCGAGCAAGCCGCCGTCCGACGTTACCTTCGATCCATGGAACTCCAGCTTCACGCGGCGGTCGAAATCCACGCGAAGCAGCCCGTTCTTGGATTCACCCATCGGATGCACCATGAAAACCTCGCTTCAATCGACACAACACCATGATATGTAACCATGAAGCAGCCCCGTGGGTGGCGCAACCTCAATCCCACCTGGGCAATGCGGGACCAGATGACTCCTGTCTTTTTTGAGGGAGATGAGATCTCACCACCGAAAGGATGTTGTTGGAGACATGTCTCCCGACCACCAGAAGTCGGGTTTAGTGGAATGTCGCGTAATCTCGTCGCTGGTCGTTTAGTACGTTCCCGTTCGGCGCTAGATTTCAAGAGGTACCTCGACGATTTTCCATATAAGAGCATCTCCAACTGGTGGGATGGATTTGGAGGTGCGTCTGATCAGGTTTACGTGATCCAAACTAACGAACGTATCGTTGAGCGATGCGTGTTAATGGCAACGGACCCTGGTGACCTTGTTCTTGACCCAACCTGTGGCTCCGGCACGACAGCTTATGTAGCGGAACAGTGGGGTCGACGCTGGATGACAATTGACACTTCACGTGTCGCATTAGCTCTGACTCGAGCACGCATAATGGGTGCACGATATCCCTTCTACCTGCTCGCCGACAGCCCCGAAGGTCAGCATAAGGACGCAGAGATAAAGAGCGCCGCACTTTCGACGCGAACCACGCACGGGAATATTCGCCAAGGTTTTGTCTACCGTCGATGTGCATACATTACTTCCGGGTTGATCGCCAACAACACCGAGATCGACGTGATCTGCGACAAGTTCCAGCAGAAATTGGAACCACTCCGTACGCGGCTGAACAAATCTCTCAAGAAGAACTGGGAGGAATGGGAGATTCCTCGCGAGGCTGACGAGGGCTGGTCTGCGGACGCCAGGAAGTTGCACGAACAATGGTGGGAACAGCGCATCGCCCGGCAGCAGGAGATCGATGCCTCTATAGCGGCGAAGGCGACTTTCGAGTACCTCTACGACAAGCCGTACGAAGACAAGAGCATCGTTAGAGTGGCCGGCCCCTTCACAGTGGAGAGTGTGTCGCCACACCGGGTGCTGGGCGTCGACGAGAGCGACGAGCTGATCGACAGTGTCGCCGGCGGTTACGCCGGCTATAGCGACGAGGCGGATTTCGTTCGCATGATACTTGAGAACCTGAAGGCGGCTGGTGTCCAACAAGCCCATAAGGAAGACAAGATGACTTTTACCGCGCTCACTCCCTGGCCGGGCGATTTGATCTGCGCCGAGGGCCGCTACATTGAAAATGGTTCAGTCGAGGATGGTGCGCCAGGCTCCGAGAAGCGTGCGGCAATCTTCATCGGGCCCGAGTTCGGAACTGTGTCCCGGCCGGACCTGATCGCGGCAGCCCGTGAGGCCGGCGACGCCGATTTCGACGTCCTGATCGCCTGTGCTTTCAACTACGACGCGCATTCATCGGAGTTCGACAAGCTCGGCCGGATCCCGGTGCTCAAGGCACGCATGAACGCGGATCTGCACATGGCGGATGATCTTAAGAACACCGGCAAGGGGAACCTGTTCGTCATCTTCGGAGAGCCCGATATCGACATCCTGGAGGCCGGGGAGGGACAGATCCAGGTCAAGGTCAAGGGGGTAGACGTCTTCCATCCCCAGACCGGGGAGGTTCGCTCCGACGGGCCAGAGGGTATCGCCTGCTGGTTTATCGACACCGACTACAACGAGGAGAGCCTCTTCGTCCGCCACGCCTACTTCCTCGGCGCCAACGATCCCTACAAGGTGTTGAAGACGACACTCAAGGCGGAGATCGACGAGGACGCCTGGGCGACGTTACACAGCGACACTTCGCGACCGTTCGCCAAGCCCAAGTCAGGGCGGATCGCCGTCAAAGTGATCAATCACCTGGGCGACGAGGTGATGAAGGTCTTCAAGGTTTGCCGGGTCGGGGTCTCGCAATGATCGAAGGGGCAAGGCAGCTACCGGTTCACCATCTGACGATTCGCTTACCGTGGCACGACAACGGTTGGAAAGGCACCGTCTGCAACGACCCCTGTGGCAATACCAGCTGCACGATCCTGCCCCGTATTGCGACGAACCGCGACGATGCTCGCGAAGCACAGCTCGCCGGGAAAAACCTCGATGACCTCGAGCCTGGGCAGCGACCGCCTTGCGTCGACGAACACGTCAGCATCATGGCGCCGTTCGCGTTGTCACTGCTTAAGAACCATCCCTATGCGCAGATTGCCAAGACCACACACGGCCATTTCGAAGACACACCGTACACGATTCAGCCTTACTCGGCTGCTGCGGTCCCCTTCCGCTGGATGCTGAGAGAAGAGATCGAGGGGAACAGCCAGCGGAATGTTCAGAGCAAGGCGGAAGCGTACGGGTTTGGGTATGAAGCCCGGCGAGAGCCGGACCTCACTCGGAACGAGGGCTGGGTTAGAGACAACAAGACCTGGATACAGGAGGGAACCAACCAGAGAGTCGTACTGGATACTTTTTTCAGTGCGGCGAAACCGGACCGATCTTTGGTGTTCTTTTACGCCAAACGAACCCCGCTCGCTGAGGACCCCCGACGCGTCATCGTCGGTGTTGGGCGCGTGAAATCGGTAAGCGCTCCAATTGAGTATCGCTATGCCGACGGTACATGCCCACACGGAAAGATCGGCGGGTTTCTCTGGGAGCGCAACATAGAGCACTCGATAAGGCCAAACGGGCAAGATGGATTCTTGCTCCCCTATGGGGAGCTTTTGGCACGCGCAGACGAAGGCGCTGTTCTGGATATCGGTTCCTGTACGGCGTTTGCGCCGGACGAGTATTTCGAGCAGTACTCCTATGGCAGCGAGTTGCTGCCGCAGGATGGCGCGATCGCCTCTCTTCTCGCACTTGAAAAGTCGATCGAGGCGATGCGCGGCTTGTTCGAGGCACCATGGGAAGCCTACCTGCGGTGGATCGACGGAGAGCTCAACCGCTTGTGGCAGGCGCGTGGAGCCTTCCCCGGTCTCGGCGCGGCACTCCACGCGTTCGGTTTGCCCTATGCCAACCTTCTGGCGTGGCACCTGCTTGGCGACGGAGAAGATGCAGTGGACCCTTGGCCAGGGCTCTCCTCGACCCTGGAGGACCCTTCCTCGTTGCCGAGCTATTTGCGCGAGGGGATCGGGCCTACATTGCGGCAGAAGTGGAAGGCACTGCCCGAAAACCGACGTTCGCTTCTAACGTTGCTGGCCAGATTCAACCTGAGCAACGACCAGGCCCTTCGTTGGTACCAGGAAACAGAGCGCCATGATGCAGGAATCGAGATAGGGGACGACGACATACTCGAGAATCCGTATCGGATATTCGAAGAGGACCGCCTTCAGGCCGATCCTGTCGCGTTCGCCGTGATCGACCGCGGCATGTTTCCGCCTCGGTCGCTCCGAGAAGCATTCCCTATACCCGAGCCGAGCAGAATTAGCGAAGCCATCGATCGGCGTCGCGTACGCGCAACGATGGTTCAGACACTCGAAGAGGCGGCTACAGAAGGTCATACCATTCTTCCTGTGGATTGGCTGATCGACCGGGTCCGTAAGCGTCCGATGAAGCCCGAGTGTCCCCTGGATGCAGACACCCTGCCGGTGGATTGAAGCCATTTTTGACCCGCTGATCTGCACGCTGGACCTGAGCGCCCCTGAACAGGCGTTCCAGCTTGACCGCTACGTGGATACTTCTGCTCTTATCGGCACAACGGTCTCGAAAAGGAGAAAGGCGCAGCCCAATTCCGAAGAGTTCGACTGGGCTGATTTCGTAGATCGGGCGATTGACGGCGGGTGCTCAAAGTCGCACTTGAGTAAGGAAGACAAGAGAGCGCGCCAGGAGAAGGCGGCAGCGCTAAAGGTGCTATACAGGTCACGCATTTCTGTGCTGGTGGGATCGGCCGGTACTGGCAAGAGCACGCTGGATCGGGGCCCTATGCAAAATCGGGCCTGTTATCGAGGGAGGAGTCCTCTTGTTGGCTCCGACGGGGAAAGCGCGTGTTCGCTTGGAGCAAGCCAGCGGTATGCCTGCTGGTAAAGGCAAGACCGTCGCGCAGTTCCTTCTCGGCCTGCAACGGTACGACGGAAGCACGGGGCGTTACTACATCAACCGGAATGCGCCGAGGTCGTCGGCCCACAAGACCGTAGTGATCGACGAATGCTCGATGTTGACGGAGGAGCAGCTCGCTGCACTGCTCGACGCCTTGAAAGGTGTGAAACGACTGATTCTGGTAGGTGATCCACGGCAGCTGCCCCCTATCGGCGCAGGCCGCCCGTACGTGGATATCGTTGAATATCTCAAGCCGGACAAGATCGACAGCATGTTGCCGCGCGTCGCACCCGGTTATGCAGAGCTGACGGTGACCATGCGCCAACAAGCCGCCGGCGACGGGGAGCGGCTGGATGTTCTGTTGGCAGACGCTTTCAGCGGGTATCCACAAGACTCCGGGGCCGACGAGGTTTGGCATTCCGTTGCGGCGGGTAAAACGTCGTTCGTCAAACTGGTTCGCTGGGACCGGCCGGATCAGCTGCAGAAGTTCTTGATGGGCGAGCTGGTCGGCGAGCTTGATCTGGACTCGGAAGATGATGAAGTTGGGTTCGAGGTCTCGGTAGGTGGAGTCAGGTCCGAATACAACGGACAAACCAACGTCTTCTTCAACTCGCGATCTAAGAAATGGCCTGGCGCCTCGGAAAAAGCAGAGCAGTGGCAGATTCTGACACCGGTGCGGCAGAACCTAACGGGCGTGTTGGCATTGAATCGGGCTATTCAACAGAGGTTCCGGAAGCGTTTCCTGGATCTTGCGGTAAGGACTGGCTTTCAAAAAAGGATAATCCCCAAACCGGCCGGGCCGGAGGGTATCGTCTATGGCGATAAGGTCATCAATGTCACCAACAGCAGCCGCCGTCGCGTCTACCCGGCCAAAGCCGACCGTTACGTCGCCAACGGCGACATCGGTGTTGTCACCGGTCATCGGAAAATGAAGAAGCGAAACTGGGAGCCCGTCGAAATAGAAGTCGAGTTGGCGGCGCAGCCGGGCTGTTCGTACAAGTACCGGGCAGGGGAGTTCGATGGGCAGGAGAGTACCCCGCCACTGGAGTTGGCTTACGCCCTGACAGTCCACAAGACCCAGGGAAGCGAGTTTGAGAAAACGTTCCTGGTAGTGCCGAATCCCTGTCGGTTGTTGTCTCGAGAGATGCTTTACACAGCGCTGACGCGGCATAGGGACAAAGTTGTCATCCTGCATCAGGGCAATTTTCGCGAATTGCAGCGCTATGCCCACGCAGAAGCGTCAGAAGTAGCGCGGCGCATGACGAACCTGTTTAACCCTTCGCATCCAGTTGAAGTGCAGGTTCGGAACAGGCCGGTTTTTCTCGATAGCAAACCTGATCTATCGAACTGACCGCGGGGAATTAGTACGGTCGAAGTCCGAGTGGATTATTGCGGACAAACTGTATGCGGCGGAAATCGACTATCAATACGAACAGCCGATGATGCTTGGCGGCGTCGAACGTCTGCCTGATTTCACTGTAGTCCATGACGATAGCGGTGTGACCTGGTATTGGGAGCACAATGGATTGCTCGATAACGTTGAATATCGAGAGCGCTGGGAGCGAAAGCTTACCGCATACCGTGATCACGGAATTCTTCCCTTGAGCGAAGGAGGTGGGGACAAGGGGATATTACTGACAACTGAAGAGAAGCGCGGTACTGGCCTGGATTCAGCCGCAATCGGCAAGAACATCGACGCGATCCTGGGGCGGTAAGTGAACTTTCATATAGCGGACACGTTCACCGACAGCCTCGCCAGGTTAACGGGCGATGAGCAGAAGTCCGTCAAAACGACGGCGTTCGATCTGCAGCTGAATCCGGCGAATCCGGGTATGCAGTTCCACAAGCTGAATGCGGCACGAGATCCGAACTTCCGGTCTGTGCGCGTCAGCCGTGATATCCGCCTTATCGTTCATCGTGGCGCCGACAGTCTGTTGCTCTGCTATGTCGATCGTCACGACAAGGCGTATCGGTGGGCCGAGCGGCGAAAGCTCGAGACGCATCCGAAGACGGGTGCTGCGCAGCTCGTCGAAATCCGTGAGAAGGTTCAGGAGATCGCCGTTCCGACTTATGTCGTGGAGGAGCATCCCGCGCCGACCGGGGCGGCCCTGTTCGAGAGCGTATCGGAAGACGAGCTTTTGGGATTCGGTGTACCGGTCGAGTGGCTGGAGGATGTGAGGAATGCAGATGAAGACAGGCTGCTCGAGATCGCCGACCACCTGCCTGGCGAGGCGGCGGAAGCACTTCTCGAGTTGGCGGACCGGTGGGCGTCCGCAAAGACCAACAGTGGCGGCCGGTGCGGTCGATCCGTTTGACCATCCGGATGCTCGGCGGCGCTTCCGGGTCATGGTGGACGCGGATGAGCTTTCGCGCGCTCTCGAGTATCCCTGGGAAAAATGGGCGGTATTCCTCCACCCCGCGCAACGCGACATCGTCGAGAAGGACTACAACGGACCAGCGCGAGTCTCTGGTTCTGCGGGTACCGGAAAAACAATTTTCGCGCTGCATCGTGCCGTCCATTTGGCGCGGAGCAATCCGGACGCGCGCGTTCTCCTGACGACCTTTTCCGATAACCTGGCCAACGCGCTTCGCGTGAAGTTGCGTCGACTGATCAGCGACGCGCCCGAGATTGGCGGAGCGCCTCGAGGTTCGCGCAATCGATGGAATTGGCGAGCGTCTGTATGAGATGCATATCGCTCGTCCGATGATTGCAACGAGGGAACATGTCAGGCAGTTGCTGACCGGGGCGAGCGGAAACAAGGGGTCGCAGAGATTTGGTCCCAGGTTCCTGCTCGGGGAATGGGAAGACGTTGTGGACGCCTGGCAGCTGCATACCTGGGAAGACTATCGCGACGTCAAGCGCTTGGGCCGCAAGACGCGCTTGTCGGAGCAGCAGCGCCTCGCCTTGTGGGAAGTGTTCGAGCTAGCGAAGCAAGGCCTGACCGAGCAGGAACTGGTGACGCGCGCGCAGATGTTTAGCCAGCTAGCGGAGAAGCTTCAGACCCGACGCAATCCGCCATTCGACTTTGCTGTGGTCGATGAGGCGCAAGATATCGGTGTCGCCCAGCTACGATTTCTCTCGGCCTTGGGTGGCAGCCGGCCCAATGCGCTCTTCTTCGCCGGCGACCTGGGCCAGCGCATCTTTCAGACGCCCTTCTCGTGGAAGTCTCTGGGTGTGGATGTCCGGGGCCGCTCTCAGACGCTGCGGATCAACTACCGGACCTCGCACCAGATCAGGATGCAAGCGGATCGCCTGCTTGGACCGGAGGTCTCGGATGTTGACGGCAACGTGGAAGATCGACGCGGAACGGTCTCGGTATTCAACGGACCAAGGCCGGACATTCGCGTGTTCGAGGGAAGCGAGCAAGAGATTGAGGCAGTCGGTGCGTGGATCGCCGAGAGAATCTCAGAGGGTGTGGCGCCACACGAGATCGGCATCTTTGTCCGATCAGGGGAGCAGCTAGATCGTGCGAAGGAGGCTGCACAAGAGTCGGGATCGCCGTTCGAGGTACTTGATGAACATGTGGAGACCACCACAGGCATGCTGTCTATCAGCACGATGCATCTAGCGAAGGGACTAGAATTTCGCGCTGTGGCTGTAATGGCTTGTGACGATGAAGTGGTCCCGTTGCAGGAGAGAATCGAAGCCGTTGCGGACGACGCCGATCTTCAAGAGGTTTACGACACGGAGCGTCATTTGCTGTACGTGGCGTGCACGCGGGCGCGAGATCGCCTGCTGATTACCAGCGTGGACCCGGCTTCTGAGTTCGTCGACGACTTGAAAGGCTGAAACGCGGAGGGTTGCGGCTTCGGTCATCTGTGCTGACGAATTTCGCCAATGAATGTGGATGAGAAAGTCGAGGAAGAGCGACGAAGACTATTCGTAATGATCTGGGCGCGGCCGGCAACGCAAGTGGCCCAGGAGCTTGGTATCTCAGACGTCGCCTTGGGCAAGCTTTGCCGCCGACTTCAGGTTCCAAAATCACCGCGCGGGTATTGGGCACGCATCAGCGCAGGCCAGAAACCACGGCGTCCGCCACTCAAGGCCTTTCAGGCCGAGACGGAGGTTGCGGACCGACTTCGACGTGAAGTACGGTGAATGGCGGTGTGCCTATCCAAATTGCAGAGGCAGTTCTTGGCCCGCGCGCTTGAGTGTTCCGTCCTGGATGATCACATGGACCCTCGCCGGCGGGCGCTGTTCGTGGCACGCTCCATCTTGGGCGAGGTTCGGGACGGAGGACGAACATGCCGATCTCTCTTCACAAGCAGGCGATGGCGACGACCGCTTCGCTGGCGGCCTCGTTTCTGACTCTTCCTTCGGCGGTAATGGCGGTGACTATATCCGTGCTGGCGGAAACGACGACGCTTTCCTCTTCGGTGGGAGTGGAGTCAATACGCTCTTTGGCGGGAATGGAGACGATACTTTGAATGCAGAGGCCCAAGGCGAACTCCAGGTCGGCGATTTCTTCGACGGCGGATTTGGCAGAGATGCGCTGATGTTGGCGTCCGGCGTCAGTCTTCCGGGCGATGTGACAGTCACCAATATAGAGCTGATCGTCTACAGTTAGAGCCGACGAAAGAAGCCAAATGTACGGAGGTCTAAGGCACTTAGGCCCGCATTCGTTCGCCTTCTGGATCGTAAAGCGCGCCGGCCTGCACCTCGGCCGGATAGATCTCGCCGTTGATCTCGACTGCGAGCTTGCTGCCGGCTTCGCTGAGGTCGGAGCGGACATAGCCCATTGCCATCGATTTTCCGATGTGGTGCGCATAGCCGCCGGAGGAGACATAGCCAACCGCCTCCTCGCCGAGCAGGATGGCTTCGTCCCCGGAAACGTCGATGTTGTCGGGCCGGACCACCAGGCTGACCAGTCGGCGCTCCGGGATGGTGTTGCGTTCGCTCTCTGCGACCGCCCTGCCGAGGAAGTCCTTGTCCCACTTGATGAAGGCGTCCATGCCACTTTCCGCCGCGGTGAAGTCGGGCCGGAAATCCATCGTCCAGACGCCCCAGTCCTTCTCCAATCGCAGGGACATGAGAGCGCGGGCGCCGTACCAACGCAGCCCCAAGTCCCGACCGGCCTCTTCGATCGCCTCGGCCAGGCGAAGCTGGTACTGCGGGGCCACATAGATCTCGTAGCCGAGCTCGCCGGAGAAGGAGATCCGGGCCAGAATAGCCGGCACGCCGGCGACGAAGGTGCGACGGATGTCCAGGAACTTCATGGCCTCGGCCGAGACATCGTCACGGGTGATTTGCGCCAGTAGATCCCGGGCATTGGGGCCGGAGATGGCGATGCCGTGATAGGCGTCGGAGCAGTTGGCGTAGCCGACGCCCTCGGTCGATAGTTGCGCCTCGAACCAACGCCGGTGCGCTTCCTGCATGGCGCCGGAGCCAAAGAGCATGAACTGTTCCTCGCCAAGACAGGCGATCGTCAGATCGCCGTAGAGCCGGCCCTTGGGGGTCAGCATCGGCGTCAGGGCCATGCGGCCCGGTTTTGGCACGCGGCCCGCCAGGACATGGTCCAGGAAGGCACGGGCGCCGGGTCCGGTCACTTCGTGCTTGGCGAAGTTGGCGATTTCGATGCAGCCGACGGCCTCACGCACGGCCTTGACCTCGCGGGCGACATAGTCGTGCGCACGGGACCGGCGGAAGCTGGGCTCCTCGTACGCGTCCTCGGGGCCGTCGGCGAACCAGAGGGCATGCTCCAGACCGAAAGCCTGGTCCATGACCGCACCCTTGGCGACCAAGCGGTCATAGATCGCTGTGGTCTTCTGCCCGCGACCCTTCGGCAGGGTCTCGTTGGGGAAGGTCATCACGAAGCGGCGCTCGTAGTTCTCGGCCGACTTGACCGTGCCCCAGTCCGGTGTCGCGAAGTCGCCGAAGCGGGCAATGTCCATGGCCCAGACGTCGATCGAAGGTTCGCCGTCGACCATCCACTCCGCCATGGTGAGACCGACACCGCCGCCCTGGCAGAAGCCGGCCATGACACCGACCGCCGCCCAGTAGTTCTTGAGGCCCGGTACCGGGCCGATCATGGGGTTGCCGTCGGGACCGAAGGTGAAAGGGCCGTTGATCATGTCCTTGATACCGGCGCGCCCGAGCGCGGGGATGCGCTCGAAGCCCATCTCCAGGCGGTCGGCGATGCGGTCCAGGTCCGGCTGCAGCAACTCGTGTCCGAAGTCCCTGCGGCGTGCCGCCGACCTTCCAGGGCGTCGAGACCGGTTCGTAGGTGCCGAGCAGCATGCCTTGCCGCTCTTGGCGGAAGTACATGTTGCCCTCGTAGTCGACGCCGGCCGGCAGGCGTTGCTCGGGCGGACGCGCCGCAATTTCCGGAATGGCCTCGGTGATCAGATAGTGGTGTTCCATCGGCTGCACCGGCAAATGGATGCCGGCCAGCTGTCCCACCTCGCGAGCCCAGAGGCCGCCGGCATTCACCACCATCTCGGCATGGATCGTGCCTTTGGGCGTCACCACCTTCCAGGAGCCGTCGGGCTGCTGCTTGGTCGCGATCGCCGGGCAATGGGTGTAATAGCTGGCGCCGTGCACCTTGGCCGCCTTGGCGAAGGCATAGGTGACACCCGAGGGGTCGATATCGCCGTCGAGTGGGTCCCAGAGGGCGGCGACATAGAACTTGGGATCGATCAGCGGGTGGCGCTCGGTGGCCTCCTTGACCGAGATGAACTCCTGCTCCAGCCCCATGGTACGGGCCTTGGAGCGCTCACGCTTCAGGTAGTCGTACCAGGTCTCGTTGGAGGCCAGATAGAAGCCGCCGGTCGAATGTAGGCCCACGGAGTGACCCGAGGTCTCCTCAATCTCCTTGTAGAGCTTGATGGTGTAGCCCTGCAGGCGTGAGATGTTGGGATCGGAGCTGATGGTGTGGATCTGCCCGGCTGCATGCCAGGAGGAGCCGGAGGTGAGCTCATTGCGCTCCAGCAGGACCACGTCCTTCCAACCGAACTTGGCCAGGTGAAAGAGGATGGAGCAGCCGACGACGCCGCCCCCGATGATCACGACCTTGGCATGGCTTTGCATGGCGGTAGGGGTCCTTCAGAGATCTTTAATACCAGGCGTCCGGCAGCTCCGCCTTGCGGCGGGCGACGAAGGCCTCCAGTTCCTCGCGCTTGGCCGGGTCGAGCGGTGGCGGCTCATACTCACCAAGCAGGGCGTTCCAGCGCTCGTAGGCGCGGTGATAGCTATCCTTCGAACCGCGCTCCTCCCACTGCTCGACGCTCTCGCTGTCGGAGAGCTGAGCGTCGTAGTAGGCGGTCTGGTAATTCGCCATAGTGTGCGCCGAGCCGAGAAAATGACCACTCGGCCCCACATCCTCGTAAGCGCTGCGGCCGAGCGCGTTGTCATCCAGGGCCAGGCCTTGCAACAAAACCTGGTAGGCGCCCAGACGGTCGGCATCCAAGACCAGCTTCTCGTAGCCGGTGCAGAGGCCGCCTTCCAGCCAGCCAGCCGCATGCAGCACGAAATGGCACCGCCGAGCACGGTGGAGAGCATAGAGTCTGCACTCTCCGCTGCAGCCTGCGCGTCGGGCAATTTCGAGGCGGTCAGCGATCCACCGCAGCGCAGCGGCACACCAAGGCGTCTGGCCAGCTGTCCCGATCACCAGGTTGGAGATCACCGGCTCTGGCATGCCGAAGGTCGGTGCGCCTGACTTCAGGCTCATGGAGGAGAGGAAGTTGCCGAGTATAAAGGGGGATCCGGGGCGCACCAATTGGCTAAAGGCGCAGCACATCATGGCCTCGGCCAGAGCCTGTGCGATCGAGGCCGCCGTGGTGACCGGCCCCATGGCACCGCCCAGAATGAAGGGGGCGACGATCATGCCTTGACCTGCGGCAGAATAGGTGCGGATCGCCTCCGTTACCACCTTGTCGACCAGCAGCGGCGAGTTGGTGTTGACGTTGCCCATTATGGTGCAGGCGCTATCGAAGACCTCCGGTCCATGCAGAATGCGCGCCATGTCGACCGAATCCTGGGCCCGGCTCATCTCGGTGATGGCGCCTAGGTGCGGTTTGTCGGAGGCCGTCATGTGGATGAAGAGCATATCGAGATGGCGCTTGGAGACAGGCACGTCGCAGGGCTCGCAGATCACCAAGCTGCCGTGATGCAGGCTGGGCAGCATGTAACTCAGCTTTACCAGCCTCTCGAGGTCGTCCATCGAACCGTAGCGGCGGCCGCCTTTCAGGTCGCGCACGAAAGGGGGGCCGTAGACCGGGGCAAAGACCTGCGCGCCCTCACCGATCCTCACGCTGCGTTCGGGGTTGCGCGCGACCTGGGTGAAGCTGGCAGGGGCTGTGGCGCAGATCTGTCGGATCATGCCCTTGGGTGCGCGAACGCGGGTTTCCTTCACGTCGGCGCCGGCTTTTCGCCAGATCTCCAGCGTGACAGGGTCCTCGCGAAACTCCAGGCCGATTTCCTGGATCAGCCAATCGGCCTGCTCTTCCAGGCGCAGCAGTCCCTCTTCGCCGAGCATGGCATAGAAGGGGATCTGCCGGGTGATGTAGGCCGGTGCCTTTGCCTCTTCGCGGTGCAGCTTGGCCTCGCGGGCGCCACCGCGGCTCCGTCTCGTTCTCGTCGCTGTTTCGCTCATGGAACCCTCCCAGCCTGGCGATCTCCAAGCCGAACTTAGACTACACCGGCAGGATGCCGTTTGTGATCCTTGATAAATGTGAGGCATTGGATAAGCTCACATTATGCGAGATCTACTGCGCTCCGTCGGTTCCCTGCATCACCTAGCCGTCTTCGAGGCGGCCTGCGCGCCTTGGCTCCTTTACCCGGGCGGCGGAGGAACTGAATGTTTCTCAGCCCGCGGTCAGCCAGGCCATACGCCGCTTGGAAGAGGCCATCGGCGTGCCGCTCTTCCGCCGCGGACACCGCAGCATTGAGCTGACCGATGCCGGCGAATTGCTGCGCCACGACGTGAGCGAGAGTTTTGCGCGGGTGCTCTCGACAGTGCGTCACTTGGGTGGGCTGGCGCGCACCGGGCATGTCACTCTCTCGGTATCGACCGCCTTTGCGAACTATTGGATGGTGCCACGCCTGCAGGACTTTCGCGCCCGGCACCCCGGGGTGGACCTCAGGCTGCAGACCACGGATTAAGGAATTGGACCTAGCACAGGAAGGCATCTCACTGGGCGTTCGGCGCGGCGAGGGGACTTGGCGAGGCTATGAGGCGGCCCTGATTGCACCGGAGGTCCTCTCGGCCGTGGCCAGCCCCGGCTTTCTTGCCGAGCAGGGTAGGGTGAAGGATCTGGCCGACCTGCGCCGCACAGCCCTCATTCACCTAGAGGAGCCCTACCGCCCAAGACCCTCTTGGCACGACTGGTCCAAGGCCTTGGGGCAGGATTACCGCGACGAAGGCGGGGGCCTGCGGCTTAACGACTATGCCCTGGTGCTGCAGGCGGCTATGGCCGGGGAGGGGATCGCCATGGGCTATGGTCATGTGGCCGAGCCCTTGATTGCCAAGCGTCTGCTGGCTTCCGCTGGGCCTTGGCGCCATCGCACCGGGATGGGCTACTATCTGGTCTGGTCGGAGCGTATCAAGCTGTCGCCGGCGGCGTCGCATGTCCGCGACTGGATTCTGGCGCCGGCGGCTTAACTCAGGAAGAGAGAAGTCGGAAGCGGTCAACTGGTTGGCAGGCGATAAGCCGGATTGAAGGGAGGTCCTCTATAGCCAAACAAAGTCGGTGGCCGTCAGCAGGTTGGCAGCAGTCAGACCGTCGATAAGGAAGGCCTGGTCGGCAGCGCCGTCACCGTCCTGATCCACCTGAACCCGGCGTGGGCCGTCGTAGCGCGCCTCCGAGTTGCCGCCGGCGGAGAAGGGATCCGATCTGATGTAGTCGAAGGTCCCGACCTCCAGTCCGCTGGCATAGACGATCTTGTCTTCGCCGTTCGAGCCGTTCACCAGGACGCCGTCGAAGTTCCGAAAGACCGGACCGCCGGAACCGCCGAAGCCCAGGCTGCTGCCGGCGAGCCGAAAGGCGTCCTTGCCAGAGCCACCGAAGGCAGCATCGCCCTTTCCGATAAAAAGGCTATCGGCGCCGCTGCCGCCTTCGAAACGGTCGCCGCCCAGTCCGCCAAAGAGGCTGTCGTCACCATCACCAGCGATCAGCCGCAGGACGCCTGCCGTTCGTCCTCGACCTGCTCTATCCGTCGCTGGCGTTCAGCGCCTGGCTCAGATCGGCCAGGATGTCGTCAATGTGCTCGATACCGACGGAGAGACGGACGTAGCCGTCGTTGACGCCGCTCAAGCCCTGCTCCCCGGCCGAGAGCTGAGAGTGGGTGGTCGAGGCCGGATGAATGGCCAGCGATCGTGCATCGCCGATGTTGGCCACGTGGTAGAAGAGTTGCAGCGCGTCGATGAAGGCGCGCCCAGCCTGCTGACCGCCGGCCAGCTCGAAGCCGACCAGGCCGCCGAACCCACCCCGCATGTAGGTGTCGGCCCGGCGCCGGAATGCACCCTCCTGCTTGTTCGGGAAGATCACCTTGGTGACCTCCGGCCGCTTGGAGAGGAAGTCGGCGACCGCGGCTGCATTGCGGCAATGCTCGCGCATCCGCAAGGGCAGGGTTTCCAGGCCCTGCAGGAAGAGGAAGGCATTGAAGGGGCTCATGGCTGAGCCGAGATCGCGCAGCAGCACCACGCGGGCTCGAATCGCATAGGCGATGGGCCCCAGCGGCTTCACTGCTTCGATCCAGACGGCACCGTGATAGCTGGGGTCCGGCTCCGACAGCAACGGAAAACGGGACTTGTGCGCTTCCCAGTCGAAGTTGCCGCCGTCGACGATGACACCGCCGATCGAGTTGCCGTGGCCACCGATGTACTTCGTCGTCGAATAGACCACGACGGCTGCTCCATGCTCGATCGGCTTGCAGAGCACTGGCGCTGCGGTGTTGTCCATGATCAGCGGCACGCCCAGTTCGCGACCGATCGCAGCCACTTCGCCGATCGGGAAGACATGCAGCTTCGGATTGGGCAGGGTCTCTGCATAGTAAGCCCGGGTCTTGTCGTCGGTCGCTCGGCGGAAGTTCTCCGGATCGCTCGGATCGACGAAGCGGCACTCGATGCCCATGTTCTTCAAGCTGTTGGCGAAGAGGTTCCAGGTCCCTCCGTAGAGGTCGGTGGAGGAGACGATATTGTCTCCAGCCTGCGCCACATTCTGAATGGCGAAGGCAGAGGCCGCTTGTCCCGAAGCGACGGCTAGGGCTGCGACGCCGCCTTCAAGTGCTGCCATCCGCTCTTCCAGAACCGCCGTCGTCGGGTTCATGATGCGGGTGTAGATGTTGCCCAATTCCTTCAGTGCGAAGAGATTGGCAGCATGCTCGGTGCTGTCGAACTGATAGCTGGTGGTTTGGTAGATCGGCACCACCACGGCATTGCTTGCCGTATCTTTGCGGTGCCCGGCATGCAGAACGATCGTCTCGGCATGGCTGGACGTCATGGGTCTTCCCTCCTCTTTGTCCTAACCGCAGGGCGGCGAGTGACCTTGGCACAGTGAGGGGCAGACACGCTCTAGACGCTTTAGCTGTTGATGACCCGGTGCAAGCTGCCCCTCAAATCTCCGGGAACCGCTTCGGGCGGTCAGTCCTTATGCCTGCCCTATTCTGGACAGATGCTATGTCAGTAGGCTAGGCAGATCTGTCAAGGGACAAATGCAACTCGACCGCCGAATGCAGGCTCGCTCTTTGGCTAGTTTGCCAGCGGATGCTGATCGGTGTCGTTCAGGAATGCGAGGCGTTGAAAAGAAAATTGGATTTTTGATAGTTTTTTTGTTTTCTTAGCGGCTGCGAGCCGATGCCTGACGCGTAAGAGCAAGGATAGCCATGGCGGTGCTCTATGGAACCAGCGGTCGAGATTTCGGGATCTTGGGCACCCTCGGGGCCGACCGCATCTACGCCTTGAGCGGTGCCGAAACTCTGATTGAGGGCGGGCTGAGTTCGGACAGGCTCCTCGCCGGACAGGGTGACGATCTTTCCTTCTTCGGGGGGACCGGCATCGACACGCTCGTTGGCGACGAGGGTAGCGACCAAGCTTTCTACGGTGGGTCCGGGTCGGATGTCATCTTTGTCGGTAGCGGCGCGGACACAGCCACTTCGGTGCAGAGGGTGTCGATCTGCTGTTCGGTAAAGGTATCGAGAGCAGTGCTTCAAGTGCTGATACCTTGATCGGCGGCAGTGGCATCGATAGGGTTTGTGGTGGTCGCGGCGATGATCTTCCTGGTGCTGCTGGGAGAGGCGGAACCCGGAGACCGCATAGACGGCGGCTCCGGAAGCGACCCAGTCATAAGCTATGGCCCATTGCCCAGCGGCGTCGGGCTGATCTCAGTCGAGTATTACTTCGGCGGCGACAACGATGCCGACCGCGCCTATGGAGGGTCCGGCAACGACACCGGCATCTTCGGTGGCAGCGGCAACGACAATCTCTATGGCGACAAGAGTTACGATACGCTCCTGACCGGCGATGCCGGTAACGACAGCGTCTTCGGTGGCGACAGCCTGTTCGGCGGGTCTGGGGACGACGGCCTGTTCGGGCGTATTGGCTGAGACAAACTCTACGGCGGCGATAGAGACGACAGCCTTCGCGGCGGATCGGGCCCCGATAGTCTCTATGGAGGCTCCGGCGACGATGTCTTTGCCATTCAGGTCGGCGACATACAAGCCGGCGATAGCTACGACGGCGGCGGCGGCGGCGATACCCTCATCCCGGAGGGCTCTCTGACCGCCGGCATTCAGATACAATCGGTCGAGACCACGCTTTTTGTTGGGAACCTGTCGGACTTGTCACTGCAGCCGGGAGCCAGCTCGCCAGCGGCGATTTCCTGGCGATCTATCCCGCATTTCTCATACAAGGGGGTGCATCGGTTTTTTTGAATTCTGTAAAGTTATTTTACAATAACGACTTGACAGAATTCGGAGTGAGGCCCGATGCGACCAGAGTGTATCCCGGAACAGCTTGAGTTTGAAGCCTTCGATGGGCGGCGCGATCAGTACGAATGCCGGCGCGCTTTTGTTGCGCCATTGCGACCGCGCGATCGGACTGTTCGATCGCGTCGCGTCCTGCTTCATCGATTGCCGGACGCCGGAACTTGTGGTGCATGAGCTTCCCACCCCGGTCGGCCAGCGGATCTGTGGGATCGCGCTCGGCTACGAGGATCTCAATGACCACGACCAGCTGCGCCACGACCCGGTCCTGGCCCTGTTGTCGGACCGGTTGGAGGCAAAGCGGAAGGACTGCGCGGTGCTTTCCGGCAAGAGCACTTGGGGCCGGTTGAAGCACGCCCCGTCCGGCGCGCCGGGCCGCTACCACCGGATCGGCCATGACGGAGAGGCGATGGAGAGGCTGTTCGTCGACCTCTATCTCGATGCCCACGCGGCGGCGCCGTCACGGATCGTTCTGGACCTCGACGCCACGGACGACCCGGTGCAGGGAACCCAAGAAGGCCGGTTCCATCACGGCTATTACAAGAGCTACTGCCAGCTTCCGCTCTACATCACCTGTGGGCGCCACCTGCTGGCGGCGAAGCTGCGGGCGGCCAACATCGATGGCGCGGCGGGCGCTCTGGAGGAGGTGGTGCGGATCGTCGCACAGATCTGCAAGCGCTGGCCCCGGGTTGGGATCCTGTTGCGCGCCGACGCGGGCTTTGCGCGCGAAGACATGATGGCGTGGTGCGAGGCGAACGGTGGCGGCTTTCTGTTCGGCCTGGCCCAGAACGCCCGGTTGCGGAAGCGGCTAGCGCGCGAGGCGGCGGCGCACACGAGGATGGGCCGGGCGGCGCGACGCTTCGCCGACTTCAGCTCTTCGACGCGCAAGAGCTGGAGCCGGGCGCGCCGCGTGGTGGGCAAGGCAGAGCATCTGGCGAGGGGCGCCAATCCGCGCTTCGTCGTCACCTCGCTCGGGCCCGATGCGTCGACGCCAGGCGGCTCTACGAACGGCTCTACTGCGCCCGGGGCGAGATGGAGAACCGGATCGAGGAGTGCCAGCTTGACCTCTTCGCCGACCGCACCTCGGCGGCGAAGCTGCGGGCCAACCAACTCCGGCTCTGGTTCGCCTCGCTCGCCCATGTCCCGGTCGACAGCCTGCGCCGCATCGCGCTTCCCGGCACGGCGCTTGCCAAGGCCACGGCGGGTTCGATCCGCCTCAAGCTGTTGAAGTTCGGCGCCCGGCGACGGTCTCGGTGCGGCGCATCAAGATCGCCATGGCCTCGGCGCATTCCTGGCAGACTGAGTTCTCGATCGCCCACGAGCGATTATCCAGGGCGGCTTGCTGACGCCGCCGATCCCAAACCCCGAGACGAAACAACAGAGGAAAAGCCAAGTCTACCCAACCGGCAAAACCCCCGGACCTTTCACCATGCCCGGAAAAAGTCAGGCATCCGAGCAAAGAAAAACCGGCAGCGAAAAACATGTGCGTCCCTACGGTGAGAAGTCCGGGCTAGCGATGGTTCGAACCCTGTTCAAACAATCCAAGCCACATCTCTGGTCAGCACACGTTTTGCCTAGCCGAGACCATGGCCTGGTTCAAGCTGGTCGGGCCGATTGGCAAGGCCTTGGGACTGATTCCGCTGGTTCGGGTGATCAGGCCCCACAGGACCTGCGCGACAGCCTGCTGCCTACACGTTCAAGATCATATCTGGCGGTAACTTTGTTAGTGATCAGTCCCCAGGACCTGCGCGACAGCCTGCTGCAGGCCGGCTTCGAGATCAAGCGCGATTGGCAGTCGGACGCGGAAAATCGGTCTTCATCGTTGCCAGGAAGCCAGCACAAGAGTGGAGATCGACGCCGGCTGAACCGGCCCACCGGTCGGATTCAGACGGATGGTTCCTATACATCCGTCTGATCTTCACCACTCGCTGCGAATCGGAAGCCTGTTTCGGCGCAGCCGCGGGTGTTCAGATCGTTGTCACGCTGCAACGCCGTGCTGCCGGTTTGGACCCTTGACGAAGTGTCCCTGGAACTAAGCGATACCATCGTAGGTGAGTGGCGAAGTGAAACCGGTGTTGGTTCGCTTGTGACCTAACTTCTTTGTGGAGCTATATGAGTGTGGATTTCTTCAATGGCACCGATCTGGCTTTGACTCCAGCCAAAGCCAATTGCCGCAGTTCAGGGCCCGCCGACCAGATCGTGCATCTTGCGGCAGTGGCGCTCAAGAGAGGGTGAGACCGAAGGGATTGTTGTCGGCCAAGCCGAAGAGTCCCGGATAGCAATAGAGCATCAGCATCGCGGTCCCTTTCCAAGTGCGCCGCGGCGGTCAGACACCGGCTCATCCGCGTCAGTGTTTCCCGAGATTCCCCATTCCGCCTGCCACCGCCAAGTAAAATATGTTACATTTTATTATTAAATTTAGTTAAAAATCGAACAGATTGGTTAATTTTTTGTATTAAATTCAAAATTTTAGTTCGTTTTTTTATTGTATTTATTGAAAAAATTCGAGAAAAATCACTCCTGTACTAATAACAATTCATCCGTGGTGCTGAGGGTTTCGAACGATCCACGCAGCAGCGATCTCGTAATTCAACCGGCAAGGCCTCCAAAGATGCCAAGTGGGCTGCGATCTCGTCGGGGTGCAAGGTCACGATTTTGGCGCTGGCGGCCTTCTCCACTGCCTCTCGGCAGCGCTTCGGTTCGCTTCGCTTCCCTTGCAGCATTGGGCTCTTGGAGCGGCTGCCCTTTCGCCCGAGCCTACTTGATCAGTGGCAGGACCTCGCGGAAGGCTTCTGTGCCGGCGCGCGCGAGCCATTCGAAGGCGACCATCTCGCTGTTCACGATGTTGAGGCCGGCCGCGCGCATCCGATTGATCCCTAAGATCTTGCTGCCGGGCTGGCGAGAGCCGACGGCATCGGCGACCACAAAGACCCGGTAGCCCTCGTCGTGCATGGAGAGCGCAGTCTGCAGGACGCAGACGTGGGTTTCCATCCCCATCATGATTAATTGGCGCCGACCCTTGGTGGCGACCCTGTCGAGGAACGCGGTCTCGCGGCCGGCGGAGAAGCAGAGCTTCTCGATGACCTCTTCGGGCTGCAGCAGGTCCTGCAGGTCAGGGTGCGTAGCGCCCAGGCCTTGCGGGTATTGCTCCGTCGCCAGGCGCGGCACCTTTAGAATTTGAGCGATCTTCAGGAGGCGCGCGGCCTTGGCCAAAGCGGCCTTGCCGTCATGGATGGCCGGCGCCAGTTTGGTCTGGAAATCGATCACCAGCAGCAGGGAATCGTTACTGTCCATCAACATGGTCGTCCCTTCTACTACAGAACCATGCCGCCGTCCACGATCAGGGTCTGACCGGTCATGTAGTTGGAATCGCTGGAGGCCAAGAAGCAGGCTACTCTGACTAGAGCAAATCCCGAGCTGATGGACTCATTAGATACGACGATTTTCGTGTTTAAACAAAAGCATAAAGCATTGCAGACGAACCTGTCCAAGGCGAAAACGCTCTAGCCCGGATTATTCACTAGGCACACGTTTGGAGGCTGGCGTCGGTGGCATAAGCCTCTGATCCAGGGTAGGGAATTGGGTGTCGAAGCCAATCCCTCCGTTGGACAGAAACCGCCCCACCACCATGGGCGATCCTGCCCCGCTTTTCCCCTCACTTCCAGCGCTTTCCGGAAAGAAGGTCACTGCCGCTTTCGATGGCGGACGGATCACGTCGGATACGGATTTGCGACCGGTCTGCTTCGTTCGTCTCGCCATTTACTATCCCTTACGCCACCGGTTCCGCGACGACGCCATCGATCATCTGATTGAAATGCTCCTCGACCTTGGCCTCGAAGTCGGACTGCATCTCCCAGACATCAGCGAACTCGGCGAATGCCCAGCGGCCATGGCTGCCGTGGTTGTTAACGCCGGGCACCCAGTAGGCCTCCATGGTGTTCTTCTTTTCCTTTGCATCCTCTCGCCGGTAGCCCTTGATCTCGACAACGAGATGTAGCGGGTCTTCCTTGCCGTGCCCGTCGTCGACCAGGACGATGAAGTCCGGAATATAGGTGCGCATCTCCGAGCCGTAGCGATAGGGCACCTGGAGCCCGAGGTTGTGGTTCTTCACATAGGCCAGCACGTGGGAATGGCCTTCGGCCACCCGACAGAATTCGGCCTCCCAGTCGCTGTCCAGGATCACCCAGTTGACGTGGCAGCGTCGCGCGTCGGTCGCGTAGCGGCTGGTCTTCGAAGTGTTGAAATTGACATGCGCCGTGGACCCCACGGGGTTGTAGGGATCGAGCACGGCCTTGACCGGACGTTTCCCGATTTCGGCACGGGTGATCGCCGCAGTGATGCGCTCGCAGGCCATGTCGGCAAGCTCCTGATACATGAGCTGCGCCGGGTATGTGCCGCCTTTGCAGACGAGACGGGTATCCAGCCACTGCCTGGTGATGCGTTTGAGTTGGCCGAATAGGTGGAGCTTCGGCTGCTCGCCCGGGTCACGCCATTTGGTGTAGAGCAGGCGCTGGGTTACGTGGAACAGCAGCGTCGAGCGCCGCATGTCCTGCAGGTGCTCGAGGCTGAGATCGACGTCTTCGCCGATGATGCCCGCGTTCTTGGTGCGCGATGGGCCGACGAGATCCGGCGTGAGCGCCAGCACGGAATCGTCAGTGAATTCGGCATTCAGCCGTTCCTCCGGGAGCTCGACTCGATAGCCCGCCACTCGCGGAAAGCGGATCTCGAGTTCGTCACGGTCGGGTCGGATCGCCTTGACCTGTATGGTTTCGCGGGGAGGCTGCGGCGCCACCACCACCGGCTTCGCCGTGAAGTCGAAGGGAATGCCCAACACGTCGGCATACTCGACGTTGAACAGATTCTCCTCGTTCAGGTCGTAGGACTGTCGCCGCAAGGCTCTGCCGACGACCTGCTCGCAGAGCAGCTGAGTACCGAACGCGCGCACGCCCAGAACATGCGTGACGGTATTCGCGTCCCAGCCTTCGGTAAGCATGGAGACCGATACGACGCAGCGAATCGAATCACCGAGCCGCCCTGACTTGCCGACTGTGTTCATGACCTCCCGCAGCAGATCCTGGTCGGTTAGGGTCCCGGCCTGACGGCGGTCTCCGGTGCGTTCGATGATGTCACGGCGGAAACGGTCGATCTCATCCGAAGCCATGTCCCGGAAGTTCTTATCGAGCGCATCACCGGACTCAAGCTGTTCACTGTCTATCAGGAGAGTTCTCGGACGGGCGAGCTGATTGCCGTGCTCGTCGAAATTGCAGAACAGCTGCAACCGTCCGTTCTGGAGTGTGGCCGTACCATCGTCGTTCTCGCGATGGAATCCCGAGATGAAGTCGTAGACGAGCTTCGAGGTCGAGGTGTTATTGCACACCACGATAAAGCAGGGTGGGACGCTGATGCCGGCCGACTCCCAGAGGCCGAAGGTCTTCCTGTAGTGGCCGTAGAGCGCCTCCAGGGCGGTTTGCAACTCGACAGGCAGGCTCAGCGGATCCAGCGTCTTTGCCTTGCCGCGTCCCTTCTTCGGCATGCGCGTGCGGATGTGCTGCCACAGATTGCGGAACTTGGGCATGTCGCCGCCCGGGATGTTGTCCGCGACGGGCACGCGCGGCAGCTTGACGATTCCACACTCGATGGCATCCATGAGTGAGAAATCGCTCATGGTCCAGGGAAACAACGTGCCTTCGGCATAACCGGAGCCACTGAGGAAGAACGGGGTTGCCGAAAGGTCGATCACACGGGAAAGACCCAGCTTGCGATTGACCGCTTCGAGACCCGATATCCAAAGCCGCGCCGCTTCCTTGTTCTTCTCGGCTTCCTTCTTGTCGTCCCCTTTCAGATCGCCTTCCAGGTCTTCTCCCGGTTTCTCGCGATAGCAGTGGTGCGCTTCATCATTGATCGCCAGGACATTCTTCATGCCCATCAGTCCGGGCATGACGCGCTGGAGCATCTGACCCTCGGTCTCGACCGTATCGAGTCTACAGGCCCCCTTGAGCTTCGCAATCCTGACGTCTACCTCCCTCCAAATCGTTGATTAGTATGCAGAATAAAACCCGCCCTCCGGACAATCGGCAGGAAAGTGGCGAGACTCGGGACTGAAGCGCTTGCTCAAGGACGCGAGTTGCCTGTGTCGCTTGCTGCACAATCGATGCTGGTATTCCGTCCCGGATGAGATCACATAGACTCTCGCTGGCGGGCGCTGTTCGTGGCACGCTCCATCCTGGGCGGGTTTCGGGACGGAGGACGAGCATGCCGATCTCTTCACAAGCAGGCGACGACAACGCCGAAGGTGCGGGCCGCGATCCAGGCGAGCGCCGAGCCGGCTTGGGTCCTGGCCGAGCGGTACGGGATCTCCGAGCAGACCATGTGGAAGTGGCGGAAGCGGGACAGCGTCCGCGACCGGAGCCACACGCCGCACAAGCTGCAGACGACGCTGACACCAACCCAGGAGGCTGTCGCCGTGTCTCTGCGCAGGACCCTGCTGTTGCCCCTCGACGACCTGCTGGCCCTGGTCCGCGAGTTCCTGAATCCGGATGTCTCGCGCTCGGGGCTCGACCGCTGCCTGCGCCGGCACGGCATGTCCAAACTGCCAGGACCTGAAGCCGAAGGCGGCGAAGCCCGCCCACAAGCCGTTCAAGGCCTACGAGCCCGGCTACCTGCACATCGACGTGAAATACCTACCGCAGATGGCCGGTGAGGAGAAGCGCGGCGGCAGTCGCGACCCCGAGGACGATGAGATCGAGGTGAAGGTCGATCGCTTCGCACGGACGATCCTGGACCTGGATCTGGGGTACAAGGACCATCCCGATCTGCCCTCGGTCCGCGTGCTCTGTGCGCACCTGAAGTCGAGGCTGCCGACACGGCTCGATCATGAGGAGCGCGACCTAGAGGCGGTCCGGAAGCATGCCTCGGTGCTGGGTGCCGCGCTCTCGACCATCCGCCGTACGGCGGAGGCCGCAGCGTTCCGGGGCATCGTGAACGAGATTCTGAAGAAAACGGATACACCGCTGGTGGTCTTGGGCGATCTCAATGATGCTCAACTCAGCAACACGCTTGCGATCATTGCCGAGCAGCCTTCCTATCGCCTGTTCGAATCCAGCCGCGTCGGCTTCAGCAGCAATGCCGGTCTTTACGCTGCCGGAACCCTGCAGGAATTCCGCTCGCTCAGAGACATCTACTACACGCATGAATACAAGGGCGTGCGCGAAAGCCTGGACCATGTCCTGGTTTCGAAACAGTTCTATGATCACTCTTGGAACCGGCCCTGGTCTTTCAAGGAGATGAAGGTCTGGAACGACCATCTTGAGGACGAGAAACCATCCAGCAGCGATCATGGCGTGGTTGCCGCCTACTTCGTCCATGATCCGGCATGAGGCACCAGTACCGCCGAGCAAGCGCGCCTTTCAGCGTGGTTCGAGAAGCACTCTAGAGGCGCCAATGCTGCCTGCGGCCGATTTGGGCGTCGATGTAGTCTTCGGTCATGGCAATCGCTACACCTGCTTCCAAGACGCCGTGCCTGAGGGCACAACGGAGATAGAGGCCGTCGATCATCGCCCCTGCCCCGCTGGCGACGAAATCGGCACGCTCGCCGGTGAGGGACCGAAGCCAGAAAGCCAGGTTGCTGTGAAGCCGGCGCAGGTAGATCCTCAGCAGGCGGCCCGGCTCGGCCGCCTGCTGCGCGCGGGCATAGAAGACGAGCCAGGCGGAGATGGTTTGCGCACCGAATTGGCTGGGGCCGAAGCTCGCGCGAATGAGGCCTGAAACCTTGCCCCGCGGGGTGGTTTCCTTTGCCGTCTCGGCGCGTGTGGCGGCGTAGATCTGCTGCAGCAGATGGCGCATTGTCGAGACGATCAGCTGATCCTTTCCGCCGAAATAGTGATGCGCCAAACTGGAGGAGACACCGGCCCGCCGGGCGATCTCCGACACCGACACGTCGAGCGATTCGCGCAGGTGGACCGAGGTGATGGTGGCCTCGATCAAGGATTGGCGGCGCAGTTTGGCAGTGAGACTCTCATTCATGGGCGACGGCTTTCCGGGACAGATGTACGCTCCAACTCGGTTCTTGATTGACTCATCAATCAAGTCTTCTGTCAATTGCGGCTGAAGACGGCGGGAAGGCAAGAGCCGCTATCTGGAACAATCGAAACAGCGAGATTCCAAGGAGAGACGACCCATGACAGCGCGCAAGACTCTGGTGGCCACGGCCCTGGCCTTGGCTATCCCCGGCGGTGCGGCCTTGGCCGAGTGCGAGACCATTCGCTTTTCCGATGTCGGCTGGACCGACATCACCGCGACCACGGCAATGACCACCCTGCTGCTAGAGGAAATGGGCTACGACACCGATGTGAAGGTGCTCTCGGTCCCGGTCACCTATGCCTCGATGAAGAACGGTGACATCGATGTCTTCCTGGGCAACTGGATGCCGACCATGGAGGCCGACGTGCGGCCTTACCTCGACGACGGCTCGGTGATCTCGCTGGGCGTCAATCTCGAGGGCGCGAAGTACACCCTGGCGGTGCCGAAGTACACCTACGATGCCGGCCTCAAGAGCTTCGCCGACATCGCCAGGTTCAAGGACCAGCTCGACGGCAAGATCTATGGCATCGAGCCCGGCAACGACGGCAACCGATTGATCCTCGACATGATCGACCAGGACGCCTTCGGCCTGAAGGGCTTCGAGGTAGTGGAGAGCTCCGAGCAGGGCATGCTGTCCCAGGTTGCCCGTGCGGTGCGCAAGGAGGATCCCATCGTCTTCCTGGGTTGGGAGCCGCATCCGATGAACGCCAACTTCGAGATGGCCTATCTCGATGGCGGCGACGACTGGTTCGGTCCCAACTACGGCGGCGCTACGGTCTACACCAACGTCCGCAAGGGCTTTGCCGAACAGTGTCCGAACGTGGACGCCATGCTGAAGAACATGGTCTTCACCCTGGCGATGGAGAACGCCATGATGGCCGCTATCCTGGACAACGGCGAAGACCCTGAAGATGCGGCAGAGGCCTACCTGAAAGCCAATCCCGGAGTGCTCGATGCCTGGCTTGCCGGCATCAAGACCGAAGACGGCGACGACGCTTTGGAAGAGATGAAGAAAGAGCTGAACTAGAGTCCGCCGAGCGGGGCCCAGGCGCGACGTAAGGTCGGGCCTGGGCTTCGTCGTCTTTGGCAGAAGGACACCTGAGAGAGGCAGCGCGATGAAATGGCTTGAGAGTTGGAAGGTACCGATTGGCAGCTGGGCGAAGGGCATCGTCGACTGGCTGACCAACAATCTGGCCTGGTTCTTCGATGGTCTATCGAACATTCTGGACGCCGTGATCTCCGTCCTGCTGTGGATCCTGCAGTGGCCGTCGGCCCTGGTGATCATCGCGCTCGTGACCGCGCTCTCCTGGTATCTGCGCCGCTCCATCGCCTTTACCGCCTTTACCGGCATCGGCCTGCTGCTGATCGTCAACCAGGGCTATTGGGAGGAAACCACCGAAACCCTGGCTCTGGTGCTGGCGTCCTCGGCCGTCTGCATGGGGGCGGGCGTGCCATTGGGCATTGTGGCTGCCCGGCGGCCCTGGTTCTTTGCCGCCATGCGCCCGGTCCTGGACCTGATGCAGACCATTCCAACCTTCGTCTATCTGATCCCGGCCTTGATCCTCTTCGGCCTCGGCATGGTGCCGGGCCTGATCGCGACCGTGATCTTTGCCATCCCGGCCCCGATCCGCCTGACCCACCTGGGCATCTCCTCGACGCCGAAGCCTTTGATCGAGGCCGGCCAGGCCTTTGGTGCCACCAAGTCGCAGCTGCTGTGGAAGGTGGAACTGCCCTATGCCATGCCGCAGATCATGGCGGGTCTGACCCAGACTATCATGCTGTCGCTCTCCATGGTGGTGATCGCCGCCCTGGTCGGCGCCGACGGCCTGGGGGTTCCGACCCTGCGCGCGCTGAACCAGGTCAACATCGCCAAGGGCTTCGAGGTCGGTGTCGCCATCGTGCTGATCGCCATCATTCTCGATCGCTTGTTCCGGGCAGAGAAGAAGGACGGCAAATGAGCGCGAGCATGACCGGCCATGCGATGGTCCGCTTCGACGCCGTCAACATCGTCTTCGGCGATCGCCCGAAGTCCGCCCTGCCGCTGATGGATCAAGGGCAGACACGCGAGGAGATTCAGACTTCGACCCAACAGGTCCTGGGTGTTCACGACTGCTTTCTGGAGGTGAACGAGGGCGAGATCGTCGTGCTGATGGGCCTTTCCGGCTCTGGCAAGTCCACCTTGCTGCGCGCTGTGAACGGCTTGAACCCGGTGGTGCGCGGCGCGGTTTGGGTGAACGACGGGCAGGCCCTGGTCGATGTCGTCAAGGTCGGCCCCGAGGCGCTGCGCCGCCTGCGCACCGAGCGGATCGCCATGGTGTTTCAACAGTTCGGTCTGCTGCCCTGGCGTACGGTCTTGGACAATGTCTCCTTCGGCCTGGAACTGGCCGGGGTCGGCGCCGAGGAACGTCGCCAGCGCGCGACCAAGCAGCTGGAACTGGTCGGCCTCGAGGCCTGGGCCAACCGCAAGGTGCAGGAGCTCTCCGGCGGCATGCAGCAGCGCGTCGGACTGGCGCGCGCCTTCGCTACGGAAGCTCCGATTCTTTTGATGGACGAACCCTTTTCGGCACTGGACCCCTTGATCCGCAATAAGCTCCAGGACGAGTTGCTGGAATTTCAGGCGAACCTGAAACGCACCATCATCTTCGTCAGCCACGACCTGGATGAGGCACTGAAGATCGGTAACAAGATCGCCATCATGATGGGCGGGCGCATCGTGCAGGTCGGCACACCGCAGGACATCGTGCTGCGCCCGGCCGACGACTATGTCGCCGACTTTGTGGCCCACATGAACCCGCTGAACGTGCTGCGTGCCGTCGAGGTGATGCGTCCGCAGGATCCGGTCGCTTTGCCGGCCGATGCGGCGCCGCTGACCTCTGAAAACCCGACTGCGCCACGCCTGACGGCGGCCGAGACTCCGGTGCGCGACCTCATGCGCGCCTTCCTGGCCTCCGAGGCACCGATCCTGGTGGCCGGCGAGGGTCAGGTGGTGGGCCAGGTCGCCGGCAGCGACATCGTGCGGGCGCTGCTCAGGGCCTAGAGCGCGATCTGCTCCAGTCGTCCTGCACAAAAGGGATGATCGAGGTCTGGATCTTGCGAGAAGAGGGGGCAGCAAGGTGCCTTTTGAAGCGCGTACGGAGATTGAGGACTCAAGCTCCCTTCTCAAGTACAGGTTCTTCCGCAACGAAGCCCCTCTCTCTTTCGCTGAGGTGTTGGACCTCTGGAAAAGCGACGGGGACTTCATGGCAGTCTTCCTCTCCATATTCGGTGAGAGCCCGCATGCGAGCTATGTTTGGGAGACGCCGGCGCTCTCGAGCCAGTCACTGCAGCGCGCGTTCGAATGCGTGATCATTGACGCGCCCTATCTCTTGGTGCCTCCCGATCGCTCGCCATTTGCCGATTACTTCGACAGTGAGGCGATACCGGAGGGGATCGTCACCTTCGCCAACCTGGGCGGTGACGCGCATTTGGTCGTGCCCTCGCCCCTGAGCGATGCTGCGGACTACAGCCACCTCGCTGCCTTCTGTCGTCAGGCACCGCTTGCGCAGCAGCTTGCGCTTTGGCGGGAGGTGGCAGCCCAGGTTAGAGCGCGGGTCTGCGATCGGCCGCTTTGGCTCTCCGTCGCCGGCGGCGGGGTGGCCTGGCTGCATGTCAGACTGGATAGGCGACCCAAGTACTATTCTTACCGGCCCTACGCCGCAGCCGGCTAGCGCTGGCGCATCACGCCCAAACCCTTCTTTCGAACCAGGGCGCGACCGCGCACCGATTCGCGGGACAGGATGTAGAGCCCGGCAGCGACGATGATCAGCATGCCGATCCAGGTTGGCAGGTCCGGTAAGTTGCCGAAGAACACGAAGCCCCAGAGGATGGCCCAGGGCAGATAGGTGTACTCGAAGGGGGTGACCATGCTGGCATCGGCCAGGCGGTAGGCTTGGGAAAGCGCATAGAAGCCGATGCCGGAGATCAGCCCCAACGCGCAGAACAGCAGCCAATGCTCGGGCTCGGGCCAGAACCAGGCGCGAAACAGGAAAGCCAAGCTGGGGTGCGGCGAGTCCACCGCGATGTTGGAGAAGACGAGTCCGACAAGACCGCCGCCCAGGGCATAGAATCCCAAGGTGAAGATGGTCATGGCACTGCCGCTGACCTTTGTGCCCATCTTGCGGGTGGCGATGATCGAGATCGCATAGGTGGCCGTGGCAAGGAGGGCCAGGAGTGCGGCCGGCTCGAAGACGCCGAGACCCGGCCTGACGATGACGAGGACCCCGATCAGGCCGACGATCACGGCACCCCAGCGGTGAATGCCGATCTTCTCGTCCAGGAATAAGAGCGCCAGGATGGTCACGAAGATCGGGGTCGAGAAGGTGATCGCCGCAGTCTTCGCCAGGCCGATGGTGGCGAGCGCCATATAGTAGACCATGTAGGAGACGAAGGCGCCGGCCGCACGCAGCAGCTGCAGCGAGATCGATCCCAGCTTCAAGGGCCGCAAGCCGCCATCGAAATGGGCGATCACCAGGACGATGGGAATGGCGAGTAAGCTGCGCAGGAAGACGATCTGGTGGACTGCGTAGGTGCCGCTGAAGCCCTTGATGATCACGTCCTGGATCGGAAAGAGCGTGGTTCCCAGCAGCAGGAAGAGGATACCGACAAGCGGTCGCTGGATCGAAACGGCACTCGTGGATGTCGCTGTGTCGACAGTAGTTTGCTGCGTTTGCGACATCACCCGTGTCTCCAAGGCTGGGGGTGCGACACTGCAGCCTGTGCCAAGACGCAGCCAGTGTCTTGCCCGCCCGCGACCTGAACGGTCGAATTTGTCATAGCAGTGAAGATTCTTTCTCTAAGCACTTGGGAGCGGGTCACTTCCGGTACCGATGCTGAAGCCTCTGTCGCTTTGGCCCGCTTCGTTGCATCCTTGGCCGAGCATGACGGACTTTGAACAGGCAAGAGCGGCAGGGCGCGAACGCTCGCGCTTTCGCGATCTCTCGGAGATCGCGAAACTGATCAACTCCGGACTCGATGTAGCGACCGTGCTACGCCGCCTGGCCCGCGGCGTTTGCCATCACGGCTCCTGGTCGATGAGCGGCATTCAGGCGCTCGACATCGAACAGCGCGCCTCGATCCCAATCGTGCGCTACGACCCCTATTCCGACCGCAATGCGCCCTTTCCGACGGGGTGGGATGCGGAGACCAGCCCGATCGAGCGGGTGCTGGCCGAGCGTGCGCCTCTGGTGATCCACGACGCCCCCAATCAGGACCTCTTTCCCGGCTACCGCGACGATGCTCGCCGGCGATCCTATCAGACCGTCGTGATTTTGCCTTTGGACGGGCAGGACGAGCAGGACCGCCCTATCGTGCTGTCGGTCATTGCCCGCGAGCGGCTGGGGCCCGATGCTGCCGAGATCGACTTTCTACGCTGCATCGCCGATCTGACTGCGATCGCTTTGCAGAAGTTGCGCCGGCTTGAAGCGGAAGCCGCAGCGACCCGACAACTGCAGGATATGACGGAGAGTCTGACCGACGTAATGGGGCAGGCCTTGAGCCGCAAGCGAGAGACCACCTTTCCCGCCGCGCTCACGCGGCTGATGCCGAGCCCCTGGTTGGCAATTGACCTGACCACCGGTCGCTTGCTTCACGATCCCGACGCGGCGCCGGCCATTGTGACGGAGACCGGCGAAGACATCCTCGCTGCGCTGATCGCCGAAGCGCGCGGCGCGCAAGAGGCCATCTTTGCCCGCAGCCGGACCGTGCGGGTCGCGGATCGAGTCTTTGCCGCCTGCATCGAGCCCATCGTCATCGACGGTGTGCATGCCGGAGCAGTCTTTCTCTTCGGTCTCGACCAACTCGACGAGAAGCAGCAGCTGGCGGCCGAGGCGGGACGCCTGGCGCTCTCCTCCCATCTGCTGCGCGATTTCGTGATGTTCCAGACCCGCGCGCTCTCGGCCGAGCAACTGATGCGGCGGCTCTTCGACGGCGATTGGCGCGACGCGGAGGAACTGCGATCCGTCGCCCGGACCCTGGATTTTCAGCTACAGCCGCCCTTGCGTCTCTTGCTGGTGTCGGCGGGCGAGGGGGAGAAGGCGCAAGAACATCTGCATCGTTCCTGCCAGCGCCTGGCGCAGCGGGCCTTCGGCGCCAGCCTCTCCTGCCGCATCGAAGGGGTGGTGGCCCTCTTGCTGGAGCATGGCGAGGCGTTCGAGGGAGAGGCTGCGCGAACAGCTTTCTTCGAGGCCCTGACCGCGCTCCTGCCGAAGCCGCCCCTGCTTGTCCTCTCGCCGATCGTCGAGCAGTTGGGCGGGGTGGCGGATGCCAGGCAGCATGCGATGCGGCGATTGAAAGTGGCACACGCGCTGGGTCGCGAAGGCTGGGTGACCAGCAAGCGCCTGGGTGCCTTCACCGCCCTGATGGCAGCTGTCGACAGCGCCACGATGGAGAGCTTCCTGGCCGATACGGTCGGCCCGATCGCTGCCGACGACCGCAGGCGCGGCAAGGCCAATCTGGAGACTATCGAAGCCTTCCTGCAGTCGGGCGGACGCTATCAGGCGACTGCCGACCGCCTGGGCATTCACGTCTCCACCCTACGCTATCGCCTGGAGCAGATCGGCGAGCGCTTCGACCTAGACTTCGCCGACACCGAGGCTCTCTTCGATCTGGATGTTGCGTTGCGTCTCTATCGCTTACGAGACTCCTATGAATCGTAGGAAGAATTAGCCAAAAATTGCTCAGTGAGCGCTGATGTTCCCCGGGTGCTAGGAGGGTTACGATGAGTCCTAAGCAAGAACATGGGGAAGGTGAAGAAGCATGGCAAGCGCCACACCCAGCGTCTCTGGACCGAGTATCGATCCGCTGCGGCTGCGCCGTGCGCTCGGGACTTTCGTGACCGGTGTGACTGTGGTCACTGCCTGCGAGCCCGACGGCAATCCGCGCGGCTTTACCGCCAACTCCTTCACCTCGGTATCGCTCGACCCGCCATTGGTGCTAGTGTGCATAGCTAAAACCTCCGCCTCTTGCCAGATTTTCTGCCAGGTAGCGGCCTTTGCCGTGAACATTCTGGCCGACAGCCAACGGGTGGTCTCGGCTTGCTTTGCCTCGCGCAAAGCCGATCGTTTTGGTGAGACGGCATGGCATCGCGCGGCCTCCGGTGTTCCGCTGATCGAGGGCGCAGTGTCTTGGTTCGATTGCATGCGCCATGAGGTGATCGACGCCGGTGACCACGTCATTTTGATCGGACGGGTGACGTCCTTTGCCGACAGCGCCGCCTCGCCACTGGCCTATGCGCGCGGTGACTTTCTGGACCTTGAGATGGACCAGCGCGCGCTGGAGGCGACCAATCGTCGAGGAAGCATTGCCGTCGGCGCCTTGCTGGATCGTATGGGACAGATCCTGCTGCAGCGCCAAGGCGAGCATTGGAGTCTGCCCCTGGCACCGGCTCAGGACCGCTTCGGGGCGGCGCGAACCGCCTTCGATGGCCTCCTGGAAGGCCGGGGGCTGAAAGCGGGTCTGACTTTCCTCTACTCGGTCTTCGATGCCCCTGGTGGTGCGGGCGCGCAGATCATCTTCCGAGGCATGCTCGAGGACTGCGTCCTGCCCGAGGACATGGCGCTCTTCCCAGTCAAGGAATTGCCGTTGGAGCGGGTGCCGCTGCGGCCGATGCGCTCGCTTCTGAAGCGCTATCGCCGAGAGCACGAGTCGGCTCGCTTCGGGCTCTTCGTCGAGGCACCGGGACAGATCGGACATGTGGCCATGATCGATGGCGAGCTTGCGGCCTGGGCCTCGCAGGATCGGAGCGCGGAGACCCAAACATGAAGACCTGGAGCGTCGAGAGCCTCACCGGCACGCGCCTGCCGCTCTACATCGACGGTGCCTATCGCGAGGGCGCCGGTACCATGATCGAGAGCTACGATCCGGCCAGCGGTGCACCCTGGTGCGAGATCGCCGACAGCACCGCCGAAGAGGTCGATGCGGCGGTGCGCTCGGCGCGGGCCGCCCTGGCCGATCCGGCGTGGCGCGATCTCACGCAGTCCGCCCGCGGACGCCTGCTGGCGCGGTTGGCCGATCTGGTCGAGGCGCACGCAGAGCGCCTAGCGCGCATCGAGACCAAGGACAATGGCAAGATCCTGCGCGAGACCCGGGCGCTTCTGAAGGCGCAGCCGGTTGCGTTTCGCTACTACGCCGGCATGGCCGATAAGATCCAGGGAGAGACGATACCGGTCAACAAGCCGGACATGCTGAACTTCACCATTCGCGAGCCGGTCGGCGTGGTTGCGGTGATCATCCCCTGGAACTCGCCGCTCTATATGATGACACGAGCCTTGGCGCCCTGCCTGGCGATCGGCAATGCCGTGGTGGTGAAGCCTTCGGAGCATGCCTCGGCCTCGGCCATCGCTTTCGCCGAGCTGATGGCCGAGGCTGGCTTTCCCAAGGGCGCCTTCAATGTGTTGACCGGCCTGGGGCAGACTGCCGGCGATGCCCTCATTCGCCATCCGGGGGTCGACAAAATCGACTTTACCGGCGGCACCGCGACCGGGCGCCTGATCGCCAAGGGCGCGGCCGAAAGCCTGACCGACACCCTGCTGGAACTGGGCGGCAAGTCTCCGCATGTGGTCTTCGAGGACGCCGATCTCGATCGTGCAGTCAATGGCGTGGTCGCCGGTGTCTTTGCCGCCGCTGGACAGACTTGCGTAGCCGGCTCGCGCTGCTTCGTGCAGGAGCGGATCTACGACGAGGTGGTCGAGCGGGTGGCCGCAGCGGCCGGGGCCATTCGCATCGGCGCGCCCGATCTAGAGGAGACCCAACTGGGTCCCCTGGCACTCTGGAGCCAGGTGGAGAAGGTGGGACACTACGTCGAAGCGGCCAAGGCGCAGGGGGGGCGTCTGGTGCAAGGGGGAGGCCGACCTGCCGGATTCGGCAATGGCTGGTACGTCGAACCCACGGTCTTCGCCGAGGTCACCAATGAGATGAAATTGGCGCGTGAAGAGATCTTCGGGCCAGTGCTCGGCATCCTGAAGTTTCGCGACGAGGCCGAACTCATTCGCTTGGCCAATGACAGTGACTATGGCCTGGCCTCCGGCGTCTGGACCCGTGACCTCGACCGCGCGCTGCGCTTCGTGCGCCGGGTCGAGGCCGGTATGGTCTGGGTCAACACCTACCGTTCGCCCTCGGTCATGTCGCCGGCCGGTGGCTTCAAGAACTCCGGTTACGGCAAGCACAACGGCTTTGCCGCCATCGAAGCCTTCAGCCGCATCAAAACCGTTGTGATCGATCATTCGGGCGCCACTCAAGACGCCTTCGTCATGCGCATTACCTGAGATGGGACCCCGTCCGATGAAGTTCTCCATCGTCGTCAACATGGCGCGCTTCGACAAGAGCCGCTCGATGAGCGATGTCGCGGCCGAAGCGCTGGATCTCGTCAGGATCGCCGACCAGGGCGGTTTCGACATTGCCTGGACGGCCGAACACCACACCATCGAGTTGACGATTTCGCCCAATCCCTTCGTGCTGTTGTCGAACTGGGCGGCCCAGACCAAGCAAATCCGGCTCGGAACCGCGGTCTGTGCTGCGCCCTATTGGCATCCGATCCGTCTGGCCGGTGAAGCGGCGCTCTTCGATGTGATTTCCGGCGGCCGCTTGGAGTTGGGCCTGGGCCGCGGCGCCTATCAGTACGAGTTCGACCGCATGGTCAACGGCATGCCGCAGGGCGACGGCGGGCGCTATCTGCGCGAGATCGTGCCGCTGGTCCAGCGGCTGTGGGAGGGCGACTATGCGCACGAGGGCGAGCTCTGGTCCTTCCCTTCGGTCGCCTGTGTGCCGAAGCCGCTGCAAAAGCGCCCGCCGATGTGGATAGCCGCGCGCGACCCCAACACCTTCGACTTCGCCATGAAGAATGGCTGCAACATCATGTCGACGGCGCTACGCAGCCCTTTCTCGGAGGTCGAGAACCTGGTCGCCAAGTTTCGCCAGGCGCAGGCCGACAATCCCGGCTCGGAGGGCTTGCAGCATGCGACCCTGCGGGTCGGCTGCATCTACGACGATCCCTCGCAGATGCAGATGCCGATCGATGCGCTGATCAACTTCGGACGGAACTTCGAGAATCTGTTTCGAAACATCGGCACGGTGACCGACGGCTTCCCCGAGGCCGTCGACTTTCAGACCGTGGCCAATCGCGACGACTACCAGTCCGAACAGGTCATGCAGAACATGCTGTTCGGGACTGTAGAGGAGGTGATCGAGAAGCTGGAGGCCTATCAGGCCGCCGGCATCGATCACTTCATGCTGGGTGCTTGCTTCGGCTTGGCGCCCGAGGTGACCCGACGCTCCCTCGAGTTGTTCTGCGACCGGGTCATTCCGCACTTTCGTGCCAACCAGAAGAGGCTCACCACTGGCGTTGCCTGAGGAAGCAGGGAGACTGACAATGAGCAAAGACAAGTTCATGTACGGCTATGACAGCCTGTCCGCCGATCCGGAGTTCACGCGCCGAGCCTTGATGAAGATGGGGCTGGGGGCCGGTGTCGCCGCCTCCACCTTCGGTCTCTTCCCGGCCGTCGCCGGGGCGGTCGATCTGGAGGGCAAGCAGATGGTTTTCGCCAGTTGGGGCGGCAGCTACCAGGCCGCCCAGGAGAAGGCCTATTGCGAGCCCTTCTCTGCCGAGACCGGGGCCAGCGTGGTGCAGGACGGACCGATGAACGGCTCCAAGCTGCGGGCGATGGTGGAGGCTGGAGCACCGGTCTGGGATGTCGTCGATGTCACCGACACCTTCCTCTTCGCTAACGAGCAGCTCTTCGAGACCCTGGACGAGAAGATCGTCGACGCCAGCGCCCTGGATCAGGCCTATGTCCATCCCAAGGGCATCGGCTGTATCGTCTGGTCCTACAACATCGCCTACAACAGCGACG
This sequence comes from Rhodospirillales bacterium, assembly GCA_965202755.1. Lineage (GTDB taxonomy): Bacteria > Pseudomonadota > Alphaproteobacteria > Kiloniellales > JACOMY01 > JACOMY01. Next base: position 30,202 of record CBDBCL010000018.1, on the reverse strand, counting down.
TGGTCGGCGAGACCCGTCCGCAGAGTTGGGCCGACGTCTTCGATACCAAGAAATTCCCGGGTAAGCGGGCGCTGCGCGACCGCGCCTATCCGATGATGGAGATCGCCTTGATGGCCGATGGCGTGGCGCCGGCCGACCTCTACCCGCTGGACGTCGATCGGGCTTATGCCAAGCTGGACACCATCAAGGACGATATCATCTGGTACTCTTCTAACTCAGTCGCCCAGCAGCTCTTCGTCGATGGCGAAGTTGGGGTCGGCCTGCTGCTGAACGGCCGCGCCTATGACGTGGTCAAGAAGGGCGCGCCGGTGGGCATCGAGTGGAACCAGAACATCCGCTCGGTCGACTATCTGGTAATCCCTAAAGGAGCAGCCAATGCGGAAGTGGCGCAGTACTTCATGAATGCGACGACCAAGGCGGAGAACCAGGCGACCATGGCCAACATCATCGCCTATGCGCCGGTCAACCCGGCCGCCTTCCCGCTGATCGACGAGGCGGTGAAGCCTTGGCTGGCGACCACGAAAGAGAATGCCGAGAAGGGCTTCCTGATCGATGCCAACTATTGGCGCGACAACCTGGCCGAGATGACCGAGCGCTGGACCGAGTGGAAGCTGTCCTAAGGCCCCCTGTCAAGCTGTCCGGCCGCGTGGTCGGGCAGCCTCTTTTTCACGCCCGGAGGTGAAAGGGCACGCTGTGTCGCGCAAGCATGTGCTTGTCCTGCCGGCCTTGGCCTTGGTTGGGATTTGCTTCATCTATCCGGTCGTCTGGCTGCTGGGGCGCAGCGTCTCCGACTCGGTTTGGGGCCTCCAGAACTATGCCACGATCTTCGAGAAGAAGATCTATCTGGGTGTGCTCTGGAACACGATCTCGATTTCCGGCACGACCACCTTGCTGTGCATAGTGATCGGCTTCCCTGTTGCCTACTCCATGGTGCACTCCCGGCCCTTGTTGCGCAAACTGCTGATCTTCTCCGTTCTCATACCCTTCTGGACCTCGATCCTGGTGCGCAGCTTCGCTTGGCTGGTGATCTTGCAGCGCGGCGGGCTCATTAACGACGTGCTGCTGGGCATCGGCTTCATCGTCGAGCCGCTGGAACTGGTCTATAACCGCTTCGGCGTCCTTCTGGGTATGGTGCAGGTCTTGCTGCCTTTTTTCGTATTCCCGCTCTATTCGGTGATGAGCCGCATTGACGGCGGCTTCGTAAAGGCGGCGGCCAACTTGGGCGCCTCTCCGGTCAGAGCCTTTTGGCGGGTCTATCTGCCGATCACCCTGCCGGGCGTGCTGACCGGGTCGATGTTGGTCTTCATCATCTCGCTCGGCTACTTCATCACTCCGGCATTGCTGGGCGGCCCGCGTGACATGATGGTGGCGCAGTTGATCTACCAGCGCATCGACGAGTTCGGCGACTGGCCGCTGGCGGCTGCCCTGGCGGTAGTCCTACTGCTCGGCACCACGGCGATCTTCCTGGCGATCAAGGGCCTCGCCAAGGTCCGAAGGGGGCGAATCTGATGCTCGCAAACCCACGCTTCTGGATCTGGCTGCGCAGCGCCATCAACCTCTTCCTGGTGATCTACATGTTGGCGCCGATGGTGGTGGTGCTGATCATCTCTTTCAGCTCGGCCCAGTTCCTGACCTTCCCGCCGCCGGGACTATCCTGGCAGTGGTACGAGAAGATGTTCTCGAACTCGGTCTGGCTCAGCACACTTGGCACCAGCATCAAGATCGTGATCCCGACGGCGATCATCTCGACGGCGCTGGGAACCGCCGCGGCCTTGGCCTTGAGCCGCATGAGCGGCAGTCTGGCCCTGCTGCTGCGCGGGCTTATCATGGCACCCTTAGTGATCCCGGTCATAATCACCGCGGCGGCTTTGTTCGGCGTGTTCCGCATCTGGGGCCTTTACGGCAATCTGCCGGGCCTGATCCTGGCGCATGCCGTATTGACTTTGCCCTATGTTCTGGCGACGGTCAGTGCGGCGCTGCACCTCTTCGATCGGCGCCTGGAAGACGCAGCCGCCAATCTGGGCGCCACGCCCTCGATCACCTTCCGGCGGATTACCTTGCCCTTGATCGCGCCCGCGGTTCTCTCAGGCCTGCTCTTCGCCATGGTGATCTCCTTCGACGAACTGGTGGTCTCGCTCTTCCTCTCCAGCCCGACAGTGCGGCCGGTAACGGTGCAGATGTGGTCGAACATTCGCGGCGACACCGACCCGACCATCGCCGCGATAGCCACAGTGCTCTTCTTCTTCTCCCTCTTCGCCCTGCTGCTGGACAGCATGGCCCGCCGGCGCAGCGGCACCGGACCCGGGCTCTAAGCCGGGACTCCGGCCCGGCCACGCAAGGATTTACGCCATGGCAGACACTCTTCTAAGCCTCATCGACGTCGGCAAGACCTATGGCGCGGTCACGGCGGCCGCAGGCATCAACCTGGAGGTGGGGCAGGGCGAGTTCGTGACCTTCCTCGGCCCCTCGGGCTCGGGCAAGACCACTACCTTGATGATGGTGGCCGGCTTCGTCGAGGCGACCTCCGGCGAGATCCTACTCGACGGTAAGCCGCTCAACCCCTTGCCGGCCTACAAGCGCGACATCGGCATGGTTTTTCAGCACTATGCTCTCTTCCCGCACATGACGGTCGCGCAGAACGTCTCCTTCCCGCTGGAGATGCGCCACATCGGCAAGGAGGAGCGCCGCCGGCAGGTGGAGGAGGTGCTGAGCCTGGTCGGCCTGGAGGGCTTTGACAGCCGCTATCCCAAACAACTCTCCGGCGGTCAGCAGCAGCGCGTCGCGCTGGCCCGCGCCATGGTCTTCAAGCCCCGCCTCTTGCTGATGGACGAGCCCTTGGGTGCGCTCGACAAGAAGCTGCGCGAGCATATGCAGATCGAAATCATGCATCTGCACAAGAACCTCGGCATCACCATTCTCTACGTGACCCACGACCAGGAAGAGGCGCTGGTCATGTCGGACCGGATTGCCGTCTTCAATCAGGGACGGATCGAGCAGATCGGCAGGCCGCAGGATCTCTACGAGACTCCCAAGACCCGCTTCGTGGCCGACTTCATCGGCGAGACCAACTTTCTGTCTGGCCGGCTGGAGCAGGTGGCGAAAGGCTTTGGCATTCTGGAGCGGGCTGGCCGACCCAGCGGGCGTTTGGGGCAGGAGATGGCGCTCGGTAGTGCCGCCGTCCTGGCCGTACGGCCGGAGCGCATGCAGGTGGGTAAGGCCGCACCTGAAGGAAACAACCAAGTCGCCGGCACTCTGACAGACCTCATTTACCTGGGCCAGTCGCGTAAGCTCGTGGCGCGCCTCGAGGATGGCAACGAAGTGGTGGCTCTGGAGCAGGCCGGCGGCGAGCAGATTGCGCTGCAGGAGGGCGAGCAGGTGATCTTCTCCTGGAAGGCCGAAGATGCAAGGGTGCTGCCCGATGCCTAACCTCTTTCATCGCAGCCCGAAGGTGGCGCTGAACTTCCGCGACGAGGGCGAGGGGCCGGCCCTACTGTTCCTGCACGGCGTTGGTTCGGCTTTGATCTATTGGGACGAGGTAATTACCGCGCTTGGCGCAGGACGGCGCTCTCTGCGCTTCGACCTGCGTGGACACGGCGAGTCCGTCCGCACGCCCGGCCCCTATAGCCTGGAGGACTTTTTCGAGGATGCGCTGGCCTTCCTGGACGACCGCGGCGTCGAGCGGGTGGTGCTCGTCGGCTTCTCCTTGGGCGGTCTGATCGCGCAGGCCATCGCTCTGGCGCACCCGGAACGGATCTCCGGCATGGTCTTGATCTCGACCATCGCCGGCCGCACGCGCGAGGAGCAGGCGCGGGTACAGGAGCGCGCCCGAATCTTGGCCAAGGAGGGCGCCGGGGCGCATTTGAACAACGCCGTCGAACGCTGGTTCACCGACGCCTTTCGCAACGCCCATCCCGAGGTGCTGGAGCGTCGTCGGCAGCAGTCCCTAAAGAACGACCCCGCCTGCTATGCCAGCGCCTATCGCGTGCTGGCCGACAACGATCTGGGCCCGCAATTGAGCGCACTCACGCTGCCGACCTTGGTGATGACCGGCGAGAAAGACATCGGCTCGACGCCACGGATGGCGCGCATCATCCATGAGCGGATCGCCGGCTCTGAGCTGCATATCTTTCCGGAACTGAAGCACGCGGTCCTGCTCGAGGCCTCGGATCAGGTCGCCACTTATCTCGATGATTTTCTAGGCCGTCGGCTCGGTATCTGACGTCACGCGACCGTCTTTGCGTGGTGGCAGGCGGCCAAGCGGTTGCTGAATTCGCGCAGCGCCGGGCGTCTTTGCTACAGAGCTCCATGGCGTAGCGACAGCGTCGATGGAAGGCATAGCCGGACGGCGGGTTCAGCGACGAAGGTAGTTCGCCGCTCAGGTGGATCCGCTTGCCGCGGCGGCGCGGGTCGACCGCTGGCGTGCTGGCGAGAAGAACACGGGTGTAGGGATGGCTCGGAGACTCGAAGATCGCCGCCTTACCCTGCTCGACCGGCCGGCCGAGGTACATGACCATCACCTCGTCGGCGATATGGCGGACCACGCCCAGGTCGTGGGAAATGAAGAGGTAGGCGAGGGTGAATTCCTCCTGCATGTCCATCGGCAGGTTCAACACCTGGGTTTGGATCGACACGTCAAGCGCCGAGACCGGCTCATCGGCGACCAGAATGCGCGGCTGCAGCATCAGCGCGCGGGCAACCGCGATCCGCTGGCGCTGACCGCCGGAGTCTGCGGATAGCGGCTGTAATGCTCCGGTCGCAAGCCGACCTTGGCCATCATCGCCTGGGCGCGCTCCTTGCGCTCGGTCTCGCCGAGCTTGGTGTTGATCACCACCGGCTCTTCGATGATGGTGCCGACTTTCTTGCGCGGGTTGAGCCAACCGTAGGGATCCTGAAAGACAATCTGCACTTCCTGGCGCAGCTTTCTCAGCTGATCGCCTTGGGCGCCGGCCACGTCGGCACCATCGATCAGCAGCTGGCCCGAGGTCGGCTCTTCGATCAGGGTCGCCACGCGGGCCAGGGTGGACTTGCCGCAGCCCGATTCACCGACCACGGCCAGGGTCTTGCCGGCTGCCAGCGAGCGAAAAGGAGGCCCCGGTGAGTGCCCGCACCGTCGCCTCGCCCTTGAACATGCCGCGCTTCACCTGGTAGTGGCGCGCCAGGTCGACCGCCTCGAGAACGCTGGTCTCGCCGCTCATGACGCGTGTTCCTCCTGCGTCAGGGGGTAGAAACAGCGGACCCGACCCTGCGCGTCCCGCTCCAGCTTCAGCTCCTCGCAACGACAGCGATCCTGGACGAATTTGCAACGCGGATTGAAGAGGCAGCCCTCGGGCCGGTCGCCGGCACCTCTGACCGGACAGCCCGATTTCGCCCATCTGGTGATCGACTATCTACCGGGCGACTGGCTGGTGGAGAGCAAGTCGCAGAAGCTCTATCTAGGCTCCTTCCGCAACCACGGCGCCTTCCATGAAGACTGCACGGTCTCCATCGGCAAGCGCCTAGCCGAGCTGCTGCAGCCCGAGTGGCTGTGCATCGGCGGCTATTGGTATCCGCGCGGCGGCACCCCGATCAACGTCTTCTACCGGACCGGTCCGACCCCGCAAGACCTCTGGGTGCCGGATCAGGGGGTACCCAACTACCGCGGGCGCGGCTAAAACCACAGGAAATCGCTGGCGGCCAGTTGCCCGGCCGAGGTCAGGCCAGAGATGCGGAAGATGAGGTCAGCGCTGCCGTCGCCGTCCTGGTCCACTTGCACCCGCTGACCAGAGCCGCAGCAGCGGGCTTCGCTGTTGTTGCCGCCGCTGAAGGCCTCGCCTTCAATGTAGGCGAAACTACCGGCCTCTAGGCCGCTTGTGAAGACCAAGCTGTCCTCGCCGTTGGCAGCCCCCATCAACGCACCGTCGAAATCACGGATGAGCGGTCCGAAGCTGCCCAGGTTCTGACCGCCGAACTGGAAGGCATCGCCGCCGGAGCCACCGAAAGCGACATCGCCGGACGCCAAATTCAGGAGGTCCGCACCGCTCTCACCCTGCAAGCGATCGGTACTGCTGCTGCCGAAGAGCGTGTCGGGGGCCCTCACCGGCCTTGATACTGTCATCGCCGCCTGCGCCACTCAAGATGTTGTCGCCGCTGTTGCCCTCTAGCGTGTTATCCAAGCTGTGGCCGGTTCCGTTTATGTTGCCGAAACCGCCTTGCACTCGCAGGTTCTCGACAAAGGCCGTGGCCGTGCCATCCGGTAGGGCAAAGTCGGCCTCGGCCCGTACCAAATCGACACCACCGTCAGACAGCTCCTGGGCTCGGTCGCTGGCAGTCTCGACCACGAAGGTGTCTTGGCCACTGCCACCGGTCAGCACATCCGTCCCGGCGCCACCATTCAGAATATCGTCACCGCTCATCCCGGTCAGGCCGTTGTCGAAGGAATTGCCGACCAGGGTGTTTGCAAGTTCATTGCCCTCCAGTGATGCATCGCCGGCATCGAGGTTCAGGTTCGCGCGCTCAAGGAAACCCTCGGCACCGCTAGTAAGGCTGCAGGCGGCCGCGTCGGAGCGCAGCACGTCTTCGAGCCCGCCAGCCGCAGTCTCCAGCACAATGTCCGTTGCAGTATCGACGATGATCATGTCATTGGAGAAGCCGCCAGCTACGCTATCCGTGCCTGATCCGCTGTTCAGACGATCCGCGCCGATGCCACCGACCAAGGTGTCGCTGCCGGATCCTCCACCCTGTCGATCATTGCCGTCGTTGCCGTAAGCGGTATCGTCTCCCTCGTCGCCCAGAAGGGTATCGACACCGCTGTCGCCACGCATGACGTCGCCGCCGCCGAAGAGCGTGGCATCGAAGTCTGCAGCATCCAGGCTGTCGGCGCCGCTGCCGGCGATCAAGGTCTCGCTATCGCTTTGTGCGGCAATCGTGTCGTCCGCATCGGTGCCGATCCGATGGATGCGCTCGATCGAGACAAGCGTCTCCACGAGGCCGGCATCGGCATTACCCAGAATCTGCAGCGTATCGGTCCCGCCGCCGCTATAGAAACTGTCGGTGGCAATGACCTCACCGGTTCCAACCACGATCACGTCGTTGCCGTTTCCACCGCTGACCGTATCGGCACCGCTACCGCCCCTCAGGCCCTTGTCGTCGTCGTCGCCGCCGAAGATGCCGTCGCTTCCGCGGCCCCCGTAGAGCGAGGTGTCGCTGCCCTGATCGCCGATGATGGTATCGTTGGAGTCGCCGCCGAGAAGGGCGGTGTCGTTGCCAGAGCCACCCTCCAGCTTATCCATGCCGCCATTACCGATCAGCCGCTGGTCGGCACCGCTTCCGGCATAGATGTAGCCGTTGCCGAGATTACCAAGAAGCGAATCGTCGTCTCCGTCCTCGCCGAAAATGAAGTCGTTGCCGCTGCCACCGAAGCGCTGGGAATCCGCGCCGACGCCGCCATAGAGCCGGTCGACGACAGGACCGCCGAAAAAGGAGACATCGTCCCCCTCGCCACCATAGATTCGATCGTCTCCGCTGTCGCCGGAAAGGTCGTTGTCGCCGCCGCTCAAGCCATAGAACCGATCCACCCCGGATCCGCCGGAAAGGTCATCGGCCTCACCGTCGCCGAAAACAGGTCGTCGCCTGCCATACCGAAGAGGGAGTCGTTTCCAGATTCACCGAAGAGCCGATCGACCAGGGAGTGTCCGAAAAGCCCGTCGTCCCCGCTGATCCCCAACAGCGTGTTGGAGGTGCTGTTCGCAATAAGAAGGTCGTTGCCATCGGTTCCGGTTATCGCTGCCACGGTCTCATCCTCCGGTATTGCGGTCAACACGCGATCGCCAAATCGTCCTCTACCCCCTATCCAACATTTGTCGTTCGTGCAGGTGGGCAAACCGGCCTGTACTTCTTACACCTATGGTACGTCCTCGTATCCTGAAGCACACCTGACCAAAAGGTCAGGTTTCCACATAAACTGATCTTACTATCTGCCTGTTGTTGTCATGAACACGTCAGCAGAGCCACACCCCAAGCGGCCGCCGCTACAACGATAGGCACGCTGAATGTCGTGGCTTGAAGATGACGTATTGTGTACGTCGGGGCAAAGCGCGGCAGCGCACAGAGGGAACCCTCGCGGACAATCTCGCCTGCTTGTGAAGTTCTCTTCCGTTCTCCGGTCTAGGCAAGCGCGCGGAATGCGCTAGCTTTTTGCGAGCGGGACGCCGATCGGCCTCCCGACCGCTCGACCGAACAGGAGTCCGCCATGAGATCCCTCATTCCCTGGACCGCCAACACCCGGCAAGGAGCGCTCGCTGCCTTGCTCGCCTTGGGTTTGGCCTCTGCAACGCTTCCGGCCCAGGCGGCGCCGGAGGTCTACAAGCTGGACCCGCGCCATACCTCCATCGCCTTCCTCACCCATCACATCGGTTTCTCGGAAACGGTCGGCCAGTTCCTGAAGGCCGAGGGCAGCTTCACCTATGACATTGAGACCAACACGCTGTCGAAGCTCGATGTCACCATCGATGCCACAAGTGTCTTCACCAACGACGAGAAGCGCGACAAGCACGTGCTCGGCAAGGACTTCCTGAACGCCGCCGTCTTTCCGGCCATCACCTTCACCATGACCAAGGCCGAGGCCAAGGGTGCCATGATCGGCACGGTGACCGGCGATCTCACGATCCTGGACGTGACCAAGCCCATGACCTTGGATGTCATCTTGAACAAGGCCGGTGACTATCCCTTCGCCATCGGCAGCAAGATCCCTTTCGTGCTTGGGATCACCGCAGCCGCAACCATCAAGCGCAGCGACTTTGGCATGACCTATGCCGTTGCCAACGGCTGGGTCGGCGATGAGATCGAGATCTTCATCTCCTTCGAGGCGGTGCGGCAGTAGCCCCTCCCGAGACGCCAGCTTGCAAGGCATTTAGCGAGATGCGTGGAGAGGAAATTTGATGGCGAAGCGACTGTGAGGTCGGGCGGGCAGCCGCTGCTATAGTGCCCTTTGCGCCGCTTCCATGGCCTCGGCCAGCTGAATCAACCTGAGGCCGGAAAAGATCGGCCCCTAGAGCTGCAGTCCGGCCGGTAAGCCATCCGGCATCTTTCCGAACGGCAAAGACAGGGCCGGTACCTCCAACCCCGGGGTTAGCTCGACCGGTCGCCAGTCCTCCGAGATCCCATCGCTTGGCCTATCGGCAGGAAAGGCAAGACCGCTCGTGGTCGGCCAGACCATCACGTCGAAGCGGTCGAAGAACTTACCATGTGGCGCCCAGCAGCGCCTTCGCGTGCGCTCGGCCTCGACCAGGCCGCTGCCATCCAGCGCGCGGCCGGCGGCAATGCTGCGCCTTAACTCGGGTCAGAGAAGCTCGGCATGGGCTTCCAGGCTCCCGCATTCGACATAGGCCATCCAGGCTCGAAGGACAGCCTGTATGCGCGACATCTCGCCGATTTCCGGACTGGCGGAGCGGACCTCACAACCCAGATCGCTGAGCAGAGTGCGTGCCGGGGTCAGAGCCTCGAACAGCGCAGTCTCGATCTCAACACCGCCCGGCGTCATGCACCAGGCGACTCGAAGACCCGCCACATCTCCCTGCAATCCCGCGCTGAAACTCTGCCTGGCCAAGCCTTGAGAGCGCGGATCGGCCGGATCGGGCCCTGATATCGCTTCCAGAAACAGGGCCAGGTCGGCGCAACTGCGCGCCATCGGCCCCGGCGTGTGCATCCCATCGAAAGGCCGAAGACTGGGCGCCGAGAGAACGAAACCGCGCACGGGCCTCAGGCCGAAGAGACCGCACCAAGCCGCCGGCGAGCGCGCCGAGCCGTCGAGATCCGAGCCATCCGCCAAGGGAACCATCTTGGCCGCCAGTGCCGCCGCCGCACCGCCGGAGGAGCCGGCCACGGTCTTCGAAAGATCGAGGGGATTGCGCGTCAGCTCAAAGACACGGTTCTCGGTTTGGCCACCGAAGGCGAACTCCGGCGTGTTGCTCTTCGCGATGATGACGGCGCCAGCAGGCAGCACAGCCTCCGCGCTCACCGCACCGGACCGAATTGCAGCGGCCAAGTTGCTTGCCGTCAACGACCAAAGCGGATTCTGCATGTCCCTCTAAGCTGTCTTGGCACCCCTCTCTGAGGCATCGAAACCAGCGCGCTCGCCGCACCGTTATCGCGGATTGGGCGCTCTATGGCGTCTCGACGACAAGGATGTGCAGATAGCGCGGTCCATGCGCACCGCGGACGTTCCTGGCCTCGATGTCGGCAGTGCCGCTGGTGCCGGTGACGAAGGTGATCGCGCGCGGCTCGGTAGAGCCCTGTTCGCGCCGCGCCGCCCAATAATCCTCCATCGTGCGCAGGATTTTGCCGGCCTCGACCACGACCAGATGATGCAGAGGCAGAAAGCTGAAGAGCGTCGGCGATGCTGGCCCGCTTTCCATGACCAGGGAGCCGGTCTCGGCAATGCCAAAGGCGGCCAGGCTCATGGCGACCGCCTCGTTCGGCGCGAGATCGTGATGCAGCGCAATCTCGTCCCAATTGAGCTTACTCAGCCGCTCCGCCTTGACCAAGGCCAGGTTTGGCGCCAGACCGGCCTGCTTCAAATAGGCGGCGGCGGCCGCCGGGACTTCAGCATAGCTTTGCAGCTGCGCCAGGCTAGCGGTCAGTCGTTCGGATCGCACGCGGACGATGAAGCGTTCCAGGTTGCTCTGCTCGGGGAACTGCGGCTGGACCTGCTCCGGCAGCCCAATCAGAGTTGCGGCCTCGTGGGCCACCTTGCCTGGGTCCGCTCGGCCGCCACCGAGAGCAGCACGGACATCGGCCAGAAGCTTGTCTCGTGCGGCGCTCACGATCCCCCTCTCCACTGCTCTTCGCGATAGAGGTCCATGAAGGTCTTGCCTTGTGGTGCCGGCAGGTCGCGGTGCTTGGTCCAGGAGCCAGCACCAGGCAGACGCCTGAGCGAGCCCCTGCGGCGCCCCAGAAGTGCCAGCAGGCGCACACCGATCGCAACGCCTAGGCGGTAAAGGCCGGGCCGGCGCGCGAGAAAACCCCAGAGACCCAAGCCGCTGCGCGTGACCCCTACGGTCAGTCCTGCGCTGTATTGCTTTTCGCGCAGGCGGCGCAGCATGTCGGTCAGCGGGATCTTGACCGGACAGACCTCCTGACAGCGCCCGTTCAGGGTGCAGGCGTTCGGCAGGTTTCCGGCCGTCTTCAGGCTGGTCATGGCCGGCGTCAGAACCGCCCCCATGGGGCCGGGATAGACGGCACCATAAGCATGCCCTCCCACTACGGAATAGACCGGACAGTGGTTCATGCAGGCGCCGCAGCGAATGCAGCGCAGCATGTCCTTCAAGTCGTTGCCCAACATCTCGCTGCGGTGATGGTCGACCAGGACGATGTGCATCTCCTCCGGCCCATCCTCGTCGCTGCTACGTTTCGGCCCGTTGAAAAAGCTGGTGTACTGGGTGATCTCCGTGCCAACGGCCGAGCGCGCCAGCAAGCGCAAGAGGACCGTGCAGTGTTCCATGCTGGGCACCAGCTTCTCGATGCCGACGGTGACGATGTGGACCTTGGGCAAGGCCGTGGTCAGCTCGGCATTGCCCTCGTTGGTGACGGTAACCATCGAGCCAGTCTCAGCCACCAGGAAGTTGGCGCCGGAGATGCTGACCTCGGCCGCGAAGTATTTGGGCCGCAGCGCCTGACGGGCGCTCTCGACCAGGCCGGGGATATCGTCGCGATCGACCGGATGGCCGTGGTGCTCTTCGAAGAGGCTGGCCACCTCCTCGTGGGTCTTGTGCATGGCCGGCATCACGATGTGTGAGGGCGGGTCCTTGGCCAGCTGGATAATGTGCTCGGCCAGGTCGGTTTCGACCCGCTCGATCCCGGCCTGGGCCAGGGCCCCGCCGATGCCGATCTCCTCGCCCAGCATGGACTTCACCCGGGTCACCGACTTGGCCTCGTGCGCCCGGCAGATCTCGATCACCTTGCCGGTCGCCTCCTCGGCGCTGCTGGCCCAATGCACTTTGGCGCCGGCGGCCTGGGCGCGCTCCTCGAAGAGTTCGAGGTAGTGGTCCAGATAGGCGAGCGTGTGATCCTTGATCCGCTTGGCCGCCTCGCGCGTCGCGGCGTACTGCGGGAAATCGGCGATCACCTGCGCGCGTCGCGACTGCAACAGGCCGGTCGTGCGGTCCAGCGCCACCCTGAGATTGGGCTCTGCTAGGGCGCGCGTGACGTTGGCTTTGAAGTCGGCCGAGGTATTCTGCATGGCTAGCGCCCCTTCCCCTCCGCAGCGCCCAGTGGTGCCCTGTCGGTCACTCCGGCCAGCACCTCGGCCGTATGGTAGACCTTGATACGGCTGCCCAGACGCGAGAGCTTGCCGGCCATGTTCATCAAGCAGCCGAGATCGCCGGCCAGCAGGGTGTCGGCGCCGGTGGCCTCGATGGCGCGTGCCTTGTCGGTGACGATGGCATTGGAGATGTCGGGATACCTGGCGCAGAAGGTGCCGCCGAAGCCGCAGCAGACCTCACTGCCCGCCAGCGGGACCAAACGCAGGCCCTCGACCGCGGCCAGGAGGTTGCGGGGCTGGCGGAAAACCTTCAACTCGCGCAAACCCGAACAGGAGTCGTGATAGGTGGCGACGCCCTCATAGCGCACGCCCTCGGGCCGATAGCCCAGCACATCGTCCAGAAAACCAAGAATCTCGTAGCTCTTGGCGGCCAGTTGCAGGCTCTTCTCGCGATAGACCGGGTCGTCGGCGAAGAGTTCGGTATAGTGCACCTTGATCATACCGACACAAGAGCCCGAGGGGGCAACCAGATAGTCGTAAGGCAGAAAGGCGTCGATCACCCCGCGCGCAATCTTGGCCGCCAAGGCGTCGGCACCGCTGTTGAATCCGGGCTGACCGCAACAGGTCTGGCTGGCCGGCACCGCCACGCTACAGCCGGCACTGCGCAGCAACTGTAAACAGGCGAAGCCGATCGAGGGCCGCATAGCATCGACGAGACAGGTGACGAAGAAACCGACCTCCGGTGCGCGCTCCCTCCCACCGCTTCCCACACTGGTGCTCTCCTGGTCCAAGGATCCGCCCTCCCTCACTCTTTCCGGGCGGCCTCACTCACCGGGCCGACCGCCGCTCTTCGTCCTCGCCTTCATCACTTCAGAACGACTTGGAAGAGTCAATCCGGGTCCGAGATAGCGGCAAGTCCGCGGCCAGGCACTGATCGCAATCAGAAAACCTCAATGAGTCGAGGTAGGCGGAAGGTGGCACAGCCATCAGCCATTCTAACGGCCCGCCGATGCCGCAATGCAAGAAACCTCTTGACCATAGAGGTTAATTAAATTGTCCACTGATCCGGAGAGAGCGATCTATGGCAATAACTCTGTTTCGAAAACCTCAATGAGAGCCGAAATCCTGCTCACAGTTCGGCAGAGAAGCCAAAGGGCAAATGGACAGAGTGGTAAAATAACAGAACCACACGGGTTCAACATGATGCCAACGGTCTCAGGGACGAAGACATGAAAGACGATCGAGGGCCGGCCTGCAAACGCGCTGGCAGAGAACGAATCGAAAGTGGGGTCTGCGGTTTTGCCGAAACCTGCCCCTTTGTCGGCTGCGATGCCGAGAGGCCGGGCGCGCCCGGCACGAAAGCCGGGCAGTTTCGGCGCTATGCGAAGGGCGAGGTCATCGCCCTGCAGGGGCACCGGCAAAGCGGCCTGATCGCCGTACTCCGAGGCACGGTCAAGCTGTCGAAGTCGCTGGAGGACGGTCGCACACAGATCGTAGGCTTGCGTTTCGCCGGAGAGGTCGTCGCAGCACGCCCTTGCGACAGCACTTGGCTGGTGACGATCGAGGCCGCATAGGCGACGGAGATCTGCCACCTGGATGAGCGCAGTTTTGCAAGCAAAGCCTTGGCTGCCGCGCTTGGCGCGACCGTCGGCGATCAGATACTGCGCGACGTGATCGAGGCGCAGGAGCATATGATGACCCTCGGACGACGCGCGCCGCTCGAGCGCCTGGCGCTCTTTCTGCTTGAACTCGACAGACGCCAGGCGCCCTGCACGCGCAGCTTGGGGGAGTCGAAGATTCCGATCTCGCGGGCTGACACCGGTGACTACCTGGGCCTGGAAAGCGAAACCGTCAGTCGCCTCTTCACGAAACTGAAACTGTCCCAGGTCATCCAGGTCTATTTGCCCAGCAGAGTGCGCCTCAAGGACCGTGCGATTTTGGAGGGTCTGGCCGAAGGCAGAGGCGTCAGCTTGGTGCCACCGGCAAATTAGTTTGCTTTTCTGATCACAATCAGAGACGGCGCGGATTGCATCGCACAGTCTGTCACCTCAACAAGAAAGCGCGCAATTCCAACTGACTCAACCGAATATTGCTGTGTCGGGCCGGCCGAATTGTGCGACAGAGGACGCTTTGCCCAGGTTAACGACAGATATGGCAGCACGAACACTCACGACTTCTGTGTCGCCCCCGGTCGAGAACGACCGGATGGCACGCGTCGCGCGGAGAGGTTTGCTGCCGAAGTCTCCAACAGAAGACGCCGTTTGCGGGCGATGTTGGAGCGCATGCTATCGCTGCTGTGCTCGCGATAGGAAGCCTCAACCGAGTTGATATGCTCCTCCGCCGCCGCACTGGCCGCCTGCGGATCGCGCGCCAGTATGGCATCGACAATCGCCCGGTGTTGATCCAGCAAGCCGGCACGGGCAGCCTCCGGACCGTCCTGTATGGCCCGTCCCTGAAGAATGGCACGCTCCATCAACTCGTAGATCAAGGCCATGACGTGCACCAGCAAGGGGTTGTGGGCGGCACCACCGCCGTGTGCAGGGCCACGTCCAGCTTCAGTTCGCGCTCCCGGTCACAGGCCTCATGCGCGGCCTCCATGCCCTGCATGATGCGCTAGATAATTTCTCGATCGGCCTCGGTCGCACGAATGGCCGCGACATAGGCGGCGAAGCCTTCGGCCTCGCGCCGGAACTCGAGATAGCCACCGAAGGCTTCAGGGTGCTTGGAGAAAAGCGCGATCATCGCCGGCGAAAGCGCCGTGCCAGTAAGCGCGGCAACGAAGTTTCCCTCGCCATGTTTGACATCGAGCAGGCCGCGCTTCTCCAGATCCTTGATCGCATCGCGAATCTTCGGACGCGAGATACCCATCTGCTCGGCCAATTCCCGTTCCGAGGGCAGCTTGCGGCCGCCCTTCAGAACCCCGGCGATAATCAATTTCTCGATCTGATCGACCACCCCGTCGACCACCGAGGGCGACTCGATCGCCTCGAAGACTGCCTTGTCCATCGCTCAACTACCTCCCTACTGCCGGCGTTCTCCTCTCAAGGTGAGCGAAGAGGACAAGTTTGTAAACCTCGTGACGCGCATACAGGCCGGCTGTGCATCTCCAGGCGGCGCCCTCGACGATCTTTCCCCGCCCTTGACCCGCACTCCCATCAGCGGGGGTCAAGGCATCTCCCTCCCCAACCCAGAAGCAAAGGAGACATCCTATGAAGAAGCAAACCCTTGTTGCCGCGGCACTGGCGGCCACACTGCTCGCCCCGGTCGGCATCGCAGAAGCAGCCGATAAGCTGTTGCTGAAGACGCCGATCGCCTTTTCCACGGCACTGCCGGGCCTGGGGTCGCCGATTCCGCGCGTGGCAGACGCCTTGAAGGAGATGTCGGGCGGGACATTGCGTATGAAAATCTACGAGCCCGGCAAGTTGGTGCCGTCGTTCGAGATCCTGGGCGCCGTCTCCTCCGGCAAGATCAACTCCGGCTACACCCCGGCCGTCTACTGGGCGGGCAAGATTCCGGCCTCGCCGCTCTTCTCGGCCGTCCCCTTCGGGCCAGAGGCGGGCGAGTACATGGCTTGGCTCTACTATGGCAATGGGCTGGCGCTCTATCAGGAAATGTACGACCAGGCCGGCTTCAACGTGCATGTGATCCCTTGCGATCATCGCGCCCGAGACCTCCGGCTGGTTCGCCGGCGAGATCAATTCCGCCCAGAACCTGGACGGCCTCAAGATGCGCTTCTTCGGTCTCGGTGGAAAGGTCATGCAGAAGCTGGGTGTGGCCACCTCGCTGCTGCCCGGCGGCGAAATCTTCCCGGCCTTGGAGAAAGGCGCCATCGATGCGACCGAGTTCTCCATGCCGGCGATCGATCAACGCTTGGGTTTCCACAAGCTGGTCAAGTTTAATGACTTCCCGGGTTGGCATCAGCAGGCAACGGCGATGTCTGGAAGGAGATGTCGGACGCCCACAAAGCAATCCTCGAGACTGCCTGCAAGGCCTCCATGGCCGACAGTTTTGCCGAAGGCGAGGCAGTCCAGTTCGCGGCGATGCAGGCGAATGTCGAAAAGCATGGCGTCGAGATCCAGCAATGGTCGCCCGAGATGCTGGAGCTCTTCCGCAAGACCTGGGAAGAGGTCGCAGCCGAAGAGGCCGCCAACGACCCCTTCTTCGCCAAGGTGCCGGAGGACATGAAGGGCTTCCGCAACGGCTATGCCATTTGGAAGACCAACGCCTTCCTCCCACGGCAGTAAGACCCCAGGGTGATGCGGATGGCCCGCGCGGGTCATCCGCCACCTCCTCCACCAATAGCAAGCAATACAAGCCTGCGGCCCCCAAGGGCGCCGCCCCTGAGGGTAGGAGACCAGAGCGATATCGAAGCAATCTCAGCAGCCAGTACGCGATCCGATCGAAGCCTTCGAGCAGATCCGCGAACACGAGGACCAGGACCGCCAAGCCGTCTACCGGGCTTTGGATCGCTTCGTTTCGAGCGTTGGCTATCTGGTGATGTGGGCCAACGTTGTCTTAGTTCTTGTCATTATCTCTCAGGTAGCGCTCCGCTATTTATTGAACGAGAACTATCCGAAGCTCGATGAAATACAGTGGCACCTCTACGGCCTGACCACCATGATCGGTCTCAGCTACGCTATGGTGAAGGACAGCCACGTTCGGGTCGACATCCTGCGCATGAGCCTGCGCGACAGTGTGCGCCGCATCATTGAAATCGTCGGTATACTGGCCCTGCTGGTGCCCTTCCTCTATCTGATGATCGACCAGAGCTATGACTATTTTGCCGAGTCCTACCGTGTGAACGAGCGTTCCGACAGCCCGACCGGGCTCTCTGCCCGCTGGGCCTTGAAGGCCGTGATACCGATCAGTTTCGGACGCTGGCTCTGGCCGCACTGGCCCGGCTAATCCATGACGTCCATGCCCTCCTCACGGCAAAACGAGCGGAGAGCGGCCTCGGCTTCGGTCGCCTGTTCCTGGTTCTCGCCGGTTTCGCACTGCTTGCCGTCCTCCTGGCCGGTCTGGTCGAGACGACGGAAGAGAAGCTGGTCGTGGCCATGTTCATGACCTTCATCGGTTTGCTCTTTACCGGTTTCCCCGTCGCCTGGGTTCTGGCCGGTGTCGGCGTTCTCTATTGCGGCATCGCCTATCTCTTCGACAACGGCATGATGAACTGGACCGGTCTGGACTACCTGACGCTTGGCGCCTCCATCAACCGCATCTACGCCACCATGTCCAACGCGGTGCTGGTGGCCCTGCCGATGTTCATCTTGATGGGCCTGGTGTTGGACGAATCGGGCGTGGCCGAGCGGCTGATGACCGCCATGCAGAGGCCGTTCGGAACGGTTCGTGGTGACCTCGCTATCACCGTGACCGCCATCGGCATCATCCTCGCCGCCTCCACCGGAATCATCGGCGCCTCAATGGTGCTGCTGGGCGTACTGTCGGTTCCGGCAATGATCAACCAGGGCTATGACAAGGCGCTGGCGACCGGAACCATCGCCGCCTCGGGAACGCTCGGCGTCCTGATCCCGCCCTCGATCATGCTGGTGATCATGGCCGACCAGATGGCACTCAGCGTCGGCGATCTCTTCATGGCCGCGCTCTTTCCCGGCCTGATCATCGGCGGCATCTACCTCCTCTACATCCTGCTCTACATCCTGGCCGTCGGCTTCCTGAAGCCCTCCGCCGCGCCGGTCCCGGAGGGTGCCAAGGCACCGGACTGGGCGCCATCAAGGACGTCCTAGTGGCGGGTCCTGCCGCCGGTGATCCTGATCCTGGCGGTGCTGGGCTCGATCTTTGCCGGTGTCGCCACGCCGACCGAGGCGTCCGGTGTCGGCGCCCTCGGCGCCACGCTCTTGGCCGTGCTCTATCGCAAGCTTACCTTGAAGAAGTTGGTGACGGTCTGCATCTCGACCTTCAATACCACGGCCTACATCGTGGCGATCTTCATCGGCGCGACGGTCTTCTCCTACGTCCTGCGCGAACTCGGCGGCGACGAGTTGATCGAGAGCATGATCCATTCCGCCGGCTTCGGACCCGAAGGCACGGTCTTCTTCATCCCCTTCATCGTCTTCCTGCTCGGCTTCGTGCTGGATTGGATCGAGATCACCCTGATCGTGCTGCCGCTGATGCGACCGATCGTGAACGCACTCAGCCTCGATATCCCAGGCTTCGACGTTATCGACGAGCCGACCCTGGTCTGGTTCGTGATCCTGATCGCGATCACCCTGCAGACCTCCTTCCTGACGCCGCCGGTCGGTTTCGCCCTCTTCTACCTCAAGGGCGTCTGCCCGCCGGAGGTCAAGCTTACCGACATCTACAGAGGCGTGATCCCCTTCGCCCTCCTGCAGTTGACCGGTCTGGCGATCGTCTCCTTGCTGCCGGAGCCAGCGACATGGCTCCCCTCCATCGCCTTCAAGTGAGGCCAGTCATGACCGAAGAGCCCTTCATCGCGAGTCTGGTCGCAGCGGTTGGACGGTGCAACGCGGCGGCCGATTCGACCAAGACGGCGCACTACCGCAGAGGCTTCCGCTCCGGCGAGGGCGAGGCCGAGGCGGTGGTCTTTCCGCGGACTCTGCTGCAGCTCTGGCAGGTCCTTAAGGCCTGTGTCGCGGGCGGGCGCATCGTCATCATGCAGGCTGCCAACACCGGCCTCACCGAGGGCTCGACACCGAACGGCAGCTATGACCGCAACGTCGTCGTCATCAACACCTTGAAGCTCGACAAGATCCACCTGTTCGGCGGCCGACAAGTGGTCAGTCATCCCGGCGGCACGCTCTATCGCCTGGAGAGTCTGCTGAAACCGCTGGAGCGTCAGCCGCATTCGGTGGTCGGATCCTCCTGCATTGGGGCCTCGGTGGTCGGCGGGGTCTAGAACAATTCCGGCGGCGCTCTGGTACAGCGCGGACCGGTCTATACCGAACTCGCGCTCTATGCCCAGCTTCACGCCGACAGTCGCCTGGATCTGGTGAACCAGTTGGGCATCGACTTGGGCCGGACCCCGGAAGAAATCCTGGATCGCCTCGAACGCGGGGCCTTCAGCGACACCGAGGTGCACCGCGACCGCGGCCGCGCCTCGGACAGTGGCTACGAGTCGCGAGTACGCGACATTCGGTCTGCCAGCCCGGCACGCTACAACGCCGATCCCGAGCGCCTGCATGGGGCGTCGGGCTGCGCCGGCAAGCTCTGCGTCTTCGCCGTGCGCCTGGACAGCTTTCCCGAGGACGTGGGCGTGAAGATCTACTACATCGGTACCAACGACCCCGCCGCCTTGATCAAGCTGCGCCGGCGCATGCTCGCCGAGTGCTCGGAGCTACCGGTCAGCGGCGAATACCTGCATCGCGAGATCTTCGACGTCGCCCGGGTATACGGCAAGAACACGCTGCTGCTGATCCATTGGCTGGGGACCCAGTACTTGCCCCTCGTCTTCGCCTTGAAGGGGCGCATCGAGGCCCAGCTGCGGCGTTTCTCCTTTCTGCCCGGCAATCTGCAAGCAGACTGTTTCCCGAGGCCCTGCCCGAGCGCCTCTTGGCCTTCCGCGATCGCTACGAACATCATCTCATCCTGAAGATGGGGCCAAAGGCCGCCAGCGAATCCGAGGCAATCCTGGACCAGATCTTGGGCCAAGAGAACTGGTTTCCTTGCGATGCGAGGGAAAGCAAGAAGGCCATGCTCCATCGCTTCGCCGCGGCCGGAGCGGCCGCACGCTATCACACTGTGCAAAATAAAGAGGTCGAGGACATTGTTGCTCTCGACATCGCACTTCGGTGCAACGAGGAACGGTGGCTGGAGAGGCTGCCGCCGGAGATCGAACGCCAACTAGTCGCCAAGCTCTACTATGGCCACTTTTTCTGCCACGTCTTTCATCAGGACTACCTGCTTCGAAAGGGCAGCGACTGCGACCGCATCAAGCAAGCGCTCTTGGCTCTCCTGGACGAGCGCGGTGCCGAGTATCCGGCCGAGTACAACGGCGGCCATCTCTACGAAGCCAAGCCCGCATTGGCCGCCTTCTACGAGTGTCTGGACCCGACCAACTCCTTCAACCCCGGTATCGGCAAGACCTCCAAACAAAGGAGCAAGCGCTTGCAGTGACCCGGAACGCCGAAATGTCAACGCTCCTTGGCACTGCATCGAGAATTTTCAGGAAGGTGCTAGAGGCTTCGGCGCGGTGCAGCTAGACTTGCCTCGCAACGACGAACCCAGAAGGGAAATCCCCATGATGCCGCGCCCGCCCGCCAATTTCTCCGAACTCATGCAGATGTTCGATCCGGCCAACGTTACCAAGATGTTCGACCCCAAGCAGATGCTTGAGGCCTTCAAGCCGGAGAATCTGCAGGCGATCGGGCTGCAGGCGGCGATGGCCAAGAGCCAGAGGCAGTTCGATGCCATGGTTGCCGCCAACAAGGCCGCGGCCGCCGCCTACAAGGACTTGCTGGAAAAGCAGATGCAGATCTTCGCCGAGATGACCGAGCACGCCAAAAAGCAGGTGCAGGAGATGGGCGAGGCCAGCGGTCCCGACGCGGTCGCCAAGCAAGCCGAGATCTATACCGCTGGAGTCGAGAAGGCGCTTGCCTTGATGATCGAGCTGTCGAACGCCGCGCGCAAGGCCAACGAAGAGGCCTTCGCGGCCATCCAGAAAGAGGTGGAACGCTCGCTCTCCGAACTCAACGCCGGCTAGCCGATCTGCCATCTGCACATTGCTCTTGTGCAGTGCAGCATAAGTGTGCCTTCTAGGAATGGAAAAGGCGGATCTGACGCGGTGACCGCGCCGGGGATTCGGCCTAAAATCGCTTGGTATTGTGCCTTGGGGGCCGGTTTCGGCTGCCGAATCTCCAACGGTTAGAGCAAAGCCCGAGCAGACCGAAAGGTCTGCGACGACGATTTGCTTTTGAATCAAGAGATAGAGCACTTCGGGTGATCCTCTGGTCACCCGAAGTGCTTTAGGGTAACAAAACAAATAAGGAGAATGTATTCATGAAAATTGGTGCACCAAAAGAAAGTCGCGAGGACGAAGCGCGGGTGGCCTTGACTCCCGACAGCGCGCAGCGGCTTAAGAAACTGGGGTACGAATGTCTTGTAGAAAGCGGTGCCGGCGCCAAGGCCTCGATCTCCGATGCGGTCTATCGGGCTGCCGGCGTCACTGTGGTCGAGAGTGCGGCGGATCTCTGGGCGCAGTCCGACATCGTGGTGAAGGTGCGCGAACCCAGCCTGGAGGAGGTGGCGGCAGCACCCGAAGGCAAGACCCTGATCTCCTTCGTCTGGCCGGCGCAGAACGACGCGCTGCTGAAGGCCTTGAACGAGAAGAAGATGTCCGTCCTGGCGATGGACATGGTGCCGCGCATAAGCCGCGCCCAGAAGATGGACGCGCTCTCCTCAATGGCCAACATCGTCGGCTATCGCTCGGTGATCGAGGCAGGCGCCAACTTCGGGCGTTTCTTCACCGGCCAGGTCACGGCCGCCGGCAAGGTGCCGCCGGCGAAGGTGCTGGTGGTGGGTGCCGGCGTCGCTGGGCTAGCGGCGATCGGCGCCGCGGTCTCGCTGGGGGCCATCGTGCATGCCTTCGACGTGCGTCCGGAAGTGGCCGAGCAGATCGAATCGATGGGCGCGGAGTTCGTCTTCCTGGATTTCGAAGAGACGGGAAGCGGCGACGGCGCGGAAACCGGTGGCTATGCTAAGCCCTCGAGCCCGGAGTTCCGCGAAAAGCAGATCGAGAAGTTCCGCGAGTTGGCGCCGGAGATGGACATCGTCATCACCACCGCCCTCATTCCGGGCCGTCCGGCGCCCAAGCTGTGGCTCGAGGACATGGTCAAGGCGATGAAGCCCGGCTCCGTGATCGTCGATCTCGCCGCCGCGCACGGCGGCAACTGCGATCTGACCGTGGCCGATGAAAAGGTGGTGACCGAGAACGGCGTGACGGTGATCGGCTATAACGACTTCGCCTCGCGGATGGCGACCCAAGCCTCCAATCTCTACGCCAGCAACGTTCGCCACATGATGGACGATCTGACGCCCGAGAAGAACGGCACGCCCTTCATCAACATGGAGGACGACGTGATCCGTGGCGCGCTTGCCTGCCATGAGGGCGAGATCACCTTCCCGCCGCCGCCACCGAAGATAAAGGCAATCGCGGCGCAGCCGAAAAAGAAGAAGGAAACCGAGGAAACCGCCGAGCAGAAGGCGGCGCGTGAACACGCCGCGTTCAAGAAGAGGGCCAATCGCACCACGGCGATGCTGGCCACCGGCAGCGTGCTGCTGCTCCTGGTCGGCTCGGTCGCGCCAGCAAGCTTCATGCAGCACTTCATCGTCTTCGTTCTGGCCTGTTTCGTTGGCTTCCACGTGATCTGGAACGTGGCGCACAGCCTGCACACACCCTTGATGGCACTCACCAACGCGATCTCGTCGATCATCATCCTGGGCGCGCTCCTGCAGATCGGCTCGGGCAGCGGGATCGTCATCGTGCTGGCGGCGCTGTCGGTCTTGATGGCCTCGGTGAACATCTTTGGCGGCTTCCTGGTGACGCGCCGGATGCTTGCCATGTTCCAAAAGAGCTGAGCGGGGGAAACTAGGCTATGGGCATCGGTTTGGTGACGGCCGCCTATGTGGTGGCGGCAATCCTCTTCATCCTCGCGCTCGGCGGGCTCTCCAACCAGGAGAAAGCCAAGCGGTCAATCTACTACGGCATCGTCGGCATGGCGCTTGCCGTCATCGCCACGGTGGCGGCCCCGGGGGTCGGCGCCTATTGGCTGATCGTGCTGATGGTCGCCATCGGCGGTCTTGCCGGCGCCTGGGTTGCCGGCAAGGTGCAGATGACCCAGATGCCGGAACTGGTGGCCGGCTTCCACAGCCTGGTCGGACTGGCTGCCGTCTTCATCGGTCTCAATGCCGATGTGGAGATGGGCCGCGCCTTGTCGGCAGTGGCCGACGGCACGGTCGATCAGCTGAGCGGCTTCGCTGCGACCATCGCCAAGAAGTCGTCGATTGAGATCTCGATCCTCAAGGTCGAGTTGTTCCTCGGCATCTTCATCGGCGCCATCACCTTCACCGGGTCGGTGGTCGCCTACGGCAAGCTGTCAGGCAAAGTGTCCTCCAAGGCGCTGACCCTGCCTATGCGCCACCAGATCAACCTCGCGGCCCTGATCGCCTGCCTGGTTCTGGGTCTGCTCTATCTCACCGGCGCCGGGGTCTGGACCATGATCCTGGTCGCGATCATCGCCGGCGCTATCGGCTGGCACCTGATCATGGCGATCGGCGGCGCCGATATGCCGGTCGTGGTGTCGATGCTGAACTCCTACTCGGGCTGGGCCGCGGCGGCCATCGGCTTCACGCTTGGCAACGATCTCCTGATCGTCACCGGTGCGCTGGTCGGCTCCTCGGGCGCGATCCTCTCCTACATCATGTGTCGCGGCATGAACCGCTCTTTCGTCAGTGTCATCCTCGGCGGCTGGGGCGGCGAGACTCAGTCGAGCTCGGCGATCGAGGGCGAGATGATTGCGGCCGATTCCGACACCGTGGCCTCGGCGCTGAACGACGCCGACAGCGTGATCATCGTACCGGGCTACGGCATGGCGGTGGCGCAGGCGCAGGCTGCCGTGTCGGAGCTGACCCGGAAGATGCGCGATGCGAAGAAGAGCGTACGCTTTGCGATCCACCCGGTGGCCGGACGTCTGCCGGGTCACATGAACGTGCTGCTGGCCGAGGCCAAGGTGCCCTACGACGTCGTGCTCGAGATGGAGGAGATCAACGAGGACTTCCCGAAGACCGACGTGGTGATCGTCATCGGTGCCAACGACATCGTCAACCCGGCCGCCCAAGACGATCCGGGCAGCCCGATCGCCGGCATGCCGGTGCTCGAGGTCTGGAAGGCGCGCCAGGTCTTCGTCTGCAAGCGCGGCCAAGGCACCGGCTACTCCGGTATCGAGAACCCGCTCTTCTTCAAGGAGAACACGCGGATGTACTACGGCGACGCCCGGAAGAGCGTCGACGATCTGCTGCCCAACGTCGGCAGCTAGGGCCATGTCCGCGCTGCTTGCCAGCACTTTCGGAACCGAGGGGCCGCCGCTCGTCTTGCTGCACGGCCTCTTCGGTTCCGGGCGCAACTGGACGCGCATTGCCCGTTCTCTCTCGCAGTCCTGGCAGGTCCACGCGCTGGACCTGCCGAACCACGGGGACTCCCCCTGGACCGAGACCAGCGACTACCCGGCTATGGCCGCGACGGTGACGGACTACTTGGACGAGGCCGGCATCGAACACGCGGTCCTGGTCGGTCACAGCATGGGCGGCAAGGTGGTGATGACCTTGGCGCTGACCCGGCCGGAGCGTTTGACCCGCTTGGTCGTGGTCGATATCGCACCCGTCGCCTACGAGCATTCCAACCTCAGCTATGTCCGTGCCATGCAGGCGCTCGACCTGTCGCGGATCGCCCGCCGGGCCGAGGCCGATGGTCTGTTGCTGCCCGCTATAGCCGATGCCGGGATCCGCGCTTTTCTGCTGCAAAACCTGGTACCTGGGGCCGAGGGCTATCGCTGGCGGTTGAACCTCGCCACCCTCGGCGCCTCGATGCAGGCCATCCAGGGATTTCCCGAGGATCTCTTGACGCGATCCTTTGCGAGTCCGACCCTGTTCCTGACCGGCGCGCAGTCGGACTATGTCGGCCCGCAGGACACAAGCCTGATCCGCAGCCTTTTCCCCGCGGCCAGGATCGAGACCGTACCCGACGCGGGCCATTGGGTGCATGCCGAGAATCCGGCCGGCTTCCTGGCAGCCCTGGAGGGTTTTCTCGCCGCCCAATAAGAAGCGGAAAGGAGTTGCGCGATGACGACCTCGACACCCGAGCGACCCACCCAGGGTGGAGAAGAAGACAGCCTCGCCCGTTGGAACGACCTGGCGGAACGCAGTCAGCGGGTCGTCCAAGCCTTCGTAGAGCGCCAATCAGCCGGCGGTGGCTTCAACCTGGTCGATCGGCAGAGTCTCAATCAGGCCTTCGGCGACCTCATGCTGCAGATGGCCAAGGACCCCACGCGGGTCTTTCAAGCGCAGATGAAGCTTTGGGAAAGCAACCTGGCGCTCTGGCAGGCCATGGGCCAGCGCATGATGGGGCAGGAGACAAAACCCGTGGCTGAGGCGCCGAAGGGCGACCGCCGTTTCAGGGACCCGGCCTGGAACGAGAACTTGATTTTCGACTACCTAAAGCAGTCCTACCTCTTGACCAGCGGCTGTGTGCAATCGCTGGTGCAGGAGACCGAGGGCCTGTATCCCAAAACCAAGGAGAAGGTCGACTTCTTCACCCGCCAGTACCTGAGCGCCATGGCGCCCAGCAACTTCGCGGCGACCAACCCGGCCGTGCTCAAGAAGACCGTCGACAGCAAGGGCGAAAACCTTGTGAAGGGCCTGGAGCACATGCTGACCGATCTGGAGGCCGGCAAGGGTCGCCTCAAGACCTCCATGACCGACGAGGCCAGCTTCGAGGTCGGCAAGAACGTCGCGGTCACGCCCGGCAAGGTGGTCTATCAGAACGACCTGATGCAGCTCATCCAATATGAGCCGACCACCGAGACGGTGCACAAGCGCCCGCTGCTCTTCGTACCGCCTTGGATCAACAAGTATTATGTGCTGGACCTGCAGCCGAAGAACAGCCTGATCAAGGGCGCCATCGACCAAGGCCACACGGTCTTCGTGGTCTCCTGGGTCAACCCGCGCAAGGAATTGGCGCACAAGGACTTCGAAGACTATATGCGTGAAGGGCCGCTGGCCGCACTCGACGCCATCGAGGCTACCCTGGGCGAGCGCGAGATCAACATCCTGGGCTTTTGCATCGGCGGCATTCTGACCGTGGCGACCTTGGCCTATCTGGCTGCCAAGGACGACACGCAGGTGAACTCGGCCACCTTCCTGGCCACCATGGTCGACCTGAAAGACGTCGGCGAGGTCTCGGTCTTCATCGACGAGAAGCAGCTGGCCTCGCTGGAGAAGCACGTCGCCGAAACCGGCTATCTGGAAGGCCATCACATGGCACAGATGTTCAACATGATGCGCGAGAATGACCTGATCTGGTCCTTCGTGGTGAATAACTACCTGCTTGGCCGCGAGCCCATGCCCTTCGACCTGCTCTACTGGAACAGCGATTCGACCCGGCTGCCGGCCACCATGCTGGCGACCTACCTGCGCAAGCTCTATTACGAGAACGGCCTGATGAAGCCCGGCCATCTGGTGCTGGACGGCGTGCCCATCGACATCGGCAAGATCAGGACACCCAGCTATTTCCTCTGCACCAAGGAGGATCACATCGCGCCCTGGGCCTCCAGCTATCCGGCGGTGAAGGCTTTCATCGGCCCGGTCAAGTTCGTGCTGGGTGGATCGGGCCACATCGCCGGCGTGATCAACCCACCGGTCGCCAACAAATACTGCTACTGGACCAACCGCAAGACACCCGACAGCCACGAGGAATGGCTGGAGGGCGCTGAGCGCCACGAGGGCTCCTGGTGGAGCGACTGGCACTGCTGGCTGGCCCGCAAGGGCGGCGCCAAGGTCGAGGCCCGCGATCCGGCGGCTGGCAAACTGCCGCCGATCGAGGATGCGCCGGGAAGCTATGTGAAGGAGCGGGTGAACGATTGAGCGTGCAATCTCGGGATGGCCTCGGCAGGGCTTCGCACACAGCCCGCTCTCGCGCATGCGCCGCAGAACCCGCGCCTGTGAGGTGCGGATGCCCTTGTAGCGCAGGCGCGCCCAGACCTTGCGATAACCCTTGCCATGGAACCTGCTGTCCGTGATGACCTGCCCGATCTCTTCGACCAGGCGCGCATCCGACACTCGCATCCGACAGGGGGCACTGCGGACCCGGGCGGCGGCGTGGCGAGGCCTCAGCCTTGGCCGGTTGCAAGTCCCGGTACACGCTGGCCCGGCTCAGACCCCAGACCCGGCACACCCGTGATACACCCTAGGCCTTGCCCGTGGAGATCGAGATGACGGCGCGCATCGCTTCGACCTCCGGCGCCCGAAAGGGTGGCCCGCATCCATTTTTCGCGGGGAATGTCCCGTTTGATGTTGAACCTTTGAATTAGTGTGGCGTTGCTTCCGCCGAGCCTTGGGCTCGGTGTGCTTGAACCAAAGAAGGAAGCAACACCATGAAGACGACGACCACATCCCCCCTTGCTCTGGCCACAGCGCCGACTGCGCCTTCGCTTGTCGATGAAGCGTTTGAAGCTGTGAGGGAGAGCTTCGAGCAATGCTGTCCGATGGCAGGCATGGAAAGCCTGACCCGACTGCTGAACGAGGACGTGACATGGCTTGCCGGTGAGCGCTACGAGCATTCACCTGAGAAGCCCGGCTAACGTTGGGGCCATTCGGAAGCGCAGGTTGGCATTCACGGCGGCAAGATCGCCGTGGATCGCCCTCGGGTGCGTAGCCAGGGCACGGGCAAGGAAATGCCCTTGCCGAGTTGGGAAGAGATTTCGGCCACAGGGTTTCTCGACCGGTGGGCCATGAACCTGATGGTGATGAATGTGGCCACGCGCAAGTTTTGCCGCGCCGGGTAGTGTCCAGGATCTTTCGCACATTGGGTTTGGCGGGCTGTTCCATCAGGCAACCCTGTCCCGCTGCTTGAGCAAGTCCATGTTCATGTAGCGCTTGCTGGACCATTTGGTGCCAGCGATGTGTCTCAACCTGGCCGCGGCCGGGTTGAGGGCCGATTGGCCGTCGGGGAAGGCTCCGACGACGCGGGTTCGCCGCCCGATCTCCCGCATGATCCTCTCCAGAGGATTGTTGGTCCTGATCCGGCGCCAATGCTCATTGGGGAAGGCATAGTAGACCTAGGTCTCCTCGACCGTCTCCTCTAGCCAGTCGGCGCCCTTGGTCAGGCGCATGGCTCTGAGTTTGGCCGCCACCTCTTCATCGTGGATGGTGCCAAGGCTCTCGGTAAACTGCGGCGGACCTTCGGCGCGGATATCCCCATCCAGCGCTGCCAAATCCACAAGGCACGCAACATCACCGACCGGCTTGCACCCAGGCACCCTGCCGCCGTGCGACGCGCCTTGAAGCAGGCCTGGGAGCTGGACGATGCCGACAAGGCCGAACGCCCGATGCGTAATCTGGCGCGGCGCTTCGAGCGGGACGCAGCGAATGTGTCCGGATCGATCCTCGAAGGTCTCGACGAAATCCTGACAGTGGTCAGGCGCGGCTTACCGCTTGAATTGCGCCGGTCGCTCGCCAGCACCAATATCATCGAGCCCATGAACAGCGTCATCCGGCAGGTCTGCCGAAACGTGAAGCCCTGGCGAGATGCCAAGATGGCCCTACGCTGGACCGCGGCGGGCATGTTCGAAGCCAAGAAGGGCTTCCCGCGCATCAAGGCTTACAAGCAACTGCTCATTCTCAAGCAGGCTCTCATCGAGCAACGCCAAAAGCACCTGCTTGACCGGATCGAGGACGCCGAATAACCTCACACCAAGCAGCGGCACTCAGACGAGTTTCAACATCAAACAGGACATTCCCTGTTGACAAATGGCGGAGCCATAAGCACGCTGCGAGGATGTCGATGAAGCTGAGGTAGCTTGTGGCGGTCTTGTCGTATCGTGTGGCGCCGCGGGTGTTTTTGAGCGTGTCGATGTAGCGCTCTACCAGATTACGCAGCGCAGAGATGAAACCGTCGATTGGCTCGGGAGCGTTTCGGGTTTTTTGAGCGGGGATCGCCGCCTTGCGCCGCAACGTCGGCGCGGATGGCGTCGGAATCGTAGCCCTCGTCCGTGATCGGGACCTTCGGCTGAGGCAGGTCGTCGTCCATCACGGCGTCGTAGCCGCGCCAGTCGGAGGTCTGGCCGGGCGTCACGTAGGCCTTCGTGGGCAGACCGCGCCCGTTGACGAGGAGGTGGATCCTGGTCGTGAAGCCACCTTTTGAGCGGCCAGGATCCTGCGCCGAAGTCCCTCTTTTGCGTCTGCGGCGCAGGGGTGCGCCCTAACGAGGGTCAATCGATCGTCTGCACGCTGTCAGGCACGGCATCGCTGTCGTTGAGAACCTCAAGGATCGTCTGCCATAGCCCCGCCAGCGTCCAGCGCCTGAACTGGCGGTATACCGAGCCCCACTTGCCGAACGCCTCGGGCAGATCGCGCCACGGCGCACCGGTTCCGGCGATACGGAACACGCCGTCCAGCACGCGGCGATGGTCCACCGGCTTGCGCCCGTTGGGCTGGCGGGTCGCCACGATGAACGGCTCGAAGAAAGCCCACTCCGCATCCGACATCAGGTTTCGCGCCAAGACTGCCTCCGCTGAAAAAGCTATCTTGAATCACGTCAAAGCCGAGCCGTGAATCCCTTCTTTCAACGCGGCCTAGATAGATAGGCCGAGACTTTGAATGGGTCGCGCTCGCCTTTCGACCAGACAGCTGATCATCGGCAGAGAGGGTTGGTGGTCGTAGCTCGCTGCCGTCACAGGGGATTGGATGATCGCCTAGCCTGCTGCTGCCTGCGCATCGCGCCGGCTCATGAGCGCACGGAAGGGGGCCAGGAACAGCAAGGCACAGGCCAGCTTGACCGAGAGATCGCCGGCGCCCAGAACGAGCCAGTTGAGTTCCGTGCCGGCGAAGGCGATCGAGAAAAAGACCAGAGTGTCGAAGATCGAACCTAAAGTGCTGGAGACCAAGGACGGGAGCCACCAATTGCTTTGACGCAGGCGGTCGAAAATTTGCACGTCGAGAAGCTGTCCGACGAGATAGGCACTGGCCGAGGCAACGGCGATTTGCCAGGGCGCCAACTCTAACGAGATCATCGCCGCTGCCAAGAAGCCGACACCGACGATTCGGCGCGCTGTGCCGGGTCCGAAGCGTCGATTGACAAGGTCCGTGACCAGGAAGGTGATGGGGTAACTAAACGCACCCCAAGTCAGCCAGTCGTTTATTGGAAGCTGGACCAAGTAGTTCGAGATTGCGACGGCGACGACCATTGCCGTTGCAGCCAGGAACAGGGCATTTGTGCTGGCT